>CP073692.1:1314045-2514045 GCA_018228665.1 Faecalicatena sp. Marseille-Q4148
TTTCTGTTTCCTGAAACTCTCTTTCTTCTTCCTGTCTTCTTTTCTTTCGTTTTTTCCTTCGCTCCCGTCTTTAGAAGTTAGCACTAGAAATCTTTAGGAGTATTTTCTGCTCTGAAGCCTCACAAATGCCTTAAAATAAGGCTTTTTTTATTGCAAAAAAACTTTTCAAAATTCTTTTTTTGTGATATAATAATAGTGTTAGTAGTGCTATCTTTTTTTGAGGAGGGATTCTATGGCATATTTTTTAAAAAAGACAACTTTAAAAGGCAGAACTTATCTTGCGATTTATGACAGTTTTTATAATCCTGAAAAAAATGGGGCAGCCCACAAATGCTACAAATCCCTTGGTTCTGTAGAAACACTGAAAAAGAACGGCATGGAAGATCCAATCTCTTTTTACCAACAAGAAGTAGATCTCTTAAACCAGCAACGAAAAGAAGAAGGTGTCCGCAAAATTTCTGACATTTCCCCAACTCTTTATCTTGGATACTTTCCACTGAAAGCAATCCTTGAGAAATTAAAAATCCAAAAGTATGTGAATTATTTTCATCTTACATATGATTTTCAGTTCGACCTTTATGAATTGATTTCTACATTAGTCTACGCAAGAGGTGTATGCCCATGCAGTAAAAACAGGACATTCCACGATGTGCTTCCCAACCTGTACCATCCGACGCATTATTCCTATGACCAGCTTCTTGATGGCCTTGCCTTTTTGGGAGAAAACTATGAAAAGTTTGTTGAGATCTTTACTGTACAAACTGCGGCTGTTTATGGACTGGATACTTCAAACTCTTACTTTGATTGTACGAATTTCTATTTTGAGATAGACAGGGAAGATGATTTCAGGAAAAAAGGACCGAGCAAAGAAAACAAAAAGGAACCCATCATCGGTCTTGGCCTCCTCCTGGACCGGAACCAGATTCCGGTCGGTATGAAGATGTATCCGGGAAATGAGTCAGAAAAACCCATTCTGCGTGATGTAATCGATGGACTTAAAAACAGGAACAATATCACGGGAAAAACCATCCATGTCGCAGACAAAGGACTGAATTGTGCACAAAACATTGCGTTTTCAAAACAGAACGGGGATGGTTATCTGTTTTCAAAATCTGTAAAAACCCTGCCTTCGACAGAAAAAACCTGGGTATTATTAGAACAGGATTACAAAGATGTCAAAGATAAAAGTGGAAAACTTTTATACCGCTATAAAAGCTGTATTGATACTTTTCCTTATTCCATAGAGTATAACGGAAAAAAACAGACCATTATGCTTACAGAGAAACGCCTGGTCACCTATAATCCTTCCCTTGCTGCAAAAAAAAGATATGAAATAAACCGTCTTGTAGAAAAAGCAAAAGTACTTACCCTGTCACAAGCCAAAAGGAATGACTTTGGAGAAGCAGGAAAATATGTGGATTTCACAGACAAAACAGGAAATAAAGCAAAAACAAGGATGAATCAGGCTGCCATCGATAAGGACCTCGCACTTGCCGGATACAATCTTCTGGTCACATCCGAAACCCAGATGACAGATCAGGATATTTACTGTACTTACCATAATCTGTGGAGGATTGAAGAATCCTTTAAGATTATGAAATCAGACCTGGATGCACGGCCGGTATTTCTCCAAAAAGAAAATACGATTAAAGGCCACTTTTTGATCTGCTATTTAACAGTTCTCTTAGAGAGGATTTTTCAATTTAAGATACTGGATGAAAAATATTCAACTTCAGATATATTTAGGTTCATTAAAGATTTCAGGGTAACAAAAGGCGAACATAAATATATAAACACCACAAGGGATTGTACTTTTATAAATGACCTAGCTGATAAATTTCATCTTCCTTTAACGAATTACTTTCTATCTGAGACTCAAATAAACACTATTTTTAATTATAAACTATAATAACAAACACAGAAGGACTGCCGCTGGCAGTCCTTCCAAACCTTAAAGTTTGCACTATTTTTTAATCTCTGATACCAAAGTCAGGATATATATCATATTATATATCCTACGTTTTTAAAAGTCCATAAAAATCTTGTTCCTTTTTACAAACAAAAGAAGATGTACATCTTTTCTGCACATCTTCTTCTCTCTGTTTATTTCCATTCTTCGATTTCTTCTAAGATCTTTTCTGTTTCCTGAAGCTCTCTTTCTTCTTCCTGTCTTCTTTTCTTTCGTTTTTTCCTTCGCTCCTGTATCTTTCGTCCTCTCACGATCAGGAACGGACATATGATTGCAGTTACACCTGCAAGCACCTGCGATACCGGCCAGCCGGTAAAAAGAAACTCCAATTGATCTGTTCTAAGTCCTTCAATAAAAAACCGTCCCACTCCGTATAAAGACAGATATAATAAAAAGATTTCCCCTTTAAATACTCTTTTTTTATGATACCACACAAGTACGATCAAAATGATCAGACACCAGATGGATTCATACAGAAAGGTCGGATGCACCTGAATGTAAGACATGTCATCAAGCATGACAATATGTGTACGCATCTTCTCCGTAATATCAGACGCTCTGACTGCATCAATCGGAAGCTGCATCGCAAACAGCCCTTTCGTATATTCTCCAAAGGCCTCACGGTTAAAAAAGTTTCCCCAGCGTCCGATCATCTGTCCGGTTACAAGACCAATGCTGATTGTATCAAGAATCAAAGGCGCTGAAATCTTCTGCCGGCCTGCATAGACAATGATAACAATTACCGCTGCAATAATCCCGCCATAAATGGCAAGTCCTCCCTGGCGCAGATTGAAAATACTAAGTAAATGATCTTTGTAATAATCCCACGAGAAAATTACATAATAAATTCTCGCACCGATAATTCCAAAGATGATCCCATAGATTGCCAGATCAAAATAATGTTCTGTATTCTGCTTCGTCTTCTTTGCCTCGGCAACTGCCAGAATAATTCCAAGCAGCATACCGATTCCAATGATGATTCCGTAATATGCGATCTCAAATCCAAATACAGAAACAGACTTTCCCACATGCTGCAAATGGATTCCGAGCTTCGGAAAATGAATCGCATAATTCATAGTACCCCTCCTTTAACACTGCCGTCTGCTCCCATGTGATATCTCCCCTTTGCAGCTCTTATACATTAAATCTGAACAGCATAATATCGCCGTCTTTCACGACATATTCTTTTCCTTCCAATCTTACAAGTCCCTTTTCTCTTGCAGCCGCATAAGTACCGCAGTCGATCAGATCCTGGTATGCCACTACTTCGGCACGGATAAATCCACGTTCAAAATCTGTATGGATCTTTCCGGCTGCCTGCGGCGCCTTCGTTCCATTTTTGATCGTCCATGCCCGCACTTCCGGTTCTCCTGCTGTGAGGTAACTGATTAATCCAAGTAAGTGATAGCTTGCACGGATCAGTTTCTCAAGACCGGATTCGGAAAGTCCAAGCTCCTCAAGGAACATCATTTTCTCATCATCTTCCAGCTCTGCGATTTCCTGTTCAATCTCTGCACAAACTACAAAAACCTCAAATCCTTCTCCCGCTGCATACTCTCTGACTTTTGCAACGCCAGAATTAGAAGCTCCGTCATCTGCAAGGTCATCTTCCTTTACATTCGCAGCAAAGATTACCGGTTTATAAGTCAGAAGATTATATCCGTTCAGCCATTCCTGCTCATCTTCATCATCCGTCTCAAAGCTCTTAGCAAGCCTTCCATCTTCCAGATGTGCTTTGATCCGTTCCAGAAGCGCCAGTTCCTTTGCAGCTGTCTTATCCATTCGTGCGGTCTTCGTTGTCTTTGCGATCCGACGTTCTAAAATCTCGATGTCAGAGAAAATTAATTCCAGATTAATTGTTTCAATATCACGAAGCGGATCAATATTTCCGTCCACATGGATAATATTTTCGTCCTCAAAGCAGCGCACTACATGCACGATAGCATCTACTTCACGGATATTGGCAAGAAACTGGTTCCCAAGTCCCTCTCCTTTTGAAGCTCCCTTTACAAGACCTGCAATATCAACAAATTCAATTGCTGCCGGGATGACTTTCTTTGTATGATACATCTCTGCCAGCACATCTAAACGCTTGTCCGGAACTGTTACTACTCCGACGTTCGGATCGATCGTACAGAACGGATAGTTCGCCGATTCTGCTCCTGCTTTCGTCAATGAGTTAAACAGTGTACTTTTACCTACATTCGGTAACCCTACGATACCTAATTTCATATATATTAAATCTCCTTTATTTTCAATAGTTTTTTGGGTTAGGGAGGTGTGTTCCGCACCAATTCCGCACCAATTTTTCTGAAGCGCACCATTTTTAGCTTGCCAGAGAAGTGTTCTGTTCAAACTGTTTGATGGCATTCGTCAGGGATGCGTCAGTGACATGAACATACCGATCCATGGTAGTTTTAATGCTCGAATGACCGAGCAGCTTTTGCAAGACTTTCGGCATAACTCCGCTTTCAATCGCACGAGTTGCATAGGTGTGTCTCAGAGCGTGCATACAAAAACGTTTGATATTCCCTTCATCGCACAGCTTGTATAGATGAGTGTCATAGGAACTATTTTTTGCCGGCTCTCCAGTACGGAAATTGATGAACACCAAATCTTTCATACAGAGATACTTGGTTTCGCCAGTACGGCGATCCACATATTCCAGAATCTGAGACAGCAATTCTGATTCCTTGCGGGTGTGACGTTCTTCGTAGCACGATTTGAGTATATCGTATGCCCGGTTCGTCAGCGGAATAGTGCGGTAGCTGCTTTTCGACTTTGGAGGACCGGCACGCCATACTTTGGTATTATGCCGATATTCCAGTGTCTTGCTGACGGTCAATGTCCGCTTTTTCCAGTCGATGGAATCCCAAGTCAAGCCAATCATTTCAGAGGTACGCAGACCGGTCTCCAATAACAGCACATATTGCCTGTAATTGTGAGAACGTTTTGCAGTTTCCAGAAAAATTTTCTGTTCCTCCACAGTTAAGAACTTGATGTCATCCACAGCCCGGACAGGCTTCGTATAACGAACACCATCCATAGGATGTTTGGTAAGCATATCATTCATGACTGCTGCCCGAAACATCGTTCCCATTGCAATATATGCCTGTCTGATGGTAGAACCCGCATAGGTTGCTTCCATCCGATTTAGAACGATTTTACAATGCATGGGTTTGACATCGCACATACGCATATTTCCGATGACCGGCTGTATGTTCATTTGATACCGTTCCCTGTAATTCCTTTTGGTATTGGGAGCCAGATCAGCAATCAGATTTGTGATCCAAAACTCAAACCAGTTATCTACCGTCATTTCGGAGGAAGGGTTATGAACATTGTGCTTATCTTCGTACTGCGCATCGGCAAGCCAGTTGCGGGCTTCCGGAAGCGTGTCAAAGTGCTTTTCCTTGCGTGAACCATCCTTTGCAGTATATCTTGCGGCGTACTTACCATCTTTTCTCTGGCAGATACCCTTGCCACATTCTTTGCCTTTTAAGTTTTTGCCCATATAATGAACTCCTTTCCTTAGAGTAGGAAACGTGAGCTCATCACGACACTCTACTCTAACATAAAAACGTTATTTTTTCAATAGATTCCGGCGTTTTTGGTGCGCACCAAAAACATAAACTTGATATTTTCAAATGGTACGCACCAGTGCCAGCTACTTTTATTGTTAAATTGCAACTCGTCCTTCGATAAATTCCTCAAAAGCCTTGCGTTTTACCAGTTTCTTCGTTCCGACATACAGAACAAAAGGACAATTAGGTTGTTTCAGCATCTCGTCAATTTTGTTAATTCCGATATTGCTGTATTCTGCCGCTTCACGAATGGAAAGCAGCATTTTACGATCAATAGGCAGGGTCATTGCCTGCTGGTTCTGATTTATCATAGGCAGTTATCCTCCATACATGAAAATAGCCAGACAGAGGGTGTCGGCAACGAAGTCCGGCAACGGGCTTCAAAAGACCTTGCAAACAATCTCAATCTGGCGATGGTTACTATTTATACTTTTCTTTTATTTTTCTGTTGTTTTGGTTGTTATAAGGGAGAAAAGCCCGCAGTTATGGGATTTTCCCCGGCAACCGGCTCGGCAACGGGATAGCAACAGGGGGTGCAACGGGCTGTCATTTTCAGAATGGAAGCTCCATCTGTTCTGTGACCTCCACAAAACCGTCCATCGTTTTTTCAGACGGGTTGCCGGAGTCCGTTGCCGGGTTTTCACGCTCCCAGCCCTTTTGTCTGCCGTATTCGGAAAACATTCTTGGATTCGGGAAGTACCGCCAGCCGGAAATGCACTGGTTCATTATCTCGTTGATTTCCCGGATTTCCCATTGCTTCGGTTCGTCAAAGGCATGGTTCAAGGCTTCCTTGTAGAGCTGCTTGGAGCAGACCATGCTCCCGGTGTACTTATCAAGATACGCCTGTATCATTCCGGCTTTGGTGTCCTCCGGCATAAAGTCCCGCTGGTGTTCTTTGAGATACTGCTGCATGGCGGGGCTGAAAGCCAGCTTGAACCTGCCGCTTCGGTAAATCTCCATCGCTTCCGCCCACATCTGCTCGATATAGGCTCTGGAAGCAGCTTCGTCCTCCAAAATGTGAACCTCGGCTTGCTCCGGGTACACCATGACGGGGATAAAGCGGCGGTTGCCGGAACGGTCAAGGGGCAGGAAGTCAAGGGCATTGGAAGTGCCGCCAAACACGCACTGACGGGGGCGGTCTGCCGGGTGGGTTTCATAAGGTATCTTGTAGACCTCTTTCTGCCGGCTTAAAAACGACTTGATTTCCTCAATGCTCTTGGCGTTGGCGGTTGCCATCATTTCTGACATTTCAATAATCCAGTGACCTTGCAGCTTGCGGTACACATTGTCATCGTCCAGCTTCCACAAATCATCGGAGAACCACTCGTCCCGGATTGCCAGCAGACGGAAGAAGGTGGACTTGCCAGCCCCCTGACCGCCTACCAGACAGAGCATGATTTCAAATTTGCACCCCGGCTGAAAGGCTCGTGAGATTGCACCCAGCAGGAACAGCTTCAACGCTTCATAGGTGTAATCGTCTGCGTCAGCCCCCAGAAAGTGCCGCAGGCAGAAACGGATTCGTTCTGTCCCGTCCCACACAAGGGTATTGAGATAGTCCCGGATGGGATGGTACTTGTTTTCATTCGCCACAATCCCGATGGCATTATCAATCTTTTTCTCATTGGTAAGCCCGTAGGTTTCTTCCAGATAGAGAAGCAGATACTTCATGTCCGTATCGTTCAGGGCGGTGCTTTCCCTTTGAAAACCGATGGGCTTTATGATGTCCTTGCGGTCGGTCAGGATGTTGTATGCAATAGCCCCGGAAAGCAGCGGGTCACGCTGGAATACGGTCAGGCAGTTCCGTATGCTCTGACGGACACCGCCTTTCTCGGTAGTTTCCAGCCCCGCCTTGATTTCCTCAACGCTCTGTGGCGGCTGCATGGCGTTCATGGTGTTTTTTAGTTCTTGCTGCGTCTGCGGCTGCAAGCTCTGCCATTCGCTGTTCAAGCTGTATCACATCCTTTCCGTAGTCCGTAATCAAAGCCGCTTTTTCCTCTGTCTCCCCGAACAGCAGCATATCCAGCAGATATTCCACTTGGTCTTGCTTCTGTAAGGCTTCCACAAACCGGGGATGAAAGGCTTCCTCAGGGGAGTGCGGGGCGTAGTCCGTTCTCCATGCCCGGAGCAGGTGGAGATAGTCGGCAAGAATACGAAAGCAGCGGCTCTTTGCTTCCTGAAACTGTTCCTCCGGGGATTTCTGCCGGGGCTTGGGCTTTTTTGCCTTTCCCGGCGGCTTCCAGTCCTCATAGGAAAGCCCGAAGTCCTGTGCTAGTTGTACGGCGGCTTCTTTCTTTCCCAGCCCATACAGGGCGGCGACAAAATCAATCACATCCCCATCCGCACCGCAGCCGAAGCAGTGGTAACGCTGATCCAGCTTCATGCTTGGGGTTTTATCGTTATGGAACGGGCAGCAAGCCATCCCGTTCCTGTTTACATGGATTCCATAATGCTCCGCAGCCTGTCTTGTTGCGACGGACTGCTTTACAGCTTCAAATACATTCAAATCTATCCCTCCTTGAAAATAAGAAAAGCACCTGACATTCTCTGATTGAAAATGGCAAGTGCCTGTTAAAGTTCCATATCCTGTTGTTTGTGTTTCTTCTGTGCCGGGACAGTTCTTTGTGCTTTTTTCTCGTCAGCCTTATCCTGCAAGACTTCTTTGATGGGCTGCTTCTTGGGCGGCTCTTTGCTTTCCTCTGTGCCGGGTGTGGCTTTCCGTACCCAGTAGCGGATGTCCCGAAGCTTCTTCAAATCAGCCTGCACCTCGGTCAGCGATACTTTCAGCTCTGCGATTTCGCTGAGAAGCGTTTCCTGCTCCTCTTGCAGCTCCTCTTGGGTACTGTCCTTATCGTCCGGGTGCTTGGCAAGGTAAGCGGCGGCTTTCGCATACCGGGCAACCTCCGGGTGTTCCTGTTTGAATTTCTCCTTTGTTTTCTTAAAAAATATCTTCTGGTACTTCTCATAGACAGGCTTATATTCCTTGCAGTCTGTCCGGCTGGCAAGAATCCCGTCAATCACTTTGCTTCGGGTTTCCTTTGGCTTCATCTGATTGCGGTAAGCGGCGGCTGATTTCCCGGACGCTTCCAAAAACGCTTCTAAGTCCTCCACAGTGGAAAGCCCCTTTTGCCGGAGATAGGACAGGGCTTCGCTGACTGCCTTTAAGTCCTGTGAAGTCCCCCGGTTCTGTCCAGCCCTCGTCCAGTCCTTCCGTTCTTCCTTTCGTATCTCCATATACTTCATCAGCAGATTGGGAAGAAGTGTCGCTTCCTCCGCCGCTTTTTGTGCAAGCAGCTCCTTCCGTTTTTCTCCCAGCTCGGTAATCCAGCCTTTGAGGTTTTGGATAAGTTGCCGGATGGACTTCATCAGGCGGTTGGCGGCTCTGATTTCTCGGTTCAGGTTGCCGATATTCGTCTGGATACCACGCTTTTCCATCTGCCGGACAGCAGCCCCCTCATGGACAGTAGGGATAATATCAAGCCCCTGTCTGGCATAGGAACGCAAGTCCACACGCTCCGGGCGGTCATTAGCTTCCAGATAGCGGTTCTGGATGACCTCCCATTCATGCCGCCAGATTTCACAATACTTCTGGTCGTTCCAGTCAACCGTATCCTCCTTGTGGCTTTTCCACCTGCCGGATGGCAGCTTTATCCGTTCCCCGTTTTCATCAAGGTCATAAACCTTGCGGCTCTTGGGAAGCCATTTCCCATGTTCGTCCATTGCTCGCATCGTCAGCAGGATATGGGCGTGGGGATTGTGTCCCGGCGGATGGGGGTCATGGATGGCAAAGTCAGCAATCATGCCTTTGGACACAAACTGCTGCTCACAAAACTCCCGCACAAGGACAGCGTACTGGTCAGGCGGTATCTCTCTGGGAATGGTAAGCACCCACCGCCTTGCAAGCTGGGAGTTCCATTGTTTTTCCACCGCTTCGGCGGCGTTCCATAAAGTATTGCGGTCTGCATACGACCGTGGGGCATTAGGTGGGAGCAGGATTTCATTGTGGACGATCCCACGCTTTTCCGGGTAGTGCTTCACTTGCTGGTCGTATTCACAAAACAGCTTTTCGCCGCTTTGGTAAGCAGCGGCGGCAACCGCAGACTGCCGTTGGCTGCGCTGAACAATCGTGATTTCATTGTGTGGACAGGGCATTTCGTGTCCCTCCTTTCGGTAATTGGTGGATGGGGTGGCGTTTTACCACCTCATTTTGGGCAGAAAAAAAGCAGGAGACCTTTTTTCAGATTTCCTGCTCGGTGTGCCGCTGTATGGGTGGCGGGTATTTAGTTGTAAAGGTTCGGGGCAAGTTGACCCGATGTGTGTGGAATAGCAAACGGAAAGTTATTCATCAAAACTATTATAAACTGGTATTCCTAAAATCCTTATCTTCAACCCATCATTGTAACCTGTTTCTGATTCTAAATCTAACTGATGATATTTCGTAATGTCATACAAAATTGCCCTATAATGAACACTACCTCCATCCTTATATCTTATAGGAACAGGTATCAAAAGCACAAGTAAAACAATAACTGCAATAATAATTTTTGGTCTATTTTTCATTTACTTTATCTCCCGTATAATTTCAAATTTATTGCTGACTTCATTATACTTCACTGCCCATCGAAAAGATAGCATATTTTATGAAACTTGTCGGCTGGGAACGGCTTGCAACGCAAGGTGTCCCCAGATGGCAAGTCCACAAAAGGGTAGCTGGCGACAGCCAGCGCAGGGGTGCAAAACGTCCGGTGGACGTTTGCCCTGCACCGACCGAAGCGGAGCGGAGACGGTGTAGCGTCCCCTGTTTGATTTGGAGCAGACCATGACTGCGGAAAATCACAGCCCTCCGGCGAGGAGCCTTCGGAGAACGCAATGCACCAACCTCTGGGTGGTGTATAATTGCGCCCTTAGTAAACTAAGGGGTTTCCGGCTTCTCCCGTTTCAACAGTTTTTTCAATAGTTCCTGCGTGTCCTGCCTGTGAAAAATGAGTTTCAACAACAGCATGACATCATCATCTGTCAGGCGTTCCGGCTCTTGCAGAAAACTTTCCAGCATACCGCCACGGGTACAGAGCCGGTGTGTCCGTTCCTTTCGGGTAAGCTGCTTTAGCTGGTGCTGCAATGCCTTTTCATCATTGATGGCTTTCCGCAGTTTCTTTTCGCTTTTCTCCAGCTCCCGGTTGAGCTTTTCCAGCTTTGAGGTATCAGGCAAGGGCAGCGTCCTCCTTTCCCGGTATCAGCACATAAATCCTATTCGGTTCTCCCACGCCCTGACGCACCCGCATGATAAGTCCGGCGGTTTCCAGTTCATTCAAAGAACGCTTGACCGTCATGGGGCTGCGGGACAGGACTGCGGCAATGGCTGTGACAGGGAAGCAGACAAACAGGATTCCGTTCTCGTCCTCCTGCCCTTTGGATAGCATAGCGTCCAGCATCCGGCAGTACATGACCTTTGCTGTGCTGCTGACTGGAAATCCTGTCAACGCTCTGGGAAATGGCATACAGGGCGGCAAGGGTGTGTCTATCGTCATAAATTCAAAATTCATTCGGTGTGTTCCTCCTTTTTTTTGGCTCGTTTGGATAAATAACGGGGGCAGTCAACCACAACCGCCCGGAAGCTCTGCTTGCACCCATGCTGGCATTTCCGGCATAATTCGTTGTAAGTGACATGCCCCCGGTCATTGAGGTAAAAGGAAAGCTCATGCTTCCTCTTTTTGCTCATTCTCGGCATATTGCGTTTCCTCCCGTTTTAGTGTATGGTTTCGGGGCGATTTTCGGCAAAATTACAGCCATAGAGCCGCTTAAAATCTCCCGAAGTATCAGCGATAGGGTAGACTATCCCCCTATCAGATTGTCGTGTTTCGGTATCATTTCGGTTTCAGTTTGCCAGTTCTCCCGGTGTCGTTCCTCCCCTGAATCTCACAGCGGCGTATCGCTCCCTTTGGTACGCTCGTTTTGGTCAGGGTTCCTCCACATCCCTGCCAAAAGTCATGGCACTACATCGCCGGGGAAGCATATCCCACACAGGCTGGTCATTCGATTGGAATAATCCATCGATGAACTACTTGTATCATAGAACATTTTTGTGCCCTGTGCCGTATGTCCACAAAGTAGGAATTAAGGGTAAAAATCAGAAATTTCCACGATTGCGGAAAGTGTGATATAATCCAGATAAGCGGCAGCAATGAAACCGTTGGAAAGGAGTGTGCGCCCATGAAAGGAGCAACAAGTATACAGGAACGCCTTTGGGAACTCCGCAAGGACAAAGGCTTAAATCTGGAAGAACTATCAAAGCTGACGGGTATTTCTAAATCAGCCCTTGGCAGTTATGAAAAAGAAGATTTTAAGGAAATCAATCATGGAAACCTCATCACGCTGGCAGACTTCTATGGAGTTTCCATTGATTATTTGCTGTGCCGGACAGAGAACCGGGAGCAGATCAACACGCCATTGACGGAGCTGCATTTGAATGATGAGATGGTTGCACTTCTAAAAAGCGGTCGGATTAACAACCGTCTGCTCTGTGAGCTTGCCACACATAAAGATTTTATCAAGTTTCTTGCAGACATTGAGATTTATGTGGACGGGATTGCTACCATGCAGATTCAAAACCTCAATGCCCTTGTCGATACCGTCCGGCATGAAATCATTGAACGGTATCGTCCAGGCGAAGATGACCCGCATTTGAAAGTGCTGCAAGCCGCCCATATCAGCGATGATGAGTATTTCAGTCACATGGTTCTGGATGACCTCAACCTCATTATCCGGGATATTCGGGAAGCCCACAAAAAGGACAGTGAGAGTGCGCCCCAGACCACTGTTGCCGATGAACTGAAAGAAAATCTGGAAGCGGTCGAAAATTTCAAGGGCAGCCGTTTGGAAAAACTGGCACTTCTTTACTGCAAGCAGCTCGGTATCAACTATAAAAATTTATCGGAAGAAGAATTTCGCTGGCTCATTCGGATTCTGCAAAAATCAAAGAAAATGGGGACGCCTATCAGCCAGAGGAAAAAACGGTAACAAAAAACCGCTGTTGCATGGTTTGTTGGCTTCCATGTAGCAGCGGTTTGTGTTGTGGCTATTCAGTTGAACTTTCAGAACGACAAGCTGAAAGTTATCTGATAGAAAAATCGTTATTCCTCTTTTACTTGTATCCATTGAACATATGCCCACTGGATTTTTTCACTGTCAATAGTGTGATCGTCAATAGGTGTTCCACATTCTTGATATAGATAAAAATCGGGAATACTATCCAACTCAGTGTAAGCATACATCTTACAGCCTTCAAGTCCTGTACCATTTGCTTGTGTCTCAGTTAATTTACCCATATAAGTATAGCCCTCTGGAAGTTCATCTACTGGCATATCGGGAGCCACATACTTTTGACCTGCCATGTCAATCATTGGCGGCAAATCTATTTCTGGCTTAGTTTCACAACCAGATAAAGTGAATAACATAATTATCCCTAACGCTAATAAGATTCTCTTCATAAAAATCACACACTTTCTAACTTCCGATTCATGTACTTAAACTTGTAGGTTCTTTAATATCCATAGGTCATCAGTTTCCATTGCCCACCTTCAGAACGAGCTAACCACCATTGCCAATCGGTATATTCTTCATCTGGGTTGAATCCGCTGCCACCATTCAACGGAGAATGGAAGTTACTTTTAAACATAATACATTGTGTAAAAGTTTCTTCTACATCAGTCGCTTTTCCCATTTCGTTCATCCATGCAATATTGGATTCGCTGCATTCCTCATCGGTTGAATATGAAATACTGTGTAACTCACATCCATCCCAAGTGCTGAATTCCTTTTTAATCAATTCTATCGCTGCATCCATTTCTGCTTTTGTATAAATGGACGAAGTTCCATAATCAATCTTTATATTTGTGGTATCAGCACCCAAATTTCGTATGATTTCTAACGCAATCTTTCCAGCCATATCTCTGTCAGATGTGTTCTTAGGGGATTTTCCGTAAATAGCAAAATGAAACTCTTTATATGTCCAATCTATCATGAATATATCTCCGGTTTCATTAACTTTCATATAAGGGAAAATATATTCATCGTCTGCGGTTTGTGCTGTCCATTTAATTTTAGTAGAATCTATAAAGGTTTCATTAGGAAGAGATAGATTTTTCCTTTCACTGGCAACAAAAGTACATACTCCGACATTTTCTAATTCAAACTTAATTTCTAATTCATCTTCATTGGATTTCGTTACTATAACATTTGATGTAATTGACATCTCATCCAACACTTCTTTTGGATTTCCAAATTCTTTTGCATTTACTATCTCAGTCTGTCTGAAATCTAAATCTCCAAACTCTGCTGGTACGGAATATACCGTTCCGTCCTGCAAATAAATTTCTTTTATAATTCTAAACCAGCCTTCGTGGAGTTCTCCGTATAGCCATGCAAAATCTATATCTATAAATCGGTATTCTCCTGGCTCTAATTCATAGGAAATATAATTAAAACCATAGTCCTCCGATAATACCGGAAGCTTTTCCCAAATGCCGTCATGAAGAACCTCCATCGTAAATGCTTCACCATAATGTATCGTTTCATTGCTGACATTCGTAAGCTTAAGCTCAAGACTGTCAGAAGTCCATAATTTTATTCCTGCTGTTACATAATCAAGATATTCTGTACTTTCTTCCTTTTTCGTTTCCTCTGCTTCAAAGAGTGCGAAACCGGAATCGTATTTTACATATAGTTTTTGAGGTTCTGACGGTTTCCAGTAGATTTCCTGACCTATGTTTAAGTGGGTTCCACAGAAATCTTCCGTGGGAAATTCCAAATTATTCACAAAAACCACCTGACCTAAAAGTTCCCAGTTTTCCTCTTTTGGAAGGTCAAAGCCTGTGGCATTATACAGATACAGAACGCCGTCATAAAAAAGAGAGAGCCGTTGTACCTCTTCGGAAGCATAACCTGTAGGAGTAAGAACGCTTGATTCTGGCGCCGTCTTTTGGGCAGTCTGACAGCCGACCAGAAGCAAGCAGGAAAGACCTAAAATCATAAATAATTTTTTGCTTATCATAGTACCGCCTTTCTGCTTTTTTGTTCTAAAACAACATTCCTGTTATTATTATAAAGGAATTATTATCTGAATACCATGAAGATTTTCTTATATTTTCTTACAAATCTTATTTGCCATAATCATTCTACCATACCGTTATGAATAAATAATCTCATCATGGTTTCAATTTGCTCATGTTAGCAATCATATTCTAACAGTGTAAGCCAGGGTGATTAATATATCCGGAATCTAACCTTAATTTTGAAAACATAGAACTTAGACAACCAATAAAGACGCTTCTTTCAAAAACAAATCCCCGCTGGATGTTCCAGTGGGGATCTATATAGCTTTAAATCAATCAAACGATGTTTGTGAATGCCGTAGATATAGTTTTTAATTCGCCATTGAAAATAATCTGTCGTGATGAACTCGTTTCCCAAAATATTGTTTTCCCATTTGCCGCACCAATTCCGCACCAATTTGTCATGAAACTATATGTAAATACATGAATTTATATAACGGCAGAGTACGAAAATATGGGATTTATCAAGGTTTATAGAGGAATATTGAGATATGAAATAGGCATTTAACTAACGATACCTAATTTCATCTATCTTTACCTATTTCAGAAATGTCTTTTGGAAACATTTCTGCCTTTCTTTAATGAGTTTAACGCAATTACAAAGTATAGCACAAATACCCTGCTTTTTCAATCTTATCCAATAAATATAAGAACCTGTAACAATGTGTAAAACTGTGTAACAATCAAGTAATATCGTTTCTGCTAATCTCTTGTCTCAATCAGTACCATGACGCCTTCGTCATACGTAATCACCGCTTCTTTTTCTGCAATCTGATTACTGATACAGAGGCTGTCCTGCGGATAAAGTGTATGATTTGTCAAAGGATATTTTGCCCCTCTGATCGTCAGCCCATGAATCACTCCACTCAAAGAAAATAAAGAAAAATATGGTCCGTAAGACTCGCTTTTCTTCAAATGCATCTCCTGTCCGATAATCCTGATTTTATTATGTTCATCTAAGATGACTGCTTCAGCGCCCGCCTGTTTCGCCGCTACAAGCGTCTGAACATTCCCCCACAGATGGTCTACCCTTGTTCCGGTCGCTCCAAGCAGTATGATATCATCACACCCAAGTTCCAGCGCGAGCCTTAGTCCGATTTCCGTATCTGAGGCATCTTTTTCCGGTTTGAATTCCCGGATAGGAATCTCTGTTTCTGATCGGTAATATGTAAGCACTTCCGGAGCGATACTATCAAAATCTCCGACAATCTGCGTTGGAATGACACCATTCTCATACAGCCAGCAAAGCCCTCTGTCTACTCCGATCAGCTCTGCATAAGGTTCTTCCAACACTGCTTTTGCCAGATTATCATACATACTTCCACCACTGATAATGACCGCGCGCTTACTCATGACTTCTCAAGATCTCCATAAATTTCTTTGTATTTTCTTCCGTTGCTTTAAATACCGCAGAGCCTGCTACGATTACATTCGCCCCTGCTTCCAGAACTGTTTCCACATTATCTGTTCCGATTCCGCCGTCTACCTGAATATCAAGTTCCAGCTCTTTTTCTTCTGCCATCTTTCTTACAGCTCTTACTTTGTCTAACGCTTCCGGCATAAATTTTTGTCCGCCAAATCCAGGCTCCACACTCATAACCAGAACCATATCTATCTGGTCAAGCAGCGGTTCCAGAACGCTGACCGGTGTAGCCGGTTTCACAGAAACGCCAACTTTTACCCCTGCTTCCCGTATCTTTGCGATAGTTTCTCTTACATTTTCACAAGCTTCGTAATGGATCGTAATCAAGTCTGCTCCCGCCTCTGCAAATGCGTCAATATAACGGATCGGCTCTGTAATCATCAAATGAACATCCATTACCTGTGTCGTTGCTTTGTGAATTGATTTCAACACCGGAATTCCAAACGAAATGTTCGGCACAAATATTCCATCCATCACATCAAAATGAATGTATTGCGCTCCGCACTCCTCTGTAATACGCATTTCTTCTCCAAGACGTGTAAAATCTGCTGATAAAATAGATGGTGCTAATATATTTTTCATAGCTAATACCTCTTCCTCTCTTTTAATTCCTGATAAAGTTCCTGATAACTCTCATACCGCTTCGGATGAATGATACCCTTTTCGACAGCCGCCTTTACTGCACAATCCGGTTCATGAATGTGGTCGCATCCTTGAAATCTGCACACCTCTTCGCAATTTTGAAATTCCGGAAAAAATTCTTTGAGTTCTTCCTTCTCAAAATCATTTGTATAGAGGGAACTAAATCCAGGAGTATCCATGATGTATGTTTCCCGATCAATCTCAATTAACTCCGAATGTCTTGTTGTATGTTTTCCACGCTCAATCTTCTCACTGATACTGCCGGTTTCCATGCTGACATTGCTCTGCAGTGTGTTGATCAGCGAAGATTTCCCTACTCCTGACGGTCCTGCAATGGCAGTTGTCTTCCCTCTAAGAAGCTCCTGAATTTCTTTTACATTCTCCTGTGTAAATGCACTGACAAATACAATCGGATATCCTGTTCCTTTATAAATCTCATACAGCTCTTGTATTTCCTTTTCTCCTGCCAGATCTTTTTTATTAAAACAAAGTACAACCGGAATCTGGCTGCGCTCCATCATCACAAGAAACCGATCAAGAAGATTTAGATGCGGCTTCGGCTTTGTCACTGCGAACACGACCAACGCCTGATCAATATTAGCTACTGCCGGACGTATCAATTCATTTTTCCGTTCCAGTATTTCTGTAATATTCCCTTTTCTCTCTGCCTCATCTAAGATATCGATTTCTACATTATCTCCAACAAGCGGTTTTCTTTTTTCTTTTCGGAAGGCTCCCTTTGCCTTGCACTCATAAACAATGGATTCTACTACATTGACGTAGTAGAATCCTGCAATTCCTTTTATAATCTTTCCCTGCATATATGCTCCTGTTACTCTGTCATTCCATCTCCAGTTCCCTGATCAGGATCAATCGGACCCGGATCCGGTATCTCAGGTGTTTTGGGACCATTGCTTATATAGATGGTAATGGTTGCTCCTTCTTCTACTTCCTGCCCAACACCCGGATCACAGGAAATAACGATTCCAGCCTCCTCATTACTGTCCTGCCATACTTCTTTATACTTCAGTCCCATATTTAAAAGTGCATTCTTGGCATTTCCAACAGAGTTACCAACGATGTTCGGAACTGTTGGCTTCGGTTTTGGTTCCTCACCCTGACTGACAGTAATATTCACTGCTGTTCCTTTATCTACTTTTGTTCCCTCTGATATAGACTGTGCAATGACTGTTCCCGCCGGCTCACTGCTGTATTCCTGTGATACTTCTCCGATACTCAGTTCCTTTTCGCTTAAAAGTTTTGCAGCAGTTTCCTGATCTTTTCCTTTCAGCGCCGGAACTGCAACCTGATCTTTTCCTTTGCTGACATACAGTGTAATCTTGCTGTCCTTTGCCACCTCTTCATTTCCTGCTGGATCCGTTTTGATGACCTTTCCATTCTCTACACTGTTGTCAAAAACAAGCTTCGGCGTAATATTACTTTCTGCAAATCCTACACTGACAAGCATACTGATTGCATCTTCTGTTGTATAGCCGGAAACTTCCGGTACAATTGCTTTTTCTTTTTTTAATCCAGAACTAACTGTCAAAACAATCCTTGTGTTTTTCTTTACCTTTTTTCCCGCTTTTACATCCGTCTTAATGACATAGCCTTTTTCATATTTTTCTGACTCTTCTGTCTTAACCGGTGTCTGGTAGCCGAGTCCCTCTGCATTAAGCATCTTGATTGCTTCTTCCTGCTTCTTTCCGATGATATTTGGCATCTTTACCATATCTTCTTCTTTTTCAACAACCGTCTTTCCTGAGTCAAATTTCAGAAGTCCCATAGCGCGTGCGCCAATAAATACAAGAACGAATACAATAATTGCCGCCACAACTCCGGTAAGAATCTTCAGAACTTTTGTCATTCCCGGATTCACATCTTCGTCGTCTTTGCGTCCGCCCTTCCCGGAACGTCCTTTTTTCCCATAGGAGTATGTATCATCCTCATCATACCCGTGATCATAATCATCTTCATCATAGTCATCATCGTAATCCTGATCATAATCTCCGTCGTCTTGATGATCGTACTCATCTTCATAAGAACCCGTATCATAATATCCGGTATCAGAAGAATATGAGCCTGTATCGTAATTTGCCGCAGCTTCTCTTCTGGCACGCTCAATATCAATAGAGGATGCCATCATCGTATCTCCAAGATTATCTGCTGTCGGAATTACAACGAAATTCCCGTTTGGGTCCACAAGCGAACGTTTCAGATCTGCAATCAATGCTGTCATATTCGGGTAACGGCAGTTCGGATTCTTCTGAGTACATTTCATAATAATCTGTTCCAGACTTCTCGGCATTCCGATTGCAATGCTGGACGGTGGGATGATTTCTTCATTTAAGTGCTTTACTGCAACTGCAACTGCCGAATCTCCATCAAACGGCACCTGTCCTGTTACCATCTCATAAAGTGTGATTCCAAGGGAATAAATGTCGCTTTTAGCGTCACTGATACCGCCTCTGGCCTGTTCCGGAGACGTATAGTGAACGGAACCTAAAATATTCGTACTCACCGTCTGAGAAGTAGCTGCCTTAGCAATACCAAAATCAGTTACTTTTACTTTTCCTTCTTTGGAAATAATGACATTCTGCGGCTTAATATCTCTGTGGATAATCTGATTCTGATGTGCCGCGTCAATTCCTGCACAGATCTGAATCGCAATGCTGATAACTTCTTTTGCAGAAAGCCGCCCTTTCTTCTCAATGTAATCCTTCAGCGTAATTCCTTCTACCAATTCCATGACAATGAAGTATAAACCTCTGTCAACGCCAACATCATATACATTCACAACATTCGGGTGCATCAATCCAGCTGCGGACTGTGCTTCTGTTTGAAATTTCTTTACAAATGTATCGTCCTCGCGGAACTGTCTCTTCAGCACTTTAATCGCCACATAACGGTTCAGCTTTTCATCTTTTCCTCTGTAGACATCAGCCATACCGCCCGCGCCGATCCTGTCGAGTACAACGTAGCGTTTCGCTAATACAACACCTTCTTTAATCATAAACTCACCTCTGCCCCACCTGCAAACGGTTCAACAACAACGACCCCGATGTTGTCCTTTCCCCCATTATCGTTCGCACGTGCTATTAATTTCTCTACCGCATCTACAACATCTCTGCGAGACTGTACGATGCGGAACAATTCATCATTTTCCACCATATTGCTGAGCCCGTCTGTACACATCAATATAACGTCATCCTTTTTCAAATGATATTCAAAGAAGTCGATTTCAACTTCTTCCTTTCCCCCAATTGCTCTCGTAATAATGTTCTTATCCCTGTGAAATCTTGCTTCTTCCGGCTTAATCCCGCCAAGACGCACCATTTCTTCCACAAGAGAATGATCTCTTGACAGCTGCTTAATTTCCTGATTGATCAAATACAGCCGACTGTCACCAATATTGGCAAAATACAGTGTATGCTCGATTACAGTAGCTGCCACAAGCGTTGTACCCATTCCCTCCAGCTTCACGTCTTTTGCCGCTGCTTCCATCAGCTTATGGTTCACTGTCTGGATTGCCTTTCGCATAACTGCCTCCGGTCCATCCTCTTTGCTGTTTTCAATCTCCTGCTTCAGTGTCTCTACTGTATATCTGGATGCAAAATCTCCGGCCTTATGACCGCCCATTCCGTCTGCCACAACGAACAGGTTCGGAATATTTCCAACCGGCGTGGTAGACACATATACATAATCCTGATTCACTTCCCGCTTTTTTCCGACATCTGTCATTGAAAATGCTTTCATTAATGAATCCTCCCGAATCTATGCTAATCCTTCGTGTAACGTCTTCTTAACTGTCCACAGGCTCCATCAATATCAGAACCCATTTCTCTTCTTATAGTAACATTTAATTTTTCTTTTTCAAGCCTATTTTTAAAATTCAGCGCACTTTCCCTTGTCGGCCGAACATAATCCCGTTCCTTGATCGGATTGACCGGAATCAGATTCAAATGACAGTTTCGATGTCCAAGAAGCGCGATTAATTCTTTGGCATCTTCTTCTGTATCGTTTACTCCGTGCACAAGACTGTATTCAAACGTCATCCTCCGGCCTGTGTTCTCGAAATATTCATCACAGGCCTCCATCACTTCTGAAAGCTCATATTTATTCGCCACCGGCATCAATTTCCTGCGTTTCTCCTGCGTAGCCCCGTGCAAGGACAGCGCCAGCGTAATCTGCAGATTTTCTTTTGCAAGCCGTTTCATATTCGGTACGATCCCGCATGTAGACAGCGTAATATTTCTCTGGCTGATGTGAAGACCATTCTCATCACTTAACATATGTATAAATTTAACCATATTTTCGTAATTATCAAGTGGTTCTCCGGTTCCCATAACAACCACATTCGATACTCGCTCTCCTGTCAGACGCTGAATCGCATAAATCTGTCCGAGCATTTCAGAAGGCGCAAGATTTCTCACAAGTCCTCCGATTGTAGACGCACAGAACCGACATCCCATCCGGCAGCCTACCTGGGAAGAAATGCATACAGAATTGCCATGCTTATAGCGCATCAGAACACTTTCAACCATATTTCCATCAGAAAGACAAAACAAAAATTTATTCGTTCCATCCAATTTTGAAATCTGCCGTTCCTCTAACTCAACCTTTGGAATTACATAGGAATGAGAAAGTTTTTCTCTTAACGGCTTTGACAGGTTCGTCATCTCCTCAAAGGAATCTGCCAGTTTCACATGCAGCCACTCATAGATCTGCTTACTCCGAAATGCTTTTTCTCCAATGAATTCCATTTCTTTTTTTAATTCTGCAAGTGTGAATGACCTGATATCCTTTTGTTCCATGTTCTACTCCTTTTTTTGAAATGCTGAAATAAAAAATCCATCACTTTTATGTATGCCCGGCAGAAGCTTCAGCATATTTCCTTCAACTGCTGATTTTAAGCTGTCACAAACTGCCTCTGAAAGTGAAACCGGAAGAAATTCCGGCGCAGCTTCCAGAAACCAGCTTACATTCTCTTCATTTTCTTCTCTGTTCAGCGTACAAGTGCTGTAGATTAATTTCCCTCCCGGTTTTACATATGTCCGGACTACTGTCAAAATCTCTCTTTGCAGCTTTACAAGCTCTTTTTGCATTTCCTGTGTAATATTGTATTTTAAATCTGTCTTTTTTCCAAGCACGCCAAGTCCGGAACATGGAAGATCTGCAATTACAATATCTGCTCTTCCTTCCGATTCCAAAACCGGCACAGTTGCATCCTGGCAGGAAACAGTTACGTTTTCAAAGCCAAGACGCATTACATTTTCTTCAATCAGTTCTGTTTTATAAGCGGTCAGATCTCTTGCTTCCACAAGTCCTGTCCCTTCCAGTTTTTCTGCCATGTGAAGCGCTTTTCCTCCCGGCGCCGCACACACATCGATTACATGGTCTCCCTTTTTCGGTGCTGCAATCTCTGTCACAAGCATGGAACTCAGATCCTGAACTTGAAATGCACCATCCTGAAAGCTCTTAAGGCTTCCGAGATAGTCAAATCCGCTAATCCAATATGCATAAGGCAGATATGGATGTGGTTTCACATTCACGCCTTCTTCCTGAAGCAGCTCTGCAAGTTTCTCAGGTGTCTGCTTCTGAAGATTACACCGGATTGTCAGCGGTTTTTCTTTCTGAAAATCTCCAAATATCTTTTCTGTGATTTCACGTCCATACTGTTTCAGGAATTGTTCTGTCATCCACTCCGGAATGGAATAGCGGACAGAAAGATAAGTCACTGCATCTTTCTCATCCGGCCATTTTACCTGATCTTTATTCCGTCCCACAGTTCTTAATACACCATTGACGAAACCTTTCAGATTCCGGAAGCCTTTCTTTACAGCAAGTTTTACCGCCTCATTGCAGACTGCAGAATCCGGAACGCTGTCCATATAACACATCTGATATACAGCGCTTCTTAAAATCATCCGGATGACCGGTTTCATTTTGTTTACTTTTACACTGGAAAACTGATTCAGAATATAATCAATCTCTATCATATGTTCGAGCGTTCCCTCTGTCACTCTTGTAATAAATGCACGCTCCCGTTTCTCCAGGTACTGGTATTTCCCAAGCGTATTCTGAAGCGCCACATGACTTTTTACATGGTCCCGCATAATTTCAAGAAGAATTTCCAGCACAAGTTCTCTCTCATTGATTTCTTTAGTCATTGTCCCTTCTTCCTCCTGTCAGGAGCAGAATTCTGAGAAGCTGCAAAATAGCTCCTGCCGCTCCAGCCACATAAGTAAGGGCTGCCGCTCCAAGTACTTTCTTTGCAGCTCCTAGTTCATCTTCCGCAAGCATTCCCGTAGAACCTAAAATCCGGATTGCGCGACCGGATGCATTGAACTCTACCGGAAGTGTTATAATCTGAAAAAGCACTGCCATAGAAAACGCAAGAATCCCGATATTGATCAGCCAGGAAGCACTTTCTCCTCTAATAAATAGGCCCATTACGATTAACGGCCACGCAATTGCAGAACCAAAGTTTGCCACCGGAACAAGCGCCCCGCGAATCGTAAGCGGTGCATAGCTGCCGGCATGTTGAAGTGCATGACCACACTCATGTGCGGCAACTCCTACTGCTGCCACAGAGGTTGATCCATAAGTCGCATCCGAAAGTCGAAGCACTTTTCTTCTTGGATCATAATGGTCTGTCAGCTGTCCCGAAACATGTTCTACCCGAACATCATAAATACCTGCCTGTCTAAGTATACGCTCTGCTGCCTCACGCCCGGTCAGCCCTGCCCGGTTCTGAATATACGAATACTTCGCATAAGTCGATTTTACTTTCGCCGATGCAAGAAGACTGAGCACTACACCGATGAAAACTAAAATATACGTTGGATCAAAATACATTGGATAATAAAACATACTGTTCCCTCCTAATTACAATGTGCTCCCCCAAGCATCATTCCTTCTGCAATTTGGTATCCCCGCATAAACGAAGCGCTGTCCATACGTTTCTTTCCCGGGATCTGAAGTTCCTGAATCAGAAGGCTTCCCTTTCCTGTCTGCACTTCAAATCCTTCTTTTGTAACTTTTACTACAGTGCCCGGTGCTTTCCCGGACGCTGTGTCTGTCACATCTGCCGCCCAGATTTTCATAACCTTTCCATCCCATTGTGTATAAGCACTTGGCCAGGAATTGAGCCCGCGGATCAGCTGTTCAATTGCTTTGGCATCCTGTGTCCAGTCAATTTCTCCCATTTTCTTATCCAGCATCTTCGCATATGCCGTTGGAGAATCTCCCTGTTTCTCCGGAACAATTGTATGCTCCTCAAGTCCCTTTAACGTCTCAACACAGAGTGCTGCTCCCGCTGCCGCCAGCTTGTCATGAAGACTCTCTCCTGTTTCTTTCGGTTCCAGCGCAACCTCTGTTTTCAGCAGCATATCTCCTGTATCCAGCCCTTCATCCATCTGCATCGTTGTAACTCCGCTGACTGTCTCGCCATTAATAACCGCCCACTGGATCGGAGCCGCACCGCGATACTTCGGAAGAAGAGAAGCATGCACATTCACGCAGCCATATGGCGTCAGTTCCAGTATCTCTTTCGGAAGAATCTGGCCAAATGCAATTACAACCATAATATCTGCTTCGTATTTCTTCAGTTCTTCAATACATTCTGCATTGCGGATTCTCTTCGGCTGATAAACCGGAATCCCATGTTTCTCTGCTGCAATCTTTACCGGAGTAAACTGCATTTCTTTTCCTCGTCCCTTTGGTTTGTCCGGCTGTGTGACCGCCAACACCACTTCATGCCCTGCCGCTACAAGCGCTTCCAGTGTTCCAACAGAGAACTCCGGTGTTCCCATAAATATTACTCTCATTTTATTCTTCCTCCGGTTCCGGCGCTTCCACATCGTGAAGCTCCCCTTCCACATGTGCTACATAAAGAATTCCATCCAGATGTTCAATCTCATGGCAGAAAGCTCTTGCAAGCAGACCTTCTCCTTCCATCTCAAATGGTTTCATATCCTGGTCAAGCGCCCGGATCTTAACTACATTTGGACGAGTGACTGTTCCTGATTTCCCCGGAACACTTAAACAGCCTTCCTCTCCTGTCTGCTCTCCGGATGTTTCAATGATCTCCGGATTCACAAGGACAATCGGGCCTTCTCCGACATCAATAACAACAAGTCGTTTTAAAATACCAACCTGAGGCGCTGCAAGACCTACACCATATGCCTCATACATCGTATCTAACATATCATCGATCAGAATCTTTGTGCGCAGCGTCATCTTGTCTACCGGTTTACAAACTTTTGTTAATACTTCATCTCCGATTTCACGGATTTTTCTAATTGCCATATCCAATTCCTCCCTGTCTGTTGTTTTTATGACTATTGATATTACAAACATACCTCTGCTGTCAGCAGTTAAAAAACTCCCATTGGATTCAGATCAAACTGAATCCGTATTTTTCGGTAACCTTCATTGATCTCAATATATGCTTCTGCCTGATCTTTTACTTCAATCAGCGCGCCTTCCGTCTCACTTTTCACATAAATGATCCGCCGATACACATCATTTACCTTACCGACATAAGGACTGGCCGGCCCAATGATCTCCATGCGTATCTCTTCTTTCTTTTGCTTTTTCAAAAGCATCTGCATATACTCTTTCAAATAACGGCATCCCCGTTCCAGAAGCAATTCATCTTCCGATGACAGCAATACTGCCATCAACTGCTCTGCCGGCGGATACCCCATCAAACTCCGATATTTCATCTCTTCCTTATAAAATTGTTCATAATCCTGCTTTGCTGCATCTACAATACTGTAATGCTCCGGACTATATGTCTGAATCACAACACTTCCTGCCAGTTCTCCCCGGCCTGCCCGGCCTGCTGCCTGCACAAGAAGCTGAAAGGTGCGCTCTCCTGCGCGGTAATCATCGGTGTAAAGCGACATATCTGCCGCCAGAATTCCCACAAGCGTTACTTTCGGAAAATCATGCCCTTTTACGATCATCTGAGTACCGATCAGAATATCTGCCTCCTCATTGGCAAACGCAGATAAAATCTTTTCATGCCCATCCTTTGTTTTTGTTGTATCCATATCCATCCGCAGCACGCGCGCTTCGGGAAATTCCCGCTTCACAAGTTCCTCAATCTGCTGCGTCCCTGCCCGAAAAGCGCCAATATGCACTGAGCCACATTCCGGGCAGGCATGGATCATCTGTGTTTCATAACCACAATAATGGCAGACCAACTTTCCATTTCTGTGTGAAGAAAGCGAAATATCACAGTGAGGACATTTTACTACATATCCACAGGACCTGCAAGCCAGGAAGCCCGCATATCCTCTCCGATTTAAGAAAAGTATACTCTGCTCTCTTCTGCGAAGCCTGTCCTCCATTAATTCATGCAGGCGCTCACTTAAAATTGACCTGTTCCCTTTTCTGAGTTCCTCTCTGAGATCTACAATTTCCGTCTCCGGAAGCTTCTGCCTGGTTGCTCTGTTCTGCAACGTCAGGAGCTTATATTCTCCCTTTTCTGCCCGGTAATAAGATTCCAGCGATGGGGTGGCAGAGCCAAGCACAACACTTGCTCCCTCAAGCGCAGCCCGCGCTTCCGCAGTTTCTCTTGCGTGGTAACGCGGCGTTTGTTCACTCTTATAAGTTCCTTCATGCTCCTCATCGATCACGATCAGTCCCAATGCCGGAAAGGGCGTAAACAGCGCTGACCGCGGTCCGATCATCACATCCAGTTCTCCTTTTTTGGCGCGTTCCATTTGGTCAAACCGCTCTCCTGCCGACATCCTGGAATTCAGAATGGATACTCTCTCTCCAAACTTCCGATAAAACCGCATAACTGTCTGATAGGTCAAAGCAATCTCCGGAATCAGCACAATAGCTTGTTTTCCGTCTTCTACAACTTTCCGGATCATCTCAATATAGACTTCCGTCTTTCCGCTTCCGGTAACCCCATGTACCAGATAAGTTCCCTTAATTCCCGCTTCATAATCCCTGCAAAAACAATGAATTGCATTTTGTTGTTCTTCCGTATAAATCAATGGGACTGTATTTTGTTCCTGCGCTGTTGCCCGGATTGGATTACGAAATTCCTGTTCTGTCTCAATCGTCAGAAGTCCTCTCTCCTTTAGCGCATCAACTACCGTCTTTGTAATATTCAGCTTACGCTTCAGTAATTCATACGCAATAACTTCATCATCCAGAAACGCCGCCATCAGCCTTGCTCTTGCCTGCTGATGCTGCCCCAAAAACTGCTCCAGATACCTTTCTCCTTCTTCTTTTGAAACCGTTCTCCTGACATAGCGTTTTTCTTTCACACGTTCTTTCTTTTTAATCGGAAGCACCGTCTTCAGCGCCTGAATCATCGTCCCTCCGTAATGCTCTTTCATCCAGGCCGCAAGCGCCACCAGACGCGCAGTAATATCTATGCCGTCTTCACAAATTCCGGATATTGATTTTACCTTCTCCGGATCAAATTCACAAATCTTTGAAAATCCAACGATATATCCTCTCGTCTCCTTGTTACCCCGCCCAAAAGGCACAAGAACCTCTGTACCGACTTTAAGCATCCCTTCCAAATCGGAAGGGATGCTGTATTCAAATACTCTATCCAGCTTTTCATGCGTAATGTCCACTATAATTCGGGCGTACATGAATCACTCTCCTCTTCTTTTAAAATCTCAGCGATCAGAACTCTTTCATCCATTGGATATTTTACTCCTCGGATTTCCTGATAATCTTCATGTCCTTTTCCTGCCAGAATAATAATATCTCCCGGCTGTCCGTGGCGGATCGCATAGCGGATCGCTTCTTTCCGGTCACAAATTTCCACATAAATTCCATCTGTTTTTTCAATTCCGATTTTAATATCATCAATAATCGCCTGCGGCTCTTCAAATCTCGGATTATCTGATGTGATAATCGTCAGATCTGCAAGTCGGCCGGATACCTCTCCCATTTCATAGCGCCGCGTCTTAGAACGGTTTCCACCGCATCCAAATACGCAGACAAGACGTTTCGGATTATATTCCTTCAATGTCATCAAAAGGCTCTCAAGACTCATGGCATTGTGCGCATAATCAAGCATCAGTGTAAATTCATCTGATACTTTGACCATCTCTGTGCGTCCTTTTACTTTGGCATACTTCAGCGCTTTCTGGATTACATGTGTCGGTACATTAAAATGTCTGCAGACAGCGATCGCTGTTAAAGAATTGTACACATTGAATTTCCCCGGAATATCAATCTCCACATCAAAATCCATCGTTCCCGCTGCATGATAGGCAATTCCGAGATACCCCGGCTTATGAACCAATTTTGTCTGTTCTGCCCGAAGATCTGCCTCTTCGCTAAATCCAAAGGTTTCAATCTTGCATGTGGCATCCCGGAAAACATCTTTAAAATACGGATCATCCGCATTAGCAATTCCCAGTCTGCACTGCTTGAATAAAAGCCCTTTACATCTTTTATAGTCCTCAAAATCTTTATGTTCATTCGGTCCAATGTGATCTTCCCCAAGATTTGTAAAAATACCGATCTCAAATAGAATTCCGGCGGTACGGTGGAGCATCAGCCCCTGTGAAGATACTTCCATCACAACGCTGTCGCATCCTGCTTCAACCATTTCCCGAAAGTACTGATGAATCGTAAAAGATTCCGGTGTTGTATTCTTTGCCGGAATCACTTTATCTCCGATAATCGCCTCAATCGTTCCGATCAGCCCCACTTTATGGCCAACTTGCTCCAAAATAGATTTCACCATATACGTTGTCGTTGTCTTTCCCTTTGTTCCGGTAATTCCAATGACGCGCAGCTGTTCTGCCGGATATCCAAAGTAAGCTGCCGATGCCAGCGCCAGTGCATATCTCGTATCATCTACCCGAATAACCGTTACTTCCGGCGGAGCAGTCACATCCTTCTCTACAATCAGAGCTATCGCCCCTTTTTCTGTTACCTCCGGAATAAAATCATGGCCATCCACAACTGCGCCGCTGATACAGACAAAGACAGATCCCGGCACGACCTTTCTCGAATCATTTGTCAACTCAGTAATTTCAATGCTGTCGCTTCCCTGCACGACAGAGTATTCTATACGCTCTAATAATCTGCTTAATTTCATATACGATCAGCCTCTTTTTCCTCAAATTTTATATACAGAAATTCTCGAATCCGCAAGCGGAGCAAAGACCTTTCTGCACTCTATTAAGATACCACTGATTTATATGCCGCGTCAAATAAATTCCACCCTTTCCCCTTCTGAAAAAACATATTATAATATAAAGAAAAACTATTTTAATTATTTATCAAAGGAGGAATTTCCATGCAGTCAAATCAGCCCCAATTTCACGGAAGTGACCTGGAAACAATTGCTGCCTATTATCATATTTCCCAGAATGATATCATTAATTACAGCTCCAATGTAAATCCTCTCGGTCTTTCTGAGGCATTTCAGGCAGCCGTGGCACAGCATATTACCTGTGTCTGCAGTTATCCTGACCGAAACTATACCACACTCAAACATGCTATCGCCTCATACTGTCATACCGTTCCTGAACACCTTCTGATCGGAAGCGGTGCAACTGAATTAATTTCACTCTTAATTCAGGGCATCCATCCAAAAAAGGCACTGTTGATTCAACCGACATATTCTGAATACGAACGTGAGATACGGCTTCATCATGGAGAAATTCATTCTTTCTATTTATCCCAGGAAGATGATTTTCGCCCCAATCCTTCCGCATTGATTCGTGCGCTGACGGAAGACTACGATCTCCTCATTTTATGTAATCCAAACAATCCTACCGGAACTCTATGGACACAGGATCAGCTTCGCAGCATACTTGCTCATTGCCAGCGTCACAATATCATGGTGCTGGTTGATGAAACATATATAGAATTTACCGAAAACGAAGAAGAAGTCAATGCAATACAGTTGACTAACGAGTTTGTAAACTTATTTGTAATCAGAGGTGTCTCCAAGTTTTTCTCTGCGCCAGGTCTTCGTCTCGGATATGGTGTAACTTCCAACGAAGAACTGCTGACATATATCTGCCAGTCTCTCAATCCATGGAATGTGCACTCTATTGCTGCCGTATGCGGCAGTGCATTATTTGAAGACCGGACATTTATCAAACAGACACAGACATTCATTGCAAATGAACGCAGACGTGTTCTGCATCTTCTGAAAGAGATTCACAGGCTTCATGTATATCCAATGTCATCTAATTTTGTATTACTGCGCATTCTGGATCCTTCTATTTCTTCAGAAGATACCTTTGAAATGGCGATCCACCGTAATATGATGCTCCGAAACTGCAGTTCCTTTCCGGGGCTCTCCCACAATCATATTCGTTTCTGTCTGCAGATGCCGGAACAAAATGATCTGTTGATTCAATTTTTCCGGGAAACCTTCTCCTAATCCTCAGATCGCTTTTGTCCGGAGTTTGATTTTTTGAGTTCTGAATCCAGAAAAGTTCCGCGCATGACCGCCTGCTCGCCAAAGCGTTTCCGGATTTCATCCAGCGCTTTGTCGAGCTTTTTGTGTTTCTCATCTTTTGGTTTATCATACTGAATATCGAAAATCGAAAGCTGCTCCGGTTCTCCTTCATCTACCAGCTTTGAAGTCCGTACACCGAGAAGACGGATCGGTTCTTTGCTCCAGAGTTCTTCAAAAAGCTCACAGGCTGCCTGATAAATTACTGTATCTGCATTTGTTTCTCTTGAAAGCTGTTTTTGATGAGAAACACTTCTAAAATCATAGTATTTTATTTCAACACTTATCATTCCTGCTTTTTGTTTTGCCTGGCGCAAACGATTTCCGACACTTTCTGATAACGAAAGCAATATTTTTCTTGCCTCTTCCCCTTCTATAATATCTTTCGAAAGCGTTGTCGAATTTCCAATTCCTTTTGCTTCCACCCGCTTCGTCTGCACCGGAGTCAGATCAATGCCATTCGCAAACTCCCATAAAAGTTTTCCATGACTCTTCAAATGAATCTGAAGCAGCTCCGGATCTGCCTGCGCCAATTCTCCAATCGTGCGAATCTCCAGTTTTTCAAGCACATCCACACTGGATTTCCCCGCCATGTATAATTCCCGGATTGGAAGCGGCCACATTTTTTCTTTTATTTCTTCCGGAAATAATGTGTGTACCCGGTTCGGTTTCTGAAAATCAGACGCCATTTTTGCCAAAAGCTTTACCGATGAAATTCCTATATTCACAGTGAAGCCAAACTGTTCATAAATACGATCCTTAATCTCAATTGCCGCTGCCACCGGCGACTGGAAGCGATGTGCGATCCCGGTAAAATCAAGATAACATTCATCTACGCTTACCTGCTCCAGATCCGGTGTATAACTTTTTAAAAACTCCATAAGCGCTTTACTGTAAACCGCATACATCTTATGATCCGGCGGAAACATTAATAGCTGCGGACATTTACGAAGTGCATTCACAACCGGCTCACCCGTATGGATTCCATAGCGCTTCGCCGGAATGGATTTTGCCAGTACAACACCGTGTCTGGACTTCTGATCTCCTCCAATGATAGACGGAACTGTGCGGATATCACATTCTGCTCCCTGCTTTATCTGCTCTACCGCTGTCCAGCTCAAATATGCTGAATTAACATCAATATGAAAAATAATTCCGGGCATACTATCTCTCCTCACTTGCCGCAATTCCCCGAAGCGCCCATTCATAATCCTTAACAAACTGTGCCACCAGATTATATTCCCCTCCGTGAATTGCCCAATCAAAAATCTCCGACCGCAAAAAACGCATAAAATATTCTGCAATCTCTTTCGCCTCGCACTCTCCGCGAAAACTTCCGTCCTGAATCCCTCTCTCTGCCTGCGCACAAAGCGCCTGATAATAAGGACGATGCGGGTCCAATGCAGAAATATTCATTCCTTCCAGCATAACCCGATAATACTCTTTCACAAGAAGCCCGATTTCTTCATCAATCAACTTCAAATATAATCCAAGCAAACTGCGGATACTGTCTCTCGGAGGCTGTTTCTCACACTTTTCTATAAATTCTTTCGTTACATATTGATCAATATGATAATATGCATCCAGAACAAGCGCCTCCTTTGATGGATAATGATGATAGAATGAGCCGCTGGATACTTCTGCTGCTCTGCAAATATCTCTTACTGATACATTTGCATATCCTTTTTCTTTTACGAGTTCAATCACAGTCTCAAGAAGACGTTTTTTTGTTTCTTTTGCGCATTTGTAAGTTCCTCTTGCCACTTAACCATCTCCTCCACTATCGTTCCCATAATTTCTGATGTTATTATACATGGATTTCTGTTGACAATCAATGACCGTGTAGAGTATAATCTCAATTTGTAACACTGTTCTAATTTCATTTTATCAAAATAAGAGCTTTCTTATTTTATTACCAGGAGTGTTTTATGAATCAGACAGAATTATCCAGAATCGCAATCATTACCGATACAAACAGCGGCATCACACAGGCAGAAGCGGCACAGCTTGGAATTTTCCTGCTTCCGATGCCATTTTTTATTCAGGACGAACTTTTTTTAGAAGGGAAAACATTATCTCAGGAAGCTTTCTATGAAGCACAGGATGCCGGAAAAGCTGTTTCTACTTCTCAGCCTTCCCCTGCGGATCTTACAGAACTCTGGGATCATGCATTATCATCACACGACACGATCGTTTACATTCCTATGTCCAGCGGTCTAAGCGGTTCCTGTGCCACCGCGCAGATGCTTGCCAAAGACTATGAAGAAAAAGTTTTTGTCGTAGATAATAAGCGGATTTCCGCCACGCAGCGGCAATCTGTGCTGGACGCACTCACACTTCGCGATGCCGGTTACACCGCAGAGCAGATCAAAAATCGCCTGGAAGAAACAGCTCTTGACGCTAATATCTATCTCACGGTAGAAACTCTTTCCTATCTGAAAAAGGGCGGGCGGATTACTCCTGCAGCCGCTGCACTTGGAAGCGCATTAAACATCCTTCCGGTACTTCAGATTAAAGGCGAGCGTCTCGATGCTTTCCGGAAAGTTCGCGGTCAGAAAAAGGCTTATCACACCATGTTGGAAGCCATTCGAAGCGATCTTACCGAAGAATTTCAGGAAGAGGATGTTCTCATCCAGACAGCTTACTCCGGTTCACCGGAAAAAGGCGCTATCTGGAATCAGATCGTACAGGATGCTTTCCCGGAAAAGCATGTGGAGAATTTCGTTCTCCCTCTGAGCATTGCCTGCCATACAGGTCCGGGTACCGTTGGCGTTACCTGTATGAAGCCGGTAAAACCATAAACTATCACAAAAGGGAAGCGCAGACAAATCATGCCTGTTTCTTCCCTTTTGCTTTTTTATTTCTTTAATTTTTTTGTTTCTTTACTTCTTTATTCGCTTCCGCTTTTACCGGCGCAGTCCTTCTTTCACTCTTGCCTGCAAAGCGCCGTCAACTACATCGAGAAGGATTGTATCCTGACGTCCCACATTTCCTTCCAAAATCAGTTTTGCTGCCAATGTCTCCACATGTTTTTGCAGGAAACGTTTCAACGGTCTTGCACCGTACATTGGTTCATATCCCCCATCTGCCACAAAAGCTTTCGCCTCCGGTGTCAATTCAATCCGAAGTTCCTTATCTTCCAGACGATGATTCAAATCCTCTACAAGAAGATCAATAATTGATTCAATATTATGTTTGCTCAGAGGCTTGAACATGATAATCTCGTCCATACGGTTCAGAAATTCCGGTCGGAAATGAGCTCGCAGCTCATGCATCACAAGTTCCTGACTTTCTTCTTTGATCTCTCCATTCTCCTCAATTCCTTCCAGCAGATAAGAAGAACCAATATTTGATGTCATAATCAGGATTGTATTTTTAAAGTCAACTGTACGTCCCTGTGAATCTGTAATCCGTCCGTCATCCAACACTTGAAGCAGTACGTTAAATACATCCGGATGCGCTTTCTCCACCTCATCAAACAATACAACCGAATACGGTTTTCTCCGGACTGCTTCTGTCAGCTGTCCGCCTTCATCATATCCTACATATCCCGGAGGCGCTCCGATCAGACGGGAAACAGAGTATTTCTCCATATACTCGCTCATGTCAATACGCACCATACTGCTCTCATCATCAAAAAGACTTTCTGCGAGCGCCTTTGCAAGTTCTGTCTTTCCTACGCCCGTTGGTCCTAAGAATAAGAACGAACCAATTGGTTTTGTCGGATCTTTAATACCTGCCTTTGAACGGATGATGGCCTCAGTTACTTTGGTCACTCCTTCCTCCTGTCCAATGACACGTTTATGGAGCTCCTGATCCAGATGAAGTGTCTTACTCCGCTCGCTCTCGTTTAGTTTCGCAACCGGAATCCCTGTCCATCTGGAAATGATTCTTGCAATTTCCTCATCAGTTACGCTTTCATGCACCAGCGACAGATCTTTCTCTTTCATTCGCTGCTCTTCTTCCTCAAGCTGTTTCTGCAGCTGTGGAAGCTTTCCATATTGAAGTTCTGCTGCCTTCTCCAGATCATAAGATCTCTGGGCTTTCTGAATCTCATTATTTACCTGCTCAATTTCTTCACGGATTTTCTGGACACGCTCAACACTGGTCTTCTCATTATCCCACTGTGCTTTCTTTTTCGCAAAATCCTCCCGCATCTCTGCCAGTTCCTGCTGCAGATGTTCCAGCCGCTCCCGACTCAGACGGTCTTCTTCCTTCTTCAATGCTGCCTCTTCAATCTCAAGCTGCATAATTCTCCTTCGCTGCTCATCCAGCTCTGTCGGCATAGAATCCAGCTCTGTCTTAATAAGAGCACATGCCTCATCCACAAGATCGATTGCCTTGTCCGGCAGAAAACGATCGGAAATATAACGGTTCGACAAAGTTGCTGCTGCCACGAGTGCACCGTCTGTAATCTTCACTCCATGGAATACTTCATAGCGTTCCTTCAACCCACGCAAAATCGAAATAGCATCTTCCACACTTGGCTCATCTACCATAACCGGCTGAAATCTTCTCTCCAGCGCGGCATCTTTCTCAATATACTTTCGATACTCGTCCAGTGTCGTTGCACCAATACAATGTAATTCTCCTCTGGCAAGCATCGGCTTCAGCATATTTCCCGCATCCATCGCACCTTCCGTCTTACCTGCTCCTACAATCGTATGAAGCTCATCGATGAAAAGTATGATATTGCCGTTACTGTTCTTTACCTCTTCCAGAACCGCTTTCAGACGCTCCTCAAATTCTCCGCGATACTTTGCTCCTGCCACAAGCGCTCCCATATCAAGCGCAAATACCTTTTTATCTTTCAGCCCTTCCGGCACATCACCTCTCACAATTCTTTGTGCCAGTCCCTCTACTGCTGCCGTCTTACCAACGCCGGGTTCTCCGATAAGCACCGGATTGTTCTTTGTCTTCCGGGAAAGAATCCGGATCACATTGCGGATCTCTGCGTCACGTCCGATTACCGGATCCAGCTTCTGTTCTCTGGCACGTTCCACAAGATCCGTACCATATTTTGCAAGCGAATCATAGGTTGCCTCCGGATTGTCGCTCGTCACTTTTTGATTTCCCCGCACAGTTGAAAGCGCTTGAAGAAATGTCTCCCTCGTAATTCCAAACTCTCGGAAAATTGCTTTTAATTCCCGGTTCGGATATTTCAGCAGTGATAAAAACAGATGTTCTACAGATACATATTCATCCCCCATCTGTTTTGCTTCGTCTTCTGCATGAATCAGAGCTTTATTCAAATCCTGTCCAATAAAAATCTGTCCTCCCTGCACTTTTGTGCGCTTTCGCAGACCTTCCTCAACTCGATTACAAAATAGTGACTCCTGAATCCCCATTTTCTCGATTAATTTGGGAATCAGTCCATCTTCCTGTGTTACTAACGAATAGAGCAGATGCTCTTGCTCCACTTCCTGATTGCCGTATTCATATGCAACCTTCTCGCATCCTTGTACAGCTTGAAGTGAATTCTGAGTAAATTTATTAATATTCATAATCAGTCCCTCCTTCTGTCAGAACTTACTTGTTTTCTTGTTCTACTCGAAATATAACACTTGTTATTAGCAATGTCAAGCATTGAGTGCTAATTTTTTGTAAAGAATTTGTGAAGCCTTGATTTTACGCAATGTCATTAACTTAAAGCAGAAGATATTTATTCTAAAAGAAGAATTAGGAAAACAGAACAGTTGGATAAGGGATTGATTGATTTTGGAATTGTATTCGGAAATATAGATCATGCAAAATATCATTCCATCGTGCTTCCCTGCAAAGATCTTTGGAGTGTTCTAATAAAACAAGATTGTTCTCTAGCTTAAAAACCCATTATCGAGCCAGAAGATTTATGGACACAGCCTTTGATCATATCCACTCAAAAGGATAGCCAGACTGTTTTGACTACATGGATTCAAAAAGAATTCTCATTGTCGCAACATACAATCTTTTATTTAATGCGTCCTTAATGGTTGAAGAAGGGCTGGGATACGCTGTTGGATTAGATAAAATCATCAATATATCAAGAAAAAGTAGTCTATGCATGCCCGCTTTCTCCAAAGCAAGAAGCGGGCATGCATAGCATTTTGAAAAAATATCAGGTATTTTCCAAAGCATCAGAAAAGTTTATCGAGAAGCTAAAACAATGTTAAGCATTTATAGACTTTTTACCACTATGATTTGTCTTAAAGTTTTTCAGCAAAAAATGCAATTGTTTCATCTACAATCTTATTAACATAATCCATATTCTGATTCTCAAAGAATCCATAACCATGATCTGCACCTTCTAATGTAAATAATTCAGATTCCAATTTTGCAGATATACTTTTGCATGTTTCCGGAGTTACAAGTACATCGTTCGTGCCTGAGAATACAATAGAGTCCACTTTTTTTGTAGCATTCTTCATAATCTCATTGGAAGAACGTACATCTTCTAAAAATTCCTGTCCAAGTTCTAGTTTTTGTCCAAAGAATTCTACGATGATCTTATCACCTTCCTTTCTGCTGCCCATAATTTCTGCAAAATCCATTGCTTCCTGTGCCCCCGGAGCAATCAATGCCATAGCTTTATATGGGTTACATTCCTTATCTGTAACCATAATCGCAAGTCTTCCACCCATACTGTACCCTAAAATTCCTAATCGTTCTTTATCAATAGACTCTGTAGAAAGCACATAGTTTAGCACAGCATTAGAATCAGAAATGTTATGAGTCAAGCTGAATTCTGAGAACGGTACAACCGATGCTCCGCATCCCGAAAAATCAAAACGTACTGCTGCAATTCCATGTTCTGCCAACGCTCTTGAAATTGACACAAATCCAATTCCTTCTTCTTTGCTTCCGGCAAATCCATGATTCATTACAACTAAAGGATAGTTTCCTTCTTCTTCCGGCAAAGTAATAACTCCATTAATTTCTCTTCCTTCATTGACAAATGTAAATACTTTTTCTTTCATATTCATTTTCTCCTTTTCTATTTTTTGTATGATTTTTTATTTAAAGTCAAAATCAGAATCGATATGATCAGCAGGACAGCATATACTAAGAAAATATTACTGTAAAGTGCACCTTCTTTTGCAACCAATCCAAGATTTTTCGTAAAAGAAGGCATACTCATCATTTTTCCTGTGATTGCAATAAATAGCGATGGTCCGATTCCGGTCATCAGGTTAAAAAAGCCAATTCCAACGCCCAACTGATTCATTTCTAATGTGCCGGTTACCAATTTCATAAACGGAGCATATGTAAAGGCAAATGAAGCTGTGTATAATACTGCAGAAAGTCCAATCATAAATACTCCTTTGTCTACTAACAGTGCGGCAATAACAGATGAACAAATTGCACAAGTTATTGAAAGTGATAAGGTTTTAAAGCTTCCTAATTTTTCAACAATTTTACCGCTATTGGCCCCTACCAATACCGATGCAATGAATGTCGGAAACATTAAAAGCGATACTTTTGCTAATTCCATTTCATACATTCCCTGTGCCATAAATGGAAAAACAAAGCCAAATGCAGATTGCAGGCCAAATACTACTAATGCCAACAGATTAAGAACTACAAATTTTTTATTTTTAAAAAAGTTGATACTGATAAAAGCTTTCTCATTCTTTGATATGTAAACAAAAAATAATACCAATAACGCTGCCGCAATGATTAATATCACAATGCTACTGATTGAGAAAAACAGTGAAATAAATAATGTGAACAGTCCTAATAATGCCAATCCCACAATGTCTAATTTTTCATCTGACTTTCCATTCTCATCCGGCACATATTTCTTTATATACGGAATTGTTAATAACGATAAAAATGGAAGCGCAAATATCACTCTCCATCCAATATATGTCGAGATAAATCCTCCGGCAAGGATACCTACAGCCCCTGAAATTCCAACACACGCCGTATTGTAGCCATAATATTTTGAATGTTTTTCTTCTGACAGATATTTAGTTGCTGTCACGATCATTAAGCCTGAACCACATGTTCCACCGCATACCATTACAGCCACAGCAGCTACAAATACATAAAAATGAACATAAGATCCTACGATTGCCAAAACAGCTCCCACATTAAACAACAAGATTCCTGTCAAAGTTAGCTTCCTGATACTGATATTATCTGATAGGGTAGAATAAATTACAGAAGCTATTCCCATAACTAACAGACCAATCATCGCCAACATTGAAACAACAGAATATTCAAGATTAAAGTCTACCATTAATTGCGGCGAAATAATATTGAATGCTCCTAGGATAGATGCAGATGTGATGAAAATCATCATATACATCGGCATTGCTTTTACAACATTTTCTTCATACTTTTTCATTTTCTTTTCCTTTCTTGTATATGTTGTTGTATATATTATACATGTTATTGTATACTGTCAAAGCATTTATGTCAATATAACAAAAAAATCTGTTTAAAAAAAATAAATCTGTTGCATTTGCACTATTTTACATAGTGTTTGCAACAGATTCTTATAAAGAACTATTTTTTCAAAGCATTGATTTTGATATTCACATTTTCAATCGGAATATGATATTTGTTTAAGCAGATCACCCGTCCTTTGCAATCCAACATTTTTTCGATAACTAATACAAATAATTTTGATTCCATATCGAATCCATTATCAATTAAGTTTTCCTCATCTTCCATTATTTTAATTTCGAATTTTATTGCTTTTGCATAATTATATATATCATGCGTAATCAATTTTACCGCTTGCTCTGAATCTATCAAATCATATTCAGAGATAAACTCCAAATCCATCGGTATTACAGAAAAGCAATGTGCGCAACATTTTTCATTTGAGAAGAAAAATAAGTTACTGCCGCATACAACCATTATTTTCCGTTCAAAAACGCTATCACTATAATAATTCGACATACCTAATTGTGGGTTACATATAATTTTATCAACGTTCTGCACACCACACTTTTCTAAGACATTCCCCATCTGCTCTAAGCCTGTTACCGAAACTACAGCTTGCTTACGTATAAAGTTCCCAACTCCTTTTTTTGATTCAATAACACCATCCTCCTGAAGTAAAAGAAGCGATTGCCTTAGCGTCATGCGGCTCACCCCCATCTGTTCCGCCAAAACATTTTCATTCGGGAGTTTATGGTCTTCATCATATAAACCTTCCTTAATGTTCTTCAAAATCTTATTATAAACCTCAATATATCGAGGCAAATTATTACTTGAACGATTATTTTCCATATACATTCCTCTTTTAATTAGTTGTTTTCACATACATTCTTGACGGCTCCGGCTCGCCGTCCCCCTGCAGCATCCAGTCATACCGTTCCAGGAACTCTTTTGTGAACTCCCTGCCGATCTGGCAAACCCACGCATAAATATTTTTCTCCAACTGCTTGAATGTTACACCGTTTTCCTTTATCATTGAATTCATCATACAGACTCCTTATGTTTTTTCTCGTCAATTAAACAATAAGATAAATCTGTATGATTGAGAAGAGGTTTCGATCTCTTCCCTTTATTTTTGCCAATGATAATTATACTCTAAGATCTTATTGAACAGCTCTAACAGTGCATCTTCCACATCAAATCAATGGAATGTCATTCATTACCTTTTTCTTCCTCCTGATACCCTCTGACACCAATCTGCCGAAATCTCTCACGAATCACTTTCTCATATCCAAGTTCGCCCAGAATATAAAACCGTTCGCCCTTCACTTCATCCGGCAGATACTGCTGTTCGACATAGTGATTCGGATAATCATGTGCATATTTGTAACCGATTCCATGCCCCAGATTCTCATGTCCCCGATAGTGTGCATCCTGCAAATGCGCCGGAACAGTTGTTTTATGCTGTTTTACACAATCCATTGCCGCCGCAATGGCATTTACCGCTGCATTGCTTTTTGGAGCACATGCCACATAACTCGCCGCCTGAGATAAGATAATCTGCGACTCCGGCATTCCGATCCGCTCTACCGCCTGTGCCGCTGATACTGCCACTGTCAGCGCCATTGGATCTGCATTTCCCACATCTTCCGATGCACAGATCATGATTCTTCTCGCTATAAACTTCACATCTTCGCCTGCATAAAGCATCTTCGCCAGATAGAACACAGCTGCATCCGGATCAGATCCTCTCATACTTTTGATAAATGCAGATACCGTATCATAATGGTTATCTCCATTTTTGTCGTAACGCACAACTCTTCTCTGAACACACTCGGATAAGACTTCTAATGTAATATGAATCTTATCATCGCTGCTGCGGTCTGTTGTCAGTACCGCAAGCTCGACTGCGTTTAAAGCCATACGGGCATCCCCACCTACAATATCTGCCAGAAATTCTTCTGCCTCTTCATCAATCTCCGCGCGGTAACTTCCCATGCCTTTTTCTTTGTCATATACAGCACGATGGATCAGCTTTTTAATATCTTCTGCTGAAAGTGCGTGAAGTTCGAAAATGTTTGACCGGGAGATTAACGCGCTGTTTACTTCAAAATAAGGATTCTCCGTCGTTGCACCAATCAAAATAATCGTTCCATCTTCTACAAACGGGAGTAAATAATCCTGCTGCCCTTTATTAAAACGATGAATCTCATCTACAAACAGAATGGTCTTGCGCTGATACATTCCCCGAATATTCTGCGCTGCTTTTACGACCTCCTCCATATCTTTCTTTCCTGCCACAGTTGCATTAATCTGTTTAAATTCTGCACTTGTCGTATTGGCAATTACTTTTGCAAGGGTTGTCTTTCCTGTCCCCGGAGGACCGTAGAAAATAATAGAGCTCAGTTTATCTGCCTTAATTGCCCGATAAAGCAGTTTTCCCTTCCCGATAATATGTTGTTGTCCTACTACTTCTTCAAGTGTTGTCGGACGAAGCCGCGATGCAAGCGGCGATTCCTTTTCCTTTGTATTTTCTCTTACATAATCAAATAAATCCATCTTTATCCCTCTTCTATTCCTGCCAGCCGTCGAATCACCTCTCCTGCCAGAAGGAGTCCTGCGACTGGCGGCACAAATGAAACACTCCCCGGCAAAGCCCTTCTCATTCCGGTATGTTCGCCGGTGCTCTTACCCTGTATGTTGATTGGCGCTTCTTTTGAATATACAACTTGCAAATGCCGGATTCCTCTGGCTTTTAGTTCTCTCCTCATTACTTTGCAGAGAGGACAGACACTCGTCTTACTGATATCAGCAATTTCAAAAAGTTCCGGATGCAGTTTATTCCCGGTTCCCATACTGCTGATGATCTTAATGTTACGAGCTTGTGCAAATTCTGCCAGCGCCAGCTTTGCCGTAACTGTATCAATCGCATCAATGATATAATCGACCGGTCGGTCAAATACCTGTTCCAGATTTTCCGGAAGCACAAACAGTTCATGTGTAAACACTTCCGTTTCCGGAGAAATATCTTTAATTCTTTCTCGCATGACTTCTGTCTTATATTTTCCGATGGTACTGTGATACGCAATAGACTGGCGATTAATATTCGTCAACGAAACCCTGTCATTATCTACAAGGATCAGCGTTCCGACTCCACCTCTTGCCAAAGCTTCAATACAATGAGCTCCTACCCCTCCAACACCAAATACGATTACTGCTGCTTCTTTCAGGCGTCTCATTCCTTCTTGTCCGAGCAACAATTCTGCTCTGGAAAATTCATTTATCATATGTCTCTCCATTTATCTTTCTATTTTGCTATTCAAAAATGAATTGGTCCGGAAGCACAAATTCAAATCCCTCTTCCTGCAAATGATCGATGATCTGAAACGCAGCTTCCACAGAACTCTGATAGCAATCATGTAATAAAATGATAGCACCATCTTTTGCCTTCGTCACTACTTTATTAACAATTTCATCTACATTTTCTGTATTCCAGTCCAACGGATCAATATTCCATAAAACAGGAATCTCATTCAGTTTTTCTTCCAGATCTTTTTTTCGAATTCCAAACGGAGGACGGATGAACTGTGGAATCTCTCCTGTCACACTTGAAATCGCTTCATTCGTCATAGCAATTTCCTTCATAGCAGTCTCTTCCGGGATTTTTTCAAGATCCACATGATGAAATGTATGATTTCCAATCAGATGTCCTTCCTCATATTCTCTTTTCACAAGTTCCGGATAAGCTGCTGCATTTTTCCCAATCAGAAAAAATGCAGCTTTCACATCTCGCTCTTTCAGCCCATCAAGGAGCTGTTCTGTATATCTTGGATGGGGACCGTCATCAAACGTAATTGCGATTCTCGGCTTTTCTTCCGAAATTTCATTCCCATCCACCTTTTCTGTTTTCATCAGATCCCATTCAAGGCAGGCTGAGACCATTTTTACTTCCTCCTTCTCCGCTGTCGCTGCTTCCTTCTGCTCCATATGCGGAAGGAGGATACAAAGCAAAAGGAAAACTAATTTTCCTACTATTAATATCTTTCTTTTGACGTACACATTTTTCTTTTCTTTCATTATATACTGCTCCGAATGCTACATCTCTATATGCTATGTACCCTCTTTCTTCTTTATGAAATGTTCCACAAACTTCTAAACGCAAATTCTTCATAATACAATACAAAAATCCATTTAAAGTAGTTGCTTATTTTCTTATAATTATGTTATCATAATAAATTGGTATTTTGAAAGGAGGAAAATCATGTCAGAACAAAAACAACAAAACAAAATGGGCGTGATGCCAATCCCAAAGCTATTGATCACCATGTCTCTTCCAATGATTTTATCTATGCTCGTTCAGGCATTGTATAATGTTGTGGACAGTATTTTCGTTGCAAAATTAAACGAAGCTGCTCTTACAGCAGTATCGCTTGCCTTTCCGGTCCAGAACCTGATGATTGCCATCGCTGTCGGAACCGGTGTCGGAATCAATGCACTGCTGTCCAGATATCTTGGTGAGCATCGCTATGACAACGCCAATGACGTTGCCAGAAATGGAATTTTTATTTCTATCATCAGTGGACTGGTATTCACAGTCATCGGTGTTTCCGGAGCAGGCACGTTCTTCCGTGCCCAGACATCCGATCCTGAAATCATCCGCTACGGCACTCAATATATGCAGATTGTAACATTTTTTGCAATTGCGATTTTCATGCAGATTGCCGGCGAACGCCTCATGCAGTCTACCGGCAAAACATTCTACAATATGGTTACGCAGGGACTTGGAGCTATCATTAACATCATTTTAGATCCAATCCTTATCTTCGGACTTTTCGGACTTCCACGTCTGGAAGTAGCCGGAGCTGCCATTGCTACTGTTATCGGGCAAATCGTTGCTGTTTCGTTGTCACTTTATCTGAATTGTAAGAAAAACACGGAAATCAATATTAATATGCGGCATTTCCGCCCATGTGGAAAGACAATTAAAGCAATCTATGAAATCGGTGTGCCTTCTATTATTATGCAATCCATTGGATCTTTTATGACGTTCGGAATGAACAACATTCTTTTAATGTTTTCTTCTACCGCAGCAGCCGTATTTGGCGTTTACTTTAAATTGCAAAGTTTCGTATTCATGCCAATCTTCGGGCTAAATAATGGTCTGATCCCGATTATCGCTTACAACTACGGCGCAAAGGAACCTAAAAGAATCACTCATGTCATCCGGCTAAGCATCTACATCGCAACCGGCATTATGCTCGTTGGATTCGTTCTTTTCCAGACAATCCCGGCAACCTTCATGGCAATGTTCGATGCTTCAGATCATATGATGGAAATCGGTGTTCCGGCGCTTCGGATCATCAGTCTCAGCTTCTTATTTGCCGGTTACTCCATTATCTGCAGTTCGGTCTACCAGGCGCTTGGCAACGGTGTCTACAGCCTCATTGTGTCTGCTGCCAGACAGCTCTTCATCATCCTTCCCGCTGCATATATTTTCGGTAAACTTTTTGGTTTACAAATGGTTTGGTGGGCATTCCCTCTGGCAGAAATCATTTCCGTGATTCTATGTACAATCTTATTAAGAAAGATTTATATACATACAGTAAAACCACTAATGGAATAAAACTCTAAGCTTCTGCAAAATTCAATAGTTTTGAAAAATAAAACCAGATAGCGCTGTCATAATGCGGTATGACAGACGTTATCTGGTTTTTCTTATAAAACTCTATTATTTTTTTTCTTTTTCTGTGTACGTTTTTTTACCGGCTTTTTTACACTGTAACCAAAAGTTCCAATCTTCTTCCCAAGAGACAGATACTCTCCATGAGAATACGCCATCAATCCGGTATCATTCAGACAGAATTTTCCTTTCTCATTCATATATTCCTCACTAACCTGAACAGATACTACTTCAGCAAGAAACATATGATGTGTGCCAAGCTCTTTCACTTCCGTTACCTTACATTCAATATTTACCGGACACTCCTCTATAATAGGCGCAAATACAAGCTCATTCGCTTTTCCCTTTGTCAGGTGTGTTTCTTTCCACTTATCCACATCTCTTCCAGACCGCACACCACAATAATCTGTTGCCTTCGCCAACTGCTCTGTTGTAAGATTTACTACAAATTCTCCGCTCTCCCGAATCATATGATAAGAATATCGTTCCGGTCTCACAGAGATATACAGCATCGCCGGATCAGAACAAATTGTTCCGGTCCATGCCACTGTAATGATATTGGTATTTCCATTTTGATCCCCAACACTTACCATTACCGCCGGAAGCGGATACAACATATTGCCGGGACGCCATGTCTGTTTCTTCATTCTCATTTCTCCTGTTATCAAATTCTACGCTATTGCTGTATCTGGCTCATCAGCGCCGGAACAAGCTGTTTCTTTCGTGAAACAACTCCTTTCAAAAGGGCTTTCTCTTCGTCCTCCGAAAGATCAAATGCACCGATTACAATTGCTTTCGCGCCATGTCCACAGCAAAGAAGCTCTGTTGACTCTTCTATAATATTCGTCAACATAAAATAAATCATATCTAATCCATGTTTCTCGCGCAAAGCTTCCAGACAACCGGATACTTTCTCTTTAATCGCATCCAGTTCTTCCTGATTCATAGAGTTAATCTGTCCCACACCAAAGGTCATTTGATTTACTGCAAATTGCTTAAAGTCCATAAAGCAGATTTCTTCTGCCGTCTTGCCCTTCAGATTGCTTCCCGCATCAAACATATTCATCGCGTGTTCTTCAATATTAATATCCGCAATTCGAGCAAGCAGCTCTGCTGTCATCTTATCAAGCGGCGTACATGTCGGAGAGCGGAACATAAGTGTATCGGAAATAATCGCCGAACAAAGCAGCGCTGCCGTCGTAGGATCAATTTCAACGCCATTCTCCTGATACATTTGATAAATGATTGTAGCTGTACATCCTACCGGCTGGTTTCGGAAAAATACCGGACCGATCGTTTCCAGATTGCCAAGTCTGTGATGATCAATGATTTCAAGGATATCTGCTTCTTCAATCCCGTCCACTGCCTGTGTCTTCTCATTATGATCCACAAGAATTACCCGTTTCTTGCGGGCTGTCATTAACCTGCGTCTGGAAATAAATCCTACAAAGCGTCCCTTCTTATCCGTCACCGGGAAATCTCTGTACTTTTTCTTTGTCATCACTTCTTTTACTTCATCCAGCATCTCATTTGTTCGAAATCCCACAATATTGTCTTTCGTCATAAAATACTTTACCGGAATACTCTGATTAATCAGACGGGCTGCTGTAAATGTATCGTGAGGAGTGCTGATAATTACGATTTCCCGCTCCTCTGCCATCTTACGAATCGTCTTTGATACTTTTGATCCCTGTGTCACAACAAGACAGCTTGCGTCCATTTCAATGGCACAAAGCTGTGTCTCATAACGATTCCCCACGATAACGAGATCATCTTTCTCAATGAAGTCTTCCATAAGATCCGGACTGGCTGCTGCAATGACAACTTTCCCCTTTACAAAATATCCATGCTCATTCCCTGTAATCATTTCACCGTCCAATGTATGATTAATATTGCGGTACTGCGTACGGGCATTCGCCAGGATTCGGTTATCATACACATCCATATAAGATGTTGCAATATCACCGATGGTAATCATACCCTCCAGATGCTCATCTCTCGTGATCGGCATCGACTTCATATTGTCTTCTTTCATCATCTTCCACACTTCTTTGATAGAAAGATTTCCCGGCACTCCCTGCACTCTGTGAATGTCCATATCTTTGACCTGAAGATTTACATTTGTCAAAAGCGGCGGAGCTTCCACCTGGAACTTCTTCAGCACATAAGAAGTCTCTTCCGAAATCTCACCTGCACGCTTTGCAATATATTCTTCCCCTGTCAGAATTCTCTTCAAATTCGCATATGCAATTGCAGAACAGATAGAATCTGTGTCCGGATTCTTATGCCCTACAACATATACTTTTCCTGTTTTATTCATCTCCATAGTTCTTCACCCCCTGAGTGATATGTCTAGCGTGCCACGTTTTTCTTCTTTCGTCAACCTTATTTTGAAAATCTTTTGAATCTTTTTCAAAACATGATATAATAGGAAAGAAGACATTGCGTAAGCAGTGTTTATAAAAGCGAAATGAGGGTGAATTGGATGAATGAAGAGTTATTAACAACAGAAACTATGGCAGACTATGAAGACCACTTTGACGATGCGAATCCATGGAATCGTGTTCAGAAATACCTTGAAGAGAAGACTGTACTTCCTGTTAAAATCGAAGGAATTGTTAACGGCGGCGCTATCGCAATGGTAGAAGGGCTCCGCGGATTCATTCCTGCTTCTAAGCTTTCTTTATCTTACATTGAAGATCTGGAAACTTATTTATTAAAAGATATTGAAGTACAGGTAATTGACGTTGACCAGGCGGAAAACCGTCTTGTTCTTTCTGCCAGAGAGCTTTTGAAGGAGAAAGCAAAAAAAGAACGTGAAGAAAAGATTTCCAACATTAAAGTTGGCGCTGTTTTAAAAGGAACTGTTGAATCACTTCAGACTTACGGAGCTTTCGTCAGCATCGGCGATGATCTCTCCGGATTGGTACACATTTCCCAGATCAGCGATAAGCGTATCAAGACTCCGTCTGCTGTTCTTAACGTGGGCGATGAAGTTGATGTAAAAGTCATCGGAATCAAAGACGGCAAGATCAGTCTCAGTATGAAAGCGCTGATCGAAGAAGCACAGGAAGAAGAAGAAATCCATGTAGAACTTCCAAAATCAGAAGAGATTGGAACAACACTTGGAGATTTATTTAAGAACATAAAACTGTCATAATGATTCAAAAAGGTCGCGAGAAAGCTACTGTTCTAAACGCTTTTCTCACGACCTCTTTTTATTGCAATATGTGATCTGCTTACAGGGCAAGCGCAATAAAAGACGGTACAAAAAAAATTACTGCACAAATTAAATCTCCGAGAAATCTGCACACGATCTGTTCTTCATCTGCCAATTCTCCAAAGGAAATAATCTTCTCATCGACAAAATCCACAATATCCTTTGTCACATGCGCTCGTTTCTTATGCTCCTGTCTCTCTTCCATCAGATGATGGAATCTAACCCCATCCATACGCAAATACTGGATCCAGGCCAGCAATACAAATACACACCCCGCCACAAAGAACGCACTTTCTACGATTGATTGATAATGCTCTTGATTCAAGAATCTATCCCACAAAAGGCAAAGTACAAGTGCGACAGCAATCTTTGTAACACTCTGATATATCATTGGGCGGATCATATACTTTTGAAATATGGTACGAATTTTTTTAATCATCTTGTTTCCTTCTATATATCATAAGCCAGCCTTTGACAGGCTGGCTTATTTTTAAATTTCTTTTCGATATTCTTCCAGTTCCTTCTGATTTGCGTAAACAAAATGTCCCGGAAGAATCTCTTCCCAAACTGGTCCGTCCACACTATAATCATGCATAGATGGATCATATACGAGCAGTTTTTTCTTCTTCTCCAATATCGGATCCGGAATCGGAACTGCTGATAAAAGCGCTTTTGTATATGGGTGGAATGGATGCAGGAAGAGTTCCTCTGCCTCTGCCAGTTCCACAATCCTTCCTTTATGAATTACTGCGATACGATCTGAAATAAATCTTACTACGGACAAATCGTGTGCAATAAACAGATAGGTCAGCCCTTTTGTTTTCTTTAATTCGTTCAGCAAGTTCAATACCTGTGCACGGATGGATACGTCCAGCGCAGAAATCGGCTCATCCGCAACGATGAATTCCGGTTGCATGATCAGCGCTCTGGCAATACCGATACGCTGTCTCTGTCCACCTGAGAATTCGTGTGGGAACCGGGATGCAAATTCCGGAAGCAATCCAACTTCCCTAAGCGCATCCTGCACCTTATTATATCTATCCTGCTCATCTTTATACAGATGATGATTGATTAATCCTTCTGAGATAATATAATCTACCTTCGCACGCTCATTCAAAGATGCCTGCGGATCCTGGAAAATCATCTGACATTTCTTGATTACTTCTAAGTCCAGTTCTTTGGAAATCTTTCCGCTGATGCGCTGTCCTTTGAAAAGAATCTCTCCGGCTGATACCGGATTAATTCTTGTAATCGCACGTCCGATTGTTGTCTTACCAGATCCCGACTCACCTACAAGAGAGAACGTCTCTCCTTTATAAATATCAAAGTTTACATGATCAACTGCAACAAACTTCTTCTTTCCACTTCCGAAGGTAATCTGCAGATCTTTCAACTCTATTAGTTTTTCTTTTTCTGCCATAAGCCTTACCCTCTCTCTTCCATAGTTGCACGAAGACGCTTAATTGCTTCCGGCTGCTCAATCTTCGGTGCACGAGGATCAAGATACCATGTCTTCGCTTTGTGTGTAGGAGAAACCTCAAAGAATGGCGGTTCCTCTTCAAAGTCGATTGCAAGCGCTTTCTTATTACGCGGTGCAAAAGCATCACCATGAATCTCATTAAAGAGGTTCGGCGGTGTTCCTTCAATTGTCGGGAGCGGCTCTCCCTTCACGCCTAACTGCGGAAGTGAAGACAGAAGCGCCCATGTATACGGATGCCAAGCATCATAGAAAATATCATTTACAGTACCATATTCCACAATCTGTCCTGCATACATAACAGCTACTCGATCAGCTACATTAGCTACAACTCCAAGGTCATGTGTAATATAGATAACCGTCATCTTCAGTTCTTCCTGAAGCTCGCGGATCAGGTTCAAAATCTGCGCCTGAATCGTTACATCCAACGCTGTTGTAGGCTCATCACAGATCAGAATATCCGGATGACATGCAACTGCGATTGCAATTACAACACGCTGTCTCATACCACCTGAGAATTCATGCGGATACTGATTAAATCTTCTTTCTGCATCCGGAATTCCTACCTTTTTTAACATCTCAAGTGCTTTGCTCTTAGCTTCGGCACCTTTGATTCCCTGATTCAGTTCAATACTTTCCTGAATCTGTTTTCCCACCTTTTTCAGTGGATTCAGAGAAGTCATCGGATCCTGCATTACCATAGAAATTTTCTTTCCGCGGATTGTTCTCCAGTCTTTCTCTTTTTTATATGTTGCCAGATCCTTTCCTTCATACATGATGGATCCGTTTGTAATGCGTCCGTTGGAATCAAGCATTCCCAGGAATGATTTTGTAAATACAGATTTTCCTGAACCTGACTCTCCTACGATCGCAAGTGTTTCCCCTTCATAGAGGTCTAATGAACATCTGCGAATTGCCGTCAGCTTTTTGCCACGCAGGCTAAACTGGATTTCCACATCTTTCGCAGACAATATTGGTTCTTTTGTCATAGCGGTCCTCCAATCTATACATGGTTTCTCGGATCAGCCGCATCAGAGAATGCATTTCCGACAAGATAGAACGTAACTGTAATAATAGATACGATTACCGCCGGGAAAATCAGAAGATACGGACGTTCCAGGAAGAAGTTACGGGCATTCCGAAGCAGAATACCAAGTGACGGTGTGTCAATTCCAAGTCCAAGTCCAAGATAGGACAGTGTAGACTCAAGAGCAATCGTTGCCGGAATTGATAATGCCAGTCTCAAAATAATGATACTGATCAAATATGGTAAGATGTTCTTTGTAAGTACTCTCCATACCGGTGTTCCAAGACATCGTGATGCCAGATTGTATTCTCTGTCACGATACATAATAACAAGGTTTCGAACATTTCTCGCCATCGTGAGCCATCCAAAACCAATCAGAGATACACACATGATTGTAAAAGACTGTCCTACAAGCAGCGCGATCAATGTCATATAGATGATAACCGGAACATTATTAATGATATTATAAACCTCAGTTAAGATACGATCCAGTTTACGGATATATCCCCAAAGACATCCAATAATAACACCAACAACACATTCGCCAAGTGCAACGATCAGCGCCAGCTTAATAGATGTCTGCGCCGCATACCATACCTGACACCAGTAATCACGTCCCAGGTTATCTGTTCCAAACCAGAATTCACTGTTCGGCGTCTGGAATGCCAAAGCTGAATCTGCCTTCAGCGCAGTATATTCATATTTTCCAATGTGCAGTGCTACAAACGAGAAAATAACTAATGCAAAAAAGACTACAGCCATAAATACCGCTGATTTCTTTTTGAGGAAGTTCTGGAACACGGATTTCCAATAAGAATAGTCAGAATATCCGGTACGCTCTGCTGCTTCTGCTGAGTATTCTACAAACCGGAATAAATCATCTTTCTTTTCATTCTCTTTCATTATCGCGTTCCTCCTTTTCCTACAAGTTTAATTCTCGGATCAAGTAACATCATAAGGACATCACCGAGAAATACGCCAAGCGTACCAAGTACTGCATAGAGGATTACAAGTGTCTGCACAACATTAACGTCATAACGAACAATCGCATCTGTCAGAAGCGGTCCCATACCCGGTACAGAGAAGAAACGTTCTACCAGAAGTGATCCGCCGATCGTATAAAGGAAAGATGCCGGAATATACTGTGCCAACGGCACAAATGCATTCTTAAAGACATGCTTTACCATAATATTGGCAGAAGAAACACCTTTTACTCTTGCCAGCTTAATATAGTCCTTATTTAATTCATCTACCATGTAACGTCTTGTCCAAAGTGCATAGCTTGCGATAGATGCCAGAGAAAGACATACAATCGGCAATACGCTTGTCTCACCCGGATTACGGGTAGAATAGATAGACGGATATCCCAGTACTTTTGAACCGAATGCCAACACAAGTGAATACGACACAAGACTCGGAACCGCATTTACAAATACCGTATATGCTGTACCAACATGATCAAAAAATCTGTCTTTATTCAGTGTCTGGATAATACCAATGATAACACCTACAAAAAGTGAGATCACAAGGGATATACATCCAAGTCTCATTGAAATTGTAAATTTCTCCCCGATAACATCTACAACCGGAACACCGTTCTGAATTCTTCTTGATTCACCAAAATCAAAACGAAGAATCTGCCCATAATAACGCGCCAGCTGCTCTGGTATCGGATCTAACAGTCCTGCTGCCTGTAACTGTTCATCTTTCTGTTCACGAGTAAGCTTAATCTGCTGATCTTCTGTAAAGAAGTAATCAGTTGGAAGCATACGCATCAAGAGAAAAACAATCGTTACAACAATCAGGACTGTTACAATAGATTGTAACAGTCGCTTGATTGTATACTTAAACATTATTTATTAAATTCCTCTGCGAATTTCTCGTAGTCTTCTGTAGTATAGGCTTCTGCAGAAGTCTCCCAGTTTTTGTACATGTAGTTTTGAATACCAAAGATTGCATTGGATCTTGAGTACTCATTGATCTTAGATAACTGCCATGAAATTTCCAGGTTGTATGGAATTGTCATTGCATGTTCGATCATATAAGCTTCTGCTTTTGCGTAAGCTTCATATCTCTTATCATTGTCATCTGTGATAGCATTGGCTTCATTTACAAGATTTGTAAATTCTTTCCATGTAGCGATCAGTTCAGGATCTGTAGCGTCATTGATGTATGTGTAGTAGTTTGAGTAGTAAGCTGACTCTTCACCATATGTTTCCTGACCTAAGAAGTTCTGAACATCACCGTAGTCAGCTCCCCAACCATTCATAACGATTGAGTGAAGACGTGGGTTTGTAACTTCCTGTGTAGAGCTGGATACATATGTTCCGATATTCAGTTTTACATAGTCATCACCAAGACATTCAGAGAAGATCTGTTTCAGTACAGTTGCACCGTCAAGAGATCCCTGAGATCCAGCCGGAATGTAGTAGTCGATTTCAACCGGGAATGTAACGCCTTTTGCTTTCAGCTCTTCCATTGCCTGTTTCTTGAATTCCTGACCTTTTTCTGTGTCAAGTCTTCTCATTGTCTTTCCGTCAGATTCCGGAAGGCCGATCAGTTCTTCAACTTTCTTAGTATATTCTGTTCCGTCAGAGAAGTATACAAGACCTTTCATTGTGTATGCTGTGTTCTCACAAACAAGCGGATTTACAAGATTTGATCTTTCATAAATCTTTGTCAGGTCAAGTCCGTAGTAGATAGACTTACGGAATGCTTCGTTTGCAACTGCTGTATTCCAGTTTGTATCGTCTGTTCCATCTTCGTTCTTCTTAGCATAGTTGAACTTCATCTGGTAAGAGTATTTCTTTGGAAGTTTCTCTGTCAGATAATCATGGTACTTGTTGTTCTCATCTTCGTAGATTGTTCTTAAGTTTGCTTCAGATAAGTCGATATTATCAATCTCACCTGTCTCATAGAGAGAGAATCCAACTGTTGTATCTTCGATTAATTTTACTGTAACTGTATCGAAGAGCTTACAGTCTTTATCCCAGTATTTCTCGTTCTTTGTAAGAGTCTTTGTATTACCCTGAATGAACTCTGTCAGGATGTATGGTCCATTGTACCATAACTGGTCGATTCCAGCTGATTTTACATTCTCAACACCGATTTCATCAAAGAATGCCTGAGAAATCGGATACAGACATGCAGACACTGCAAGTGTATCAAAGTATGGTGTCGGAGCTGCACAGTGGTAAATAACTGTGTAATCATCCGGTGTCTCAATTCCAACCATCTCTTTGAATTTCTCTTTGTCTAATGCCAATGCTTCTTCTGCTGAAAGTCCTGCTGTGTATTCGCGGTATTCTTTCGCACCTTTGATTGTTGCAGTAGGCATGGATGTGTTGTTACCTGCATCGTTCTTGTGAGAGTTCAGAATCCACTCAAGCGCTGTTACAAAGTCATCAGCGATCATGTCAGCCTTCTCATTTCCCTGCTGGTCTACCCATTTCACATCGTCTCTTAATTTGAATTTCCATGTAAGACCTGCGTCTTCTGTGCCCCATTCTGTTGCGATACCGGCAATGAGCTTACCTTTTTCATCTGTTTCAAGAAGACCTTCATTCGTATTACAAAGGACGTTCAAGTCATTTGCCATCTCTGTGTTCAGAATGAATACGTTCTCCATCTCACGGCTAGGAACCTCAAAAGTTACAAGATCCTTGATCTCTTCTGCTGCTCCGTCTTTTCCTTTGTCAGATCCGCCTTTTTTACCGCTTCCGCAGCCAACAGCTGATACTGCAAGTGCAGCTGCAAGTACAACTGCAAGCCATTTTGCTCTTTTTTTCATAACCTCTTCCTCCTTTTTATTAAGGTATGTGATAAAATCTGTAAAAAGTACAGTTTTTATCTGGACTACAGTACAAGAAAAATGCATCTTTATGCAACAATTATGAATCTTTAATCATTGTAAGGCTGTTTTTCATAAGATTGTGCATTTTTTTATTTTTCCGCGTAATGTAAGTGCTATTAGTTTATCATTTTACACATAACTCGTCAATATTTTTTTGTATCTTATTTTGATTTTGCACTATTTTCTGTCTATTTTCTTTTATTTTCTTTGTTTTTTCTGATATTTTTATCCGAACATGAATAAAATATAAAAAAAATGTATAGATTCAGAACATACATTCTATACTTTAGTCTATTTTTTCCATTCTGTACAACCATTTGTCAATAATCTGTTTTTGAATTTTTTTAATTCAAATCCTGCATTTTTCCAAACATCTATCTTATATGTTCACGATGTCGGTAAAAAAAAGAAGAATCTCCATCAGGAAAATTCTTCTTTTTCACTCTACCAGGAACCGCCTCCGCCTCCGCCGAATCCTCCGCCGGAGAATCCGCCTCCGGAAGAACTCGTTCCCTGAGTCGTACTCATATTTTTATAAACTTCGCCCATAGCATCATCCATACACCTTGTCATGGAATGTACCATATACATTGGCATATAGGTATCATAATAACCGCCATACCACCATTCCGGTTCCGGAACTGCCAATGTTTCAAACTTCTTCGCCCATGTATCTGTCAGACCAAACACATATGCGAAAGGCAGTACCCGATAAAAATAGGACGGATTTTCTTCCACCAGACGTTCCAGACGATCCAGTTCTGCCTTTTCAATAAATGTTCTCAGACCAAGCAGTCTCCCACTCATTTCTAATTTGTAAGCGGTTGGACAAAGTGTTGCGGAAGCCAGAAACATTGTGATCGTATTTGCCAGAAGCACAATCACTGCACATACTGGGAACAATCCGTAAAACAGTTCATAAATCACATACATAACTGTAAGAACAACCCATATCGCTGCACATATTTTTGTAACTCCCTGTTTTACAAACGCTTTGTTTCTCTGCCGCAGGAGCAGGAGAAGAAAAAAGACAATTTCCAGGATCAGGATTGCTGCCATACGAATACTGGACCCAATTCCAAGAAATGCTTCCGCACCTCCAACCCCAAACGCAAGCAGGATTCCTGCCGCAATTCCGCACACAGTACTGACAGTGGTAACATTCTTATCTTCCAGTTTGCGTTCTCCAAAGAAATAAGAAGACAGCGCTGCTTTCGCACTCGGAAGGCGCTTCGCCAGACGCTTTCCTGCCTCTTTCATTGTGGCAGTTGCACTTTTTCCAAACAGACCTTTGTAAAACACGCGGATATGCTCCGGTGTATCCATTGGCAGATCCTTCATTTTATGAAAAACAATCTTCGGATCTTTCTTACCATTTTGAATTTCTTCAATCGTAAGATACCCTTTCTCTGCCAACCAGAAAATCAACGACAAAATATCTTTGTCATCTGCACTGCCGTCAATAATATAACCTACCTCTGCACTGCTCATTCCTTCCGGCGGATAGAATTCTATTGTCTCTACAACTTTTTGTCTGCCACGTTTTGTTATAAAACGAAATACGGTAAAACACATCAGCACGATACTGAGCAGGGAGGCTATTACTGCCGGAATCACGCTTTCCTTTCTTTCCCCTACAAAATAGCCTTCCGGCAGTCTTGTAAATACGGTCAGACTTTCATGGGCTTGTAGTTCTTCCACAGTTCCATCAATCCTGTTTTCATTTACCGCCCAGGAGGCGCGTTCCGTATCTCTGCTCTCAAATGCCCCGGCATAAATTTCTGCACCGGAGAGATCTGCATCCTTTTCAAATGTTACATGAAACTCTGTATGATTGATTCCGGTATCCCATCCATTTCCAATCAGATTATAAAACAATTCATCATATTCGCTGATTCTGTCATCACCCATATCAAGCACATAAGTAATCTCGTATTCAGCCGGACCGATTATCGTTTCATCTTCATCTCCGATAATAATTCTCTTCGCACCATCTTCATTCTCTACCTCGTATGGCGCACCCTTTACCTTTATCTCTTCCACTTTTACCCGATAGTAGAACTTCTTCATCTTTCCATCTACTTCCCGGTTTACTTTCAGTGACAGTGGAATATCTCGATAAATTCCATGCCGCGGCTCATGAAATTGAACAGAAATCTCTTCTTTTACCTCAACAACCGCATCTTCCCTCACATTGGCATCGATCAGAAAATTCTTAATCTCATACCCGGCTGATGCGTTTGCCTCTGTTCCTCCTAAAGCTGTAAGAAGTACAAACGCTGTCAGCCACAGCAACCCTTGTTTGATTTTATTTTTCATAGGCTTTCTCCTAAAAAGCAACACCTGACATTTCCTGTTCTTCTTCATGCGCTTCAAACATTTCCCGCTTTTCAAAACCGAACATCCCTGCAATGAGATTCGTCGGAACAGTCATTGTCAGCGCATTGTATTCTCGCACAACAGCATTATAATATTTCCGTGACTGCGCAATATCTTCTTCGGAAGCTTTGAGCTGACTCATCAGTTCCCGATAATTTTCATTTGCTTTCAAATCCGGATACCCTTCTGCCAGAGCAGAAATCTGATGAAGTGCGCCGGAAATCTGCTGTTCTTCTCTTCGCATCTCTCCCATCGTCAGAGCCGATGCACCTGCATTTCTTGCTGCAATCACCTTTTCCAGTGTCCCTGCTTCATAAGCTGTATAGCTTTTCACTGCTTCCACAAGGTTCGGAATCAGGTCCGAGCGCTTCTTCATATAAACATCCATTGTGGAAAATGCTTCCTCACAGCTAATTCTTGCCTTTACGAGCCGATTATACATTCCTACAAAAACTGCACCGATAATGACAATTGTCATAACGATAAACAGCAGCACAATGATGAACGCCTTCATAGTCATTCCTCCCATCCGATCATTTTTACGCTTCTATGCTACAGTAATTCTTTTCAGATCTTCCACCCAAAGAGCTGCACATGCATCGCTTGGCATCTTCAGATCTCCTCTCGGAGAAAGCCCTACTTCATTTACCTTCGGTCCGTCCGGCATACAGGAACGCTTAAATTGCTGAGAGAAAAATCTCCAGTAAAACTTACAGAGCCAGCGATAAATTTCTTCCGGCTCATACACTCCGGCAAACGCATGGACAGCCAGACGATAAATTTTGCTCGGCGTAAATCCATAGCGCATCATATAAAACAAAAAGAAATCATGAAGTTCATACGGTCCGACAAGATCTTCTGTCTTCTGTGCAATCTCTCCTTCTTTTGGAGGAAGCAGTTCCGGACTTACCGGTGTCTCCAACACATCCAGCAATACCTTCTTCAATTGCTGATCTTCGCAGTGCTCAGCATAATATTGAACAATATAACGAACCTGTGTCTTCGGAACGCCTGCGTTGACTCCGTACATAGACATATGATCCCCATTATACGTCGCCCATCCAAGCGCCAGTTCTGACATATCTCCCGTTCCGATTACAAGACCTCCCAGTTCATTTGCCACATCCATCAGAATCTGCGTGCGCTCTCTTGCCTGAGAATTCTCATAAGTTACATCATGAACAGTCTCATCATGTCCAATATCCTGAAAATGCTGTTTCACAGCCTCTTTGATCGGAATCTCCTGCAAAGTTGTTCCAAGCTTTTCTGCCATCAGACACGCATTCGTATAGGTACGATCTGTCGTTCCAAAGCATGGCATCGTAACTGCCCGGATATTTTTTCGTTCCAATCCTGCCATATCAAATGCTTTTGCAGTAACAAGAAGCGCCAGTGTAGAATCCAGCCCTCCTGAAATTCCAACGACGGCGTGCTTCGCATTGGTATGCGTCAATCGTTTCTTTAATCCCATTGCCTGCAGCATCAGAAGTTCCTTCATCGCTTCGTCACAGGCATCTTTTTGTTCCGGGATGAACGGATTTGCTTGTATATGTCTCGTTAAAGTGATTTCTTCTGCTTCAACATAAAACGGCACACGAATGTGATCCTGTTCTTCCGGCTGAAATGTCGTATTTTTTCTGCGCTCACTGATCAGTTTCTGCACATCGATTTCACTGTAAATGATTTCGTTGCTAAATTGCTCTGATTCGCAGAGAAGTTCTCCATGTTCCAGAATCATATTATGACCGTCAAATACAAGGTCTGTCGTTGATTCCCCTTCTCCTGCATTGGCATATACATAACCGGCAAACAACCGCATCGAATGTGCTGCCAGAAGATTTCTTCTCATCTGTGATTTCCCCATCGTCTCATCGCTGGCAGAACAATTGACAATTACCGTTGCTCCTGCCCTTGCAGCTTCAATACTCGGCGGAATCGCTGACCACACATCTTCACAGATTTCTGCTGAAACGACAAGTTCTTCCATGGTAACTGCCTGGAAAAGCAGCTGTGGTCCAAATGGAATCCGCTCTCCGTCAAACAAAATCCATTTTGCCTCCGCAGGTCCCGGCTGAAACTGTCTCATATCATAAAATTCTCCATAATTAGGAAGAAATGTTTTCGTTACAATTCCAAGAATTGCACCGTGATTTAATACGACAGCCGTATTATAAAGCTTATGTTCAATTTCTAGCGGCGCTCCCACAAAGAAAAGTCCATCCATATGTTCTGTTGCCTCTGCCAGTATATGAACTGCCTCTTTCGTCTGCTTCAGCAGAAGTTCCTGGCCGAACAGATCACCGCATGTATAACCGGTCAGACAGAGCTCCGGAAATACAACAACCTTCGCCCCCTGTCGTTCTGTTTCTTTCATTGCTTCTAAAATCTTTTCCATATTATAAGCCACATCGGCAACTCGTATCTCTGCTGTCGCTGCCGCCACTTTTACAAACCCATTTTTCATCTTCATTTTCCCTTTCTCACAGGCCGTTTCAGCGTCTTATCGATTTGCTTTCTTTAGGAGCTCCTTCAACTCTTCTATAGAAAATGTGTAATTCCGATTACAGAAGTGGCAATTCATCTCCACTTCCTTTCCTTCGCTAATCAAGCTCTGGAGTTCTTTGCGCCCAATGCTGATCAGTGCGCGCTCCACACGCTCTTTAGAACAATTGCAATAAAACTCTGCCGGCATCTGATCGGTAAATTCCACATCCATCCCCTGAAGCACTTCCTGAAGAATCTGTTCCGGTGTATATCCGCGGTCCAGCATTGCCGTAACAGAATCAATTTTTTTAATATTTTCTTCCAGACGATCAACAACTGCATCTTCGACAAACGGCATGACCTGAACGATAAATCCTCCTGCCTGACGCACAGTATTATCTTTATTCATCAAAACACCCAGGCCGACAGAAGACGGGATCTGCTCGGATGTTGCAAAATAATATGTCAGGTCTTCTGCAATCTCACTCGTATGCAGAATTGTCTGTCCCACATACGGTTCCTTCAGTCCCATATCCTTAATCACATTCAGGATTCCAAGTCCCAGCGCCTCAGCTACATCAAGCTTTCCTTTGGCATTTGCGTGAATCAGCACTTCCGGATTGTTCACATAGCCTTTTACCCGGCCCTGATTGTCGGCTGTTACCGTCAGTCCTCCAATCGGTCCGTCACACTGAATCTGAAGCGTCAAAAGATCACTCTCATTCTTCATCATACTTCCCATCATCGTTCCGGCTGTCAAAAGCCGTCCCAGAGCAGCCGTTGCTACCGGACTTGTATTGTGCGCTTGTCTTGCAGCCTCTACCGTATCCTTTGTCGTTGCTGCAAACGCCCTGATCTGATTGCCTGCCGCTGTTGCTCTTACAATATAATCTGTCATAATCTCTCTTCTCCCTCTAATTCTTGTTTCATTTATTCCATTTTCTGGTTTATCTGTTATCTGCCATCTTCTGACACTCTCTTGCAACTACATAAATACGCTCACTCATTTCAGATGGCGCTTCTTCTGTAAATGCCTCATAAGCTGTCACAAACTCCAGCCCTGCCTTCCCAAGAAGCTCCTTCATCGTCTCTAACTCATACGCTTTCTGATAATGTGTTTCCTGATATCTCCGATACAGATCTTCTTCCTCCCGGATAAACAGACTCAACTCATACTCATTAATTTTTTCTTCTTCATAATAATAATTATCCCAGATAAAACTGCATTCTTCCCTGCTCTCCGCAATCGTACGATCTCCAAGTAATTCCCGGTATTTGTACGTTGTATTAAAATCAAAAATAAATATACCGCCCGGATCCAGATAATTATTCACGAGCCGAAATACTTCACAGAGTTCTTCTTCCTCTGTAATATAATTCAATGAATCACAGACACTGATCACTGCCCGGACAGTTCCATATAATTCGAACTCCCGCATATCCTGCAGTAAATACAGAATATCATGTCCCGATGCGATCCGTTTATCCATCGCAATTTCAAGCATCTCTTCTGATACATCGACACCGATCATATCATATCCATTTTGTGCCATTATCTCGGTGAGTGTTCCGGTACCGCATCCCAGATCCAGAAGCAGACCATCCCGGATGTCATACTGAACTAATCGTTTTCTAATATAAGCAGCCCATTCTTCATATGGAATGTTATCCATGAATGTATCATAGACCGCCGCAAACCCTGTATATGCTTCCATGTTATTCCTCCTGTTTCATCTTCCCATTATAGCAAGACTGTCTCTCGATGTCGATATCTTTACACAAGGATTTCCATCGCTTTTTCCTATTAATATACTTCACTTCCGAACGGCATCAGCGCCAGCTTAGCAAGTTTAAACTGCTGTATTCCGAACGGAATACCGATGATCGTAGCACAAAGCACTGCCCCGATCAGAACTGATTCTAATGCCAGCGGCAGCCCTGAAACTAGGATCCATATAATATTCAACAGAAGCGATCCTGCTCCGCCACCGTATTTTACTTCCTTTCCAAACGGAAAGAAACTAAGTGACGCAAATTTAAAACACTGCAGTCCCACAGGAATCCCGACAATCGTAATACACCAGAGCACTCCTGCAAACAGCCAGCTGATCCCACTAATAAATCCTCCACAGAAAAACCATAATAAATTTCCTAAACATCCCATATTAAACTTCAACTCCTCTCTCGATCCGGTACAATTCTTTTCCATAGTTTGTTACTTCTTGCATTATCATATTCTCCTTTCTCTTCTTTGCAGCTTCTCTGCGGCAAATGCGATAGAGTGGATAATAAAAAAGTGTCTCCGACACTTCAACTCCCCTTCCCCTCACTCTTGAGGGATTAGGGGTTTCTTTTTTTCTCATTTTCCCTCATAATAGTCTTATGAATGTTTTACAAAAAATTTTTAAAGACCATTTTGAGGAAATGATTTATATTCAACATCCTCGTGACTCCGTCATCGAAAATGTAGAAAAAATGATTCATTGTGGCGATCCTTCTTTTGGCGGTGCCATGTATGCCTGCCCTTCCTGCGGAAATTTCAAATATGTTCCTTTCCGCTGTCATTCTAGGTTTTGTCCTACCTGCGGCAACATGTATTCCATCGACAGAACTACTTCTATGTCTTTTAAGATCATCAATGTCCAGCATCGCCACTGTGTGTTTACCATTGCTCGAGAACTACGTCCTCTATTTTTAAACGACCGTTCTCTTTTAAACTGCCTTTTCTCTGCTGTCAACAGTGTTGTCACTCGCATGTTCCATAAAGATAACAAAACCGAACTCTTTACTCCTGGCTTTATCTGTGTTCTTCATACCTTTGGCAGAGATTTAAAGTGGAATCCCCATATCCATTGTCTCATTTCCGAAGGTGGCGTTGGGAATTCTCTTCATTGGCGTCACAAAAAACATTTCAATTATAGGTTTTTGCGCGATTCATTCCAAACGGCTCTTTTGAACGAGTTACATTCTAAGCTCGGTGACTCCTTTAAAAAACTTAAGGCTTCTATCTACACCGAACATAAAAATGGTTTTTATGTTCGAGCTATGCCCAATAAATGCAACCCCTCTCATGTGATTAACTACATTGGCCGTTATCTTGGCAGACCAGTCATTGCAACCTCTCGTATTGATTCTTACGACGGTGAATTTGTTACTTTTCACTATAATCGTCATGAAGACGAAAAACTGGTCACTGAAACTCTCCCTGTTCTTGATTTCATGGCACGACTTACTCAGCATATCCCTGAAAAACATTTCAAGATGATTCGTTATTACGGCATATATGCCAGACATCGTAAATCTGACCAGTCTCTTCACAGAGCAATCTCCAGGGAAAAGCACAAAATATTCCTTTCCTTTAATCGGTGGCGAGATTCTATCCTTCATACTTTTGGTTATGATCCTCTAAAATGCCCTTCTTGTGGTACAACTATGCTTTTCCTTGAGTTATATTTCAACCATGAACCTGTTCCTTTGCATGAATTATATGAAAGAGTGATGCGTAAGCACCGATGCCGTTCTCCTGCCTCTCCTTCTTCTCTTCCACAGTCTCCTGTTACATGGTACAATCAACGTATCTAATATGGAAATGGAGGCGATCACTATGAAACGAATCACTGAGGCAGAACTTGCAAAGGAACTTCGGGAACAGTATATTAAAAATCCTCCAGAAGGCATGACTTCTGACGAAGTCCGCGACATGAGCGATGATGATCTTTTGGATATGGATTATTTCTTACACGAATTTGATGATCTGGATGATGACGATTTCGGCGAAGAAGGTTTTTATATCTTCTAAACTCAAACCGTCTATTTCCTTTGCCCGCCTTTGTGCGGGCTATTTTCATTCAAAAGTTCGACGAAAGTCGAACTTTCCTATAAAGTAAAAAAAGACTCCTATTATGACATCTGCCACAATAAAAGTCTTGCGTTCTCATTTGATACGGATACCTCTCGGTATCGATTGACGGTTTCAAACCCATCCCGTAGGATGTTTGGCTACTCCCTTTTATCTGCTTGCTATTAAACTAGCATTTTTTAATGATTTTGTCAATAGATTTTTCAAGTATTGATTGCTTTTCTGCCCTTTGCTTTCACATTTTCTTGACACCCTTTCTTACCCACGTTATAATGAACTGGAAAATTTGAACGGAAAGGCAGGTGAGCAGCATGGACGCAGGAGCCAGTTATCCTTCGTGGAGCTTTATAGACAATTTCATCAGGAAAAGGAGTTTTTGTTATGAACAAAGAAATCTTTATGGATCTCTTACAGGCGCGGGAATTCAAGGCTGTAAGAAGTATTTTGAATGTCATGAATGCAGTGGACATTGCTGCTCTCATGTCAGAACTGGAAGATAAAGAGCTTGCACTGGCATTTCGGCTCATTCCGAAGACTAAGGCTGCAGATGTATTTGCCAATATGAATAATTCCATGCAGTCATATCTCGTTGAGATTTTTACTGAGAAAGAATTGAAAGAACTTCTCGACGAGCTCTTTCTGGATGATACCGTTGATCTTCTCGAAGATCTCCCGGCAAATCTTGTGACACGGATTCTGGAGGCAGTAGACCAGGAGAAACGCACGAAGATTAATACACTTTTAAATTATCCGGAAGACAGCGCCGGCAGTGTAATGACAACAGAATATGTCGATTTGAAGAAGACAGACACTGTGCGCCAGGCGCTCTCCCATATCAAACGAACCGGAATCCACAAGGAAACCATATATACCTGTTATGTTTTGGAGCATCGCCGTCTTCTCGGCATTGTTTCTGCCAAAGATTTGATGACGATGGATGACGATCTCACAATGGAAGAACTGATGGAAACTGAAATCATTTCTGTTTCTACTCACACAGACCAGGAAGAGGTAGCCAAACTGTTTTCAAAATATGATCTGCTTGCGATTCCGGTGCTTGACCAGGACGATCTCATGGTAGGTATTGTTACGTTCGATGATGCGATGGATGTCATCGAAGAAGAGACAACAGAAGATATGGCTCTCATGGGCGCTGTAACTCCAAGTGAAAAGGGATATTTTGAAGCCAGTGTATTTGAACATGCCAAGAACCGTATCGTCTGGCTTCTCGTTCTTATGATTTCTGCTACATTTACCGGTATGATCATTACGAAGTATGAGAATGCATTTGCGGCAGTCCCGCTTCTTGTATCCTTCATTCCAATGTTAATGGATACGGGCGGAAACTGCGGCTCCCAGAGTTCTACATTGATCATTCGCGGTCTTGCACTTGATGAATTCGAATTCAAAGACATTTTCAGGATTATGTTTAAGGAATTCCGCGTTTCTTTGCTTGTAGGCGCCTTTCTTGCCCTGGCAAACGGATTGCGTATTTTCCTAATGTATAAAGATGTCTCTCTGGCTGTTGTTGTATCACTCTCTCTTGTAGCTACAATCATTATTTCTAAATTGATCGGTTGTACACTGCCGCTGTTTGCCAAAAAATTCCATTTCGATCCGGCAATCATGGCGGCGCCTCTCATTACAACAATCGTAGATACCTGTTCTGTCATGATCTATTTCCAGATTGCAACAATGATTTTCCACCTGTCAGTTTAGTTACTTAAAAAGGGGCTGTCGGTTAATACCGATTTTTAGGCTCTAAATCTCAAAATACGAATCTCCTTTAGAAATCAGTGTTTTTCGCACCTGATCTTCTATGAGAGATTCGTATTTTGTCTTTTTCGTATGTATTTTTGGGCACAAAAACCCCTCAACCTGCATATTTAAACGTACACATTTTCTAAGCAACTGTTTCTTCGATTTTTTTCTCAAATTTTTGGATTTTTTCATGAAGAAAACGATGGTATTTATTTATATTTCTTCCAATCGCATACAGCATGAATTCTTTATATACTTTTTCGGATGTCCGGTAATTGAATCGGCGGAAACTGTCATTTTCTTTAATGTCTCCAAAATGTCCCTCTGTCTGGATGGAACGAATCTGACGATTTAAGATCCCTTTCTCACTCTGGATGTTTTTATGGGATTCTTCTTTCAAAGCTTCCCATTGTTCGTTGATCTTCATCACTTTATTTTTCTCTCTATCTTTTTCGGCATCATATTTATAGAGACATTTTGCTTTATGTTCACAACCACTGCAGTCTGCACATCCATACACTTCAAAGGTTTGTGTATAACCAGTCTGTGCTTTTGTTTCTGTTCGGATATGATGCAATTCTCTTCCGTCATGGCAAATATAATACAACTCATCTTCAAATATCTGCGTTTTCATGTTGTAATACTTTCCGATTTCTTCTGTATACGCACGTGTTTTCCGTTTTTCATGATCCTGCAGCTTGATATAGCTGGAGATTTTATGTTCTTTTAAGTACAGTAGGTTTCTTTCGCTGCAATACCCGCTATCTGCTGTCACTTCCTCAAGAATATCCCCAAATGCTTTTTGATGTTTTTCCAAAACCGGAATCAACGTATTATAATCTGTCCGATCATTGCTGACATAAGTCTGGACAATGAAATAATTCTCTACTGCAATCTGAACATTATATGCCGCTTTTAATTGCCCGTTCAGCATATGATCCTCTTTCATCCGCATAAAAGTAGCTTCCAGATCTGTTTTGGAATAACTGTTTCTGTCTGTTCCCATGATCTCAAAACACTCTTTATATCCCATAAGACGTTCACCACAGGCTTCCAATTCTTCGTAAAGCTGCTGGATTTCCGATTTTCTTTTTCCTTTTCCATAAACAAATGTAATCTGTTCCTGTTCTGCTATCTGTATCAGATTTTTTTGGAGCTTCAGTATCTCCAACGGAGAACAATTGTCAATCTCTATGATTGTATTATTGGATAACTTTTTATGTTTTGTCAGTTTTCTTTTTCGGTTCTTTTCAATGACATCCCGTACTTTCTCCATTCCTTCGATCACGAACATATGTGCATGGGGAATGTCATATTTGATGCCATACTCATTTTCATCAATCAAAACGTTATACTTTTGATACAATAAATCAATAGTATCCAGTAGTCCTGCAAGATGATAATTGATTGTTCCTCTCCAGACAAACGTATAACGGTTCGCATTGGCTTCTATTTTTGTACCGTCAATAAAAAGATTTTTTAGTGTGATGAATCCTTCTTTTTGCAGGCGACGAAGAAACTGATAATTCAGCTCATCCAGTACATCAGCGGTCAGTTTCTTATTCTTGAAGTCATAAAAAGCATCCCGTTTCGGCTTCTGACCTTTCGTAAGCCAGATAAAGGCGAGATCTCTTTCACATAATTCTACAATACGGTCAACAGCTCTTATCCCACGCATGTTTGCGTAAGTAACTACAGCATACATCATGATTGGGTTGTACCCGGTTCTTCCCTTATCAGAACAATTGGCTAATAAGCCAGAAAAATCTAACTCCTCCATCACTTTTTTCAGGGTATAGACTGGATCGTCGTCTGGTAAACACAATTCGAAGAAACTGAAGTTAATTTTCTGTTGCCCTAATTCAAAAAAATCGTTATAATAGTCTTTGTTTAGCATAGTTCCATTATAACATGGAACGGAGAAAATGATGGTTGTCGTTAGCCATCTTTTTCTCTTTTTATGGAAAAGTTTCAGGGGCAGGTTTGACTCATACAAGTCAAATCTGCCCCTGTTTGGAACTATCATTTCCCGACAGCCCCTTTTTTTATTTTCAGAGAGCAGCTTCTCTTTTGTATTCTATTTTACTTTAATTTCGTGAATCCATCCTTCCGGCGCTTCAATTCGTCCCATCTGGATTCCGGTCAGTGTGTCATACAGCTTCTTCGTAACAGGTCCCATCGCTTCCATACCGCTTGGGAAGCAGATTTCTTCCCCATGATCCACAATCTTTCCTACCGGAGAAATGACTGCTGCTGTCCCGCAAAGTCCACATTCTGCAAATGTTTTTACTTCTTCAAGTGTTACTTCCCGCTCTTCCACTTCCAATCCCAGATATTCTCTGGCAACATAGACGAGCGAACGTCTCGTAATCGAAGGTAAAATGCTGTCTGACTTTGGCGTAATCACTTTATTATCTTTTGTGACAAAAATAAAATTCGCACCTCCGGTCTCTTCTACTTTTGTTCTTGTACCCGGATCCAGATATAAATTCTCATCATATCCTTCTTTATGAGCTGTCATAATTGCATGAAGGCTCATTGCATAGTTCAGTCCGGCTTTAATATGTCCTGTTCCATGCGGCGCCGCCCTGTCAAAATCAGATACTTTAATCGTAAGCGGCTTTGCACCGCCTTTAAAATACGGTCCCACCGGTGTTACAAATATACGGAACTGATATTCATCTGCCGGTTTCACTCCAATGACTGGATTTGTGCCAAACAGATATGGGCGAATATATAAAGTAGCTCCGGAGCCAAACGGCGGAACCCACTCAGCATTCGCCGCTACAACTTGCTCCACTGCTTCCACAAACTTCTCTTTCGGAAATACCGGCATTTCAAGCCGTCTCGCAGAATCTTCCATACGCTGTCCATTCAGATCCGGCCGGAATGTGACAATTCTTCCGTCTTCTGTTGTATATGCTTTTAACCCTTCAAAACACGTCTGCGCATACTGTAGTACACCTGCACACTCATTGATAACGACATTCGCATCCGATGTCAGCTTTCCTTCCTGCCATTTCCCATCTTTAAAATCTGCAACGTATCTCTGATCTGTCTGTACATAGGCAAATCCAAGATTGGCCCAGTCCATCTCTTTTTTCTCCATATTCCTTCACTCCAATCACTATTGCTGGCACATTTGCACTTTTTATGCTCTTCATTATAATACGGTCAAACATAAAATTCAAGAGTGCGCTCTGTTTTTATTCTCTTAGCGTTCGTTCATGCTGATCGCCTCAATCCCAACGCTTCCCCCTCTTACCACTTCAATCTGCTGAAATTCTTTCTGCATTAATTCAATTACGGAATCATTTTTCGCTGCTGTCTGGACGAATTCTAAAAGCAGGCTGTCTCTTCCGTAGTCCACAACTTCAGCCCGAAACGCCTGGGCAATCTGAAAAATCTCTTCCTTATCTTCATGACTGCAATTTCTGACTTTAATATATAAAATCTCTTTCATACAAACAGAAAGATCTGTAAAATCAATGACTTTAATCACTTCCACCATACGGTTCAGCTGCTTTTTAATCTGCTCAAATGTCTCTTCATCGCTTTTTGTCTCCAGCGTCATCCGAGACACCGTCGGATCTTCCGTTGTTCCGACGGTCAGACTTTCCAGATTATAACATTTCCCTGAAAATAACCCTGAAATCTTAGAAAGCACACCTACCTGATTCTCGACATATAGAGAAATCCATCTCTTTTTCAAATGATTATTCATATCCGTACCTCCTAACTCATCAGCATTTCTTCCAATGTACCGCCCGGCTTTAACATCGGATATACCATTTCTTCACTGTCAATAATAAACTCTATCACTGTCGGTGTTTTCATATTTTCCTTTGCCTGCAGAAACGCATCCCGGATTTCTTCCTCTTTTGTAACCCGGATTCCGCAGGCCCCATAACTCTCTGCCAGTTTCACAAAATCCGGAAGGTATGGAGGACATTCGCAGTTCCCGCATTGACCGTCACAACTTCTCCGATACTTCAAACAAGTCATCGAATACCGCTTCCCATAAAATAATTTCTGCCATTGACGCACCATCCCAAGAAAACTGTTATTAAACACGCATAAAACAAGTGGCAGTTCCTGTGCTGCAGCTGTCGCCAGTTCCTGAATATTCATCTGCATGCCTCCATCTCCGGAAAACATAACTACCGGCACATCCGGACATGCGATCTTTGCACCGATAGCGCCAGGCAGACCATATCCCATTGTTCCAAGACCGCCTGAAGTCAGCAAACGACGTTTTTCATTGAGACGAAGAAACTGCGTTACCCACATCTGATGCTGTCCAACATCCGTCACAGCGATCATATCATCAAAAACTTCATCTGCAGTTTCAATGATTTTCTGAGGACTCATACCGTTTCTCTTTTTCATCTGGAGCGGATACGCTTCTTTCCAGTCTCTGATCTGGGCGATCCAATCTTTCTTTTCGCAGTTTTCCACATATGCGAGCATTTTCTCAATCGCTTCTTTCGCATCTGCAACGATCGGAATATCTACCTGAATATTTCTGGAAATAGATGCCGTATCAATATCAATATGAACAATCTGTGCATTTGTAGCAAATTCATGCAGTTTTCCGGTAATCCGGTCATTAAAGCGTGTGCCGATAGAAAACAGAAGATCACAGGCCCCTACCGCCATATTTGCCGCATAGGTACCGTGCATTCCAAGATTGCCGATATATAGCGGATGGTCTGACGGAATTGCTCCCTTTCCCATAATCGTTGTCACAACCGGAATTCCTGTCTTCTCCACTAATTGCCGAAATGCTTCGTTGGCTCTGGAAATATTCACACCGCCGCCCGCCAGAAACAGCGGCCGCTCTGCTTTGTGAAGCATCTTGATCCCTCGTTTTAACTGACCAATATGTACCGGTGGATTTGGCTTATATCCACGAATCGATACTTCCTTTGGATATTCCGAACTTCCAAGTTCTGCCATGACATCTTTCGGAAGATCTACCACTACCGGACCCGGCCGCCCTGTCCGGGCAATATAAAATGCTTCCTTCACAATTCTTCCCAAATCTTCTCTTCGTTTCACAGTAATTCCATATTTACAGATTGTTCGTGTGATTCCGATGATATCCACTTCTTGAAACGCATCATTGCCGATCAGATTCACCGGAACCTGGCCGGTAAAACATACAAGCGGAACGCTGTCATAATTGGCAGTGGCAATTCCTGTCACAAGATTCGTTGCTCCCGGACCACTTGTCACAAGGCAGACACCAACTTTTCCGGTTATGCGTGCATACGCATCTGCCTCATGCACAAGCGCCTGTTCATGCCGCGGAAGAATTACTCGCGTATGATCCTGTTTCCACAATTCGTCACAAATATCTATTGTGCAGGCGCCCGGATATCCAAATAATACCTCAACTCCTTCTTCTTTTAATGCTTTTACAAGTAATTTATTCCCTGATATTTTCTTCATCCGCTTTCCTCCTCTATTGCCTCTGATAAAAAAACACCCCGGACAAAACTGCCGGGGTGCTCATTCTCTTCCAGATAACGGAACTTCTAATACGCTCCCGTGTCATTCATGAATTCCGCAGCCATTGCGGAATTTCTTCAATAAAAACATTATATGATTACATTACATCAATGTCAACACAGCGTATTTAACCAACTCTCAGATTAAATTATATCAATTCTATTGTATTTCTATACTCGCTCATATTTAGCAAAAACATATTCCAAATCGAAGTACGTCTGCTCCTCTGTAACTCCTGTCATCTTCCAGTCTTTCATTTCGTCCAGGTTTGGGAAAAATGTATCAGCCTCATAGACATGGTCGATCTTCGTTACATAAGCTGTATCACAGTACGGGAGCAACTGACGGTAAACACTTTCCCCACCGATTACATAAATATCTTCCGATGGATATTTCTTCAGCTCTTCTATCATCTCTTCCAATGTTCCTACAACTACAGCGTCCTTTACTTTGTAATTTTGATCTTTTGTCAGAATGATATTGGTTCGGTTTTTCAGCGGCTGTCCCCCCGGAAAACTTTCCAGTGTCTTTCTTCCCATCGCAACGACTTTTCCGCTCGTCGTCTCCCGGAAAAACTTCATATCTGCCGGTATACTTACGAGAAGCTTATTGGATAAGCCAATCGCCCAGTTTTTATCTACAGCAACAATCAGATTCATGTCTTTCTCCTCCTAAACTGCAATTGGAATATTTTTAATCTGCGGTCCGGCCACATACTCATCCAGGCGTACATCGTCTTTCGTAAACTGATAAAAATCTTTTATCTCCGGATTCAGCCAGAACTTCGGTGCAGGATGCGTCTCTCTTGTAATCAATTCCTCCACAAGCGGGATATGGCGGTCATAAATATGTGCATCTGCAATCACATGCACAAACTCACCCACATTCATATCGCAAACCTGCGCCAGCATATGTACAAGAACAGCATATTGACAAACATTCCAGTTATTAGCTGCCAGTACATCCTGAGAACGCTGGTTTAAAATTGCATTTAATATCAGACGATCGCTTCCTGCCTTCTTCGTCACATTAAATGTCATACTGTATGCACATGGATACAGATTCATCTCATGCAGATCCTGGTGTACATATATATTCGTCATAATTCGTCGGCTGTACGGATGATTCTTCAGATCATAGATCACCCGGTCAACCTGATCCATCATTCCTTCACGATACTGATGCTTTACCCCAAGCTGATATCCGTATGCCTTACCGATAGAACCATCTTCGTCTGCCCAACTGTCCCAGATACGCGGTCCCAGATCATGAATATTATTCGATTTCTTCTGCCAGATCCATAAAAGCTCATCCGTACAGCTCTTAATCCCGGTTTTGCGAAGTGTCAGCGCCGGAAATTCTTTCGACAGATCATAGCGGTTCACAACTCCAAATTGCTTTACCGTATACGCCGGCGTTCCGTCTTCCCAATGCGGGCGCACTTTTTCTCCTTCTGTACTGCACCCGTGATCGATAATATCACGGCACATTTTAATAAACACCTGATCTGCATAACTCATGTCTCTTCCTCCTCATTTCTCCTATCTGGAATGAACCAGCGCAAATACTTTTGCTTTAGACAGCATCTGCAAAACTACATATAGAAGCAGTGCATCTACCGGCACAGATACGAGTTGTTTTACCGCTCTTGCCGGAAGCAATACAAAAAATGCTTTTCCATACATGACGGACAGCCACAGCGTTCCAAGCAGCAGATTAACGAGCACCGCTACAAGAATCTTCGCTGCAAAAATCCGTTTCAAATTGATCGGGCGATGATAGAGCATGATTCCGTAGATCACCGGTCCGAGAATCGCATTCAACGTCCACCCAAAGAAAAATGCTCCGGTCGGCTTCATAATATATTTAAGGATGTCTCCAACGCCTCCCATGAGCCCGCCTACGACAGGTCCAAACATAAATGCAGCCAGTTCATTGGCCAATCCTGAAAAGCCGATTCTCAGAAAATCTGTTACCTGAACAGAAAAATAACCGAGAATTACCCCGACCGCAATCAGCATTGCCGTAATCGCAATACAATTCACATGCTTTAGTTCACACCAGGAGTTTACAAACTGTTCTTTTAATTTTCTCATAAAAAATACCTCCTTTGCAGTAGTCCGAAAGCTACGCATAGCAGGTATACCTTCCCGGGAACTTCAGGCTCCCTCTCTATGTGTAGCAGCGGGATGCGAAATGTGCACCGCAAGTATAAATACTTTTCGTTCAGCCGGCAACTCCCCGTCCGTCTGACACTTAACGCGCTCATCTCTACTCTGCTCTTGCTTAATTGTCTATACAGGCAACAGTTACCTGTACAACCACAAGTGTAACACAATTTTGGCAGGATAGCAACCTGCCTTTTTCCTAAAAATGGGTACAAAAAAAGCACGAGACGGGATTCGAACCCGCGACCCTCGCCTTGGCAAGGCGATACTCCACCACTGAGCCACTCGTGCATATCTTATTGATTCTACTATGAAATTTAAAATTGCTGAAAGAGGAAATCTGCTTCCTTTTCAGGAAAGCACGAGACGGGATTCGAACCCGCGACCCTCGCCTTGGCAAGGCGATACTCCACCACTGAGCCACTCGTGCATCTTTTGTTTTGTTCAGCACCGCTTGAACAATTGATATTATATTACAGGCAACCACAGATGTCAACACTTTTTTTAACTTTTTTTATTTTTTTGTGATTGCCTGCACAACCATATCTTTAGAATCCCAATTCTTCTCCTACGAGAATGACTTTAATTCTTCCCTCATGTCTTGACCGTCTTGTCACAACAATCTCACAACACATGCAGCCCGGAGACTGGCAGTCACCGCACATTCCTGTCATTTCACAAGGTGTATTCGGATGAAGTCTTGCTGCATTGGCAGGACTGGATACATTGCGGATTCGTGGAACTGCACTTTCAATATCCGGCACAATCTTATTCACACCTGCAATTACAATTACATATTTCGGTCCATGGATCAGACATGCTACCCGATTGCCGTTGCCGTCAATATTGACAAGCTCTCCGTCCAATGTAATTGCATTTGTACTCATAAAGAAATAATCTGCTCCAACAGACTTCTGATAAAATGCTCTCTGCTCTTCCGGTGTCTTCGCTGTTGACCGGTCAAGCACATCATAGTCTCCATTTTTCAAAAGGTCCATCACACCGCTCTCAGAAAGCGTCACAGAGCCTCCCCAAGTCACAGAAGCTCCTTTTTCCACCAGTTCCTTTACTTTCTCTACCGCCTCTTCTTTTGTTGCACAGTAGAAGCCTTCCATATTACGTTTTGCAAGTCCTTTGATAATTCCTTCTGCCTGCTTTACATATGCGATTTTTTTAGCTTCATTCATCATACTGCACCTCCTGTAAAAATTAGTTTTTAAAACATTCTACAATGTTTGTATAACCCATTTCCGCCAGCTGTTCTTTCTGGAATTTTTTATTTTTCTTCATATTCAGGACTGTGACCTGCTTACCAGCGGCACGCTCATCACATGCTGTCTTCATAATGTTGATAAATTCACTCTGCGGAAGCCCTTTCTCTAACAGGTAAGCTTTCTTTTCTTCCTGATGCGGTACTTCGTATCCTCGTTCAAGAAGCAGCATGACAATTCTCTCAAATCCAATGGAAAATCCACATGCCGGCGTATTCTGTCCGGTAAATTTGCCGATCATCTCATCGTATCGTCCGCCGCCGCCAACAGAACCCCCGAATTCATCCATCGCAATCTCAAAAATCGTACCTGTATAGTAAGACATCCCACGCACAAGCGTTGGATCAAATTTGATCGCAAAATCTGCTGATTTTACTTCCAATACACTTGTAATAATCTTCTCCAGACTGTCTGCCACTTCTGCGTCCAGATATCCTTCCAGCTTCTCTTTACAGAAACGAACGCCTTCCACATCTGTCGTAATCAGCTCAAACAACTCCAGATATTTATCGATGGATTCCTTCGCATACCCGGAAGCTTCCAGCTCTGATGCCACTCCCTCCAGTCCGATCTTATCCATCTTGTCTAAAATGATAAATACATTATCATAATCTGCTTCTGCAAATCCGCTGTAAGCTGCCATTGCTTTTAACATTCTTCTGTCATTAATCCGGATCGTAAAGTTTTTAAAATCAAGCTTTCCAAGCAATGTTGTCGTAGCAAGGATAAGTTCGATCTCTGCAATATTTCCAGCCTCGCCGAGGATGTCAATATCGCATTGCATAAACTGGCGGAAACGTCCTCTCTGAGGTCTGTCTGCACGCCATACATTTCCCATCTGAAGTGCCTTAAACGGAGAAGGCAGCTCATTGGCATTGTTGGAATAATATCTGGAAAGCGGAAGTGTCAGATCATAACGAAGTCCTCCGTCTACAAGATCTGCCTCTGTCTTGGCTTCCGCAAGTTTCAATTTCTCGCCGCGTTTCAAAATCTTGAAAATCAGTTTTTCATTTTCTCCACCCTGTTTACTGAGCAGGTTATCAATATGTTCTACACAAGGAGTTTCCATTGAAGAGAAGCCGAAACTTTTGTAAGTTTCTTTGATCATATGAATGACATAGTCTCTGATCTCCATTTCTCTCGGAAGCATGTCCTTCATACCAGTTACCGGTTTTTTCTTTAATGCCATAATAATTCTCCTTTTCTGTCTATCATTTCGTCTATTCGTGCAATGTATTCTTTCAGATCTTTTACATTCTCTGCACGTTCAATCCGACATCCGTTCCCGGAAGCTTCCGGCCACACCGCCTTTGTGCTGGCGCCCGCCCCGCAGGCAACGATTGTCTGTTTCTCTTCCATAATAAGTATATTGTATATTCCCGCTTTGTCAACCTTCGCATAGCCAACATTTTCAAAATTTCCTGCGATATTTTTCTGACGGTACAGATAATAAGGCGTCATCCCCATCTTCTCTGCATATTCATAAGACAATTCAATCATGCCGGACAGATCCTTCGCCATCTTTTCCTCTTCTTCAGCTGTTCTCCGGAATTCTTCCATCTGACGAAGTTTTGACGCCCGCTTTACCGCAAGAGAATGTACGGTAAGATTGTCCGGATCCAGACGACAGATTGCCTTTAATGTATCTTCCATATCCTCCGGTGTCTCTCCCGGAAGTCCTGCGATCAGATCCATATTAATATTATCAAATCCCAGTTCCCGCGCCATCCGGTATACCTGTATGATATCGTCTACCGTATGTCGTCTCCCGATCAGATCCAGTGTCTTCTGCTGCATCGTCTGAGGATTAATTGAAATACGGGAAATCCGATGTTTTCGAAGCACTTCCAGTTTCTCCCTCGTAATACTGTCCGGACGACCTGCCTCCACGGTAAATTCCAGCAAAAACTCATAGGAAAAGGTCGCTTCCAAATGGCTCAGCAGGCGGTCGAGCTGCTCTGCACTCAATGTTGTCGGAGTCCCTCCGCCAATGTAGATTGTATTTAATTTCTTTCCCTGCATATGCAATCCTACCGCGGAGATTTCTTTAAACAATGCTGTCAGATACTCTTCCACATAATTCTTCCAGGAAGCAAGCGGATAGGAAGTAAATGAACAGTAAATGCATGTTGTAGGGCAAAAAGGAATCCCCACATACAAGCTGTATCCATTCTCATAATCCAGCTTTTCCAGAAGCATTTTCTCGCGCTTTGCAATTTCCAAACCCAGTCGCGCCTTCTCCTCAGTCATTAGGTAATGCGTCTGCATCTCCTCTAAGATTTCTTTTTCTTTTCGTCCTTCTTCCAGGGCTCCCATCATAATCTTCGTCGGACGAATTCCGGTAAGGATTCCCCAGGCAAGTCCTTTTCCTGTCAGTTTCTCATATGTTTCGTAAACAAATTTATTTACAAAATACTTCTTTTCCTTTCGTTCCGGGATGTTTTCCACACTTGCATGGGAAATTTCCAAAAGTTTTTCTCCATTTCTCTCTGCTTTTATCAACAGCTCCGCTTCCGGACAGATTTCCTGCACAATTTCTTCGCCCGGAAAAAATGCTTTTGTCAAATGATATACATCATACGGATATATTTCATTCTGAAAAATTAATTTGATCATGGTTTCCTCCTGTTATTTGCCGGAAACAAAATTTGGAGGATGCCTCGTCTTGCCGAAGCATCCTCTGTCTGCTCATATTGCTATACAATATATGGATTTTGTTTCTTCTCATCTCCAATGGTCGTTGCTCCCATATGCCCCGGAAATACCTTCACTTCTTCCGGAAGTACAAGAAGCCGTTCTTTGATGGAACGGATCAATGTACTTTCGCTTCCTGTTGGAAGATCACTTCTTCCAACCGATGCCTGAAACAGTGTGTCTCCGCTGAAAAGCATATTCTCCTGTTCCATATAGTAACAGCAGCCATCCGCCGTATGTCCCGGTGTGTAGATTACACGGAAACGAAATCCGGCAAGTGCTAATACCTGTCCATCCCGTACTGTTTCAAGATGATCGAGTGTCAGTCCATTCGTATAAGTTGCCGACAGGTTCTTTTTCGGATCATCCACGATGCACTCCTCAGAATCATAAATATATACCGGCATCTCATAGTCCTCACGCAGCCCCGGAACTCCCATCATATGGTCAAAATGTCCATGTGTCAGAAGAACCGCCACCGGCTTTAATGCTTCCTGCTCCAGATACGCTTTCATCTTCTTATTATATCCGCCCGGATCTACGATCACAGTCTCTTTTGTCTCTTCATTTATCACAAAGTAACAATTCGTTCCCAAAATTCCTGCTGAAAAAATCTCTATTTTCATAATTTGCTCTTACCCCGCTGTACGTTCTATATCCATAATCTCCGGAAGCTGTCTTAGCTTCTCTGTCACTCTCGTCAGTTCTTCCCTGCCATGCACGACAAAGCCCATCTCAATTGTTCCGATGCCCTGTTTGTTCGTTCGAACATTCATCGTCTTCACATCAATCTTCATCTCTGTAAAGACTTTGGAAATCTCCATTAAGACACCCGGCTTATCTGCTGCATACATCTTGACCTGAGCCAGATACGTTCCCTCACCGCCGGCGCTGCCTTCATTCTCCCATTCAGCATCGATCAGTCTTGCCCGTTCAGCTTCTGTCAGATGCAGCACATTCACACAGTCTGTCCGGTGAATCGTAAGTCCGCGTCCGCGTGTAACGAAACCAACAATCTCATCTCCGGGTACCGGATTGCAGCATCTTGAAAAACGTACTGCAATATCGTCAATTCCTTTCACAACAATTCCGCTCTTGGACTTCGTGACATGTACTTTGTTCTTAGCCGCCTCCGAAACACGTTCAAGAATCGTCTCATCTGTGATAGCTTCTTTATGGTCCTTCGTATACTCTTCTACAAGCCGATTTACAACCTGACCTTCTTTCAAGCCGCCATGACCAATTGCCGCCAATACGGAATCCCAGTCACGAAAACCGTATTTCTGCTGCACAACCTGTTCATATTTCTGTTTCAAAAGATCTGAAAGCGTAATTCCTTTGGACTTACAGTATGCATAAAGCATCTCCTTGCCTCTGGTAACATTCTCTTCTTTGAATTCTTTCTTAAACCACTGATTGATCTTGTTCTTCGCCTGTGTACTTCGGACGATATTCAGCCAGTCACGGCTTGGACCTTTGGAGTTCTGAGATGTCAGGATCTCAATGCGGTCACCGTTCTGGAGCTTATATTCAATCGGAACTAATTTCCCGTTCACTCTGGCACCGACCATCTTATTACCGACAGCGCTGTGAATACTATAGGCGAAATCAATCGGTGTGGAACCATTCGGAAGGTGCTTCACATCTCCATTCGGTGTAAAGCAGTATACCTCTTCTGTAAACAGATTCAGATCTCCCTTGAGCAGACTCAAAAATTCTCTGTTATCTGTATTCTGCTGCCACTCAAGAATCTGTCTAAGCCAGCTTAATTTCTCTTCTTCCTGTACCCGGATGTTCTTCTTCCCGTCATTAGATTCTTTATATTTCCAGTGAGCCGCGATTCCGTATTCTGCCGTCTTATGCATCTCTTCTGTCCGGATCTGAATCTCAAACGGCTGTCCGACAGAACTCATAAGCGTCGTATGGAGCGACTGATACATGTTCGCCTTCGGCATTGCAATATAATCTTTAAATCTGCCCGGGACCGGTGTATACATCTCATGGATCACACCAAGAGCTGCATAGCAGTCCTTTACGGAATCTACAATAATACGCACAGCAAATAAATCATAAATCTGATCTACTGTCTTATCCTGATTGACCATCTTTCGGTAAATGCTGAAGAAATGCTTTACTCTTCCCTTCACATCTGCCCGAATCCCTGCGTTGGCCATATGATTGGAAACTTCATCCACAATCTGACCTACAAATTCTTCCCGCTCCGTCTTTCTTGCATTAATCTGTCTGACAAGATCAAAATATACTTCCGGTTCTGAATATCTGAGCGCCAGATCATCAAGTTCTGTCTTAATCTTGGAAATACCAAGCCGCTGTGCCAACGGTGCATAGATGTCCATTGTTTCCTGTGCCTTCTCCTTCTGTTTCGCCGGCGGCCAGAATTGCGCTGTTCTCATATTATGAAGACGGTCTGCAAGCTTGATCAAAATAACACGGATATCTTTCGACATGGCAAGAAACATCTTACGCAGCGTCTCTGCCTGCATCTCAAGCTTATCTTTATCCTTTGAGTATGACAGCTGACCGATCTTCGTAACACCTTCTACAAGAAGCGCAACTTCCTCTCCAAACTGTGCTGCAATCTCTTCCGATGTCATTACTGTATCTTCTACAACATCATGCAGAATTCCTGCAACAATCGTCTCTTTATCCAATTCCAGATTGGCAAGAATAATTCCTACCCAGAGCGGATGAATGATATATGCTTCCCCTGACTTTCGAAACTGTCCTTCGTGGGCATCCTTTGCAAGCTGATAGGCTTTCTGTACGATTGTGAGGTCTGCTGACGGATGGTATTTCCGGATCCTTTTGATCAGAACATCATAAAGTTCATCCGGATCCTGATAATCTTTCGGGTCTTTGACTGCGTGTCCATCTACAATCTTTAATGCCGGATTCTCAATCTTCTTGCTTTCTTCTTCCATCTCTCTTCCCTCCCATTCCTTCGTACAAATAAAAAACGTGTATTTTATTATACCACTCTTCCCTGCAATATTCAAATTATTCCTTTATAATCACAGTAATTATCGATAATTTTGGACAACAATCTGCATTTTTTTCTGTCCTCTGTACTCATTGATCCCCGGATAATAGGTAAATGCCATCCTGGCTCCTTCTACTGTCCCATACACAGATTCCACATAGGTATAAAATGCTTCAACATCTCCAAAATACATTGCTTCCAGGCATGTCCCTGCACTATCTCTCACATACATTTTCAAAACATTTTTATTTTTGCCCAGTATCCTTGCTTCCAGAATTTCCAGGTTTTTCTCCACAAACAGAGGTTTTCGGTTTCCTTTTCCGAAAGGCGCCAATAATTCTATCTCATTTACAAAAGATTCTGTTACTGCTCCCAAAGGCATCTGCATATCAATACTTACTTTTTCAATCAGATCTTCCTCTGTCAGTCGGCAGAGATGATTTAACCTGCTGCGGAATTTCTCCAGATTCTCTTCCGGCATAGAAACTCCTGCCGCCAGTTTATGTCCGCCGAACTTTGTAAATAATTCACTGCAGCGGTTCATTTCCTCATACATATGATACGTTTCGATGGAACGTCCGGAGCCTTTGATTCCCTCCTCAGCCTTCGTTAAAACAAACACCGGTTTATGGTACCGCTCCCGGATTCTTCCGGCTACAATCCCCGCCAGACTTTCATGGCAGTCCGGAAGATACAATACAAGCACCCGGTCTTCCGGATACAATTCTTCTGCCTGAGCCGCCGCCAGTTCTACTGCTTTTTCTGTCATATCTTTCCGGTTATCATTTAAAGCCTTCAACTCTCCTGCCAGAATATCTGCATCCCGCTTGTCGGAAGCTTCCAGAAGCCGCAATGCTCTTTTCGCAGTATCCAGACGTCCTCCCGCATTAATACATGGCCCAATGACAAACCCAATATGATACGTTCCGACTGTTTCCGGATCTACACCCGTTACTTCCATCAAAGCTTTTAATCCATGATTTTTTGTCCGTCGGAGCATTTCCAATCCCTGCTTCACAAAAATACGATTTTCGCCAACAAGATCCATCACATCTCCTACCGTAGCAATTGCCACATTTTCCATGAGATCATCAATTTCATCTGCATCGCCTGCCATCACATTGTATACTGCCTCCATAAGCTTATAGGCCACCGCTGCACCGCAAAGCCCTTTAAACGGATAAGGACACCCTTCCTGCTTTGGATCTACCACCGCATCTGCCGGCGGCAGATGATATTTACGCCCTTCCTCCGTCTCCTCAAATGGAATTTCATGGTGGTCTGTCACAATAACTGTCAGTCCCATCTCCTTTGCATAGGCAATTTCCGATGCCGCTGCAATTCCATTATCACACGTCACAATGGTATCGATTTCTGCTTCCAATGCCCGATCGATCAGATCCCGGTTCAATCCATATCCATCTTTCATCCGATCGGGAATATCCGTATCTACATTTCCGCCAAGCCTTCTGATTGCTTCTGATAAAATATAGGTTGCATTTACTCCATCAATATCATAATCGCCAATAATTCGTATCGCATCACCTCCGCGTATCTTCTCGCAAAGAATTTCAACCGCAACATCCATATCTTTCATCAACATTCCGTCGAGAAGATCTGCGATCGTTCCATACAGATAATTATGAATTTCCTCTTCGGATATCACATCGCGATTTCGTATCAGACAGGCAAGTCGCGGACTGATTCCGAATTTTTTTCCGATTTTCTGAAAATCTGCTCCTTTTCTTAAAATAAACCATTTCTCCATACAAATGCCCCATTTATCCAAAAAGGGCGTTCCGCCTTCCGGAACACCCTCCTGTATTTTATTCTGCTATTTTATTTTTACCAATTTTTGTCTTCATAAGATACCACAGTGAACCTGTAATACATACAGAAGAATATGCACCCCAGACAATTCCTACCATAAGCGGAAGCGCAAATTCTTTAATAGAGCTTACACCCATAACATAAAGTACTGCTACCATAATAAAAGTTGTCAGGGAAGTATAAATACTTCTCGTCAGCGTTCTTGTAATACTGCGGTTGACCACTTCCTGAATCTTCTCTTTTGTCTTTACTCCATGGATTGTCTTTAACTCCTCACGGATACGGTCAAAAATAACAATCGTTGCATTGATTGAATATCCGACAATCGTCAGCATACATGCAATAAAGGTCGTTCCGACAGAAATTCTTGCCACACCGTAGAATGCAATGACAACAAGCACGTCATGAAGCAGCGCTGTAACTGCACTTGTAGCGAAACGGATATCACTGAATCGGAACCAGATATAAAGAAGCATACAGATCGCTGCGATCACAACTGCAACAACCGCATCGGCACGCATCTCCTTACTAACCGTTGAACTGATATTTTCCGTTGTAATTTGATCTTCTTTGGCGCCAAACTGCTCTACGAGCGCTTTGGAAAGTTCTTCTCTTGTCTCCAGATCCAGCGTCTGCGTTTTAAAGATCACTTGCGTTGTTCCCTTTACAATCTGCTGCTGTACATTCTTATCGCCTGTAATCTTTTCAATGACCGGAATAATTTCCGCATCGACTTCTTTCAATGTGTATTCCTTATCAAATGTCACATTTGTAGAAGTTCCTCCCTTGAAATCAAGGCTGTAATTAAACGCACCTTTTCCCTGACTTGCATTGAATCCCATGATTCCGAACCCAATCACCATAATGGCAATAGAAAATGCAAAGAAATACTTCTTCTTGGCAAGGAAGTCAATACTTCCTTTTCCACTCTTCGGATTGTAGAATTTCACATCGCGGAATCCAACAGCATACAGAGCGTTCACAATAAATTTCGTCACAAAGATTGCTGTGAACATCGAAAGCACGATACCAAGTGCCAATGTCTGTGCAAATCCCTTTACACTTCCGGTTCCCTTCAGTCCTAACACAAGAGCTGCGATCAGCGTTGTCACATTACCGTCGATAATCGCAGAGAGCGCTTTCTCAAATCCGGTCTTTAACGCTGTACGGACAGTTCTTCCTGCTGCCAGTTCTTCCCGCACCCGGGCAAAGATAATGACATTGGCATCTACCGCCATACCGATAGACAGGATAATACCTGCAATTCCCGGAAGTGTCAGCGTAATATCAAATGCGTTTAACACAACCAGCGTCAATCCTGTATAGATCAGAAGTGCAAGTCCGGAAGCAAGTCCCGGAATCAGGTATACAATACACATAAAAATAATGACAATCGCAAGTCCGATCGCACCGGCTTTTAAACTTGTCGATACCGCTTCTTCTCCGAGCTGTGCGCCGACAACATTGGAACGGAGTTCATGAAGTTCTAACTGAAGTCCTCCGATACGGATTGTGGAAGCAAGATTTTCTGCCTCTTCAAAGCTTGCCATACCGGTGATTTCTGCTGTTCCTCCGGAAATTTCACCATTTACGCTCGGCACACTGACAAATGCATCATCATAATAAATACCAATCGTATCTCTTCCGGCTTCGAAAGCTGTTTTTGTTGCTTTCGCAAATTTTGTTGTACCTTCTTTTGTCAAAGTCAGTTCTACCACATACTGTGTCGCACCTGACTGCTGATCTTCATACTGTCCGGCCTTTGCAGAACTTACATCTGTACCATTCAGTACAATTCCGCCATTCTCCTGGAGTTCACTGAGCTCTTTCGTCAGCTTATACTCTCCCGTTGCAGTATCTAATGTATAGTTCTCATTGCCCTCTGCATCTTTGTGGGCAATAAAATAGAGTGAGCCTGGTTTTCCAAGTTCTGTTAATACTTTATTGGCATCAGACACACCCGGAATTTCAATATTGATCCGGTCATCGCCTTCCTGATAAACAGTTGCCTCTGTACTATATTGATCTACACGCTTCTGAAGCTTATAGATGGTATCGTCCATTGCTTCCTGTGTAATCTTATCTCCTTGTGCCTGGTAGGTGATACTGACACCGCCGGCAAGATCAAGTCCAAGCTTAATGTGCTCTGCCGCACCTGTTTTCTTCGGTCCGAATCCGACAATCGTTGTAAATGCAAGAAGCGCAATTACTGCTGCCGTTGCAATCAGGACGCCTATGCCTTTATTCTTCTTCATCACTTACATCCTTTCCTCTGCCAGAGCTGCCTTAATCATAATTGCACATTCTACTCTCTTGCGCTCCATCTCACAGCCGACTTCATATACGTCATTGATAGAACCGCAAAGCTTATGCCCGTTTGCTGCACATCCGCCGCTGCAGTAGAACTTTGCAAAACAGTTTTTGCATTTTTCTTTTGTGTACACATTGCAGTCGCGGAAACGGTCTGCAATCTCCGGTTTCGTAATTCCCTCGTCCACATTTCCCATCAGGAAATCATCTTCACCGACAAACTGGTGACAAGGATATAAGTCTCCCCACGGTGTTACCGCAAGATATTCTGTTCCGGATCCACATCCGGACATTCTCTTATAAATACACGGTCCGCCTGTCAGATCGATCATAAAGTGGAAGAAGTTAAAACCTTTTCCTTCCTTCTCTCGCTCGATCATATACTTCGCAAGCTTATCGTACTCTTCAAAAATCTTAGGAAGATCTTCTTTCTGGATCGCATACGGCTCAGACTCGTCTCCGACTACCGGCTCGATAGACATCTGCTGAAATCCAAGCTCTGCAAAATGTTTCACATCCTCTGAAAAATCCAGATTGTTTCTTGTAAACGTACCTCGTACATAATAGCGTTCCTGATCTCTGCTGTCTGCAAGCTTCTGGAACTTCGGCACGATCAGATCGTAGCTTCCTTTGCCATTTCGGAACGGACGCATAAAGTCATTGACTTCTTTTCTTCCATCAAGACTCAGGACGACATTGTCCATCTCTTTATTAATAAACTCCTGAATCTCGTCATTGAGCAGCACACCGTTCGTTGTAACAGTAAAACGGAAATGTTTGTCATGGAGCTTCTCCTGCTCTCTTCCGTATGCCACAAGGTCTTTCACAACCTGCCAGTTCATAAGCGGTTCCCCGCCAAAGAAATCGACTTCCAGATTTCTTCTGCTTCCTGAATTCGCAATCAGGAAATCAAGCGCTTTCTTTCCGACCTCGTAAGACATGAGCGCCCGTCTTCCGTGGTATTCGCCTTCTTCTGCGAAGCAATATTTGCACGCAAGATTACAGTCATGTGCAATGTGAAGACAAAGTGCTTTCACAACTGTTTTCCGCTTCTTCACATCCTCGATGATCGGCTCATAAATGTCTTTTGTAAACAGCTTTCCTTCTCTTACAAGCTCTGTAATATCTTCCAGAGCTTCTGCAAGCTCTTCTGCAGGATATTTCTCCTCCAGCTTCTCTCTTACTTCACGGACAGTACTTTCTTCCTGAAGCATCGCCTCTGTCTTATCTGCTTTCATGCTGTCAAGTACAGCAATCACATCATACACAAGCTCATCTACAACATGTACGGCGCCGCTGTTGACATCAAGTACGATCCGGTATCCATTGTTCTGGTACTGATGAATCACAACAGTTACCCCTTTCTATATAAATTCTATAACAATAACAAGCAGCGACCTAAGCCGCTGCTCTCACACATCTCAAATATGTAATTTATTTGCTGTGTTCGCAAGTCTGGTTTCCTACTGTGCAGGATGTCTTACAAGCAGACTGGCAAGATGTCTGGCATTCTCCGCATCCGCCTTTTTTCAATGTCTGATTAAGTGTCTGTGTATTCAATGTTTTAATATGTTTCATTTCTTGTTCCTCCTCACGCATAATATTAATCGCATATAGTATAGCATATCTGTATCTGTTTTAAAAGCATTTTTTTCACGAAACCATTCCTCCAGCCATTCCCCCTCCGACACAAAGCAGACAGGTCATAAAAATATTCACTGCGCTTCCCTGAAATGTTCTGTAAATGCCAAAGGAAATCAATGCCAGCAGAAGAAAATAACAGATTCCCACAAAAATTCCCCAGAGATAACGTCTCTGTCCTGCAATTTTCCCCATGATAAGTCCGCCTGAAAATGTAGAAATGAAATAAATTACCTTAATCCCAAAGGATACTTTACTCTCATCCAGATTTTGCCAGAACAGCATTGCTGCCAGCAATACAAGAAGCACCCCCGTCACCACATACGATGCCAGAAGTGCTTTCATCATTTGTACCATCCTCATATCTGTTCTTAACTTTTTGTCCATATCTTTCTACCCCTTTCCCGATACAACGCCCAACCAATCGCTTTGCTGTTATCAAAGGGTATGCTCTTCTTATTTCAAATATAACTGATTCTTACCTATTGTTCCATCTGTCTTGCAAGAAAAATTGCTGCGCAGCGGGCAAGTTTCTCCTGCGGCTCTCCAAAAACAGCGCTTCCTTCCCGCCCAAGTAAAATCACAGCTCCAATCGTATCTCCTTCACAGATGACCGGACAGATGAGTTCCTGTTCATATGCTTCCCGTTCCTGCTCTGTAATCGGTACATAAGACACTTCTCCGGCACCGCTTTTTAATAATTCTCTCTTCTCAATAGCTTGTGACAGTTCCTTTGTAATATATTTCTCCGCCAGTTCTTTCCTTCTGCTGCCGCTTGCTGCAATGACCTGATCCTTATCGCAGATACATACGAGACTACCTGTTGTCTGGGCAAGACATTCCGCATACACTCCTGCGAACGTTCCCATCTCACCAATGGGCGAATATTTTTTTAAAATAATCTCCCCTTCCCGGTCTGTAAAAATTTCCAGCGGATCTCCCTCCCGGATGCGAAGCGTCCTTCGAATTTCCTTCGGGATCACAACACGCCCCAGATCATCAATTCTGCGCACAATTCCTGTTGCTTTCATATAAAAAATCCTCCATTGACTATTCTTTCCATTTCTGGGAATAGTATCTGCAAATGAAAGATTTCTTATGCAAAATTTTCTTTACCATTTTCGTATCTGCTTCATCCTGTTTTTAAAAATGATAGATCCGTTTCAGTCTGCTGCCAAGACGGCTGAACAATTCATTTGCAATTGTATCTGCCCGATCTGCCAGTTCTGACATTTGAATTTCTTCTTTACCGTCTCGTCCGACCAGCGTCACAACATCTCCTTCTTTTACATCTTCTATTTCTGTCACATCAATCAGCGCCTGATCCATACAGATTCTTCCCACAAGCGGAACACGTTTTCCATGCACCAGCACTTCTCCTTTTCCACATGACAGCGCTCTTGGCAAACCGTCTGCATATCCGACAGAGATACAGGCAAGTTTTGTTTTTCTCTCAGCCTGAAATGCCCGTCCATATCCTGCCTGTTCTCCTTCCTCAAGTTTTCGCACGGAAGTTACCCTTGCTTTTATCTCCATAACCGGCGCAACCGGAATCTCCACACGCACTTCATCCCTGCCTGATGAAAGACTCCCATAGAGGAGAATCCCAATTCTTGCACAGTCACATACAAGTTCCGGGTAATTCACAAGTCCATAGCTGCTCTGCATATGCAGAGACGGAAGCGGGATTTGTTCTGATCGTAAATATTTCACTACTTCCTCAAATCTTCTGATCTGTTCCTTCGTAAATAACATATCTTGTGCTTCTTGGCTGTCTGCTGCACAAAAATGCGTATACATGCCGCAGATATGAAATGCCGGATCTAAAAAGAGTCTTTTTATATCTTGAAGCTGATCCCATCTCACTCCCTGCCGATGCATCCCCGTGTCAATCTTTACTTCTGCCTGCAGTCCCTGTTCCCGCCTTTTTAGTGCATCCGCATACGGCAGACTGATAATCGTCTGACAGAGTTCGTATTTCTTTAATTCTTCCGCTCTCTCCGGATCTGTATAGCCGAGGATTAGAATTTTTCCGCAAATTCCTTCCCGCCGAAGTGCAATTCCTTCATCAATCGTTGCCACCGCAAAAGAGCAGACTCCAACAGCATTTAATGCCTTTGCCGTCTCTACGGCTCCATGACCGTACCCATTGGCTTTCACAACTGCCATCAGCTCGCAGCCTTCTTTCAGAAATTTTTGAATGATTTCTGCATTTTTCTGTAACTGTTTCAGATTCACTTCTATCCATGCCCGGTCTTTTTTCATTGTTTCCTTTCTCATAGCTGTCCTTCTTTCTTATAATCTAAGTTTTCTCTTTCCAATCCATTTCTTGCTGTAACTCCACCCTGCTGCCACTATCATACTGACCACTGTGACACTCACAAACTGGATCAAACTGTTTTCCACCAAAAGCTTCTCCTGATGTATCAGCTTTGCCGCTCCGCGCATTCCGATAATCACAAGTGGATGTATCACATAAACTGCAAGCGCAATATCGGCACATTTCGGACGTCTTCTTCCTCTTACATGCAGAAGAAGTGAAAATAGAAAATACATCACCGGCACAAGCATGATATACATACTGTCATGTCTTGGAAGATCGGCGCTGTGAAGCCAGAAGGCTTCGATAAAAAGCAGCACAGACGAGATGCAAAGACCTATCGTTCCTTCCCGCACCGTACATTTCCTCCCCCGTTTTATACAAGCTCCAAGGAGCAGATAAACCGGTGCAAAAAACAGACCATTTCTCGTATAATCGCATACATGAAAGATCATTTCGTATATCGAACGCACAATGGGAAGATTATGTGATATGCCATAATAGCTATCGCCTAACAACCCTGCCAGATAGAGCGCAAGCACACACTTCCACGTTGCTTTCATTCCAAATGTATATAAAAGCCATCCGGTAACCGCTACTCCCAACATGACGGCCGGCAGATACCAGAGATGATAAAATGTTCCATTGATCAAAAGATCCCGGACAATTTCTCCGACAGAATTCTTTTGAAAATATCCTGTATAAATATTGACCGGAAGATATAACAGGATTGCCCAGACATAAATCATACCCGTCTTTTTACAAAACTGTTTCAAATGTTCATATCGTCTTCTTTCGTCTTCCTTTCCTCCGAGCAAAAAGAATCCTGTTGTCATAAAGAAAAACGGAACTGCCGTGCGCGCCGCTATCTTTGTCAGCGCCATATCTGCCAGTTCGTTATAAGATGCCAGCGGCGAAATATGGATTGCTGCTACCAGAACCGCAGCCACCACCCGAAACACATCAATGCCTGCATATTCTTTTGTTTTACTCTCCATTCGTATTTTCACTCCATACGGTCAGAATGAACCCGTCTACATTATTGCCCGATACCTGATACAGTATATCTTCCGGCAATGTGACAAACATTTCCTCTGTACTCTGCCGCAGATAAGAAACGGATGCCGTCCATTCCTCCCCTTTTATTTCCAATGCCTTTTCCGGATACGGATACTGTCTGATCAGTTCAATATATTCTTCCAGGCAAATCGCATGTTCTTTCATAAACCTTGCATGCGGTACTCCTACATATCGAAAATGCCATGGTTCCCAGCCGATTTTTGTAACGTTTTCCTTCTCTTTTCCGTAGCGCTCTACAAACCCATATCTCGGTGCTTTCTCCCGGAATTTTTGGCAGATTCCCTCATAAGGAAACTCCGGACAAATAAAATCCAGTTCTGTTGCCGCCTGTCCAACATCAATCGCAAGTCCTGTCTGATGCTCACTGTGATCCGGAAGCGCCACATACTTTCTTGTAAAACTTTCTCCGTGTTCCAGCAGCGCGTCTTCATAAATCTTTGTCTGCTCTTCAAATGAGCGGTAACCGCTGACGGGAATAATTTCTGCTTCTCCGCAAATCTCCCGAATAAGACATGCAAGCATCGAAGCCGCTCTGTTCCCGAGCAAAACTTCCGGATATCTGCTGTCTGCCGGAACAAGGCGCTGTACTGCATTCTGCCTTTTCAAAGCAAAGTCTTCATTTACAAGAATCAGATCTCCACGGTACACATCCTCTTTTCGAAAACACACTTCTCTCATCACATCCTCCTTACCGGCATTTGACAGATACCTGAATCAATTTGTCAAGAATCTCTGCAAATCCCATCCCGATTCCTTTCATCATGTTCGGATAACGGCTATGAGACGTAAATCCCGGAATCGTATTGACTTCATTAAAAATAAGTTCACGCTCCGGTGTCAGAAACATATCGACCCTGGCAAATCCGCTGCATCCAAGCGCCCGATAGATCCGCTTTGCCGTTTCCTGTATTTTACGCTCCGTCTCCTCATCAATTCTTGCCGGCATATGGATCTTAGATGTCTTTAATGTATATTTTTCTGTATAATCAAAAAATCCTTCCGTCAGCTCAATCTCATCTGCACGTCCTGTCAGAAGTTCTTCGGTTCCGAGAACTGCACATCCTACTTCAAACCCTGCAATCGTCTCTTCTACAATCACTTCGTTGTCATGTGTGAAAGCATTTTCCATTGCATCAAACAATTCCGTTTCTTTATAAACTTTTGTAATTCCAAAAGAAGATCCTGCACGAACTGGTTTCACAAAAACAGGATAGCTGATCTCCCGGATCTGCTCTTTGATTTTCAAAAGAAGTTCTGATTCGTGCTTTGCTTCCAACCACTGTGCTTTCGAAATCACAACTGCCTTTGGTGCGCGAATGCCTGCCTCTTCTGCCAGACGATGTGCTCTGTCTTTATCCATACAAATTGCCGAGGCCAGCATGCCGCATCCTATTACCGGAATTCCTGCAAGCTCCAGAATCCCCTGTACCGTTCCGTCTTCCCCATTTTTTCCGTGAAGCATCGGAAATGCAGCGTCAATTTTTATCACCTGCATTTTTCCGTCTCTCCATTCCAGCACACCGTGATGACTTCTGTCCGGAGATATGACTGCCGGGCATAACTCCTCTTCCTGCTTATGCCAACTATCATCCAGCAGTCTGTCTAAAGCTCCGGAATATCGATACCATTTTCCCTCTCTTGTGATCCCGATTCGGATCACCTCATATGTTTTTTCATCTAAATGACTAAGTACTGCATGTGCAGACTGTAATGAAACCGGATATTCTGTAGAACAGCCTCCGAATAATACTGCTATTTTCATAAAATAAAAACCTCCTTACTTTTGATAACATGATTTTATCAAAAGTAAAGAGGTCAATTTTTCGTTTCTCCTCACAGATATAATACAAATTTCTCCGTAAATTCTTTAGATTTTATGAAGATGCCCCGAAGCTTCCGGTTTCACCGCAAGGCAGCTGAATCTCAAACCGAATCACTTCCTCAGCGCTGTAGGCTGTGATTGTTCCGCCATGCAGTTCCACAATCTCTTTGGCAATCGCAAGACCGAGACCGGCACCTCCGCTCTTCGTCGTCCTTGCAGTGTCCAGCCGATAGAATTGTTCAAAAATTCTTGACAGCTTCTCCGGCGGGATCGTTACACCACGGTTTGTACAGGTAATGCAAAGCATTCCTTTCTGATCTTTAGCATAGTTTACCGAAAATACGATTTCTTCATCTTCATAACTGTAGTTGACTGCATTTCGCAGCAGATTGTCAAATACTCGCTGCAGTTTTCCGGCATCGCAGACGATCATCACATCTCTCGGTGCATCAAGCCGGCATGTCAGATGTTTCTCATCCAACATAGGCTGAAATTCAAATGTCAGCTGCTCAAGCATCCGCGTCAGATTCACACGGCTTTTCTCAAGCGTAAGGTTGGACAAATTAAATCTCGTAATCTCAAAAAATTCATTGATAAGATCCTCAAGCCGCTCTGCTTTCTCAAGCGTAATAGATAAATATTTCTCTCTTAACTCTTCCGAAATCTGCTGTTCGTCCCGCAGCAGAGTCAAATAACCGATCACAGAAGTGAGCGGAGTTTTTAAATCATGGGCCAGATAAACGATCAAATCATTCTTCCTCTGTTCTGCCTCTTTTGCCGCTCTGGCATTTCGGTCCACAGCGGACTTTACTTTATTCAAATGCATTTCTGCATCCCGCAGATCCGGAGACAGCTCAATCATCTCTCCCTGTTCTTTGTAAATACTCTCCACACCTGTAAGTACATCGATCAGATACTGAAACGGTTTCCGTAAATACCACAATACCATGAGCAGATATCCCACCATCATACATAAAATAAAAAACAGTTCAATCCGCATCTCAATCCATTTCAGAAAATCGTACAGTGGACCCGGATACCATGTAATCGAAGAAACCACTGCCATCATAAAGAGATATCCGGCAAACATCAAAATCGGAAAGCCGATCATCCCTGCAATTAATTTCACCAGATATCTTCGGAAAATCCGATAGACCGACTGACGTACTGTATTACTTTCTTTCTTACTCAATCTGATACCCCACTCCCCACACAGTTTTTATAAACTTCGGATTCCGCGCCGGTTCATGCAGTTTCTCCCTGATTCTCCCGATATGCGCCATAACCGTATTGTTATTGTCATAATATTTTTCGCCCCAGATTGCTTCAAACAATTCTTCAGACGCCACCACCTTCCCGCGGTGTTCACAAAGGTACCAGAGAATTTCAAATTCCAGCGGCGTCAGCGGCACTTCTTTTCCATACAGTGTACACTTATGCGTTTCTTTATTAATCAATAAGCCACGAATATCATACTCCTGCTCCTGCTCTTCTGTTTGTTTGGACTGTTCTGCCTGATTATACCTCTTATACCGGCGAAGCTGAGTCTTCACGCGTGCAATGACTTCCAGCGGATTGAATGGTTTCAGAATATAATCATCTGCACCGATCGTCAGCCCCATAATCTTGTCCGCATCTGCCACCTTTGCTGTCAGCATGATGACCGGATAAAAATGTTCCTCGCGGATCTTCTGGCAGATTCGAAACCCGTCAATATCCGGTAGCATCACATCTAAAATTGCCAGATCAAGCTTCGTTGTGCGAATACACTCAAGCGCATCTGCTCCATTATAGAATTTATGGATCAAAAACCCGTCATTACCGAGATACAGCTCCAGAAGATCTGCAATCTCCTTTTCATCATCTACAATTAAAATATGTTCTTTCATGTTCTTTCTCCTGTAAGACATTCTTTATTTATTATACAAAACTCTCTTTGGAAATACAATCTTCTCTCTGGTATTCTGCCTGACTTTTGTGTATAATAAAACTATTCAGAAATGTTAGGAGGAATACATCATGAGTATGACAGATAAAGTAAGAAGCGCTATGGTAGCAGCGATGAAGGCAAGTGATAAAGAGACAAAGGAATCCCTTTCTCTTCTCTTATCTGCCCTTAAGAACAAAGCCATCGACAAGCGTGCAGATCTGACGGAAGAGGAAGAAGTTCAGGTCGTATTAAAAGAGATTAAACAGACAAAGGAAACTTTAGAATTAACTCCTGAAGACCGGGCAGACATCATCAACGAATGCAGACAGCGCATCCAGGTGCTTGAACAGTTTGCTCCAAAGATGATGGACGAAGCTGAGATTCGTCAGATCATTGACGAGACATTACAGGAAGTTCAGATAGAAGCTCCGACCGCGAAAGACAAAGGCAAGATTATGAAAGTCCTGATGCCAAAAGTCAAAGGCAAAGCAGATGGCAAGCTTGTGAACGAAATTCTCATGTCTTATTTCCAGTAAAAATATTGGGGACAGCATTTTCCACGAATGAATGCTGTCCCTTTTTATTGCAGTATATTTTTTACGATAATTCCATATTCTTATGACAATTCTGTTTCAGACAAACCTCCCGGGCTTCGCTTTTTCTTTCCCGATCTGCATTGAGTTTCTCATAGAAATGATATAATTTCTTTGCCTGACACATCACATCCCGCTCTTCGGCACATTTCCGGCCCTGCTGTGTCAGATCCGGAAGGGTTCCATTCAGAATCTCAGGAATCTTTTCCCGAAAATCTTTTAGATTCGTTCCTTTATATACATCCTTTCCATTGATCAGCCAGTCATCATACACCGGGATCGTCCTTAAAAGTACCGGGATCTCAGATGCCAGCGCCTCCAAAACAACAATTCCCTCTGTTTCTTCATAAGATGGAAAGAAAAACAAATCGCAGCTGCTGTATGCCATCTGCAGTTCTTCTTTCGGCAGATATCCCATAAAATGCAGATTCGGCAGCTTCTTATGGACAGCTTCCCTTACTTTTTTCGGAATCTGACTGTCCGGTGTATATCCAAACCAGAGAAACTGGTACTCCGGCATCTGTTCTGCCAGAGCCACAAAATCCAGAATTCCTTTCCGCTCAAAATAAAGCCCTACCGACATAATCAGTTTTTCTTCTGCTCCAAATCCGTATTTTCTGCGAAATAAAATTCTTGCAGCTTCATTTTTCTGAAAAAGATTCGTGTCTACTCCGTTGGAGATTGCTTCAATTTCATTGTCAATCCCATATCCTTTCAACAGCGACTTGGAATATTCTGTCGGTGTCAAAATCAAGTCCCCGGTCTTATAGCATTTTGTAATCCACTTTCGAAACAATGGGGAAATCACATTCGATCCAATAAACGAATTGCGAAAATCTTCCTCCGTAGAATGTGCATGATAGACTACTTTTTTTCCTTGCCGTTTTGCCCGTTTCGCCATTCGGTAATCACTTGGAAAAATGGTATTAATATGTACAATATCATACGAATCTGACGGATCCATTGTCACACTGGCGCCATTTCTCCTAAGAGATTCTTCTTGCATGACCATAGCGCGCCCAACACCGCTCTTTAAAACGACCTGCCTGTTCTTTGCATATAACAAAACTTTCATATTCTTCATACCTTCTTTTCAATAATGTGTGATAATAACAGCTCTCTACCCTTGTTCCGAACCGCTTTGTTCCAAATTCCTCTGCAATCTGACGGCTTCTTATGACTGCATTTTCATATACGTTTTTCTGATCAATCAGCGTCACAATCCCTGCCGCAAATTCTTCCAGTGTTTCATAAGCAAATCCATTTTTCCCCTCTTCCAGCACACCATCCAGACAATCGTCTTTCCTGCAGACAAGAGGAAGACCGCTTGCCATCGCTTCAATATAAGTAAGTCCCTGTGTCTCGCTTGTGGAAGCACATACAAAAATATCTGCCATCTGATAGTAGTCTTTCGTTTCCTCCGGTAAAACCATTCCTGTAAACCGCACGGATCCTTCAATTCCAAGCTCCCTTGCTGTTTTCTCAAGACTCTCTCTTGCCGGTCCGCCTCCCACGATCATCAGAATCACATCTTTCCTCGTCTTCAAAAGCTCCTGCATTCCGAAGAGCAGTTCTTCAATCCGCTTCTCAAATCCAAGCCGTCCAAGACTTAAAATCACTTTCTTCTCTTCTTCAATCCCGTACTTCTCACGAATCGCCTTTGAAACGATATCATTTTCTTTCTCCATAAATTTTTGTATTTCTATTCCAGACGGAATAACTGTAATATCCTGCTCCATTTCATATTCCCGCAGCGTTTTCTCGACTTTTTTTGTAGGTGCGATAATCATATTCACCGGCTTTAACCTCATCCGCATCCAGTTCCCAAGAGCTGCGCGGCCAATGGATTTTCCTATCGGAACATATTCCGTATATTGTTCATATAATGTGTGATATGTATGAATCAGCACTGCACCGGTCTCTTTGGCAATTCGTTTCGCATACCCAAAAGTAAAAAATTCACACTGGCTGTGGATCACATCCGGTTTCCATGCAATCAACTCCCGCACATATTCGCTGCCCCGTGATACCGGAATCCGGATATCCGGATAAATACCGGAAGGCACAGACATAATATAGTACACATTTTCTTTCCGGTAAGAAACACAGCTATTGGATACTGTCAGAATCTTTACTTCATGTCCCTGGGCTGTCAGTTCCCGCTCCAGATTTTTTACAGATGTAACAACACCGTTAATGGTTGCCTCAAATAAATCACTTGTAATTAAAATTTTCATACCTTTTTCCTCTCTTCCTTCTGACACTACCCAAGTAAGCCTGATAAAAATCCTCCCGCATAAACAAGTGCCATGCTGTATGCTGCAATCGAAGCCGGCTTGCCAAGCAGGATGATAGCGGAAAATTTCTTCCAGGACATTTTCGTTAAACCTGCAATCATGCAGAGCACATCGTCCGGTGCACATGGGAAGAAAATCGCCGCAGCAAAAAATTTGTCGAATTTTTTCCCCTTTTCCAACCATGTAATATATTTATTGTACGTTTCTTCCTTCACAAAGAATTTCACAAGACACTGACCATATCGGCGGGCCAGATAAAAGTTAATACAGGAACCTGCCACAATGCCAATGTAGTTATAAAGCAGTCCGTACCATGGACCAAACACAACAACTCCCACCGCACATGTAATTCCGCCCGGAATGACCGGAACAACAACCTGTACCATTTGAATGATCATAAACGTAACCGGTCCCCATATACCACCCCGGCTTACCAGTTCTTCCATCATCGCTCTATCTGTAAAAATTCCGCTTTTCAATCCGTAAATGACAAATGAAATCATAGCTGCCGTACATAATATCGTAACGATATTGACTGCCCTTCTAAATCCTTTTTTCTCCATGTCTTTTCCTCCCATCGCTGTCATTTTTCTTCTTTTGTTTCCTTTTCTTATCTGCTTTTATCATACAGGAGCAAAATTAAAATCCATGAATGGAATTATTAAGACTTTTTAAATATTTGGCGTGAATTTCTGATGATTTTCTTTAGATAACAAAAAAAGGACTATGATTTCTCATAGTCCCATTCATAAACATGTTTTGTTTTCTATTCTTCTGTCGTGTCTGTACTTTCCTCAGCGTTTCCGGTATCTGCACTGTCTGCGTCTGCATTTTCTGCATCCGCCTCTTCCGTCTTAAGCGTTACTCCCTGCTTTTCAAAGTCAAGCTTCTCCAAAAGTTTCTTATCTTCTGTAATGTCAGCTTCTTTCTCCCAGCCTTCGTATACTTCTTTGAATTTCTCCTGCTTGCGTTCCTGTACAATTGTTTCTTTTCGCTGATCTGTTGCGTCCCGATCCAGTTCACTTGTTACACGGCCAACATAGTAACCACTGTCTGACTCAAATACATCTGTTGTTCCGCCCACTTTTAATTCATTCAGCTGTTTTACCATATCTTCTGTCGGCGCTGTCGTACCTTCTCCAAATGAAGAATCTACTGCTGAATATCCGTTTTTCTCTGCAAATGCCTCAAAATCTTTTTCATTTTTGACACTCTTTGCAAATGCTTCCGCTTCCTTCTTCAGATCCTTTTTCTCTTCCGCTGTCATTGTCTCAGTTGTTCCATCCTCTTTCGTCTTTGTAAAAGAGAAAAGTACATACTGCATTCCTTTGCGTCTTGCCTCATCATCAGAAACTTCCGTATCTGCTTTTGCAGTAATTGCATCATGCATCTTCTTCTGCTCTGTCATAAGTGTAAGAAGACGTTCCACTGTCTCCTCATCTCCTGAAACCGCCTCCAGATCTTCTTCCTTATTGGCTTTTACAAACTCTTCGGCAGCTTTCTTAATCTTTTCCTTCTCTGCTTCTGTCAGAGTGATTTCGTATTCGTCCATATGATCTTCCAGAACGCACATCTGTTTCAGCAGCTCTACAGATGTCTCTTTCATAGACTGCTCATATGTTTTCCCTTCACCGACTTCTGCAGACCACATCGCATCAATGCCGCCCATCATCTGTGCATAATTTGTCTCATAAACACCCTGCTGATAGCGCACATAGAAATTTAAAAGTCCCATTGTGATCTCTGTATCGTCTACTTTTGCAATAACTTTATCTGCATTCACTGTCCCGCAGCCAGTAACACCTGAAATCGCCAGCGCTGCTGCTGCCGCAAGTACTGCTGCTCTTTTCTTTAAGCCTTTCATCTTCTTCCTCCTGATACTTAGTAACTATCCTATTATAGTCCTTTTTCTTATGAGTATCAATGCTTATCACAAATTTTTCACGTTTGCAATATGGAAATGTGATAAAAACTTATAGAGCTTCGGTACATTCACTTAAAGCAATTTTCTTCATTCTCACGCTTCTTACTCTTTCATTTTCGGCTTTACTGCAAAAATCACGATGAAAAATCCTATTATCGATACAATAGCCGCTAACCAGAATACCGCATTTACTCCATTTTGGATATTAGATACATTTGTCGGATCTGATACTGTATTGAAATCATAGGCAACTCCGTATACAGCCGAAGCAATTGTACCGGAAAGACTATTTACAAAATTAACAAGAGATGTTCCAACTCCCATATCTGCCGGCTGCAACGTAGCTTGTGCACAAGCTGTGATAGAAACCGAACGATAGCTTTCTGCAATACCAGTAATTGTCAATGCGATAAAATAAACCAAAATAGGTGTTTTAGGCGTAGTAAAGCCCATAACTGCCATTGGAATTCCGGCCAATAATGTTCCTATTGCCATAGCTTTCCATGAATTTGCCAATTTTTTTCCTACCCAGACTCCTGCAATAGTTGGCAAGAAGATTGTAATAATAGTCCGCGGCATCTGTAAAGCTCCCGCCATACTTGTTGAAGTTCCCATAACCTTCATAGCACCAATCGGCGCATAAATGTTCATTGCATTTTGATAAAAATAGCAAATAAATCCTACAATCAGAAATACCGTATACTGAGAATTTTTAAATAACTTTAGCGGAATCAATGGCTCCTTTGCCTTTTCTTCTATTTTTATCAATGCAACCAGCGCTGCAATACCAATAATAAATCCTGCGATAATTGCCGGATGTGTCCACCCCAGTGAAGAACCAAAATTTAACGCAAGCAAAATTCCACAAATTGCAATAACAAGCGCTATAATACCAGGAACATCAATTACCACTTTTCCCTCTCTTTTTTGATTCGGCATATTAATTCCTATCAAAAGCACACCTGCAAGTAAAGGGATAGAAGGCATCAAAATTGCAACGGTCAAAAGTCCCATATCTGTAAGAAATCCAGCAATAATACTGCCGCCAAAACCTCCGACCGCAACTGCAGTTGCCAACATTCCCATTGCTTTTGGTACATCTTTTTTCTCATTAATTAATCCCGCAATAATATAAGGCGCTGCCGCAAATGCTCCCTGTGCAAAGCCAATCAAAAGTCTTAACACCATCAACGGAACAAGTGAATGTACAAACGCAAACGCAATCCCGCACACTGCACAAATAATTCCCGGTATTACTACAATATTTCTCCTGCCAATTAAATCCCCAAGTTTTCCTCCGATCGGTGTCATGATTGATAAACCAAGTCCCGCGAAAATTGAAAACAAAGATACATATCCCATTGCATTTACACTTTCCAAAATTGGTGCTGTTAATGTCGAAAATACAAGTCCGTACATGGCCACTGAAAGCATCATGCAAATACATCCAATCTGAACAGCATTTTTCTTCTTTTTCGGTAATAAAATTGCCACAGTTGATTGTTCTTTTTCCATAATTAAATGCCCCTTTCGTTCATATTATTATTGATTATCCTCAAGCCATCTTGTTGCACAATAAGCCATGCAGCTAGCTCCAATCGGACATACATCTTCATTAAACCTAACTTTTGGATTATGCGCCCCATAATCTCCTCTTTCATCCATATATCCAGCAGAAAGATACATAAATGTTGCCGGTATACGCTCTGCAATGTTGGCAAAGTCTTCGGACGCGTTTGCCGTAACTCCCGGATATGGCATCATCCCTGGAATTTCTAATTCTTTCATATAATTAACAAATTCATCTGTCAGTTTTGAATCACAGATTAACGGTGGTACTTCTGAAAGCATTGTAATTTCTACAGAGCCGCCATAGGTATCTGCTGTTTTTTCTGCCACTTCTTTCATTCTTCGAACCATTAGTTCTCTCTCTTTTTTATCATTGCAGCGTATTGTTCCTTCAAGCACAGTTGTCTCCGGAATAATATTTGCTGCTGTTCCTGCAACAAATTTTCCTACAGTCATCACACAAGATTTTGTGGAATCTACTTCTCTTGCCATAATTGCCTCTAACGCCAAATAAACGTGAACTGCAATATTAATCGGATCAATTGACTGCTCCGGATATGCTCCATGAGAACCTTTACCTTTTACTTCAATTCTAAAACCATCTACCGAATACATCATTGCCCCGCTGTTATTATACATATAAATCCCAACCGGCATCCTTCCTGAACCTACATGATAGGCAAGCGCAGCATCAACTTTTGGGTTCTCAAGAATTCCATTTGCAATCATATTTTTACTTCCCTCAAAAGTTTCTTCTGCCGGCTGGAACATAAATTTTACAGTTCCTTTCAGCTTTGCTTCATTTTCTTTCAACATTTTAGCTGCAGTCAGAAGCATTGCCGCATGAAAATCATGTCCACAAGCATGCATCTCTGTCCCTGTAGGACACGCAAATGGTTCACCACTCTCTTCCGGCAAAGGCAGTGCATCCATATCCGCACGGAGCATTAGTACTTTCCCTCCATGTCCTAATGTAGCTGTCACTCCATATCCACATTCTTGAGGTTCCACCCCATACTCTCTTAATTTCTCCATTACAAATTTCTTTGCTTTCGGCATATTCAGCCCAACTTCAGCATTTGTATGCAGAAAACGACGATTGGCAATTGTCTCTTCTTTTAGCTCCAGAGCTCTTTCATAATAATTCATTTTGTTTCCTCCTTTGATAGATTCTCCGTCCAAATTTGTTTTAGAATATTTTTGGAATATTTACGGAATATTTTTAGAATATTTTAACAACACTTTTGGAATATGTCAATCAAAATAAAACAAATATAATTATCTTTATCACATTGATTATATTTTTCATGTTCTTTTCGCAACTTTTACCTTGAGTTCTATAGGACTTTCCGTTAGAATAGATACGAGGTGGTTACCATGAAGGCAAATATTGTTATTATTACGAGTATATATCTTCACTCTTACATTGAAAAAGTATTTGAAGAATTTCATAATGAGTGTGATGTCACAATTGTTGACTATACAACTTTTGAACACATCGGCACTATTTACAGAAAATATGAAGATACCGCAGATGGTTTTATGATTAGCGGCAGTGGAACCGTTGCTGCAATCAAGCATGATATAGGCGAGTTTAAAAAACCTGTCATTTCTTTTCAAGCGGATTGGCTTTCTTTTTATCATGCATTAGTTACTCTTTTTCTCGCACGAAAAGATTTAGATTCTAAACGCTGTATTTTTGACTTTTTACTTCCGCTCAGTCATGATTTTGAAAATACTTCTGACATATCTGTTGAGTACCTGATTCGTCAGTTAGATCAAAAACAACTGGATATAACCATGAACGAGTGGATTGATGCAAATACTATCGGCAACTTTTCACTCGTCATATCTGATATTGCTGATAAAACACTTAAACTTTGGAACAGCGGAAAAATCGATATGGTTTTATGTTCTTACAGCAGCCTTGCCCCTATATTGGAGTCCAATGGCATTCCCTATTATTTCTTCTATCCAGTAAAATCCCAATTAGAAGCTCAGATTAGAGAACTGTTATCGGAAATTCAATTTGAAAACTATATAGAAAATCTTCCTGCTGCGATTGCCATTACAGAATTCAATGACACAACCGTACCAGAATCCAAAGAAAAGTTTTACAATATTGTTCAGAAGATTAAAAAAGATTTCTTGATCGATGCCATCACACAGTTTGAATCCGGCACCCATTATATTTATACAACGCGCCGCGTTATTCTAATGATTACAAAAAATTTTGAAACCGGATATTTTACAACCCTGTTAGAAAATGAATATCAGCTTTCCGCTGCTGTCGGCTATGGAATCGGAAATACAATTACAGAAGCCAAAAAACATGCAGAATATGCACTGCATGAATCTAAGCTTTCCGGCGGTTGTTTTGCTATGACAGAATCGCGTCAATTAATCGGACCGCTCGACAGCTCCAAGCTCCCTGATTTACAGCAGAATCTTTCTGAAACTCTTTTTAAAACTGCCGAAGCATGCAAATTATCTACCTTAACACTGCAAAAACTAATTTCTATCATAAAGATAACCGGATCTCGCGAATTCACTACGAAAGAGCTTGCATCTTATTTGAAAGTTACAGACCGTAATGCAAATCGTATTCTTCGTAATCTTGAGAACGGAGGCGCTGCCACTATCATTCATACGCGCTCTACAACTTCAAAAGGACGCCCAGTAAAAGTTTATCAATTAAATCTTTAAAACGAAAAACAGGAGCATGTCAATATTTGCTCCTGTTTTTCCTTTCACACTACTTTTCTATTCTATTTATTTTCCCATATTCAAAAGAAAGACTTTTCATATCAGTCAAAATCTGTTTCACAAGCTGAAGGATATCTTCATCTTTCTCCACCTTATTCTTACGTTTCTTCTCATAAATAAAATATGGCGGCGTCTCTACCTTAAACTGCAGCTCGCCTTTATATTTCTGCAGAAGTACCGGAATCTGCTGTGCGTTGACTTTCGCTTTTTCGTACATTGTAAACTGAAATACATCTCCCTTTTGTTCTACTGCTGCCACATAAGCGCTGTGGGCAAGAGATTTCAGCAGCGCCACATTTAAAAGTTTCTGTACCTTTCTCGGAATATCTCCAAACCGGTCAATTAACTCCTCGATCATATCATCCATTTCTTCTTCTGATTCGATTGCTGCAATCCTCTTATAGATGTCAAGCTTCTGATATTCATTTGCAATATAAGACGAAGGAATAAAGGCATCGATATTCAGATCCAGTGTTGTCACAAAATCTTCTTCCTCTTCCCGCTCTCCTTTTAGATGTTTCACCGCCTCATTCAGCATCTTACAGTACAGATCATATCCCACTGCTTCCATATGTCCATGCTGTTCCGCTCCAAGCAGATTTCCTGCGCCTCTGATCTCCAGATCACGCATTGCGATCTTAAAACCGGAACCAAGATCGGTAAACTCACGGATCGCCGCCAGTCTTTTCTCTGCCACTTCTTTCAGCAGCTTATCACGTTTATAGAGAAGAAATGCATACGCCATCCTGTTAGAACGTCCCACCCTGCCGCGAAGCTGATAAAGCTGCGACAGACCGAAGCGGTCTGCATCGTGAATAATCATTGTATTGGCATTGGAAATGTCAAGTCCGGTTTCAATGATGGTTGTAGAAATGAGCACATCAATCTCACCATTAATAAATTCAAACATAATTTTTTCTAATTGATGTTCCCGCATCTGCCCGTGGGCATATTCTACGACTGCATCCGGAACAAGTTTCCTGATCCGATCTGTGATCTCTTCAATATCGTTGACGCGATTGTACACATAATATACCTGTCCTCCTCTGGAAATCTCACGTTCAATCGCCTCCCGCACCATCTCATCACTATATTCCATCACATACGTCTGAATCGGCATACGGTCCATTGGCGCTTCTTCCAGAACACTCATATCTCTAATTCCGATCAGACTCATGTGAAGCGTCCGCGGGATTGGTGTCGCCGTCAATGTCAGTACGTCTACGTTTTCTTTTAATTTTTTGATCTTTTCCTTATGCTGTACCCCGAACCGCTGCTCCTCATCAATAATTAGCAGCCCCAGATCTTTATACACGATATCATCGCTCAGAAGCCGGTGTGTTCCGATCAAAATATCTACCAGTCCTTTTTTCGTATCCTCTATCGTTTTTTTCTGCTGGGCGCTTGTTCGGAAACGGCAGAGCAGATCCACCCGCACCGGAAATTCCTTCATTCTCTGTAAAAATGTATTATAATGCTGCTGAGCCAGAATCGTTGTCGGAACAAGATATACAACCTGTTTACTTTCCTGCACTGCCTTAAATGCTGCCCGGATCGCAATCTCCGTCTTTCCGTATCCCACATCTCCGCAGACAAGGCGGTCCATAATCTTCGTACTTTCCATATCTTCCTTCGTAGCCGCAATCGCTGCCAGCTGGTCATCTGTCTCCTCAAACGGGAACATTTCCTCAAATTCCTGCTGCCAGATCGTATCCGGCCCATACTGGAATCCCTGCTCTTTTTGTCTTGCAGCATAAAGCGCTACCAGATCTTTCGCAATATCCCGCACGGCGCTGCGCACACGGGCTTTTGTCTTTTTCCACTCCGTTCCGCCAAGCTTATTTAACTTCGGCGTCTTTGCATCCGCACTGGCATATTTCTGTATCAGATCAAGCTGCGTTGCAGGAATGTAGAGATTTCCTCCTGCCGCATAAGCAATTTTAATATAGTCTTTTGCTACCCGGTCCACTTCCATCTTCTCAATTCCCTGATAAATTCCGAGTCCATGTGTTTCATGTACCACATAGTCTCCAATCTTCAATTCTGAGAAGCTCTGTATCCGCTGTCCGTCATACGTCTTACGTTTCCGTTTCTTTTTCTTTTTTCCGAAAATGTCCGTCTCTGAAATGACCATGAATTTCAGCATCGGATACTCATATCCTTCTGTCACATGGCCATAAGACACCATAATCTCTCCCGCTCCTACTGCCCGTTCCTGATCTTCACTGTAGAAACTGCTCAGATCATAGTCTCTCAGATCCTCCGCAAGACGTTTTGCCCTCGTCCTGGAACCTGACAGAAGAATTACCCGGTAGCCGCTTCGTTTCAGCCGCTTCAGATCTCTTGTCAACGTCTCAAAACTATTGTTATAGGGATTTACCCCCTTTGCTGTCAGCAGATAACTGTCTTTGAGCTGAAATTCCGGATTTCTCGTATCTAACATAGAGAATCCTATCATGGAAAATCCGTTCATCTTCTTTACAATCTCTTTTACCGAAAAGAGTTTCATTTCTTCCTCTGATACATGATAGCCACTCTCAAATCGATTGGTCTGCGCCTGAACAAACTCTTCCTCTACCGCATTGCCCTTTTCCAGCAATCTCGACGGCTCATCAAGAAACAAAATCGTATCTTTCGCATCAAAATACTCAAGAAATGACTTTCTTTTTGCCTCTTCTTCCGGAAACTCTGTTGCCGGATAGATCAGAACCTCTTCCAGATTCTCAATAGAACGCTGGCTTTCCACATCAAAAGTACGGATGGAATCCACTTCATCTCCCCACAGTTCAATACGGATTGGCACTTCCTCCGTCAGTGGATAAATATCGAGAATCCCTCCGCGCACTGCAAACTGTCCCGGCGCCTCAATCTGTACTTCCCTGTCATATCCGAATTTTACAAGACACGCTTCCATACTCTGAAGATCCAGTTCATCTGCTGCCCCGATCCGAATCACTCGCTTCTTCATCTCTTCCGGCGGGATCAGAGAATCCATAAAACCGTCAAAGCTTGTAACAACCGTCAGCTGTTCCTCCTCCATCCATGCCTGAAGCACTTCCATTCTCTCCCGGATCAGTTCTTTTCCCCGGATATCTGCCTGATAAAAGAGAAGATCCTTTGCCGGATAATAGTAAATGTCTGAATCAAGAAACCGATACTCCTCAAACATCTCCTTCGCCTTAGATTCACTGGCACAGATGATTAATTTGTGTCGGAATCCTTCACTCAGCGCATACATCATGTGTGTCTTCTGAGAAGTAACACAACCTGAGAGAAGCAGCATTCCACCGCCTGTCTTACTCTTTTTTCTGATTTCCTCAAATTCTGCCAGCTCATAGAGCGGCTCTACAAAAGCCTTCATCTTAAGACTCCTTTACAACAACTTTTTTGTTATATTCATTCATTGCTTCTTCAATCGCTCCGGCTACAATCAGTTCTGCTGCTTTTACTGCTCTTTCATAGCCCTCTTCCATAATTTCCCGTTCTCCTTTGGAAAAATGTCCAAGCACATAATCTGCCAGATCATAGTGTTTTGGCTTCTCACCAACTCCGACTTTAATTCGCTGAAACTCCGTTGTCCCAAGCTGAGCAATAATATTTTTAATCCCATTATGCCCTCCCGCACTTCCTTTTTTCCGGATACGGATCTGTCCTACATCAAGACTGATATCATCAAAGATTACAAGCAGCTCACTTTCTTCATCAATCTTATAGTAATCTACAATACTCCTTACACTCTCCCCGCTAAGATTCATGTATGTCTGCGGCTTCACAAGAACTACCTTCTGTCCTCCGATCACGCCCTTCCCGCAGAAAGCTCTGTGCTTGCGCTCCTCTACAGAAATATGATATTGATCTGCCAGTCTGTCTATGACATCAAATCCCGCATTATGTCTTGTACCTTCATATTCTTTTCCCGGGTTTCCAAGTCCTACAATAATAAACATCTTCTATCTTCCTCTCTTTTCTTAATCTATTCCTAAGCCCATGATTATGAATACTTTTCTGCGCTGTCTCATATATTATTAAAAACAACATCAGAATTTTTCATGAATCAGGAGGCCTGTATGAATTCAAAAACTAAAATCGTTGTACTTCATATGAAGGAAATTATCTACACTGTCATTTTCGCTGTTCTGACAATTCTTCTCATCCTTTTTCTCTTCTTTATGTTCGGTTCCGGTCACAAAAAAGACGCCTCCAAAAGCGCCTCCTATGTGCCAGGTGTGTATACTTCGGGGATTACTTTAAACAATATGGAACTGGAAGTCGAAGTTACTGTTGATAAAAACAAAATCAACTCCATTCGCTTTGTCAATCTGAGTGAAGCTGTCACTACTATGTTTCCTCTTATCCAGCCAACTATTGAAGAAATTGCAGAACAAATCTGCGAGAAACAATCCCTTGAAGACATTTCCTGTTCTGAAGATAATCCGTACACTTCCCGCATCATTTTAGATGCCATCGAGACAGCATTGAAAAAAGCCACAGCGTCATAAAACTGTGGCTTCTTTCCTGTCGTCCGAATCCGGACCTTCTGGATTCCTCTGTTATCCTTCTACAATCAGATAACGTCCGTCAGATAATGCGAATACTTCGGATGCTTCTTCGATCTCTTCATCACTCATACCGTCCACATCCATTCCTGCTTCATCAAGGTATTCTTTCACTTCCTTCACGGAATCTACGACAACAGCCATACAATCTTCCAGAAACGCTTCTGCTTCCTCAAGTGTCTCTGCCACCGGTTCATCAAATAACTGTGCCTGTTTCTTTAAGAATACTCTTAAACATTCTTCATCATATTCGTACATTGTCTCTCCTCCTCATATGTCCTATATTAAACATAATGCAGCAATTCTTCCGGTCTGTCAATTATTATTTTTGCTCCCGCCTCAGAAAGAAGCGTTCTGCCGCGAAATCCCCAGGCTGCTCCGACTGCCGGAATGCCTGCATTTGCCCCGGTCTGAATGTCTACTTCCGAATCTCCAATGTAAATACATTCCTTGATATCCACGTCCATCTGTCCGGCAATCCGTACAACTCCGGCCGGATCAGGTTTTCGCGCAAGACCTTCCTCCTGTCCCTGTACAACATCAAAAATCCCGTCTCCGAAAATATTTCTCACGACATCTACTGCCTGTTCATGCGGTTTATTCGAATGTACCGCAAGACGTATTCCTCTCTCCTGCAGATCTTTTAGTAATTCTAAAATTCCTTCATACGGCTTCACATGATAAAGACAGTTCTCAGAAAATATCTTTAGATACAATTCCATTGCTTCTTCCATATGTGTAAGTTCTCTGTCTCCTCCTGCTTCCAGTGCAGCCATCACTAATTTTCTCGCACCGTTTCCCACAAATGCCCGGCATTGCTCCGCTGTAATCGGATTCAGTCCTAAGTTTTCCAACGTCTGATTCGTCGCATATACAAGCGATTCCAGTGTATCTGTCAGCGTTCCGTCCAGATCAAATATACATACATTCATTCCTGCCACATCCTTTCGGAAACATGATAACACGCTCAGGCTTTGCTTGCAACGAAAAACGGCAACCCCGGCATTAAAACATTGCCGAGCTTGCCGTCTGCACGATGATGCTCAATAAGATGATCGCTGCAATTCCCGCTTTTTTCAGGAACCGTTTTCTTTTTTCCGCACACATGCTTTCTATCAACCCCTTACATTACAGTATATGCAGGGGCTGCATTTTTTATTCCTGTATGTGCTTACAAATTCAGCTACTCTAAATAATGCTTCATTGTTCTCAGCGCATTCTTTTCCAAACGACTGACCTGCGCCTGGGAAATGTGAATATCCTCCGCTACTTCCATCTGCGTTCTCCCATGGAAAAAGCGAAGCTCGATAATATAACGCTCCCGTGGATTCAAATGGTTCATTGCCGCCTGAAGAGACAGCTCCTCTATCCAATTTTCCTCCCGGTTCTTTTTATCACTGATCTGATCCATCACATAGACTGCATCGCCGCTGTCATTATATACCGGCTCCTGCAGACTGACAGGACTTTGGATCGCATCAAGCGCAAATACGATATCTTCTTTTGAAATTCCAATCTCTTCTGCGATCTCCTGAATCGTTGGCTCTTTTAAATTTCTTTTCACATAACTTTCTTTCGCATAAATTGCTTTATAAGCGGTGTCTCTGAGCGAGCGGCTGACACGGATTGAATTATTGTCTCTCATATATCTGCGAATCTCTCCGATAATCATTGGAACCGCATAAGTAGAAAACTTTACATCCAGTTCTGTATTAAAATTATTCACTGCTTTAATCAGCCCAATGCATCCAATCTGAAACAGATCGTCCGCATTTTCGTTGCTGCCGGAGAAACGCTTAATTACACTCAGAACCAGTCTGAGATTTCCGCGGATATATTCTTCCTTTGCCGCTTCATCTCCTGCCTTGATCCGCTCAAACAGAGCGTCTTTTTCTTCCTCTTTTAGCAGCGGCAGACTTGACGTATTGACACCGCATATTTCCACTTTATTTAGCGCCATGCTAGTATCCTCCTAGAAAGATTTCTTTCTAAGATTCTTCACCTATACCGGCGCTTCTATACAATTCTAAGGAAAATATAAAAATTAATAGACCTTGACAAACTCTTCTGATCTTATTTCTTTACAGATCCACATCATCTCTGTCCCATTTATCAGCCAGATTATGAATCTGTGATTCAAACTTCGCCAGATCTTTATTGGCAAGCCCCTCATTCTTCAAAACAACATTCATGAGGTGTCTTGCAGCTGCAATGACACGTTCAAATGCACTGCGTGCTCTTGCAGTAGACGGCTTCTCAACACTCTTCTTCGGTTGTTTTACGCCTTCTGTCAGAATCTTTCCGGAAGCGAGATCTACCATTCCGCCGGAATACGGTGCAAATGCCGGAATCCCAAATCTGTCCGTAATCGTCTGAGCAAAGGAATCTGTAACCTGATCCTCGCCATGTACTACAAATACCTGCTCCGGTTTCTTTTCAAATCCATCAAGCCATCCAAGCAGTCCATTCATATCTGCGTGACCACTGATACCGCGAAGAGATTCGATCCTCGCATGAACCTCGATCGTCTCTCCAAAGAGCTTCACAACCTGGGCTCCCTCAAGGAGCTTACGTCCAAGCGTTCCTACTGCCTGATATCCGACAAACAGAATCGTATTCTCTTTTCTCCAGAGATTATGTTTCAAATGATGGCGAATCCGACCTGCTTCACACATACCTGAAGCGGAAATGATTACTTTCGGCCGCTCGTCTGCATTGATCTGTTTTGACTCTTCGCTTGTAATCGTTGTCTTTAATCCCGGAAAGATCAGTGGGTTGATTCCCGCATTCACAAGAGCCAGTGCATCTTCGTCAAAGCACTCCCTCATATTCTTTGTAAATACATGCGTTGCTTCAATTGCAAGCGGGCTGTCTACATACACTTCAAAGCCCGGAAACTCCGGAAGCAGATTCTTCTCTTTGATCTCACGAATGAAATACAGCAGTTCCTGCGTACGGCCAACCGCAAAGGAAGGTACGACAACATTGCCGCCTTTTTGAAATGTCTCCCGAAGGATTCTTGTAAATTCTGTCACATAATCCGGTATCTCATCTCCGTGCGTCCGGTCGCCATAAGTGGATTCAATCACAACATAGTCTGCGGATCTTACCGGTGTCGGATCTTTAATAATCGGCTGATTCACATTACCTACATCACCGGAAAAGACAATCTTCTTCTCCACATCCGCTTCCTTGATCCAGATTTCAATACTTGCCGATCCGAGCAAATGTCCTATATCTGTAAATCTTACCCGGACACCATCACACAGATCTATGATCTGGTTATAGCCGCACGGTGCAAGATGTTCGATTGCCCCCAACGCATCCTGCATCTTGTACAGCGGCTCATATAATTCTGCTCCGGAACGCCTTGCCTTGCGGTTGCGCCACTCAGCCTCGAATTCCTGAATATGGGCACTGTCACGAAGCATAATGTTACAAAGATCTGCTGTAGCAAATGTGGTAACAATCTGTCCTGTAAATCCATTTTTATAAAGCAAAGGGAGCAAACCTGAATGATCAATATGTGCATGTGTTAAAAGTACATAATCGATTTCCCCTGCTGTTACCGGCAGTTCCTGATTCTCATACAAATCCGGCCCCTGCTCCATACCACAGTCAATCAAAATGTGTTTCCCGTTCGTTTCCAGTAAATGACAGCTTCCTGTCACCTCATGCGCTGCTCCTATGAATGTTAATTTCATAAGTTCAACCCCCTTTGTCAGTCATAATATTATGTCAAAAGCATTTATCTTCCAATATTATATCATAAATCTGACTATTTTTTTATATTTTACAAAAATATAATATTTTTTAACATATTTTTATTCATATCTGACAATTTCTCTTCGAAGCCGCTGCATGATTTTTTTCTCCAGTCTGGATATATAAGACTGAGAGATTCCAAGAAGATCTGCAACTTCTTTCTGTGTCTTTTCTTTCCCATCCGGTTCATTCAGCCCAAATCTCATCATCACAATCGTACGCTCACGGTCAGACAGCTTTCCAATCGCCCGGATCAGCACTTTCCGCTCTGCTTCTGTCTCCATATCCTTGTAGATCGTATCTTCCTCTGTACCTAAAATATCCGACAGCAGCAGTTCATTTCCGTCCCAGTCCACATTAAGCGGCTCATCTATCGAGACTTCCATTTTCGTCTTACTGTTTCTGCGCAGATACATAAGAATCTCATTTTCAATACAGCGGGAAGCATATGTAGCCAATTTAATATTTTTACAAGGATTAAATGTATTGATTGCTTTGATCAGCCCAATGGTTCCAATCGAAATCAGATCTTCCACTCCTACTCCCGTATTGTCAAATTTTTTTGCAATATAAACAACTAACCGAAGATTATGTTCAATCAGAAGCTTTTTTGCCTCTTCATCGTATTCCGATCCAAGATTCCTGATTGCTTCATTTTCTTTTTCTGCCTCCAGCGGCGCCGGAAGCACCTCCGAACCGCCGATATAATGTACTTCCTGTTCTTTCTGAAACAGCAGTGTCCGAAGATTTGGAATCACTTTAAATTTAAACTGGTGTGGTACGGCAACTTTAATGACCATTTTCCTATCCCTCCTAAAATATATCAGGATTTAAAATCATCTGGCAGCTCCCCTGAAAAACCGCTTTTTCCTGGCAGATTCCGATTAAAGGTTTCTCAATACAGATACTCTCTTTTCCCGATTCTACAACCATCTTTTCTGCAAAAATCGCCGGAATCATTCCTTCACTCTTTCCAACAGAATGAAATGGAATCATGCGAATTCCCTGCACCTTCTGTCTCTTCCACTCCTTTGGCATCGTCTCTGCACCCAGTACATGAACCGGTACTTTTGTAATCGGATCACAGAGCTGATTTCCAGTATCAATCAGCGCTTCTACGGTATGGGAAATTCCATTCAAATACACCGTCACTTTGCATCTGTAATTCTGAATACTCCGCAATTGTGCCAGCATCCAGAAAGCTCCCTGCATCACTTCATAACTGATTGCAGCAATCAGCACAAAAAGCCCCGCTGTTTTCACATGACTCCCGAGAAACTGCATCGCACCTCCCAGAAAAAAAGCGCATATGTAAAGGAGTAAATACGCTTGAAGAAACTTTTTTCTTTCCTTGATTTTAAGTCCTGCTCGAATCATAATAGTATTTATGACAATATGGAACAAAATGAATTTCATCAGAAAATGATGCCCCGGTATGCAGATAACCGCACAGGTAGAGATTGCTCCCATAAATGCTCCCGCAAAGATTGACACATGTGTGGCAGTACATGTGAGGATTCTGCTTACTGCCAGTAAAAGCAGATAATCCATCATAAAATTTACGAGAAACAAGACATCTATATACAATTCATAATACATGTTCCGCCCTCTTTCTTCTTTTGATACAAAATCGATTTGGTATGCAAGCAACGTTTATTATAGAATAAAATATTTTAGAATTTTGTCAGATGCAGTAAGAAAAACCGGAAATCTTTCGACAGGAACTGCTATCTGCAACTTTTTACAGGAAATGCGTTTTCGATTACATCGGATTCCGAAGAGATTTTCTATGTAACCAAAAAAAGAGTCATCGGACGGCAATTGTTCTGCCTGTCACAATGACTCTTCTGATTATGTTCTGATTCTTTTATAGCATTTCTTATCTCTTAAAGAAATCCGGAATCTTAATGGACTGTTCTTTCACTCTGCTTCCCTGCGGAGCCTTTGGCTGATTGAAAGAAGGAGCCTGATCAGATGTTCTCTGAGAATACTGTCCCGGTGTGTAATGCGGTGTCGCATACTGTCCCGGTGCCATGCTGTAGTCAAGACCTCTCTGTGTTCCCTGGTGAGGAGCCTGCTGTCCGCCAAATACGGATGCCTGACGCTGTCCTTCCAGTCTTGATTTCAATTTTGCTGCTGCGCCTCCGGTTGTATGAAGACCTGTAGCGATAACTGTAATGATTGCTTCATCTGTCTTAGAATCATCATACATCGCACCAAAGATGATATTTGCCTCTTCTCCTGCAAGATCCTGAACATATTCTGCTGCATCACTTGCATCCATAAGAGAAATATCTCCGGAAATATTGATGATAACATGAGAAGCACCTGCAATTGTTGTCTCAAGCAATGGACTTGCTACAGCCTCTTTTACTGCATCCAATGCTTTCTCATCACCCTTACCATAACCGATACCGATATGAGCAATACCTTTGTCTGTCATAACTGTCTGAACATCGGCAAAGTCAAGGTTGATCAGAGACGGTACATTGATCAGGTCTGTGATTCCCTGAATACCCTGCTGAAGTACCTCATCCGCTTTCTTTAAAGCTTCCGGCATTGTTGTTCTTCTGTCAACGATCTCAAGAAGCTTGTCATTCGGGATGACGATTAATGTATCTACATTTTCTTTTAATTTCTCAATTCCTGATAACGCATTGTTCATACGAGTCTTAGACTCAAAGTGGAATGGTTTTGTAACAACACCTACAGTCAAAGCACCCATGTCTTTTGCGATCTTTGCAACAACAGGAGTTGCACCTGTTCCTGTTCCGCCGCCCATACCACATGTAACGAATACCATGTCTGCACCTTTTAATGCTGCCTGGATTTCTTCTGCACTTTCTTCTGCTGCTTTCTCACCGATCTCCGGTTTTGCTCCTGCACCAAGTCCTTTTGTAAGCTTGTCTCCAATCTGCATTAATGTCGGAGCCTTACATAACTGAAGTGCCTGTTTATCTGTGTTGATCGCGATAAATTCAACACCAACGATCTGTTCATCTATCATTCGGTTGACTGCGTTATTTCCGCCTCCACCGACACCAACCACTATAATTCTTGCTGCTGCTTCTGATTCATTTGTCTTAATTTCTAACAAGAGTTTCTCCTCCTTTGTCACCTTTTATCTTTATACTTCCCTTGCTGCCTTTTCTTATTTTAATAGTGCAATGTCCACATAGTTATATAATATAAGTTTTCTGGAAAATAATCAATAGCATTTTTTCTATTTTTCTAAATTTTTATGCTTTTTACGGGAATATTTTTTGTTTCTTAAAATGCATTTCTTTTTCTTTGGAATTTAATAATCTTCTCCCTCATAAGAATCTTCTCCCGAGTCACTTCCGGAATCGCTTCCGTAGTCCTCCCCGGATGTATCGCTGCTGTCAATATTATCTCCCATGCCGTCATCTGTCATGCCGTCTTCTTCTGCGTTCTCTTGCGCATCCCCGGCTCCTTCTTCCTGATTTTCAGCTTCCTGCCGGGCTGCCTCTGCTGCTGCAGCTTCTGCTTCCGCTTTTGCCGCCTCCGCTTCCGGATCCGTCCGGCGGAAACTAATATATTTACTGTCTGCATTATAATACTTCATCTGCAGAATTCCGGTCTGACCTTCCAGTTTTCCAAGCACTGCCGGAAGCTGTACAACTTTATTGGCATAACCTCCTGAACCAAGCTCCACACAAATTGCGCCAAAATACAGCGTTACATTCTTTCCGTCACTTAAAATTCTGTCCGGTTTTAATTCTTCCTTTTTCAAAAGCTGTGTTACATCAAGAATATGTGCAAACACCTTATTGTCTGCAGTCTTTAATTGATGGTACAGCTTTTTCTCTTCCACTTCCATTCCTTCAATACACGGAACCTCTTCCAATGGTACTTCATTTTGGAATACAACAAGTCCCTCCTTGTCAAAATAATAATAGCCTTCCTCCGCTGCAATATATCCGACAATTTTTTTCTCCGTAACATTTATTTTGACTGACCAGGGAGACTTTAACGTAACCTTTACCTCATCTATAAACGGAAGGAGCTCCGGTTTCTGCATGCGATATTTCCAAAGCAGATAAAGTGTATTTGCAGACATCTCATCCTGCTTTACCCATTCTATGACTTCCGTGTCGGAAGCATATTCCAATCCGCCAACCTCAATCTCTTTTGTGTGAAATAAAATCACAACACTCATTCCCAGAATCAGAAGGCCTAGAAGTATAATCAGAACTGCATAGATCTGACGCACGATTTTTCCTTTTATCCTTCGTTTTTCCCCTTCCATAACAGATCCTCCTCGCATTGCTGTTTCTTCTGGTATCCTTTTTATTCTATCAGACTTCCGATTCTTCGCCAACCCCTTTTTCCCGCAAAACTTCCGACAAACTTTTCCAACCACAAGGAAGCCGGCTTCACAACTCATCTCTTATGTCTTTTATCCTCTATGTGATTGTGGCTGAAACACTCAATACAAGCCCCATCTCAATCAGAAGAAACATGACAGAAGTTCCTCCATAACTAATAAACGGAAGTGTGATCCCGGTATTTGGAATACTATTGGTAACGACCGCAATATTTAAAATGACCTGAATCATCATATGCGCCATAGCTCCTGATGCAATCAGCGCCCCAAAGAGATCCTTTGCCTTTGTCGCAATTACGAAGAAACGCCAGATTAATATAAGAAACAAAATAATGATCGTACTCGCCCCGACAAGACCAAGTTCTTCACAGATAATAGAAAAAATCATATCATTTTGCGCTTCCGGTACAAATCCGAGTTTCTGAATACTTTTCCCAAGTCCCACGCCGAACAGCCCTCCGGAGCCAATGGCATAAAGCCCTTGCAATGTCTGATACCCTTTTTCATAAAGTTCAGGATGCCTCCAGATTGCAATCCGTTCCAGACGATAGCTCTCCAGCGCAAGAAAAATCCCAAGAAATCCTGCTCCGGCTGCCCCCATCCATATAAACTGTCCGTATTTCGGACTTGCGATGAAAATCAAAATAACCGCAATCCCAAGAATAATAATTGCCGTACTCAAGTTATTAGAGCCTACAAGTCCTACGATTGGAAGCACCAGAAGCATAATCCGGATCAACGTCCCGATCCGGTCAATCTTTTTTACATTCTGTACAACGATACAGGCCAGATAGAGAATCAGCGCTACCTTTGCATATTCAGACGGCTGAAATGACAACGGGCCCAAAGATAACCATCTTTTGGACCCATTAATCTCTTCTCCCACAAATAATACGGCTGTAGACAACGCAATCGCAAGCAGATATCCCGGCAGCGCCAGCGGCCGCCATATATGATAATCAATCTTCGCGGTAAGAAACATCATCCCAAATCCAAGTAGTGTGGCAAAAGCCTGTTTTTTCAAATAGTAAAAAGAATCATGGAATTTCACACGCCCGTTATATGCACTTGTGCTGTAAAGGATTAAAAGTCCTATCCCCGCCAGCAGAAATACAATTACAAGCAGTGTTGTATCGTATGTTTTCTTTTTATCGGAACGCGGCAATCGTTCATCACTCCCTATAATGCATTTACAAGTTCTTTGAATTTATCTCCACGTTCTTCATAATTTTTGAACATTCCCCAGCTTGCGCATGCCGGTGATAAAAGCACTGCGTCTCCCGGTTGTGCATTCGCCGTACAGAATGCCACTGCCTCTTCAAAAGTGTCTGCCATAAGAATATCCTCTTCCGGAAATCCGTATTTTCTGGCACAGGCAGCTATCTTTTCTCTTGTTTTACCAATCAGAACAAATTTTTTTACTTTTCCGTCAAATGCCTGAATCCATTCATCGTACTCCGATTCCTTATCATATCCTCCGCCGATCAGACACGTTGGACGGTTCATCGCCCGTATCCCACGGATTGCTGCATCCGGATTTGTTCCTTTAGAATCATTGTAATAGAAAACTCCATGTTTCTCTGCAACAAACTCAATCCGATGCTCTACTCCGGTAAACTTTAAAATCACTTCTCGAACCACTTCCACCGGTACTTTATAAAGCAGTGCCATAGCTGCTGCTGCCATTACATTCTCATAATTATGCACACCGAGAAGTTTCAGTTCCTCTACATGGCAGAGAGTCACCTGTTCGCCGTCTCTATATATCATATTGCCATTTTCCAGATAAATTCCTCTTGACAGTGTTCTTCTGCTGCTAAAATAAAATACATTTGTCTGAATCTCTTCTCCGAACGAACGAAGCGCTTCATCCTCATAGTTAAGCACACAGTACTCTTCTGCACCCTGATTCTTTGCAATGGCTTTCTTTGCTTCAATGTAAGCCTCCATTGTATGATGCCGGTTCAAATGATCCGGTGTAATATTCAGAATCGCACTGATCTTCGGACAGAATTTCTCAATTGTCTCAAGCTGAAAACTGGAAATCTCAGCAACAGTCACGCTCTCCCCGGTCATCTTCTCCACTTCTTCTGTATATGGATTGCCGATATTCCCAACAACAAAGACACTTTCTTTCCATGCTTTCATAATCTCTCCGAGCAATGTCGTTGTTGTCGTCTTTCCATTTGTACCGGTAATGGCAAGTACATCTCCCTTGCCATATGTATAGGCAAGTTCAATCTCTCCCCAGATCTTCACGCCCTTTTCCCGCATGCGGTTTACCGGTTCAATATCTGTCGGCACACCCGGACTTAGTACCGCCAGCGTCAGTTTCTCAATCACTTCTTCCGGGAGTTCTCCCAGTATGACTTCAATACTGTCACACCCTATTTTCTCTTTTAATTCCTCTGCACAAAGCGCTGCATTTCCATCGTAGAGAATGACGGAAGCGCCCTGGTGTTCCAACAGACGGCATGCTCCGATCCCGCTCTTTCCGGAACCGAATACAAGTACATTCTGACCTCTAACATCCATGATTCTTCCTCCTATAACGCCAACAGCGCGATCAGACAGAGAATTGCAGTAATAATTGAAAATACCGCAACAACTCTTGTCTCTGACCATCCGCATAATTCAAAATGATGATGGATCGGTGCCATCTTAAAGAAACGCTTTCCTCCGGTCTTTTTAAAATATGTAACCTGGATCATAACAGAAAGAACTTCCACAAAATAGATCATTCCAACAATTACAATGAAGATCGGCATCTGCAGCATATACGCTGTGGATGCAACAAATCCTCCAAGCGCCAGTGAACCGGTATCTCCCATGAATACCTTTGCCGGATAAACATTAAACAATAAGAATCCAAGCAACGCTCCGACAACCGCACATGTAACCGGCTCCAGTCCGCTCTTTGTTCCAACAGCAATGACCGTGAAAAACGTAGCTACAAGAACTGTAACACTTGATGCCAGACCATCCAGACCGTCTGTGAAATTCACACCATTTACAGTACCAATCACCGCAATAAACAGCAGTGGGATCGCAAGCCAGCCAATGTCCAGATAGTTTCCTCCGGAAAACGGAATCAGCATCGTCAGCGAAACATCTGTAAACTTCACAAGGTAAAATGCAAACACAGCCGTAACAACGATCTGAAGCGCCATCTTCTGCATCGGAAATAGTCCATCAGAGCGTTTCATTACAACTTTCAGATAATCATCCAGAAATCCGATCAAACCAAATCCGACCGTCACAAAAAGTACCGGGATGATCTTTGGGTAATCCTTCACATAAAACAGGGATGTTACAAGTACACTGATCAAGATCATCACACCGCCCATTGTAGGAGTTCCGGCTTTCTTCAAATGCGATTGGACACCTTCTACACGTTCTGTCTGCCCCATCTTCAATCTGCGCAGAAACGGAATCACAACCGGCCCCATCAGCACGCTGAGTACAAACGAAATCAATACTGGTATTACTATGATATAATAATTCATACGCCACCTCTTTATCTCTTTTGTTTTTTTAACTTATTCAGTATACCTTATTTTCCCTCTGTTTTCAACTATTCTGCCACATTTGCGATGATCTGTCTCCATTGAAATGCAGTAATTACTCCTCTTTTGTCTCCCGCATAATTGCCGGATCTTTCTCCAGTCCCATATATGGAAGAACATTTTCAAAGATTTCCCTAAGAATCGGCGCTGCAATCGTTCCCCCATAATAAATTCCCTGCGGATTGTAGATAATGACCATGCCAAGAATCTGCGGATCATCTGCCGGAGCAAACCCTATAAAGGAAGAAATATATTTTCTCGCACTCCTCGGCAATGTCTGTGAAGTTGCCGTCTTCCCCCCGATTCGATATCCATCAATATAGGCATTCTTTCCAGAGCCTTCCGACACTACGCTTTCCAAGATTTCTCGCATTAACGCAGAAGTTTCTTCTGATACAATCCGATCATCTTTTTTGTATTGAAATGTTTTAATTTCTTTTCCTTCTTTGTCCAGTACTTTCATGCCAAAATGAGGCGTAATGCTCTTTCCTCCATTGATCAGAGCGCTTACTGTAGCAGCCATCCGTACCGGAGTAATCTGAAATGACTGTCCAAATGTCATCGTTGCCAGCTCCACCAGTCCGATATCTTCCTGCTTATGCATAATCGTTCCTGCTTCTCCCGGAAGATCCACCCCTGTCAGATTCATCAATCCGAACTGTTTAAAATAATCACAAAATTTTTCCGCACCAAGCCGCAAACCAATCTCCATGAAAACCGGATTACAGGAATTCTGAACTCCCTGGACAAAGGTTTCACTTCCATGCCCTCCCACTTTATGGCACCGGATCTTCCGATCTTCCACAATCTTATAGCCCGGACAGGAAAAAGTTGATTCAGGTGTAACAACACCTTCTTCCAGGCAGGCTGAAGAGGTAATGATTTTAAATGTGGAACCTGGTTCATAGGTATCGTTGATACAACGATTTCTCCACATACGGTTCAGCCGATCCTGTTTCTCTTCCGGCGTCAGCTCACCTTCTTCTTCCTTTTCGTGTAATGTAAATGGATCATTCAAGTTAAATTCCGGTACATTTACCATAGCCTTTATCTCACCGTTTTTCGGATTCATCAAAAGAATCGATACCCCATCTGCCTGTTTTTGTTCCATAACTTTTTCAGCTTCCTGCTGCACATATTCCTGAATATTATAGTCCATACTGATCTGCAGTGTATGTCCGGTCTCCGGCTCCATTCTATCCTCTGCCACTCCATTTAATTCGATTCCTCTCGCATCTGTTGTAGTCAATATTTTCCCATTGACTCCCTTTAGATACTCTTCATATTTTACTTCCAAACCAATAATTCCCTGGTTATCTCCACCGGTAAAGCCGATTACCGTGGCGCCAAGATCTTCATACGGATAGAATCGCTTAAAGTCTTCATCCACTTTCACTCCCGCAAGATCATAACCTCTAATCCTATCCCCGGTCTCTTTATCCACATTTGTCTTAATCCGTTCAATCGAAGATACTTTCTCTACTCGTTTCCTCACAGCGCTTTCTGACATTCCAAGCTCTCTTACAAGCATCTGTATTACTGCTTCCTTGTCTTCCACCTGATTATAAATTACAGAGATCGTACATACCGTCCTGTTTGTCGCCAATACTTTTCCATTTACATCTACAATTTCTCCTCTGGCTGCTTTAATATCCCGCTCCCGCTCATGGAGCTGTTCTGCCCGATTTTGATAGTATTCTGCATCAAACAGCATTAAGTAGATAAGCCGCCCAACCAGCGCCAGCAATACAGCGCCGGCACAGAGAAAGATTACAAACATTTTCTTCTTATTATAAGTCTTATTTCGCATAAAAAATCCCTGCAGAATCATTGATACAGTTTATTAATGATTCCACAGGGTTATTCCTATTCTTCTGCCGGCACATCATCTGCCGCCGGTTCTATTTGGGTAATCCCCAGATACGGGAATACCTTTTCCATAATTCTTTTCGAAAGGTCTGCCACATAAGCGCTGTTGGACTGATTATCCGTATTGATCTCATCAATCACAACATAGATCACGACTTCCGGATTGCTAATCGGCGCTGCTCCGGCAAATGAAAGCAAATGTTTATTTTCACTTCTCGGATGCTTCTGCGCTGTACCTGTCTTACCTCCAATATCATAGCCTTCAATCTGATAGTCGGTTCCGGTTCCGTATTCAACAACTGCCCGAAGGTATTCTTTTACCATATCAGAAGTTTTCTGGGAAATTGTTTTTTTCATTAAGACCGGATCTTTATTCTCAATTACATTTCCATCTGCATCCTGAATCTGTTTCACGAGATGCGGCTCATAATAATTGCCTCCATTTACGAGCGAACAAAATGCTGCTGCCATCTGTGTCATCGTCACATTAAAGTTCTGCCCAAAAGAGTTGGTCGCCAGGTCAATCGGTCCCATATCTTCTGCCTGATATAAAATACCAAGCGCTTCTCCTGGTAAATCGATTCCGGTATACTCGCCAAATCCAAAAATCTTCTGATATTTGCAAAATTCTTCCGGACCAATAGCGCTTGCCATATGCATCAGAGCCACATTACAGGAATTTGCCACCGCATCCTGAATTGTTTCCGTTCCATGTCCATCTTTGTAGTGACATGGAATCGGCGCTGCATTTTCCACAACCCGAAGCGAACCGCCGCAGACATATGTTTCGTTACCGGTAAGTTTTCCACTTTCAAGTCCCGCTGCCACGGTAAATGGTTTCATTGTTGAACCCGGCTCAAATGTATCTGTCACCGCAAAGTTTTTCCAGATTTCCTGAAGCGCTTCAATCTTTCCATTCACACCTGTTTTTTCATTCGTTGTGTTTTCCAGATTCGCAATTTCTTCATCCGAATAGAAAGAAGTCAGATCTCTTGGATCATTCAGATTGTAAAACGGATAAGTCGCCTCTGTCAGAATGCTTCCTGTATTCGGATCCATAATAATCACAGCTGTATTTTTACTTCCAAGCTCCGTTCTCCGTCCGGTTGTCTCGTCATATTTCTCATATTCTTTATTAAATTCCGCAATAACTTCTTCTACCATACTCTGCAGGTTCAGGTCAAGCGTTGTAACAATATGGTCGCCATTCTTTGCTTCTTTTACTACCCGCTCTAACGAGGAATCGTAATCAAGATACCCATACTCTCTTCCATCGGTTCCATTTAAAATATCGTTGTAAGAACTCTCAAGACCGCCATTTCCCACATTTCCGGAAGACGTAAATCCAAGCACATCGCTGGCAAGCGTATCATACGGATAGGATCTGATGTAATCATCTTCCAGCCAGATTCCCATAAGAAGCGGATAATTTTCATTGTCCGCATCCATTTCTTCAAATTTCTTTGCCGTATCATAATCAATCTGCTTTTTCATAATAATATACCGGCTTTCCGGTTTCTCTTTTAAAGTTGCACGAAGTTCTGCTTCTGTAATTCCGAAACATTCCTGCACAACAGATGCTGTCTCAGAAATAATCTTTTCCTGCTTCTTTTCATCTGACAATAACACCTTTGCATCTAAAATTACATTATATACTCTCTCGCTTGTCGCTAACTTACTGCCGTTCCTGTCGAGAATATCTCCCCGCTTAAACGGAATGATCTTGCTGTCATATTGCTGCTGATCCAAAACGATTTTTGTATACTTTTCTCCGCTGGATGCATTAATGTATGTAATTCGAATAATTAAACCAACAAAAGCCAGTATAACTGCCATAAATAGCATTACCAGCTTTTTCTGCATTTTCATCGGAAATTTTTTCCGCAAAAATTCAAATTTTCTCTTTTTTTTCTTCGCCATTCACTCACCTGTTATTTCTCTGCTTTTTCAGCTCTGGCAACAACACCGCTGTCCGGAATCGCTTCGTACTGCTTCACATAGTCATTGGTCGGGCTCTGGTAAGAAATCACCTGATCCTTTGAAGCATATACCATCCCAAGTTCATTCATTGCCCGCGTGCGGATATCATTCAGATTGATCTTATCCATCAGTGCATTGTAGCGTGTGGTATTCTCTTCTTTCTGTGCTGCAAGCTCCTGCTGCATCACAGCAATCGTTTCCGAACGGTTCACAGCTTCGTTCTGAAGTTTCAAATAAGAAACGCAAACTGCCAATACCAATATTGCTGCAGCGCTTAAAAACACCACATATCCCGGACTCATATGCATTGCATTTCTGCGGTTTCTCCGTACCTGAACACTTGCGCGTTTCTTTGGCATCTCCACCGGCTGTTCCTGCTGCGGCAGTATCTCTTCCTTCCGCACTGTATTGCCGTATACATAGTAAGGCTGTCTATTTATTTGTCCTGCATGCCTTCTGTTTGCCACTTTGCACGTCTTCCTTTCTTCTTGTTCTGCCAATCTATCTTCTCTCAAAAATCCGGAGCTTTGCGCTCTTCGAGCGACTGTTTACCGAAAGTTCTTCTTCTCCCGGAAGGATTGGCTTTCTCGTAATTACTTTACCTTTTGATTTCTTACCACACACACAGACCGGAAAATCACTCGGACATGTACATGGATCTTCATTCTTCTTAAAATTGCTCTTCACGATGCGATCTTCCAGCGAATGAAATGTAATAATACAAATCCTTCCACCCGGATTCAGCAGATCGATCATCTCATCCAGCGTATCTCTCAATACATCCAGCTCATGATTCAATTCAATCCGAATTGCCTGAAACGTCCTTTTTGCCGGATGTCCTGATGTTTTCTGTATTTTCATAGGGATTGCATGACTGATAATCTCAGCCAACTCCCCTGTTGTCTCAATCGGACCTTTTTCGCGTGCGAGACAAATATGCTTTGCGATATTCTTCGCAAAACGATCTTCCCCATAGTCCCGGATAATACGAAACAGGTCCTTCTCGGAATAGCCATTGACAATGTCCTTTGCCGTTACAGGCTGACGCCTGTCCATCCTCATGTCCAAAGGAGCATCTGCGCGATAAGAAAAACCTCGCTCTGCTGTATCCAACTGATAAGACGATACACCCAGATCAAGTACGATCCCATCTACTTTGTCAATGCCAAGTTCACGGAGCCGCGACTTCATATCACAATAGTTGCTCCGCACTATTGTAACTTTCTCCCCAAAGTCACGCAATCTGGAACCGGCAGCTTCAATCGCCGCCTCATCCTGATCTATTCCTATAAATCTCCCCATTTGACTTAATTGCTTACATACCTCATAGGCATGTCCGCCGCCACCAAGCGTTCCATCCACGTAAATGCCGTCTGGCTTGATGTTCAGACCATTTACTGTCTCTTCCAATAATACAGATGTGTGATTAAATTCCATTTACAATCGCTCCCCGGAAAATATTTTTAAATCATTAACCCCAGATCTTCCATACCGCTTGCAATGTCATCTACATCTTCTTCCACAAGTGCATTTGTTTCATCCCATTTTGCTTTGTCCCAAATCTCAACACGATTCAGTACGCCAACCAGAACAACTTCCTTGTCCAGTCCTGCAAACTCTCTGAGGGCAGAAGAGATTAATACTCTACCTTGTTTATCCACGCCGCCGTCTACCGCACTTCCTACGAGGAATCGTGTCAGTTTTCTTGCGTTCGGATTATTGAGTGGTAAGGCTTTTAACTTGGTTTCCAGTGCTTTCCATTCGCTATTTGGATACACAAATAAGCAGTGATCAAACCCCTTCGTTATCAGGAAATCCTCCCCAAGATCTTCCCGAAACTTTGATGGAATAATCAACCGGCCCTTTGCATCAATACTGTGATTAAATTCACCTGTCAGCATCCAAAACACCTACTTCCAAAGTGGCCTGCCACTTTCGTGCCACTTTGCGCCACTTGTCACCACTTTTTACCACCTGAACTTATTGTAAACTACTTTTATAGTGATTTCAAGTGCTATTTTCAAAAAAGTGGACTGGCAAATTCCGGTAAAATACAGAGAAAATTAGCATTTTCTTAAGGTTTTTAAAATTTAGTGGGGCAAAGTGGGGTGTGTTTTACATCAAATTCCCTTTAAACACTTCCCAGAAGTATTTTTAGACAAAAAAACAGACCGGCTGTGGGGGTGAATCCCTATCCCCCACATTTAACCGGACTTTTCAGTATATATTTTTTGGTTTCTTAAATTTTTCTTAAAGCTTTTATAACCTGATAAAAAACTCAAAAAAGAAGACTCCCTTTGTCGGAATCTTCTCTCTTCTGATTACTCTGCGCTGTTCAATTCGTTCAGATAATTCTCGAATGCACTGTAGTCCACTTCTGCAACTTCTCTCGGCTGATTCGCCTGATAATTATCATATGCAGAATAGCCAAGCCATCCTATAAGCGCAATTCCGATCACAGAATAAAAACATCTGCGAACTACTTTCATTCGCTTCTCTTTCTTCATAATCTGCTTACGATTTGCTTTTTCCTGTTTATATTTATCTACTTTCTCCTGACTCATTGTTCTGCTCCTTTTTATCTTAGATTACAACGATCACTCCACCGTCATTGGCATACATTGTACTGATTCCTCTTGTATCAAGAATCACCACATCTTTCACAGAAATCTTACTCAAAATGAGATCACGCACTTTTTCTGCCCGCTCTCTGCAATTACAATGTGTAATACCAAGAATCTTCTTCTCCGGATCCTTCACTTCCTTCAAAACAGTATCACACATCTTAGCAAGTGCTTTCGTAATCCCTCTTGCCTGACCAAGCTGCTGAATCGTGCCTTCCGGTGTCGATCCCATATATGGTTTAATATTCAGCGCTGTCGCCATAACGGCTTTCAGTCCTGTCAGTCTTCCATTCTTTCGCAGCGTCTCCAATGTCTCCAATACGAAATATGTGTGCTGTTCTTCAATATATGCTTCTACCTGTGCAATTACCTCTTCAAAATTCATCCCGGCTTCTTCACATTCAGCAATCTTCAGACCGATCAGTGTCTCCCCTACGGATGCACTTTTAGAATCAAATACATGAATTTGTTTCTCACCATATTCCTCCAGATACAGATTCTTTCCAAGTACTGCACTGTTATAAGATCCGCTCAAATTCGCTGACAACGTTACCACATACACATGCTCCGCCTCGCACCGATAACTTTCCATATATGCTTCCGGAGATGGACAGGATGACTTTGGACAATTAGGACTTTCTTTAATCATACGCAACATCTCCTGCTGACAGAATGTCTTGTCATCTACAATATGATGATCATCAATATCAATTCCCAATGCTATGCTTTCATAAATTCCTGATACTTTCATCTCTTCTGTCAATTCACCGCAGCTGTCGATTACAATCTTATAACTCATTTCCTATCCTCCCGCATGTATTCTTTCCTAACGCTCAATAAGAATACTGCTCACTTTTATATAACTATTTCTATTACAAGTAGTATTAAATACTACATTATAATAGCACATTTTTTTCTTTCTGAAAAGAGTTTTTTATGATTCATCAAATTGAATTGATCTCGACACACTGAGAGCCATCCCCATCTCAATCATCAAGAACAAAATCGATGTACCTCCATAGCTGATAAATGGCAGTGTAATTCCGGTATTTGGAATCAGATTCGTCACAACGGCTACATTTAAAATAACCTGTATCGCAATGTGGGCAAAAATTCCTGTTACAATCAGAGAACCATATTTGTCAGGTGCGTTCTGAGCAATAAACATCAGACGATAGAGCATCATTCCGAACATTACAAGTACAACAATCGCTCCAAATACTCCAAGTTCTTCGCAGATGATTGAAAGGATCATATCATTCTGCACCTCCGGAATAATCATTTTCTGTGTGCTGGCTCCCAGACCTTTTCCAAAAAAACCGCCGGAACCAATTGCATACAAAGCCTGAAGCGTCTGGAATCCTTTATTGCCGGCATGTTTTTCCGGATTAATCCACACAATAATCCTCTGCAGCCGGAAGTTATCACTTTTCGCCAGTGAAGATGCCCACAGCCGAACTCCAATATATCCAACGATCCCTGCAAGCATAGAATACTGCACGATTTTCTTTGTCCTCGGATAAGATACATATAAAATAATCGCAGTAATTCCAAGTACAATGATCGCACTGCTCAGGTTGTCTGTCAGAATGAGCACACCGATTCCGGCTGCTCCTCCATAGATTAGAATTTCTTTCAGATGATCCCACTTTTCGATGTATTTGCCTGTGCGGCATACGAGAAATGGGATATAAAGGATAACCGCAATCTTGACCACCTCTGCGGGCTGAATCTGCAACGGCGTATCCGGAATTCCTACCCATCTCCTTGCCCCATTTGCTTCAATTCCAAATGGCGTCAGGATCAGCAGCATCAGAATAAATGCTACAACATAAGATAACTTTGCAAATCTTGCATATACATGGTAATTGATCCGTGACACGATTGCCATCACAATCAGACTTCCTACCGTAATAATTGCCTGTTTTCGAAAGTACCACATAGGATCGCCAAATTTTTCCTGAGCGCTGTAAGCACTTGTACTGTACAGGATTACAAGCCCAAAACAAACCAGAAAGATAATCGTTGCCAACAGACTGTAATCGAAATATTGAATTGTCTTCGGTTGTTTTTTTCTTCTGGATACCGGCTTTCTCCCTGCCGTTCTACGCATATCATCGCTCCTTGTCTTTATTCTATGCCGCAGGTTTCTCACCTTTCATTGCAGATGGATGGACTGGTTTTCCATTGACAAAAAATCTGTCATACCAGATTAGGAAAATGTAAACTGTCCAGATCTTTCTGCTGTTATCCTGCTTTCCTTCTTTATGTTCCTCTAACAGACGGTTCAGATACTCTGTGTGAAAGAACTGTTCTGCTGCCTCTGTGGCAAACATCTTTTTCACACGTTCATAATATTTCTCTTCCCGAAGCCATACACGGATCGGAATCGGAAAACCAAGCTTCTTCTTCTCCGCTGTCTTCTTGCGGATGACACGGTCTGCCGCTGCCCGAAGCGCTACCTTTGTCTTCGGCGCTCTTACTTTGTAATCCATCGGAAGACTGCTGGCAAGCTTAAATACTTCTTTATCCAGAAACGGAACACGCACCTCGATCGAGTTCGCCATTCCCATTTTATCCCCTTTCATCAGGATATCATGGACAAGCCAGAGATGCATATCCACATACTGCATCTTCGTTACCGGATCTTTGTCTTTTACCCTCGCATAAAGAGGCGCTGTTACCCTGCGGATTCCCGGTTCACAGCCCTTTCTCAGAAGCTTATTCGCCTCCTTCTCTGTAAAGATTGTCGTTGCATTTGCAAAGTACCGTTCTTCCAATGTCTTTCCATGACGCATCAGGAAACTTCTTCCCTTCATGCCCCGCGGCAGACAATTCTCTGCAAATGTTCCGAGCAGTCTGCGAATCCAGAATGGAATCTTATTAAAACCGGTATATTCAAGCGGCTCACAGTAAATATTATAGCCTCCGAACAGCTCATCAGAACCTTCTCCTGACAGCACTACCTTTACTTTCTTCGATGCCTCACGACTCAGAAAATAAAGTGCTATCGCTGCCGGATCTGCTACCGGTTCATCCATATAATACATAATATCAGAGAGATTGTCCCAGTATTCATCCGGCGCGATCACCTTACTGTCATTCTTCATATGGATACTATCGGCAAATTCCTTCGCATCCTGAATCTCACTGTATTTCTGTTCATCAAAGCCTACTGTGAATGTATGATCTACCTGAGACAGATACGTCAAGTAGCTGGAATCCACTCCACTGGACAAATAAGATGCAACTTCTACATCGCTGATCTTATGCATTTCCACTGATTCCTTCATCACGCGCTCCACATCGTCTACCACTTCCTCGAAAGACCGGTCCGTCTTCTCATGGAACTGCGGTTCAAAATACCGCTTCAGCTCCAAAATTCCATTTTCATAAGTCATATAGTATCCCGGCTGCAGGCAAAAAACGCCTTTGAAAAAAGTCTCATTCGTCGGCACAAACTGGAAAGACAGATAATTGCCGAGCGCTTTCTCGTTAAACACCTTGTCAAAATGCGGGTGTTCTACAAAGGACTTAATCTCCGAGCCAAACAGCAATGTCCCATTCATCTGCGCATAGTAAAATGGTTTGATTCCAAACATGTCGCGGGCGGCAAACAGTTTCTTCTCTTTGCAGTCCCAAATTACAAATGCAAACATTCCCCGGAGCCGCTTCAGAAGCAGTGTTCCCCACTCCTCATATCCGTGCAGAAGCGTCTCGGAATCTGTATTGGTCTGAAATACGTGCCCAGCCTCAATCAGTTCCCTGCGCAGTTCCTGATAGTTATAAATCTCTCCATTAAATACAAGTACCTTGCTTTTATCTTCATTGTACAACGGCTGGTCTCCGCTCTCTGTAATATCAATAATACTTAAACGGCGAAAACCAAGAGCCACCTCTTCGTCACAGTACATTCCGGCACTGTCCGGTCCGCGATGAACGATCGTATCCATCATCGATGTCAGTACCTGTTCTTTCTCGTCCAATTTTCCGACAAATCCGGCAAATCCGCACATATTCAATCTCCTTTATTCCCTGACCGGGTTTTTATCGTACTATAATATTATACCCTTGTCCGATTGTCAAGACAACTGTTTTTTGACCAGATATCCAAGTTCCCTCAGTTCTTCTTCAATACTGTCAAGCACATCCTCTGATTCTGCCGAAATCGTGTGATAGTGATATCCGGATGTAATATGGCTTAACGGAGCAGAGCCGCCATTTTGAATCTCACCTAAAAATTCTTTTACCTGACGCCTCGAACTCAGATGCATCTCTGCACGCAATTCTCCATATACCTCATGCCGTATAAAGATGTCTTCCACCGTTCCGCCGCAGTCCACAATCGCATAGAGTTCTTCTGCGATTTCTTTTTCTGTATGTTTCACTTCGAAAATACGCCTGACGCGCTGTCCTGACGCGCACAGATACCCTCTGTTCGTCGAAATGATCTCGTAGTCTGCTGCTCTTAAAAGGGCAATATCCTGCACAACAACCTGTCTGCTGATTCCGAACAGCTCTGCCAGTCTGGAGCCGGACAGCGGCGCATTGCTTTTCCTGATACAGTCAAGCATTGCCTTTCTTCGTTCTTCTCCATTCATACTGCTTTCCTCCAACCTGTCTATTCAATCGGATGAAGATGTTTTAGAGAAACATCAAGGATTGGTGCAGAATGAGTCAGTGCGCCGCTGGAAATGTAATCCACACCCACTTCTTTCAGCATTGCAATCTTTTCTTTTGTTACATTTCCAGAGCATTCTGTCTCAGCACGACCGTCAATAAGCCGAACTGCTTCCTTCATTTCTTCTACACTCATATTATCAAGCATAATAATATCTGCTCCGGCCTCAACAGCTTCTTTTACCATCTCAAGGTTTTCTGTCTCAATCTCAATCTTTCTTACAAACGGCGCATACTCTTTTGCCATAGCTACCGCCTCTTTTACCCCTCCGGCAGCTCCGATATGATTATCTTTCAAAAGAATTCCGTCTGAGAGATTATAGCGGTGATTGTTGCCTCCTCCTACTTTTACTGCATATTTTTCAAAAATACGCATATTCGGTGTTGTCTTTCTCGTATCAAGCAGCTTTGTCTTGCAGTCTGCAAGGAGCGCTGCCGTTTCATGTGTGTATGTTGCAATTCCGCTCATGCGCTGCAAATAGTTTAAAGCAACCCGCTCGCCGGATAACAGCACTCGGATATCTCCGCGCACAATTGCCAGAAGCTGCTGATTTTTCACTTCATCTCCGTCTTCACAGAAACGTTCAATCTCCACGGTTTCATCCAGCAGTTCAAATACACGGGCAAATACATCCAGCCCTGCAATCACTCCATCCTGTTTACAGATCAGCTCCACTTCTCCTTTGCAGGCATTTCGCATCACTGCATTTGTTGTAATATCTTCACTCGTAATATCTTCTGCCAATGCCTGCAGGATCAGATGATCCGCATTGACCTTCATTGTAATCTGATTATACATGCTCTTTTTGCATCCTTTCCATCTCATTCAATATCATCGTTTTATATGTTTCCCGAAGCGCCTCTGCGTCCTCATAGCAACTGAAATCTATGCTTTCATTCTGCTGTACTTCCTCTGAGCCGTTCTTCTCTTCTTCCAGTTCCCGGATATGTTCTGCGGCGCTTCTTGAAAATACAAGACTCTCCAGAAGCGAATTGCTTGCCAGACGGTTTCTTCCATGAACACCATTACAGCTTGTTTCCCCAACCGCATACAACCCTTCCATAGACGTTCTGCTGTGTTCCGTATCTACCCAGATACCTCCCATAAAATAATGCTGTGCCGGAACAACCGGGATGCACTCATTCAGCACATCATAGCCTTCTTCCATGCACTTTTCTCTTATATTCGGGAAATGACTGCAGATCATCTCTTCTCCAAGCGGTCTCATATCAAGCCACACATGTTTTGTTCCGTCCTTCTCCATCTGTTTTCTGATCTCACCTGTGAGAATATCCCGCGGAAGCAGTTCATTCGTAAAACGTGTCCCGTCTGCACCGTATAAAAGAGCGCCTTCTCCCCGGACAGACTCTGAAATCAAAAATCTTCTCCCCGGCTTTTTGGAATACAGTGTTGTCGGATGAATCTGTACATAGTCAAGATGTTCCATCTTCAGCCCATGTTTCAATCCGATCGCCAACGCATCTCCCGTAATGTGCCGGAAATTCGTTGAATGTTCATAAAGCCCCCCGACGCCGCCGCAGGCCAGAACAGTATCATCTGCCCTTACAGTATGGAACTCTCCATTTTTATCCCGCAACACAACACCAAGACAGCGATTTCCTTCTGTGATCAGATCCACCATCCAGGTATATTCCAGAAGCGTTACATTTGCCCTGGATTCTACATGGGCAAGCAATGTACTTGTAATCTCCTTACCGGTCACATCTGCATGAAACAAAATACGAGGTCTTGCATGTCCCCCTTCTCTTGTGTAATTCAGCTCTCCGTCCTTTTTCGCAAATGCCACTCCATATTCAATCAACTCATTTACAACACTTCTGGATGAGCGTATCATTTTATCAACGGAAGTACGCCTGTTCTCATAATGCCCGGCTTTCAATGTATCTTCCATAAAACTGTCATAATCATTTTCATCATGCAGAACACAGATTCCTCCCTGCGCCAGAAAAGAGTCGCTCTTATCTGCCTCATCCTTTGTGATGCACAGTATTTTCATTTTCTCTGGAAGATGCAGCGCACAGAACAATCCTGCCGCCCCGCATCCAACGATGATTACATCATATGTCTTTTCCATTTCCTTCCACCTGTCTTTATTTCGCCAACTCAAGCATTCTGGTCAAAGGCTGTTTCGCCCGCTCCATCGTCATTTCGTCAAGCTGCACCTCATTTGTCTCATGCAGAAGCACATCATAAATCTTCTCCAATGTAACAAGCTTCATTCCCGGACAGTCTTGATGAATATTAATTGGATAAAATACCTTCTCCGGATTCTGTTTCTTTAATTCGTAAAAAACTCCCGCTTCTGTTCCGATCAAAAACTCTTTCTGCTCACTGGCAGATGCGTACTTGATAATTCCGGAAGTGCTTCCTGCATACTCTGCCAGATCCACGACTTCTTTCGCACATTCCGGATGAACAAGAAATACCGCATCCGGATGTTCTTCTTTCGCTCTAAGCACATCTTCTTTTCGGATCTGACGATGAATCGGACAATATCCGTCATTAAAAATAAATTTCTTCTCCGGAACTTTCTCCGCCACATGCTGTCCAAGATGCTGATCCGGAATAAAGTAAATATATTTATTCGGCAGGGCACGCACAATCTTCTCCGCATTTGCAGAAGTTACACAGACATCTGCCTGTGTTTTTAATTCTGCCGTAGAGTTGATATAACACACAACTGCCACATCTTCATACTGTTCTCTTACCATACGAATCCGTTCCGGGCTTGCCATATGCGCCATCGGACAATCTGCCTGCAGATCCGGAAGCAGTACCTTCTTTTCCGGATTCAGAAGCTTTGCGCTTTCTCCCATAAAGGAAACACCGCAAAGCACAATGATATCTGCATCTGTCTTCGTTGCCCGCTCACTTAAATAATACGAATCGCCAATATCATCCGCAATTGCCTGCACCTCGTCCGGCACATAGTAATGAGCCATGATCACAGCATTTTTCTCCTGTTTCAGTTTTAAAATCTTTTCCTCCAACGCTCCCATATTCCGAGCCTCCTTTTTATCATTCCCACGGATTATACACCAAAACTTTACAACTGACAAGACAGTTGTTGTACTTTTGTCAATACAGACAATTTCAAAGCAATTTCCCGCAAAAAACAATAAAAAACATCCCAGAGCAACCTCTCCGGAATGTCTTTATTCTTCTGCCATGATTATCTGCCAACTGATTTTCAGAAAATACTGTCGTGTTAAATCTCTCTCAGATGCTCCTGATCGATCATCTTCACGCCCTCTCTTGTCAGCACTTCTACCGCCTTCTCATTATCTTCCACACGGAAGATCATATAAGCTACCTCCTGCGTCTTATGATGAAACGCATATGTATATTCAATATTAATGTCATTATCTCCAAGAATTGTCAAAATACGGTACAAATATCCCGGCTCATCCGGTACTGCCACTGCCAGTACCTTTGTAATAGAAAATACATACCCTTCATCTTCCAGCATATGCACCGTCTCATAAGTGTCATCTACAATTAGCCTGAGTATTCCAAAATCTCTCGTATCTGCCAGTGAAAGTGCCCGTATATTAATATTGTGTTTACACAGCACCCGAATAAATTCAGCCAGCTTTCCCGCTGTATTCTCCACAAATACCGAAATCTGTTTTACTGTCATGTCCTCTTCCTCCTTCATGCCGCTTCTTTCTGCCAACTGCTCATCTATTTGAACCTTCCATTCTCCAAAGCCAATGCGTTTCCTGCTTCAAAGAAAACATCGCTATTTGCGCGGTTCTTCATCAAAATTAACTACAACCTGAAACCCTCTTGGGGTATCTTTCACTTCATGGACAATGCCCTCTTTCGATCTGATCCGCTCAAAACTCCGGAAAATCCCTGACATAGCCACTGATGGTTCGATAATATAACTGTAAAGACTTCCGTTCGCACGCTCCGTAATCTTAACCACATCGCCTGCCTTCACAAGTCCAGGGCGTTCCATTCTAAATTCTTCCTGTCTCATCCGACAAGCCTCCTTCCTCTGCTTACTATAACATTCTGACGCAAGAAATTCAATCCTGACTCACATACAGATGCACGCTTTCTTATATTTTTCATACTATATATTGTAAATTCAATGAAAGGGGTAACTGCACATGCAAAACTATCCAAATATGAATGTGCCTCAGAGAATGCCAAATCGTCAGAGCTGCGGATGTACCCGCATACGTCAGACTGCTGTCGAAGATCCATTAAAAGGCATGCCGCTTGCTATGGCTTATGTTCCGTGGCAGCAATGGGCCTGCCCATATGAAGCAACAAAAGGCTTCTGCCGCGGAACTATTTTCGAGGCCCTCGATAAACCATTTATGCCAAAAGGAGGGATGATGCGATGAGAAATCAATCCCGGCGTCAGGAAATGCTCCATCACATTAATGTTGTAAGCTTTGCTGTAGATGACATTAAATTATTTCTCAATACGCACCCGGACAATCAGGAAGCGCTAAATTACTATCAGGAATACAGCCGTCTCCGCAATGAAGCTCTGAAAAAATATGCTGAAGAATTCGGTCCTCTCACGGTAGATTACGCAATGCGCTCCGATTCTTATACGTGGAACTGGATCAATGATCCGTGGCCGTGGCAGGAAGGAGGATGTTAATATGTGGAATTATGAAAAAAGACTGCAGTACCCTGTAAAAATCTCACAACCGAATCCCAAAATGGCGCAAGTCATCATAAGTCAGTTTGGTGGCCCGGACGGCGAGCTTGCTGCCTCTATGCGCTATCTGAGCCAGAGATATACGATGCCATACAACGAAGTAACCGCTACCCTGACTGACATCGGCACCGAAGAGCTCGCCCATATGGAGATGATCTGTGCGATTGTCCATCAGCTTACGCGCAATTTAACTCCGGAAGAAATCGAAAAATCCGGTTTTGCTCCATATTATGTAGATCACACACTGGCGCTCTGGCCACAGGCGGCAAGCGGAGCTCCCTGGACAGCAACTTATTTTCAGTCAAAAGGGGATCCTATCACTGATCTGCACGAAGATATGGCAGCAGAACAAAAGGCAAGAACAACTTACGATAACATTCTCCGTCTCGTAAAAGATCCTGAAGTCTGTGATCCGATCCGCTTCTTAAGAGAGCGGGAAATCGTCCACTATCAACGCTTCGGTGAATCACTGCGACATGTGCAGGATCGTCTCGACAGCCGCAATTTCTATGCGTTCAATCCGGAATTTGACCGCAGAAACTGCCAGACATCATAGCATAAGCATTTTCCTGTATTCACAGATAAAAGGAGCTGGCGCACTCATCTGCCCAGCTCCCTTTATTCATAATGATTACTTGCTCCACAGCTCATCAATTGCCAATGCCGCCAGAATATCAAGTTTTAACGCCCGCAAAAGCACCTGAATATTCTGTGCCTCATCCGGTCCGTGAGCGCTTCCGTGACCTTCGGGAAATGGTTTCTTCTCTCCCTGCTGTCCCGCACCAAAGCCGCATCCCTGTTTAAAATGTCTTGCATAGGTACATCCTTCCATAATATATGGACGATCCTCCAATGTTGTCAGCTTATGATACAACTCTACAAGAAGCGATGGGATTTCTTCCTCTTCTGAGATCCAATACCCCTGATCCAGTCTCAGAACAGTCATCTCTAATCCCTGTTTTTCCGCAAAGGCGCGGATTTTTTTCTCAGCTTCATCAAGGTTTTCGCTGGACGGAAGTCTCAGATCGCAGCACAAAATTCTTTCTTTTGTCATCTCATCGATTTCTTCTGTCACTTTGCATCGAGATCTTCCGCAAACCGGATCTATTACCGACAGTCCAAACACTTCTCCGGTACTGTCTTTTTGCAATAGTTCTTTGACTTCATCAACAGTTTCTTTCCCTTTAAGCTGAAATTTCAACACGCTTTTCTCACCATTCGTAATCGGAAAATCATCATCCGCTGCAATTCCAAACTCCGGCTGCCCCGCTCTTTGAAGATAATATTTCAGGTCTTCCATATCTGTTTCTTCGTGGGAACCTACAAACAGTCGGATATCATTCATCGGAATCAGCTCTTCTTCTTTTAAAAATGCCAGCGCATATAAAAGCGCGATCAGCGGCGCTTTGTCATCCACCACCCCGCGTCCAATTATATAGCCTTTATCCACAATTCCTTGAAAAGGCGGGTACAGATTTCCTTCCGATGCCGGAACAACATCCGCATGTGCTGCAAAAAGCAGTCGTTTTCCACTCTGCTCCTTTTGCAGTCTGATCTCCAGGCCATAATAATCATAATTATCCACAATTAATCCTTTTTCTTTGGCAAGCTCTGCACAAAAGTCCAGCGCTTCTGCACATTTTGCCCCGTATGGATATGCTGTACATCCTTCTTCCTCGACACTTGGTATTCCTACGAGACGACATACATTTTCAATGATCTCATTTTGATTGTTTTCAATAAACGTATCAATCTGTCTATTGATTTTCTCCCAATTTCTGGACATTTTTTGCCTCCTTGCCTGCAAATACAGGAAGTTCTGAAACGAGCACTGCTCCGAGGATCAGCGCTGATCCGATTAACATCTTCGCGGTTACCTGTTCATGAAGCAGAATAACAGAAAAGACTGTTCCAAATACTGCTTCCATTGAAAGAATAATAGCTGCTTTCGTTTCTTCCACATATCTCTGTGAGAGTGTCTGTAAAAAGTAAGTCAGGCAGGTACTGATCAGACCAAGATATAACACTGCCCAGATGCTGTTTTTATCTGCATGGAACGCCAGCTCCCCTGAAAAGAGATAGCCCACCAAAGAGCATACAAATGCCATCGCCATCTGAATAAAATTCAGTACCATAGGCCGGATTCTTCCAACAAATTCTCCTGTCAGGAAAATCTGGAATGCGAAGCAGACCGCACAGACAAGGGTAAGGGCATCGCCGATTCCCATACTGAAATCTGCCTGCAGCGAGAGCACTCCGGCGCCTATGATTGCCATCGCCGCTCCTACCAGAGACTGTGCTTTTACTTTTCTCTTATAAAGTACCATCGCAATAAATGGAACAAACACTACATTCGTAGCTGTTAAAAATGCATTTTTGGACGGTGTCGTATACTGAAGTCCAATAATCTGAAGTGCAAATCCTCCAAACAGAAAGAATCCAAGAATTGCACCGCATTTCCATTCTTCTTTCCGAATCGTTTTAATCTCTTTTCCTGCAAGTGCTGCCATTACAATCGTTGCAATCAGGAAACGGATTGCCATAATCTGAAAAGGCGTCAGCCCTACAAGCGCAATATCGCTGGCTACAAAGCCCCCTCCCCATATGATTGTTACTGCCAGAAGTCCTGCAATTCCTAATTTGTTTTTCATTGTTTCTTTACTCCATTTCTAATGTATCTGCAGGGAATAGATTCTTCTTGCCGATACGTCCGTACAAAAATACACTTAGACAGAATCTTGAAAGCTGATCCAATGCAATCACAATCCAAATTGCTGTGATCGGAAGCTTCAGAACAAATGCTGCCAGCAGGCAAAGCGGAATTCTGACGATCCAGATTCCAAATCCTGCTACGAGCATTGGCGTATTCTTATAACCAAGCGCCCGGATTGTTCCATTGTATATTCTTGATAAGTTCTGCGGAATCTGAATAAATCCCATCACAAACACATATACAACACCAATTGCCTGAAGTTCCGGTTTGTTCGTCATCATCTGCATAAATACTTTTGGCAGCAGGATCAACAGAAGCGATGTTACAACACTGATAGCTGTTCCTACTTTCAAAAGTTCTTTAAAGTATATTTTCTGCAGCTTCTGATCCCTCTTTCCGATTGCACGCGCCGCCAATGTTGTGGAAGCCGTACTAAAGCCGATCGCAGGCATTTCCGTAATCGTTTCCGCCTGGATTCCAAGCTGATAAGCTGCAAATGCCGCCGCTCCGTAAGAAAGAATAATCTTACTTAAAATGATAGCTGAAAATTGCCAGAACATGCTTTCCAAAGCTGCCGGAATTCCTGTTGTATATACTTCATAAATGCATTTACGGTCAAGCTTAAAGAAACTTCCCTGACGTACCGTATCTGAGAATAATCCCTTTTTCTTATTGTACAGCAAATACAATCCAAGAACAGCTCCAAATGTCTGCGCTGTAACAAGCGCTGCAGCTGCACCCTGAATTCCCATTCCTTTCAATGGACCAATCCCAAAAATGAATACATAACCGCAGACAATGTTTACAATATTCATTGCTGCCGCAATATACATTGGTGTTTTTGTATTTCCATATCCCTGAAACGCTGCTGTAACAAGAGTCATTATAACATTTCCTGTAAATCCTATCACTACAATTTTCATATAACTTTGTGCAAGTGTCAGAATTTGTGGATCTTTCGAAAAGAATCCGAGGAAAATATCCGCGCGGAAAAATAAAAAAATCTGCACAAGCAGAACGACTGCTAATTCTGTCAGCAACGTCTGCTCCATAATTTTTCTGCAGTTTTCTTTCTTTCCTGCACCATAGGCGCGCGCAATCAGAACCGTAGCACCAATTGCCACTCCTTTATAAAATACCCACAGCGTATCCGTTATCCTGACGCAGATCCCCTGTGCAGAAATATCATTTGCCAGAAGTCTTCCAACCATCGCTGTTGTAATAAGACTCGCTGAAATCTGGAGAATGTTTTCCAGGATCATCGGAATAATGATGTGGTAGATCTCTCGTTTTATCTTCTTTGTCTCGTACAAATAATCCTCCCTTCTAAAAATAAGTGCCGGGGGAAAACCCCCAACACTTATCTTTCATCCCGATTATTATTTACCGAATTTTGCTTCCATTTCTTCTTGTTCGTCACTTAAAACTTTTGCAGGATCTGCATCCTCCAGGAGCACTCTTGCAACACAGTTTTTAGACATTTCAATTGCTTCTGCGAAGTTAGAAGTATAGTTTACCTGTGGTACTGTTTTACCAATCTCTGTAAACATATCAAATAATTTCTGTCCGCCAAAGTATTCATCGCCTTCCTGGAATACTTCTGACTCTAATGCCGGAAGGTATGACGGATATAAACCATAGTTCTGGAATCCTTCTACGTTTGCATCAACATCTTCCATACAGAATTTTACAAATTCTTTTGCTGCTTCTGCATTTTCACTTGCTGACGGAACTGCAAGAACTGATCCACCGTTAGATGCGCCCATTGCTTCTGCATCTGCATCAAATTTTGGAAGTGGCATACATGCCCATTTGCCTGCCTGATCCGGAGCTGCATCTTTGATAGAACCAACCATCCAAACAGCCTCTGCGATACATGCAAATTTGTCAGCTGTCATACCTGCTACCATATCATCCCAAGATGAGTTATTAAATGTAATACCTGCTTCGTACATTTTTTTGCACATTTCCATTGCTCTAATAGATTCTTCGGAATTTACCTGCGGATTTCCTTCTGCATCAAAATAGAACTTACCAAGCTGCATTAACATGAAACGATATGTAGCATCACTTCTTGACTCTGCCATACAAAGCATGTCAACACCTGTTTTATCTTTCAAAACTTTACCGGCTTCAATGAAATCATCCCATGTTACGATATCTTCAGCTTTGATTCCGGCTTCTTCAAATAAGTCTGCACGGTAGAACATTCCACACGGGCCGGAATCCCACGGATATGCGATAATTTTGTCATCGCTTGTACATTCGGCGATCTTAATCGGGAAGAAATCATCTTTATTGATCATATCAGTAAATTCTTCAAATTTACCTGGGAACTTCTCACCGAATTTTGCCATTTGCTCACCCTCGAGAGATACAATATCCGGAAGTCCGATTCCAGACTGCAGACATGTTGTCATTTTCTGGTATACCTGCTGAACACCCATCTCTTCAAAATTGAATTCTACATCTGGATATTTCTCCTGGAATCTCTCTGCCTGCGCTTCCATATGAGCTAAAGCCACATCCCAGCTCCATACTGTAATCTCACCGGATAATTTTCCGTCATCAGATCCGCCCTCTTTCTTCGCATCGGATCCGCCACCGCCGCAAGCAGCTAATGATACTGTCATTGCTGTTGCCATTAAAATTGCCAATAGTTTCTTTTTCATTTCATTTTCCTCCTTTGATGAAATTTATTCTTTTACAGCTCCACCCATAACGCCGGCAACGAACTGTTTCTGAAACACAAGAAAGACAATTAAGATTGGTAATACTGCAAACACTGTCGCTAACATAATTACACCGTAATCTTTTCTCCATGCAACTCCATCCAGCATAGAAAGCGCTACCGGGAAGTTATACATAGATTTTGTTCCTAAAATGATCAACGGCCACATGAAACTGTTCCACATACTCATGAACATGTAGATTCCCATTGCACCAAGCGCAGGTTTCATGGAAGGCATAACGACTTTCATAAAGATTGAGAACTCGCCATATCCATCAATTCTCGCCGCCTCGATCAGTGATGTCGGGAATGCCAACATATTTTGCCGCATCAGGAACATTCCGAATGCTCCTGCCAGACCCGGAAGGATAACTGCCTGATATGTATTTGCCCAACCGATATTATTCATTAATGTAAACAGCGGCACATACATTACCTGTCCCGGAATCATCATTGTTACCATAATGATACCAAAAATAAGGTTTTTCCCTTTAAATTCATATTTTGCAAATGCATATCCTGACATAGAGTGGAGAAGCATTGCCAGTCCTGTATAAGTAAATGTCAAAATACAGGAGTTCAACAGAATTCTTCCCAGATCCAGACGTTTATTTAAGTTTGCCAGGTTCGCTAATAAGTTTGTGCCAAAGAAAAGCTTTGGTGTCGCACTTAAAATATCTGCATTTGTATTTGTCGCTGATACAAACATAAAGTAGAACGGAAACAGAGAGACAAATGCTGCAATTATAAGAAATACATATGTAAAGATTTTAGATACATTTGCTTTACTTTTCTTCATTAGTCTTCTCCTCCTTTCGACATTCTAAACTGAATGATTGACAAAATTCCAATGATTACAACGAGTGCATAGCTGATTGCAGCTGCATAGCCGAACTTGTAATATGAGAATCCTGTATTATACAAATAATGTCCAATTGTAATGGTAGCATTATCCGGTCCTCCGCCTGTTAAGATGAAAGATTCATCGAACAACTGCAATGTACCGATTGTTGATGTAATGCTGACAAATAAAATGATGGATTTTACCATCGGAATTGTGATGTAGAAGAATTTCTGGAACGCATTTGCTCCGTCAATATCTGCTGATTCATATAACTCCAACGGAATTCCTTTTAATCCGGCGATCATGATGATTGTATTGTATCCTGTCCATCTCCATGTGATACCAATAATGATTGCCATTCTTGCACCCCACACAGTATTCAGCCAGTCAACTCCAGTGAATCCAAGTGCTCTTAGTGCATGGTTTACAAGACCAAAATCTGTGTTAAATAATAACTTAAACACAATTGCATATGCTACTAATGCTGTTACTGACGGCAGGAAGATACTCATACGGAATCCGGAGCGGAACTTTAAGAAAGCCTGTTCCACCATAACTCCGAGTACCAGTGAGAGTACTACCATGACCGGTACCTGTACTGCCAGGTAAATAAATGTGTTTTTCAGTGATTTCCAAAAGATTGGATCTTTGAACATCGTAACATAGTTCTGAATTCCGCAGAAAATATACTGTCCATCTGTAAAATCCTGGAAACTCAGTATTAATGACTTAATAACCGGATAAATCATAAACACTGCAAACAAAATAATCATTGGTGTCAGAAACAGATACGGTGCATTTTTCCTTGTCATTAAGCTTTTTCTCTTTGGCAGACTATAATCTGCGCCTGTTTTGCTGCTCATTCCTTTACCTCCCTTTTATTCAGAATGTTTTTTTATTTTCCGCTGATGCTCCATTCGAATTCGAATACTTCCGGATGCAGACGATCTTTCTCAAGACATTCTGCTCCCCAGCTTGCACTTCCGAGGCCATGCTGTGCATAATCGATACAAAGTACAGTCTCTTCCATCGGTTCTACTTCATTCGTATGCGTTGCTTTTGTAAGCGCTTCCTGCGTATAGTGCAATGCTCCAAATGCAAATGTATCTTTCGCTTCAATGCGGAGAATACGTCCATTCTTTCCTGCAAATTCTACCCATTTTGTATCCTCATGGTTTCCTGTTTCCTGAGGTACTACATATGGGAAATAGAAATCTGACACTGTGCTTTCAAAGCAGCCGAATCTGTTTCCTTCTTTGCAGTCCTTATAAGTTTCCAGAGGTCCTCTTCCATACCATTTTACCTGTTCACATTCTTTTGGAAGAACGTAACGCAGCCCGATTCTAGGGAAGGATTCCGGAAGCTGATTTCCAACCGGTGTTCCGTGGTATTTTACAGTGACTACTCCTTCTGTGCTGATGTGATACTCAGCTTTAATTAAAATCTTCCATTCAAGAATAATCGGCGCATAGAACTGTTTTACAACAATCACAACTTCATTCTCTTTCTCTTCTACTGCAACATTTTCTACAACATTGCATACATGATCGATCATGCCTGTCTGCCAGATTTTTCTTGCATTAATATCATTATCTACCGGAGCACGCCAGAAGTTCATATCTTTTCCTTCCTGGATCAGCGTCTCTCCTTTAAATACATATTTACACAGGTTTCCATGAACACGGTCAAATCCAACTTCAAAGTCTGTTCCCTGAACAAGGATCACTCCTGCTGCCTCAGATACTTGAAGCTCTGCCGCCGGAGCTGTCTGAACTTCTTTCACACCTGCTTTTAATAATTCCTGATGGAATGCAACTTCATGGTGTTCTTCTGCTGCCCATACCGGTTTCTCGCGATACGCAACACGGATTGTCATCCAACAGTCTTCTGCTGCATCCCCAAGCTGTAATTCTTCCGGATGATAAATCTGAACCTGCTTCATCTCATGCGGTTTGATTCCGCTCAAGTCTACTGCAACTTCTTTTACAGTTGTTCCTGCTTCCGGATATTCAATCACTGCTGTTGCTTCCAAATGCTCTAATCCCTGGAAGTCATATTTATTTTCTACCGTGATCATTCCTGTACATGGATCAAAGCCGTGGAAAACAACCGGTTCCAGCACTTTCTTCACTTGCAGAATTGCCGGTGTCGGTGTGCGGTCTGCCTGGATCAGTCCGTCACAGCAGAATGCGCCACTGTTTGGATGATCTTCATAATCTCCACCGTATGTATAATAGGATTTTCCATTTTCATCTGTTTTCTTTAAACCGTGGTCAACCCACTCCCAGATGAACCCACCCTGAAGGCGAGGATATTTCTCATAGATTTCCCAGTATTCCTTTAATCCTCCCGGACCATTTCCCATTGCATGAGCATATTCACATACCACATGCGGTTTTGGTTTTGAAGTATCTTTTCCAAGCATCTCCAACTGATGGTGTCTTGTGTACATCGTACTGTAAACATCTGCAATAGAAGCATCTCTGTCTTCTTCATAGTGGATTAATCTTGTCGGATCATATGCTTTCACAAATTTTCCTTCTTCCACAAAGGCGGAACCGAATCCGGATTCATTTCCAAGAGACCAGAACAGAATGGATGGATGGTTCTTATCCCTTCTTACCATGCGCTCTGCACGATCAATATAAGCTGCTTCCCAAAGTGTATCATCACTGATACGGTTCATTTTCTTTGTATAAGACATCTGGTTGCATTCCAGATCCGCTTCTTCCATTACATAAAGTCCAAGGGTATCACACATATCCAAAAATACCGGTGTCGGCGGATAATGTGATGTACGAACCGCATTGATGTTGTTCTGTTTCATCAGATATAAGTCTGCCAGCATATCTTCTTCCCGGATACAGCGTCCTGTATGTTCATTCCAGTCATGACGGTTCACGCCTCTTAATTTAATCGGAACGCCATTGACGTAGAACAGTCCGTCTTTTAAACAGATTGTCCGAAATCCTGTCCGGCAGGAGTATGCCTCAACGACTTCTCCATTCTGTTTTACCGTCATAACAACATCATACAAATACGGAACTTCCGCTGACCACGGCTGTACTTCCGGAATCTTCTGATCGATTACAACTGTCATTTTGCCTTCCCGGCATTGATTCTCATCATCTGCGTTTACACCGGAAAGAATTACCGGATGTTCTTCTGCAAAAACTTTCTTCGCTCCGTCATATAATTCTGTCTCTATCGTAAGTTCCACTGTCTCTGCGGTATGATTTTCAACGATAAGCTCTCCATGAAAACTTCCTGTGGAAAGATCCTCTTCCAGCAATGCGTCAATCTTATAATCGGATAAATGAACAAGCGGACGGGTAATCAGCGCTACATCTCTGATGATTCCTGCAAACCACCACATATCCTGATTCTCAAGGTAACTTCCGTCAGAATATTTATAAACTTCAACAGCAAGCACATTTTCTCCATGCTTTACATATGGTGTAATGTCAAATTCTGCTGTATTTCTCGGTCCCTGACTATATCCAACCTGCTGTCCGTTTACCCAAACATGATAAGCGCTTTCCACACCGTCAAACCGTAAAATATATTCCAATGTATCCTGTTTTTCAATCTGCAGTGTTCTGCGGTACACCCCTGTCGGATTGTCTGCCTGAATTGTCGGATCATCTGTAATCGGGAATAATGCGTAAGCATCATTATAGTGTGGATGATCATATCCATTTAACTGCCAATGTCCCGGAACCGGCATCTGATCCCATTCGCTGTCATCAAACACTTCTGCTGTGCAGCCTTCCGGAACAAGGAACGGTGATGTAAAATAAGCAAATTTCCATGTTCCATTCAGACAAGTATACTTTCCGCTCTCTTCTTTTTTCTTTGTTCTTGCATCTTCTTTCGACTGCCATCCTGTGTAAAATGGACGAACCGGCATCCGGTTTCTTCCAAGTACCTTCAGATTGCTCCAGTCCTGATGTTGATAATTAAATTCCATATCGGCCCTCCTAAAATCATTTCCTTTTTTTGTTTTTGTAATATTTTTCTGCCCGTCACCGGCAGTTTGCTTTTATCTTTTATAGTTATAACGGCTGACTGTCACTGCAGCTTCCCCGAACCATCAGGTGATTCGGAACAACAACCTTCACACTCTCTGTTCTTCCGCTCATCATCCGCTCCAGTAGAAGCCGCACTGACATTGTTCCGATCAAATCATTCGCTAACTTCACACTTGTCAGCGGCGGGGTCATAAATGCTGCTGATTGCACATCATTGCATCCAATGATTGCAATTTCATCCGGAACACTGACTGCATTTTCTTTCAGCGCACGCAGAAATCCAATGGCAAGACTATCATTTTCTGCAAATACCGCTCTCGGAAGCTTACGATGTTCTCTTAAGATTTTCTTTCCGAGTTCATATCCATTCGTAATATAGCTATTGTTTGTCAGCCAGACAAATTCTTCCCGGAACAATCCTCTTTGCTCTAACATCTTTTTAAAATACAAATAACGCCTGTCTGCCTTTAGCGCCCCATAAACCTCAATTCCATACGTTCCGATATAACCAATTTCCTGATATCGGTTTCTTTCAAAACACTCTACCGCTTTCTGCACAACACTCTCAAAATCATTGACAATGTAATCCGCATTCAATTCTCCGTCTTCCAGTTCAAAATCTGCACAGACAACAGGAATATTTGCTTCTCTGAGCAATGTCCTCAGCTCGCTTGCATGAAACCACAGTCCCGGATGACCGACTAAGACAATCCCCTGAAATTCTGAAAACTTTTCGATTCCTTTTTCCATCGTATCCAGAAAGATCTCTTCGACCTTCATACCATTCTTTTCCAGTTCCCGTTTTAAACTCAGACGAACAATCTGATAATAACTGTCTTCAATTTCCAGCAATTCCTGATATAAAAGAAAGATTCCTATCTTTCCCTTCGGCAGGTCTACGAATGTATGTTCCAACCGTTCTGAACGCCCCCGGTATTCCAGCTCTTCAGCTGCTCTCAAAATCCTCTGTCGCGTTCCCTCCGATACGGAAAATGTTCTGTCATTCTTTAACACCCTTGAAACTGCGGCCTGTGATACGCCTGCCTTTGCTGCCACATCCTTTAACGTCGTCATTTTACCACCTTTTTTACCAAACAGTTTTACTACTTTTTACTTTCGAACTTTTTTGATAATGTAATTATAGCATCTGTTTTAGCACCTTTCTATTATTTTATTCTGTTTTTAATTATTTTTTTGTATATTTTTATTACTTTTTTAATCTTTTTACTAATTTACTTGTTTTATTTAGTAATTATATTACTAAATATTTGTTATTTTTATATCACTCCACCTCCTTTTTTAACTGTATTTTACTTATATATTGGTAATTTTAGCATAAAAAATTGCTAAAATCATTTCTTGTTACGAAAAATATCTCTCTTTCCTTCCTTTTCTCTCTGTTATTTTTTTCTCACAATAAAAAAAGACAGCACGTTTAGAAGTTTATACATACTTTAAACGTACTGCCTTTTGATATATTTATTTTTCTGTTCTTCTGCCTTCCTTATAGCGCATACCGGACCGATAATCTGATTATCTGCGCCGTTTCTTCGGTTCTTCCTGATTTTTCAAGTAAATCAGAAGCAATCCTTTCAACAGCAGCGCATCATCTACAATAATTTCATGATGGCAATGCGGTATAATCACCTGTGCCAGACCACCTGTAGCAAGCACCGTTGCTTTTTCTCCAAGTTCCGTCTCGATCCGTTCAATCATACCGTCGATGCAGGCTGCATTTCCATGCACGACACCACTCTTCATACACTCTGTCGTATTTTTCCCAATGAGACGCTTAGGAGCTTCCAGGCTGATCTTAGATAACTGAGAGGTTCTGCTGACAAGGGAATCCAGAGAAACTCTTATTCCCGGCAAAATCATTCCTCCGATATAATTCCGCTCCCGGTCTACAACAGAAAGTGTCGTCGCAGTTCCCATGTCGATTACAATCAGCGGAGGCTGATACTCATGCAGCGCTGCAACCGCATTGACAATCAGATCGCTTCCTACCTGAGCAGGATTATCCATCTGAATATGCAGGCCGTTTTTTACTCCCGGTCCCACAACCATTGCCTTTAATCCCGTCACTTTTTCCACCGATTCTCTCATCTGATTGGTAACCGGAGGAACAACAGAAGAGATGATAACACCATCCAGATCTTTTCCTTCTATTCCATATAATTCTAATACATTTTTAATACTGATTGCATATTCCAGAACTGTCTTTGTTGCATCTGTAGAGAGGCGCTCTACAAACACAACGTCCTCTGCTGTCCGCAGACATCCAATTACAATATTTGTATTTCCTATATCAATTGCAAGTACCATCATTACTTCTCATCCTTATCTTCTCACAAATTTTATATGCAGCAGCGTGCGGGTTACAAGTGTTACAACGCAGACAGCCACGATTGCTTCCGGAATACCATTTACAAGAATCACCGACAAAATCACACCATATAATGATTTGACCGATACATTCTGCACTGCGGCATAACTTTCTCCGAATAATACATAAATGAAGTTCATAACGAGCAGTGTGTTCGTAAGGGAACCTGTCAGTCCCGCCATTCCAAGCGCCAGTGTTTGTTTCTTCGGATAATTTTTTCCAATCTTATCGAACAGCCGGTATACATAGTACGGCACAACACCTGTTAGAATTCGCGGAACAAAGCAAATAATCAAGCTTCCAAACCCACCATGTATATCTCCCACACTGTAAAACGGTGTGAACACAAATGATGTCACAGTCGGATTCATCGTTGCATTTACAAAGCTTGTCAGCCCAAAAACAAATCCAAGCACTGCTCCCTGCATCGGCCCAAAGAGAATCGAACCTATAATCACCGGAATGTGTATAATGGTCGCTCTTGTAAAACCGAGAGGAATAAAGCCAAGAAACGGGGTAAATGCCATAATAACAATCACCGCCGCAAACAGGGCAATCTGTACAACTGACATTGTCTTTGCTGAATTTCCTGCTCTTACTGTTTTTGTTTCACTCATATTTAATTTTCCTCCTTGTTATTATTCTCCTTTCCGGAGATACAATACGGAGACATTATAGCACACACATTTTTCAAAAACAACATTTCCCACTTACTTCTCCTTGTTTTCTGCGTGCAATTTCAGCGGGAATATGATAAAATGAGTCCAGAATTTTTGGAAAGGACTATCATTATGTTAAAGGGAAAAACTGTCATTCTTGGCGTTACCGGCGGCATCGCTGCCTATAAGTCTGCTTCACTTGCCAGTATGCTTATCAAACAGCATGCAGAAGTTCATGTAATCATGACACAAAACGCTACAAACTTTATCAACCCGATCACATTTGAGACATTGACCGGACGCAAATGTCTGGTCGATACCTTTGACCGGAATTTTGAATTTCAAGTAGAACATGTATCTCTTGCAAAGAAAGCCGATCTTGTAATGATCGCTCCGGCTACAGCCAATGTCATCGGAAAGCTCGCTTTCGGAATTGCAGATGATATGCTGACAACAACTGTTCTTGCCTGTCAGTGCCCGAAACTAATCGCTCCGGCAATGAACACACGCATGTACGAGAATCCGATCGTACAGGATAATCTAAAACGTCTAAGCGGATACGGCATGGAGATTATTACCCCTGCCACCGGTTATCTTGCCTGCGGAGATACCGGCGCCGGAAAGATGCCGGAACCGGATACACTGCTTCAATACATTTTGCGGGAACTGGCTTTCCCAAAAGATATGGACGGACTTCACGTTCTTGTGACTGCCGGTCCGACAATCGAAGCCATTGATCCTGTGCGTTTCGTTTCCAATCACTCTACCGGTAAGATGGGATATGCCATCGCAAGAAACTGCATGCTCCGCGGAGCTTCTGTCACATTAGTAACCGGACGAACTTCGATTGAACCACCGCCTTTTGTAGACGTTGTACCGGTTCTTTCAGCCCGCGATATGTTTGAAGCTGTCACTTCCCGCAGTCAGGAGCAGGATATCATCATCAAAGCTGCAGCCGTCGCAGATTACCGTCCAGCTCAGATTGCTGATGAAAAACTCAAAAAGTCCGGCTCAGATATGACTCTTACCTTCACACGGACCGATGATATTCTCGCTTTTCTTGGAAGTCATAAACAAAACGGACAATTTCTCTGCGGATTTGCAATGGAAACAGAACATTTAATCGAACATGCCAAAGCGAAATTAGAGAAAAAAAATCTGGATATGATTGCGGCTAATAATTTAAAAGAAGCCGGCGCCGGATTTGGCACAGATACCAATATCATTACACTGATTACAAAAGATACGACAAAAGAGCTGCAGCTGCTCACAAAAGAAGAGGCTGCAAAAGAATTGATCGACGAAATCCTTCGCCTGAGAGACTCAGACTGTTAATGACATAAAAAGCTGTAGATATCAGAGAATCCTCTGAATATTCTACAGCTTTTTATCATTTTATTTTGCTGTTGTGCGTTCTCCAAGAGTGACATCCACTGTGTTCTCTGTATATTCTCCCGTTGCACTTGGCACTCGCACTGTCACAGAAACCGTCTCACCGGCCTTATAGTACTGCAAACGTTCCTGAAGTGTTGCCATACTGTCAATTGCCGTTCCGTCAAATTCCACAATAATACTTCCTTTTGTTAATCCTGCCTTCTCGGCTCCGCTTCCTTCGGCAATTTTAGAAATATACACACCTTTTGGCATACCGTACATTGCGGCATTCTCTTCTGCCACGTCAAATCCTGTAATACCGAGCTGGCCCTGCTCTCCTTCATTGACTTTCGTCCGTGTTGTCCGGTTCATAAGATCCTCAATAATATCGCTTACGTCCGAAACCGGAATCGCATATCCCATACCTTCTACGGCGCTGTCTGCAACTTTCGCAGTGTTAATTCCAATCACTTCACCGTTCATATTCAAAAGAGCTCCACCGCTGTTACCCGGATTAATCGCTGCATTTGTCTGGATATATTTTACAGAATTCTCTTCTGTCTCTCCTTCCGGATTAGAAGAACTTAATGTACGGTCTTTGGCGCTGACAATACCATTTGTCACAGACTGTCCATAGCCAAGAGCATTTCCAATGGCAATAACCGGCTCTCCGACTTTCAATTCAGAAGAATCTCCAAGTGTTGCAACGGCAATCTGGCTCATCGTATCCTCATCAATCTTATCAAGCGGAACTGCAACTACAGCCAGATCTTTGTCCGGATCTGTACCCTTAATCTGAGCCTCTACACTTGTATTATTGATAAATGTCACTGTCAACGTATCACTTCCGGAAACAACATGATTATTACTTACAACAAGAAGCTCTGAATCATTCTTCCCGATAATAATTCCTGAGCCGCTGCTCTGACTCTCATATTCCTGCGTTCCCTGGAAAAAGCTCTGCACCTGCTGAACACTAATATTCGTGATGGAAACAACAGAAGGCATTGCATTCTCCACAATCTCAGAAATATCTGAAGTAACAGTGCTTTTTGTCTGCGTCAGTTTTGTACTGTTTACATTGGTACTGGAACTGGATGTATTCTTTGTTGTACTCGCTGTCTGTTCAGATTTACCAAGCACTCTTTCCACCATATAGTTCGATGCCTGAAATGTAACAGACGCCACTAATCCAAATACCATTCCGGCACAGACAACCGCAACTGCCTTCCTGCCTTTTTTCTTCGGTCTTTTGTTCTCCGGTTCCTGATTTGATTCTGTATAATTCTGATCCCCATCATTTGGAATCTGATAGCTATATTCATTACTCATAATATAAGTCTCCTTCCTGTTTTCTATGATTGTAGTTTACTGTCTAATTGTGAAAGAAATGTGTTCATTTCTTAAAAAAAAATTGAAAACAGGATGGAAAATTTCCATCCTGCTCAAACTAATCTAAATCTATGAAATTTAAAGAAAACTCAGTGGTTTCTTTCGCCCGTTTCTTACGATCATAATCGTCTTCATAATCATCGTAATCGTCATCATAGTCGTCATAAGAATCATCTTCATAAGCGTCAGCATCATAATCACCCTGATCCGGCAGCTCATCATAAAAATCGTCATCTAACTCATCATCATAATCATCTTCCAACTCATCATAATCATAATTCTTTTTTTTCTTTTCTGGTGTCCGTTTTTGAGACGATTTCGCCGCTGCCTTTTTCTTCTTCGCCTTTTGGGCTGCAATTTGTTCTGCCTTCAGCTTCTCTTCATATTCATCTCCAAAATCTTCATACCAATCATCCAATTCTTCGTTGCGATGTTTCAGTTTTACAGCAAGAACAATTAAAATGATCAACATAATAATAAATATTGCCCACACGCCAATCAAAAGTTTACTTAAATTCTCTTTTAATTTTGATTCAATTTTCCCAAAAAAGCCTGTTGCTTTTTCTTCTTTGTCGTCTACAACAGTTGCGACATAACGCTGATATGTAGTTTCGGACGCATCATACTGATAAAAATTCTTCTGCCCCGCACTATTTAATGCATATACAATATAAAACTCTTGTCTGGAAGGATCTTGCCAAGCCGGATAAATAACATCATTCATTTCTACTTCTGTGCTTTTATATTCACTCGGAAGTTCCATATCCGGTTTAAACTGCATCAAAAAAATATCATTTGTATCTGAAAGACGGATTTTCTCGCATGCAGAAAATTCTCCCGTCTCTGCATTATAGAGAAACATATCACTTGTTTCATCTGTACCTGTCAGATAGATCATATAAAGACCACTTGTTTCCTGCTGCAGCACCTGGCATTCCTGTCCTTCATATGTCAGTGTAGTTCGCACAAACCCTTCCGGAATCAATACATCTGCAAATGTTCCATTAATTTTATACTTTGCTCCATTTACCGTCACTTCCGGCCCTGTTCCTGTTCCAGTCGCAGCAACCGGCTGCTGCACAGTACCATCTCCCGGTTCAATCGTTACTGCCGAAGAGCCAAGTGTAACATCCAGCGTCTCGTCATTGTAAAGGTATGCAGTATATCCTGACACTTCAATATTTGTTGCGCCTTCTGCTAAAGCCCGGAACTCCATTGTATAATTAAGTTCTGTAACAGAACCATCACCGGTTGTAGATAAATTTACTGTACCACTTCCACCACTGGCATTCTGTCCACTGACAAATTCCAACTTTTCCGGATCATATGTTACTGTAATATCCCCGTCGCCAATCGGAGAACCGTAAGCATCCAACTTCACTTTTACTGTTACCGTTTCTCCCACTTTCGTCGTCGGATCCGAAAACGTAAGCTCGCCACTTGCTGCATGTGCCACTATAGAAAAGCACGGAAGGAGCAGGCAGATTGCCAACAGCGTTCCTATTTTCTTTCGTATCTTATTCATCATAAACCTCCTGACTATTCGGTCATTTCTCCCGAACTCTCATTGTATTCCGATTCGTCACTTCCAATATCCTCATTATAAGAATCACTATCATCACTATAATATTCGTTACTAGTCTCTTCGGAATATGAGCTATCATCTGTATCATCATTATCATATTTGCTATTACCACTGCTGCCATTTCCTTGTCCGCGGTACAGCATCTCCTGTCCAATCTCTACAACAGTAGAAGAAGGCGTGTATGGTGTTCCTGCACCATAAAGGAATTGATGAAGTCCTGTCACATCCGCCGGAAGATCATTTACTACTCCTACACTTCCGATACCGGAAAGTGTATTGTAGAACTGATCATATGGGAAGCCCTTACTCTCTCCCAGCTTATACTTAAACGCATCTTTGGCATAATCCAAAATTTCTCCAAGCGATAAGCTTGTGGAAATCTGCGGAAATACCTGGTCAATAATCTTATTGATCGTAGAAAGACTTGCCGTCTGAGCCTTATCTGTGATTGCCTGGATCAAACGTCTCTGGCGTTCTGTACGCTGCTGATCGCCCCCGATAATACGAATTCGGGCAAACGAAACTGCCTGTACACCATTCAACGTCTGCATTCCACCATGTTCCAGCGGAATCCGCTCCTGTCCCACTACCTTCGATGTCTCCACCTGGTAGTTATTCAAATGCGGAACTTCGTCTTCTGTCACGTCAAGGTCTACTCCGCCAAGCGCGTCGATCACATTGACAAGTGCATTAAAATTCACTGATACATAATCTTCAATATTTAAGTCAAAATTCCGGTTCAGCATTGAAATCGCTTCCTGTGGTCCCCCGAACGCATATGCTGCATTGGCTTTATTGTATGAACCATCTTCCATCTGTACAAGCGTATCCCGATAAACAGATGACATCGTTATCTCTTTTGTCTCCCGGTCAAGTACTGCGATAATCATTGTATCACTTAATGTACCTCTATCGAGCTGACCAGTACGGGAATCCAGTCCAAAGAGGGCAAATGTTACTACCCCCGTCTGCCGCTCCACCTCTTCGGAAATACTAAGGCGCTTCGGATCTATCTTCTGATAGTCAATCTTTCCTAGTTTCTGTGCAACAATAACGATTCCGCAGGTCATTAGGAACAAAAAAGTCCCTCCAATAATTGCAGCTACCTTCGCTCCTGCCGACCAGGAAGAAAAACCTCTTTTCTGCTTTCTTCTTCCTCTTCTTCTCCTTCTTGCAGCCATAATCCTATCCTTTCTCGATATGTTTACAAATATTCAAATTCCCACTTATATTAGCGTATTTTGCCAAAAATTTCAACATTTATGCGGAAATTCCCCCTTATCTTTCCCACTTTCTATTCATTTTCCGGATAAATTCCGGATAATTCACTCACTTCATTGCTGATTGATTGAACAATATCAGATGGCACATAATTTTCTTCATCAAAAAGGAATCGATGAAGTTGAGTCACATTATTTGCAATGCCAACAGGAATCACATAAGATGCCTTATCTCCTGCAATCTTATCTGTTCCTGCAACTTCAAATGGAAATCCTTTCATTTCTCCGATTTTATAAGACAATGCATTTGTCGCCATACCAAGCAGCTGCGCTTGAGAAAAACTTGTAGAAATCTGTGGAAGTACTTTATCAAGCAATTTATTCAATGTCAGAAGATTTGCTTTCTGAGCTTTCTCTGCCATCTTTTGCAGAACAAGTCTCTGACGCTCTGCACGCTTATAATCTCCTCCATCTGTATAGCGGATTCTTGAGTAGGAAACAGCCTGCACTCCATTCAGCTTCTGAAGTCCTGCCTCTTCAACTTCCTGCACCGCCTGTCCCACAACTTCTGCCGTCTCTACCTGGTAATTATTCATATGTATTCGTTCTTCTTCTGTCAGCTCAATTTCAATTCCTCCAAGTGCATCGATAATGTCTACAAGTGAATTAAAGTTAACACTGATATAGTTCTGAATATCCAAATCCAGATTTCGATTCATCAATGCAATTGCTGCCTGTGGACCGCCTCTTGCATATGCGCTGTTGGCCTTTGCAAACTCGCCATCCTCCTGTTTCAAAAGTGTATCACGATAGACAGAAATAATCTTAACCTCATCAGTCTTATTATTAATGCTTGCCACCATCATACAGTCGCTTCGAACACCGCCATCGATCTCCCCATCTCTTGAATCCAGCCCAAACAGCGCTATATTGGTATATGGACCTGTATCACGGTACACTTCCAATTTTCCTTTATCCAGCTTTGTATAATCTATTTTGTCAAGCTTCATCACTCCATATGCAACAACACAGAGCACTGCCAGAATTACAAGTTCAGACACAAGAAGTATGATCCGTTTTCGCTTGCGTTTCCTGCGCAGCTCTTCTTTCTGCCTGCGTACCTCCTTCTTAGATGGACGCCTGCGTTCTCCGTAATCTTCTGGCTCTCTTCTGACTGCGCTTCGCTCTTCATAACTCCTCCGGTCCTCTGACCTCCTCCGCTCATTTCTCCGCCGGATTTCTTCTCGTCTTCTGCGCTCTTCTGCACTCATACGCTCTTCCGGTCTTCTTCGTTCCGGATTCTGTCTTCTTCCTTCCGGCCTGCTCTGGCTGTCATACTGCCGCCTGCTCTCCTGCCTTCTATATTCATCGCTGCGCCGCCTGTCATCCGGCCGACGCCTTCTGTCTCTCTCAGAATTTCGTCGATCTGTCATATTTATACTCCTTTATGTTTTCCTCTTTGCCTGCCACAGACTTTCTCCCGTATCATCCGCGTCACAAAACAACTTACAAATACGATCCGATTACGAATCATCTTAAAGATTCCATAATGCTTCATATCGGATTGATTCTCTCCATGCCTTCGATACAGTAATAAAGGCTTCCTGTAGAAACAGGACTCGCCAAACAGTGCATCTCCCAGTACTCCGATCCACTGATCATGCATCTCAATCCGGGACGGAATCGGAATAACCGTTTCAAGAAGTTCCCTCCGAAATGCCATGCAGCATCCGATATAGCTGTTTTTCACAATATTTTTCACAACTCCTGCTCCTGCATTTCGAAAATCAAAAAAAGAATCCATCATAAATTCTTCAGGGTTTTCTCCGGCAAATACATGGGCATCGTGGATCACTACCATACAATGCTTTTCCCTAAAACAATTCAGAACGGTTTCCACCTTTGTATCTATCCATATATCGTCCTGATCTGCCAGAAATATATATTTCCCTCTGGTGTGCAAAAGCGCGTGTTCTACATTCTTCTTAACGCCTTTTCCCGGTCCGCTTATCAGACGTATTCTGGAATCTGTCTTCTGAAAAGAACGAATCAAATCAATTGTTCCGTCGTTTGATCCGTCATCCGAAATTACAACTTCATCTTCTTCGCCAAGCTGATTCAAAATCGAAACCAGCTGCTGTTCCAGATAACGCACTCCATTATAAGTCACAACAGCAACCGAAATGCGGATTTGATCTACCACAGCTTCCACCCCCATTTGTGAAAATATTTCATCATTGAAATCACATGACAGAGCAGAAGCTTCATATCTTTGTGCGATCCCTTCTCCCAGCGGTGAATCACGGTTGTATCCGGGCAATAAACAAGACGCTTTTCCTGCCTTACCCGGCGACACAAATCTGCATCTTCCATGTACATAAAATACCGCGGGTCAAATCCCCCAAGCCTGCAAAACAATTCTGTACGAATAAACAAAAAACTTCCCTGCGCAAACGGCACCTCAAAAGCTTTTGTATAATCCATTTCCTGCATCGTATGGTATCGCTGCCTTTTCCTGAAACACCTCGGCAAAAACATCCGGATTCCCATATCCGCCACCGTAAGTTCTCTCCGGTACGCATCCTGACGCATTCCTTGTTCGTCCACCATTCTTGGCACAGCCATTCCAATCGTCTCATCCTTCATAAATTCAAGAAGAATCGAAAACGTATCTTCTTTCAAAAGAATATCCGGATTCACAATTGCATGGAACCTTGACTCCAGATTCGGAAGCACATAATTATGTCCGCCTCCAAATCCGAGGTTCTCTCCTGTTCGCATGTAGATTACATCTGAAAATTCCCGGGACAAATCTGCAAGCGTATTCGTCTGAATGCTGTTATCAATAATATAAATCTGTTTGGATATAGTCACAGCGGTATGCTCCTCAATGGAACATACCGCATTTCTCACATCCGTCTCGTTATGATAAGCTACAATTGCAATTGAAATATCTATCATGATGATCCTTTTCCTGTCAGCACTACAAGGACTGTACGGAACAAAATCCGCATATCCATTCCCAGTGACCAATTGGATATATACTGGGTATCCAGTGCCACAATCTTTTCAAAATCTTTAATATCGCTCCGTCCACTGACCTGCCACATTCCGGTAAGTCCCGGTCTGATGCCAAGCCTTGCTTTATGATGAAGCTCATACTGTTTAAACTCTTCCACTGTCGGCGGTCTTGTCCCGACAAGGCTCATATCCCCTTTCAGCACATTCCAGAACTGCGGAAGTTCATCGATGGAATATTTACGCATAAATTTTCCGATGCCAAAGATGCGGGGATCATTCTCCATCTTGAACATGAGCCCTTTCATCTCGTTTTGTGCCATAAGGTCTTTCTTCATTGCATCTGCTCCAACGACCATCGTGCGGAATTTGTAAAACTTAAACTGACGTCCATTCTTTCCGACGCGTATCTGTGAATAGAAGATTGGTCCCGGAGACTGAATCTTAACAATCGGTGCAAAAATCAGAAAGGCAATTCCTGTAATGAAAAGTCCGACAAGACTTCCAACAATATCCATCGCCCGCTTTAAAAACAGCTGTCTCGTAGTCGCAATCTTCATACTGGAGGTCAAGACCATGTATCTTCCATAATGCTCTACCATCTTATTTGGCATCAGCTGTGATTCTCGCACAAGACTGAAATGAACTGTCAGTCCAAGTTCGATCAGCTCATTTGCCAAAGCCTCGCTGCCTTCCCTTGTATCTCCATGAATAAAAATCTCATCTACCACATTGAGACGGACATACTCAAGAAAGGTATCTGCCGCCGCAACAACAGGCACTCCGTACACTTCTTCACCGGTCTTGTCCACATCCAGAAGCACCACGCCTGCTACTTCAAATTCTTTATAGCGATTATCTCTAAAATCAGAAACACATTCCAGAGCATATCTCTCTTCTGTAATAATGATCATTTTAGAAAATTTCTTTCTGTGGATCATGTATTGTCTTACAATAATCTTCAAAATACATCTTCCAAAATATTCCACAAAGATAGATGCTGCCCAGAATACAAGAATAACCTGGCGAGAATAAATCTCCGATTGCTTTGTTACCCACAGATAAACGGTAATCCCAAGAAAGATCGCTGTACAGTGCATAACAACCGCTTTTAGCTCCTGAACCCGATTCCTGCGCAGAATCCCGGTATAAGCCTCTGTAAAAAATACAATCGAAAGATCTAACAACAGCAATACAAGTGCAAGCCTGTCATAGTAATCCTGAATGACCGGAAAACGAAACATCTTATCCACACGAATCATATATGAAATATAAAATGTAATTTCCAGACAGAGCGCATCTAACAGCAAAAAGTCAAGATGCTTTACCCAGCTTTTTTTATTCTTCTTGTACATAATATAATTCCTTTACCTAAAATGACTGTTCTATCATATAACAGGAGTTTCTGAAACTCAATATTTTTTGTCTTAAATTTTCCTTAATCTGCCCAAACTGCTTCAAAAATATGCACAAATTTAGGATAAACTTTTTTTATTATACCATTGAATGAAAAAAAGGGCAAGTTTTTAACAAAACCCGCCCTTTTCGCACATTTTTAATCTATGACTTTCTGTCGTTATTCTTCAAAGAATAATCACATTTTATCAACGAAAAATTCACATTGTAATAGGGATCTCCCTGCTCAAGAATCTGACTCCAACGCTTTTTCATGTAATCAATCTCACCCTGAAAGCGTTTCAGCTTTTCTTTCGTGTCTTCTTTTCCCCGTGTTTTTGATTCATAGTGATATAACTCTGCATTCGGATTATATACAATAAGATATCCTGCTTTTCGAATTTTCAAACAGAAGTCTACATCATTAAATGCCACTGCCAGATCTTCCTCGAATCCCTTTACCTTCTCAAATGCATGACGCTCCACCATCATACATGCCGCCGTCACCGCGCTTAAATCCTGCTGAATCGATGCTTTGTGAAGATATCCTGTAAAGCTTCTCGACATACCGGTAAACATATTCCCAGCAATTCCGCCGATCCCAATAACAATTCCTGCATGCTGAATCGTATTGTCCGGATAGTAAAGCTTCGCCCCTACAACTCCGACATGTTTTCTCTGACAATGAGACAGCATTTCCGTCATCCAGTCACTGTTGATCACTTCCACATCATTATTCAGGAAGAGCAGATAATCTCCTGTGGCATGCCGTACACCAAAGTTATTGATTGCCGAATAATTAAACTCTCGATCCCAATAAATTACCTTCAGCCAGTCACGCTCAATTTTCTTATAAAACTCAAATGTTTCGCTCTTTTCACTATTATTTTCTACAACAATAATCTCATAGTTTTTATAATCTGTTTTTTCCCGAATGGAATGGATACATTTCTCAAGAGATGCAATTTCATCTTTGTTCGGGATAATAATTGACACCTTCGGATTTCCGATCACCGGATATTTTACCCGATAAAATCCAAGATCTTTTGTATGGCTGACCTCGCCCTTTTCTCCCACTCGTTTTAAGTGTTCTTCAATCGCTCTCTTTCCCGCATCAAATGCATACATTTTACTTGCCGGATTGTCCGCAGTAGAAGCCTTATGGGTTCTCCAGTGGTAAAGAATTTTCGGTACATGGTAGATACCTCTCGCCTTCTCTGTACAGCGGAAGATCAGATCGTAATCCTGCGCACCATTGAATTCCGGATGAAATCCGCCAATCTCATTCACGATTTCCCGTTTTGCCACAAAAAAGTGACAGATATAGTTGTTGGAACGCAAAAGATCTTCGCTAAAATCCGGTTTAAAATGCGGTTGGAAATGTTCTTTCAAATCTGCGGTTACCTTGTCTTCATCTGTATAGATAACATCCGCATCTTCCTTATTATTAATCACTTTCACAATCTCATAAAGTGCATTTGGCGACAGCAGATCATCATGATCCAGAAGCGCTACATACTCTCCGGATGCAATCGACAGCGCTTTATTCGTATTCTGAGAGATTCCTTCATTTTCCGGAACATTAATCACTTTCAGGCGTTTTGTTTTCTCCTGATAATGTTCCAGCACCTCGATTACTCCCTTATTATCTACGCTGGCATTTGCAATACAAAGCTCCCAGTTATGGTAGGTCTGTGTCCCGACAGATCTTAACAACTGAATAAGGAATTCCCGTGGAGTATTATAGACCGGAACAAGGATACTGATCAAAGGTTCTTTCGCAAAATGTTCTTTACGCTGTTTTGCAAGCTCTTCTTCAGATGCCTTATGATTCTCATACCATTTCCCATAATCTGCTGCTTCTGCCTGGAAACGCTCTTTCATTCGAAACCAGAATTCTTTCAGTCCATAATGTCTCAAATACAGCAGTCCCTTTTTTATATTATAAATAGAAAGCTTCCGAAGCACTTTCATCCAAGCAATCCGGTATTCCGGTTTTTTCTTATCACTCATATTAACAGTCCTTACCTTATCCTCATTATCTTGCTGATTCCATAAATTCCTGGTAACCATCATACTCTGCATGTCCTGTCGTCAGCATATTTCCATCAACAGTAATTTTGATACCATCACACACATATGCCTTCAAAAAGGTATTGCAGACACTTCCCATCGTCAGCATTTCTCCACTTGTCCCCTGACTTCCAAGATACTCTGCAAAATTCCCTGACAGATCCACATCCAAAAGTCGTTTTCCGCCTTCTTCTTTCAACTTACAGCTGTTTGCAGCAATATCTTCCGGAATTACATTCTTGTATGCAAGTTCATTCAAAATATTCGCTGCTGTCAAGTCCGGAATAACTGCCAATGTTGTGACAAATTCTGTGGCATCTTCATTGCTGCTGTACACTTCTATCTCACGCTGATTTTCTGTTTCTTCCCGCAGTTCTTCTTCTGTTTTTTCCTCGTCTGCTCCCGCATCATCCTGTGAAGTTTTATCTTCTGACGGTTCTTCCTCTTTTCCTGCAGTCTTATCCTGTTCTTCTGTTCCCTGCTGCTCCTGAACTTGTGCATCAGTTCCTGCACCGGTACCCTGTTCCCCGCATGCAGTCAGCGCAAGAACCAACACAATCGCAGCAACTGTTCCAATACGCCTCTTCAGAGCACACCTCATTTCTCTATCGGATCACTTCCAGATAGCGCTTCAGAGCATCCTGCCATGACGGCAGCCGCTCAAATCCATTCTCACTTAGTTTCTCTTTGCTCATACGGCTATTGTGCGGTCTCTTTGCCTTTGCAGGAAATTCATCGCTCGTAACCGGATGTACCTTCACATTCATGCCTGCCTGTCTGAAAATCTCACAGGCAAATTCATACCAGGAACAAAAGCCTTCATTTGTAGCATGATATCTTCCGTATTTCTCTGTCTCTACCATATCTACGATCAGTCTTGCAAGATCATATGTGTATGTCGGTGAGCCGATCTGATCATTTACAACGCTAACCTCATCCCGTGTTTCCCCAAGTTTCAGCATTGTCTTAATAAAGTTTTTTCCGTTCACACCAAATACCCATGCGATTCGGATAATAAAGTATTTCTCGAGATTTTCTTCTACCGCGAGTTCACCTTCATATTTTCCAATTCCATATGCATTCAGTGGATCACGTCTGTCATCCGGCTCCCACGGACGTTCGCCTTCTCCATCAAACACATAGTCTGTACTAATGTACACCATCTTCAGGTCAAGTTTCTTACATACCTTCGCAATATTTTCTGTTCCGGCTGCATTTACCTTGCGGCAAAGTTCAAGATTGTCCTCGGCAGCATCTACTGCTGTATATGCTGCACAGTGAATAACCGCTTCTACATCTGCTTCTGTAATTACACGATCAACAGCTTCTGCATCTGTAATATCCATTTCATCAATGTCAACACCAATCGCTGTATGTCCTCTTTTTTCCAGCTCGTTCACTACATCGTAGCCAAGCTGTCCTTTTACACCTGTTACTAAAATTCTCATAATGGTTTCCTTTCTGGTTGTTATACCCTTAATGAAAAGTCATTTCTTTCTAAAGTCAGATTTGGACTATAGTAAGGATCTCCCTCTTTTAGAAACTCTTTCCATCTTGTTGCAAATGTCATAATCTCCCCCTGGAATCTGCGGACTTTTTCTTCTGTATCTTCCAGACCTCTTGATTTCGATTCATAATGATGTAATTCAGCATAAGGATTGTACACAACCAGATATCCTGCTTTTCGGACTTTCAGACAAAAATCCACATCATTAAATGCTACCGCCAGCTTTTCCTCAAATCCTTCTACTTCTTCAAATACCGACTTCTTTACCATCATACATGCGGCAGTCACCGCACTTAAATCCTGTGCGCAAATAATTCTTGAAAAATATCCGACAGATTCTTTCGCCTCACCAACAAAGGCATGGCCTGCAATTCCGCCAAGTCCTACAATTACTCCAGCATGCTGGATTGTATCATCCTCATAATATAATCTTGCACCTACAATTCCTACTTCCGGTCTCATACAATATGACAACAATTCTCTGACACAATCCGGATTGATGATTTCTGTATCATTATTTAAAAACAGCAGGTATTCTCCGTTCGCTGATTTTACACCAAAATTATTAATTGCCGAATAATTGAATTCTCTTTCCCAATAAACTACTTTGACTTTGCTGTTTTCTTTTTGAAGCTTTTCATAATACGCAAATGTTTCCGGAAGTTCACTGTTATTTTCAATAATAACATATTCTATATTCTTATAATCAGAAATTTCTTCCAGAGAACGAATACATTTATCAAGATCTTCTGTATGATCTTTATTTGGAATGACAACAGAAACCAACGGTTCTTCCTTTAATCCATATACTGTGCGATAAGCACCATGCATTTCAACCTGTTCGACTTTTGCTTCAATTCCAAGCCGTTCATAATGTGCCTGAATTGCTCTGACTCCTGCCTCAAATGCATACGCTTTACTTTCCGGATTCTCTGCTGTCGAATCTTTATGCGCTCTCCAATGATACAGGATTTTCGGAATATGTTTGATTTTTTCTGCCTGCTCTGCACAACGCAGTACAAAATCATAATCCTGTGCACCATCAAATTCACTTCGCAAATTCCCCACTTTTTCGTATAAACTACGCTTCACAACGAACAAATGGCAAATATAATTCATACTTCTCAGCAGATCAATATTAAAGTCTGATTTGAAATGAGGCTGGTAATATTCTTTTCCGTCCATCGTCACTTTATCTTCATCAGTATAAATAACGTCAATTCCTCTTTCCTCATTCAAAACTTTCACGCACTGATAAAGTGCATCCGGCGCCAGTAAATCATCATGATCTCCAAAAACAATAAAATCTCCTGTCGCAGCGTCTAAAGCTCTATTTGTATTATCGGAAATCTGAAGCTGCTCATTATTGTAAATCACTTTAATCCTGTGATCTTTTTGCTCATATTTTTTCAATACAGCAGTTAACGGCGAATTCTTTCCACTTCCATCTGAAAGACATAATTCCCAATTTGCATAGGATTGCTTTCTGACAGAATCAATCATTTCATCCAAATATTTTTCCGGTGTTTTATAAAGCGGAACTACAATTGAAAACTTCGGCATATATGAAAAAGTTTCTTTTCTCTGCTGTCTCAAATCTCTCATATTCGACCAGTATTTTCTTCTCCATACATCATATGTCGTTGTATCTTGATGCGTAAGCTTTTCGTATGTTCTTATCAACGCCTTCTGCAGACCAAACTGACGGTAAAATGCCACTCCTTTTATCGCCATTTCCTCGGATTTCTTAATAACTTTTACAACTGTGGATGATTGCAGATTTAAAACATATTCTGATTTTTTTGCTTTACTCTGTAAAACAATTCGTACTTTTTTTGCTGAAACGTTTTTGCATAATGCTTCAAACCCTACGATCTCCTCTTCTGCACATTCCGGATACTGCTTCAGTACGTCCGGACGCCGGCGATATTGAACTTCTATTTTCAATGGTTTTTTTCCATCATATACTGTCATTTTCGTATCTTCTGTTGCAATATACCAACCTTTAAACCAGATTCCTTTTTCAGTATTTTTGCCTTCTTCGATAAATTTTTCAACCTTATTCTGACGTTTTATGAATTTTTTTACCGGAAGCGAAAAAGCTTCTCCTCCAACTCCTTTGTAAAAATTAAAAACCTGAATATTTTCATACTGTTGATAGTTTTCCGGAAGCACTGCTTTAATATAATACTCCACCGGAATTTCTTCCATCTTGAGGCACTGCTCTGCGGATATCACTCCTGTTGTTTTTTCTATCGTAAATTTTAACTTTTTTTTATCTACACAAACAAGTAATTCATTCTCGCTTGTCTCTTTCTCTTTAAATATTCCTTTGATATGAATAATACGCTTATTTTTTAAATCCGGTCTCCAATTTGTTACCCAGAATTTATTTTCCATTAAAACTACCTCTACTTAAACAATTTATACAGTACTTTTAAGAACACAGCAATATAAAGAATAAACATCAGAAGAACTAAGAATGTTTCCATCTGAAATTCTTTTACAAGCATTCTTAAAACTAAAGTTCCCGCTGTTTCATTTTGATTGACTTCAAAAACCTCATTTGCATTCTCTGCCGGTGTATAATAAAATCCAATTCCATTTTCCGCAGTTGCATTTGTCTCTTTTAAGATAAGTTTGTAAGTTTCTCCTGTATTTAATTTGACTGTATCAAATTTTTCTTTATAGAACTTATCATTCTGCATTTCAGATGCAGGTATCGTTCCCTCTGTCAATGTCGTGCCTTTTTCATCTTCCAATATATATTGTACATCTACATTGGACACATCCCCATGCACAGTTGTTTTGATCGAAAATCCGTTGATTTTATTTTTTTCTGCAAGAAACTCCTGCACCAAAGTCCCCTGTGACAGAACCCCTGTATTTTGACACATCGTATACTCCACATCAAAATCCGGATTATATATACGTTCTTCATGAATCCCACTGGCATATAATGCTGCAAGAGCAATGAAAACTATAGATACCAACAGGATCTTAATATATTTTTTCATGATTAATCAGACCTCTACCTTAAGAATTTTTGTATTCTTCCCCTATAATCTGGGAATCACCCATTTTCTTCAAAGTTCCCTTTTCAAGCCAAACTACTTTTTTACATAGTTTCATAACCTGTTCAATGCTATGAGACACAAACAAAAGAGTAGTCCCATGATCCATCATATTTTGAATTCTTTCCTCACATTTCTGCTGAAACCGAAAGTCTCCTACAGAAAGGACTTCATCTACAATCAGAATATCCGGAATACCAATTGTTGCAATCGCAAAAGCAAGCCTGGAAACCATTCCTGAGGAAAAGTTCTTTACAGGAACATTCATAAATTCTCCTAATTCTGAAAATTCCACGATATCGCCATAATGCTCGTCCATTTCTTTTCTGGAATATCCCAATAGAGCACCATTCAAATATACATTCTCTCGCGCGGTTAAATCAAAATCAAATCCTGCTCCAAGTTCAATTAAAGGCGCAATCGTTCCATAAGTTCTGACGCTTCCTTTCGTCGGTTTCAAAACACCTGCAATCGTTTTCAGCATCGTACTTTTTCCACTTCCATTTAGTCCAATTAAACCGACGGAATCTCCCTTATAAATCTGGAAAGAAACATCCTTTAACGCCCAAAACTCATCATAAGAGACCTGTTTTTTTAATGTTTTAATAATATATTCTTTAATACTGTCTACTTTTTCCGATGCCAGATTAAACTTCATTGCTACATGTTCGACATCTATCATAATTTGCTGTTCCATACAACACTCCTATATATTAAGAATAAATTCATCCTGCATTTTATAAAATACACGAAGACCAATCGCAAGCATAACCGCCGCTTCTGCGATACCAATGATAATTGATGTAACAGATGGCAGTGTATTATACATCATCACATTTCTGAACATATTCAAAATATTTGTCAACGGGTTACACATTACAATCATTTTAACCTTTTCCGGCAAAAGATTCATTGGATAAATCACCGGAGTCAGATACATCAATGCTGTTACGAAAACAGAATATAAATGCATAATATCCCTGAATTTTACAGTAATTGCAGACAACACAAGTCCGGCTCCCAATGAAAAAAACATCAACAGCAGCATCGGAATCCATGCCAATAATACTGTATAGTGAAGCTCTACTTTCAATGCCACCATTACGATAATCATCGCACAAAACGATGCACAAAGATTAATAATACTTGAAATGACACGAGAAACTACAAATAAGTATTTCGGTATATATATCTTCTTTATCAGAGATGCATTATTAATAATTGCTGACATCGAAGAAGTTGTCGCATCAGAATAAAAATTGAATATCAGCTGTCCGCTTAACAGATACACCGGAAAATTTTCCATTCCAAATTTAAACAAATTGGAAAATACAATTGATAGGACAATCATCATGCACAATGGATTCAGCAATGTCCATAAAACACCAAGCACAGATCTGCGGTACTTAATTTTGATATCACGAGATACAAGCTCACTTAACAACGGTCTGTATTTCATGAAATTTTGTATAAATTGTGTCACCACTCTTCCTCCAATAATCTTATTTATTCAATTCGCGAATTCCGCCCCATTTTTTGTCTTTCTCTGATAAGATCAAGTCATTCTCTGTCATTCCTTCCGGCATTGGCCATTCCACACCGATCTCCGGATCATTCCATGCCAAACCGCCTTCATCATTCGGATGATAAAAATCGGAACATTTGTATACAAATTCTGCCTTCTCTGATAACACAACAAAACCATGTGCAAAGTTTTTCGGAATAAAAAACTGCTTTTTATTTTCTGCTGAAAGAATCACCCCATACCATTGTCCGTATGTTGGTGAACCTTCTCTCAAATCTACAGCAACATCGAACACTTCGCCATTTACAACGCGAACAAGTTTATCCTGCGGATAATTAATCTGGAAATGAAGACCTCTTAATACACCCTTTGTTGAGCTGGATTGGTTATCCTGTACAAACTCCACATCAATTCCGGCTTCTTTAAAATCATTATAATTATATGTTTCCATAAAATAGCCGCGTTCATCTCCAAATACCTGTGGTGTAACTACCTTCAGCCCTTCGATATGACATGTCTCAACTGTTATCTTTCCCATAAATTATTTCTCCTTTTACTATGCTATATCAGTTTCAATTGATCTCAATGCAAATAGCAGTATCCAATCAATACCGCTCCACATTCCAAAATATACATTAAATCAACCAATATTGTAACATCTTTGGCAGTATTTTTCAATTATCTCTTCTGATATGTCTCAAATTCCGGCTTGAATAGGGCAATTTCATTCTCTATCTTTTGATTTTTCTTATGATTTCTCTCATTTTCCATGTCTTAGTTTGTTCCATCGCTTCGATCTTATGCTGCTGCATTTTATTGACCTGTTCTTTTTCTTCTAACCTTTTCTCCAGTACATTCAATTGCTTTTGAACATATTTTAGCATTTCCGCATTTTGTATTGATTTTGCCATAAATGTAAGTTCCAGCAATGTACCATCCTTTTTTAATTCAATATCATACTGCGGATCTTCATTTAAGAAAATGTCCCATCCCTTTTCTTTTACAGCATCAATCGGACGTATTTCTATCTCCTTTTTCTCAAATCTTACTTCTAACACCTTGCATCTGCAAAATGCTTCCATCGGATCAAAACGAATTGCTTTACAATTTTCCGGTATTTTAATGTAAAGATGAATTTTTTGTCCTTCCACATAATCATAAGTTTCTGCACATACCTCATTCAACCCATTTCCCATATCAAAATAAATTTTTGCTGTAGAAATCTGAAGTTCTAACGTTCCACTAATTCCTTCCGCATATCTTAATATACGTTCTTTCTCGATTAGATCATAATAGCTGCTCATTTCTTTTCTCTTCGCCGGATACGCCATGAGTTTGTTATAAAATGAATCAAATCTCTCATTCATCTGATACAATGCTTCCGCTTTTTTATGCCAGACTTTCTGCAGTTGAACCGCTTTACTATAATTTTCTAAAATGTCCTGCACAATATCTTCTGCTGTTTCTTTTCTTTGAAAACCTCTTCCCGAAAAATTATATTCTCTTGCCCATTCAAAATTGTTTTCAGTTAAATATCCAGGACCTCCATAATAATCATATATGTATGGAATTGTTCCGCAAGCAAGGCAATACTGCACCGTCTTTCCAATGGTAATAACGACATCGTATTTACGAAGCAATTTACCTGTCATAAGAACTGCTTCATATTGCTGTCCATAAAACTTCACTTCAATTCCTTGTTCCCTTAAAATTTCAGCCACTCTAACAATATCATCTTGGATATGATTAGAAACAACCGCAATTGATTTCAGTGTTTCCCGCTTCTTTTCTGTATATACATTAAAAAATTCTTCGTCTACACAATTTTCTATTTTTTCAATTGGAATTTCTTTTCCAATTTCTTCTCGAATCCGATTTTCAGTTTCCTGACTGACACAGCAAATCACATCTGCCTTTTTTGTAAAGCACGGAAGAGCCTCCAGTGAATTATAAATCCCTAGGCGTGATACAACTAAACGATCGCAACTAATTTGGTTTTTCAAAATAACCCAATCGGCCACTGCATAATGTTGTGCCCAGAAAATATCATAATGTCGAAATGGCAAATGATATTCCAGACAATTTACCACATGGAGTCCCGGAATTTTCTCAAAAAATTCCATAAGCGGATATGCTTTTGCAAAAACTGCAACAACAACTTCATATCCCTTTTTCAAAAACTGCTTCGCAATTGAAAGCGTATGTAACTCTGAGCCGGTATATTTCTGAACAAAAAGATTTGTGATCAATACTCTCTTATTTTCCGGTAAACTATACGCCTCTTCATATGGAATATCTTTCCGGAATCCCTTTTTATCTAAATCATATTTTTTGCTAATTTGGAAATATCCATCATTGACAAGAATAACTTTCTGTTTCATTTCCTCTTCAATAACAATTTCAAAATGCTCCTGTTGAACATGAAATTTATAAGCAATTTTATTGGACACCAAAAAAATTTCTGTCCGTTCCACACCTTTCCAATAAACGTCCTTTTCTATGCTATATTTAACTGTTGCCGAATAAGCCACCGGAAAAGGATTGCAAGTTAGTTCTCTTAACCGATACAGCAGTGAAGGTGCATACCGATAATCTAATCTTGAAAAGAAAATCCAGTCCTGATTGCTTATGTTTGTCTGTAGATTATCTTTATGTATCAGATAATTATCAAACTTTCTTATTTCTTCTGATATGATTTCTTGCTCTAATATGTAAATCTGATCTACATACTGCTCCATATTTTTTATATACTGTTGAATTGTTTCAAAATCATCATTTTCTTTTAAGCAAACTACATTAATAATTCCCATATTCCCATTCCTCTGTTAGTTAGAATAAGCAGTATCAAAAGATACTGCCTTAATTAAACAATATACTTATTTTAGTATAACAGAGTTGCAGGAAATTACAACAAATCTATTTCTATTATTTTTGATTTTTTATACATTTTCCACAACAAAAAAACCGTAACCAAGTACTAACAGTCTCACCTGTTTTCATTTAGTTACGGTTTTATTATTATTTTATTGCATCAATCACTGCCATTAGTTTATTGCCATAATTTTTGTCAGCAGCCCATTTACCGCTTAAAGCCTGTACAGATGTTGCTTTATTTCTCAGCCAATTTCCCCATCTAGGATCTACACATTCCTGATTCAAAGGCTGATCACTCGCATAGCATTTTAAATGCTGTACCTGTGCTCTAATGCCTGTTCTCACATCCGGAAAACTATTTCCTGCTGCTCCGTTGCCAGTTGCTCCTAAACCACAGAAATTAAACTGCTCTATTTTGACATCTCCGCCAAATTTAAACCATCCTGTCTCCACCATTGCCTGAGCAAATACGACTTCTGCCTTTACACCTTCTGCCAGCGCTTCACTTTCTACAATCTTACAAAACTCTTCAATTGTAGGTGCTCCCCCTTTTCCAAGTGCTTCTGATGGATACTCCTTCTTCGCTGCTTTAAAATATGAAATCATTTTTTCAGCTGTCGCTTCAGCAGTTCCCATAATTTTATACACTCTTACACCATCAAAAATCTGACTGCCTAAAAATTTTTCAGTACCATCGTCAAACTGCACATATCCATGAACATTGTATTTTCCGCTAACATCATGTTTATTGATATCAACTTTCGCTTTCCATACTCCCGTGGCATCACGTTCTGCATTATACCACTGAATATCATTTTGCCCATTTGGTTCACTCCATACAGCAAATTTCACTGTTTTGACATTTCCTAAAAATCCGGCATTTGCAGCAGAAATTTCATATAAATCTTTTTCCTCTGTCAGTGCCTGTGCTTTCAGTTGATAATCCGGTTGTTCTATTTTAGCAGTTGTCGTTTTAATTAAATACTCAGCTCCTGACTGTTCAAACAAATAAATATGAATATTATAAATTCCTGTATCATGCTTATGATTCTTTGCTGAAACATTTACTTTATAACTTCCGTCATTCTGCTTTCCTGCAGTATACCAGACTAAATCATCCTGGCCATTTGTTTCACTCCAAACCGCTACCGAAATTTTCTTAACCCCTGTGTTTGTGTGGACTTCAGCCAAGTTAATACTGATACCACCTTTTCCATCCGTTGTCACATCAATCTTTTCTATTGATGCCATTTCTTGTTTCTTTACTTCAAAACTAGTATGTCCTAAAAACTTATCTGTTCCATCTGCTAACATCGCATATACATGAACTAAGAATGTTCCTGAAGACTTATGTTTTGCAATCTCTGCTATAGCTGTCCATGTTCCTGAACCATTTTGCTTTCCTGTGTACCAGATTAGGTCATCTTGTCCATTTTCTGCACTCCATACTGCAAAACGAACATTTTGTACATTTCCATATTTACCGACATTGGCAGCTTTTAATTGAAAGTTTTTCTGACTTCCGTCCATATCACTGGCAGTAATTTTCACTTCCGCCAATTCTACTCTTGTAGATGTAGTTTTTAACAAAAATGCTTTGCCTGTATTATCAAATAAATATACATGAATATTATAAATTCCAGTATTGTATTTATGATTTTTAATATCTACATTAACGTAATATGTTCCATCTGCTTTTTTGCTTGCATCATACCATACAAGGTCATCCTGACCATTTTCTTCACTCCAGATTGGAACCTGGATATTCTTTACTCCATTTGATGCTGTTACACCTTTTAATAAAACTTCAAATGTGTTTTCATTTGTTTTATTGACTTCCAGTTTTTCAATAGAAGCTGTTGTCTGTTTTTTCACTGTGAATTCTGTATTTCCCAAAAACTTATCCGTTCCATCTACTAACATAGAATATGAATGCACATGAAAGACGCCTGTTCCTGTATGCGCGGAAGCGTCTATTGTAACTTGCCAAACTCCAGAATTATTTCTAGTTCCAAAATACCACTTCAGATCATCTTGACCATTTTCTGCACTCCATACTGCAAAACGGACATTCTGTACATTTCCGTAGATACCAACATTTGATGCTGATAATTGTACTTGTGTACTATTGTCTGACAATGGCTTTGCTGCTATACTAACATTTGGAACAGATATACTGATTCTTGTTGCCTTAGGCAAGAACGATAAGCCTTCTTTATCAAACAAATAGATATGGATATTATAGATACCGGCATCATATTTATGATTTGCAATATTGACCTGTACTTTATAATCGCCATTACTTTGTTTGCTCATTGTATACCAGACAATATCATCCTGACCATTGTTCTCACTCCAAACAGCTGCTTGAATCCGGTCAACGCCGTTCGGTGCATTAACTCCACTTAAGACGATATCAAATTTTGTCTTATCAGATGTATCTTGATTTACCTTAAGGATCTCAATGGATGCTGTATGATAAATAACTTTATATTGACCATCAATTGCCAAACTCTGTTTTCCTTGCTTATCTAAAATATATACATGCGCAATATAGTTTCCTCTGTCACCTTTATGTTTTTTAATATCGACAGAAACTTTATAGGTACCATCACTTTGCCTTTGTGCCACATACCAATAAATATCATCCTGATTATTATTAGCACTCCAAATCGGCACATATATTGTCTGAATCTTCTCTTCATTTTTTACATTAGACAAGACTACATCAAAGGTGTCTTCACCTGTTGCTTTAAATTCGATTTTTCCTACCCCTGGCTCTTTTTGAGAAGTACCATTGAGTAAGCCATATTGGTTAATAATCCCTTTTGCATCTGCAATTCCCAGCTGTTTTAAGTAAGATTCTTTTTTTAGATTAGCTGAATCCACATTTCCTGATACAAACGCATGCTCAATTAGTACAGCCGGTTTACCAAGTGCTTTCGCCTCATTATGTAGTGTCCAGTAATCATCTTTCACACCATTTGGATCATGGGAACCGTCCGTAGAATCTTTAGAATAGATTCCCCTGTCTTTCAGACCTAATGCTACCAGTTCTTTCTGGATTTTTTCAGCCAATGCCTTACTTTCCAGTCCGATTGCTGCATCATAGCTTTGATTCTGATAAATTACTTCTGCGCCATTTGCTGAACCGCTTCCTGAAGAATTGAAATGAAAACTTACAATGACATCTGCACCTTGCTGTACAGCTTTTTGCACTCTCTGTCGTATATCTTTTGCTGAGCTATAACTTCCCGGCAATGGATTCGGACATTCTGCACCAGTTCTTGTCATAATAACTTTTACACCATCATACTTTTCTAATTCTTCTTTACAATAATTCGCTACCTTTAAAGTCAGTACTTCCTCTGCTAATCCATTGGCATGCGCTCCCCCGCAATGGCTGTCATGCCCTGGATCAAGCGCAATTACGAACTCTGAATCTCTGCTTTCTCTTGCTCTGGTAGAAAATTGTGAAATTGCAGTTGGCGCTGCCATTTGCCGGATTGCACTTTCTACTGCCTCTGTAATATTATCTCCGGATTCCTCCACAACATTTCCGTCATCACTCATTGCATATGCAGTAACTTCCGGCACAGCTTCTGTATCTTCCCCTTTATCCTCAGCACTTACTTCAAATTCTGCAATTTCTTCCTCTTGAAATTCCAGAAACATCTTCTCTTCACCAATAGCACATTCTACTCCTATAAGGCGGTAACTGCCCTGAGATAATATATCATATGGAAGTGTAAATAATACTGTATTATCTACCATATTGCTGGCTTCGATTTCATTTCTTTCAGCAGTTTCCTTGAATTCATAAATCAAACTCGCTGAATCTAACTTCTTCTCTTCATCTTCCAAAGCTACTACAATATTCTGTTCTTCACCATCCGCTAAAATCTTTTTATCCAAATAGATATACTCTATTTCTTCTTGATTTTCGGGTATTTCTTGTGAATTTTCTACTTCTTCCTCTTGAGTATTTTCATCAGGATTAGTAGCTTCTGCTTCCTGCTCTAATGAGATTTCATTCTCCTCTTCTGAAATAATTGTCTTATTCTCATCATTTTCAGAAATTTCTGCCGCCATGGATTCTATTCCAGAAAAAGAAATCAGCATACACATCATTAATATCACACTTATTTTTTTTACCAGCTTATTCATTATTTCCTCCCTTGTATTTTAACTTTTATCTAAAGTAGTATAACATATTTTCTTTCATATGTCATTCTACTTTATAAATACTTGTGTTATCTTCTGAATAAATTCTTGTTAATTTAACGGTAGTATTACTGTATTTTTCTAATTCTTCATTAAATGAAATCACATAATCCACATGCAATTCTTTTAATTGCGTTACATTCATAATGACTTTCACCAAATCCGGTTGGAGCAGTTCCAATTCTGTATCATCCTCTGTTAATTCCAACATAATGTGTGAATATCTATTATATATATCTTCCTGTTTCTTCTCAGGATCCAATATGTACCAAAAATCAAAATTCGGACAATTATTCACTGAATTTAGTACTCTTACTCCATTGGCTAATGCGTAACTTTGCAGCGCAATTCCGGAATCAACCCCCAGCCACACGGCTTCTGCATCCGCAGTCTTAATTTCCTGTATTTTTTTTGCCAGCGGTTTCTCATGTAACACACCAGTTCCTTTTGTCAGTGGTGGAACTGTAATCACAACAATAACAGACATTCCTAAGAGAATTGTTGTCAAAATACCATTCACTTTTTTGTCACGTAACATGAACAAAAATCCAATCACTCCAAAAATTACTAAAACAAAAATTTGCTTTTTCAGTGAAAAGTATACTGGCTGCAGCGTTTGCAGCGCTTTTATTCCAACGCAAACTACAGCTAACGAAGAGAACCCGCACACAAAATAGTATTTTACACTTTTTTTATTCGTATAAACATACTCTGACAAAATTTTAATTAATAAGATTACACAAATGACATTCACAATCAGCTGTGACCGTTCCGGTGTTGACATTGACATAAGTGTAATTTTACTTAGGTATTTCATTGGAACATAGTTCCAAAGTGTCATAAGTGCTGCTATCGTTACCAATATCGTTAGCAGACTGTCTTTTTTATGCTGAATATGGTTTTTGATACATAAATATATTCCCACAAGAATCGGCAATGGGTATAGACTAATAAACTGCGCTGCTTCTGACGAATTCACAACCGGATATTTTCCAAATAACCATGACAGTAAATAGTAAAAGTTTAATTGCCAGCCAGTTCCTCCAACTGCACTTCTTTCTCCCGGATATACCGTATTTCCCATCGCTTCTATGACATCCAGTGACATAATCAGTCCCGGAGCAACAATCGCACACACAATTGCTACTGAAATTATCAAATATAAAAATCGTTTCCATGATAATTTTTCTTTATTGTCAACCAATATCCAAATAAAGATGCCAAGAAACAGGTATCCATACGGTATCTGCCATGCCGGATATACGGTTAAAATGTAACAGCTTCCGGACCATCCAAGTCCAATTGCACTCAATACTTTTTTACTCGTTTCATCAGAAGTAACTAATTTATAGAAACACACAGCTGCAATACTTCCTGATCCCATTATGAAAAATGAATTCCACCAGAAAAAAGTTGGAGAACATGCTATCAATACAGCTCCCAGTAGCGAGTATATTTTTTTTCTTTTTGTCAGAATCATCATCAATTCCAACACCCCAAAAAAAGTCAAAAAAATAGGTAAATTCCAATAAAATGAAAAAGCTTGTTCCATTGGCAGGAAAAAACTTCCCCAAAATTGAGGAAAACCTAACGCTGTGATTGTTTTTGTTGGAAGTGGCGGAAATAGAACTGTTGAAGTTTCTTTTGCCATAAGTGCGTTGTTTGTTGGACTAAATTCTTTATTATATAAGTATTGTGAAAACCATTCCGGTGTCGAGACAATAAACTCATCACTCCGAATTGGTTTATATTCTCCCCACACTTCTTCATATTTATCATTTTGGATTGATGGCTGAACAATCTCATTATAATATCCCATCGACGAACCATGAAGTCCGTTTGCAACTAAAAAAATAAAAAGAAAAACTCCAATAAGATATCGAAAACGAAAAACCATCTCACCGATTTGTTTTATTTTTGCTCCTCTATCCATTTATTTTTCTTCCTCCAGATCTTTTCTCAGCAACGCTAGCTCCTGTGCCAGTTTCTTCACTCGAATAGACATTCTTGAAAGCGACATTGTCAAAGTTAAAATAATCGCCAGTGCAAACAAGAATCCAAAGAAAAAGAGCATATTTACCGGACTGGCAATTCCAATTTTCTCTGCAATCCATGCCAGCAAATCAGGAAAACATGCCAGAATTATTACGCTGACTCCAACTCCAAGCCAGGAAAGTGCATAGCGCAGCTCCAATTTCTTTTTTCGAATCATATTAAGGAGATATGACATTGAAAATAATGCGCCAAATACAACAATCAATTGAATTTTAATATCCATATACAGACCTCCCTAATACTTTCTGATTCTTTCAATTAGAATTGCCATGCTTACTTTAATCATATAATATACTGAATTTTTCATAGAGATTGATGAAACACCGCCAGACCGTTCTTTCATAATTACCGGTATCTCTTTTACTTTTTTCCCACGATTCAGAACAGTAACTACACTTTCCGGTTCCGGGTAATCTTTTGGATAATCCTCAGCAAACATTTCTATGATTTCTCTGTCAGCCATACGAAGTCCCGACGTCGGATCTGTAATCGTAATACCTGTTAGTATTTTTATTAAATGTGTAAAGTATTTTATACCGACGCGTCTAAGTCCGGATGACTGAAACCCCTGTTTTTCTATAAATCTGGAACCTATCACCATATTGACTTTTTCTTTTTCCATATACGCAGCCATTTCTTCCAGAAATTTCGGATCATGCTGTCCGTCTCCATCTACCTGAACTGCAATATCATATCCATTTCTTTTGGCATAGAGATAACCTGTCTGGACAGCCCCTCCAATTCCAAGATTAATTGGAAGGGCCACCACATTGTATCCATGTTCATAACAAATTTCCAGTGTGTTATCTTTAGAACAGTCATTGATAATTACATAATCAAAATCTGGCGCATTTTTTTTAATTGCTTCTACCGTCCCTACTATATTTTCACTCTCATTATACGCTGGTATAATAATTAGTTTTTTCATCCTTTTTCCCCAACTGCCTAATATTTACGCCACACCATCTTATTGACTACTCCGGTATAAGATTGAATCAATTTTACAACTTTTGTACTGACGTTCTCATCTACATAATTCGGTACATCTAATCCATTGTCTCCGTTTTTCACCATTTCAACTGCTGTGTCTACCGCCTGCAGCACCTGTTCTGTCGTAATACCTGCAAGAATAAAGTTTCCTTTATCCAATGCTTCCGGTCGTTCTGTAGAAGTACGGATGCAGACTGCCGGAAACGGGTATCCCTGTGAATTGAAAAAGCTTGACTCCTCCGGAAGTGTACCGCTATCTGATACTACAGCAAAAGCATTCATCTGCAGCTTATTATAATCATGGAATCCCAATGGTTCATGACATTTTACCAGATCATGGAATTGAAAGCCTCGCTGCTCAATATATTTTTTACTTCTTGGATGCATAGAATACAAAATTGGCATTTGATATTTCTCTGCCATTGCATTTACTGCATTCATTAAATTCAAAAAATTACTCTCAGTATCGATATTCTCTTCTCGGTGAGCTGAAAGTAAAATATATTTTCCAGCTTCCAAACCAAGCTTTTCTAAAATATCAGACTGCATAATGCTGTCTAAATTAGCATGAAGAACTTCTGCCATCGGAGATCCCGTAACATAGGTTCTTTCTTTTGCAGTTCCCTCTGAATTTAAGTATCGTCTTGCATGTTCAGAATAGCACATATTAACATCCGCTATATGATCCACAATTCTTCTATTTGTCTCTTCCGGAAGGCATTCGTCAAAGCAACGATTACCTGCTTCCATATGGAAAATAGGAATGTGAAGACGTTTCGCAGCGATTGCTGAAAGACAGCTGTTAGTATCTCCCAAAATCAAAAGTGCATCCGGTTTCACTTCACTCATTAATTTATAACTGCTTGCAATGATATTGCCGATTGTCTCTCCCAAATGTTCCCCTACCGCATTCAAATAATAATCCGGCTCACGGAGTCCCAGATCATCGAAAAACACCTGATTTAAACAATAATCATAATTTTGTCCGGTATGAACAAGAATCTGTTCAAAATATACATCACATTTTTTTATTACTGCTGCCAATCGAATAATTTCCGGTCTTGTTCCAACAATTGTCATTAATTTTAGTTTGCTCATTCTCTTTCTCCTCTTCTGCTATACCTGCTCAAAAAATGTATCTGGCTTTTTTTGATCAAAACATTCATTACACCACATGAATGTTACCAAATCCGTATCTCCCTCATTGATAATATTGTGTGTATAACCTGTTGGGATATCTATAACTTCAATTCTTTCCCCGCTCACATGATAGTCTATAATCGGATATTCTTTTCCTGTCTGTGGATTGATTCCAACTTTCCTGAATTGAATCAAACCTTTTCCGCTGACAACAACAAATTTCTCATTTTTTGTGTGATGCCAATGGTTTCCTTTTGTAATTCCCGGCTTACTAATATTTACAGAAAATTGTCCCCGCTCTTTTGTTCTCAGGATCTCTGTAAAACTTCCTCTGTCATCAATATTCATCTTCAAAGGATATGCAAATGCATCTTCCGGAAGATAACTTAGATAAGTAGAATACAATTTCTTTGAAAAACTGTTTTCTGTCATATCCGGTACTTCTTTCGTTTCTCTGCTTTCTTTAAAAGAATATAATAATTCTACAATCTCTCCCAGTGTGACTTCATACACGGTAGGCACATAGCAATAACCGTCCGCTTTGACATTCGCCTGTCCATTTAAAGCTGCAATCAACTCAGCCACTACATCATCAATGTAAACCAGACTCATTTCTACCTTTGGATCGTTCACTTGAATCGGAAGATTATTTGCTATATTGTGGCAGAACGTAGCAACTGCGCTGTTATAATTTGGTCTGCACCATTTCCCAAACACATTTGGATAGCGATAAATATATACGGAAGCTCCCGTTTCTTTTGCATAATTAAAAAACAAATCTTCTCCTGCTTTTTTGCTTTTTCCATACTCACTTCCTGCAAATCTTCCTTCTAAACTTGCCTGAATAGACGAAGAAAGCATAATCGGACAATTATTTTTATATGTTCGAAGAAGTTCCAGTAATTCTGACGAAAATCCAAAATTTCCTTCCATGAACTCTTTCTCATCTTTAGGACGATTCACTCCCGCTAAATGAAATACAAAATCAGCTTCTTGACAAAACGCTTCCAACTCTTCTCTTGTATTTCCCAAGTCATATTCTAAAATCTCAATTTCTGATGGCTCCTTACAATTCTTGATAGAAAAAGAACGATCCTTTCCATCCCGAATATTTTTCAAAGTAGCTACTAAGTTTTGTCCTACAAAGCCTTTTGCTCCGGTAATCAAAATTTTCATTTTCTTCCTACTTTCCCAGTTCTTCCCACTGTTTTAATTCTTCTTGAACATATGGAAGCTTCAATAACTTCTCTTTGACTTCTTCTACACTAAGCAGTTCTGTATTATTAGAGTTAAATTCTGTTAAAGTATTTCTCTTAACATCTCCGTCTTTAAAATATTTATCATAATTTAAGTCTCGCTTATCACACGGTACTCGATAGAACTGTCCCATATCGATTGCATTTGCACATTCTTCATTTGTCAACAGCGTTTCATACATTTTCTCACCATGACGAATTCCGATAATTTTTATTTCGTTCTCAGCATGAAAGACTTCTTTTACTGCCTGTGCTAAAACTTCAATTGTACATGCCGGAGCTTTCTGAACAAGAATATCCCCACTGTTTCCATTTTCAAACGCAAATACAACTAGCTCAACAGCTTCTTCCAGACTCATAATAAATCTTGTCATTGTCGGTTCTGTAACTGTAAGGTTTTTTCCTTCCTTGATCTGATTAATAAACAATGGAATTACAGAACCTCTTGAACACATTACATTTCCGTATCTTGTACAGCAGATCTCCGTCTTTTCCGGAGCAACTGTCCGTGATTTGGCAACAATCACTTTTTCCATCATCGCCTTGCTTGTTCCCATAGCATTTACCGGGTAAGCTGCTTTATCTGTTGAAAGACAAATAACTTTTTTAACCCCTGCGTCAATTGCTGCTGTTAATACATTCTCCGTTCCCAGCACGTTTGTTTTTACTGCCTCAACTGGGAAAAATTCACAAGATGGAACTTGTTTCAGCGCTGCAGCATGAAAAATATAATCAACCCCGTGCATAGCATTCTTTACGCTTTGCAGATCTCTTACATCTCCAATATAAAATTTAATCTTATCACTCACTTCCGGAAAATTTCTCTGATAATAGTGTCTCATATCATCCTGCTTTAATTCATCTCTGGAAAATATCCGAATTTCCTTAATATCTGTCTCTAAAAATCTGTCTAAAACCGCATTTCCAAATGATCCTGTTCCACCGGTAATTAATAATGTTGCTCCTTCAAACATATTTTTCACTCTCCTTTTATGATACAATTATTCTTTCTTGAAACTTTTTCTTAATTCTATTTCATACAATATAAAATAACTTATGAATTGCAGTATAAGTATTAACATATAACTTACAATACTTCCTACTAAACCTTTCCATTGAATTACGCTAATCGATATCACTAAACTGACTGCAAACATACATAACTGCAATATTAATTGAATTTTTGTACTATGCATCGTAATCAAAGCATTCAGCAGCACTGTCGAAGAAGCATAAAAAGCCCCTCCAACAATCACTCCCAAAAGAAGCCAGCGATATGCAAATAAATCAACACCATAAATCATCCCCAGCAAAGGGACTCCGATATAATATGCTGCCGGAAGAACAATAATCAGTACTCCAAAAATGCTTAAAACAATCCTTCTGACGGTTCTCTGAAATTCTATTTTTAAACCTTTTTCCCGGTGTTCAACCAGACTTGTCAACGAAGGCTGCAGCACAAACTGTCCAAACAACATAATAAATGTAGCCGGCATACTCAAAATCCCATAAATGGCCTGTGCTTCGCTATCTAACAATCGGTCTATAATATATCTCGGAATATTAATAATTAATGTAATAATTAATGTAAATGCAAATGTATACCATGACCTTTTAATCAAAGTCAAGCTTTCTCTTTTTTTCAGACCATACTGAAATTTTACATATTTGTGCGCATGTCTGCCTTCATATGTAATAAGAAAAACTATATTTAATACAACCAGAAACATACAGCTCATATATAAATTACGAGTATAAAAATCAATGATTCCGAATCCAATGAGACCAAGCAAGGATTTGTAGGTCATAGATTTCCCAGCTATATAAAGCAATTCTCTTTTTTGTAAAACTCCATAAAAGGCATCACTTAACGCTTCTATACATTTAAGAACACATAAAGCCAAAAATATACTTGCTTTTCCTGGATTATAATGATTTATTAACACAAAGCCCAGAGATAATACTGCTCCTATTACACATGTCAAAATTCTCGTATTAATATAGGTAGCTTCTGAAACTTCCTTATTATCATCTGTCACCTGATAGGTTCGACCGCAGAACAACGCAATTGCATTGACAATACACGCCGATGCATAAGAAAAGCTAAAGATACCTCCATCCTCAATCCCATTAATCCTGGTAACAATAATCATAAATAACAATGAATTAAAAGATAAAAAGGTAGTACCTAGTGTGTTCCATATATAGTTTTTCTTTAAATTATCTTGTTTTTGCATATGACTCTTTTTTCTTTCCAATAATGTCCCCGAAAATTTTTTCTAAATCCGATATGCATTTTTCTTTTTCGAAATGCTTCTGATAGTATTTTAATCCATTTTCTCCCCACTGTTTTAGTAAATCAGCATTCTGATAATAGTGCTCTATCAGATGCGCCAACTCTTCTGCATTTCCGGAAATTGTACATTTGCCGCACTCTGCTTCTTCTACTACTTCTTTCACTTCTCCGCTGATTGCTCCAAAAATAGGTTTGCCTGCTAACATATATGACTGAATTTTCGCCGGGAGTGTACTATTCACTACTTCATTATCTACCATTGTTATGATAAATGCATCAGCAAGCGAATAATATTTTGGCATTTCCTCTAATTTATGCATTCCATGAAATGTGATATTCCTCAACCCTTTTTCATTAGCGCTCTTTTCACATGCTTCTCTGCTCAATCCATCGCCAACAATATGAAAATGTATATCTTGTTTTTCTTTCAATAACTCTGCACATTCCACAATCGTCTCACAACTCTGTGCCGGTCCCACATTCCCTGCAAATACAATATCAAACATTTTATTATCAACAAACTTCATATTTTGATACGTATTTTCTGCATAAGATGGATAATAGATTAGACCTTTTTCCTCAGAAGAAATTCTTAGCTCATTTTCAAAATATTTTTGAAAAGATTTTGAACTAATAGTAATTACATCTGCTTGACGATATGTCCAGATGCTGATTTTTGACAATATTTTATAAATTTTACTCTCTTTCGAGATAGGACCGGTTGTAACACTGATCGGCCATTGATCAAGACAATGAATCACTAATGGGATTTTTTTCATTTTCTTTAATACGATTGCCGGCCATGCCATTGTAATTGGAGACGTCTGGTATACATATACAAGATCATACTTTCCTTTTACAAAAAGTGCTTTTAATGACCCAAAAGTAAAAAACCAAACATAATTTAACGCCATCCGCAGCGTACTTTTCCCTCTTCCAATTAAAGAACATCGTATTATTTTCACGCCATTAATCGTCTGCTTTCGGTTCCGAAACCACTTATATTCTTTTAAAACTTTTCCTTCCGGATAGTTTGGAAGTCCGGTCAAAACAGTCACTTCATGTCCTCGTTTTACCAATTCAAAACAAAGATCATTGATTCTAAAATTTTCAGGATAAAAATGTTGTCCTGCTACTAATATCTTCACGGTTATACCTCATATTTTAATACTTTTTTTATTCAATATCCCTCGTAAAATTATCCCAGAACGATGAATTTCTCTGCAGCTCTTTTTCTTCCATCTCAATTCCCACTTCTTCTGTTCTTGTCGGAATTGATGCGAAAAGATTTGTTCCAAGCGCCAGTCGATCTCCTTCTATCGTTACTCCAAGACTTGCAAGGGTTGTCGGAAACATATCCATTGTTGTAAATTCCCGATTCATTAAATTTGCCGGTACTGCGGCGGAATTAATGAATGCATTATACACTCTTCTGGAATAATCTTCCGGAATCATTTTCATGAAATCTGTTTCCAGATTTTTCATTGTCAAGTGATCTCCTGAAATGACAATTGTTGTATTGGCATAGAATGGCTGCTGTTGAATCCAACTTACAAACTCTGCAACCTGTCTGCTGGAACAAGCCATTACATTCTGATATACTGTCGGATAATCGTTTCGGCAAAGTTCGCATGTATACCCATCTTCAAAATGTGTATCTACTGTCAGCATTGTCAAATTAAACGGCTCCGGACTTGCAGATAATTCTGTCAGTTTTTGTTTTGCAATCTCAAATAAACGCTGATCTTCATATCCCCAGAAGACTTTATAGCCCGGTGGAATAAGTCCCTTTGCCGCTGCTTCATTAAAATCCAGCATTTCATAATTTCCATGACTAGAAAAATAATTTCTTCTTCCGCCAAAGGATGCATCTGAACCAATCAACAGCGTCTGACGATACCCCTGCTCTTCCAGAATATCTCCAATACTGCTGACTGCCGGAAGAAAACTTGCCTGCGTGTCCATTGCATTTCCGTCAATCGGAATCGATAACGGAAGTCCCGAAGTCTGTGCAAACATTGCTCCCATCGTCCACGTTGCGCCGGTTGCTGCATATCCGCCGCCAAGTCCCTGCGTATTAGAAAAACTGATATTACTCTGTGCCAAAGCAGTTAACTCCGGAATGCAGTTCTGATCAAACGCTCCTCCAACCTCTTTCGATGCATAAGTTGTCTCCATCGATTCAAGGAAAATATATATGAGATTCCTCTTCTGTTCCGGGAATGTAATCTGTACACTTCTCGGATCTACATAGTTATCCTGTATAAAGGTTGACTGGGTTTTCTGACTTTTTAAATAATCATCCACACTCAGTTCTTCCCAAATATAGTCAACCGAATGCTTCACAAGAAAGACTGCAAATGACATTACTCCGATCCAGACAAGATATTTTGTTATCTTTCTTTTTCGCACGGCAATCCAGACAATCAGAAGTGTCAGTACTGCCACAATTGCTACCGGTACACAAAGATTGACTGCTTCCCAAACCATATCTTCATTTGTTCCTTCTAACGGCACCTTTAGATGAAACACAATTTCATCCATTGTCAAAAGTCCCCATGTATCAATCACCCACTGCGCCAGATAGTAAGAAACTACACCCAAAAACAGTCCAATCAACATAATCAGCGTAAAAAAAGGCCCAAAAATTCTTCTGATCGCTTTCCATATTCTCTCTAACATCGTATTTGTCCTTATCCTACAGCGTTTCCGGATAAATACCGGATGCGATTAACTCTTTAATCGAATTCACTACCGCTTCTTTATCTTCTTTATATGTCACGCCAAACCATTTATCATGTGACTTTAACACTTTTACGCTGATTTTTTCTTCCTGAAGTAAGTCGCCGATAATTGTTGGAAGCAAATACTCTCTTTTCAGTTGATCAGAAGGCGTCTCCTCAAGAAACGCTCTAAATCCATTTTCAAGAATCTCAAAAAAGTCCGGATACAATCCCCACATATTCATAGATACAGAGGAATTTACATCAATCTTTCTCTGTATTCCGTTCTCTCCGATTACCATCGCTCCCTCTGGCGTTTTGATAATATTATGTGTTTCTACTATATTAGAAAGCATGTCATCCTTTCCGATCTGACACACGCCTCTTGTCACTCCACCGTTTTCACTCAGAGTATTTTTTAAAACAAAGCCAACCATAGATGCTGACATTTTTCCTTCTTCGCAGTTTTTCTTGCCTGTCAGATATTGAAACGCTTCCTGATATGCTTCTTTTCCATAATAATCATCGGCATTAATCACGAGAAACGGGGTATCTACCACATCTTTACAGCAGAGGATTGCCTGTCCGGTTCCCCACGGTTTTGTTCTTCCGGCAAATTTTTCCTGATATTTCTCCGGAATGTCCATCAGTTCCTGAAATGCATAGGCAACTTTGACACGTTTTTCAATGCGATTTCCTATGATTTCCCTGAAATCTTTCTCCAGATCTTTGCGGATCACAAAAACAACTTTATCAAATCCTGCTTCCTTTGCATCATAAATAGAGTAATCCATAATGATTTCTCCATTTGGTCCTACCGGTTCTAACTGTTTGATTCCGCCGCCAAATCTGCTTCCGATTCCAGCCGCCATAATTACCAGTGTCGCTTTGTTCATCTGATTTCTCCTTTTAAATTTGTATTTCTATTGATTTCTTTTGCTCTCAATCGGCTATCGCTTTCGCCAATTAGCCTCATATTACTATAACACCAAATAATGTTTTTTTCAATGATAACATCTGAGGTCAGTAACCCCGCAAATATTAAAAGCCAACAAACTGAAACAAACACTAAAACAAATCTGCAATCAAATAAGGAGATGCTTTCTCGCATCTCCTCATACAATTCTCATTGATTTTTATTAGTTTTTATCATCTCGGTAAGTATTATTCGCCCAAGCCATTTTTTACAGCCAGCACCATTGCATCCAACGCTTCTGCTTCGTCCGGACCGCTGCATATGATTTCGATCTCGTCTCCCGCCTTGACACAGGAACCAAGCACGCTTAAAACGCTTTTGGCATTGGCAGTGGTATTTCTGACACGGTATGTGATCGAACTTTGAAATCTTACCGCAGTATTACAAAATATTCCTGCCGGCCGCAAATGAAGGCCTGTTGGATTCTTAATTACTACTTTTTGGCTTACCATGCTGCTTCTCCTCTCCCTATTCTGCCTTCTTTTGTTCTTCTTCCTGCTTCTGCATTTGCAATGTCACATATGCATCTTCAGCCATGAAAACTCCTGTCGGCAAATTCACTGTCACAGGAACTGTATAACTTTTTTCCTCGGTACAATCTTTCAAATCAATGGAAACTCTTTTCTCCACCTGTTCCAGTGTCAGCGCCTCTAACGCCGCATCATCCCCGGTAAAATGAAGCATAATTTCCTGTATATTTCCAAAGTCAATTTTATATCCTGCTTTTACGTTGTTTTTTGTAATACTGTTGATCGGTACTTCAAACGTCTTCACACCTGCTTTTTCTACACGAATCGTCACTACAACATTTTTTTCGTTTTCATTGGCAAGTCGGATATTTTCCGGAAGCGCGCTGGAAATATCAATGGTTTCTTCTGTCTTTTCACTAATATTATCTGCTAACAGCATATCAGAAGAAATCGTAATTTCGCTAATATCTGCGATATCTTCTTCCAGTCCTGCAATACTGATCCGCTGCGGTTCACAAGTAACGTCCCCTATCTTATATCCGATTTCAGGACTGATTCCTGTAACGTCTGCTTTCACTTCTACAATCTTTGTTGATAACAGTTCTACTTTTACACGAACTTTCTTATCTCCGCCGATATTTGTCTCAAGTGATGTCTGATCAATTACATTGCCTCCGCCATCATAGAGCACAAGCTCTGCTTCCAATGTGCTGTCTGATGAAATACCATTAATATCAACTCTTGCTACAACTTTTTCGATTCTTCCAATCAACGATTTCGGTCCGCTGATCTGAACAGTTTCCGGTTGTGCCACAAGATTTCCCAACACATATCCATCCTGCAGTGTTCCGATTGTTTCTACATTGATTGGGAATTTGGTAGATTTGCTGCTCTCAATCTTAATTTCCACATTGTTTGGCAGTGCAGTCGCTGACCGGTATTCGCCTTCAAATCCTCCAATCGCCACCTCAATCGGCACGAAAGAGGACAGCTGGATATCTTTAATATCTGCTGTAGCCCGGATCGCCTCCGGGGTAATTTTCTCTAAAATACTTCTCTTAGCTGTTACCGTAACCGTCGCTGTATTTCCATTGACAATCCGATAAGTATTTCCTTTATTCAGAATCAACTCGTCGTGCAGCATCGTTACAACCACATTGGAATAAGTACGTCGTTCTACCGGATCTATCTCATTCACAACAATTAGCCACAAAAGAAATGCAAAAGCGAGGGCAGCCAGTTTCAATGCCAGATTATTTGTCAGCCTTTTTTTCATCTTTCCGCCTTCCTTTCCACAACGCAAATCCTTTCTTGTCTGTCGTTTTATTCTGAAGTGCGATCAACCGCTCTGTCAAATACTCTTTTGATACATTTCTATCAAGCTTTCCGCCCATTGCTATCGAAACGAAGCCGGTTTCTTCAGAGACTGCAATGATCATTGCATCACTGACTTCACTCATTCCAACTGCTGCGCGATGCCGTGTTCCAAGATCTTTGCTTAACCGAAGATTATCTGTCAGCGGCAAGTAACAAGTCGCCGATACTACTCGATCTCCCCGGATAATTACTGCTCCGTCATGAAGCGGTGTATTGTGTTCAAAAATATTTATCAAAAGCTGACTGGATACAACACCATCGATCATAATTCCGGTATGTTCATATTCTGAAAGTTTAATTTCCTGTTCGACAACAATCAGCGCTCCTGTCTTTACCCGTCCCATAGCAAATGCTGCCGTCACAAGTGCATTAATCGTCTGATCGCTGAAACGTTCATTTTCTTTTGTCTGATTAAATGGCACAACCGAAGAAATAAACTTCTTTTCTCCCAGCTTTTCCAATGCACGCCTCAATTCCGGCTGCAGTACTACAATAATCGCCGTTGCCATAATAGCGATGGATTTTTCTGCCAGCCATAAAATTGTATGAAGATTAAGGAGATACGCAATTAGTATAAATAACCCAAGCGCCATAAGTCCTTTCAAAAGCATCCACGTCTTTGTACTTTTAATCCATACCATAATCTCATAAACGATTACCGCAATAATAATAATCTCAAGAATATCTGTAATTCTAATATTCGGAAATGAAATTCCGTTGGCCAGCCATTGCTGCATTGTTGTCACCTCCCCTATTATTTTATTTTGATTTGTTTTATTTTGTTTCTTTTAATGATTCATTTACAATATTTTGAATATCTAATTCTTCCTGAAGGCTCTTGGCAAGAAGCATTTCTTCTGCCTGACTTACTGTCAGAGTTTCCTGAGAAACTTCTTTCTTCTCAGTCCCGCCTTTCTTTTGAGATGCTGCCGCAGTTCCCTCCGGTTTCTTTCCTGAAGATTCTTTTCTCCGAACCCGGGATGTCTTTACCGCATCTTTGCCCTCTGCTTCTCCCAAAGATGCCGTTTCCTGTCGCTCATTAATTGTCTTCACTGTTTTCTCCGGTGGTGCAATCTGAATCTTTGGAACTGCCTTCACATAATAATAGAATTCATCATCTTCAAACTGAAGACGTTCTGTTCTCGTATAATCAACCGCAAATACAAAAAATTCTATCAGAAACCCAATCGCTCCCGCCACAAGGCAGCCAACAATCAGTTCTACATAGGACGTGTTGATATTTAAAATGATTTCGCCCCCGACAATCACGATCATATTAACAACGATTCCGGAAACAATTGCTATTTCCCATGCATGATCTACCGCCAGTCTTCTGATTCCGTACACAGCAAGCAGACAGATTCCAAATGCTGCGATCATAATCCACATTTCTTTATTTGAGAATGCTTTCTGCAGAAATACTGTTATCTGCTGCATCATTCCGCCTTCCAGACCTTTCAGAACCGTAGCTGATTCATTGACATAAGTAACCATGTAATATGTGATCACACCAAGCGCGATTGGAAGAACCGCTGTCGGTGTACCGATCAATCCCCATACAATCGGAATCACATATGGGATTTTAAATGCAAATGCAATCGGAACAAGCAAAATAATCACGCCTGTCTTTGGTGCAAATCGAAAGTAAAAGATAAACATAAGAACAAATATTGCCAAAGCTGTAGCTGCAATCCCAAGTGAAAGTGAAAACAGATGGGCAATCGTTAAACCGGCTGCTGCAAGCACGGTAAATACCGTTGGCAAAAATGCGCATACAACCGCCAGTACCACCATAACAACCGGCTGTGCAAGCGGCTTCATATACCCAAGCTTCGTACTGACAAACCAAAATGTCAGAAACGCAAGTGCAAATTGAATGGCCTTATCAATGTAAAAGGAATATTTCGCGTACAGACGCTGAAGCTTCTCTTTCCAAACTAATAAATTACTCATCTACCTTTTCTCCTTTTTATACATCTTATTCAAAAGATTCAAATCCCGATTATAGCGCTTTACCCGCTCTCTCGCCTGGTCATGGCGCTTCTTATAGAGCTGACTGCTGATAATTCCATAGCAAACGATAAGAAGCAGATATCCTATAATGATACCGCCTGCTATCACAATCATTCCCTGCAGACTCAAATGTTCCATAATTTTCTCTGCAAACACTACTCCTAACAGAGCAAGCAGAATCATATAACCGATCGTTACCCAAATGAATGTCCAGATCACATTCCATCCTGCATAATCTTTTCTAAAATAGGCACTGATTTTGAAATCTTCCTGACCTTGTTTCTGCTCATAAGCGGCCATCCGCGTCATTAGCTTTACTCGTTCTTCATTCAGCATAGTTTCACCTCAATGTTCGTTCTTTCCTCATTGTAGTATATCATATAGTTAGAAACCTTGTCCAATACTTATAGTTAAAAAATATACTCTTTCTACGCCTTTTTTGTGCATTTTTCTGGAAATCGTGTCGATTGTCGCACCAGTTGTATAAATATCATCCAGAAGCAATACTCTTCTATATTTTTTGATCTGCTCATCAATCACAAATGCCCTCCGAAGATTTTCTGTACGCTCTGCCGGATCAAGCTCTTTTGACGGTTTCGTATCTTCCACTCGAATGACGACATTCTCATCCAGCGGAATTTGTGAGATACGCGACAGTTGTTTTGCGATCACTGCCGCTTGATTGTATCCCCGCTTTCGATATCTTTTCCGGTGAACCGGAACCGGTATGATTACGTCCGGTTTCCATCTTTGCATCTCCTCTGCATACCTTTCCCAGAGACTTTTTGCAAAATACGAGCCATAGTATCTCTGGTTTTTATATTTAAAGCGATAAAGTGCATCGCTGACCGGAGTTTTATGTACCCAGAGACTCCGTCCTTCCTCAAAACTCTTTTTGCGCTTTTTACAGTCAAAACAGTATTCCTGCTGCTCGTCCGGTATCGGTTTTCCACATTTACAACAGCGTGGCTCCTGAACCCACTCCAGCTTTTCACTGCAGCGATCGCAAAGCTCATTTGGTTCTGTCTCATCACAAAACGGGCAACGATGGGGATACAACAATTCTGCTAAATGGTATTGTAATTTCAATTATTCTTCTAAGACGCCGTTCATTTCCCGAATACAGCGATCAAGAGACGTATATCTCTGCTGCTCACTTGTATTCTGAATCATGTTCTGAAGTGCCTCTTCACTTCCCACAAGTGTGACGCACTTTCTTGCGCGGGTAACTGCCGTGTACAGCAGATTTCGATGATATAGCTGGCGCGGTCCCGGTAAAAGAGGAATCACAACCGCCGGATATTCGCTTCCCTGCGCTTTATGTATCGTAATTGCATAAGCCAGTTCCAGTTCTTCCAGATTTTTAAAAGAATACTCTACCTTCCGCTTTTCATCATATTCTACCGTGAGTGTCTCTGTATAATGATTAATTGCAGTAATCACTCCCATATCTCCGTTAAACACACCCATTCCTTTATCGATGACAAGACCAAACTTTGTTGCCACTTCCCACTCTAACTGGTAATTGTTCTTAATCTGCATGACTTTATCGCCAACACGAAACAATTTATCCCCAAATTCTTTTTCTTCCTTCGATTTATCCGGCGGATTCAAATACTGCTGTAAGATTTTATTCAGCCGCTCAACTCCGAGAAGCCCTTTCTTCATCGGTGTCATAACCTGAATATCATACGGATCTGCCTGGACATATTTCGGAAGTTTTTTCTGGATCAATGCGATCGTTACCGCGATAATCGTATTCGCATCTTGCCTTCTCAGGAAAAAGAAATCTCTGCTCTTATTATCCAGTGTCAATGGAATTCCAAAATTGATTTTATGAGCATTCATAACAATATCACTCTCACTGGCCTGTCGAAAGATTTTTTTTAATTCCACAACAGGAAATTGTTCTGAATGGATCAAATCTTTCAGCATACTTCCCGGACCGACAGACGGAAGCTGATTCCTGTCTCCCACCAAAATCAGTCTTGTTCCTACAACAATTGCTTTTAGCAGCGCATGCATGAGCGGCAGATCTACCATAGACATTTCATCAATGATAATCACATCTGCCTCCAGCGGATTTTCTTCATTTCTGGAAAATCCACTATGTCCTCCATCTTCTTCCGGATTCCCGCTGATTTCCAACAATCTGTGAATCGTCTGCGCCTCGTAACCTGTTGTTTCTGTCATTCGTTTTGCTGCTCTTCCAGTTGGTGCGGCCAGTGAAATCTCCAGACCTTCGCTGTCAAAATAGCGTATCATCGCATTAATCGTTGTCGTCTTTCCCGTACCCGGTCCTCCTGTCAGAATAAAAACACCGTGTTTTACAGCTTCTATCACTGCCTCCCGCTGAGTTTCTTCCAATTTTAGATCGGCATTTTCTTCTACTTTGCGAAGACGATTTTCGATAACAAGATCCATAATATCCACATTCACATTCAAGTCATGCAGCATTTTTGCTGTATTCAGCTCCATATAATAATAATTGGCTCCATACACCCGAACTTCTTCGATCGGATTTCCGTAAGAATCTTCTCCATTTTGTACACGCTTCAAAACAATCTTTCGTTCCATGGAAAGATCCATCAAGTATTTCTCAATATCCTGAATTCCAACTTCTAACAAATCGCTGGCTCTTCTAAGAAGTACTTCTTCCGGCAAATATACATGCCCTTCCGAAACACTCTGCAAAAGTGTATAAAAAATTCCGCTGCGGATACGGTAATCCGAATCCGTGTGAATCCCAATTCTCGAAGCAATCTCATCTGCTGTGCGAAAACCAACTCCCTGGATGTCATCTGCCAGACGATATGGATTTTCCTCCAGAACCCTATATACATTGAGTCCATACTGCTGATAAATCTTCGCTGCCAGCGCAGTGGAAATGCCATATTTCTGTAAGTAGATCATTGCTTTTCGCATATCTTTTTTACTCTCTACCTGCTCTGCAATTTCTCTCGCCTTTCGCTCACTGATTCCTTTCACTTCTGCTAACCGTTCCGGTTCCTCTTCGATAATGCGAAATGTATCTTCTTTAAACTTCCGCACAATTCTGGACGCTAATGCTGCTCCCAGTCCTTTAATCGCCCCTGAACCAAGATATCGCTCAATCGAAAGCAGATCCTCTGGTTCCTTTATCTTATGGGACAGTACTTTCAGCTGTGTTCCGTACACTGCATGCGTTGTATATTCACCAGATACATCCAGCATTTCCCCTTCATTTATATAAGGAAATGTTCCGACACAGGTAAGTTCCCCTTCATCGCTTACAAGCTGAAATACGGTATATCCATTATCTTCATTCCGAAACACAATATGCTCTACATAACCACTTAGATTTTCCATGTTCCATATCCTTTCGTACAGCATAAAAGAGGGTATCCACCCTCTTTCACTTAAATGCCTTTTCGTCCTCCCATGAATTCCACAAACTGACCTGTTCCAACTGCAACCGCCTGCATTGGTTCTTCTGCAGTCATTGTATGGATTCCTGTCTTTTCTTCAATCAGTCCTTCTAACCCGCGAAGCATCGCTCCGCCCCCGGTCAGCACAATTCCCCGATCAAGAATATCTGCCGACAATTCCGGCGGTGTTTGTTCCAACACTCCGGTTACTGCCTCCACAATCTGAAGCGCGGCTTCACGAAGCGCTTCTTCTGTCTCGGAAGCAGTAACTTCTACCGTCTTCGGAAGCCCCGTGATCAGATTTCTTCCGCGGACTTCCATCACACTTTCTTCCGCAAATGGACAGACTGTACCAATCTTAATCTTCATTTCCTCTGCTGTCCGTTCACCGATCAGTAAATTATGCTGTTTCTTCATATAGCGTACGATGGCATCATCAAAATCATCTCCTGCAATCTTGAGCGAACGATTCACAACAGTTCCTCCAAGCGAAATGACGGCAATATCCGATGTTCCACCTCCAACATCTACAATCATATTACCGCAAGGTTTCGAAATATCAATTCCGGCGCCAATAGCGGCTGCCACCGGCTCCTCAATCAAATAGACTTCTCTCGCTCCTGCTGCATAGGTTGCCTCCTCTACAGCTTTCTTCTCCACTTCTGTTACTCCACTTGGTACACATACACTGATGCGAGGTTTCTTCAACGTTCGTTTGCCAAGCGACTTCTGCACAAAGTACTTAATCATCTTCTCTGTTACTGTATAATCTGAGATCACTCCCTTGCGGAGCGGTCTTACCGCAATAATATTACCCGGTGTTCGTCCAAGCATCATCCGCGCTTCCTCACCAATGGCCTTGATCTCATTTGTATCTCTGTCAAATGCAACTACTGAAGGTTCCTTCAGCACTACACCTTTTCCTCTCACGTATACAAGAATACTCGCAGTTCCCAAATCGATTCCGATATCTACTGACATATCATTTCCCCTTTCGCAAATATCTTTCTTCCCGCGAATTCCAAGTAATTACGCATATTTCATTATAATCGACTTTGTTATAAATGCAAAGTCTTTTTCCTGCATTTGCCGGTATTTATGATTTTTTTAGAATTGCTTTGATATATCTTCCCGTATGTGACGCCGGATTTTCTGCCACTTCCTCCGGTGTTCCCTTTGCAATCACAGTGCCGCCTTTATCTCCGCCTTCCGGCCCCATATCAATGATATAATCTGCTGTCTTAATTACATCCAGATTATGTTCAATTACAATTACCGTATTCCCGTCTCCCGACAGTCTTCGAAGAATTTCTGTCAGCTTGTGTACATCTGCAAAATGTAATCCTGTCGTAGGTTCATCTAAAATATAAACGGTCTTTCCGGTACTGCGCCGGCTAAGCTCTGTTGCAAGCTTAATTCGTTGTGCTTCTCCTCCGGATAATGTGGTAGATGGCTGTCCAAGACGTATATAACCAAGTCCCACGTCATACAGTGTCTCGATCTTTCTTCGAATACTAGGCACCGGTTCAAAGAATGTCATAGCTTCCTCTACTGTCATATCCAGTACATCATAAATGCTTTTTCCTTTATACTTTACTTCCAGCGTCTCACGATTATAGCGTTTTCCACCACATACTTCACATGGCACATAAACATCCGGAAGGAAATGCATCTCGATTTTAAGAATTCCGTCACCACTGCACGCTTCGCATCGGCCGCCTTTCACATTGAAACTAAATCTTCCTTTTTTATAACCTCTTGCCTTTGCATCCGGTGTCGCTGCAAATAAATCCCGGATCAGATCAAACACCCCTGTATACGTTGCCGGATTTGATCTCGGCGTACGACCGATCGGAGACTGGTCAATCGCAATCACCTTATCTACCTGATCCAGTCCCTTCATATCTTTATGTTTTCCCGGAATCGTTCTCGCATGATTCAATTCTCTCGCAAGACGTTTATACAGAATTTCATTTACAAGTGAACTCTTTCCGGAACCGGAAACTCCAGTCACACAAGTCATTACCCCAAGCGGAAAGTCCACACTGATTCCTTTCAGGTTGTTTTCTGCTGCGCCTGTTACTTTCAAAAATCCAGTCGGTGCTTTGCGTTCTGCCGGAACCGGAATCTTAATTCTTCCGCTAAGATATGCTCCTGTAATTGAGTCTGGATTCGCCATCACTTCTTCTGCTGTTCCGGCCGCAACTACCTTTCCTCCGTGCTCACCTGCTCCCGGTCCGATGTCTACAAGATAATCCGCCTCCCGCATCGTATCTTCATCATGTTCTACTACAATAAGAGTATTGCCAAGATCCCGTAAATGTTTCAATGTCTTTAATAATTTATCATTATCTCTTTGATGCAGCCCAATACTTGGCTCATCAAGAATGTATGCAACTCCTACAAGCCCCGATCCGATCTGTGTCGCCAGCCGGATTCTCTGTGCTTCGCCTCCTGAGAGACTCCCCGTTGCCCTCGTTAGCGTAAGATAGTCTAGCCCCACATCCATTAAGAAACTAATTCTTGCCTTGATTTCTTTTAAAATTTGTCCTCCGATCAGCTTCTGTGTTTCAGTTAATTCCAGTGTTTCCAGAAATTTCTGTAATTTCTCGATTGAAAGTGATGTTACCTCATAAATATTTTTTCCGCCAACGGTAACTGCCAGTGCCGCCGGCTTCAATCTCTGTCCTTTGCAGGCATGACATGGAGTGATCCGCATGAATGTCTCATATTCTGCTTTCATTGTTTCGGAACCTGTTTCCCGGTAACGGCGTTCTACATTTTTGATTAGGCCCTCAAACGCCACATCATAAACACCTTCTCCCCGCTGACCACGATAATAGACTTTGACTTCTTTTCCATTCGTTCCATAAATTAACACATCTTGAACTTCCTTCGGATACTGTTCAAACGGCGTTTCAAGATCAAATCCATATTCTTTTGCCAATGCATCCAAAATTGCCCTTGTAAAGCTTCCTTTATCCGCACAGGACTGCCAGCCCATTACCTGAATCGCTCCATCCAGAATAGACAAGGACTTATCCGGAATCATCAGATCTATGTCAAATTCCATCTTATATCCGAGTCCGAAACATTCCGGACAAGCGCCAAATGGATTATTGAAAGAAAAACTGCGTGGTTCAATCTCATCTACACTGATTCCACAGTCCGGGCATGAAAAACTTTGGCTGAAATTCATTTTTTCTCCATCCAGAACATCAATGACCAACAGTCCCTCTGCCAGTTCCAGTGCATTTTCCACAGAATCCGTCAGACGTTTTTCAATCCCTTCTTTTATGACAAGTCGATCTACTACAATTTCAATATTATGTTTAATATTCTTATCGAGACTGATCTCTTCTGACAGCTCATACAGATTCCCATCAACCATTACTCGGACATATCCGCTCTTTTTCGCCCGCTCAAACAGTTTCGCATGGGTTCCCTTTCTGCCGCGTACAACGGGCGCAAGCACCTGTATCTTCGTCCGTTCCGGAAGTTCCATGATCTGATCTACCATTTGATCTACCGTCTGTTTTTTAATCTCTTTTTCGCATTTTGGACAGTGAGGAATTCCAATGCGTGCATATAATAGTCGAAAATAATCATAAATCTCTGTGACAGTTCCCACTGTTGAACGAGGATTTCTGTTTGTTGATTTCTGGTCGATCGAAATCGCCGGCGACAATCCCTCAATGCTTTCCACATCCGGTTTCTCCATCTGTCCGAGAAACTGCCGCGCATAGGAAGACAGTGACTCCATATATCTTCGCTGTCCTTCCGCATAAATGGTGTCAAACGCCAACGAAGATTTTCCTGAACCTGACAGACCAGTCAATACCACAAGTTCATTTCTCGGAATGTCCAGATCAATATTTTTCAAATTATGTTCATTAGCACCTCTGATCTTAATATACTGTCTATTCTCTTTCGGCATATTTCTTATCCTTTCAACATCTGTTTTAACTCAATTAATTTATCTCTCAATTCAGCCGCCGCCTCAAAATTCAATTCGGCTGCCGCCTTCTTCATCTGCTTTTCAAGATCCTTAATCAGCTTCTCCAGCTCCTTCTCACTCATAGATTCCGGATCTTTTTCCATTTTCAGTTCTTCTGCTGCAACCTTCTTGGAAATGCTGATCAGATCACGCACAGATTTCTTAATCGTCTGTGGGGTAATTCCATGTTCTTCATTATACGCAATCTGAATTGCTCTTCTTCTCTCCGTCTCACTGATTGCCTTCTTCATCGAATCTGTCATATGATCTGCGTACATCACAACATGACCTTCCGCATTTCTCGCCGCACGGCCAATCGTCTGTACAAGTGAAGTTTCTGAACGCAGGAAGCCCTCTTTATCTGCATCCAGAATTGCAACAAGCGTAATTTCCGGAATGTCAAGACCTTCTCTCAGAAGATTAATTCCCACAAGCACGTCAAACACATCTAGACGCATATCTCTAATAATCTCACTTCGTTCCAACGTGTCAATATCGGAATGCAGATAGCGAACGCGGATTCCAAGTTCTCTCATATAATCTGTCAGATCTTCCGCCATTCGTTTCGTTAATGTCGTAATCAATACTTTATTCTTCTTAGCAATCTCCCGATTCACTTCACCGATCAAATCATCAATCTGTCCTTCCACCGGACGCACGTCAACCTTTGGATCCAGAAGTCCTGTTGGCCGGATTACCTGCTCTGCCCGCAGAAGTTCATGTTCTTCCTCATATTGTCCCGGTGTTGCTGATACAAATAAAATCTGATCAATCTTTTCCTCAAACTCCTCAAAATTCAAAGGACGGTTATCCTTTGCAGACGGAAGTCGGAAACCATAATCTACAAGCGTTGTCTTTCGCGACTGATCACCGTGGTACATACCTCCAATCTGAGGAATCGTTTTATGAGATTCGTCAATGATCATAAGAAAATCATCCGGAAAATAATCAATCAGCGTGTGTGGCGGCTGCCCCGGCGCAAGCCCGGTCAAATGTCTGGAATAGTTCTCAATTCCGGAACAAAATCCTGTTTCACGCATCATTTCAATATCGAAATTCGTTCTCTCAGAAATTCTTTGCGCCTCCAGAAGCTTATCCTCTCCCTTGAAATAGCGAATCCGCTCCTCCAGTTCTTCTTCAATTTCACTGATCGCACGATTCATACTTTCCTGAGACACAACATAATGAGATGCCGGAAAGATTGCCACATGGTTCAGTGAGGCTTTAATCTCTCCTGTCAGCACATCCACTTCTGTAATTCGATCCACCTCATCCCCGAAAAACTCAATTCGATATGCAACTCCCTCCGTCACTGCCGGAATGACTTCCAGCACATCTCCATGAACCCGAAACGTTCCACGCTTAAAATCAATATCATTTCGGTCGTATTGAATCTCGATCAACTTCTTCACAACTTCATCCCGATCTTTGATCATGCCCGGTCGGAGGGAAATTACCATCTCCTGATAATCGATCGGAGAACCAAGTCCGTAAATGCATGAGACACTGGCCACAATGATTACATCCCGTCGTTCTGAAAGCGCTGCTGTTGCGGAATGCCGCAGTTTATCAATCTCATCATTAATGGAAGAATCCTTCGCAATATAAGTATCCGAAGATGGGACATAAGCCTCCGGTTGATAGTAGTCATAGTAGGATACAAAGTATTCGACTGCATTATTCGGGAAGAATTCTTTGAATTCTCCATATAACTGAGCAGCTAACGTTTTGTTGTGTGCGATGATCAATGTTGGTTTATTTAATTGTTGAATGACATTCGCCATTGTGAATGTCTTGCCAGATCCTGTAACCCCTAGTAACGTCTGGCATTGGTTACCTTCTTGAAAGCCTTTTACAAGCTGTTCGATTGCCTGGGGCTGGTCGCCGGTAGGGGCATATTCTGATACTAATTCAAAATGATCCATGAAATTCTCCTATACAATTTAAATTAGGTAAATACCATTTTCCCAATTTAACTTTATATTTTGATAACAACTTTATATATTATCTTTATTCTTTTTCTATTATAGCAAACTATAAAATAAAAGTATAGAACAAAATCGAATGTTTGTTCTTTTTTGTCTATTGTAATGCTTGCTCAAATAATTTTTCAATGCTATCCATTACCATTTCCCAACTGATATCTTCCGCATAGCTGAATTTCTTTTGATAACTTTTCCATAGTCCCTGCATAACTTCACTATCTGCTATTTCTTTTAAAATCCTATTTCCCTCGGTTATCAATTGTATAGAATTACGTTTTTTACTTGTTGCTAAAAATGCCGCCTTAAATTGCTCCATGTTCATCGCATGGGTATATTCATTCTGTAAAATATACAGATCATAGTAATCCCTCAATCTTGTATTCGCTACACCTCTTGCTATTACTGTTTCCATTTTCTCTGCAAGCACAGTTTCCAAATTATAGGCTAAAATAGATATTGTACGTTCTTCAAACATCAACCTAAAATTATACAATACTTCTCTCGGTGTGATAATATCTCCGGTAGAAATATCTACTTTTAATGGTGTCCGCATTGTTTCTAATGTAGCCTCCAAATTTGCTCGTACTCCACTATATTCCGCCTCATCCATAATTTCACCAACACTTTTTATAGAAAATGTCATACCGTCATCAATAGGAATTGCAATAATTTCTTCTATCATTTCCTTTGCATTTTCTACGGATAACAGCATATTTTTTATGGTTGTGTCAATATCCATTGTAGAACGAGTATCCAATCCTACCATAGCAGATACTAACATTCCACCTTTCAATATAAAATTGTTTCTATATTTTGAAAGAGAAATACGTTCTAAGAAACGCTCCATCACATAATTACGCATAATAATCTGTGCCTGTAAGCTATCTCCCTTTGTTAGATTTCTTACTAACGCTTTCAACTGCCTTGAAGTTTTAATCATTATAACAACACCTCTAAATATGGTCTTAAAATTTTTTCTACACGAAACTCTTTTGCATATCGCATAAGTTGTGGCAGATTTTTTTCTTTACTTCGCAGGTATTCCCTTATTGCTGTCTGTAAATCCTGAATCTCTACATTACTGCGGCTTCGTAATAAATCACACACGGTACGTTCCGCATTGTATGCTTTCACAAGATTCCCCTCTGGTGATTCTAAATTTACTACCCCTAGCTCTAAAAGTTCTTTTTTTACACGATATACTTTTATCTTCTGCTCTTTCATACTTTTTGCATGATATCCTGCTTTTACAGTAACCGTAAATTGTAACGGTTCTCTCTCTGCCATTCCTAACAAATAAAGCGAAGTTTCATGCGAAAAAATAATCTGTGGATATCTCGATTGTAATAAATAAAAAGGATCTTCCCATGCATCTGGCGACAAGTAAATTCCTTTTGCCACACGTTCTAATTCCATTTTCTTTGCATATTCCATAAAATAAGTCTTTGAAATTCCTGCTTCAATCACATCAGTAGTTTTAAGAACTCCGTTCTTTTCACATAACATATTGTCTAACTTTTCTTTTTTATTCATTTTCATCACCTTACTTTTACACATTTATTATAATTTATTATTGTGCAAAAGTAAACTTTTTTTATTTATTAGAAGTAAACTGTCCTATTCCGATAACTTTCTCAGTTTAGTTGCCTGTGCATAGCTCGGCGTACAATCTTCCGATTTTATCGTTTCGTATAAATCTGACTGTTCCTCTTCTGACAGATACGATAACTCCACCGCCGGACGCAAAGCAATCTGTAACTTTTCTTTTTCCTTTAGTATAGAATTATCCACTAACTCCAACAACTCCGGAATAAGATTTGTTAAGCGAATAAAACGACGTATTGTCTCTCTGCGCTCTCCAACTTACCGCCCTAATTCTTCATTTATTCGTAACCCAAACTTATTTGACGCCACTGGTATCAGATTCTTTTGTTTCGGCCTACTTGCTTGTTTATCCATGGCATAATCCCACTCCAAGATTTACCCTTGTCGTTGTTTTCCCTGTGCCTCCTTTCTGATTCGCAATCGCAATCACTTTACATCTTGACATAATGACTTCCTCCTTTCTTCTCAAATTTAATAGCCACTCCTTTGTTGGGAATGGCTATGTACGAAAATTTAGGTATAAAAATACCCAGTTGATTCTTGTAAAACCAACTGGGTATGTACATTTTATTACAATTTGTTCATATCAACTTCTAAACCTATACTTTTCATCTCTCTAGCAAGTTCTGTTTTCCATGCTCCGGCATCGTCCATAGATATATATACCACTCCCGAAATATCTCCGGGTTTCTCTATATCTCCTTTAACCAAAGCACTCACTTTATCCCGTCCTAACTTTCCAATCAAATATCCATGTTCAAATACCACATTCTGCCTTGCTCTTTCTTTTTCTTCATTAACACCTTCTTCTTTAGCACGCCCCATATCGCAAGGAGTATATAATACCACAGCATATTGTACATCAGAGTTTGCTTCTATCTTCTCTATAATTGTCTTACCCGAATTTGGCTGTTCATGTAAAATAATTGCTTCTAAGCTTCTCTTTCAAATCCATAACATCAAACACAACCGTACGATTATTTAAGTCTACATTTGTTTCATAAGAGAATACATTCAAACTTCTTTCGGTAAAGATTCCATGACAAGAGCAATGTCTTTTGCCTCCTGTTTTTCCTGCTCCATCAGTTTCTCACGGAGAACATATCCAACTGCTCCAATAAGGACAAAATAACTGCGATTTTTCAATCACTGAATTACTCTCATCTCCGTATCCTTTCACCATATCCATGACATTGATATGGTCATCACTCCCTGCAGCAATGCGGATCACAATTCCTCCTAATGCTTCAATCAAGGAAGCGTAAACTATCGTTATTACCCCATCCAAGAGAAGTTGTCAAATCCCCCTGAGTATCAACATCCACAAGAAGCACTTTCTTTCCTTCTCTAACCAAACCGACACCCATATTCACTGTAGTTGCGGTCTTGCCCGTTCCACCTTTTTGATTTGTAATTGCAATTACTTTACAATCTGGCATTGAAATTTTCCTCCTTTCAAAAAAATTAGCCACCCTGTGTAAACAGAATGACTATGTAAAAAATCTGGGTATAAAAAACCAATAGATTCTCGTTTTGAAAACCTATCGGCCCCATAATTATTTTTCTTAAAATAGTTGTTAATGACTTCTCTTCATCTTCTTATTCAGATACCAAAGTACAATACCCAAATACTCTTTTTTCTGTCCTTTCACATCTTTCTTGCTATATTCTGCAATGAAACTTTCTAATTTTTCTTTCGTCCAATTACCTTTAGGATACATTCTACTCAATTCGAAAATAACAGCATCTAATGTATCTTTTCGATTTTGTGGCAATCTATGTCCTCTACTATTCAAATTCAATGTCTTATCCAAATCTTTTTGAATTTCTACATTATCTGAATATATTTCACCGGATTTGCTTTTATACTTGATTTCACTTATAGTTCTTATATCTCTTGGATCGACTGTAATTAGTTGATTTCCTTTTTGTGTATCACAAGTATCTTCTTTGCCTTTTTGTCCGTCTATGTGTCCTTCACACACGCCTAACATATTTCTATAGTCCAATCGTTCCTGCTCAGACAACCTATCCTCTGGATACCAATGTTCTATCTTCATATGATCCTTATCAATTCTTTTCATACAATATGCACACAAATCACCTTGTTCTTGCAAAAGTTTCTCTCTGATATCCTCTTTATTGCAACCATCAAAGTATGCATACTGTTGTTTTTTATATTCTGTCAGGGATGTAGGTTCAGGCCCTTTTTGTATATAAATCATACTAATCTAACTCCATTGTTTCAAACTCGTATCTTGTTCGCATCTGAATCAAAGTAGGATGTTCTGGGGCTGTTGCAACTTCTAATTCTTCTAAAATCTGCTTTGCAACTTCAAATTCTTCTTCATCCAGTGCATCGTAAAACTTGTCCACTTTTTCCTGTACCTCATTTGGAATTCCACATGTTTCCTGATAATCTTTTAGCGCGGTATTTATATCAATTCCATAATGGGAATAGTCATATTGATAGTCTTCATTTTCTATATCAATAACCCATACATCTTTTGCCGATGCAAACAAAATGGGTGCGTGTGTTGTTGCAATAAATTGTACATTTGGGAATGTTCTTCTTAATGCATCGATAATATTCCATTGCCATTTTGGATGCAAATGCATATCAATCTCATCAATCAGAACAATACCTTTTGTTTCACATACAACTTCTTTTTTATCCGGATTTAATACTGCCATTCTGTAAGCAATGTCAAATACCATCCAAATAAGTGATTGATATCCCGCACTTAAATTAGAAACTGGAAGCAATACTTCCTCAGAACGATACATCAATTCTTCTAACTGTTTATCGTAAAATACCTGATATGTTCCTTTTTCATTCATATAAGTCATAAAGTCTGCAACAGCTTTTTTCACAGCTTCGTATTCAGCAATTTTCTGTTCTTTTTGCCATGAAACTTGTTCCATTTTGATGCACCAATTGAGAAGCAATTTAATATTAGATGCTTCTAATAATGTATCTACATAACCAACTGAACGCGAATACTTATTCTTGAAAACATTTTCTGACTTTTCTCTTTTTTGTGACCAAACTCTTCCTGCCCCTTGATAAATCAAAACCGGATATTCTGCTTCTGAATCTAACGACATTTTTTCAGCCACTTTACAAATATTACGTGGTTGTATTGTGCTACGAGAAGCCTTTACACTTGTTCTACCTCTCGTCCATTCATATTCTTTTTCCTCTAAAACAGCCTTTAACGTAACTTCTGTTGGTACTTGGTATATTTCATCACAAGAACCATCTCCAGTCAATTTTATAACTTTTCGTATTTCATCTTTGGAAAAATGTCTTGTAGCCACATCATTAAATCCAGTGATAAATCCTCCCAGCCCAACAGCTATCGCCTCTAAGATCGATGTTTTTCCTTTTCCATTTTCTCCTTTAATCAGATTAAATCCTTCCTTAAATTCTATTGCAGAATGATCAATACCTCGAAAATTCTTGATGTCAACGCTTTTAATAATCATTTTTTCCCTCCTGATACAGTCGCAATTCTATTATCACACTACCATATCATTTTTCAGCTTTAATGCTTATTATAGCATAGTGAATAAACGTTATCTATTTTTTTAACTATTTCAAATATTTTTCTTCTCTCAAAAAATCCTCCCTGTATTAGATACAGAATGGCTATGTAAAATACTCTCCTCTTTAGCTGTATTCATTATTAGGCGTTTGCGAAACGCCGCAAGCCGCATAAATACGGCATTTTTTGTTGCTCAAAAGCAAATAACTCCTCACTGGATATGGTATAATAGAGTTGCCAAAAACTAAAATCCGCAATCCAAGAAAGGAGTTATTCTAATACCTATGATACCATATAAACAGCTTTCTTTGGCAGATATTTTTTCGGATTGCCAAGATAAATTTGAAAATGACAAACCTGCATTTCTTTCTCTATTGGAAACTCATATCGATTTGGATGAGTTTATTCCGATTTCTTTCAGAAATCATTTTTATGCATCAACGGGACGAACCCGTAAATACCCTTTACAAGCTTTTTTGTGGGCTTTGATCATCCAACGTATTTTCTCCATCCCTACGGATCAACTTCTTTTGACTTTTCTCACTTACTCAAAACCTCTTCGTGAATTTTGTGGTTTTACCAAAGTCCCAGACGCTTCCAAAATAACCCGCTTCAAACAGGACTTTTTAGGTGACCTGCAGCTTGTTTTCGATAAACTTGTTGATGTTACTGAGCCTATCTGTCAGGCAATTGACTCTGCAAAAGCGGATATGACTATCTTTGATTCTTCCGGTATTGAAGCATTCGTTACAGAAAATAATCCAAAGTATGCTAACAGAATTATCAAACAGCTTAAAGCTTATGCAAAAACTCAGGGATTTGATAAATCTTACGACCCCTACAAAGCTGCTTATGGTTCCATGCCTTCCCATGCTTCTGCTAACCCTGAAATCAAACAACTTTATATCAATGGCCATTTTTGCTATGTTTTCAAATTTGGCATTGTTACCAATGGGCTGGGAATTATTCGTCATATCTCTTTTTATAATAAAGACTTTATGTATGCACATCCTGATATTATTATCGAAAAGAAATCCGACTCCCCTGATGAGGATAAAAGTGTTCATGATTCAAAGCTTTTGATTCCGACACTCAAAGACTTCTTTTCCAAACATCCACTGATTAATCCGAAAACTTTCCTTGGAGATGCAGCTTTCGATACCACACAGCTCTATAAGAGCCTTCTTACTGGTAACACTTTTGGTAATGACAAACATTTCGCCAAAGCTTATATTCCACTGAATGCAAGATCCGGACTTGAACATCCAGACTATACCATCAATGAAGATGGTATCCCCTGCTGTCCTCATGACCCTTCGCTTTCTATGAAGTACGAATGCACTTCTAAACTAAGAAACGGTATTACCAGATTCAAGTTTGTCTGTCCCAAAATGAAGTGGGCTTACGATAAATCTACCAGAAAATCCTATCGGCAATGCTGTTGCAAAACTCCCTGTACCACATCAAGAGGTGGTCGTATGGTTTATATCTATCCTGAAAAGAATCTGCGTGCTTATCCCGGAACGATTCGCGGAACCGAAGAATGGGATAATACCTACAAAATCAGGACTGTTGTGGAAAGAAACATCAATCACATCAAGGATAATCTTTGTCTTGCAGGACGCCGAACCCAGAATGAGAGGACTTTGTATGTGGATTTAATTCTTGCAGGTATTACACAACTCATCAGTGTCGTTCTTGCAGATAAAATCAAACATCACGAATACATTCGAAGTTTAAAACCTCTCATAGCATAGGACTTACCAACTCTATAAAGCCTAAGGCTTATTAAAGTGCGCCTAAACTGTCCGCTTACCCACATTTTATTCCAGAACTCGTGCAGAGCATGAATTCATCCCTTTTCTTGTTCAAGATTGCAAACAAACTTCGTGAGTTTCGCAATTACCTATGTATTCATTATTTTACGATTTTTGTATTTATCTTTATCATCTGAATATCTTAAGCAAAATAATTTCTACACTTATCAAGAGCTTAATTTCCCGGTACGAATTTTAATAGCAAAAAGTCACAAATCCATACAGTCCGTATGGTACTATATATCACTGCATTTAAGTCAAAAACCTTCTAGGATACAAAATATTCCACTGCATTATTCGGGAAGAATTTTTTAAATTCCCTATATAACTGGGCGGCCAATATTTTGTTATGTGCAATAATCAATGTTGGTTTATTTAATTGTTGAATGACATTCGCCATCGTAAATGTCTTGCCAGAGCCTGCAATCCCTAGTAACATCTGACATTGGTTACCTTCTTGAAAGCCTTTTACAAGCTGATCAATAGCTTGCGGCTGGTCGCCGGTAGTGGCTTATTCTGATACTAATTCAAAATAATCCATAATTTCTCCTTTATCAGTATAGGTATATTTTTCCTACCCTTATTCTTATTTGTTATTCTCAATAATTCCTTTTACAATTTTATCGAAATCGGATTCAATAGGCTGTGTCCTATTAAATATTTCATATTCATGATATATCTTTTCCAATGCCTGCTTATGTGATACTTTTCCATTATCCTGCAGTATATCATATTATTTTTTTGTATGATCTGCTGTATCGTACACACTCTCTGCTGCTGTTTTTCCTGTTATAGCAAAATGGAACTTATTTTGTACCATAGCATAGAATTTATATGTAACTTCTGAAGTCTTATCATAATCTATACTACATTCTGCAAAAATGTCAGTTATTTACTGCCAAATTCGTCTTTCACTAGCTCTGATTGAACGAACTCTCTCAAGCAATTCACGGAAATAATCTTTACCAAACAACGTCTTTCCCTGCTTTAAGCGCTCATCATCCATTACAAATCCTTTTCGCATATATTCTTTTAATATATTTGTTGCCCAAATATGAAATTGAGTTGCCTGTTTAGAATCTACTCTATAACCAACAGATATAATTGTATCTAAATTATAATAACTGGTTAGTGAGTTCTGTGTTTTCCCCTCTATTGCACCATGTTGAGTGGTTGTTGCAATTTTTGCAACAACCACTTTTTCATCTAGTTCCCCTGACTTAAAAATATTAGATAAGTGTCTTCTAATTCCTGGAACATTTTTCTGCATCCATTGCCAGCACAAACATTAATGCCTCTAATGCATTTTCAGAATCTCTTACGTCAATGACGTAGGTATCTGTCATGCGCAGCAATTCTTTGCTGATACTTGCGATCTGATAACCACTTTGATCAAGAATATTATATTCCCATTCCATAATTGTTCCATCAATATGCCATCCGTTGTAATCGATATTATAGCGTGGTGTCAAAAGTGAAAATTCTTTGCTTAAACAGCCGATATAACTGCCCTCTTTATAAATCTCAAACTTAGGAAGAAATGTAAGAACTTTTTCAACAACCGTTCCTACTTCATTTCCATGAACATCATAAATAATAAGTTTGTGTCCCCAGGATAACTGACCTTTTACTACATAAACAGTATTACCGGACTCATCATAAATATCATAGCTGTCAAACCACGAAAACAATCTTTGTTTGAATAACAGTTTCATAACTTCACCACTTTCTTTCCCTATCGAATCTTCCTTCGGTTATTTTCGAAGTATTTTATCCATTGCCTTCCCTTTAGCAAGTTCATCCACCAGCTTATCCAAATACCGAATCTCCTGCATCAAGGTATCCTGAATTTCCTCAACTTTTACGCCGCAGATGGAACCTTTAATCAATTTTCTGCTTGGATTCATCATGGGAGCATTTTCAAAAAAAGAACGGTAGGTAATGTCACTTGTAAGCAATGTATCCAACTGTTCACATGAATAGCCGGTAAGCCACTGCGTTATCATATCTACCTCTTCTTTTTTACGCCCTTTTCTTTCAGCCTTAGCAATCAGCAAAGGATATACCTTAGAAAATTTCATATGAAATACTTTTTCATTTTCCATATTCCTGTCCTCACAAATATCAATTTTTTAAATTGTTATTCATTGTCTGGTGTGCACGTATGTGTCCATGCAGTTGAATAGGTACATTTTGCCACCCTTCTTCTCTTCCGCTATTATATCAGAATCTAAAATAAAAGTACATAGCAAACCCGAATGTTTGTTCTGTGTCTTTGTTACAATTTTCTTATACTCTCTTCCTTCATTTTCTTTACTTAATTAATAACTAAAACCGCATTTGACTTCTTTCTTTTTCTCTTCTATAATATATTTACTACATTTGTAAGATTTGGAGGGTTTCTATGAAAAACATACCACAAATTTCCGAGGCAGAGTTTGAAGTCATGAAAATCATCTGGAAATATGCACCGATCAATACAAACGAAGTTACGGAAAAATTAACTCACACAACTGACTGGAGTCCCAAGACCATTCAAACAATGCTGAAACGTCTTGTAGCAAAAAATGCTCTCACTTATTCAAAAGAAAGCCGGGTATTTGTTTACACACCTTTGATTAGCGAAGCAGAATATCTCCGCCAGAAACGCACTTCCTTTTTGGACCGATATTTTCACGGAAATATGACGTCTATGCTGTCTTCCTATTTAGAAGAGGAAACACTCTCCCAAAAAGAGCTGGAGGAGCTTCGCAAACTTCTTTCTGACAAAGATCATTAGCAGGAGGGGATAATTTTGAATGATTCTTTTTGGTACTTTTTAGACCGTTTTGGCACACATTTTTTTCTCTGCAATCTTTTCATAGGACTTTTTGTCGGTCTTCTGGCCGGCTTTAAACGCTTGTTCCAAAAGTATTTGTCGTCTGGCGCCCGGTATCGTCTATGGTTCTTTTTCCTTGCACTGCTGCCGCTTCCTTTTCTGCCCCGGGAGTTGTTTGCTCTTTTGAATAAGATTCCTTACAGCTCTTTTTCTCAGGCAGCACAGACTGGGCTTGCTTCTCGTAAAATGTCACAGAATTCCGGAACATTCGTTTCTGCATTCAATGAATTAAATGATTTCGCAGTATCTGTCAGAAGCTCTGTTCCTTCTCTGCTTCCGATTCTTTTTTCAATCCTCTGGGGAATCGGTACGCTTGTAATGCTTCTAATTACAGTCCGCTCCGTTCTGCATTTGCGCACATTGAAACACTCTGCATTACCGATAGAAGATCCGGAATTAGTACATTTATATCTTTGCTGTTGTCAGGAAATACATTTTACGAAAAAAGTACCTCTGTATCGAACAGATTCGCTTACTTCTCCTGCCGCAGCAGGTGTCTGGAAGCCTTGCATCTATCTTCCGGATACCGTGATTGCTGACTCTGCGATTGAAGAACTGCGTTTCATACTATTGCATGAATTGCAGCATATCAAACAGAAGGATGGAATTATCATTTGTCTGACCGCTTTGGCGAGTATCTTTTACTGGTGCAATCCGGCAGTTCATTATGCTCTGAGAGAGATTCGTTTCTGCCGGGAACTTGCCTGTGATACAGCTGTCCTTCACTGCCTTAAGTCATCGGAATACCGGACATATGGAATCACGCTGCTGAATTTTGCAGAGAAATCTTCTCTGCGGCATACCGCTATGACTGCCGGAATCTACAGTGGAAAACACCAAATGAAACAGCGAATTTTAAATATTGCTGCTTTTCACCGTCAGACAAAACGTCAAAAACTTCAGTCCCTTCTTTGCTGTCTGACTGCCGCCTTTCTTTTCTTTGGTTTTCTTCCTGTATTTGCCTTTGCCGGCATGGAACAGGACACTTACAAACTTCTTGAAGAAATACAGAATATTTCCTTTTTGAATCTTTCAGAGCTATTCGATGACTATGACGGCAGCTTTGTCCTGTATGATACAAAAGATGATTCCTGGAAGATTTACCAACCGCAGTTGGTCAAAACACGCGTTGCGCCAAATTCTACTTACAAAATCTACGATGCTCTCCTCGGACTGGAAACGGGCATAATTACCCCTGAAAATTCTCTCCGCTCCTGGGATAAAACACCTTGTCCGTTCCCGGAATGGGAAACAGATCAGACACTCGCAACAGCTATGAAAAATTCTGTGAACTGGTATTTCCACTCCCTGGATTCTCAGATTGGTCGTGAACGCATCCAGTCCTTTCTTCAAAAAATCCATTATGGAAATCAGAAAATGAGTTCTGATCTCTCCCTCTATTGGACAGATGCTTCTTTGAAAATCTCACCGATCGAGCAAGTTTTGCTGCTAAAGTCTTTCCACAATAATGATTTCTCTTTTGCTCCTAAGCACATTGCTGCTGTACAGGATGCGATTCGCATTTCTTCCTCTCCTGACGCTGTGCTATACGGCAAAACAGGAACAGGGCGCATTGACGGGCAGGATGTAAACGGGTGGTTTATCGGATATGTGGAAATGCCGTACCGCACTTGTTATTTTGCTACAAACATCCAGGGAAATTCCAACACCACCGGTCAAAAAGCTTCTGAAATTACTGCCTCACTTCTTTCAAAATTTCACATTTACCCACAAGACGGACAGCAATAACCATGCTGTCCGCCCTGTACTTTTCATCTTTACTCAAAACGATTTCTTATAAATCTCTTTCCACTGCTCCTCTGTCAGCCGCGGCTGATACCAGACTGCTCCATCTTTCTCAAGCTCAAGCACACGGTTTGATACATATTGAAATTCTCCATCTGTTCCAATTTTCATGATGAATTCACTTCTGCATGCCTGATCCGTTTTTCCTCTGATCCAGACCGCTTCTACTGTTAATTTATATGTTCCATTCCCCATTTCTTCACAGGCAGTTACCTCCGGATAAGGCCCATAAGGCATCTGGCAGTCATATAATCCTCTCGGCCGGTAATGATAACATTCCGTCAAAGAATCATACTGCGTCTGTTGTTGAATCTGTTCCGGTTCTAATGAAAAATATTGCCTTAACACTTCTTCAAATTCTTTTTTCGGAACCAGATATTCGGCGCCTTCTTCCGGCACATAGGGGAGGTATTCTCCCCTGATATGCGAATAGCATGTTTCATAAAGATCATAGAAATCTACATGAGAATAATCTTTCGCATCCCAATCTGTAATCAGCAAATTATTCCTCTCATAGCCAATTGGCATAACATATTTCTCATTCCATGCACGAAGTTCCTCATCTAAAGGACGAATCCGAAATGCAGTCTGTCCAGGCGCTCCATCATATCCGGAAGGATGATATTCTTCAATAAAAAGATATCCCTTCTCTGTGTAATCCCAGTATGACACAGCAAATTCATGGAGCTCACTGACAACCGGTTCTCCTTCTTTCCAGGAAATTCCACACACTGCTGCATTCATTTTCTCTCCGTCTGTCCGAAGTTCATAGCGAACGATCCTTCCCTGTTCCATAACAAGAAATAAAACGATCTCTGCTTCCTTTCCTTCCTCCGCCCTCTGACAATATGCTTCTGCCTGCTCAAAATTTACCATATTGATCCGTTGATTCTGATCTACTGCCGCATATCCTTTTGCACCAAGATAGTCCACGATTTTTTTCTGAAACATGATACTGTCCAATTCATCATCCTGTTCTGCGCTTTCATAAATTTCGCGATATCCTTCTGCCAAAAGCTTCAGATTTTTTTCCAATGTCTCGTCTTTTCTTTTTTCTTCTTTCTGTGCTGTGCTGCATCCAAAAAAACAAATACTGCACCCCAAAACGAATACCAGCACAGCCGCCTTAACCCCTAATGCAGTTCTCTTTTTTTTCATTTCATTTTCTCCCTGCCTTCTTATATATGTTTCTTAAATATTACAACTGTAATATTTAGTTGTCAAGAAGTTTTCTCTGACGGTAACATTTTACATTTTCTCTGACAGCAGAAATTTATTTCAAATTGAAAAACCAGACAGAAGTCTCTGTCTTCTGTCTGGCAAACTTATCTTTACAGATCATAATAACGTGCAAATTCAGCCGGATGCGGGATTCTGCTGATTTCATTTGCATCTGCCCGGATCGTTTTGATCCAGTTCTGAATCAGTTCTTCCGGAAATACGCCGCCTGCAGTCAGGTAGTCGTGATCTGCTTCCAGCGCATCTAAAGCTTCCTCAAGAGTTGCCGGCAAATGGCCGAGCGCCGCTCTTTCTTCTTCTGAAAGATCAAAGAGATTAAAATCAAACGGCCCCCAATTATGATCTGCCGGATCGATTTTATTTTTCACACCGTCCAATCCTGCCATAAGAATTGCTGCATACGCATAATAAGGATTGCAGGTCGCATCTGGATTTCTTAATTCAAACCGCTTCTTATCCGGAGATTTTACATATGCCGGAATTCTCACAACAGCGCTTCTGTTGGCCATGGCATATCCTATCGTAACCGGCGCTTCAAATCCCGGAATCAGTCGTTTGTAAGAGTTCGTTGTCGGATTTGTAATCGCACAAAGACTTCGCACATGAGTCAGCAGACCTCCAATAAAATACATCGCCGTTTCACTGAGCTGTCCATAGCGATCCGGATCATAAAAAACCGGTTTTCCGTCTTTCTTCAGCAGCATATGCACATGCATTCCATTTCCTGCTTCCCCGTAAACAGGTTTTGGAAGAAAGGTAGCTGTCATGCCATTTACGGCTGCCGTATTACGGATCACATATTTTGCGGCCATCGTTGCGTCTGCGAGACTTGTCATTTCTCCCAGTTCCGTCTCAATTTCCAACTGGCCGGAGCCTCCCACTTCGTGATGATGATATTTTACACGGACACCCCATTTTTCCATTTCCATACACATCTCATTCCGAAGATCGAACGTAACATCGGATGGCTGATCTGCATGATATCCTCCGTGTGGCGGTGTATGAAATCCATTATTTTCTTCTGCCGGCATATTTGCGGTCCACACAGACTCCTTATCATAAATCCGAAGCGCAATTTCATTCGGCTTTTCGCTGACGCTTACTCCGTCAAATACATGAAATTCATATTCCGGCCCAATAATCATCTCATCTGCAATTTCGGTTTCTTTCATATATTCTACAGCTCTTTTTGCCACATTTCTCGGATACTGGGCAAAAGGCCTGTTCATCGGCTGATCGATTACCTTTACATCTCCAATCATAGTCAGTGTCGGAACTTTTACAAAAGGATCTACGACCGCCGTAGAAATATCCGGAATAAATACCATATCGCTGTTCTCTACCATAGCATATCCGTAATTTGAACCGTCAAATCCGATTCCGTGCTCCAGAATTTCTTCCTGGAAACGCTCTGCCGGAATTGACAGATGTTTCCAGCGTCCCCGAAGATCAATCATCTTAAAATCTACAAAACGAATCCCTTTTTCCTGTATAAAATCCTGTACCTGCTGAATATTCTGAAACATACTTAATACCTCCTGATCTTTTCGCTTTTTCAGCCCCCGCTCTCTTCCCAATCCTTAAGCTTCCACTGGAATAAATGAAAATGAAGTCACATCAAATAATCCCATATCTGTCAGTTTCAGTTCCGGAATGACTGCCAGCGACATGAAACAAAGTGTCATTACCGGCTCTACATCACCGCAAATTCCAAGTTCTGAATAAGCTTTCTCATGGATTGCTGTCAATTTCTCATCTACCCATTCACCGCTTTGGTCGCTCATCAACCCTGCAATCGGCAGCGGCATCCGTTCAATCACTTCTCCTTCTTTTACAAGGACAATCCCACCTTCCTGACGCACCAGTTCTTCTACGGCAAAAGTCATCTCTTCATCACTGACTCCTACAACGATAATATTGTGAGAATCGTGTGCGATAGACAATGCCACAGCTCCTTCTTTGATTCCATAACCTTTCAGAAAACCGCATGCCACATTTCCTGTTCCCTGATGTCGCTCAACAACTGCCACTTTCACAATATCTTTCTCTGCTTCCCGCACAAATTCTCCCTTTTCATCCAGTTTAATCTGCGCTGTCTCTTTCTTTGTCACAACACCGCCCGGAAGAATTTCTATCACATGGACAAAATCGGATTTCAGATGCATTTTCAGCTTCTCTTTTGAAAAATCCTTTACAACTACGCTGCCTTTCACGGAAGAAATCTCATGCGGACAGATCTTCGGAAGATATGTTCCTTCTTCTGCCACAGCCCTTCCTTCAATCCAAACGCGATTCACAGGAAAATCTTTCAGATCATCAAACAGTACAATGTCCGCGCGGTATCCCGGCGCTAACGCTCCTCTGTCCTTCAGTCCAAAACACTCTGCCGCATTTAATGTCGCCATACGGACTGCTGTCATAGCATCTAATCCTTCTTCAATACAGATTCTCAAATGATTATCCAAATGTCCCTCATGCAGAATCGTCTTTGGCTGACGGTCATCAGAACAAAGCAGACACCTTCTGCTGTTTTGTTCCGTCACTCCCGCCAAAAGCGTTCGCAGATTATGACAGGCAGAACCTTGCCGCATCAGAATATACATTCCATTCTCTAATCGCGCTTTCATCTCTTCTACGGTAGAACATTCATGATCAGCCAGAATTCCTGCAGCAGCATATGCATTTAACTCTTTTCCTGCAATCCCAGGTCCATGTCCATCAATGAATTTCCCTGCGTTCTTTGCTGCCATTAACTTATCAAGCACGCTGTCCTCTGCCTGTATCACACCCGGAAAATTCATAAACTCCCCAAGTCCTAGGATTTCTTCTATCTGAAGCGGCTCTTCCATCTCCGGTGCATTGATCACAGCTCCTGCATGCTCAAATGGTGTTGCCGGCACACAGGAAGGAAGCACATATTTGATATCAAGCGCTGTTCCTTTTGCTGCCTCCAGCATATACTCTAATCCCCGCAGCCCGCATACATTTACAATTTCATGTGGATCTGCAATAATCGTTGTAGCGCCATGCGGCACAAGCAGCCTTCCGATTTCCTCCGGACTTACATACGAAGATTCGATGTGAATATGACTGTCAATCAATCCCGGAGCGGCATACCTCCCTTTGGCATCCACAGTTTCTTTCCCCTCATATGTTCCGATTCCTGCGATCATTCCGTCACTCACTGCAATATCTCCCGAAGTAATCTCTCCGGAAAAAACATTCATTACCTTACAGTTCTTGATCACAAGATCGGCCGGTATACGCCCTGCCGCCACATCGATCAGCTTCTTCAGTGTCTCTTTTTTCATCCTGCTCATCATCCTCCTGTCCCGCCCGTTTTGTTTCGGACATCTCTGCTTTAAGCATAGCTGAAATGACAGGAAAAAGCAATCAAAAAAGCGCTGTCCGAAAAAGCTATAAAAAGCTTCTTCAGACAGCGTCTTCTTTTATAATTTTAAGTTTCTTCTTTATTTATACTGATGATTATAAATGAACAGAAGTGTCAGGAGCCCTGTCAGTCCCACCAACTCCATTGCAAGGCCTGTGAAGCTGATATTTCTCTGACCGATAATAATAAGTGCAAGGCAAACAATAAATACAATCACCATGATAATTTTTCTTACTGGACGATCCATTACTATTTCCCTCCTAACCTTTCAATCCGCCAAGTGTCATACCTTCTGTCAGCTGTTTCTGCACTAAAATATAAAGAATCAGCGTTGGAAGCATAACTGTTACAAGACCGGCGTACATAATACCATAGTTTGTTGCTGCTTTTTCTACTGCCATCAGGTTTTTCAATCCCATTGCCAGTGTATCATTTCCGTCCATTAATGTATATGCAATAATATACTCATTCCAGAAGGACAGGAAGTTAAACAAAATAACTGTAATGATACTTGGTTTTGCCATCGGGATCATAATCTTTGTCATCGTTTTAAAATGACCGCATCCATCAATGTAAGCCGCTTCTTCAAATCCCTTTGGAAGTGTTTTAAAATATCCGCTCAGAAGATATACTGTAAACGGAAGTGCACTGGAAGCATATACGACTGCCAGAATAAATCTGTTATTCAGGAAAAATTCCACACCAAGCGCTCTGTTTGCAGAACTTAACATCAGGAAGATCGGAATAACAATATAACTGATATTAACGAAAAGTCCTGCCATAAATAACGCATTTAAGAATTTTCTGCTCTTGAATTCAAACCGCGACAACACATACGATGCCGGAAGTGCCAGAGCCAGAAGGATGATCAGCGCCATTGCTGTTACAAGTACAGAGTTCATGAAGAATTCTCCCATTCTTCCATCGATGAACGCTGTCACAAAGTTCTGATAGCGGAATGTCTTCGGCAATGCCCACGGACTGATATCTCCGCCGAGGAACTCTGAGTTCATTTTTAAACTTGCCATAAAAACCCATGCAACCGGTACAATAATTGAAATCGCAAGTATCAGAAGAGCTGCATAGATAATGATCTGAGATATAATTTGACCTGGTTTTTTATTCTTTTTCTCCATTTCCGCTCTCCTTTCCTAGAATTCATATACTTCCCGGTCTGTGATCTTGTTCACAATTCCTGCAAGGATAAATGAGAACAAGAATACAACAACGCCGATAGCCATACCATAACCGTAAGCACCGTTACCGTAAGCCTGTTTATACATATAGTTTAATGCAACTTCTGTCTTTCCATTCGGTCCTCCGTTGGACATAATCTGAACAAAGAGGAAACTCAGGTTAATCGTACTGATAATGTAGAATGTCAGTGTTGTACGGATATTGCTCCAGATTAACGGGAATGTGATCTGGAAGAACATTTGAATTTCTGTAGCCCCATCAAGAGATGCTGCTTCGTAATAATCCGGCGGGATTGCTGCCATACTTGCCATATACATTACCATATAGTAACCGATAGCCTGCCATACCAACGCAAAAATAACAGAATAAATAACGATATTCGGTTCCGCCATCCACTGTCTCGCCAATCCATCCAAATGGATCGCTCTCAGGAATGTGTTCAACAGACCTGTACTCGGATTGTAGATCGCACCGAAAATACCTGCAATAACTACGATTGATAAAATATTCGGGATATAGAAAATAATACGGAAAAAGTTCTTTCCCTTAAATGTTCCTCTGCTTAACAGTGCTGCAAATAATACCGCCAGCACAATCGTGCACAGCATTACGATAACAATAATCAGAATCGTATTCTGCATTGCCTGAAGAAAATTCTTATCCTGCATTAAATTCTTAAAGTTCTCCAGACCGATAAATGTCTGTTTATTCGTAATTCCTCCCATACGGTAAAATGACATCCGAAATACATTCAGTGTCGGAATTACAAGAAAGAGAACAATCAGAACAACTGCCGGTGCCAGACATGCAAATACAAATCTTTTTTCTGAACGTTTTCTGTTCATAATTTCATCCTTTCCTTCTTTCCTCATAAAAAACGGTGAGCCCGCTTGCCCACCGTTTCAACAAACTATCGCTTACCCGGGTTCTTAATTATAAGTTCTCGGCTAATCTTGCCCATGCGTCTACTAACTGTTTCTGGTACTCTTCTACTGTCATAGCGCCTGTATTTAAGTCATCAATTGCACCATAAACTGTAGCCTTCATGTCAAATCCGTCGATTGCTGTCTCAAGTGTTGCCCAGTTTCCGGAAACAACTTCGTATCCTTCAGAAGATGCAAGTGTATATGTATCTTTGATCGGTCCTTCCGGTAACTGATCAGATGCACCTACTACCGGTGGAACGATCGGAGCCGGAGATTTTTCTCCTGTCTCTTTATTCTCTGTCTCATTTGCAAGCATCAGATCAACAACTGTATCAGAATACATAAATTTGATGAAGTCTTTTGCTACATCCAGGTTCTCAGCGTCAGCCGGTACCCACATCTGCTCTGTGAATGTATAAACATAGCGATCCTGATCTGCTGAGAATTTAGGCGGTGCCATCATTCCCCACTCAAAATCTTCCTTCGGAGTAGAGTTTGCCATCTCACCGATTACCCAGTTACCATTTGGCATGAATAATGCTTTTCCGTCGATTACATTCTGCTGATTAATCTTGAATCCGTCTTTTGACTGAGCATTTGCTACTGTATCAGCCTGTGTATACTCTGGAGATGCAAGTTTTGCAATTGTGTCGATGATCATCTTTCCTTCTTTGGATGTCCATGTATCTTTATCGTAGTTTACAGCTTTGTTCATAAACTCAGGTCCGCCTGCCTGTGCAAACATCTGGAACATCGGACAGTCAAAGTATCCTGCGATCGGATATGTAAATAAAGCTGCTCCGTTTGCCTTTGCCTGCTCATTCAGTGCAAAGAAATCATCCCAGGTCTCCGGAAGATCATATTTCTTAGTTTCACCTTCGAATAAAGTCTTGTTATACCAGAATCCTGTTGGTGTGTAAACGATTGGTGCAAGATATACTTTGCCATCGCCATATGGCTGTGCTGCTGCATTCTCTGTGATTCCGCTTACTAATTTGGATTTCAGCTCATCGTCAAATACATCTGAAATATCAGCGATTGCTTTTTCTTTCAGCATGTTTTCTGTAAAACCGCTTGCCTGTCCAAGATTGTAGTAAACAACATCCGGAATATCACCATTCTGGAAATCCTTCTGTAAATCTTTGTCAAGTTCAGAAGATGTATGTAATTCTACATCTACATCCGGATTTTCTTTTTCGAATGCTTCAGCAATCTTCTCCCAGATTTCTGTTCCGTTACCGCCTGCGAAAGCTTCGAACTTTAAGACTGTTTTTCCGTCTTCTGTCTTGCCTTCTGCTTTCTTGTCACTTCCGGAATCTTTGCTGCCGCATCCTGTCATCATGGAAGCGATCATTGCGCCGGCAAGTAAAACAGCTGTTACTTTTTTCATTTTCATAACTAATTCCTCCTTTTAGTCATTTCGTTCATTTTCTGTAATTTACTCTACACTATTCTCGTCACTTTTTCTATAGCAATGTTGTTGTTATTGTTATATATATTGCTTTTAAACAGTTTTTTTATAAAGTTTTAAAAAATCGAACTTGCTTTTTTATTGTCTCTGTGCCTATTATTAAAAAAACAATGGTATCATCCAAAACAAATTTATTGCTTGAAAGGAGTTTGAAATGAATCAGCCTAATATCTTACTTTTAATGTGCGATCAGTTCCGGGGCGACTGCCTTTCTTTTGCCGGCCACCCGGATGTAAAGACACCATATCTGGATACGCTCGCCGCCGAAGGCGCCTTCTTTGGACATGCCTATTCTTCCTGTCCAAGCTGTATTCCTGCAAGAGCGGCTCTCTTTACCGGGAAAAGTCAGGCAAATCACGGCCGGGTTGGTTATGAAGATGGAATCGACTGGAATTATGACCATATGCTGGCGCAGGAATTGAGTGACGGCGGATACCAGACAGGATGCATCGGCAAAATGCACGTCCACCCGGTACGCAAGCACTGCGGTTTCCAGAGCCTCAGACTTCACGATGGTTATCTCGGCCACTACCGCAGCGCCACGATCCCTCACTGCCAGCATCAGACAGTTACTGATGATTATCTCTATGATCTCAAAAAAGTCATGGGACCGCAGGCAGATGTCACCGCTTCCGGACCGGAATGTAATTCATGGGTTACTCATCCGTGGATCTATGACGAACACCTGCACCCGACCAACTGGGTTACAGAGGAAAGCATCCGTTTCCTTGAGACGAGAGATCGGACACGTCCTTTCTTTCTGATGAGTTCCTACGTTCGCCCGCATCAGCCATTCGATGCTCCCGCCTCTTATTTTGATCTGTACAAAGATAAGCAATTGCGTGAGCCTGCCATCGGTGACTGGGAAGACAGCTCCAATACCGAGCGCTTTGGCTTTATAAAGGATTCTATTTACGGATGCCGGGACGCCGCTTTGCGTCACAATGCTCTGGCAGGTTATTATGCATGTATTACTCATGTGGATCATCAGATTGGACGATTGTTAACGGCGCTAATGGAGAGCGGAGAATATGAAAATACCGTGATCATTTTCCTGTCTGACCACGGTGAACTTCTTTTTGATCATCATTTGTATCGGAAAGTTTTTCCGTATGAGGGAAGCACTCATATTCCTCTTCTCATACGCACCGGAAAAAATGTCTGTCCAACTGCGCCGATTCGAAGTAATACCCTTGCGGAGTTAAGAGACATCCTTCCAACGATCCTTGATTTTGCCCATCTTCCGATTCCGGAAGGGGTGGACGGGTTCTCTCTTGTTCCTGAGATTACCGGCACCGGTCATAATAACCGTCCATATCTGCACGGAGAACACAGTTTCCATTCCTGCCTCTCCAATCAGTTCATTGTAACGGAAACAGATAAATACATCTGGTACAGTGAGACCGGAGAGGAAGAGTATTTCCACCTTGCTCTGGACCCGCGTGAACAACATAATGCTATTAACGATCCACAATATCAGGAACGGATCGACTGGCTTCGGAATGCATTGATCCGGGAACTGGACGGTCGGGAAGAAGGCTACAGTGACGGAGCTTCTCTCCGCCGCGGATACAAGCCTGTCACAACGCTCTCCCACATTTTCTAATATCAAGTCTTTTTCGAAACAGATATTTCTTTCTCCTCCCTCTTACCGGAGAGATTGGGCAATACGATACAGCATTGGTGCGGCTTCTTTCAGAAATTCCTGGTGGCCGCACCTTTTTTCCTGCAGATAGCATGCATTCTGCCGTTTACATCCACCGCGGCAGAGATTCCAGAAACTGCATGTCTCGCAAATCTTTGGAACAACTTTTTCTTCCTGCAGAAACGTCTTCATTGCCTCGCTTGTCAAAATCTCTTCCACCGTTTTTTCTCGCAGATTCCCACAGCAATACTCGTCTAACACATAGAAATCACATGGATAAACATTCCCGTCTGACTCTACAACAAGCTGTGCTGTACAAAATCCAAGCATCCCACACTGCTGCGGCGGACGGTCTGCAAACATCAGAAGAAGATTATCGAACAGTCCGATACTCATATAATCCCCCTGCATATAATCCGCAAGCCATATCCTGAACAAGCGCTTAAAAAACTTTTCATATCCATCTGCATCCAGTTCCCACTGTGTCTTACGATCCAGCTCTCCCAGACATGGAATACACTGCACATGGGAAATTCCCTGGCTTTTCATAAACTTATAATAAGCTTCCGGATGTGAAGCCAGCTGCGCGGTAATTACTGATAAAATATTATACGCTGCTCCTGCCCGCTTTAAATATCCGATCCCTTCCATAATCTTTCCGAACATTCCCTTACCTTTTTTGTCTATCCGGAACTTATTTGTATTTGACTCATATCCGTCCAGCGACACCCCTACAAGTACATGCTTCCTTGCAAAAAACTCTGCCCATGCCTCGTCAATCAGTGTTCCGTTTGTCTGGATTGCATAAGCAAAGGTTCTGCCTCCTTTTTTCTTTTCTGCATAAGCTGTCAACTTCTCATAAAATTCAAGACCACCAAGCATTGGCTCTCCTCCCTGAAATGCCAGTGTAATATGTGCCGTATCACTTGTTTCTTGGATCGCCCGATCGATCAGAAGCTCCATCAGGGCTTCGTCCATCATTTCACCGCACACGTTTTCTCTCCGACTGCTCACATCTTCATAAAAACAATATGGACAATGGAGGTTACAGCGTGCAGATGCCGGCTTGATCAAAAATGACAGATATTCTAACTTCATCTTCCGTTTCTCCTACATTTTGTTTGAATTCTTCTTTCGTAACGATTATACTATTTGTATAAGATATTGTAAACTAAAGGAGGGCTCTCTATGAGTAACCGACGCTATCAGTTAGACGAAATCGAACTTCAGAAAATGAACATCCGCCTGCTGTACATCACCCAAGCCCGCTACGGCGCCGATTGGCATAGTGTTCCACACTCCCATCATTTTACAGAATTATTTTATGTAACAAGAGGCCGCGGTAAATTTCTTGTCAACAACACCAAATTTGATGTACAGGAACACGATATGATCATTGTGAACCCTAATGTCTCCCACACAGAACTTGGGATTCCGGATGTTCCTCTCGAATATATTGCACTTGGAATCAACGGACTGCAGTTCACAAGCCATGATGATAACATTCCATACGATTACAGCCTTCACCATTTTGAGGAATACAATGAAGAAATCTCATTTTATCTGAAGACACTACTTGCAGAAGTCCAGCGGAAAGAAGAAAGTTTTAACCTGATCTGTCAGAATCTGCTGGAAATTTTGATCCTGAATCTTGTCCGCCATACAAAAAAGAAGATTTCCATTGCCTCCGTTAAGAAGATTACAAAGGAATGTCGTTTCGTGGAACAATATCTGGACGAACATTTTAAAGAAGATATTACCCTTGAGACGTTAAGTAATCTGACTTACTTAAATAAATATTATTTAGTACATGCATTCAAGAGTTATAAAGGCATCTCACCTATTAACTACCTGATTGAAAAACGGATTACCGAAGCAAAAAATCTGCTGGAGACAACGAATTATCCCATCGCTAAGATCGCTACTATGATTGGATTTTCTTCTCAGTCTTATTTTTCGCAAGTATTTAAAAAAGAAACGTCCATGACACCGAATGAATATCGAAAGTGTTCTGACTTGAGCATGGAGAAGAAAGCAATCCTCTCATAGCCGCAGAATATTCTGCCAGACAGATATCCACAACACAAAAACAGGAGCCTTAACTGCTCACTCCATTTGGAGAAGCCGTTATGCGCTCCTGTTTATTTATTTTCTCATAGAAAAACAGATTTCCTTTTAAATCTCGTACCAGATAATTTCATTTGCATCCAGATCCAGATCAAAACTTGTTCCATCACCTTTGTATACCGTTGTGCTCTGCGGTTCATATGTGTTGTTGACAACACAGTATTTTCCATTTTTTACATAGGCATGGACTTCTACATTGAAGTTCGTGCTGAACCATTTGTGCAGATTTTCTTCATCGTGAGAAGACCAGATAATAGAACGGTATAACAGACGGCTGTTCTCGAAGCTGTATGGAAGTCCGCTGATATAAACGCAGCGTCCCTCTCCAAATTCATTGACTGCCATCTGAACTTCTTTATCAATCTGACGCAGAATTGTTGTTCCGTCTAAGGCAAAAATATTCTTCTGTCCTTCACCAAAGTCGATATCCTTTGTACAGTCTTCTTTGATAAAGTGATCATGCTCTTCCCAGTTATACTTATCTGTGTTCAAGTTAAATCCGTTTTCTTTCTCTACTCCCAATGCATTTGCAAGCTGGAAGTAACGTCCTTCCCACTGATAAGCTGTCGGTTCTCCGACTCCAATGAAGCCGCCGCCATTGTAGATAAAGCTCTTCACTGCTGTGACAACGGTCTCGTCAATCCAGTTTGCTCCGCCGCTGTGGGCTGTGTAAGCACCGCCTACATTGATGATAACATCAATCTCATCTAAGATAGCCGGATTTTCTTTAATATCATCAAAGCTGATAAATCTTACATCAAATGGTGCGCCGGACAATGCTTCAATGATTCCTGCATAAGAGTAGTTCTGTTTCTGATATAAAGCGTGATGAACCATATGATTTCCCCATGCTCTCATCTTGCCCCAGCTGTTAAGAACAGCAACTGTCTTCACGCAGTACGGAGTTGTTCCTTTAATATTTTCATATAATGTACGGAACTCATCACATACACTTTCCACATAATCAATAAATTCCGGGAATTCCAGTGCAAGTTTCAGATAACCGCCGTATCCGATACGGTCGATCGGTTTTCTTAAAATAGCACGTCTTGCTGTTACCCAGTTTACCTTTGCTTCTTTTACCGGATCTCCGCCTTCGTGGAATGTATCCGGGAAGAAATACGGAAGGAAACGGCCTTCTGTATATTTCACATTTGGAATATCACTGATGAGACGAAGTGTTGAACCATTTCCCACACTTCCTACGACTGCATCCAGGCCAATGGATTTGAATTCTTCCATAAATGGCTCTGTTCCAATCCAGTGATCTCCCAGGAACATCATTGCTTCTTTGCCAAGTTCATGTGTCAGATCAACCATTTCTTTTGCAAGTTTCGCAACTTCACGGCGCTGGAATGCCTGGAAATCACGGAATTCCTTAGACGGAATTCGATACTGATTATTCATATATCCCTGATCAATGATGAATTCCGGACGGAACTTATATCCCACTTCTTTTTCAAACTGTTCCAAAATATATGGACTTACAGAAGCAGAATATCCATACCAATCCACATATTTCTCCCGCGCAAGTTCATCAAAAATCAATGTGAACTGATGGAAAAATGTTGTATAACGGATCACATCGATATGCGGATTGTCTTCAATATATTTGCGCAGACGCTTCATTGTGAATTCTCTTGTCTTCGGCTGGCGGACATCAAATGTAATCTGTTTTTCAACACCCTGCCAGTCATTGACAACTGCATTATACATATGTACCGGGTCCCACATAATATAAGCAAGGAAGCTTACTGTATAATCATGGAACTTTTTCGCTCCGTGAATGGTTACATCTCCGGTTTCATCACTATAATCCCACTCTGACACCGGAACTACCTCACCCGTTGTACGGTCAATGACTTCCCACCATCTCTGAATGTCATCATTGGAATTCACTTTCAGCATATCCGGATATAAATGATCCATCAAATGAATAGATAATTCTGTATCAACTGCTGTATGGAAAGATGTCATGATGTACATCTGCTGAATTTCATCCGGGTTTGCCTTCGCCCATGCATTGTCCTTACGAGTTGTGTAATATGTTGAATATACTTTTGCATCCACATCCCGAAGCTCCGCCGGATAGTCTGTACCATCACAGTCACGGATTGCATCTGCTCCCCAGCGTTTCACTAATTCTAATGTCTCTGGCACTACATCTACATCGGTCGGAATCGTTACTCTTCCTGTCAATTTCTCTTTGCTCATGATCCATCTCCTCTTCTTGCTTTCAAATCGTCTTTCAATTAATTTTAGTATACCTTTTTCCATTTATTGAATCTATAGAAATATTGTCGATAATTTTATATATATTGCTCCTTATCGATATACTAAAAAAGAGCGCTGCCCTTCTGATTTTTTAAGAAGAGCAGGCTCTGTCCTGCATAAAGTTTCTATGCTATTTTTTTCTTGATTTTTCTTCGGCAAGCAGTGATGCACCAAGCGCTCCGGCAAACCGCCCGAATTCATTTCTCTTTACCTTGCGTCCGATCTTTCCGGAAAGTACTTCAGTAAAATACTCACTGTCACTTAATCCCCCTGTCAAAATGACTTCCTCCGGAAGATTCTTTCTCTGACAGAGCTGCGCTACTTTTGAAGCAACAGAATCTACAACACCGGCTGCGATATCTTCCCGTTTCTTTCCTTCTCCGATATAGTTAATGACCTCTGATTCTGCAAAAACTGTACAGAGCGAACTGATCGGAATCACTTCTCCTTTTGCTGCCAGAGCAAACAGATCCTGAAGTGTTACGCCAAGCCGGTTCGCCATGATTTCCAGAAATTTTCCGGTTCCTGCGGAACATTTATCATTCATTAGGAAATCTGACACCATTCCATTCTCCAGAAGAATCACTTTCGTATCCTGGCCGCCAACATCAACAACAGCACAGTCTGTACTTCCAAGTTCCCGTCCGCCTCTTGCATGGCAGGTAATCTCTGTAATTACATAATCCGCAAAATCTACCGCCACACGTCCATAGCCGGTGGCAACAACTTTCGTATCATCTGCAAGCACGTCCACGCCGGCTTCCTGAAGTCTGTCTTGAATAACCAGTGTCGTTTCCTTACTGCTCCATCCTGTCGGCATCACAAAATGCAGTTCTTTTCCGCCTGTTCTGACAACAACTTTTGATGCAGTTGAACCAATATCAATTCCTACATAATTCATTCCAAATAACCTCTCTGTCTTACAGCATCTCGATAAATGCTGCAATTCTCGTATTTAACTGTCCGATATCTGCCTGTGAATAATCTGTCTCCACTCCGATATACGGGATTCCCTTCTTCTCATTTACAAATCTGCGGATACCGTAAGCTTCCACATTATATGTATGACATGCCTGAAGTACCATCTCCACAACGCCGTCTACCTGATATTCATCAATCAATCTGCCAAGCAGTTCCAGACGGTTTGGATTCGGTGTCATAACAGAACATCCGATATCCAGATACCGGCGAGCCAGTGCATCGTAAACATCCGGATTCTCTTCATCTACCAGCTTATCAATAGATTTTGCTCCGCCGCAGTTCTCATATGTTACAACAATTCCTCCGTTATCTTCAATTGCTCTGATAACCTTCTCTGTTGCTCCTCCGATCGGACATCCTGTCACAAGAATACGCGGTTTTTTCTCTTCCATCTTTCCTTCTGCATATTCTCTCTCAATCTTCTCAACAAGTGCATCTACTTCTGCCGGAATCTTTGAACGGTCAAACTTGAATCCGCTTCCGTACAGTACTTTAAAGAGATCCTGACCTTTGATCGGAGCCGGATCATGCTTCATCACTTCATATAATTTTCTGAGAGAACGTCTTCCACGGTTGTTCATCTTAATCGCTTCGCGAATCTGATCTTCTGTAATCGTTGTCTCAAATTTCTTTTCAAGATATTCTTTGAATTTGATCATTTCCTTCTTCCAGAGTACAAGTGCATCTTCACTCTGAGAATTTGGAAGCTCCATAAGATACACATCTTTGAACTCTGACATATATTCATACATTTTCTTCTTACCGTCACATGTTGTCTCGCCTACGACAACATCTGAAAAGTAGAAAAATGGACATTTATCTGTAGCTGCAAAACCATAACTGGATTTGATCAATGGACAAAGATTCTTTGGAAGCACCTTCTCCGCTTCAGAAATCGTCTCATCAGATGTGGAGCAAAGTCCTACTGTAGCTGCTCCCATCGCCAGCGCAATCTCCTGTGGAAAATATGTACAATATGCACCGACTACCGGCACACCTTTGTCCTTCAGTTGTTTCATTGCTAAAAATGAATTCTTTCTCTGTTCTGCAAATTCCTCAAAAATTTCCGGAAGCTCTTTAATAATTTCCATGTCTGTCTCTATTCCTTTCCTGTCATTTGTATTCTCATTCACATCATGCTATTTTCATTGTAGCATTTACAACTTTCTGTGACTAATTCAAAAAAGTAATATATAGTTCAGACTTATAGAAGTTATCTATTCTATTATTTACTTCATTCTAGGAAAGAAAAAACCATGCCCCGGCGTTAAAGAGATATCCCACAAGAATAATCCCTACCGTAACGATACCCGTAAAAATCAGGAGCAGTTTCCGTTTCACTGCCTTGCTGAGCATTACAAGAGACGGAAGTGATAATGTCGTGACTGCCATCATGAACGCCAGTATTGTTCCCAGACCTGCCCCCTTCATCAAGAGACTTTCTGCAACCGGAATTGTTCCAAAAATATCTGCATACATAGGAACACCCACAAGAACTGCAAGCGGCACGGAGTAAAAACGATTACTGCCGAGAATCTGTTCTACCCAGGCTTCCGGAATAAGATTATGGATCATTGCACCGATCGCTACCCCGGCAAAAATATACGGGGCAACTTTTCGTATCGTTGACTTTACCTGCTCTTTCGCATATTCCAGCCGGTCTTTGACTGTCAGTTCCGGAAGTTCTGCATCCATGCTCGCCGCCTGTCGGATATAGTCTTCTACTTCCTGCTCCAAATGCAGCTTTTCAATCAGGCTTCCTCCGACAACCGCCACAATCAGGCCAACAATGACATAGGCAAGTGCAATCTTTCCGCCAAAAATACTCATCAGAAGTGCAAGGGAGCCGAGATCCACCATCGGAGATGAAATGAGAAAAGAAAAAGTCACTCCGAGGGGCAGTCCTGCGCTTGTAAATCCCATAAAGATCGGAATCGAAGAGCAAGAACAAAATGGCGTTACGGTTCCCAGCAAAGCGCCGATCACATTCCCTTTGATTCCCTGAAATCTTCCAAGCAGCTTCTTACTGCGCTCCGGCGGAAAATAACTTTGAATATAAGAAATTCCAAAAATCAGCACCGACAGCAAAATAAATATTTTAATCAGATCATAGAAAAAGAAATTCAACATTCCTCCCACGATCGATTGTGCCGAGATTCCTGTCAGCTCCAGCAGATTTTGGATCAGTTCTTTGAGCCAGTGCATTCCAAGTATCTGATTCTGAAAAAATAATCCAATCTCCCTCATATCAATTCCTCTTTTCCCACGCTATGCTTCGTTTGCACATTTTTTCAATTTTTCAACAAGCTTTGCTGTGGAAAGCACTTGACCTTTGACAATCACTTTTCCATCTACCATTAGAGACGGAGCCGCCATTACTCCAAGCCTTACAATCTCCATCAGGTCTTCCACCTTCTCTACCGTAACAGATACTTTCAGTTCTTTTGCTGCCTCCAGTGTATTTGCATAGAGTGTATCACATTCTTTACATCCTGCACCAATTACTTTAATTTCCATCTGTCTTCCTCCTGTTATCTAATTGCGAAGCTGCATCGGAACACCGACCGTCTGCTCCCATGCATGAAATAATTCTTTGATCAAAGTTGGACCGATCTTAGAAATAAACACAAGCTGTGATGTTTCCTTCGCTTCACACGGTTTATAATCAATAAGTTTTCCTACCACATCAATCTGATTCCATCCTTCGTTGCTTAATCGGAAAAATCCTTTTACCCTGTGTACATCATTTTGGATCATTTCCAGAAACGCTTCCAGCTTCTCCCTGTCAACTTCTCCTTCAAAATTCATAAACAATGTTTTTGGCTTTGTCTCGATGGAGTTTGTCGTTTCTTCCTCTTCTGCCCAATCGAACTGCATCAGATCTTCCTGTAAAAACTCTGCATAAAGATCATTCATCGAACTGATACCAATACGGCATACCGGATTGATCTCCCGAATTTTCTGTTTGAGTCTTAGAAGCACATCCATATCGACCAAATCCACTTTCGTAATGACAACTGCATGGGCATGCTTAATCTGACGGTAAACACCTTCTTCTTTCTCAATCTGTTCTTCAAAATTCACCGCATCTGCCAGACAGATTGTTCCGCTGTAATCATACTGTTTTTCACAAATCTGTGCTGCTGCCCTTAAAATCTCTTTCACATTGGATGGATCACCGAATCCTGAACTTTCTACAAACAGATAGTCAAAGTCATAGGCTGACATTTCTGCAAGTGCCTGTACAAAGGACAGCTTCAGACAGGAGCAGAAAATAGATCCCCGGTTAATTTCAACCATTTTAATATCATCGTCTCTTAAAATTTCTCCGTCAATGCCCAGTTTCCCAAGCTCATTCTGAATGATTCCGATCTTCTTTCCTTCCAGTGTCCGCAATACATTCTGAAGCAGCGTTGTCTTGCCGGAACCAAGAAATCCGGTCAAAATATATAACTTTGTTCTCATCTCTTCCATCGTTTCTTTCTCCTCTCTTTCTGTTGTCCTTCCTTCTTTTTTTATGCCTGGACAGCCATAAATCTGAACTTCCTCCGGGAATTCTCTCTTCTGAAAGATTTCCCGGAGCATCTGCTGCAATTCATCACTGACCTCCTGATCAATAGAATAATGCATCCACTTTCCTTCTTTACGGCCTTTGACTAAGCCACTGTCACACAAAATCTTCATGTGATGAGACAGTGTAGGCTGACTGACATCTACAATTTCATTCAGCTTGCAGGCACATTTTTCTCCGCCCCTAAGATAATCCAGCAGCTTTAATCGATTCTCATCACTCAGGGCTTTAAAAACCTTTGCTTCTTTGACAAAATTTTCTTTCATTGCCTCTATCCACCCGCTTTTATATATTGATATTTATCTATCTGTTAGCAGTTTAGCACATATATAGATATATGTCAATATATAAATCTTTTAGCAATCATCTTTTTACGCAAAAAGCTTACAGTAATGATTTTCATTTCACTGCTGTAAGCTTTTTCATTTATTTTCTCTGTTATAGTTTTCTCCTGTTATTCCCGCAGGCTCAAGATTCCTTCTGCAAGAATTTTCACATCATCAATAATATAGTCAAAAGCTCCTGCCTTTACCATATTAATCACAATCATGCCAATCGGAACTGCCAGAAGAAGTCCGACTACACTTCCGACTTTATATCCAATATAGAGTAATACTAACGTCACAATCGGATTCAAGCCCATACTGTCTCCCACAAGCTTTGGCTGAATTACCTGGCGTACAACTTGTGTCACAATATATAAAATCAACAGTCCTGCTGCCATTTTATAACCGCCAACCATAAACTTATAAATAATCCACGGAATCAAAATCGTACCTGTACCAAAAAATGGCAGCATATCGACAACTGCAATAAGAATCGCCAAAAGGATTGTATAATTCACTCCCATAATCGTCAGTCCCAAAAATACAATCACTCCAACAACTGCCATAATTTTCAGCTGTGCCCGGAAATATCCTCCAATGGCATATCTGAAATTGTGACTTACCATCGCCATCCTCTTACGAATAGACTCCGGCGATACACGGATCAACCATTGAAGTACTTCGTCTCTGTCTACAATAAAGAAATACGCTGACATAATTGTTACGATTACCGTAACAAGCATGGACGGAATCCGCTTAGCAAGATTTCCGGCTGCTTCTACGGTCGGCTCGCTGATAGCGCTGATTAGCGTTCCCATATAGCTGTCAAGATTCTCCACCATATTTTGCCAGCCATTCTGGATTCCTTCCGGCAGACGTTCATAAAGCCCTGCCAGGTCATTTCCAATCTGCCGCAGTCCCATTTCCAGATCCTGATACATGGTCGGTACATCCTGGGCAAAACGCCCCACCTCCACAACAAGTTTCGAAATCCCCCAGTACAGTAAAAGTACAATGGCTGCCAACACTCCTACAACAATCAGAGCTGAACCGAATTTCTTTTTCATTTTTAACCTTGTTTCCAACCAGCATACCGGCCGGTATGCCAAAAGTGCGATCAGCCAGCCAATCACAAACGGAAGAAAAAAGCTCAAAAGCTTTACTCCCGCCACAATTACAATGCTGGTTGCGATCAGACTGGCGGCAAGACTTACCGCCACCTTCCAGTATGGACGTTTGTTTTCCACGTTACTCCACCTCTGCTTTGTTTAAAAACTCCCTCTCAATCAATTCCCACACTTCGTCTCTTCCCTGTTTTGTCTCAGAAGAAAATGGAATGACTTTTGTTCCCGGAACAAGATGCAGACCTTCTTTTAGAATCTTTACATTCTTTGCAATCTGGCTCCGCTTGATTTTATCAAGCTTTGTAGCAATAATAATCGGATGATATCCCTGACTCACAATCCACTCATACATCATTGCATCATTTGCCGAAGGCGCATGACGGATATCCACAAGCAGGAATACTGCTTTTAACTGCTGGGATTTGTTTAAATAGCGTTCGATCAGTTTTCCCCATTGAATCTTTTCCTGTTCAGATACCTTTGCATATCCATAACCCGGAAGGTCTACAAGATACATTTCTTCATTGATATTATAGAAATTAATTGTCTGTGTCTTTCCCGGTGTGGCAGATACTCTCGCCAAAGACTTTCTGTTTAAAAGGGCGTTAATCAAAGAGGATTTCCCTACATTTGATTTTCCTGCAAATGCAACTTCAATCTTATCATTCTGAGGAAGTGTACTCGTAATTCCGCACACTGTCTCAAGATTTACACTTTTTATAACCATATTTGCTCCTATTGTACAAGTGCCTTTTCCAGCACTTCCTTCATCTGAGAGACAGGAATAATTTCCAATCCCTTTGTTATTTCCTGTGACAATTCTTCAACATCCGGCTGATTTTCCTTCGGTACAAGCACTGTCTTCATTCCAGCCTGTTTTGCTGCCAAAAGCTTCTCCTTCAATCCACCGATCGGAAGGACGCGCCCTCTCAGCGTGATTTCTCCTGTCATCGCCAGATCTGCTCTGATTTTCCGCTCAGTTACCGCCGAAAAAATCGCTGTTGCCATAGTGATTCCGGCAGACGGTCCATCCTTCGGCACTGCACCTTCCGGAATGTGAATATGAATATCATGCTTTTCAAAAAAGTCTTCTGAGATTCCCTGGCTCTCGCTGATCGAACGGATATAGCTGATTCCGGTTCTGGCAGATTCTTTCATTACATCTCCAAGCTGTCCTGTCAGTTGGATTTCTCCCTTTCCCGGCATTACATTTACCTCAATCTGAAGCGTATCTCCACCGACGCTTGTCCATGCAAGCCCGCGCACAATACCAATCTCATCCGTATCGTTTTTCATTTGCGTATGATATTTTTCTTTGCCAAGATAATGTGTCAGATTCTGTTCTGTTACGCGAACGGTCTTCTTGTTCTGTTCCATAATTTCTCGCGCTGTTTTCCTTGCAATCGTTCCGATCAGCCGTTCCAATTGACGTACTCCTGCTTCTTTTGTATAACTTTCGGCAATTTTCCAAAGCGCATTTTTGCTAATTCTCAACTGCTCCGGCAAAAGACCGTTTTTCTCAATCTGCTTTGGCACAAGATGCTCTGTTGCAATATGCATTTTTTCATTTTCTGTATAGCTGCTGATTTCAATTACTTCCATACGGTCAAGCAGCGGTCTTGGAATCGTCTGCAGTGTATTTGCCGTCGTAATAAATAATACTTCTGACAAATCTACCGGAACCTCCAGATAATGATCCCGGAACTTCACATTCTGTTCTCCATCAAGAACTTCCAACAATGCAGAAAATGTGTCGCCCTTATAGTCTGTGCTGACTTTATCGATTTCATCCAATAACATGACCGGATTTTTTACTCCGGCGCTTCTAAGACCATTGGCAATTCTTCCCGGCATTGCTCCCACATAAGTTTTTCTGTGTCCGCGAATTTCCGCTTCATCTCTGACGCCGCCAAGTGAAATACGCACATACGGCTTCTTTAATGCTCTTGCAAGTGATCTGGCGATGGACGTCTTTCCGGTTCCCGGCGGTCCCACAAGGCAAAGAATCGGACTGTCTCCCTTTTTCGTCAAGGCACGAACTGCAAGAAAATCCAAAATTCTGTCTTTCACTTCTTCCAGTCCATAGTGGTCTTCTTCCAGAACCTGTTTTGCAAACTTAAGATCTGTGCTGTCTTTGGCTGCCCGATTCCACGGCATCTCAAGCATCGTTTCAATATATGTTCGGATGACACCGTTCTCCGCGGTACTCCCGATTGTATTTTTAAACCGTTTAATTTCCTTTTTCAGCTTCTCTTTGACTTCCTCCGGAGCTTCCAGCCGCTCAGTTGCTTCCTCGAATTCTTCCGCATCTGACAGCGCTGCCTCATCGCCCAGTTCCTCCCGGATCAACTTTAACTGTTCCCGAAGAATATATTCTTTTTGATGCTGGTCAATCCGCTCCTTTACTTTGTATTGGATCTCTTCTTTAATATCCATAATCTGCGTCTCTGTGGCAAGCTTCAGCGACAGCATCTCATAGCGCTTCATCAAATCGTCTTCATTCAAAAGCTGCTGAAGTTCTTCATACTGAAGCGGAAGGTTTGCTGAAATCTGCTCGATCAGTTCTTTTAAGTCTTTGATTGCCACAATTCTTGCAGCCAGCTCTTTCGTAATCCGAGGACTTTTCGCTCCATATTCCATAAACAGATCTTTTAACCCGCGGATCATTCCTTCAATATTTACCGGACTGCCAAGATCCGGAACATAATCTTCCAACGGCGTAATCTCTGCAGTCAGATACGGCTCTGTCTGCTCTAATTTTACAAGCCGCGCCCTCTGTTCTCCGGTTACAAGTACTCTGAGAACGTTTTTCGGCATTTTTAATACTTGCTTTACTTTCGCAATAATCCCGACACTGTAAAGCTCTTCCTGATCCGGTGTGTCGGTATCTATTTTTTTCTGTGTCACGAGAAATACCGTCTGGTCATTAAGCATCGCTTCCTGAACGGCCTTTACAGACCGCTCACGGCTGATGTCAAAATGTACCACCATTTCCGGCATCACCGTCATCCCGCGCAGCGCCACCGCCGGCAGGATCTTTTTTTGCTCACTCATCCAAGTATCTCCTCTCTGTTGCTTTTATCGTAATAACAGGCAGGCACTTATTCACACAAGTACCTGCCTGACATGTCATTTATGCGCTTTCGCCTGCTGCTACTGCTGTCGGAGAATATTCCGGTTCTCCTGTTCCTTCTACAGCAGCCTTTGTAATTCGGCAATAACTGATATTTTCATTTGACGGTACTTTATACATGGTATCCATCATCGCCTTCTCCATAATTGCCCGAAGTCCCCTTGCTCCGGTCTTTCTGGAAATTGTGATATCTGCAATCGCTTCCAGCGCTTCCTGTGTAAACTCAAGTTTTACACCGTCAAGCTCCATCAGCTTCTGATACTGCTTCACGATAGAATTCTTCGGCTCCTGAAGAATCCGAAGCAGTGCCTCCCGGTCAAGAAGATCCAGTGTCACAACAACCGGAACACGTCCTACGAACTCCGGAATCATTCCGAATTTCACAAGATCCTGCGGCATCACTTCTTTCAAGACTGTGTCCATATCTCTCGACAGTTTCGATCCGACTTCCGCCTGGAATCCAATGGACTTCTTATCTGTTCTCGTCTCAATGATCTTATCAATTCCTTCAAATGCTCCACCACAGATAAACAGAATATTTGTCGTATCAATCTGCATAAGTTCCTGATGCGGATGCTTTCTTCCTCCCTGCGGAGGAACTGATGCAACAGTTCCCTCGAGAATCTTTAAAAGCGCCTGCTGCACACCTTCACCGGATACATCTCTTGTGATAGATGGATTTTCGGATTTTCTTGTAATCTTATCAATCTCATCCAGATAAATAATTCCATATTCTGCACGCTGGATATCGCCGTCTGCTGCCTGGATCAGTTTCAGAAGAATGTTCTCCACATCTTCTCCAACATAGCCAGCCTCTGTCAGTGCAGTTGCATCTGCAATTGCAAACGGTACGTTAAGCATTCTTGCCAGCGTCTGCGCCAGCATTGTCTTACCGCATCCTGTCGGTCCAAGCAAAAGGATATTGCTCTTTTGAAGTTCTACACCGAGATCCCGCTCCGCCATAATCCGCTTATAATGATTATACACTGAAACTGCCAGAACCTTCTTTGCCTCATCCTGTCCGATGACATAATCATCAAGAAATGCTTTGATTTCTTCCGGTTTCATCAGATTAATATCATCGAAAATATTATCTTCTTCGTATTCAAATTCTTCTTCAATAATCTCGGAACATATTTCCACACACTCATCACAGATAAATATGTTATTCGGTCCCGCAATTAGTTTTCTGACCTGGGACTGTGGTTTGTTGCAAAAAGAACATCTCACAGTGTCTCCTATTTTCGCTGCCATTTCTTCACCTCAGCCATATTTCTATTGATAGACACAAAGGAGTTGCTCTAAGAGAACAACTCCCAGTGTGTAAGATTAACGACTTGTAACAACTTCGTCAATCAATCCATACTCTTTTGCTTCCTGAGCGCTCATGAAATTATCGCGCTCTGTATCTCTCTGGATTACCTCCAGCGGCTGTCCCGTATTTGCAGCCAGAATTGTGTTTAACTTATGACGGGTTTTAATAATATGTTCTGCAGCGATCTGAATCTCTGTTGCCTGTCCCTGCGCACCGCCGGATGGCTGATGGATCATAATCTCTGCATTCGGAAGTGCAAGACGCTTTCCTTTTGTACCGCCTGACAGCAGGAAAGAGCCCATACTTGCGGCCATTCCCATACACATTGTAGATACATCACATTTGATGTACTGCATTGTATCATAAATTGCCATTCCTGCTGTAACAGATCCTCCCGGACTGTTAATATACATATGAATATCCTTATCCGGATCTTCTGCTTCCAGAAACAGGAGCTGCGCCACAATTACGCTCGCCAATCCATCTGTTACTTCCTCTCCAAGAAAAATAATACGCTCTTTTAACAGTCTGGAATAAATATCGTAAGAACGCTCTCCGCGGCTGTTTTGTTCAATGACATAAGGAATTACGCTCATATATCTGCCTCCATCTTTCTATAAACATTTCAAATTTGAAACGGTTCTTACTCTTCTACTGCATTCTCAGCAACAAATGTAACCGCTTCCTGAACAGCCATATCTGCTTTCATCTGCTCTTTCTCACGGTCTCCCATGAATCCTAACAGCTTATCTGCTTCCATTCCGTAAGCTTTTGCCATCTTCTCGATCTCTTCCATGAACTTCTCTTCGCTCACTTCAATGTTCTCTGCTGCAACGATTGCTTCAAGAACAAGTCTTGTCTGGATTCTCTTAAGAGCCTGTGGGCGCAGTTCTTCTATCATCTGCTCTGCTGTCACACCTGTAAACTGGAAGTACTGATCCATTGTAAGTCCCTGCTGCTGAATTCTCTGTGCAAAATCATTTGCCATCTGATTCGCTTCTGTATCGATCATTGCTTCTGGAATCTCCATCTGCGCATTCTCTACTGCTTTTTCTACTGCCTGGTCTTCTCTCTTTCTCTTACCGTCAGCAGCTTTCTGCTCTTTGATCTTTGCTTTTGTATCAGCTTTTAATTCCTCTAATGTTGCAAATTCAGAAATCTCTGCTGCAAATTCATCATCTAATTCCGGAACTTCTTTTACGCTGATCTTATGTACTGTACATTTGAATACAGCCGGTTTGCCCTTTAATTCTTCTGCATGGTAATCTTCCGGGAATGTTACATTTACTTCTGTCTCTTTCTCAAGCTCTGCTCCGATCAGCTGTTCTTCGAATCCCGGAATGAAAGCTCCTGATCCGATTGTCAGTGGATAGTTCTCGCCTTTTCCGCCTTCAAATGCAACGCCGTCAACAAATCCTTCAAAATCAAGAACAACATCATCTTTATCCTGAACTGCACGATCTGTTACTTCAACGATTCTTGCATTCTTTTCAGCTTCCTGAGTTAATTTTTCTTCGATTTCTTTTGCTGTTACGCGTGTAGATGTCTTATCTACTTTCAGTCCTTTATATTCTCCAAGTGTTACTTCCGGTTTCACTGCTACTTCTGCTGTGAAGATGAAAGATTTTCCTTTTTCAATCTGTGTTACTTCGATCTTCGGCTGAGAAACGATCTCGATCTCTGCTTCATCATATGCTTTTGCATACTCTCTCTGAATCAGAGCATTTGCTGCATCGTCAAAGAAGATTTCTGCTCCGTACATTTTCTCTACCATTGCGCGAGGAGCTTTTCCTTTACGGAATCCCGGAAGGCTGATGTTTTTCTTCTGTTTGTTATATGCACCCTGAAGTGCTTTCTCAAATTCTTCTGCTGAAACTTCGATTGTAAGTTTTGCCATGTTTTTTTCTAATTTTTCCACCTGTAAACTCATTTTTAGTGTTTCCTCCTTAAAATATATGCTTTCCGGCTGCTGCTCAGCCGTACTTAATGCCTAATATACATACTCGCAATCATTGAATTAGTATATCATAAAGTCTTTCAAAATGCTAGTCTTGAATTTCATCTAAACGCAGTATTTTTACGATTAATTCATCAAGATCTTCATCTGCAATAGCATATTCCTTCTTTTCATTCCTTGCAACGGTTACTTTCAGTGTCTTTTCTTTCCCATAGCTGATTTCTTTCCAATAGGTATTCAGAAGTTCATAGGAATGGCGGATAAACTCTGTCTGCATCTGTTCATTGATTTCTTTCTCAGTTCCCTTGTACTCTCCGTTTTTTGCTTTCTGCATGATCTCTTCCGAGTCCTGCTGTACTCCTGTTACAAATTTAGGAAATACATCCACCGGTTCATACTCTACAGAAACTTCATATTCATGTTTTCCCGTTTCTTCAACTTCTGTCACTTCATAGCGCATTACAAGGAAAATCTGTCTGCATACTTCGATAAAATCGTTCCGCATTCCTTCGCTGACCTGCATTCCACCGATAATATTGCGATCAACAAATGAAATAATCTCTGTCTCGTATTCCTTCTCAAGATCCGCTTTCGTTTCTTTCTCCGTAAAAGTCAAAGCCTTCGTCACATCTCCCTGAAACATCTGGTCCAGCTTCGCTTCTACAAATCCTTTTGCATCAAATGCCTTCCCACAGGCAGTCAGCGCTCCTGCAGTAAAAAACAGCATAAGAATCATTCCGGCAAATTTCTGTAATCTTTTTATTTTCCTCATTTTCCACCTCTGTCTCACCGCGTTTTCTATGCTTTTCTGAAAAAGAATCTATCTTGCATTTTACCAAAGCCACTTAGAAATTTCAAGTAAAAGGACATTTGTACTTCCCGGTTCTTCTCTCCTTTACATTTCCTTTGTCCTGTATTATGATACTCTGGTAGAAAATATCAGACATCAGCTAATTGTCAAAGGAGATTCAGCCAATGGAAATCGAACGCAAATATCTTATCCACACCCTGCCGGAGAATCTGGAAAACTATCCGCACCGTATAATCGAACAAGGGTACTTATCCACCGAACCGGTTGTCCGTATCCGCCGCGACAACGATGAATATATATTAACTTATAAGTCAAAAGGGCTTATGGTGCGGGAAGAATATAATCTTCCCCTTACAAAAGACTCCTACATGCATTTGCGTGAGAAAATCGACGGACGTCTCATTATAAAAAAACGTTATCTGATTCCTCTTGCAAATGAATTAACCATCGAACTTGACATATTCGGCGGCGATCTTGCGCCGCTTATGTTGGCAGAAGTGGAATTTCCGGACGAAACTTCCGCTAACAGCTTCACTCCGCCTAAATGGTTCGGAGAAGACGTAACATTTTCCGGCGAATACCATAACAGCCGGCTCAGCCGGATCTAACAGACAAAGCGCCGTAAACTCCTTGATTGGATCTGCTACGGCGCTCTTGTTATAGAACCTATTCTCAATTTTTTCAGATTATAACTGCTTTTTGCATTTCTTGTTACTATTCCTGCAATTGCATTTTCATCAGATCATAACGCTTTTTCGCAAAATCTTTCATTGTCATATGATTTTCCGGTTTAAAATGTGCAGCCTCCATATACGAATCCGCCAATGTTTTTTCAATATCAGAATAAAATCTTACCGTTTCAATTTGTTTATTCATTTCTCTGATCTGGTTCGCATCTTGAGCATTTATATCTTCCAGTTTTTTTTCTAAAGCATTTTCATGCACCGGGAATTGATCCTTTTCCGCCAGAAATCCCGCACCATATACAATGTCATTTTCTTTCATGCCCTGTCCTGTCATAATTTCATCACTCAACAATGTATCCAAAAATGAAAATGCTTCTTCTGGTTGTTCTGTATTTCTATTCACTGCAGCATACAGCGTTACATTCGCGGTAATTCCACTGTCGATATTTTTTACCGGCCATAATGCATGCGTTTTATCCTTCTCACCCTTCAAAAGGGGAACAGTATTCTGCAAATTCGGTCCTGCCAAAACTTTATTCATATTTTCTGCACTTTGGATTTCTTCTGTAAGTTTTGAACCTGCTTCACTAAAAACAAACGCTTTTTCAAGTTGTTCTGTCAACATATCCTCTGACAGCAGAAGCTTTTCTTGTTCATAATCAGCAATTTTTCCCACAGCATATCGAAACTGTATTGCCATCGTCCCCCATAAGTCGCATTGCAGCATCTCATTTTCGGTATTCATAAGATCATTCCAGTTATCAGGAAAATCCCGGATCATTTCTCCCATCTCTCCCGGATATGCATAGAGCCCATATTCATAATAAAGCGGTAAAATAACTTGTCCTTCCTCTGTCTGTCCTGCTTTCATAATTGTAGAATTCCAGTTATTCAAATTCATATATTTCGCATCCTGAATATACTCGTCCAATGGCAAAAATGTATCTGTGTACATGATTTTCTCCGGATTAGGAAATAGCACATTCTGTTTCTCAGAAGCCATTGGATTGATACCGGACAAAATAAAGATATCCGGACCTTCACCAGACATAATTTCCGTCCGTAATTCAGAGAGCTTGATTTCATTTTCCGCAGTATTTGGAGGTAAAACAAGAAATTCTATTCTTGTTCCTTTATTTTGTTTTTCCCACAATTTTGCAATCGTGTCTAAATGCATTTTTACACTCTCTTCTGTGCAAACTGTTACTACATTTTCTTCTGTTTCTTTATTACTGCATCCGGCTAACCCACAAAATACGCATACGCTAAATAAAAATACTTTACTTTTTTTCTTCATACATACCGCCTCCTCTCTTCCGATACCATTTTCTTCCTACAAGCAACAGAACTCCTGCTACAGCTCCGATACCTATCATTATAATTGATATGATACTATTTTGACTAAACTCCTGTATCACGCTAAGCGCCTCTGTGCTTTGAAGTTGCCTTAATGCCTGAAATACTTCTGTCAGTTCTTTTTGATAATAGCTTAGTTCGAATATATTTTGTCTCGGTAAGAATGCTGAAGGCAGGGCAAGTTTTTCAGTGATCTTCTGAAATATAACAAGTAAAAAAAGAACACTTCCGCCATAAATGCTTATCCTGAATTTGTTATTTTTACAGTTTTTTATACTGCTCCAACTGCCGATCCAGAGGAAAATCATAATAATGCTTATTGCCAAAAGAATTGATATCTGTGGAAAACTTTTTCCTAAACTTCTAATATCTTCTAAATGCCAGATACGCACATTTTCTGAAAGATTTAGTTCATCTTTCAGCTGCTTTTCAATAAAAGGACTTTGTCCTTGATACGAAATCATCATAGCATCTTGATTTTCTGCTAATATAGTGACTTTGTCCCACATATTTTCTTTTTCATTCAAACCATTTTCAGGAATTTCTCTCATTCCTTTTATCAAATAATTTTCTGTCTTTCCTACAATCTGTGAAATTGCTCTAATACGCGTTCCCTGCATAACCGGCTTCGATGCATAAACGATATATTTTTCAAAGCTTCCCGAAATTATAACTTTACCGTCAACTATCTGATAATCTTCCGGCGCAACTTCTTCCAAATATGTTCCTGAATTCCAGCCACTGCCTTTTATTTCTTTGTATAAATGCACTCCTGTCTCATCTGTCTCCAAAGACGAATACGGTAGTTCTAATATTCCATCATTATTACTTTCTGCGACTATAACCTGCGCTGTCATCTGTTCTTCAATCCACAATGATAAAAATGTACAAAGAATTAATCCACAAATTACCGGCAAAAACATATATATAACTTTTCTCATATTACTTCGCCTCCCCCGGTACAATCCCCTCTACCAGTTCCTTATTAAAGCAAGAAAAGAAAAAGAGTGGCGGCAGGAATACAAGAATACATCCTGTGAGCTGCTGTGTAAGCGTTTCTGCCGATGCATATGCAAGTGCAACTGAAAGCGGATATTTCTGAAAGTCTTTTAAATATGCAATCGGCTGCTCCACCATATTCCACGCATCCAGAAACGATAACAGTCCGACACATACAATACTTCCTTTGACGATTGGCGCTGCTACACAAACAATGACCTGAATCAGCGAACATCCATCCAGCTTTGCCGCATCGATCACTTCATTAGATACTGCTTTAAAACTCTGTGTCATAATAAAAGTTCCGAGCGGCACAAAAATCATGGGAAAGATCAGCGCCTTATCTGTTCCAAGAAGGTCCAATCTGTCAAGAATAATATAATTTGGAATCAGTGTTACCTGAAGAGGAAGTACCATCAAAATCATCAAAAAGAAAAACATCGCCTGTTTTCCGGCAAATTCATATTTTGCGAAACCAAATCCTGCCAGTACAGATACTGCTACCTGCCCTGCCACAATACAGAAACAAATACCGAGACTTCTCCAAAAACGGATCAAATACTGAGACGTTCCGAGAAACACATCATAATATGACTGAAAAGAGATTCCACTTCCCAGCTGCCAGAAGCTTCTGACAAAAATTAATAAAAACGGCACAATACAAATCATTACAAGAAGTGAAGCAAACAGCGTATGTAGTATGTGAAGAGATGTTTTTTTCATTTCTAGACCTCCCTTCTCCTGATCCAACTATAAAAAATACCGACAACAATTGTTATCACCGCAAACATAAGAACCGATGCAACTGACAATTTGTTGTAATTAAAATTTTCAAAACTGTTATTTATAAAATGCTGCAGCATATAAATGTCTGGATTTGGATGTTTGCCGCCAATCAGAAAGATTTCCCGAAAACATTTAAAAGCATTGATCATTGAAAACAACAGCGCAAAAAATACAGAATGCCACATCTGAGGCGTTGTAATATAACGAAACTTCTGAAAACTTCCCGCCCCATCTATTTCCGCCGACAAATACTGATTTTCTGAAATCGTGATAAGCCCCGACAGCAACAGGATTATACTGTAACCAATATTTTTCCAGAGATATAAAATAACTGCAACACCAAGCGCCCAGGAAGTCTCCAGCCACTTCTCACGCCCTCCTCCAGTCAAAGCCAGAAATCTGTTGACGCTTCCATTTTCCGCGAATAGCATCTCTACGAGAAACACTGTTCCGACAATTGGCATAATATACGGAAACATTAAAACTGACTTCAGCACTTTATAACGTCCTACGTATTTCTTCAGCATCAGCGCAATTACATAAGACAGAAGAAGAATCAGCGGAAGTCCAATCATGAGAAACTTCAACGTGTTCCGGCATGCCAGCAGAAACATTTCATTTTGCAGCATTTCCCGATAATTTTCCAGTCCGACAAAGGTTGCGCTTCTCCCCGCACTGCTCTTTACCGAATAGCAGAGCATCATGCAAAAAGGGACTGCATAAAACACAAGGCAACCCAGTAGTAACGGCGACACAAGAAGATAACCCTTTACTGCATTATTACGATTGTATTTCATACATATCCCTCCTTAAATTATCCGGCAGCATCTATCAATAGCCTTTTTATTTTATACCGACATTCCATTTGTACATTATTTTTATTATCACAGATATTTTACTCCTCAGAAATAATTTCCATATCTTTGTATTTATCATCCTTAATGTCTTCTTTTGTTAGTTCTTCATAGAGTTTTCCGTCTTTAAAAAATAAATACTTATTATCCTTTGTGTATAAAATAAAATCATATGTTGAAGATTCATAAATCTCATCTTCTTCCGGCAAATAGCGCGGCTGTAAGATTATAAAATACGACGATAGAAACCAATTCTCCTCTGTGATCATTTGTTTGACGCAAAACTTTTATAATCATATTCAAATATGAAACTTTTTCGTTTTTAGATGCACTTTTAAGCAACATGGTATCACACCGCATTTCTAAAAAATGATCCATTTTTTTCCAAAGCAACAGCATAATCGGATTCCACCAGAATATCATTGTAATCACAAGTATGATCATTTTAATTAATGTATCATGATTACGAATATGTTGAATTTCATGGTTAATTATCAAACGCCACTCTGATTCATCCAGCTCAAGATCTGGCAGATATATATGTGGTTTACATATTCCCCATACTTTTGGAACACTTATTTGTGGTGATATGACTATATCAATTTTGTCGAATTCAGATTCCTCTATAAATGACAATGTCTTTTCAGGTTTGATTTTTTTCAGCTTTTTTAAAGTGTAAATGTCCATAACAAATGTCCAACTTACATATAGGAAAAAAAGCAAGCTTCCGCTCCCCCAGAGAATCAGAAAAACAGGTTTCATCTCTTCTAAATCCGTATGAAAAAACAGTAGTATTTTTTCAAGCGGATGCAAAATATAATCCAAATCAATTATTTTTGCCCAGTATATATCTAACGGAATCAGAAGTCGTATTATTGATAAAACTATAGAAAACAGAATAAAATGAATACCATACGCCGCAATAAAAGATGTTTTTTTAGCAAATATCAATACGATTATTACTGAAAGTGAAAAAATAATCATTGCACTTATAAAAGAATATGTACTTATATTAATTCCGGAAATAATCATTTTACTTATACCTCTCTATAAGTTTTTCCAAATCATCTAATTCCTCTTTTGAAAATGCATTTTCTGTAATGAGCTTTGAAAAAACATAATTTACATTTACATGCCTTGCCATTTCTAAAAAAAGAGCGGAAAAATACTCTCTTCCTTCCTTTGTTGGCGCAAAAGTCCTTCCATATGTTTTCCCGGTTCTGACAAATCCAACTTCTTCTATAGCGCCTTTTTCCAGCAAACCATTAATTATAATATGAATTGTACTATCTTTCCATGGTCTATTTTTTGAAGCACAAGCAAGAATATCACTTTTAGAAAGTGGTTTTTCTTCACTCAAAAGAATTTCCAATATATTTAATTCACTTTTTGTTAAATCCATTTCATTTCTCTCCTTTTAAAATATTATACTTTAACATTATTCTATAATCAATATATAATATATTAATATTTTTATAAGTCTTTTATTCCCCGTATATAGTAAGAAAGGCAGAACTCTTCTTTTTGAAGAAAAGTCCTGCCTAATGCTTAATATCATCTTTTCAAATTTTCTTAATATGTTCCAAGTCCAAACTCTTCATGTACTGCATTCAACGCTTTATCCAGATCGCTTTCTGCAATCAATACCGTAATGCGGATCTCTGAAGTAGATATCATATTGATGTTAATCCTGCTATTATAAAGAGCCTCGAACATCTGCGCTGCCACACCAGGGTTAGACATCATACCATCTCCTACAACAGATACCTTTGCCACATCTTTTTTGTACTTTACTTCTTTGATCGTCAACGCCTCTTTATGTTCTTCTAAAACATTCAAAGCTGCTTCCAAGTCACTCTCTGCTACAGTAAAGGAGATATCCTTTGTTCCTTCGCGGCCAATCGACTGCAAAATAATATCGATATTAATCTTATTTTTTGCAAGCGTATTGAAAATCTTAAATGCAACACCCGGTTTATCATCAATTCCAATCACGGAAATCCTTACAATGTCTTTCTCTCCCGCTACGCCTGTAACTAACATTCTTTCCATTTTTACCGTCTCCTTTACAATCGTTCCTTCATTTTCATTCAAGCTGGAACGCACAACTAACTGCACTCCGTATTTCTTTGCCATTTCTACGGAACGATTATGCAGTACCTTTGCACCGTGGGCTGCTAACTCCAACATTTCGTCATATGTAACTGCTTCCAGTTTTCTTGCATTTTTAACAACTCTTGGATCTGCTGTATATACACCGTCCACATCTGTGTAAATCTCACACTGATCCGCATGAAGCACTGACGCAAGCGCCACTGCTGTTGTATCCGAACCGCCACGTCCAAGCGTTGCATAATCATCATACTTGTTCACTGCCTGAAATCCTGTCACAATAACGATCTTACCGGATTCTAATTCATGGTAGATTCTCTCTGTATCCACTTTTTTAAATCTGGCATTTCCGTAGGTAGATGTGGAATACATCATTACTTGAAATGCATTTAATGACACCGCCGGAATTCCAAGTGCATTGATTGCCATTGCCATTAAAGAAACAGATACCTGCTCCCCTGTTGTCAATAACATATCCAATTCTCTCTTTGACGCGTTCGGATTAATCTCTTTCGCTTTTTCCAGCAATTCGTCAGTTGTATCTCCCATTGCAGAAAGAACCACCACTACTTGATGACCTTTTTTATAATCTTCAATGCATCTGCGCGCCACACGATAGATCCGCTCTTTGTCAGCAACAGATGAACCTCCAAATTTTTTTACTATCAGCATATTTTCCTCCAATATGATACGGATTCTCTGAAAATACCCGCGAATTTTCTTATGCAGACTCTGCAATAGCCGCTATTCTCTGCCTGCTATTTTCAGATAATGCACTCCTTCTCTTCCCTCTAAAGCCTCAATCATATCCTCCATATTTCCGGTAGAAGAAAGCACTTCAAGACTTAATGTTACTGTTGCCACTCCATTCAGCGGAATGCTCTGATGAATCGTCAAAATATTCGCTTCATATTCTGCTATCATCGCCAACAGCTCCGTCAGTACACCCGGACGATCATCCATCTGAATCACAATCGTGATTGTTTGCCCTTTTTCAGTTTCATGGAATGGAAAAATATCATCTTTGTATTTATAAAAGGAACTCCGACTGATTCCAACCTGGTCTGCCGCTTCCTGGATCGTCATCTTCTTTTCTGTCATCAGAAGCCGTTTTACCTGTACAACTTTCAAAAGCACTTCCGGAAGCGCCCGCTTCGTTACTACATAATATCTTGCTTTATCCATAGTTCCTTCCCCCATTCTTTATCCGAGACTTAACTGTTTCAGATATGCGTTCATAAATGTATCTAAAGCCCCGTCAAGGACAGCCGTTACGTTACCGTTCTCTACATTTGTCCGATGATCTTTTACTAATGTATATGGCTGCATAATATACGAACGGATCTGATTGCCAAATCCAATCTCTTTTACTTCTCCACGGATACCCGATACCTTATCTGCCTGTTCCTGCTGTTTGATCAGATACAGCTTCGCTTTCAGCATCTGCATTGCCTTTTCTTTATTGCTGAACTGCGAACGTTCATTCTGACATTGTACTACAATCCCCGTTGGCAGATGCGTAATCCTAATGGCAGAGGAAGTTTTATTAACATGCTGTCCACCGGCGCCGCTGGCCCGATAAGTATCAATCTTCAAGTCATCCTCGTTAATCTCTACGTCAATTTCCTCTTCAATATCCGGCACAACATCGCAGGATGCAAAAGAGGTCTGACGTTTTCCCGCTGAATTAAACGGTGAAATCCGCACAAGGCGATGTACACCTTTTTCAGATTTCAGATAACCATACGCATTCGCCCCATTTACCTCAAAGGTAATCGCTTTGATTCCGGTAATATCGCCTGCCTGATAGTCCAGTACGGTAATGGAAAATCCCTTCTGCTCGGACCATCTTGTATACATTCTGTAAAGCATATTCGCCCAGTCACAGGACTCCGTTCCTCCTGCGCCTGCATGAAGTGTCACAATGGCAGAATTCTTATCATATTCTCCTGAGAGAAGCGTTTCAATGCGCAGCGCTTCGTATTTCTCTTCAAAAGAACTGATCTCCCGTTCAATCTCCTTCAACATGCTCCTGTCATTTTCTTCATCTGCCATTTCAATCAGAAGTATCACATCTTCAAAATGTCCGGAAAGTCCTTTCATCGCTTCCAGCGTATCTCTAAGCGCTTTCACTTCTTTTGTTACCTCTTGAGACTCTTCAGGATTTTCCCAGAAATCCGGAGATTCCATTTTCTTCTCCAGCTCTTCCAGTCTTCGTTTCTTTCCCGCAATGTCAAAGAGACCCCCTGAGTTCTTCAAGCGGTTCTTCATAAGCGCTGATCATACTTTTTAATTCATCCAGTTCTATCATCTGCATCCTCCTTTTCACTAATAGCTGCACTTTGGCATTGCTGCATATGCAGTCTTCTATAAGCGGCAAAGGTGTGTCAGAAATCCTGCCACACCTCTTCCTGCTGTTCTATTTATTTCGTCCGCAGCACTGTTTGTATTTTTTACCGCTTCCGCATGGACACGGATCGTTCGGATACACTTTCTTTTCCGCACGTTTCTTTGGTTCATGTAAAGCAGTATCATCTTTGTTTGTTCCTGTTACTTTCGCTGCCTGCTGACGCTCTGCTTTCTGTTCAATCCGTACATTCATCAGAGTGCGCACAGTATCTTTTGTAATCGTATTGGTCATGTCGCCAAACATCTCATAACCAACCATCTTGTATTCTACAAGCGGATCTCTCTGTCCATATGCCTGAAGACCGATTCCCTGACGCAGCTGATCCATATCATCAATATGATCCATCCATCTCGCATCAATTACTTTCAGAAGAACAACACGCTCTAACTCTCTCAAATGCTCTGCTTCCGGGAATTCTGCCTCTTTTGCCTCGTAAGCTTTTACTGCACGCTCTTTTACAAGATGCTTCAATTCTTTCTGCTGCATTCCTTTCACATCTTCTGCTGTTACCGGTTTCATCGGTACCACTGCCAGAAGGTCTACATTCAGAGCTGTCAGATCCCAGTCTTCATAATCCATGTCTGAAGAAATATTCGCATCTACTGTGGATTCTACGAAATCTGTAATCATATGGAAGATAGAATCTCGCATATTCTCCCCGTCTAACACTTTGCGGCGCTCTTCGTATATCAGTTCTCTCTGCTCATTCATAACCTGGTCATACTCAAGAAGATTCTTACGGATTCCAAAGTTATTGTTCTCGATCTTCTTCTGTGCCTTCTCAATTCCGCTTGAAAGCATCTTATGCTCTAACTGCTCGCCGTCTTCGACACCGAGTTTATTAAAGATATCCATTAACTTCTCAGAACCGAAAAGACGCATCAGATCATCTTCCAGAGAAATATAGAACCGTGACTCTCCCGGATCTCCCTGACGTCCGGCACGTCCGCGCAGCTGATTATCAATTCGTCTGGATTCATGACGTTCTGTACCGATAATCTTCAGACCTCCGGCTGCCTTTGACTCATCATCCAGCTTAATATCTGTACCACGTCCCGCCATATTCGTCGCAATCGTAACAGCGCCGTGGCGTCCTGCTTCAGCAACGATCTCCGCCTCAAGTTCATGGAATTTTGCATTCAATACATTATGTTTAATACCGCGCTTTTTCAGCATCTTGCTCAAAAGTTCAGAAACTTCAATCGTAATAGTACCAACAAGCACCGGCTGTCCTGTCTGATGTGCCCGTACCACCTCATCAACGACTGCTTCGTATTTCTCGCGTTTTGTCTTATAAACAACATCATCTAAATCTTTTCTCTGAACCGGAAGATTCGTAGGAATCTCAATAACATCCATACCGTAAATATCGCGGAACTCTTTCTCCTCTGTCAAAGCAGTACCTGTCATACCGGACTTTTTCTGGAATTTATTAAACAGGTTCTGGAATGTAATCGTTGCAAGCGTCTTGCTTTCTCTTCTGACAGCTACATGCTCTTTCGCCTCAATCGCCTGATGCAGTCCGTCTGAATAGCGGCGTCCCGGCATAATACGTCCTGTAAATTCATCAACGATTACAACTTCTCCTTCCGGAGTTACAACATAATCCTGATCCTTATGCATCAGATTATGCGCCCGCAATGCCAAAATCACATTGTGCTGGATCTCCAGGTTCTCTGCATCCGCAAGGTTATCAATATGGAAGAACTTTTCAACCTTCTTAACACCTTCTTCTGTCAGATTGACATTCTTATCTTTCTCATTTACGATGAAATCGCCTGTCTCTTCGATATCCTCTCCCATAATGGCATTCATCTTTGTAAATTCTCCGCTGGCCTCTCCTCGTTCCAACTGTCTTGCCAGAATATCGCACGCATCGTAAAGCTTTGTAGACTTATTGCTCTGTCCGGAAATAATAAGCGGTGTTCTCGCTTCATCGATCAAAACAGAGTCAACCTCATCGATGATCGCATAATGAAGCCCTCTTTGTACAAGCTGCTCTTTATAAACAACCATATTATCTCTCAGATAATCAAAGCCCAGTTCATTATTCGTAATATATGTAATATCACAGTTATATGCCTCGCGGCGCTCATCATTGTTCATGGAGTTCAGGACAACACCAACTGTCAAGCCAAGAAAACGATGAATCTGTCCCATCCACTCTGCGTCACGCTTTGCCAGATAGTCATTGACAGTAACGATATGTACCCCTTTCCCTTCAAGGGCATTCAGATATGCCGGCAATGTGGAAACCAATGTCTTACCTTCACCGGTACGCATCTCTGCAATACGTCCCTGATGCAGGATTACACCGCCGATCAGCTGTACCCGGAAGTGCTTCAGTCCGATCGTTCTGACCGCTGCTTCTCTGACAACCGCAAATGCTTCCGGAAGAATGTCATCCAGTGTTGCTCCTTCTGCCAGTCTTTCTTTAAATTCCTTTGTTTTTCCTCTTAATTCCTCATCGGACAACTGCTGCATGTCGCTGTCCAGCGATTCAATATAATCTACAATCGGATAAATCCGCTTCAGCTCATGTTCACTGTGCGTACCGAAAATTTTCTCAATGAAACCCATATGTCTTCTCCTTCATTTCTATCTAATGTTAAGACTACTCTTCATTCTAACACTATACGCCATTCAGTTCAACCAAATTCTCACGAAAAGTTCCTGATTCTCCCCTTATAAGACGTTATCCTTATAAGACGTTAAGCAAGAAGAGAAGCCTTGCATATTTACAGGGCTCCTCATTTCTTTCTTGTGACTATTTTGTATCTGTCAAATCCTCAACTCCATCGCGAATCGCATCTCCGGTATTTTCCACACCGTCTTTTACTGCATCTCCGAGATCTTCCACATCATCTTTTATGTCTTCTCCCATAGTTGTTCCGTCTTTTCTTTCCTCGACAGTATCTGCATTTTCATTTTTATTCATTCCGTTTTCTGTGGCATCATTATTGCTCCCGCATGCCGCAGCCAGACACAATGCCAGTACGCATACTAGCGTAATCATAGTTTTTCTAATTTGTTTCATAATAATAAAATCTCCCTTTCTGTGAAATAAAATCGAATATATCAATAATATTTACAGATTGGGAGATATTATACTTCACAAATACATTTTAATTATTGTTTTCTTTCAGCACTACATCGCTCATATCGTACATACCTGCCGGTTTCCCCGCCAGATACTTCGCTGCTTCCAACGCGCCTTTGGCAAAAATTGATTTGGAATATGCTGTATGATGAAATTCTACAACTTCATCCATACCCGCAAAGATCACGTCATGCTGCCCTACGATCGTTCCTCCTCGCACAGCTGAAATGCCGATTTCTTTCGCATCTCGTTTCTGGCGCACCTGGCTTCTGTCATATACATAATGATAATTATGATCCATAGCTTCATTGATAGAATCTGCCATAGCAATCGCTGTTCCGCTTGGTGCATCAATCTTCTGATTGTGATGTTTTTCTACAATCTCGATATCAAATCCGGCGCCTCCAAGAACTTTTGCCGCTTCTTTTAATAATTTCAGAAGCAGATTCACTCCAAGAGACATATTCGCAGAACGAAGCACTGCCGTTTCCTTAGCAAGTTCTTCTGCTTTTTGAAGCTGCTCCTCTGATAATCCTGTTGTACAAAGAACAACCGGAAGCTTCTTAGCCTTACATGTATCAAGAAGTGCATCCACTGCTGCTGCACTTGAGAAATCAACTACAACATCGGCTGACACATCGCATGCATCCAAGCTTGGAAATACCGGATAATCATTGTTGATTCCGGTATAGGTATCAATTCCGGCTGCCACTTCGATATTCTCGTCTTCTTTTGCAAGCTGCGTTAGCACCTGCCCCATCTTTCCATTACAACCATGTATTATCATCTTAATCATCTGTCTCTTCCCCCTGTCTCTGGTATCTCTTTCTAGCACACGCGCAGGCCAAATTCTTTCATTGCCTGCACAAGTTTCTTCTCGTTCTCTGCAGAAATCTCTGTCAGCGGAAGACGAAGCGGTCCTGCTTCCATTCCAAGAAGGCTGACTGCTTTCTTCACCGGAATTGGATTCACTTCACTAAAAAGCTGATCGATCAGCGGAAGTGCGCGGAGCTGAAGCGCACAGCTTTCTTCTACCTGTCCTTTCCAGAACAACTCACAGATATCGTGTGTTTCGTCCGGAGCAACATTAGAAAGTACAGAGATGACACCTTTGGCTCCGAGAGACAGAAGCGGAACGATCTGATCATCATTACCGGAATACAGATCAATATTGCCGTCTGTCAGCTGCATGATCTTCGCAACCTGAGAAATATTTCCTGACGCTTCTTTGATTCCCACTACATATTCTGATTCCTTCACGATCTTAGCAACCGTCTCCGGCGCAATATTACATCCTGTTCGGCTTGGCACATTATACATGATGACCGGAGCTTTTGCTTCCTTAGCAATTGCACTATAATGTGCTTCCAGCCCCTGCTGTGTTGCCTTATTATAATAAGGTGTCACAACAAGAAGACCGTCCGCGCCGTCCTTCACTGCTTCTACAGAAGCCTCTACGGCATTCCTTGTGCAGTTCGAGCCCGTTCCGGCAATGACCGGGATTCTTCCCTTTGCCTGCTCTACTGTAAAACGAATACACTGACGATGTTCTTCTCTTGACATTGTCGCAGATTCTCCTGTTGTTCCGCAAATAATAATCGCGTCTGTCTTCTTCTCACAATGATAATCTATTAATTCAGCCAGCTTGTCATAATTAATACTTCCATCTGCATGAAATGGTGTAATGATTGCTACACCTGCACCTGTAAAAACTGCCATAGTCTCATCCTCCTCGTCTTTCTGACACTCGCCTGATATGCTCGAATTTTAACATTAATTATCAGCAATGTCAATCAAGCCCGCGACAAATTCAATTGACAGTACCTGTGCTTTTTACAGCGCTACGCATCCATACATTCCAGCTTACTTACGGATACTTCATATGCTACCCGCTTCTGTGTTTCTGTCTCAGAAAGTTTCTTTATATACTCTCTGCTCTGGATTCTTCCGAGAATCTGGACATGTTCTCCCACCTGGAATCCGGAAGCATATCTTGCATTCCTTCCCCAACAGATACATGGAATGTAATCTGACTTTCCGTAAGGGCGGTTGACTGCAAGCAGCACATCTGCAATCTCTCTCCCAAGAGGTGTTTTCCGATAGATCGGCTCTTTACATATGTAGCCATCCAGCAAAATACTGTTGGTTTTCACTCCGTCCGGTTCTTCATCTACAAATGAAACTTCTCTTACAAATACCGAAAGCACCAATCGGTTTTTCTGCTCCTCATGGCGATTATAGGATCGGAACTGTCCGGATGCCATGATATATTCTCCCGTATAGTCCTCTGTCACATCGATCAGGCGTTCTGAGATCATAAGCGGTATAATATCATCCGAATTACTCAATCGTCTCACTCTTACATCCACCATATAAAAGCCCTCGCCAAACACCTCGTGACTGAATGTAAATCCGGAAATAATCTCTCCCATAATTGTTACCTGATTGTTTTCAATAATCTTATCTGACATGAATTGTAAATCTCCCTTCCTCTGCGGCGTATTTTTTAGTCACTACTAAGTCTATGGACATCCCTGCCATACTAGAACTGAAAATCTTCCTGTTTTCCCAAAACCGTATGCCAGAAATTTTGAAATTTCTCCGGCATATTTCAAAATTCTCCGGTATCTTTCTTTTTCCGACCTTTTTCGTTCTTGTGACAGAATGTCTTGTAAAAAACAAAAAATGTGATAATATATATAGGTTGAAACTAAAAACGTACAAAATAAAATAAAGGATTGATATAATTATGAATATGAAACGTGAAGATATCCGAAACATTGCCATCATCGCCCATGTAGACCACGGCAAAACAACATTAGTGGATGAGCTTCTCAAACAAAGCGGTGTATTCCGTGAAAATCAAGAAGTAGCAGAGCGTGTCATGGACTCCAATGACATTGAGAGAGAACGTGGTATCACAATCCTCTCCAAAAATACTGCTGTCTATTACAAAAACACAAAAATCAATATTATCGATACACCAGGACATGCTGACTTTGGCGGCGAAGTAGAGCGTGTATTAAAAATGGTTAATGGTGTTATCCTTCTTGTAGATGCATTTGAAGGTGTTATGCCGCAGACAAAATTTGTACTCCGGAAAGCCTTAGAGCTGGAACTCCCTGTAATTGTCTGCATCAACAAGATTGACCGGCCGGAGGCACGACCGGACGAAGTTATTGATGAAGTACTTGAGTTATTTATGGATCTCGATGCTTCTGATGAACAGCTTGACTGTCCATTTGTCTATGCTTCTGCCAAGTCCGGCATCGCTGTTCTTGATCTCTCTGACGATCCAGAGAATATGGAACCGCTGTTTGAGACAATCCTCGACTACATTCCTGCACCGGAGGGCGATCCGGATGCCGGTACACAGCTGCTCATCAGCACAATCGATTACAACGAATATGTGGGAAGAATCGGTGTCGGCAAAGTTGATAACGGCGTGATCGCAGTCAATCAGGATCTTGTTGTTGTAAATCATCATGATCCGGACAAGCAGAAAAAAGTAAAAATCGGAAAGCTCTATGAATTCGATGGTCTGAAAAAAGTCGAAGTGAAAGAGGCCGGTGTCGGATCTATCGTTGCAATCTCCGGTATTCCTGACATTGCCATCGGTGATACCATCTGCTGTGCCGACGCACCAAGTGCAATTCCGTTCCAGAAAATCTCTGAACCGACAATCGCTATGCAGTTCATTGTCAATGACAGTCCATTTGCAGGACAGGAAGGAAAATTCGTCACTTCCCGCCATATCCGGGAGCGTCTTTTCCGCGAACTGAATACCGATGTCAGCCTGCGGGTAGAAGAATCTGAATCGACAGACAGCTTCAAAGTTTCCGGCCGCGGAGAACTTCATCTCTCTGTCCTTATTGAGAATATGCGCCGCGAAGGATATGAATTTGCAGTCAGCAAAGCCGAAGTATTATACAAAAAAGATGAGAACGGCAAACTGCTTGAGCCAATGGAACTGGCATACATTGATGTACCGGAAGAATTTACCGGAACTGTCATTGAGAAACTAAGTCAGAGAAAAGGCGAACTCCGCAATATGGGTACTGCCAATGGCGGATATACCCGTCTGGAATTCTCGATTCCTTCAAGAGGCCTGATCGGATATCGCGGTGATTTCATGACAGACACAAAGGGAAACGGAATCCTCAACACAATTTTCGACGGATATGCTCCGTACAAAGGAGATATTCAGTATCGAAAACAAGGCTCTCTCATCGCATTTGAAACCGGAACTGCCGTTGCCTATGGTTTGTTCAGCGCTCAGGACCGCGGTACTCTCTTCATTGGACCTGGCGAAAAAGTATATGCAGGTATGGTCATTGGTCAGAATGGTAAGTCCGAAGACATTGAGTTAAATGTCTGCAAAACAAAGCACCTGACAAACACAAGATCCTCCAGCGCCGATGAAGCGTTAAAACTTGTACCGCCTCGTATTCTAAGTCTTGAACAGGCAATTGATTTCATCGAGACGGACGAGCTGTTGGAAGTTACCCCAAAATCTTTGCGGATCCGCAAAAAAATCCTTGATCCGCGCCTAAGAAAGAGAGCACAATTCAATAAATAATGGATTTTTTAAGACTACTGGAAGGAATCAGGAATCCCGTTCTTGATTCCTTCTTCCAATGGATTACTTATTTCGGGCAAGAAATCTGCATCCTTGCAGTTATCTGCCTCTTTTACTGGTGTCTGGACAAAAGATTCGCCTATCGGCTCGGATTTATCTACTTTTCTGCCGGTCTTTGCATCCAGACATTGAAAATTACATTTCGGATTCCCCGTCCGTGGATACTGGATCCCGAATTTCATCCGGTCGCAAGCGCTGTTCCTGCCGCCACCGGATATTCTTTTCCAAGCGGTCACACGCAGGGAGGCACCTGCCTCTTTGTCCCTTTGGCTCTGCGCTCCCGGAAATTCTGGCAGAAATGTCTCTGCATTCTGATGTTTCTCGCCATCGGATTTTCACGGATGTATCTGGGCGTACACACACCAAAAGATGTTCTCACCGCTATGGCCGTCTCCCTCTTTTTTACAGCAATCATCTGGAAATTCGGAGACAGTCTGCTGGAAGAAAACAGGTATACGAAAATGATTTCCGTCATTCTTCTCATCCTTTCCTGCCTGACTGCGTTCTACGCGCTTCTTTTGTTTCGTCAGAATATCATTGAAGTCAAATATGCCGCTGACTGCTGCAAAGCTGCCGGCGCCGGTCTTGGCTTCGCTGCAGGCTTTTATCTGGAACGGACTTATTTGAATTTCTGTTCACGCTGCCGCAATGTCAGCCATCTGCTTCAGCGTATGACCGTTGGTCTTCTTCTGACACTGGTACTAAAGCTGACGCTGAAATTCTTTCTCGGAGACACACTTTTCATGGAACTTTTACAGTATTTCTTTGTGGTACTCTTTGTTATGTACGGATATCCGTTCCTTTTTACAAAAATGAAAAAAACTCCTTTACAGTAATTCATTTTATCCTTTACAATGGAAATGATTATATTGTAAAGGAGTTTTTATATGAAGAAATACATCAAGGTAGGATTGGTGCAGGCTGCAAACATTTTAGAATTATTTATCGCCGGTATTTTGGCTCTCGGCGTTTTATTCTTTACCACTCAGCTTGTCGGTTCTTTATTTCAAATCGGGAATTTTGAAGCGTTCCATACTGCCGAAGAACTGCTGGCCGGCGCTTTTACCCTTGTAATCGGAATCGAGCTGATCCATATGCTCTGCGAGCATTCTCCGGGAACTGTGTTCCAAGTACTTTTATTTGCCATCGCAAGACAGATTGTGATTGATCACGAACGCGCCATCGACAATCTGATCGGCGTTGCTGCCATTGCAATTTTATTTGCCACAAGAAAATATCTGTTCTGCCATTTTGATGAATCCGAAAGTATCATCTTCCGCGCCAGCCAGAAAGTAACTGTCGTCAATAAGATCATACATACGCAAATTCCTTATCACGATGATGAAACTCTGGGAGATGTCCTTCTCCGGAAGTTCGAAGATGACCAGATCCACCTTGCAGTCGGCGCCTGCGCCTATTTTTCCAACTTCACATTAAGAGTTGCTAAGATGCACGAAGGAAAAGTATCAAGAATTGAAGTAATTCGGTCTATACGTTAACACTTTTTTGTGTTATAATCATCATATGGACAAGCAATTCAGTTGTCCCTCACCGAATTTTCGGTGAAATACACGAAAAGGAGTTGAATTGTATGAACTACATTATCAGCGGAAAAAATATCGACGTCACACCTGCATTGAAAGAGACGATCGAAAAAAAACTCGGAAAGTTAGAAAGATATTTTACTCCTGAAACAGAAATTATTGTAACCCTTAGCGTTGAAAAAGATCGTCAGAAGATCGAAGTTACAATTCCTGTAAAAGGAACGATCATCCGTTCCGAACAGAGCAGCAGCGATATGTATGTATCTATTGATCTTGTAGAAGAAGTGATTGAGCGGCAGCTCCGCAGATACAAGACAAAATTAGTCGCAAAACATCAGGACGAAAGCAACTTCAAGAAGGAATTCTTTGAAGAAGAAGTACAGGAATCACTGGAAGAACCAATTAAGATCATCCGTACAAAACGTTTCGGTATCAAGCCAATGTATCCTGAAGATGCATGTGTACAGATGGAACTTCTTGGACATGATTTCTATGTATTCTTCAATGCAGAATCTGAAGAAGTTAATGTTGTTTACAAACGTAAGAATGGAACCTATGGTTTGATCGAACCAGAATTCAGATAAAGAATACGGAACCGGCACACATCGCTGCCGGTTCCTTTTCTAATTTCATCCTTTTTCTATTCTTTCCAGAGCATCATCTCTCCTGCCACATCTGCAAAATAACACGCATCTCCCATCTGCGGCTCCACCTGTCCATTCGTCCCTTCTACGATTTCTGCTGTTACCTGGCTGATCAGTTCCTCCGGAACAAGCACTGTCATCCGCACAAGATCTTCATAAACCGTATCCAATGTCTGAATCTTCTTCTGTCCCAGTATGTACTGAATTTTCCCCAGATTCGTGTAATCTGTCGTAAACTCAAGTTTATATCCTTTATATTTGGTTATAATAATACTATTGGCAAGTCCTTCTTTCACTGCGCCTGAATACGCTCTCACAAGACCGCCCGTTCCAAGAAGTGTCCCGCCAAAATATCTTGTAACCACAACTGCAATATCATGGATTTCCTCTCCCATAAGGACATCCAGCATTGGTTTGCCTGCTGTTCCCTGTGGCTCCCCGTCATCGCTCATGCGCTGGACCTGAAAACGCTCTCCAATTACATAGGCAGAACAGTTATGAGTGGCATCCCAGTATTTTTTTTTCATCTCCGCAATAAAGGCAATGGCTTCTTCCTCTGTTTTTACCGGCCGCACCGTCGCGATAAACCTTGACTTTTTGACGATGATCTCGCCCTCACCGCCTTCATAGACTGTTGTATACTGACTTAACATACTATCTTCCTCGCTTGTTTTTCTTCCATATAGTATATATCATAACAGAAATATTGTGAAACTCTCAAGATTTTCTTAATATTTCCGCATGAAATATGAACTTTTTAAAATAGACTTTATTTCCCAAGTATGTCTATGCTATAATATCCTGGTATGAAGGAGGCTACTGATTCATGAATTATGGAAAAAGAAATGTTTCTAAAAAACAAAAAGCACTCACTTCCAAATCTACGATGAAAAAGAAACGGGCCGGTGTCCGCGTCCTGAAAGCAACGCTTCTTACGCTGATTCTCTGCGCCATTCTCGCTGTCGTAGGTGTTGGATTATTCGCTAAACGAATCATTGACAATGCGCCGGATATTTCTCCTGCCAACGTCAAACCTGAAGGATATTCCACAACCGTTTATAATCAGGACGGAAGCGAAGAGCTGGAACGTTTCGTTGCTGCTAATGCGAACCGTATTTATAAACCGATCTCTGAGATTCCGAAAGATCTGCAGCATGCATTTGTAGCAATCGAAGATGAACGCTTCTATGAACACAAAGGAATTGATCCACAGGGTATTATCAGAGCCGGTATTACCGGTATTTTAAATGGTGGAAACTTCTCACAGGGTGCCAGTACACTGACACAGCAGCTGATTAAGAATACGATCTATACCGACTTTATGGAAGAAGATACTTTTTATGAGCGTGTAGAACGAAAGCTGCAGGAACAGTATCTCGCACTTCAGCTTGAGAAACAGGAATCCAAAGAACAGATCCTTGAAAACTATCTGAATACCATTAACCTGGGACAGAATACACTGGGTGTTCAGACAGCAGCAAAACGATATTTCGGGAAAGATGTATCTGAACTGTCACTCTCTGAATGTGCTGTAGTTGCAGCGATCACACAGAACCCGACACGATATAATCCGATTACAAATCCTGATGAGAACGCAAAACGTCGCGACAAAGTTCTCCGTAATATGGCAGAGCAGGGATATATCACAGAAGCTCAACGTCAGGAGGCGCTCGCTGATCAGGTATATGAGCGGATTCAGATTGTAAACTCTGCCGTTTCTGCTGATGATTCACCTTACACTTATTTTATTGACGCACTTTCTTCACAAGTGCAGGAAGATCTGGAAACCAAACTTGGATATTCCGCAACCCAGGCTTACAATGCTGTTTACAGCGGCGGACTTTCTATTTTCGCGACACAGGACAAAGCGCTGCAGGCAATCTGCGATGAAGAGATCAATAATGATGAATATTATCCTGCAAGCGAAGTCGGTCTTTCCTATGCATTTACCATTGTCCGCGCCGATGGAACTGTCGAGAACTTCGGTCAGGAACATATTGCAGCTTATATGAAAGAAGTTCATGGCGACAAATACGGTCTTGTATTCGATTCCGAAGAAACTGCCAGAGCTTATGTAGAAGAATGGAAGGCAACTGTAGTCCGTCCGGACGACCAGTCTCACGACGAAGCTTTCAGCACTTCTCCACAGCCACAGGCATCCTTCCTGATTATGGATCAATACACCGGTCAGGTCAAAGCACTCTCCGGCGGACGTGGAGAAAAGACATCCAGTAAGAGTTTTAACCGTGCTACAGACTCTGCGCGGCAGCCTGGATCCTGCTTTAAGATTCTGGCAGCCTATGCGCCTGCTATCGACAGCTGCGGATATAATCTTGCAACTACGATCAAAGACGAAGAATACTATTACTCCGATGGCGAACATAAGAAAGTAAACAACTGGTGGGGAGATTACTACAAGGGCGATATGACTGTCAGATCTTGTATTGAGCAGTCTGCCAACGTCTGTGCTGTCAAAACGATTGCAGATGTAACTCCTGCACTTTCTATGGAATACCTGAAAGAATTCGGATTAACAACCATTGTCACAGATCCGAATGTACAGCCAAATGATGTGCATGAAGCAACCGCACTCGGCGGTATTACAAACGGTGTTACGAATATTGAAATGACAGCGGCATATGCAGCCATTGCCAATGGCGGTGTTTATAACCGTCCGGTACTTTACACAAAAGTAATCGACCATGACGGCAATGTGCTTCTTGATAATACTACTCCGGAATCCCATACGGTATTAAAGGATTCTACTGCTGCTCTTCTGACAGATGGTATGAAGAGCGTTATCTACGGTTCCAGCGGAACCGGACGCCGGGCTGCTCTGTACAGCGGTATGCCTGTATCCGGTAAGACCGGTACTACCTCTTCTAATGTAGATATCTGGTTCTCCGGTTATACGCCATATTATACTGCCTCTATCTGGGCTGGATATGACTCTAACAAACCGCTGACAAATACAAGCTTTCATCTGACGATCTGGAGAAGTATTATGGAACGCATTCACGAATCTCTTCCGGTCAGAGAATTTGCATTACCGGATTCTGTTGAAAAAGCTTCTGTATGTTCAATTACGGGATTACGCGCCACAAGCAGCTGCCCTACAACTTCAGAACTGTTTGCCAAAGACGATCTGCCGGATGACTACTGCAGCGGACATGTTGTAGAAACTCCTGACGATGATGATGACGATGACAAAGAGGATGATAACGATAGCGACAGCAACAGCGGTACAACACAGCCTGAATCTCCAACGGAACCGGAAACTCCAACTACACCGGAGACACCGACAGAACCGACACCGCCTCCTACACAACCGGAGACACCGACGGATCCAAATACACAAAATCCGCCAGCACAATAGTACAGCACTTCTCATATAACATATAGTGGGAAAAGAAAAGACCAAAAGCAATAACATTTCTGCTTTTGGTCTTTTTTCATTCTATTATTTTTGAAACTGTATTCTAAAAATCACCGAAAGATTTCTTAGTTCAATACTAACTTAGCTGCTCCGCAGATTCCCGCATCATTTCCCAGTTTGGCAAGTGAGAAAATGACATGAGTATTTGCAAAGAAAGCTCTCTCTTTGAAATATTTCTCCACATAGGAAATAAGAATTTCTCCTGCTTTTGACACACCGCCGCCGATAACAATGACTGCCGGATCAGAGATCACTGCCAGATTCGCAAGCGCATAACCAAGATAGCGTCCGAATTCTTCTGCAACTTCCATTGCAACTGCATCTCCTTCTTTCACAGCATCAAAGATAGATTTTGCAGACAGCATGTCTTTCTCAAGAAGTGTCTTTCTCGTCTCATTTGCCAGTTTTCTCTTTGCAAGACGAACAATCCCTGTTGCAGATGCGTACTGTTCTAGACATCCGCGTCCGCCGCAGCCGCAGACTTCTGTCTCCTCATAATTTACACAGATATGCCCAATCTCACCGCCGGCTCCTGTAGAACCACTCAGAATCTTTCCATTAACGATTACACCGCCGCCAACACCTGTTCCAAGTGTTACCATGATCAGATTCTTATGTCCAAGTCCGCCGCCTTTCCACATCTCGCCTAATGCTGCCACATTGGCATCATTTCCAACAGCAACTGTGATACCGGTCAATTCTTCCAGTTCATGCTTCACATCTTTATAACCCCATCCAAGATTAGCAGTCTTCTGTACAATACCATTCTCAGAAACCGGCGCCGGAACTCCTACTCCGATTCCAAGAATGTTCTCCTGTGTCAGATGGTGATGTTCCATTTTCAGATTCAGAGATTCTGCGATATCCGGAAGAATTGCATGTCCCCCATTAGCTGTATTCGTCTTAATCTCCCACTTTTCTACCAGTTCGCCATCAAACTGGAATAATCCCATCTTTACTGTAGTTCCTCCAATGTCCACACCAAAACAATAGTTCATCTTCTTCTCTCCTATTTCTTTAATAAATTTTCCTGCACACGGCGATACAGTTCATGTGCTGCATTGTATCCCATCTGTTTCTGTCTGTGATTAACAGATGCAGATTCTACAATGATCGCAAGGTTACGTCCCGGTCGGATTGGGATAGAATGACATACAACCTTATTGCCCAGGAATTCTGTGTATTCTTCCTCCAGACCAAGCCGGTCATATTCCTTATCTCTGTTCCAGTCTTCCAGAGTAATTACAAGATCAATCGTCTGTGTTTCCTTCACACTCTGAACACCAAACAGCGTCTTCACATCCACAATACCGATTCCTCTCAGTTCAATGAAATGTCTTGTAATATCCGGAGCACGTCCCACAAGCGTTTCATCACTTACTTTTCGAATCTCAACGACATCGTCGGTTACAAGCCGATGCCCTCTCTTAATCAGCTCAAGAGCCGCCTCACTCTTACCGATACCGCTCTCTCCCATGATCAGTACCCCGACACCGTAAACATCTACAAGCACGCCATGAATAGAAATGCACGGCGCAAGCTCTACATTCAGCCATCGGATAATCTCTGCCATAAACGGAGATGTTGCCTTATCTGTCAGGAATACCGGAACATCGTATTCGACTGCCTTACGCAGCATGATCTCATCCGGCCGTAAATCTCTGCTGTAGATCAGACACGGAATCTTTCGTTCTAACAGCAGAGTATAGATCTCTTCTTTTCTCTCATCTGATATGCTCTGCAAATATGCATATTCCACATAACCAATGATCTGTACGCGGTCCGCATCAAAATGCTCAAAAAATCCCGTCAGCTGCAGCGCCGGACGGTTGATATCCGGCACTTCGATTTTACGTCCGGCAAGCGAAATATCCGGTGTAAGATTCTTTAATTTCATCTTTTCAACCAGTTTCTTCATTTCTACACTGCTCATATATTTCTTCCTTTCCTGAATCAACTCGCACTTTCAATTTATTATATCATTTGTGAAAAAAATTGTATACTTCATTTGCGGATTTTTCATTCATGGAAGGAAGCTCTTTCAGTTCTTCCACAGAAGCGCTGCGGATCGCATCCAGGTTCTGGAAATGTTTCATCAGATCTTTTCGCCTTGTCGGTCCGATTCCCGGAATATCATCCAGAACAGAATGAACCTGCTCTTTGCTTCTTAAATTCTTATGAAATTCAATAGCAAACCGATGCGCCTCATCCTGGATTCTTGTAATCAGCTTAAATCCTTCACTCGTTCGTTCGATTGGAATTTCCTCATTTTTGTAATACAGGCCTCTTGTTCTATGGAAGTCATCCTTGACCATTCCACAGACCGGAATCTGAAGATGAAGCGACTCCAGCACGCGCTCTGCCACATTTACCTGCCCCCGGCCTCCGTCCATAAGGATCAGATCCGGAAATGCATGAAAACTGCCGAGTTCCTTTCCTTCCTCCTGCTCTTTAAGGCCGTGAGAAAATCTTCTCGTCAACACTTCTTCCATACTTGCGTAATCATTTGGACCCTGCACGCTCTTAATCTTGAATTTGCGATAATCATTCCGTTTCGGTTTTCCTCTCTCATACACAACCATAGAACCAACAGAAGCAAATCCACTCGTATTGGAAATATCATAAGCTTCCATTCTCACGATTCCCTTCAATCCGAGAAGCGCTTCAATCTCTTTTACAGCGCCAATGGTTCTTCCTTCCTCCCGTTTGATTCGCTCTTTATCTTTTGTCAGAACCATAAGCGCATTCTTCCATGCAAGCTCCACCAGTTTTTCTTTCTCCCCCTTCTTCGGCACGGTAATACGCACCCGATGACCTCTGCGGCTTCCGAGCCACTCTTCCAAAAGTTCTGTTTCTTCCACCTCTGCCTGCAGCATCAGTTCTCCCGGAATATACGGTGTACCCGCATAGAATTGCTTAATAAAACTCTGCAGAATCTCTCCTCTTGATTCTTCGCTTCCGACCTTCAGATAAAAATGATCCCGACCGATCAGCCGGCCTCCCCGGATAAAAAATACTTGCACGATCGCATCTTCACCATCTTTTGCCAGCGCCAGAATATCCCTGTCCTCCTGACTGCTGTTCGTAATCTTCTGCTTCTGTGCAATCTGCGTCACACTCTTTATCAGCTCCCGGTATTCAATGGCCCTCTCAAATTCCATTTTCTCTGAAGCATCCTGCATTTTCGCTTCAAGTTCTTTCAAAATCCCATCATAACTGCCATTTAGAAACTTAATTGCCTCATCAATCGAGCGGCGGTAAGCTTCCTGAGAAATGTATCCCTGGCACGGCGCCTCACACTGTTTGATATGATAATTCAGACAAGGGCGTTCCTTCCCGATATCTCTTGGCAGATTCCGGCTGCAATTCCGCACTTTATACAGCTTCCGCAAAAGCTCAATTGTATCCTTTACCGCAGTATTACTCGTATACGGGCCAAAATATTTCGCCTTATCTTTCTTCATCTGACGCACAAGCATCATCCGCGGATACGGTTCATTCACTGTTACTTTAATAAATGGATACGTCTTATCATCCATCAACATGGTATTGTATTTCGGCCGATGCTCCTTAATCAGGTTGCATTCCAGTACAAGTGCCTCCAGTTCCGAATCCGTTACGATATATTCAAATCGCGTAATATGAGTCACCATCTGCTCAATCTTAACGCCTTTGTTCCGACTCGTCTGAAAATACTGGCGCACACGGTTTTTCAAACTAATGGCTTTCCCCACATAGATGATCTCATCCTTCTCATCATGCATCAAATACACTCCCGGTTTTGCCGGAAGTTTCTTCAATTCTTCTTCTATCTGAAACATTCTCATCATCCTTTTTCCATACTTCAATTATCACTGTTATCCTACCATGAACCTCATCATTTTCCAAGCAGTCCCATACGATAAAAAGAAAAAATTAAAAAAACTGGAAAATTATTTTGTTTTTCAAAAGATGTATGCTATAATATCGTAGGGAAATAATAAAGTATAAATAAATTACAGGGGAAATGAATTATGAATATGAATGAAGCTCGTGAAATAAAGCTGCGGCAAATGCGTGCCAAAAGACGGCGTGTTGTACGGCTCCAGAAGATGATTCTCTCAGCTTCGCTGGCTGTCATGGTATGTTTTGCCGGCGGAATGCATCTTCTTCTTAACAAAAGTACCGGCAGTTTCATCGCCCGACAGGCTGCTGACAAGAATCCAAAGACGGCTTCGTCTTCCATACAGATTCTTGGAAATGCCCACACAGAACTGGAAAAAGCGGCTTCCGTTGCACTTGCCAACAGCGGCATGAAAACTATCGCACACCGGGGATTCAGTTCAGCTGCTCCGGAAAACAGCCTCGCTGCTTTTGAACTGGCAGCACAAAGCGGCACCTGGGGGATTGAGACAGATGTATGGCGCACAAGTGACGGCGAATATGTCTGTATGCATGACGGAAGCATGGATCGCATGACGAATATGGGCGGCAATATTTCCGGTCTGACACTTAGTCAGATTTCCGGTGCAGTCATTGACCACGGTTCCGGAATTGACACTTATCCGAATCAGAAAGTCCCGACATTGCGGGAATATTTGGATCTGTGCAGCCAATACGGAATCAATGCTGTGCTTGACATTAAATTTTCTGATATATCTTATTTGGACGGTATGATTGAGATTGTCCGGGAGTGCAGTATGGAAGGCGCCAGCATCGCACTGACCAATCTTGATTTTATGAAACGCATCCGGGAACTGAGCAGCACCATGCAGGTACAGTATCTTGTGGACAATGCTACCGCAGAAGCCATTGACGCGGCTGCTGCCATTGAGCGAAGCGGAATCGCCGCTTCTTCTATCATACCTGAGTTAATCGATTACGCTCAGGAAAAAGGACTCATGATCAATGTCTGGACGTACAATTCGCCGGAAGACAAGGCGCGTTGGAAAGAATTGAATGTAGACTATCTGACAACTGATACGGTGGCGTAAATTTAAAATATTATATTATGAAAACAGCAACGCCGAAAAGATTAGGAACTGAACAGTTTCTCTTCTTTCCGGCGTTGCTGTTTATAGATTAGCAGTATGCGTTTACAATTTTTTGTTTTAAATACTTCCATTCATATAATATAGTTTTCTATATAATTCAGACTCGTCTAATAGTGTTTTATGCGTACCGCTGTTTTCTATTTTACCGTCTTGGAATACAAGCACTCTATCACATTCCTCAACAATCTCCTCTAACTTATGTGTTGTAATAATGATTGTATCATTTTTATACGCTTTTAAAATATTTTTGAATACATACGTTGACGTAATTGTGTCCAATGCTGAAAATGCTTCATCCAAAATCAAAATTGGTCTATGCATCAAAAAAACACGTGCTAACATCAATCTTTGTTTTTCTCCACCTGAAAGATTTTCTCCATTCTCACTTAAAACAGTATCTAACCCACTTGATAACTTGTCAACCATTTGTTTTAACCCGACTTCTTCTAAAGCATCATAGATTTCCTCATCCGTTATCTGCTCATCAAATAATTTTAAATTATCCCGTATCGTTCCGGCAAAAATTCCGGTATCCTGAAACACCATTTGAATCAGCTCCCGCAAATTTGTAATTGATAATTCCATCAAATCCTTACCATCGATAAATACCTGATTTTTATTAATCTCATAAAATCCTGCTAGAATATCATATAATGTGCTTTTTCCGGAGCCTGAAATCCCTACAAGAGCAATGTGTTCTCCTTTTGTGATTTTTCCCGATATATTATGCAATACTTCTTTATTTTGATAGGAAAAAGTTAAATTTTTAATTAGAATTTCTTTTTCATAACGAATTTGTTGTTCTTTTGCCGCTCTAGGATTTTCTTCCTTTTCTTCCAGAATCTGCGAGATCTGATTCACTCCGACAGATACTTGCTGAAATTGCTGATAAAAGTCAAAAAAATTTAACATCGGATCAATCAGAATTCCATTATACATCATTAATGCCGATAAACCACCGATGGATAACTCATTATTTTTCACTTGAACACAGCCATAAATCATAATAAATGCAATTAATAGCATAAATAAAGCAGAATACAAGCGATCAATTAACATCGTATATTTATTCAGCTTCAAAGACTCTTTTGCCAACGCTGTACTCGAATCTTCTACCTTTCCGAAATATGCCTTTTCTTTTTTTAAAAGCTTTAACACTTTAATATTTTTAATTCCTTCTTGAAAATCATTCCATAACTGTTCTTTGCAGTCTCTTTGCTTTTTTGTCAAATTTCGTATTGGAGTACCGCTTTGCAATGACAAAAAAATCAACAAAACTCCTATCGGAATCATCCATAAAGCAACAGCAACACTAATCGAAGAAATGAAATAAAATCCAAGTATAAATTGAAACACATTTAACGTTAAAAATATGATTGGAGTCAGTACCCCTTCAACTGTAATCTCACTGTCTTGGATCAGCCTAAGCATAATATCCCCTGAATTATTCTTTTCAAAATATCCCAGCGGCAAACGTAAAATCTTTTCATACAATTCCATTCGTATATTATGCCCTATACCTGTTTCCAGTTTTGCAGTTAGTCTATTAACTGCACCACCCAAAATAACCCAGACCACTTGAGTTAAAAAATAAATTCCTCCTAACGCCAAAACACATGTTATCGTAAAATTTTCTTCTACCGTATCGATTAACTTCTCAATAATTTTTAGTGGAAATGTCCCAAAGAAACTATTTAGAATTAAAAGCAAAACCAGTACAATGACTTTTCTTTTATGTAATGTAACGTATTTTAACATTACTTTATAACCATTTTTCATAGTAAAACTCCTCCTCATGCCTCTTTACTTCTTAATTTTCACATGAAAACCAAATATGGATGCCAAACCATCCTTCCTTCATTTCCGCCTGGATCTCTCCGTTCATTTTTTCTACAAAGCCTTTCGCGATAGACAAACCTCTTCCACAACTAAGATTTCATGTGACATCGTTTCTTCCCCCTGTGTTCCTGTTCACGTTCTACTATCAATACAGATTAAGAATATTACGTTTTTTGTACAAATGCAATAAAAAGCAGCCGGAAATTCTGAAAACCAAAACATCCGACTGCTATTGATCCTATCTTCTTATTTCTCTGCTTCGCTATCTGCCTCTGCAACAGCATCTTCTTCCGGCTGTGCTGTCACATTCTCTTTCATGACAATCCGTTCCTGTTTCTTTGATGCTGTCTGTTCCGGATCGATTCCCTGCACTTCCCGCAGGATCTCCATAAACTCTTTTCCTGTGATCGTTTCTTTCTCAATCAGAAATGCTGCAATCTTATCAAGGGCATCTCGGTTCTCCTGAAGGATTCTCTTTGCCTCTTCATAAGCGTCTTTCAGCATCTTCATGACTTCTTTATCGATTTCCGCTGCAGTCTCCGGTCCACAGTTCTGTACCGGTCGTCCGTCCAAATAACGGCTCTGTACAGATTCCAGACCAATCAGACCGAATTTCTCAGACATACCATACTGAGTAATCATAGCTCTTGCAACCTTTGTCGCCTGCTCAATATCATTGGAAGCTCCTGTTGTTACTGTATTAAATACAATCTCCTCCGCAGCTCTTCCGGCAAGCATTCCTACAAGCATTGCTTCCAGTTCCTTCTTTGTATTAAGAAACTTCTCTTCTTCCGGTGTCTGCATCACATATCCGAGGGCTCCCATTGTACGCGGTACAATCGTAATTTTCTGAACCGGTTCTGCGTCTTTCTGGAGCGCGCTTACAAGCGCATGTCCTACTTCATGGTAAGAAACAATCTGTCGTTCCTCACTGCTCATAATCCGGTCTTTCTTTTCTTTTCCTACAAGAACCACTTCTACTGCCTCAAACAGATCTGACTGTGACACAACTCCTCTGCCATGCTTTACAGCAGTGATCGCAGCTTCATTGATCATATTTGCCAAATCGGATCCTACCGCTCCTGAAGTCGCCAGTGCGATCGCCTCAAGATCAACAGATTCATCCATCTTCACATCTTTGGCATGTACTTTCAAAATATCAATACGACCTTTCAGATCCGGTTTATCTACAATAATTCTCCGGTCAAACCGTCCCGGACGAAGCAGCGCCGGATCTAAGATTTCCGGACGGTTCGTTGCGCCAAGAAGCAATAACCCTTTGCTCGTATCAAACCCATCCATTTCCGCCAGAAGCTGATTTAACGTCTGCTCCCGCTCATCATTGCCGCCCATTGCACTGTCACGGCTCTTTCCGATCGCATCGATCTCATCAATAAAAATAATACATGGCGCCATAGACTGTGCCTGTTTAAAAAGATCCCGCACACGGGATGCTCCCACACCTACATACATTTCTACAAAAGCAGAACCGGATAATGAGAAAAACGGAACCTTCGCTTCTCCCGCAACCGCTTTTGCCAACAGCGTCTTACCTGTTCCGGGCGGTCCTACAAGGAGAGCTCCCTTCGGAAGTTTTGCTCCAATTCCAGTATATTTCCCCGGATTATGAAGAAAATCTACAACTTCCTGAAGCGACTCCTTCGCCTCATCTTCTCCGGCAACATCTTTAAATGTCACTCCGGTTTCCTTCTCGACATACATTTTTGCATTGCTTTTTCCAATGCCCATCATTCCTCCGCCCTTTGACATACGCTTCATAACAAAACTCAGCATGGCAAAGATCATAACAAACGGAAGGATTACACTCAGGAAAATATTCAACAGGATTGCACTTGTAGAATCCGGTACTTTCTGTCCAAATTCGACCCCTGCATCATAGAGACGCTGTGACAGCGTTTCGTCCTTCACAACACCTGTATAATATGTTGTTTTTAACCCCAGAAGATTGTTCTTTTCTTCCTTATCTTCTTTTAATGTAATCTCCAGTCGGTCCGTGTCAATCGTAACTTTCTCTACCTTTTTCTCTTCTACCAGCTTCAGAAACTTACTGTATGTAATCTCTGTGTACTGACTGTCCTGGCGCATCTGATATAACCCAAGAACAAGGAAAGCGGTAATCAATGTCGTCAGGATTATAATCATCATCCCCTGACGCCCATTCTTATGATTCTTATCGTCTTTGTTGTTATTTGAATTTTCCATTTACTTCCTCCTACATACTATCTCTTTTATTATAAATATCCTCCTATTATAAATCAATATGAAGAATGTGAAATTTTTGTGGTATTTTTTTTAAGATAATACTAGCAATCTCATTCTATCTTGTAGTATACTGTTTTTATTAATGTTTTAATCAACTATTATTTTATTTATAAAAGGAAAGTGTTTTTATGCGTATTGGATTTGATAATGAAAAATACCTGCAAATGCAATCCTCTCATATCAGAGAGCGGATTGATCAATTTGATAACAAGCTTTATCTCGAATTCGGCGGAAAACTCTTTGATGACTTCCACGCATCCCGTGTTCTTCCGGGTTTTGCCCCAGACAGCAAGCTGCGTATGCTGATGCAGCTTTCAGATCAGGCCGAAATCGTCATTGTAATCAGTGCCGGTGACATTGAGAAGAATAAAGTTCGCGGCGATCTTGGAATCACATATGATTTGGATGTGCTTCGCCTGATTGATGAATTCAAAGACAAAGGCTTGTATGTTGGAAGTGTTGTAATTACACAGTACAGTGGTCAGGCAAGTGCAGATCTCTTTAAATCCCGCCTTGAGAAGTTGGGTATCCGTGTTTATCTTCATTATATTATTGAAGGTTATCCGTCTAATATTCCGCTTATCGTCAGTGATAATGGCTATGGTAAGAATGATTATATTGAAACAACCCGTCCGCTTGTAATCATTACAGCTCCGGGACCTGGAAGCGGCAAAATGGCGACCTGTCTCTCTCAGCTTTACCACGAACATAAGAGAGGCATCCGTGCCGGTTATGCCAAGTTCGAGACATTCCCAATCTGGAATATTCCTTTGAAACATCCGGTAAATCTGGCTTATGAAGCGGCAACTGCTGATTTGAATGATGTCAATATGATTGACCCGTTCCACCTGGAAGCATATGGCGTGACAACTGTCAACTATAACCGTGATGTTGAGATTTTCCCTGTTCTGACAGCAATCTTTGAACAGATTTATGGCTCCAGTCCATACAAATCTCCTACAGATATGGGAGTAAATATGGTCGGCAACTGCATCATTGACGATGAAGCATGCCGCGAAGCCTCCTGTCAGGAGATCATTCGCCGTTACTACGATGCACTGAATGGTCTATTGCTTGGCACACGCCAGGAGCAGGAAGCATATAAGATTGAATTATTGATGAAACAGGCACATACAAGCACAACAGACCGCTCTGTTGTGAAAGTAGCTCTTCAGCGTGCAGAAGAAACCGGCGCACCTGCTGCCGCACTGGAACTTCCGGACGGCACGATGATCACTGGAAAGACAAGCAATCTTCTCGGCGCTTCTGCTGCTCTTTTATTAAATGCACTCAAGGCTCTCGGGCATATTGATCACAAATTACATCTCATTTCCCCGGAAGCTATCGAGCCAATCCAGCGTCTGAAAGTCAACTATCTCGGAAGCCGCAATCCGCGTCTTCATATGGACGAGGTAATGATTGCACTTTCCATCAGCGCTGCAACCAATCCTGTTGCCAGTCTTGCACTGGAACAGCTTCCAAAGCTGAAAGGATGCCAGGCACATACTTCTGTCATGCTCTCAGAAGTTGATATCAAACAGTTTAAAAAACTTGGCATTCAACTGACAAGCGAAGCCAAATACGAACAAAAGAAGCTTTATCACTAATGGAGGAAAACCATGAAAAATGATGGTCTGATGATTTATTTCTGCGGAGAAGAACAGTGCGAATCGGGTATTTCTACCGGTCCGTCAGTACATCCTCACTATATTCTTCATGTCGTTTTATCCGGAAAAGGTATTATCCAGAAGGGCGCAGATATTTATCATCTGGAGCAGGGAGATATTTTCCTCACTTGTCCGGAAGAACTTACTTATTACGAAGCCGACATATATGAGCCCTGGCATTATGCCTGGGTTGCATTTGGCGGTCAACAGGTTCGAAAACTTCTGCCAAATACTTATTTCATTGAGAATCCTCGCTTTTCCGTAACAGAAGAGCTTGCATCTTATTTTTTCCATATCCGGCAGATTTTAAGTGCATTCCGTTCCAGAGACTGTCAGCAGCTTTCTATGGTCGGCAATCTTCTCTCCCTTCTTTCTCCGGCAATTAAGCGCGCCAAAGAAGAGCCGCTTCCAACAAAAGAAGGGTATGTGGAACTTGCCAAAGAATATATGCGGAATAATTACAGCTATGATGTGCGCATCCATGAAGTTGCCGACTATCTTCAGATTGACCGGAGTTACCTTTACCGTCTGTTTATGGAACTGGAAGGTATTTCTCCAAGACAGTATCTTGTCCGCTACCGTCTCGAACTGGCAAAAGCTATGTTAGAGAGCGGCAAATACCGTGTCCGGGAAATCTGTTATTCCTGCGGTTTCAGTGATATCCCATCCTTTGAGACTTATTTTCGGGAGCAGGAAGAAATTTCTCCGGAAGAATATATGTGGACACATAAGCACTAATTAAAAAAATATTTTATGACAAAAAGAAACAGCACAGCATTCATAACAAATGCTGCGCTGTTTTTGCATGTTTATGCCGTTGCCTGCTCAAACTGGGAGTTATAAAGTTCCGCATAGAAGCCTCCCTGCTTCAGTAATTCTTCGTGATTTCCCTGTTCTACAATATCTCCGTCTTTCATAACAAGGATCAGATCTGCATCCCGGATCGTAGAAAGGCGATGCGCGATCACAAAACTCGTCCTTCCTTTCATCAGATTGTCCATCGCTTTCTGAATCCTCTCTTCTGTTCGCGTATCAACAGAGCTGGTCGCCTCATCAAGAATCAAAATCTTCGGATCTGCTAAGATTGCTCTCGCAATCGTCAGCAGCTGCTTCTGCCCCTGAGATACATTCGTAGCTTCCTCATTCAGCTCCATATCATATCCACCCGGAAGTGTCTGAATAAATCTGTGTGCATAAGCCGCCTTTGCTGCCTCTTCGACTTCTTCATCTGTAGCATCCAATCTTCCATAGCGGATATTCTCCTTAATGCTGCCGTGGAAAAGCCATGTATCCTGGAGGACCATTCCAAACATCTGACGCAATTCACTTCGATTAAAATCTTTCAGATTATGTCCATCCACAAGAATTGCACCACTATTGACATCATAAAACCTCATCAGCAATTTAATCATCGTTGTCTTTCCTGCACCGGTCGGACCAACAATGGCAATTTTCTGCCCTTCTTTTACTTCAGCCGAAAAATCATTGATGATAATCTTATTCGGCTGATATCCAAAATGTACATGATCGAATGTGACATTTCCTTTCAGCCCTTCTACAGAAACCGGGTGTTCCACCGTCTGATCTTCTTCTGCCTCATTCAGAAATTCAAACACTCGCTCCGAAGCAGCTGCCGTTGACTGCAGCATATTCGCCACCTGAGCTACCTGTTGGATTGGCTGCGTAAAGTTTCTCACATATTGAATAAAGGACTGAATATCTCCGACTTCGATTGTCTTCTTAATTGCCAGATATCCTCCTAGAATCGATACTGCCACATACCCAAGATTTCCCACAAACTGCATGATCGGCATCATCATTCCGGAGAAAAACTGAGATTTCCAGGCGCTTTCATAGAGAATATCATTATTTCTCGCAAATTCTTCTGTTACTTCATTCTCTTTGTTGAATGCCTTTACAATCGTATGTCCACTATACACTTCTTCTACCTGCCCGTTCACATGCCCCAGATATTCCTGTTGATCCCGGAAATATTTCTGAGAATGTTTTACAATCATTGATACTAAGAGCATTGATACCGGAAGGATCAAAAGTGCAACTACCGTCATCAGCGGACTGATACTGAGCATCATCGCGAGCACACCGATCAGCATTGTAATAGATGTGATCAGCTGTGTCGCACTCTGATTCAGACTTTGGCTAAGTGTATCAACATCATTTGTGACTCGTGAAAGTACCTCCCCATGAGTTGTCGTATCAAAGTAATTCATCGGCATTCTCTGAATCTTCTCAGAAATTTCTCTACGCATTTTATAGGAAAGTTTCTGTGTCACTCCCGTCATAAGATAGCCCTGAATCAGAGAAAATAATGCACTGACAAGATAAAGTCCCAGCAAGAAAAGTAAAATCTGTCCAATCTTTGAAAAATCAATCCCGCTTCCTCCGGAAACTTTGCCGACAAGCCCGTTGAAGATTTCCGTCGTTGCTTTTCCGAGGATTTTCGGTCCGACAATATTAAATACCGTACTTCCAACAGCAAAGACAATTACAAAGAAAATTGCAAGTCGAAATTCTTTGATATATCCCATAAGATTTTTCATTGTTCCTTTAAAGTCTTTTGCTTTCTCTCCTGCCATCATTCCTCCATGGCCATGGTCGTGCCCCATACCGCCTCTTTTCGGAGTTCTATGTTCTGACTTGCCCATTATGCTTCCTCCTTTCCACTGTTCAGATCACGTTCCAGCTCTTTTTCGGAGAGCTGAGATGCCGCAATCTGGCGATACACCTCACAATGCTTCAGCAGTTCTTTATGCGTTCCGATTCCCGCAACATTTCCTTCATCCAGCACCACAATCTGTTCTGCATGAAGAATCGTGCTGATCCGCTGTGCCACAATCAATACGGTACTGTCTTTCGTATGTTTCTTTAGCTCTTTTCGCAGCGTCACGTCTGTTTTATAGTCAAGCGCCGAAAAACTGTCGTCAAAAATAAAGATATCCGGTTGTTTCGCAATTGCCCTCGCAATAGAAAGTCTCTGCTTCTGTCCTCCGGATACATTTGCCCCGCCCTGAGCGATATGGCTGTCATACCCTTCTTTCTTTTGATCAATAAATTCTGCTGCCTGTGCAATCTCAGCCGCTGTCTGCATTTCTTCTGCACTGCCTTTTGGTCTTCCATACAAAATATTCGACTTAATTGTTCCCGAAAACAGCACTCCCTTCTGCGGTACATAACCGATTCGCTCGCGCAGATCATGCTGCGTGACATTTTTAATATCTTTTCCGTCAATCGTAATCCGCCCTTCGGTCACATCATAAAATCGCGGAATCAGATTGATCAGTGTAGATTTACCGCTTCCCGTACTTCCGATAAATGCTGTCGTTTCACCTGGTTTTGCCGTAAATGTAATATCGTGAAGCACGTCTTCTCCGGCTCCCGGATATCGGAACGATACATGATCAAATACAACTGTTCCCTTTGCATTTTCTCCAAATTTCTCCGGCTGTTTCGGATCTTGCACAAGTGTTTCGCTTGTCAGAATCTCATTTACCCTCGTTGCCGAAACTGCTGCCCGCGGAAGCATCACGGAGATCATACAGATCATTAAAAATGCCATAATAATCTGCATTGTATACTGAATAAACGCCATCATGTCTCCAACCTGCATTGCACCGCTGTCAATTCCATGAGCGCCCGTCCAGACGATCAGAACAGAAATTCCATTCATGATCAGCATCATAACCGGCATCATAAAGGTCATAGCGCGATTTACAAACAGTTGTGTCTTCATAAGATCACGGTTAGATTGATCAAAACGTTTCTCTTCATATTTTTCTGTACTAAATGCACGGATGACCGGAAGTCCCGTCAGGATTTCTCTTGTCACAAGATTCAGGCGATCTACAAGCGACTGCAGAACTTTGAATTTCGGCATTACAATTGTAAAGAGCAATATCACTACAATTAAAATCAATATCACTGCAACCGCAAGAATCCATGACATATCCACATTTGTCTGAAATACTTTGTATACACCGCCGATTCCAATAATCGGAGCATATAACACCATACGAAACAGCATGACCGTCAGCATCTGTATCTGCTGAATATCATTTGTACTTCGTGTAATGAGGGATGCTGTCGAGAACTTATCAAACTCTCCGCTGGAAAAGCTGACTACCTTCTGGAAAACCTGATTTCTCAAATCCCGACCGACTGCCGCCGCAACTTTTGATGCTAAGAATCCAACAACGATACTGGCTGTCATTCCTAAAAATGCCAGCGCAAGCATTTTCCCACCGGTCCGCAAAATATAACTGTTCTGCAGTTTTTCTGTGTCTACACCAAGATTTTCGTAGACTGTCTTCACATAAATGGTCGCTGCCTGTTCTGTCATTGTTTCCGGTATGTCTTTCATCTTTTCTTCTGCCTGAACCCGGATTTGTTCAACAGCTGCCTGCCGCTGCTCTTCCGGCATGGTTAAAAGCTGATCCAACATTCCTTTCGTATCTTCTTTCAGTGACATAGATTCTGCCAAAAGCATTGCATCGTTCATCTGCTCAGACAGCTTTTCCATCGCTTTCTCATCATCCAACACGATATCCTTTAAAATATAGGCATCTGTCTTATACGTTGTATTGTCTTCCTCATAAGACTTCATTACCGCATCCTTTTCTTCTTCTGCTAAAAACAGACTTACTTTTTCCATATCTGTTTTACTGATCTGCTTCGGGATCGTTGTATCAATTCCCCCTTGCTGGATTCCCACATTCACAATGTCGGAAGTATATCCCGGAAGCGAGAGATCACAGTACGCCTGCGCCGCAAGAACAACAATAATCACAATCGCTGAAACAGTATAGGCCTTTAAATATTTAAGTAAATGTTTCATTTTTTACTGCCTCCAAATCTTTCTCATTTTCAAAAAAATTATCCCGGATCTGCATCAAAAATCTTCGAAGCAGCAACACTTCTTCTCTGCTTAATCCCCGATACATGATCTGCTCCATTTCTTTCATCGTCTCACGGATTTTCTCCACACATGCAGTACCTTTCTCAGTATTTTGCAGTCGGAGCACTCTCTGATCTTCCTGATCCGGTGTTCGCACAATGTATCCTAACTTCTCCATTTTCTTCAATCCGGAAGTAATCGTCGGTGGTTTTACGCTTAACAGATCTGCCAGTTCCCGCTGGGAAATATTACTGTGCTCTTCCAGTACAAACAGGATCCCTGCCTGTCCTCGTTTTAAATCATATTTCTCCAGCAAACGCTCTGCCCGATAAGTTGTCAGATGGAGAATCTGATAGACAAGCATCTGCACCGGAATATTTTCTCTTCGGCATCTCACATTTATTTCCTCCCTTCATTTCCTTTCTTTCTCTTATATCTATAAATCTATATTAGTTAGATATCTAACGATATATTATGCTTATCCCCCATATATGTCAAGAAAACAAACCCTTTTTTCACTATTTTCTAATAATTTTTTACAGTTTTTTAATTAAATATCTAACTATTTTATTCTTATGTAAACTGTCCTGTCGCTCTTACCGAGTCCTCACACAAAAATGGATCAGAAAGTTTCATTTCCTTCTGATCCATTCCCTGTAAGTCTTTATGTAACGTCTTCTTCTTTCTTTCCGTGCTTCTTTCTATATTTCACACATTCTGTCAGAAGATATTCTATCTGCCCGTTAATCGAACGAAAATCATCTTCTGCCCACTGGGCAAGTTCATTCCAAAGCGCTGCATTCAATCGAAGTGGAACTTGTTTCTTAGCTTTTTCCTTAGCTTTCTTTTCTTCTGTTTCCATTGTCCGTTCCACCTTCTTTCATAATATTTCTAGTACAGCGAACCACTGTTTACAATCGGCTGTGCATCTTTATTTCCGCACAAAACAACAAGAAGGTTGCTTACCATTGCGGCTTTTCTCTCTTCGTCCAACTCTACTACTTCCTTTTCACTCAGACGTTCCAACGCCATCTCTACCATACCGACTGCGCCTTCCACAATCTTCTGTCTCGCATCGATGATTGCTGCTGCCTGCTGTCTCTGGAGCATTGCGGAAGCAATCTCCGGTGCATATGCAAGATGTGTGATTCTAACTTCCTGAATCTGGATTCCTGCCTCTTCTACCTTTTTCTGAAGCTCCTTACACATGATATCTGCAATCTCCTGGCTGCTTCCGCGCAGTGACTTCTCATCTCCGCCGGCACTTGTATCATACGGATAGCAGCGTGCTGTATTCCGAATAATCGCATCGCACTGAATAGACAGATAATTCTTATAATTCTCCACATTGATCATCGCTTTCGTCGGATCAATTACTTTCCAGATTACAACTGCACCAATCTCCACCGGATTGCCGAGTTCATCATTTACTTTCTGTTTCTCATTATTTAATGTCATCGTCTTTAGTGAAACCTTCTTATCACTGATTCCCCACTCTGACTTTCCTGAAGAACCTTTTGCCGTCATAACCGGCATTCCGTTTCTTGTACTTGGATTAATCGCAGTGCAAAATGGATTTACCCAAAAGAATCCTTCTTTTTTAATTGTACCATAATATTTACCAAAAAGGGCAAATACGATTGCTTCATTTGGATTAAGAATTTTTAATCCTGCCATCGCAATTACAGCTCCTGTAAAAACAATCGCACCAATCACTTCACTAACTGCAAGAACTGCATTACCAATCGTTCCTCTTCCATAGAGAATTCCGCCTCCGACCATAATCACTATCGCTATTACCATAACAAGAATCCATATGCTCAGCATTACCATTCCGCTCTTCGGATGCAGTAACTTCTCCTCTACTCTTTTTTCTTCCCCTTTCATATCAGGCACCTCCTCACAATAGATATTTATATGATATTATTTTGATATCATCATAATACCTCCACATTTAATGTTTGTCAAGATTCCCGAAAAAAAATATTACAAAAAAACACTGCTTTATAGAATCTTTCTACAAAACAATGTTTCTTTTCATGTCACTTTCTATGGCTCTTTCCAGGTCACTCTTACTCTGCAGTCTTCCCGCATAGCACAACGCTCCAACGAAAGTTCTATTCCCTGCTTCTTGAAACAGCGACAAATCATCTCAAAAATGCCAATGACCTGATTCTCGTATATCATATTTTCTTTATAAGCCTCATAATATTTGCGGTTAGTAAACCAGACAGCACGAGGATAACTCTTCTTAATATTCCAGGCACGGATTTTTTTATGACCGAGAAATTCAAACTCATTTGAACTCCCGCTGGTAGATCCGTTATCCAAACGCTCCGGAATTTTCTTTAGTTCTTCTTCTGCCTCTGCAATCGTATCATAGATCATCTTTGTTTCCTCTTTGGTCATTTTAAAAATTTCCATAGAGTTAATCTGTTCACAAAATTTATAGGTACAGTATTTTAGATTTCCATTTCCATACAGACAGACAGAAAATCCGCCTTCATCACCGTCCATCCCCATAATCGGTCCCGTCTGATAGGAAAATACAATCATATCTTTATTTAACGCTTCGAATGCAATCATCTTGATACCCCTTATGTCTATTTTTCCCTGTTTTATTATAGTATATTTTCCTTGCAAAATCAGCCAGATTCTGTAACTTTCTAAAAATTTTTTCCCTCTTCTTTTTTCTCATCACGCATACTTTCTCTGTTGTTTCATATATTTAAAATAACACATCTTTCGGAGTGATTATGAACATCAAATCTTATGCAAAACAGTGTGCAAAATATTTCTTACTGCTTACCGCTTCTTTTCTTGCCGGAGAATTTACTGCCTACTGTATAGACTGTTTTTCCCCGGAAACTGTTGAAACCTCTGCATCCGGTAACTGGGGACTTGGTTTTCCTGAGGAAGGTCAGCTTCCTACCGCAAATGCAACTATCGAAGAGCTGAAAGCCTATGACGCATATTTTGCAGAAGCCACCACCGAAAAAAAGCTGTATCTGACATTCGACTGCGGCTACGAAAACGGGAATACGAAGCCTATCCTCGAAGCGCTCAAAAAACACAACGCTCCCGCTGCTTTTTTCTGCGTAGGAAACTTTGTCAAAGAACAGCCTGATCTCATCCGGCAAATCGTTCAGGAAGGGCACACAGTAGGAAATCATACATACACCCATCCGGATATGTCTAAAATTTCTACAAAAGAGCGTTTTCAAGAGGAATTAGAAAAAGTAGAAACGCTCTATGAACAAATTACCGGAGAGCCTATGACAAAATATTACCGACCTCCCCAGGGAATCTACAGTACTCAAAATCTCGAAATGGCAAAAGCTCTTGGATATAAAACCTTTTTTTGGAGCCTTGCCTATGTGGACTGGTACCAGGATCAGCAGCCGACAAAAGAAGAAGCTTTTGCTAAACTGCTTCCCCGCATTCATCCGGGCGCTGTTATCTTGCTTCACAACACGTCTTCTACCAACGGTCAGATTCTTGATGAGCTTTTGACAAAATGGGAAGAAATGGGTTACTCGTTTCATTCGTTAGATGAGCTTTGTACAAATTCTTAACCGATTCTACAAAACCACCAAAAAAAGACAGTATAAAAGTCCGTTATTCTCACTCTTCTATACTGTCTTTCATTATTTTATCACATATAACAATCCATATGCTCTGATATTCTTATGGTCTTAGTCCCATACCGCCTTCTAGCGTAATTGTTTCTCCACTCATGTACTTGAAGTCCGGAGAAGCAAGCTGTACACAAACACGTCCAATCTCTTTTTCTGTATCGCCGTAATGTCCTGCCGGCGGCATTTTTACATTTGCTTTAAATGCATCCGGATATGTTTTTTCAAAATTCTCAAGCTGTGCAGTCCATGCAAGCGGGCAGATGATATTTACATTAATTCCGTCTTTCCCCCACTCTGTTGCCGCAACTCTTGTTAATCCACGAACACCTTCCTTTGCTGCTGCATATGCACACTGTCCATAATTTCCAAATAATCCGGCTCCTGAAGCAAAGTTAATCACAGTTCCTTTTGTTTCTTTCAAATATGGATAGCAGGCTTTCATATAATAAAATGTAGCATACAGACCTGAATATACCGCAAGATCAAACTGTTCTGTCGTATGATCTTCTAATGTAACGCCGGAAGCAGATGCCTGTGCATTATTAATTAATACATCGATTCTTCCAAAAGCTTCTACTGCCTCTTTCACTACATTCTGTACAACTGCTTCATTATCAGCTCCGGCACTGACATCGGCCTGCACTGGTAAAACTTTCACACCATATAATTTCTCTAATTCTTCTTTTGCTTCTTCTAATTTCTTTACATTTCTGCCAGTAATCACAAGGTTTGCACCTTCTTTTGCATATGCTGTTGCAATTCCATACCCGATTGAGCCACAGCGTCCATCACTTAAAACAGATCTGCCGCCCCCTGTAATAATTGCTGTCTTTCCTGTTAAAAATCCCATAACAATTCTCCTTTCAACTTACCGACACAAAGCAAACTCGCTTCATAAAAATATGCTAATAGTGTAACAAGTTAGATACTAAAGTTCAACATTTTCACTAAATTCTTTCTGGAATTTTTAGAAATAGCATAAAATATATCTAAAATCTAATTATAATTTTGCACAGATATACGCAAATTACTCAATTAATCTCAAAATGATAAATAAAAAATTCTATACATGTAAAAAACACCATATATCAATGATATACGGTGTCTTCTCTCTATACCTTCAAAACCACATACAAGAAATCTCATCCTTCGTTCACTTTCCTATCCTTTACCTCACTTGGTTATGCCCTCGACCGATTAGTAACAGTCAGCTACATGTGTTACCACACTTCCACCTCTGTCCTATCTACCTCGTCGTCTTCAAGGGGTCTTACAACTTTCGTTGGGATATCTCATCTTGAGGGGGGCTTCACGCTTAGATGCCTTCAGCGTTTATCCCGTCCCGGCTTGGCTACTCTGCTATGCATTTGGTAATACAACAGATACACCAGCGGCCAGTCCACCCCGGTCCTCTCGTACTAAGGGCAGCTCCTCTCAAATATCCTACGCCCACGCCGGATAGGGACCGAACTGTCTCACGACGTTCTGAACCCAGCTCGCGTACCGCTTTAATGGGCGAACAGCCCAACCCTTGGGACCTACTTCAGCCCCAGGATGCGATGAGCCGACATCGAGGTGCCAAACCACTCCGTCGATGTGAACTCTTGGGAGTGATAAGCCTGTTATCCCCAGGGTAGCTTTTATCCGTTGAGCGATGGCAATCCCACTTTATACCACCGGATCACTAAGTCCTACTTTCGTACCTGCTCCACCCGTCGGTGTCACAGTCAAGCTCCCTTCTGCCTTTGCACTCTTCGAATGGTTTCCAACCATTCTGAGGGAACCTTTGAGCGCCTCCGATACCCTTTCGGAGGCGACCGCCCCAGTCAAACTCCCCACCTGACATTGTCCCCCAGCCGGGTCACGGCTGCTGGTTAGAAATCCAGTACTGCAAGGGTGGTATCCCAACAGCGACTCCATGGCAACTGGCGTTACCATTTCTCCGTCTCCCACCTATCCTGTACATGCAATACCGAATCCCAGTATCAAGCTGGAGTAAAGCTCCATGGGGTCTTTCCGTCCTGGCGCAGGTAACCAGCATCTTCACTGGTATTTCAATTTCACCGGGTGCATTGTTGAGACAGTGCCCAAATCATTACGCCTTTCGTGCGGGTCGGAACTTACCCGACAAGGAATTTCGCTACCTTAGGACCGTTATAGTTACGGCCGCCGTTTACTGGGGCTTAAGTTCAAAGCTTCGCTTGCGCTAACCTCTCCCCTTAACCTTCCAGCACCGGGCAGGCGTCAGCCCATATACTTCACCTTTCGGTTTCGCATAGACCTGTGTTTTTGCTAAACAGTTGCTTGGGCCAATTCTCTGCGGCCACTTTTACATGGCACTCCTTCTCCCGAAGTTACGGAGTCATTTTGCCGAGTTCCTTAACAATGCTTCTCCCGTCGGCCTTAGGATTCTCTCCTCATCCACCTGTGTCGGTTTACGGTACGGGTACAGTACAAACAATAGCGGCTTTTCTTGACGCATGGCTCACATACTTCGTTACTTATGTTTCACTCCGCATCACGTCTTCGGCTTATCACACGGATTTTCCTATGTGACACCTACCCCGCTTGCGCCGGTCTTTCCATTCCCGGCTTATGCTCTCCACACGTGTCCCCACAGTTCTGTCATACTGCAGTACAGGAATTTCAACCTGTTGTCCATCGACTACGGCTTTCGCCCTCGCCTTAGGTCCCGACTTACCCAGAGCAGATCAGCTTTACTCTGGAAACCTTAGATATTCGGCCTGGAGGATTCCCACCTCCATCTCGCTACTCATTCCGGCATTCTCTCTTCTTAACGCTCCACAGCTCCTTCCGGTACTGCTTCGCCGCCCTAAGAATGCTCCTCTACCAATCCATTACTGGATTCCTGAGCTTCGGTAGTGTGTTTCAGCCCCGGACATTTTCGGCGCAGGACCTCTCGACCAGTGAGCTATTACGCACTCTTTTAATGTATGGCTGCTTCTAAGCCAACATCCTGGTTGTCTTTGAAATCCCACATCCTTTTCCACTTAACACACATTTTGGGACCTTAGCTGCAGGTCTGGGCTCTTTCCCTTTCGACTACCCAACTTATCTCGTGTAGTCTGACTCCCGATAAGCATCACTACGGCATTCGGAGTTTGATATTCTTCGGTAAGCTTTGACGCCCCCTAGGAAATTCAGTGCTCTACCTCCGTGTGACTCTATCGAGGCTAGCCCTAAAGCTATTTCGAGGAGAACCAGCTATCTCCGGGTTCGATTGGAATTTCTCCCCTATCCACACCTCATCCCCACCCTTTTCAACGGATGTGGGTTCGGTCCTCCATTGCCTTTTACGGCAACTTCAACCTGGACATGGATAGATCACCCGGTTTCGGGTCTACTCCGGCTGACTTGGCGCCCTATTAAGACTTGGTTTCCCTTCGGCTCCGGACCTAAAGTCCTTAACCTCGCCAGCCGACGTAACTCGCCGGACCGTTCTACAAAAAGTACGCGGTTCCACTTTATAATGGTTCCACAGCTTGTAAACACAGGGTTTCAGGTTCTCTTTCACTCCCCTCCCGGGGTCCTTTTCACCTTTCCTTCACAGTACTATGCGCTATCGGTCACTAAGTAGTATTTAGCCTTACGGGGTGGTCCCCGCTCCTTCCCACAAGGTTTCTCGTGTCTCGTGGTACTCTGGATCCCGCTCGCTCTCTTCTATTTTCAGGTACGGGGCTTTCACCCTCTCTGGCTGGCTTTCCCAAAACCATTCTCCTAATATACGAGTCACTTGTTGCGGTCCTAACCCCCGGATGCACGCATCCGGGTTTGGGCTCTTTCCATTTCGCTCGCCGCTACTTTGGAAATCGATGTTTCTTTCTCTTCCTCCGGCTACTTAGATGTTTCAGTTCACCGGGTTCCCCTCCATACGTTATGGATTGGCGTATGGATACTTGAGGGCTTCTCAAGTAGGTTTCCCCATTCGGATATCTCCGGATCGTTGGATATTTGCTCCTCCCCGAAGCTTTTCGCAGCTTATCACGTCCTTCATCGGCTCTTAGTGCCAAGGCATCCACCCTGCGCTCTTTCTAGCATAACCAACTTGCCTTCGTCCACGGGAATGGACGTTAGCTACACATGCATAGCGTTGCATGCGTTGGTAATTAGGTTTGATTCATTTGAATCAGTGTTTCGAATAATCATTATTTTATAACAATTACCTCGGATGTCTTGATATTTTCATCAATTTATTTCTTATATGCGGTTTTCAAGGTACATTGACTGTTTTATCAGTCATCAGAAATCTGAATCTCTTCAGAACCCTGATCACTGGTAAAACTTTTTTTATGATCTGGCGGCCACCTACTCTCCCACACCGTCTCCAGTGCAGTACCATCGGCCGCTTAGGTCTTAACCATCGTGTTCGAGATGGGAACGGGTGTCTCCCCTAAGCGCATCGCCACCAGAAGCATTGAGTACTTAGCGAGGTCTTCTCGAGCTTAGTACGAAAGCTGTTCTTCGCACTCCGTGTGAAGAACTTCCTTCCACAGCCCTTGCTTGAAGACTTCTCCTTAATAACTCAACAATAGACAACAGCTCTTACTTCTTCTTCCTTAGAAAGGAGGTGATCCAGCCGCACCTTCCGATACGGCTACCTTGTTACGACTTCACCCCAGTTATCCGTCCCGCCTTCGGCAGCTCCTCCCCTAAGGTTAGGTCACTGACTTCGGGCGTTACTGACTCCCATGGTGTGACGGGCGGTGTGTACAAGACCCGGGAACGTATTCACCGCGACATGCTGATTCGCGATTACTAGCGATTCCAGCTTCATGTAGTCGAGTTGCAGACTACAATCCGAACTGAGACGTTATTTCTGAGATTTGCTCCAGGTCACCCTTTCGCTTCCCTTTGTTTACGCCATTGTAGCACGTGTGTAGCCCTGCTCATAAGGGGCATGATGATTTGACGTCATCCCCACCTTCCTCCAGGTTATCCCTGGCAGTCTCTCCAGAGTGCCCGGCCTTACCGCTGGCTACTGAAGATAGGGGTTGCGCTCGTTGCGGGACTTAACCCAACATCTCACGACACGAGCTGACGACAACCATGCACCACCTGTCTCCTCTGTCCCGAAGGAAAGGCAACATTACTTGCCGGTCAGAGGGATGTCAAGAGCAGGTAAGGTTCTTCGCGTTGCTTCGAATTAAACCACATGCTCCACCGCTTGTGCGGGTCCCCGTCAATTCCTTTGAGTTTCATTCTTGCGAACGTACTCCCCAGGTGGACTACTTATTGCGTTAGCTGCGGCACCGAACAGCTTTGCTGCCCGACACCTAGTAGTCATCGTTTACGGCGTGGACTACCAGGGTATCTAATCCTGTTTGCTCCCCACGCTTTCGAGCCTCAACGTCAGTTACCGTCCAGTAAGCCGCCTTCGCCACTGGTGTTCCTCCTAATATCTACGCATTTCACCGCTACACTAGGAATTCCGCTTACCTCTCCGGCACTCTAGAAGCACAGTTTCCAATGCAGTCCCGTGGTTGAGCCTCGGGTTTTCACATCAGACTTGCACTTCCGTCTACGCTCCCTTTACACCCAGTAAATCCGGATAACGCTTGCCCCCTACGTATTACCGCGGCTGCTGGCACGTAGTTAGCCGGGGCTTCTTACTCAGGTACCGTCATTTTCTTCCCTGCTGATAGAAGTTTACATACCGAAATACTTCATCCTTCACGCGGCGTCGCTGCATCAGGGTTTCCCCCATTGTGCAATATTCCCCACTGCTGCCTCCCGTAGGAGTTTGGGCCGTGTCTCAGTCCCAATGTGGCCGGTCGCCCTCTCAGGTCGGCTACTGATCGTTGGCTTGGTAGGCCGTTACCCCACCAACTACCTAATCAGACGCGGGTCCATCTCATACCACCGGAGTTTTTCACACCGTACCATGCGGTACTGTGCGCTTATGCGGTATTAGCAGCCATTTCTAACTGTTATCCCCCTGTATGAGGCAGGTTACCCACGCGTTACTCACCCGTCCGCCGCTCAGTCACTATCACTTCAATCCGAAGAAATCCGTAAAAGCGCTTCGCTCGACTTGCATGTGTTAAGCACGCCGCCAGCGTTCATCCTGAGCCAGGATCAAACTCTCGTTAAAAGTGTTTGTTCTTGGCGAATCAACTGCTAGCTAATTCATCCATAATTACTGTTTTTAGGTCGTTAGACTTTTGTGTCCAACTCGTTCTGAAATCTCTTTAAAGAAATTTTCAGGGTTGTTGTCTATTGTTTAGTTATCAAGGTTCTCTGTCGTTTGACAGCTCATCTAGTTTATCATAACCGATTTGCTTTGTCAAGAACTTTTTTATTTTATTTTTTCAAGTTCTTGTTGTCTTTGCGACAGCTCATTTAGATTATCACATCTGTTCGGCTTTGTCAACAACTTTTTTCTTTTCCAGAAAACTTTTTTGTTGATCGGAAGCCCTGTCTTGCGACAGCTCGTTTATATTATCACTCCCGGATGCGATTGTCAACATTTTTTTGCAATTTTTTCCAAATATTTTTCCACTCTTTCTGAACAGCCCTGAAAATGCAAAATGAGACAGAAGTTTCGCCTTCTGTCTCACACTCTCTTATACGCTCTCTCTTATGCTTCAGCCGCTGCACGATTTTCAAGTTTTCGGAAAAGACGTATTAATCCAATCACCGCTGCAGCTGCCAGCACAATTTCTGCCGTAAACTGCGTATATGCAAGTCCATATAGCGGGAATAATGCATTTAAAATATAAATCGCCGGTATCTCCAAAATAATTTTCCGCATAATCGCAAATCCCAGGGCATACTTTCCCATTCCAACTGCCTGAAATACTCCGACTGCCAGAAAGTCCATGCATAAAAACGGCAGTCCCATACAAAATCCTCTCAAAAATCGCGTACCATATGTGATAATTGCTTCATTTTCCATAAAGAGCGAGATTAATTTTCCGGCTCCCACATAATAACCAATTGCCACTATTGCAAGAAATCCAAGGGAAATTCTTGCGGAAAAAAGCAGCGTTCCTTTCATTCGTTTATGATTTCCACTGGAATAGTTATAGCTGATCAACGGCATGATTCCCTGTGACATGCCCATTGCAATGTTCATTGGAACCATATTGATTTTCTGAGTGATCCCCATTGCTGCAACTGCATCTGCTCCAAATCCTGCTGTAAAATTATTTAAAATTGTCATTCCGGTAACATTGAGCAGATTTTGGATCGATGCCGGAATTCCTACTCCGCAGATTCCAAGCACAATCTCTCTTTTGAACTTACACTGCGAAGGCTGGATACATACATATGTTGATTTCCTTCTCACATACAAAAGTACAAAGAAATACATGCAGGCAAAGCAATTTGAAATGCATGTCGCCATTCCTGCTCCTGCGGCTCCCATATCCAGTCCCTGCGGCAAAATAAAAATCGGATCTAAAATCATATTCATCAGGCAGCCGCTCATTGTACCAATGCTTGCATGAAGCGAAGCGCCTTCTGCCCTTACCAGATATGCCAGCACAACATTTAAAATAGACGGCACCGCGCCGAAATTAACCGTCCATTGCAAATACGCTGCCGTTGCCTCTGCTGTTTTTGCGTCTGCACCCAGGATATTTAAAAGAGGCGCCTGTCCAAATGTACAAAGAAGCGAGAATACAATTCCGCTAAACAATGCACTGTAGAATCCAACCGCCGAGCTTTTATATACGGTATCATAATCTTTCCGTCCAAGCGCTCTGCTCATCATACTGGAACTTCCCACGCCGAAAAGATTATTCACTGCATTAAAGGCAAGCAGTACCGGCGCTGCCAATGTTACAGCCGCATTTTCTATCGGATTGTTCAACATTCCTACAAAATATGTATCTGCCAGATTATAAATAACCATAACAAGAGAACTCAAAATAGTAGGAACAGATAACTGTGCCACTGCCTTTGGGATTGGTACAGTTTCAAATAATTCCAATCTCTTTTTATTCTTCATAATTGTTTCCGTCATCCTGACTTGTGCAATTCGCTTGGCAATAAATTGATTGATCGCTAATATCAAGATCCTTTCCATCTAATACTGCTTTTATGAGCCTGTCTGTCCGGTCATACACTAATTTCAGTGAGAAAAACGGAACTTCTTCCGCCAGCAATTTCAAAAAAATCTTATCTCCCTGCCAAAGATTTAATTCACTGACACGATCAATTTCAATCCATTCCAGTTTACCTTCATCGCACACGATTGGCTCTCCCACAAATTCATCTGCCGTAAAAAGCGACATATATTCTGTGAGCCCTTTTTCTGTAACGAAAGTAACAATTCCACGATACCGGTAAGACGTCAACGTATATCCGGTCTCTTCCTTTACTTCTCGTAGCATACATTCTTCCGGGCTTTCATCTTCTTCAAAATGTCCTCCGACTCCAATCCATTTGTCTTTATTCACATCATTTTCTTTCACTGTTCGATGGAGCATCAGATATTTTCCATTGTGTTCTATATAACACAATGTACTTAATTTATGCATAACTACTGCCTCCTTCAACTTTTTCTTTTTTCTATCTTATCACACATGAAATTTCCTTTCCAGCAAAAAAGGAACTGCTTCATCAGCATACGCCTGATAAAGCAATCCCTTTTCCTATCTCTGTCCAGAATCTTTTTTCTGTTTCTAAATTCTTGTAATGACTCCTGTTACAAGCTCTTTAAACTGTTTTGCTACACGGTCAGCTGTTTCCTGTACTTCTTTATGATTCAGCTGTTCTTTTGACATACCTGCTGCCAGATTCGTAATACAGGAGATACCGCACACTTCCATTCCCATATGATGTGCTGCCATTGCCTCACATGCTGTGCTCATACCTACTGCATCACCGCCCATCGCTCTGCAGAGACGCACTTCTGCCGGTGTCTCGTAGCTTGGTCCGGTAAACTGCACATAAACGCCTTCCTGAAGCTTGATCTGCAGTTCTTCCGCAGTTTTGCGGATAATATCGCGCATACGCTTACTATACACTTCACTCATATCCGGAAATCTTGCTCCAAGTTCATCCAAATTCGGTCCGATCAGAGGACTTGGTACACCTGTTGTAATATGATCAGTGATCATCATGAAATCACCCGGCTGAAATTCAAAGTTCACTCCGCCTGCAGCATTCGTCAAAATCAGTTTTTTGGCGCCCAGCATTCCCATTAGTCTTGTCGGGAGCACAACATCTGACATTGGGTATCCTTCATAAAAATGTACCCGTCCCTGCATAATCACAACCGGAACCTGATTCACATATCCAAATACAAATCTTCCCTTATGTCCTGCTACAGTAGATGTCGGGAACCCTTCAATCTCTGTGTATGCGATCGTCTGCTCGATCTGGATCTCATCTGCATAATCACCGAGTCCTGATCCGAGAATCAACGCTACTTCCGGCTGAAAATCTATTTTCTTTTTAATACTTTCTACACATGTCATTAATTTGTTATATACTTCGTTCATCACTAACCTCTTTTCCGCTTATTCCGTCTCCATAACGGAAGCAACTATTTTTTTCAATGCAAGATACTGCTCATAGTCAATCAGTATCTGATTTCCTTCTTTTGTGAGCATTCCCTCTTCCGAAAACTTTTTCACAGCGCGATTAATCGTCTTTAGGCAAAGCCCTGTACCATTTGCCAGACTCTGACGTCCGCCCCGCACACGAAGCATGCCATTTCTCGCATACCGTTCATAACGTTCCGTCAGCAGCATTGCTAATCTGTCAGAACCTTGAAGAAACAGAAGCGCCCTTCCTTTTCTTCCATCTTCCAGAAGATATTCTCCAACACGCTTTGCCTCCTGCTTCAGTGCATGAATATCCGAACTCATCCATCTCTCAAATATTGCTTTAGGTATTTTCACGACTGTGCATTTCGTAACTGTCCGCAATGTCGTACGGTATCTGTCCAGATCCATAATAAATTCCATTCCACCCATGGCATATACTTTATCAAAGCGCATAAACTCATATGTAATTCCACAAAATCGGTAATCAATTGCCTCAATTGTTCCTTTTCCAATAAAGTAGATATTATCTACCGGAGCATTTTCCCTCACGAAAATCACATTCTTATCCATTTCCTCAATCTGAAATGAATCCAGAAGCCACAAAGGCGCTCCTTTAAAATATTCTTTGAATTGTTCCTGCCTGTCTTTATCAACGTCTTTCAGAAATGGCAGTGCTTCATATAATGTTTTATATCCCACTCATTTCTCCTTCCTCACGTTTTGCAGCGATTTAGCGGATATCCTGCCCGCTCTTTCCCAGAAGTTTTTCTATCCTTCCTGACAGGAACTGAATAGCAGGTCCCGCTGTTACTGCCGTGATCACAGTGATAACTCCCAACTTTCCTCCAAGCAAGAAGCCGATCGCGATGCATCCCACATCAAATGAAATTTTTACTGTTTGAAACTCTTTCTTTGTTTTATCCCGAAGAACCATAACAAGACCGGTAAAGGGATCAAGTCCCATATCTGCCGTAATAAACATAGCAACTCCAAGATACATGAGCGTACACCCCACTGTCGCTCCCACAATCTGCGTCAAAAGTGTTCCTGTTCCAAATACTATTTGATAAATTTTCCCTCCAACGCTCACCGCATTGCCGTAAAACAGCAGATGAACGAGCGTTCCAATGCTGACATAGTGTTTTTCTGCCAGAAATACAATTATGATCAGCACAATATTTACGATATTTGAAGTCATTCCAAGCTGCTCCGGAGACAGATGAGCCGCATTGCGGATTCCATCATAAACAATTCCAATCGGATCATTCCCAAGCGCTGCTGAAGCGTTAAAGGAAACGCCTATACCGATGAAAATAATCCCTGCAATCCCCAGAAGCATTTTCGCTGCCTTATCTTTATTCCATCGCATACCTTTCTCCAAAGCTCTATATCAGCTGTTCCAAAATAGATGTACCAATCGTTCCTTCCGGCATTTTCACACCAAAATTTTCTGCTAAAGATGCCCCGATTACAGCAAATGTATCTGCCTCTTCCAATGCACCGCCTTCTTCCATTTGTTTTGCATAGGCAATAAACGGTACATACTCTCTTGTATGATCAGTTCCTGTATATGTCGGATCATTTCCATGATCTGCCGTCAGAATCAGAAGGTCATCTTCCCGAAGTGTTTCCAGAAGTACTCCGAGATTCCTGTCAAATTTCTCAATCTCCTCTGCGTATCCTTTCACGTCTCTTCGATGTCCCCAAAGAGCGTCAAAATCAACAAGATTTACAAAACACAAACCATTAAAATCTTTTTTACTAATCTCGATCGTCTGTTCCATTCCATGTACAGAACTGTTAGAGTGGTGTGCCTCTGTCACACCTTCACCGCAGAAAATATCATTGATCTTGCCAACACTGATCACGTCAAATCCGTCGTCTTTCAGCGCATTCAGCACTGTCTTACCTGTCGGTTTTAACGCATAATCATGGCGGTTGCTTGTACGTTTAAACTCGCCTTTTTTCTTACCAATATAAGGTCTTGCGATTACACGTCCAACACGCCATTCATCCTTCATTGTAATCTCTCTTGCAATCTCACAGCACCGGTACAGATTCTGAAGATCAAATGTTTCCTCATTTCCACAGATCTGAAGCACAGAATCTGCAGATGTATACACGATCATAGCGCCTGTCTTGATTTCTTCTTCTCCCAATTCCTCGATGATCTCAGTTCCGCTTGCACTCTTATTTCCAATGACTCGTTTCCCGCATTGCTTCTCCAGCTCTTCGATCAATTCTTTTGGGAAGCCTGTTTCTGTAAAAGTTTTAAATGGTTTTTCTGTATGAATCCCCATCATTTCCCAATGTCCTGTCATCGTATCTTTGCCATTACTTGCTTCTGCCATCCGCATATAGCGTCCAAGCGGATGTTCTACACCTTCCATTTTTCCACCTTTATGCAGATTCAGCATTCCCAGCTTCTGAAGATTCGGAATCTCAAGCGTTTCCATCTGTTCCAAAATATGTCCAAAGGTATCTACGCCTGTATCTCCAAATCTCCCAGAATCCGGCATGGCTCCAATTCCAAGAGAATCTAATACAATCACAAAAACTCTCTTATATTTATTCATCCTGTCTCTCCTCATACTATCTGTTATTCTGCTCAAATTCTGTAATCTTACGGTATAATCTCTGTTTCGTATCATCTGATGCAAAGGCAGTGTCTGCTGCATTTTTCATCAGACGGATCAAGTCTGTATCATTCATTCCATATGTGTTTTGAATAAATTCTAATTCTTTTGTCATGGAAGTGTTGCTGACAGTACGATTATCTGTATTAATACTTACAGAAAGTCCTGCCTTTAAAAATTCCCGCAGCGGGTATTCTTCCGGACAGCTTACTGCTTTTGTCTGAAGATTGCTGATCGGACACATTTCAATTCCGATCCCCTCTGCACGAACAAGTTTTTGCAGTCCCGGATGTCCCCGCATCGCAATTCCATGTCCAATTCTTCCGGCGCCTGCTTTTACCGCATCTGCAATATTCTGCGCACTTCCACATTCACCGGCATGTATCGTAAATGGCATACCGAGTGCTTTTGTTTTTTGGAACAGATCCATAAACTCTGTCATTGGATACTGTGCCTCTGCTCCAGCCAGATCGGCTGCACATACACCTGCGCCAAGAAACTCTCTTGCATCACGGATCATTTTAAAATTCTCTTCCTCGCTGTGATGACGCATCGCACAGGTGATAACATTGTACTCGATTCCAAATGCTTTCTTTCCCCGTTCAAGTCCCCGCAGCAACGCTTCGAGTACCTGTTTTGTTCCCATTTTCTCTGTCACAGAAAAAAGCGGTGCAAATCGTATTTCTGTATAACATACTTCTTCTGCGCTCATCGTCTTTAATACATCATAACCTGCCCCTTCAAGCCCTTCTTCATCTTTCAGGCACGCACACGGCAGTTCAAATTTTTCCAGATATTCTACAAGACTTTTACAATCTGCAGATACGGAAAGTTCTTCTTCAGACACATCTCTTCCAAGATGTGTCTGAATGAACTCTTTGCTGAGTGAACCATCCAGATGACAATGCAGCTCTATTTTGGGCAGACGTTTCAATTCTTCTGCTCGCATGCTCACATTCTCCCTGTTTATCAGTTTATTTACACCAGATTTCCCGGCCCGAATCCAAGCGGAAGCAACTGCTCCAGCGTAAAAATATCATAATGTTCTTTACTCGTTGCCAAAATAATCTGAAACTCTTTTGGATTGCAGAATTCCATCATAACCTGACGGCACACCCCGCAAGGCGCCGCATAATCCGTCAGGATTCCTTCTCTTCCACCTACGATACAGATTGCTTCAAATTCTCTGACGCCTTCACTTACTGCCTTAAAAAATGCAGTTCGCTCTGCACAGTTTGTCGGTGTGTACGAAGCATTTTCAATATTGCATCCCGTATAAAGCGTTCCATTCTTTGCAAGCAAAGCTGCACCGACTTTATACCCGGAATACGGTGCGTAAGAAAAATTCAGCTGTTCAACCGCAGTTTCAATCAATTTCTCTATGAGTTGTTTGTCCATCTGCAGATCCCTCCGAAATCTTAATATCCTGTTGCCTCTTCATTTTTCACAAGCTTAATCATTCTGCTTGTTCCTAAGCGGTCTGCTCCAAGTGCAAGAAATTTCTCTGCATCTTCCAATGCTGAAATTCCTCCGGCAGCCTTCATTTTTACATTTGGACCGATATGTTTTGCAAACAATTCAATATCTTCAAATGTAGCTCCCGCTTTCGAAAAGCCTGTGGAAGTCTTAATATAATCTGCCCCTGCATTTGTTACAAGTTCGCACATTTTTACTTTCTCTTCTTCTGTCAAAAGACATGTCTCAATAATCACTTTTAAGATCTTTTCTCCGCATGCTGCTTTTAATGTACGGATTTCCTCTTCTACAAGATCATATTTTTTATCTTTCAGCCATCCGATATTGATTACCATATCGATCTCTTCTGCACCATTTGCAATTGCATCTCTTGTCTCAAATTCTTTTGTTTTTGTTGTCATATATCCGTTAGGAAATCCGATTACTGTGCATACCGGAATCTTGCCTCCCATGTATTCGGCTGCCTCTTTTACATAACTTGGCGGAATACATACGGACGCAGTCTTATATTCCATTGCCTCATCACAGATCTGCTTAATTTCTTCCCAGGTAGCAGCCTGTGTCAATAATGTATGGTCAACATGTTTTAAAATTTCTGAATGATTCATCGTTTCCATCTCCTCTTTATTTTTCCTTTGCCTGATCCTTTTTGATTAGCTCGCGGATTGCATCAACTGCAACCTGAATTGCTTTATCTGTATCATGTACAACCGGATTTTCCAGTCCCAACTTCTCTCTTTCCTGATTAGCAACAACAAGGAAACAGGAACCCGCACGCACGCCAAGATAACTTGCCACAATAAAAAGTGCTGCTGATTCCATCTCAGATGCCAGACATCCAAGACGTTTCCATGCCTCCCATTTATTCATCAGTTCATAGCTTACCGGCTTTGTCTCCGGCTCATGCTGCCCGTAGAACGCATCCTTACACTGGACAACACCTGTATGGAATTTGCACGCTTTCTTCTGTGCTGCTTCCACAAGCGCATTCGTTACTGTCAGATCTGCTACCGCAGGAAATTCCATCGGTGCATATTCTCTTGAAGTTCCCTCCATGCGGATTGCTCCCGTTGCGATCACAACGTCTCCACTCTTTACTTCTGTTTGCATACCTCCACATGTCCCGATCCGGATAAATGTATCCGCACCGCAGCGGTACAGCTCTTCCATAGCGATAGACGCTGACGGTCCACCGATTCCTGTAGAGGTAACACTAACCTTTACCCCATCAAGCGTTCCTGTATAAGTGACATATTCTCTGTTATCTGCAATCAGAACCGGATTATCAAAATATTGAGCAATCTTCACACATCTTTTTGGATCTCCAGGCATGATCACATAACGGCCAATCTCTCCTTGTGCCACCTGAATATGATACTGTCTGCTTGCATCTTCTGAATAATTTTTCATATCTAGCTTTTCCTCCTTCTAGCGCTGTCCTTTATCATACGGGATACCCTCTGCCTTCGGCGCTCTTGATTTCTTAGATACAAATACAAGAACAACAAGGGAGATAATATACGGAAGCATATTGTATAAAGTACTCGGAAGCTTCAGCGCCACAAGTGCATCAAATCCTGTATATACATTAGAAAGAGCACGGAAAAATCCAAACAGAAGCGCTGCCATTCCTATACTGATTGGTCTCCACTGTCCAAAGATCATAACCGCCAATGCCAGGAAGCCAAATCCTGCCACACCATTTTCAAATTTCCATTCGCTTACTCCGGCAGTAATATAGACAAGTCCTCCAAGTCCGCCCAGTGCTCCTGAAATCAATACGCCTGCATAACGCATTTTATAAACATTAATTCCGACAGAGTCTGCTGCCTGCGGATGTTCACCACATGCACAGAGTCTTAAACCAAATTTCGTCTTATAAAGCACTACATAAGAAACAATCAACATGATAAATGCAATCAGCATGAACCAGTTAAATTCAAATCTGCCGATGTTCATGATAAACGCTTTCTTTGCATGACCATAAGCCACTGTCGAAGAAACATTATCCACACTTTCTGCTGTATTGATTGCTCTTACAATAACAACTGCCGCTGCCGGTCCAAGTAAATTCAGCGCCGTTCCGACAAGCGTCTGATCCGCATTAAACCGAATCGCCGCCACACCGAGAAGAAGCGAGAAGATCATACCGATGAGAACACTTGCAAGAATCACAAGCAGAATCACAAGCGGAGCAGCCATGCCTGCCGGAAGATATTTCATTGTCAGAGCACCTCCGAGCGCTCCCATAACCATGATGCCTTCCAGTCCGATATTAATAACACCACTATGTTCTGAGAAGCAGCCGCCAAGTGCTACCAGCAGCAGAACAGAAGCAAATATTAATGTATACTGAACTAATAATAACATTATGCTTCGCCTCCTTTCTGTTCTTTTGCAGCCATTTTCTCATCTCGCTTATCCAGATATCTGTTCAGCCACATCTTGAAGAACAATACAAAACCGCATAAATAAATGATAAACGCTGAAATCAAATCTGAAATCTGCGTACAGTACATTGTCTTATCTACATAAGTTCCACCACTTGTAATATGCTGGATAAAATAAGAAGAAAAGATAGCTCCGATCGGGTTCGTTCCACCGAGGAATGCCGCCGCGATTCCATTGAATCCCATCGCCGGAACGCTTGTCTGCTGTACCATCCACTGCTCAATACCGCTTAAATAGAAAATGCCTGCTCCCATTCCTGCAAGAGCTCCTGCGATCATCATTGTTAAAATGATGTTTCTCTTTTCCCGCATACCGCAATATTTTGCAGCATTTTTATTCATACCTGTTGCTTTTAATTCATAACCAAATTTTGTTTTATCCAGTACGATCCATACAAGAACTGCCATGACAACCGAAAGTATCACTCCGATCGTCACGAATTCATTATTAGAAAACATTTTATCCAATCCTGCATTCGGAAGAAGTGCAGATGAATTTGTACTCTCTAATGTCTTTGTGTACGGTGTAGACTGTTCTTTTACTTTTGTCAGAAGCATATTTACGCAGTACAGCCCAATCCAGTTCAACATGATACAGGAAATAACTTCATTTACATTAAAGTAAGCCTTCAAGGCGCCTGAAATACCACCTACAATTGCTGCTGCCAGCATTGCTGCCGGAAGACAGATATACCACGGCATATCAAACTTCAGCGCCAGGAAAAGACATGTACCAACTCCAATGACATACTGTCCTGCTGCACCGATATTAAAAAGACCAACCTTCCACGCAAAAAGCACTGACAGGGAACACATCAGAAGCGCTGAGGCTTTTACAAGCGTCGTTCCCAAATATTTCATAACTGCAACAGAACTCGGATAATATAAATAGTTTTTCAAAATTGCAGTGATTGCTTTACCGGCGCCGCTCGGATTAATGATCAAAAGTACCACATATCCGATCAAAAGACCGAGTATGATACAAAGCACTGATCCGAGTATGGTCTGAACGCCGCTGTTTCTCAAGAGGCTTTGTTTCTTCGTTGTTTCTTTATTCATTTGTTCCTGCCTCCTTTCTCTTAGAACCTGCCATGTAAAGACCAAGCTCTTCCACTGTAACCTTCTTCGGATCAAATTCTCCAACAATTTCACCTTCGTACATAACGAGGATTCTGTCAGAAACATTCATAACCTCATCCAGCTCCAGACTCACAAGCAGCACTCCTTTTCCTGCATCCCTCTGTGCCACCAGCTGCTTATGGATGTATTCAATCGCGCCGACGTCAAGCCCTCTTGTCGGCTGAACTGCGATCAAAAGTTCCGGATTTTTATCAATCTCGCGGGCAATGATCGCTTTCTGCTGATTACCTCCTGACATAGAGCGGGCTTTCGTAACAGCTCCCTGTCCTGACCGGATATCATACTGCTCAATCAGTTTATTTGCATATTCGCGGATTGCCTTGCGCTTTAAAAATCCACCTTTATTCGTAAACTGCGGTTCAAAATATCTTTGAAGTACAATATTATCTTCAAGAGAATAATCAAGAACAAGTCCATGTTTATGTCTGTCTTCCGGAATGTGGCTCATCCCTGATGTCAAACGCTTGCGGATCGGCATATGTGTAATGTCCTGCCCATTCATGATAATCTTTCCGCTCTTTAACGGTTCCAGCCCAGAAAGTCCATATACAAATTCTGTCTGACCATTTCCGTCAATTCCGGCGATACAAACAATCTCTCCCCGTCTTACCTGAAGAGATACATTATTAACGGCATTGTTTTTATGATGTTTTGAAGCAACTGTCATCCCCTGAACATCAAGAACAACCTCCTGTGGTTTTGCCGGCTTCTTCTCAACAACAAAATTTACGTCACGGCCTACCATCATGGCAGAAAGTTTCTCCGGTGTCGTATCCTTCGTCTCTACGGTACCGATATATTTACCTTTGCGAAGAACAGTACAACGGTCAGATACCTGCATAATTTCTGCAAGTTTATGAGTAATAAATAAAATACTCTTTCCTTCTGCTGCAAGGTTCTTCATAATTGTCATCAATTCCTGAATCTCCTGCGGAGTCAGAACCGCTGTCGGTTCGTCAAAAATCAGAATCTCATTATCGCGATAAAGCATCTTGAGAATCTCTGTTCTCTGCTGCATACCAACGGTAATATCCTCAATAATTGCATCCGGATCTACTGCAAGCCCATATTTTTCCGAAAGCTCCATGACTTTCTTTCTTGCTTCATCCTTTTTAAGAAATCCGCCCTTCGTTGTCTCTGCGCCGAGAATGATATTATCTAAAACGCTAAAACATTCCACCAGTTTAAAATGCTGGTGTACCATTCCGATCCCAAGTGCATTGGCATCATTCGGATCATTGATTGCTACCTTTTTCCCATCTTTGCGGATCTCGCCTTCCTCCGGCTGATATAACCCGAAAAGAACACTCATAAGCGTAGATTTTCCTGCACCATTTTCACCCAGAAGTGCGTGGATCTCGCCTTTTTTCAGCTGTAAAGTAATATTATCGTTTGCGATGATGCCCGGAAATCTTTTCGTGATATTCAACATCTCAATTGCATACTGTTCCATTCTCTACACGCCTCCTCTCATCTTATTACACCTGTGCTTTTATCAAAAAAGGAAGCAAGATCACCCTACTCCCTTTGCAGTTAAATTATGCTGTTTACTTAATGCTGCCGTAATCTGTTACTTTAATTTTTGTCTTAGGTAATGCTGTAATGTCATTTGAAACTTTGATCTTACCGTCGAACATATCTTTTACAAGTACTTTGTAATCGTCTTCTGTAAATCCATCGCCCCACTGTGTTGTCTCAATTGGAAGCTGAACATAGTTTTCTTCCGGATTCTCTGAAACAAGTCCAAGTGTATCGATCTTTCCAGCGTAGTTATCCCACTTATCAGCTTTGATATCTGTAAGAACTGTCTTAACTGTTGCTGCAAGACCTTTCATAGCAGATGTCACAGTAAGATCTGCTGCTGTCTTGTTAATAATTGCTGACTGGTCTGTATCAACACCGATCACTTTACCGCCCGTCTTAACTGCTGCTTCTGCTGCAGATGTATAAATACCACCGCCGCATGCAAATACAACTTCTACGCCTTTAGAGCCATACCATGTATCCATGTATGCTGTAATATCAGCGTCTCCATAGAACTGTCCGCCGCATACGTATTCCACTTCTACCTGATCAGAAATACCAAGTTCTTCTGCTGCTGCATCAGCTCCCTGAAGATATCCATAACCAAAACGTGTAACAGCCGGAACTGACATACCTCCGAGGAAACCAAGATGTTTATATCCTAATTTCACAGCTGCATATCCTGCCATATATCCTGAAAGTTCTTCCTGATAAGTACAGCAGTAAACATTCTCTTCATTGTAGTATTCTGTCACATCATAGTCATCCGGGTTAAAAGAATAACCTTCTCCAACACCTTTTTCACAGATATCTCCGGCTCCAACATCCAATGCAACAAATTTTACATCCGGATACATCTCTGACTGGGATACAACTGCTGCCGCAAACATATATCCCGGCAGTACAACGACATTTGCTCCATCAGCGATTGCCTGATCTACACTTGCATTTCTTGCTTCATCATTGTCGCTTTCCGGTTTGTAGTAGTTGAACTCCACATCATTTTCTTCTGCCCAGGCTTTGCTTGCTTCATAAGTTGTCTGGTTAAAGCTCTGGTCTGTAATATCACCTGAATCTGTTACCATCGCAACTTTCATATCAGACTTTTTACCTTCTTTTTTCTTATCATCGCTTCCGCTGTCTGAACCGCCTCCGCATGCTGCCAGTGAAACTGTCATCATTCCTGCAAGTAACATTGCAACAACTCTTTTTTTCATAATTACCTCCTGCTATTTGTCTGCTTTCCTTCTGTGCACTTTCATAGTCGTAGAATAATCATACTTCTTTGTTTTTATTCCAGATAATGGCTTACTGCACAAGTTCCTTCGGCTTACTGCCGACTCTACTGAGAGTATAGCACATTTGTCTTAATTCAGATAGGACACAAGTCCTTTTTTTCTAAATAAAAAAGCAGTTTGTAATATTCTTTCAGTTTTTGCCACTAGCTTTTGTGCATTTTTTCTATTTTTATTGTGTTTTTTATTGAAGAAAAAGGTCTTGAGTCACTTTTTATACCGTATTCCAATTTTTTTATAACATTTCTTCCCGCAAAATATCATGATCCCGGAGCAGTTTTTCTATCACAGTTCCCCTGATCACACGAAGCAAAGGCTTCTTCAAAGCATTTAGCGGGCCCGGCAGCGGAATCTCAAGCGGAGAACGTCCATCCATTAATTTTACCGAACTGTCAAGAAGTTCTCTGATATCATATACACTTCCCCATACTTCCGGAACTCCCCTGTCAACACCGAGCAGACCATAAACCGCTTCCATTGCTGTTCGCACAGAGTACTCTGTTGTAAACACAGTATCACGCGGAGTATCTGCAAACTGACCAAGAAATGCAAAGTTTACACATCCATCCGGAATGACATCCGGTCTGTCTCCTTTTGCCCGCGGCATGAAAAATGCAGTAATATACGGCATCATCGTCGGAACGCATACGGCGCTGTGCTCTGCAAGGTCTGCAATCTGATCTGTCGGAACACCAATATGATACAGCCATTCCTCTGTAATTTCCTTTCCGGTACATTCCTTCATTGGTTTCTTAATATAGTCCCCCGGCACATCTGTAAAAAGACCATATACCCATACACATACCTGTTCCGGATTCTGTCCTTTAAACTGTCCCTGACGATTGATTGTCCAGCTCATAAGCCACTTAGAATCCTGACAGCTCACAATCCCTCCGGTAACTACTTTTCCGCTTCTTGGATCACGTTTACAGATATTCATAATATACGGAATAATCTTATCGTCTAATGTCGTAATGGTTGCTGATTCCCAGTTTGTTTTAGAAATATCTGAACAGAATTTCTCCGGATGTCCAAAAGAAGCATCCTGTTTTGCAATATTTTTCCACAAATTCCAGCATCCGCTTGTCCGAATTTCCGCATCTCCGTTCGGGGCGTGATTCTGATCCCCGTAAATCGTTCCCTCTGTGCAGCTTCCATTTGTCACAAATACATAATCATTTTCTGTCAGAAGAATTCCCTTCTCCACACCATCTACACGACATTCAATCGCTGTAGCGATTTTCTTATCACCGCGGAATTCAAAGACCACATTCGTTACTTCTGTGCCAAACTGGAAATCAACTCCTGCCTCCTCCAGATACCTTTGTATCGGAAGAATCAAAGATTCGTACTGGTTATATTTTGTAAATTTCAGAGCGCTAAAATCCGGAAGACCTGCAATGTGATGAATAAAACGCTGAAAATACAATTTCATCTCCAATGCACTATGCCAGTTTTCAAAAGCAAACATCGTACGCCAATAGAGCCAGAATGTAGAGTCAAACACTTCCTCATCAAAGACATCTTCAATCTTTTTATCGTACAGATCCTCGTCTTTCGTCATAAACAATTTCATAATTTCCATACAGCCTTTCTGACTCAGATTAAATTTGCCATCTGTATGGGCATCTTCTCCTCTATGAACCGTTGCCCGGCAGAGCGAATAATTCGGATCATGTTTGTTCAGCCAGTAATATTCATCCAAAACAGATACTCCGGGGGTCTCAATCGATGGAATACTGCGGAAGAGATCCCACAGACATTCAAAATGATTTTCCATCTCACGACCGCCGCGCATCACATATCCTCTCATCGGATCATGAATTCCATCACAGGCACCGCCCGCAATATCCATTGCTTCCAAAATATGAATGTGAGAACCCGGCATCTGTGCATCTCTCACAAGAAAACATGCCGCTGCCAGTGATGCAAGACCGCTGCCTACAATATAAGCATGTTTCTCCTCAATTCCATCCGGTTTTTCCGGCCGTGCAAATGCTTCATAATTTCCGTTACTATAATAAATTCCCTTACTGTTTTTCTCATATTTTCCCCGTTCTGTGTTGCGATACTCTGTCTTTCTCTCCGCTATCTTCATCTCGCTGCTCTGTTTTGCATCTCTCGCACGTTTTGCCATAACAGCTGCTGTCCCTGCTCCTGCTGCCAATACCGCCATACCGATTTTTCCTGCTTTTTTATTCATCTTGAATCCACCTTTCCGAACTATCGTTCTTTCTTTTTCTCAATGTACCCTCAGCATACTGTTATTATGTACGATTTTCAATTTACAAAACAAAAGAGATGATAAAAAACTTATCATCTCTCACACTTTGATTAATTGTCTGTCAAATGTTTTTCCGAAAAATTCTCAATAGAACGCAAAATCGTCCCATGAAGTGTCAGGCACATCCGTTCCACAATCTCTTCATAATCCGATTTCATTCCCTGTTTGATCCAGTCAAGCATAATTCCCACAAATCCATATTTATAAAAATCTGCAATAAATCCTTTTTCTTCCTCACTGATCTTCTGCCCGGCAGCCTTTTCTTCCACAACTCCTTCCAACAAATCATATGTTAAACGAAAAAGATACGTTTCGATCTGTTCCCGGCTTACCGAATGATATACATTCAAGATAAACGGTTTATTCTCCATCACTGCCTCAAAAATCTGCAGAAGACCTTCCTGCCAGCTGTCATATGTTTTTTTCCCCTGAAGCGCCCGCGAAGCATCTTCGATACAGCTCCACTCTACCAGATCATAAATATCCTCAAAGTGATAATAAAATGCCATCCGGCTAATGCCGCAGTCTGCTGTCAGATCGTTAATCGTAATTTTATCAAGCGGCTTTTGAAGCAGCAGTTTCTTCAGAGACACTTCCAAAGCCTGCTTCGTCATATTTGCCATTTACTCAGCTCCGTTTCTTTTTTCATCACTTGCTCTGTTTTGTTTCTTCTTATTCTTCTTTTGCTCTTCTGCCTGCTCAAGATATCGGCGCGACTGCAAAAATGCCTCCGGCAGATAATCTTCCATCCACTCTTTTCCTGCTTTCTCCTGCTTCTTAATATCTTCCCACGCTGCTATTACATCCCCGCTTCCTGAAACATTTGCTGTCCCAAATACATGCGGATGCCGCCGGATCATTTTATCAGATACCGTTTGAATCACATCATCCAATGTAAAAAATCCTTCCTCTTCTGCAATCTGTGCATGCATCACAACCTGTAAAAGAAGATCTCCGAGTTCTTCCTTCAGATTGTCCGGATTCCCGGTCTCTTTCAATATATTAATACCGCAGATCACCTCAGCCGCCTCCTCGATGCAGGCCGGTTTCAGACTTTCATGGGTCTGCTCCCGATCCCAGGGGCATCCTTTTGGCGAACGCAGTTTTGCAATAATCTTTTGAAACTCTTCAAATTTTGCCATAATGCTTCCTCCTTATTACCATCTTATTTATCATTCTTCCTTCTATCGCGCTGTAATCGTGCGGTAAGGCAGCCTGCATGTTTCTCCACAATACTGCTTTCCCTTTGGAAAAGAAATGAATCCCGGCTGACACCCATGTTTCCTGTCTTCACTATAATAAACATCCAAGATTCCCTTCAGTAAATATTGTAATCCTAAATGCTCCTCTCCTTCTTCATGGACAAAGAGCTGATATTCCGCCTCTTTTTGATCTTTTCGATGGCGTCGGTGTATCGTCCAGCCCTCTAACGCTCCAATAAATCCAGGCATTTCTTCATATGCATGTAATTCTGCTGCTTGTAATTTCTCTGCCACTTTTTTGAAAGATTTCTCTGCCTCATCTGAAATTTTATCTCCCATTCCTACTAATGCCAGAAATGGGCCCTTCTTTCCATGAAACGCGCAAATCTGTCCTGCCTGTTTCAACATCTGAAGTTCATGATTTACCTCATTCAGATACAGGTTCTTTTTGACAGAAATAACAGCAAGAACTCCCTCCGGCAAAACGACTGCCGTATCTCCAAATCTCTGATAAACCGGATATTCTGCCGCATCATAGATAATCAGATCCAACTGAGAAGAATGTACATCTGCATCCTTTCTTCTCGCTCTCCCTGAGTTTCCCCCTTTAACACCTGCCCGCAAAATAAATCCATCAAAAATCTCTATCCCTGTCGGCAGAAACTTTTTCAGCGTCTCCCGCAAAATACTTTCTACATATCGCCCGTCTTCTCCTCTGTGACCGGCGCCTTCATGATTCAAAGAGGGAATCAGCTTTTCAAACTGATGATATTTGTATAAAACTGATTTCATTTCATCTGCCCAATAACTTTCAATCCTCGTTCCGCCCATACTATCCTTCTTCTTTCTCCACTGCTTTCAATAATTCTTCCAGCCTCTGAATCGTTTTTTCTAATCTCTTAGAATCTTTTTTTAATAGTTGCTCTGTCTGCAAAACAGAAATCATCCACGCTCTGCATCCTGCCAAATAATGGATAAAGTCCTGACGGCTGCGAAATTCTCTCGCTTCTTTATTATTTTCTCTGCGCATTTCATTTAGCTTCTTCAAACTTTCCTTCAGATCCTCAGCCTTTCTCATATCAACTTCATACAGTTCCTAATCCTGTTTCCGAAAAAAATATAACGTCTCCTTAACACTTTGCAGTTTTCTGCGCGACAGCCGAAGCCCGTCACCAACTACATAACCATTGAGCCCGATCTCTCCTTTGCACATCATTGTCTTACTTCGATTTATCTCGAAACCATTTTCTTTCAAAATCTTCGAAAGCATTCTCAGAAAATAAATATGCTCCCCAAAATCAAAAAAATCCGAGCTAAAAAGCATATCATCGGCATACCTTGTATAAGAAATCCGACGGATTCCCTGTTTCTCTGATCTTGTATTTTCTTTCCGGTAGCGTTCTTCAATAGATTGACAGTATTTCAAAATTCTCTGATCAATTCTTCTGAAAAATATATTAGATAATATAGGTGAAGTCACAGCTCCCTGCGGAAGCTTTGCATTTAACGTACAAAGCTCAAATACCGTTTCCAATGCTTCCCGATCCTGAATAAATTCTTTCAGGTTACTCATCATCAATTTCTCTGAAAACGAGTCAAAAAAATCTTTTATATCAATTCTTAGAAAATAATGATTTCCGGCATGTGGCATCAGAAAGTTCTGATAACTCTCACCGGTCACAAATCCTTTTGCCGGTATGGCAATCGGTATTTTCTGCAAAAATCGCCTGACAAGATTCCTCTGAAAATTAGTCAGATTTCTCCCTTCAGGCGTTTTCCGAAGCATATGAATTACCCGAATTCCATTCTTTTTCGGAATTTCAGTCTCCTCATATGCATATTCAATTCCTTCCAAAACTGCATGCAGTTTCTCATCGCTTGTCTTTAGTATTTTTTCTAAAAGAAATTTATAATTATATATTTGCATTTATCTTCCTCTTTAGAAGAGCAAGCACTTACTGAATAATTCCTTTCAGGGTATTATCCAGGAGAGATACACTGCCCCGTATTTCTACGGGAGATTTAAGTCATCAGTTCTGATTTTTCCGCGGTTTCACCAGTATTCCCATACCGTCTCGCGGATTTACGAGTCTGTCTTCGTAAAATTACTGCTTGCTCAAGGTCTATTCTACCATTGTTTTAACGTAAAGTCACTTCTATTTTGTGAACCAATGCATATAACTGCGGAAAATCTTTCTGAACTGCTTCCACTGCCTGTTGATAATTGGCATCTGCTTCAATCCATCTTCCAAATTCCCGGAATCCCTGTCTTTCCGGATGCTGTATCTCGGCCAGATCAAGAAAATAAAATTCCAGCCACTTACTTACCCAGCCGCTTGTCTTCTTTACCGTACACAGCACATTCCATAAATTCTCATCAATTTGTGGATTCTGTTTTTTGATCTGTTTCTTCGTCAGCAGATAATCCGGTTTTCCGGAAAAAAGCATCCTCAAATAATTTAACTGCAGATTCTTCTTATCCTGAAACAATTTCCAGTATTCTACCGTATTTTTGCGTTCTTCAAGACTTAGCCCTCCGGCATTCACATATTTTTTAAATACTTGCTGATTTTCAGCAGTAATCAGCGCACCTTCCACCGTATTTCTCCACAAAAACACATCATAATTGCGATAATATTCCACAATCAGATCTAACAGACACTCAAAATTCGGATCATCACAACTAAACAATGGATATCGATAAGAAAATTTACACTGACTGCACATACGTTTGATCCTGCGCCTAAGCGCTAATGTCTTCTGCCTTTTGGCACCATAATGATAAATTTCTCTATCAATCTGATAATCCTTCAGTTCTGTAAATAAAAATGCATTTTCTCCATCCTTTTTTGCCAGGACTTTATCCATATCCATTACAGCCAGACCTGGGATCTGATAATTTCTCTTACTGGGCGCAGTTAGATTATGAACCACTTTATTGCTCATTCCTATTACAATCTCAACTTCTTTCAAAACCGGAAAAAGCATTCGCAAATATTTATTTTTAAAAAGCTCAAGCTCTGTCTCTCCTTCTACGTTCAAAATCATTTTTGCAAAACAGCTTCCCGTATAAGACTCTGTCACTACAATACGTTCCCGCTCTTCCTGCTCTGACAAATTGCGCACACGCCTTAGTTTGGAATAGTTCTCTTTTAATGCAACATGGTAAATCGCAGAAATATCTTCTTCATTTTCAAGCAGCATTTTTACACACCGCGCAGAATGTGTCGATAAGAGAAACTGAACCTGATCTGCCGCCCCAAAAATTTTCTCCATCAATTGATCGATCATCGTATGGTGCAGACTAATTTCCGGTTCATCCAAGACAATGATCGGCTCTTTCAATTTGTATTTCTTCATAATAGCCAGAATATCAATAAGAATCGTTGTATAATTAAATGCATTTGTTCCATTAGAATATTCCCTAAGATTCTTCTCATCATATTGAAACCTCTGACCGCCTACCAGCATTTCTGCTAACATCTGACCAATCTGCCTTGATGTCAGACGCTTCACATTAATATGTTCCTGTTCAAATATATCTTGCAGATGATTTAATTTTTTCTTTACCGAACTATCGTTACTTTCCACAATAGTTCTTATTGTACTTTGAATCCTTTCAGAATCTTCATTTCTGAATTTAAATAAATCTCCTATCAGATTCCACAAATTGGTCCAATCTGTCAGTTCAATCTGTCTTGAATCTATAAAATATACCGGAAATAGTGAGGCTATAATCTGACGCGTATTGTAACTTACATTCCAACGGATTTCCTTCCCTTTTCTCTTAACCAGCTCAACAATAATCTCATCATGATTAGAAATTGCTAATACCTTTTTATAATAATTCTCATACTCTTTCTTTTCATCATTCAAATTTCTTTTAATAATTTTCAGAATCTGCTTCAAATCATAAGTAATTCGAATACATATTTCATTACGCAATCTATTATTGGTATCAAAACTATTTTGCTCATCCTGCACTGTCAACAAATTCTTATAAAAATAATTCAGCGCAGACAAAATATTCGATTTGCCGCTCCCATTCCGACCAATCAAAGTTGTAATCTGATTCATTTCCATATTCAAATATGCAATAGACCGATACCCTGTAATTTCAATTCGCTTAATTGACATATGGCCGTCCTTTCTGTCAGCATCCACTTGAACACCACTATCTCATTTCTACTCTGCTTCATTTTCACATCATATTTGATATTTTATTTTATCATTTCATAAAATAGATTTCTATAGAAAAATACTCCTCCTATCGTATTCGTTACTAAAATTTGTGTATATTCCCAGTTATTATTATATAATTCTATAAAATTCCTCTGCTGAAATCATTTTCTGGTTATTTTATCCTGAATCGGATCTGATATGGAATAGCTCCACTAAATATGAAACAAAGAGCTTCACCTTTGCTTTTCGAATTGTTTCTGCGAATTGGTTCTTTCTTCTGAAAAAGAAAACCGGAGAAACCTATGATTTCTCCGGCATCCTATCTTATACTTTTGCAATATACTCAAATGGCAACGGAACAACTTTGCCCGGACTTTCGAGTTTGACTAACTGCTCAAGAGTTGCTTTTACAATCTCTTTCTGCATCGTCGGGTTATTTGGTTCACCTGCGTTTGCACCCATCGGTACAAGCGGCGCCACGCCACGAGGTGTTCCTGTCTGTTTTACAACAGGCGGTAATGCTGCGATGATGATCGTAGGGATACCTGCAGCTTCAATTGCTCTCTGCACCAGTACTGCAGAGCGGTGGCAAGTACCTCAGCCGGCAGTTAAGATTACTGCGTCTACGCCTTCTTCTTTGAACATCTGAGCGATTTCCGGACCGGTCTGATTTTTGAATTTCTCCTGGTCTCCGCCGCCGCCCATGAAGCCTGCATGAACAGGAGCACATGCTTTGATAACTCCTTCTTTCGCCAGCTCATGGATGCGGTCGATCGGGAACATACAGTTGATGTCTTTATTTACATCACTGTTGTCATATCCACCGTGAGAAACCATCAGATCTTCTGATTTCATCTGATCTGTGATCTTTCTCCATGTCCAGTCTCCGGCAAGATTAAATCTCTTGTCTTCTTTATGGTGTACACCTGCTGCTGTAGCAAGTGCGATTGTCATATCTTTTAATTCCTTTGTCACCGGTGCCCATACTGGCGGAGGTGTGATCGGAACGAAAATTTCAGACTGTAATCCTTTCACAGCTGTTAAACTCATTATGATTCCTCCTTCTTTTCTTCCTGTGCGGCGCGCATTGCCTGCTGCCGCTTCTGATATGTTTCCAGATTGCTGATATATTTCTCATTGACTTCCGGTCCAAGCTGTTCAATAAAACTCATATTCCATCCAACTTCCTGACCGATCTTAATCTCATAGTCAGTGATCAGCATCCGCATCGGGATTTTGAGAAAACCAAGCCGGCCTTTCAGATCAACTCCGACACATCCGTCATGGATTTCTACAATAACCCCTTCCATATATATCATTTTATCGCCATACTTCATAGCACTATCGCTCCTACAGCCTAGCTGTATTTTTCTCTTCTCTTCTGGCTCATCGGAAGTGACTGCTCATTTTTCACTAATTCGATTGGTTTTCCTGTTACATTAGAAATCAGTTCCACATTGTTTGCTTTTACGTTCGGATTCCATTTTTTCTCAGGCGCTTTCACTTCTTCTCCTGCCATAGCGGCTTTGAGCATATTTAATGCACGGATCGCATCCTCATGGCAAAGTGTATTGCATGCAAGTACTTCATTTTCAATACCTGCTTCTGATTTATTGTTATCAACCATATGAGTCATGTATTTATTTCCAACAACAAGAGCTCCCTGAACAGCGCAGAAAGAAAGTCCAACAACCGGAACGCCTCTCATACCAATCTGTTCGTGGTGACTTGCGAAGTCAATATGATTGTTTCCGAAACCTTCTGTTGTAATAAATGCACCATCAACATCAAGGGCTTCTACCATCATACCAACACGTTTGGAAACATAGAATTTCTCAGCATTGATCTGTGGACTTCCTACGAAAATGATTCCGCAAAGGTCAACTTCTTCGTCCATCAAAGTCTCTAATACGAGCGGTTCTCTCCAGTAATGTCTGGACATTTCTTTAGATGCAGGTCCGATACATGTTAATGCATGAATACATCCGTCAAGAACTTCCAGCGGAGAAACCATAACCGGAACATTGCCAAGATCAACATTTGGTTTTGCACCAAGTACACCAACAGGCTCAACCGGAAGGATCAGGTTATCATGCATAGCGCCCTGTCCCATGATTTCTTTTACGATAACAACTTTTTTCTTGCCAGGTCTTCTGTACTGGTTGAATGTTTCTTCATTTACAACAAGCGCTTCATCTTCTACAGCTTTTAAAGCCTCACGGATTTCCTGTGTAATGACATCTGTTGCAGTATGTGCTGCAAGCGGTCCCGGACGTTCCATATTTGTTCCTGCTGCAATTACGACTTCTGTTTTAATGAAGATTTCTCCCTTGTCAGGAGCACCCGGACGGTTCCACATAATGTTTTCTTCCAGAATACCTTCTGAAGAACCGAACTCCCCAATCTGTACGCCGTTTGCATCTGTACCTGTTACCATCATGATTACGCCATCCAGTACTCTTGTTGTACCGCTTCCGATCTCATCTTCGCCTTCTTTTGTAGCAATCGGCTGAACATCCATGATTGTCTCAGAGTATTCATTGTATTTGTCCGGAGTAATGATATCGATTTTTAAGCTATGTACAAGCTCCTGTGAAGCTGCTGCTTCTTCTTCGATTCCTTCACGGATGTAAAGAACTGTTCCTTCAATCTTCGTCTCCGGTCCTCTTTTTACTTCTGTAATATTGTAATGCTTTCTTGTTAAGCTTCTGATTAACTTTGGTTCCTGCTCTTTTGTTTCTGCAGGTACTGCAACCGGTACTGCTGCCGGAGCCACAGGCGCTGCTGTTCCTACTGCTCCTGTCATCATCGGAAGTTCAATATCAATCCCTTTTCCTTCATCGATATGAATTTTCAGAACGCCTCCTGCATTTGCCACAGGTGCCATAGGTGCTGCTGCAGGTACTGCAGGTACTTCTGATACTTCCTCTGCTTCTTCTACAGATTCTTCCTTTGCTTCCTCTGCAGCAGCTTCTTTGTAGCCATCAACTACGTCTGCTGTGATTGGTGTAAGAGAATCACATGTTTTTGTTAATTTTGATCCAAGAATCTGTCCGATTGTCAGTACCCCGTCCAGGTTTAATAAACCTGAATCTACTAAATCATCAAAAATTGCCGGATCTTCAAGATTAGCTGCCTCAATTGTAATCCCAGCTTCTGCTCTGCAGCATAATACCGCAGGATCATTTGCATGCGCTTTCGCTGTTTCTGCTGTAATTGACATACTAATTTCCTCCTTATCCTTTTCCACTTCACTTCTATCTACTGTCCGTCATCTGACGGTAGTATTCTTATTTATATTCCGGTAACTGTTCTACCTGTTTTGAAACTCTCAGATAACGATACAACGGATGTCCGATCGTTCTCATCACATGGTCCGTCTGATGAAATACCTTTAATCCCATCTTTGGCGCGGAACCCATGACTGTATTGGAGCAGTCTGAGCAGTTTCCGATAATAATATATTCACATCCGTCTTTCTTGAACTGGATATTGTTCTTAGCCTGTCCCGGACAATTTCCCGGACGTTCACACTTTAATGCTCCGTTTTTCATCTCTGCTGCCTGTTTACATCTTGCAACAGATGCCACAACGCCATTCATCTTCTGGCAAATGTCACGCATACGCGCCTCATCTCCGCCGCAGGCACATACAAGTAAACCTACTTTTGCACCGTGAAGATTCGGGAAATCAATTGTTACAATGATTCCGCCTGTCGTCTTTGTGATCGGAGCTTCTTCGGTTGTCGCTTTTCCCGTAAACGGTCCGCCCATAATGATCTCACCATAGAGTCCGTCAATGCCTCCTGCGCGCTCGATCAGTTCTCCCACGCTTGTTCCTACCGGAACATTCATGAACACATGTGGTTCTGCTCCTCCATTCAGCTTTCCGACTACTGTCAGGTTTTTCTCAAAGCAAGGTTTGCGCTCATCAATTGCCTCCGCTACTCTTGCAACTGTCTCAACATTAATAACAACTGACTGTGCAGCTGACGGAAGCTGATCCGGTGCAAGTTCGATACCAAGACATTCTCTGACAACAGCGCGCTCTTCTCCCATCGGATAAATATCCGGAAGCAAATGAATGGAAATATGTTCTTCATTCTTTACTGCCTCACGGAGCAGCTCAACTGCTTTTTCATTTTTCTTCTTAATCGCAAAAATTGCCTTCGCTGCATTGGAAATTTCCATACAGTATTTCACACCGCGAAGTACTTTCTCTGTCTCAGCTTCAATCTGTGCAATATTATGTTTCAATCCCGGCTCGCACTCTGCCGCATTGATCAGAATATATCCGCCATTCAGATCTGTTCCGAGTTTTACTCCTGTTGGGAAGCCTGCGCCGCCCATACCGACGATTCCGGCAGCCTTTACCATATCAAGCTTACTGCCTTCCGGAATCTTTACAAATTCTTCCTTCTGTTCTGCATCCGGTTCAATGATGATCGCTTCCTCTGTAATCTCTGTAACCGTACCATACACACTGGCAAAAATATTTGCTCCCAGTCCGGCAGGTTCTGCGATCAGCGTTCCTTTTGCCACCTTATCTCCGACTGCAACAACCGGTTTACACGGTGCGCCGATGTGCTGTCTGAGAAGCATCTGCAAATTGCCCATTTCCTTCTTCTCCTTTTTTATGCTTTCCTGCTTTTATCTTTCCTTCCCAGACTCCATTACTGATGTCCGGAACATTTGGAACTGCCTAAAAAACAAAAAAGGCAAAGCAAACTGACTTTTGCTTTACCTTCCATTCTATTACTACGTACAAAATATACGATTCTTTCTGGCGGGTATATGTGGGAATCGAACCCACCCAGGACGCTACTAACGCCCTACACTGGTTTTGAAGACCAGGAGGCACACCAGTTACCTATCTACACCCTTATTTTTCATGCGTAGTTTACTTTACCACATTTTTGGAAAAGCTTCAAGCCCTAATTTATATTTTAATAAATATTCATTGACTTTTCAATCATAATCTATCATAATAAGAATAAACTGAAGTACAGTTTAGACTATAGTCTATTATAAATCATTTGTCAATACTATGTCAAACATTTTATCGGAGGTACATTATGGGACTAAATCCAAAATTAAATTTAGACTCTTTTGAAGCTGCCTTTCATGCCATTGACACACATACTGTCGGTGAATTTACCCGTGTCGTAACATCCGGTTTCCCGGATATCAAGGCGGACAGCATTATGGAGAAAAAACACATTCTTGAAAAAAAATATGATCAATACCGCAAAGCGCTCATGAATGAACCGCGAGGACACCGGGATATGTTCGGAGCTCTTCTCACAGAACCGGTAAACCGTGAAGCAGATCTTGGAGTCATCTTTATGGACACTGGCGGATATCTGAATATGTGCGGTCATGGGACAATTGGATCTGCAACAGTTGCTGTAGAGACAGGTCTTGTTCCTGTTACAGAGCCTTACACGAATGTTGTACTGGAAGCGCCTGCCGGAATCATCCGGACAAAAGTCAAGGTAGAGAATGGACGCGCAACAGAAGTTACACTGACCAATGTACCTGCTTTCTTATATAAAGAGAATCTTGTCGCAACTGTTGAAGGCCGCAAGATTGCTTATGATATTTCTTTTGGCGGAAGTTTCTTCGCTCTTGTAGATGTGACACAGCCTTCGATTCAGGAAGAGATCGAAGCTCACAATGTACCGTTCCTGACAAAGCTGGGTATGAAGCTTCTGGAAGAAATCAATGCTACTGTTACAGTAAAGCATCCTTATCTTGACATTACAACAGTAGATCTGGTAGAATTTTATGGACCGACTCCAACAATTGGATGCTCTATGAGAAATGTTGTTATCTTTGGAGATGCCCAGGCAGATCGTTCTCCATGCGGAACCGGTACAAGCGCAAAACTTGCCGCACTGTACAGTCATGGTAAGATTGGTGTCGGAGAACCTTTCGTTTATGAAAGTTTCATTGGATCACGTTTCAGAGGTGTTATCAAAGATGTAACGGAAGTAGACGGACATGTTGCCGTAATCCCGCAGATTACAGGAAGCGCTTATATCACAGGCGAGGCAACCTATGTGATCGATCCGACCGATCCATTAAAATACGGCTTTATTGCCGGCGTATAAATGCCTTTTTCCAGCCAGAGCATTCCTCTGGCTGGTGTATTTTTTATTTTGTACTATATATTTTAATTTCACAAGGAGGTACCACATGCCAAAAAAACGCAAACAAAAAACAAAAATGAAAATCATCCGGGCAGCCTGGAATCTGTTCTATAAATACGGTTATGATGATACAACTGTGGATGAGATAATTACCGCTTCGGATACCTCCAAAGGTTCTTTCTATCATTATTTTGAAAGTAAAGATGCACTTCTTAGCTCCCTTTCAGATTTATTTGACGAGAAATATGAAGAACTCTCTGCAAAACTGCTGCCGGATATGACATGCTGCGAGAAACTTTCCTATCTAAATCACGAACTGTTTAAGATGATCGACGAGAGCATCAACGTAGATCTTCTCGCCCGTCTTTATTCCTCTCAGCTTATTACGAAAGCTTCTCAGCATCTTCTCGATGAAGACCGGTTTTATTTCCAGCTCATCATTCAGATTATTTCTGAGGGAATGGAGAAAGGAGAACTGAGGAGCGACCGCTCTCTTGAAGAACTGGAAAAACTCTATGTCATGTATGAACGCGCCCTCATCTATGACTGGTGTCTAAATAAGGGCAGCTATTCTATTATGGCTTACAGTGATAAAATTCTTCCGGATTTTCTGAAGATGATTGCTGCTTCCAAAGATTCCGGACAGCCTTTTTAAGAAAAATCGAAACGGCACGAAAGGTTAACTCCCTCCGTGCCGTTTCTTTATTGAATGAAATGAACTATAAGGTTATCTTAGAAATCTACTTCTGTTCCATAATATGTGCATGTAAGAAGCTTCTCCATCTGTTCCGGTGTAATACTTCTCGGATTAGATCCTGTACATGCATCACCTACTGCATTCTTTGCAATTTCTGCAACTTTTTCTTTAAATTCTTCTTCCTTGATACCAAATTCTTTTAGTGTCTTAGGAATATTTAATTCCACATTATATGCATCAATCTTTGCACAGAGCGCCTGCATCAGTTCTTCATCGCTATTTCCTTCCAAACCTACTGAGCGGGCAATCTCTGCATAGCGTTTTAATGCCGTCTCATCTTTTGCATTATATTTGATTACATATGGCAGATAAATCGCATTCGCACATCCATGCGGAATATGTCCTGTTGAGAATGCTGCTCCTGTCTTATGAGCCATAGAATGAACGATACCGAGCAATGCATTAGAAAATGCCATTCCTGCAAGACACTGTGCATAATGCATCTGTTCTCTTGCTTCCATATCTTTATTGTAAGATGCCGGAAGATAATCAAATACCATATGAATTGCTTTTAATGCAAGCGGATCTGTAAATGGTGAATTCAGTGTAGATACATAAGCTTCAATCGCATGTGTCAACGCATCCATACCTGTATGTGCCGTCAGCTTCTGAGGCATTGTTTCTGCAAGCTCCGGATCAACAATTGCAACATCCGGTGTGATATTAAAATCTGCCAGAGGATATTTAATTCCTTTTTCATAGTCAGTAATAACAGAAAATGCTGTTACTTCTGTTGCTGTTCCTGATGTAGAAGGAATTGCAAGGAATTTGGCTTTCTTTCTTAATGTCGGGAAAGAAAATGGCTGAATGATTTCTTCAAAGGTTGTCTCCGGATACTCATAGAATACCCACATTGCCTTTGCCGCATCAATCGGAGAACCGCCTCCCATAGAAATAATCCAGTCCGGTTCGAATTCTCTCATGGCAGCCGCACCTTTCATAACTGTCTCTACAGACGGATCCGGCTCTACATTTTCAAATAACTGTGTTTCAATTCCTGCTTCCTTTAAATATGCAACAACTTTATCAACAAAACCAAATTTCTTCATGGAACCGCCGCCAAGAACAAGCATTGCTTTTTTTCCATCTAGATTCTTTAACTGCTCCAGTGCTCCTTTTCCATAGTATAAGTCTCTTGGTAATGTAAATCTCATCATGATATGTATTCCTCCTTATTACACATCCGCGCGCTCCGTCATTGGCACTTCCGGATCGCTTTTCTTATTTCCAAGTGCTATTATAGCACTGTTAATTTTTTAACGCAATAGTTAATTTGTTAACAATATGTAAAAATTAACGAAATACATATAAATTTATCTTTTTTACGCTGCCACTGTCAGTTTCATGACGCTCCTCCCCTGCCGCCACAGCCGTTCATAAACTTCTTTGCACTTTTTAAACCGGGCAAATGTCCGAATCGCCTCGCATTCATTACAGTATACTTTCCAGCATCCGCTGCATTTACTGTTCTGCCCTGCATTTTCAATAAATCCAATCACATCTGCAAGGGGATAGCCTAGAAAAACTCCTATTTCATGCGGAAAAGAACCACTTTGTTCAATACGTGCTTTCAAATGCTCAAGTACATAAGGAAATTCTGTACTTTCATAACCATATCCGGCCAGAAAAGCAGCGACTCCCGGTTTTTTCAGTTCTTTTGAAAGGAGGGAATGTCGATAGATATAGATCAACGCTGTATGCTCCTGTCTGCGAAGCACCATCAAACATAATCCTTTGCTTCTGAAATGGGCGTTCCATACATCTAACTGCAGGCAGAGCTCGGACTCACTTACATACTTCACAGTAAACAGATTTGCACTTTTCAGCGAGGCAAGTGTCGGAGAACAATAGGTAATAAGATATTTTTCAAACATTCCCAAAACTCCTTTCAAAGAAAAATGAATCACAATGTTAGTCTTTACTAACTTATAGGGTTTTAAAAAGCAGCCGCACCGCTGCTTTTTAAAAGTTAGTTCTTTCTAACTCCCTTTAAATATAGCATGACATTTTTTATTTGTCAATCTTTTTTTCTTCTGCTTCTTTCGTTTCCTCAGCCACTTCATTTTCTCCGGCGATATCATATTCCGGTCCGATCAGCTGTACACTGTCACATACAAGTTCTTCTGCCGGACGGATATCTGCAAGGGCTTTCATCGTAATCACCGCAAGCTCACCGCTTCCACTGTAAAGCGGCTTATCGCCCCTGTTCGCAAATGCCAGATTCACATAAGCGGTACCGTCACTGTACGTCTTGGCTATCGTTAGATTCTCCATCTCTGCTACGCTGTCATTTCCTGCTGCAGAAACAAACTCCATATGGGACGGATTGTAATTGATTACCTGACCGAAGGCATTAATATTTTCAGCACATTCAGCAGAAACTATCATATTAAATGTTTCTCCTGCTTTCACTTCCTCCCGATCCGCTGCAAGATGCGCCTCTCCGGAAGCCTTTCCGGTCTGTTTCGTACCACCGTCCAGTTTAAACATCGTAAATGCATAGTCATATACATCATAGATGCCGTTCATGTTCACATCTCCGCTTCGTTTCTGGATCTGATCAACAAAATTGGAACCATCTTTCACACAAGTTCCCAGATAATTCTTCATATTTATATAATCGCCTTCGGAAACGATTTCATTCTTATTGGTACTTCCAACGGCAAACGGCTTGCTTCCGTCTTTCTTAAATACTGGAAGTTCATGGGATGCGAAGTAGTTACGGATCGATTTCACAACTTCAAGCTTCAGATAACGTGCACTGACGCCGCTAAGAGGAACGACTTTCGCATTTTCTTCTACTTCCAGATCGGCATTATATGTCCAGTCATCCTGAGAAGCGCCGTCCCACTCAAGTTTCCAGTGTTTTCCGTCGAGACTGGAATATACATTCATTTTCTGCACACAGCCGCTTCCATAGTTATCGCGCGGATAGTATTCGAAACGGTCAAGCTCATATGCCGCTCCGAAATCATAGATAAATGGAGTGCGGTCCCCGGCGACATCGCCTACTGCGAAGAATAATCCACGGAAACTATGGTCTGTAGCATATTTCAGTGCACCTGCTTCATCTCCGCCGGTCCATGTCACTGTTCCAAGCGCACCGATTTCATTTCTCCACGGATCTGACAGTGAACTTGTCACAAGCACTTCGCTCCATGCAGAGTAACCTTCTGCATTTCTTGAGCGTATCTGATATGTATGTTCGGAATGGTATTCCAAATCATCATGCACATAAGACAGCGCATTCCCCATTGTATACAAACGTCCGTCTACAAGCATCTCATATGCAGCTGCTCCCGGAATTTCAGTCCATGTAAGTCCAATGGATACGGATGTTTTCATTTCCTCCGGTGCACTTAGTATCGGCGCCTGCAGTCCATCATGTTCTTTTTCTGCCATACGGTTAAATTCACTGACAAATCCTTTGATTTCTACCGTCTGCATCTCTGTCTGCGTATCTGCCTTTGCCAGTTTTACATGCAGTTTCGGAGCGCATTTTACCTTTGCCACAAGATCTTTCAATATTTTTTCTTCTTCTGACGCATATGTACGGATCACAGGCTCTGCTTCGTAGAACCATACAGCTTCTCCGGCCTTTGCTTCACACGCTTCAAACTCTGCCAGACACTTCATTTCTTTCATTTTCAGTTCGCAAGCTCCGTTGACTGCCGTAATGCTCTCCGGCTTTTCGGTTAAATGTACTACAAAAGTAGTGCTGCGAAGTTTCTCATATCCTTCATAATTTCCTCTGGAAGTTTCCGCTGTCAGAATCGCTGTTGTTCCTTCCACTTTGGAAGTATATGTTGTGGAGACATGATCTCCATAAGAAATATGATCGATCGTTCCGTATGTTTCCTCTTCTGTCGTATCATTCTGAATATAGGTTCCGTTATCCTCATACACAGTATAGCTTCTTTCCCCTGCCGGCCAGAACTCTACAATCCGATTTGACTTATCAATCTCGTCCGGTGTATTATTTTCTTCATATTTCGGAAGAATTGCCCCGTTTTTCACAAATACCGGAAGCTTCCAAAGAGGAGCATCAAAATTATTGAGTACCTGACCGCCTGCATATTTTTCTCCGGTGAGATAATCAATCCAGATCTCTTCTTTATCCGGCAGATAAATGTGGTTTCGCACATCATTTCCCATCTCATCTGCCATCGTATTTTTGTAAACCGGCGCAACAAGAATGTCAGAACCAAACATAAACTGATACTGCATCGTTCTGCTGTACGCATATTCATCATTTGGATATTCTAAGAACATCGCGCGGATCATCGGGAGTCCTGTATCGTCATTTCCTGTTTCAATATTAGAAGCGGATACCGCACTTGTGTAAATATATGGCATAAGCTCTGCTTTCATTTTCATATACATCCGGTTGATTCCTGTATATGGATCTCCGAAAGTAAACGGCGCTTTCATATAACTTCCCCAGCCATCCATATTAAGCATCTGCGGTGTGAAAGATTTCCACTGGAAATCCCGGGCTGCGATCAGCGCTTTTCCACCGAAAATACCATCCATATCACTTCCGATATTCGGATTGCCGCTTAGAGAACTTCCAATATAAGTCGGAATATGGAATCGGATATATTCCCAGTTTCCTCCGGTCTGATCTCCACTCCACACACTGTTGAACCGCTGTGAACCTGCCCAGCCATCGAGGGAGATGATGTTTGGCCGGAACTGCTCTCTTGTTGTAATGATATCATAGGCTGTTTTTACACCATTAAGCTGGAAAGAGTATCCCGGTCCTACCCATGCAACATCTGTCTTTAATGTTGTGGCACCTCCGATTGAAACTTCTTTCTTAAAGTCTCTAAGCAAATGCCAGTATGTCTGACTGTCGGAATCCGGCGCCAGATTGCTTTCAGTCCAGAGTCCTGCTGCCACACCTTTGCTGTTGGCATACTCTGTAAATCTTGCAAGGTTCGCTACATTTGCATCGACTGCTGCGATACGTTCTTCCGAACTGGAGCCGTCTTCGTTGACACCGCCTTGAACGTAATAACCATTTTGTCCATATCCTCCGCCGTATCCGTCATTTGGCAGAAAATATCCCAGCGGCATGTCATATTTTATATAATCATCCAGCACAGCCCGCGCAGAATACTCATACGGCGCATCCACATCTGCCGGATAATTCTCTGTTGCAACAGTCGGACGCTCCCCATTCAATGATTCTGAATGCTGTCCTTCTGATAAACGATATCCAGTTGCCATACCGCTTTCATATTTTGTGATCCCCTCACTGTCGAAAGGCTGTGTTCCCTTAACATTCCAAGCCTTATCTCCGGCTTCCTCGGACCAGCCGTCACGGTTATAACAGTTCAAATGCCCTTCATAAAATCCATATTCCGGAAGCAGCAGCGGATTTCCTGTAACGTGATAATATCCACGCAATAAATCCTGCACTTTGCGGCGTTCATTCTCAGCATCCGTAATAAAATAATATGCACTCAGTTTGGATTCTTTATGAACTGTACTTACGATATCTTCTTTCGTTTCTCCAAAGTCATAACATCCATCTGAAAATGTATTTCTTAAAACGCCGTAACCCGCAGTTGTAAAATAAAACGGATTCGGAGATGCAACACCTCCGTCCATCCACGCACTCTCATTAACAATCTGGATTGTCTTTCCTGTATGTACAAAACGGCCATTCTGTGTGCCGCCTCCATAGAATTGCTCTTTTTCATGCTTTACCAGCTTCTGAACTGCCTCAACGTCAGTCAGCGTCAGCGCTTCTGCTTCTTCCATGACAACAGCGCCATTTCTTCGAATACTCATTTTGGCTGTGGCTTTCTCAAATACAACTTCTGTTGCGCCACACTGAATTACCGCTTCCTGAGCCCCGTCCACGATAACCGCTTCCGGTTTTGTATACCATTCTGACTCATCCGGACACTGCTGGATCTTCGCTGTATGCGCCTCTTCTCTCGGTACCGCATAACTTGCAAATATTCCTGTCGGATCTACGTCATAGCGAAAAATCGTTTCTTCCAGAAATGTAATCTTTCCTCTTACCTGATTCCCAAATACCAGTTCCACAATATTGGAAGCGGTTCCGCCCATTACTTCTGTAATTTTGTCAAGCTGCCCGCAGCCTGCCTCTGTCTGCAGTTCGCCCCTTTCGTTCGCTGCTTCAGTCTGCTTTTCTTCACTCATCATTTTTCCTCCTTTTAAACGCGCTTGGCTTCCTGAACATTCGCCCCGCAAAATCATATTTCTTCCGGCAAATGTATTTTCGAAAGTCTGCCGCAACTTATTTTACTGAATATACCCACATATTTTTAATCTGAGGCTCCAGTTCTCCGTAAGCCCACAACTTTTTGCTTCTGGAAACACTGTTCGGATCATGGATCTCTATCATTCCATTTTTCCATCCGCTCAGAACGATATAGTGCCCCTCTGTTGTAAATGTTCCCGGGCCCATGCTGCAGATAATCGGATGACCGCTCTCTAACTGCGCTTTCACAGAACTCTCTCCAAGAGCCAGCTCCTCGCCATGAATCCCAAACTGCTCGCATCCCGTTGTCATCAAATCCCAGCTTGTTCCGGCTTCACTGTAATATCCCTGCTCCTGTGCATAGTTAGCAACTGCAAGCGGTGTAACAGAAGTGTCCTGTCTAAGTCCTGCCGCTACCATGGAAAGACAGGTAGGTCCACAGCCGCTGATTGCAATATTGCTGTCACCGTACGCACCATATCCCCATCTCTCATCCCACTGGATCAGAAGCGGAATACTTCCTTCACGGATTTTCTTCAGCTGATCTGCGTTATTCACAGTTCCCTGCAGCTTTGGATAGTTTTTCACAAATTCCAGTGTCTCCGGGTTATTTGCCAGCATCAGCAGCAGTTCATCCGGATATTCTGCCTGATGTTCTAATATTTCCTGCATTTCTGAATACGTTTCCGCCATCTTGGTAATCTGTGCAATGCTCTGCTCTCTTGTCAATTTCTGCGGTGTATTGCTTACTAACTGTGGTGTTGACTCGTCTTTCTGCTCTTCAGACTCTTTTTTCTCCGGCTCTTTTGTTTTATCTTCTTTTTCAATCTGCTCAACTTTATCAGAAGCAGCCGGTTTTTCTTTTTCAAACAGACCTGCAAGCTTCTTCACGCCGACCACAGCAAGTGCGATCATACCGACGACCATGAAAAGCATAACAAGTAATACTGCCGCACGCAAAAGCTTTCTTCTCAGAATCCGCTTTCTTCGTTTTTTCCAGTCTTTTTTCCTGCCCATATATTTCCATCCTTTATATAAAAAGGAAGATACCAGTATACTCCCTAATATCTTCCTTACCCTTAACTATTGCTCTTCTTCCTGTGGCAGATGAATCATGATATGTACATCATCAAGCTGCTTCTGCTCTACCTCTGCCGGCGCACCCATCATAATGTCCATTGCATTTTTGTTCATCGGGAACGGAATAACTTCTCGAATGCTCTCTTCGCCGCAGATCAGCATAATCATACGGTCAACTCCAGGTGCAATTCCTGCATGCGGCGGCGCTCCATAACAGAATGCATTGTACATCGCCGGGAACTTTGCTTTCACATCATCTTCTCCAAGTCCAACAAGTTCAAATGCCTTAATCATAATCTCAGGATCATGGTTACGGACAGCTCCTGAAGAAAGTTCTACGCCGTTACATACAAGGTCATACTGATATGCAAGAATCTCTAATGGTTCCTGTGTCTTTAATGCTTCCATTCCGCCCTGCGGCATAGAGAATGGATTGTGGCAGAATTCCAGCTCTCCGGATTCTTCACCAATCTCATACATCGGGAAATCAACAATCCAACAGAATTCATAGCAATCCTGCTTCATATGTTTCTCACTGGCTGCACCAAGCAATTTACGAAGAACACCTGCTGTCTTCTGTGCTGTCAATTTCTTTCCTGCAGTCAGTCCGACAAAATCTCCTGCTTTTAATCCAAGTGTCTGAATTACTTCTTCTTTTCTTGGCTCTAAGAATTTAGAAATACCGCCAACAAGATTTCCATTCTCATCTACTTTAAACCAGAACGCTTTATTCGCTGTCTGCACTTCCACTTCTGCACAAATCTTATCGATCACTTTTCTTGATGCGCTGAAACCATCTACAACAATCGCTTTCACAATCTGGTTTTCAAATGGTCCAAATCCACAATCTGCCATTACCTCTGTTGCATCCTGAAGAACAAGATCGATTCTCAAATCCGGCTTATCTGTTCCATACTTGTCCATTGCTTCCAGATACGGAATTCTTGCAAACGGCAATGTCGATGCACTCTTATATACGCCGTATTTCTCAAATACAGGAGGAAGTACCTGCTCGATTACCTGGAACACATCTTCCTGGGAAGCAAATGCCATCTCCATATCTAACTGGTAGAACTCTCCCGGTGAACGGTCTGCTCTTGCATCTTCATCACGGAAGCAAGGCGCAATCTGGAAATATCTGTCAAATCCGGACGCCATCAAAATCTGTTTGAACTGCTGCGGCGCCTGCGGAAGCGCGTAGAATTTACCCGGATGGTTTCTTGCCGGAACAAGGTAATCGCGTGCTCCCTCCGGAGAAGAACATGTCAGAATCGGAGTGGTAATCTCAAGGAAGTCCAGCTCGCTCATTCTCTGACGAAGTTCTGCCACAATCTTACTTCTCATCACAATTTTTTCTTTTACAGATGGATTTCTCAGGTCCAGATAACGATATTTTAATCTTGCATTTTCATCAGCTTCTCTTGACTGGTTGATTTCAAACGGCAGTGCGTTATAAGAACATCTGCCAAGAATACTGATCTTCTCCGGAACAACTTCAATATCTCCGGTCGGAAGGTTTGCATTCTTACTGGAACGCTCCCTTACCACACCTTCTATAGACAGTGTTGTTTCCTTATTAACACTGTCAATTATCTGCATCATCTCTTCTGTCTCAATGACAATCTGTGTTGTTCCATAAAAATCTCTCAGCACTAAAAATCCCAGATTTTTGCTGACTTTACGAATATTTTCAAACCATCCTGCGAGAACAACTTTCTTCCCGATATCAGAACTTCTTAATTCATTACATGTATGTGTTCTTGACTGAACCACAAAAATCACTTCCTTCTTTTCTTTCTTCTTTGCCTTTACTTCCACTCTCTTGACAAAGGCACAGTGTCATATGCACTTGTCAAGAGAGGGATGCCTAAAATACATCACGATTATAGCATTTTGCGCCCATGTTAGCAAGTATATTTAAAGGGTTTGGGATATTATACTGTGTTTTCATAAGTTTTTGAGAATTCTTTCTAAATGCGATTTCTCTCGTCTGAAAAATATTAAGAAATTCTTTAATATTACACCAGAAATTCCTAATCTTTCACTGCTATACTAATCTCAGAAACGAAAAGAACTGGAGGAATATAGAGATGAAAAAACAAAAAAACGGATTTATTAATTTTATCTGCTCCCTTATCCCGGGAGCCGGACCAATGAATATGGGATTTGAGAAACAGGGACTTAGTATTATGACCTTATTTTGGGGTGTAATTGCCATTGGAGTGCTTCTTCATATGGAGTGGATGATTCTTGCACTTCCTGTTATCTGGTGTTACAGCTTCTTCCACACACATAATCTGAAAAATATGTCTGAAGAACAATTTGCTCAGGAAGAAGACAGATGGCTGTTCCGCTTCGATTATCTGATCGACAACCACAAAGAACTGTTCCAGAAATACCGTATGTGGATTGCAGGCGCTTTGATCGTTGCCGGAATCTGTGTTCTCGCACAGGAACTGATAGATTTATTCTGGTATATCATCCCGGATTTTCTGTATGATACCGTTTACCACACAACCGGTCTTCTGTCTGCATTTGTAACAGGCGGCGTACTGATTGCCATAGGGATTGTAATGCTTCAGAAAAAACAGCATTCCGATTCAAACTAAGCACTTTCTTTTTTTTAACCAAAAACATCCCCCGGGATTCCTAATAACAGGAACTCCCCGGAGGATGATTTTTTTATATTATTTTGCGAGAAGCATCATAATCTCGTTGCTTCTTGCAACAAATTTTGTCATTGCTTCCGGTGACAGCGGCTGATTACTTAATACCGCCAGATCGTAGAGCTGCTCACAGAAAAGATTTGTGTGTTCCCCATCTTGATGTTCCAGAACATATTTCACAAGCGGATGGTTCGCATTCAATGTTAATGTTAATTCCGGCGCAAACATATTTGCATCCATACCATACATATTATACATTTTCATCATTTCCTGCATACGGCGTGATTCTTCCGATACTGTAACCATAGAAGCAACTGCATCATTTTTCAACTTTTCAAGTTTTACATTTAATTTATCATTGTTTAATGCTTTCTGGAATACAGACTTAATCTCTTCAGCCTGTTTCTGGATTGCTTCCTCATCTTCTTTTGCGATTTCTTCTTTAAATGTATTCGTCAGATCCGCATCAATTCTCTGGAATTTAATTCCCTGATTTCTCTGCTCTAACTGAGAAATGAATGCGGAATCAATATTATGTGTCAGAAGTACCGCATCCAGCTTCTCTTCCCGGAACATATTGATGTACTGGCTCTGCTGCTGTTCATCTGTCACATAGTAGATAACTGTCTTGTCCTCTTCCTTCACTTCCTCTTTTGCATCCTTTGCTGCTTCAAGAGAGCCGCCATTTTCTTCTACACATTCTTTTAATGTAAGATATTTGTGGTCGATATTCTTAAATAAAATGTAATCGCTCATCTTATCACAGAATTTTTCGTCCTTTAAGCAGCCGAATTTAATAAATGGACTGATATCATCCCAGTATTTCTCATAATTCTCTTTATCTGTCTTGCACATTCCCACAAGCTTATCTGCTACTTTCTTGGAAATGTATTCGGAAATCTTATTGACAAATCCATCATTCTGAAGCGCACTTCTTGATACGTTCAATGGCAGATCCGGGCAGTCGATTACACCTTTTAAGAGCATTAAGAACTCCGGAATCACTTCTTTAATGTTGTCTGCAATAAATACCTGATTGTTATACAGTTTAATCGTACCTTCAATAGATTCATACTCCATATTAATCTTCGGGAAATATAAAATTCCTTTCAGATTGAACGGATAATCCATATTTAAGTGAATCCAGAACAGCGGTTCTTTATAATCCAGAAATACTTTTCTGTAAAATGCGATATAATCTTCTTTTGTACATTCATTCGGATGTTTTGCCCAGAGCGGTGTTGTATCGTTGAGCGGTACCGGACGCTTGTTGATTTTTACTTTTTCACAAGCCGGGGAAACTTCTACCATTTCCTTCTCGCCATTCTCATTTTCCTGCTCTTCCATCTTAGCATCTTCATGGATATGTTCTACAACAACGTCATCATCTTTTAACTCTTCTTCCGGAATGGTCTCATATTCCTGTTCTGCATTTGCATTGGATAAGAAAATCTCTGTTGGCATGAAAGAACAGTATTTCTCAAGAACTTCCCGCACGCGGTATTCATTTGAAAATTCTACGCTGCTCTCATTCAGATACAGTGTAATCTCTGTTCCGACAGTTGTCTTATCCCCATCTGTCATATCATATTCGGTTCCGCCATCACATGTCCAGTGAACCGGTACAGCGCCTTCTTTATAAGACAATGTATCAATATGCACTTCATCTGCAACCATAAATGCAGAATAGAATCCAAGACCAAAGTGACCAATGATCTGATCTTCATTTGTCTTATCCTTGTATTTCTCAAGGAACTGTGTTGCGCCGGAGAAAGCGATCTGAGTAATATACTCCTCCACTTCATCTGCCGTCATACCGATACCATTATCAATAAATTTTAATGTCTTTTCTTCCGGGTTTACAATTACCTGAATATTCGCCTTATAATCTTCCGGGAAACTGTATTCTCCCATAATTTCAAGCTTTTTTAACTTTGTAATGGCATCGCATCCATTTGAAACAAGCTCACGAATAAAAATGTCGTGATCGGAATACATCCATTTCTTAATGATTGGGAAAATATTTTCGCTGTGAATTGAAAGATTACCATGCTTTGCTGCCATGTTAACACTCCTTTTCTTTATATCAAACTATATTTTTACAAATTCAAGGCATCTTTTTGCCTAAATCCTAGTCTAATACGTTCAAAATTAAATGTCAACAGAAAATTAGCACTCTTTTCAAAAGAGTGCTAATAATATTTTAAACTTTATAAAAATTCTATAAACTTTATTCTACGCTCTTTAAAGATTCTACCATGTCAATCTTCTTCAGTTTAAAATACATCACAAAATTGACAATAAGAGAAAAGCCCACGGTAAACAAAAAGCTGTACACAAAACTTGAAAAATCAATCTGACGGCCAAACATTACTTCTTCTACTTCCACAGTGACAATCACATATCTGTGAAGAAGCCATCCAAGTCCGCATCCGACAAAGGCTCCGATGATTGTTAAAAGTATATTTTCTCTGTAGACGTAGGCTCCTACTTCTTTGTCATAAAATCCGAGTACCTTCAAGGTAGCCAGTTCTCTTTGCCGTTCAGTAATGTTGATATTATTCAGATTGTACAGCACGATAAATGCCAGCGCACCTGCGGAAATGATCAATACTACAATAACAAGATTCAGACTCCGAAGCATATCGTCCATCTGTGCACGCATTGTATCTGCATAGCTGATATTCAGCACATCCGGATAAGCAAGTACATCTTCTCCAATCTTCTGAAGCTTTGCCTCGTTATATTCTTTCTGGTCAAAATAGAAACAATTGTACACTGCCTCTTCTCCGTACAGCTCCTTGTAATACGCACCGCTCATGTAAATGTAATGTCCCAGATAGTTTTCACAAATATCTGTGACTTTAACTTCCCGGTTTCCACGCTCTTCATTTACAATCGTAATGGTATCACCGCGCTTTACTTCCAGCATCGATGCCAGTTTTTCACTTAACATCACACCATCATCCCGGATTTCATAAGTTTCCCCTGTCAGTCGATCCCGGAAATGCACCAGTTTTTCAAACTCTTCTTTATTCTTTACAACAGTAAGATAGGGTTCCTGTGTTTCCTTCCCATGTTCTACGGTAATCATTTTCATATAAAGCTCTGCTGTCTGTCCGATCTCGTCATTGTGATCCAGATAATCCACAAGCGCCTCTTTCCCGCTTGGAGAAGCATTCTCCTTCAAATATACTGCTCCGTCATATTCCTGCACTTCCTGATATTGCAGATCCAGTATACAATAAATAGAATCTTTCAGTCCAAATCCCACAAGCATCAGCGCCATACAGCCCCCGATTCCAAAAATCGTCATAAAAAACCGTTTCTTATAGCGGATGAGATTTCGGAAAGTTGATTTCCAGATAAAGCTGAAATGCTTCCATAAAAATGTAATCCGCTCTAAGAGAATACGTTTTCCCTCTTTCGGTGCAGGCGGACGCATCAGTACAGCCGGCGTTGATGCCAACTCCCGATAACAGGAAATCAGTGTTGCTAAAAATGTACATGCCACTGCTGCCAGTGTTGCCATAACCCCGTAAGAAAGATGATACGGAATTACGATATGCGGAATGTGTTTATACATAATCTTATATGCATATACAATAATAAATGGAAAGACTTTCTCACCAAAGAGCACTCCCACAATGCTGCCTCCAACCGATGCCAGAAGCGCATAATTCAAGTATTTGCCTGCGATTTCCAACTTGCTGTAGCCGAGCGCTTTTAATGTACCGATCTGGGTTCTCTGCTCTTCTACCATTCTTGTCATTGTCGTCAGACTGATCAGCGCTGCTACAAGGAAGAACAACACCGGGAATACCTTTCCGATCGCCCTCATACGTTCCGCATTATCTCCATAACCGCCATACTCCGTCAAAGAGTCTCTTGTCATAAGATACCATTCCGGTTCAGCGATTTCTTCAATCTCTTTCTCCGCCTTCGCAATCTCCGCTTCAGCTTCCCGGAACTTTTCTTCGGCCTTTTGCTTTCCGTCTTCATACTCACTCTTACCAAGTGCCAGCTCTTCTTCTCCCGCCGTCAGACTTGCCTTCGCATCTTTTAATGTCTGTTCGTTCTCCCGAAGCGCTTTCCAGCCGGCATTGATCTGCTGTTGACCGCTTACAATCGTCCGGTAAGCTGTATCCAACTCTTTCTTAGAAGTATCCAGTTTATTTCCCGCTGCAATAATAGCGGCTTTCCCCTCTTCCAGCTGCTGTCTTGCACTGGCCAGCTGCGCTCTCCCGGCTTCTGCCTGGGCAGCAAGTTCTGCCTCTCCTGCTTCTAACTGTTCCCGAAATGCACTTAAATCTCCTTTTTCTTCCAGAAATTCCTGCAGTTTTTTGATCTCTTCCTGAAGCCCGGCAATTACCTTACCGATTTCTTCAAGATCTTCTGGTTTTGCATTCGTCACAAGGTCTATTTGTTCTTTTAGAAATACAGCGGACGTTTCCAGGCTGTCCAGCTCTTTTTTCACCGCTTCTTCTCTTGCTTTCCCCTCAACAAATTTTGCTTCCCACATTTGAAGTTCTGATTGCTTCTGAGCCAATGCTGCCTCCTGTGAAGCAATTTCTGAAAGCAATTCTTCCGGAATCATTTCTCCCGCCTGCTCTAGCGCATTTCGTTCCTCATACAGCGCTGCAAGTTCCTTCTCCAATCCGGCTATTTCATCGGAAATGCTGCTCTTTGCCTGGGAAATGTCTTCCAACTCTCTTTCTATCTGCTGAAGTTCCTGTTGTTTTATAACAATCTGTTCCTGCAGTTTTGCAAGGCTTTCTTTCATCTGCGGAAGCAGTTTCTTCATCTGTTCCAGAAGCCATGCTGCCGCCTCTTCTTCCTTTGCCTCCTCCAACTTTTTCTGAAGTTCCTCAAGCGCTGCTTTCGTATCTTTGATCACGTTATCAAGCTTCTCATAGTTTGCCCACTGTTCATCCAGCTGCGCTCTTGCTTCGGCAAGTTTCGCCTCAAGTTCTGCCTCCCCTGCTGCAATCTCCTGCTCAAGTCCCGGCAGTTGTTCATAAAATTCAGCTTTCTTCGCCTCATATTCCCTGCGTCCGGCCTCATATTGCGCCAGTCCGGTCTCATAGGTTTCCCGCCCTTTATCCAGTTCTTTCTGCTTCGTAATCAGAAGTTCTCTTGCTGCCTTTAAAGCTTTCTGTCCATCTGCCAGCTGCCGGCTTCCATCCTGAAGCTCTTTCTCTCCGTCCGCAATCTTCTGCGCCGCTTTTGCAAGCTCTCCTGCCGTCTCAGCCTTTCCGTCTGCCAGCTCTTCTTTCGCCTCTGCCAGCTTCTCCCTTGCCTCGCCGGTCACTTCCTCATACCGCGCTTCGCATCGCAGATCCTGAATCTTCTCAATGTCTTTCTCTGCACAGTCTACCTTCTTTTCATAGCCATCTGTAAATGCAGTTTCTTCTTCCGCCCCTTTTACAGCTGCATATGCCTCTGTGTAAACATCCATAGCAAAGGCTTCCGGCATCACTGCAAGAAAACCGCTGATCTCTCCGGTGCCGATCTGTGTGCTTCCCCTTCCAAAGGAAATATAACATGGACTGCTTCCGGAACCGACAATCGTATATGTATCTGTCTTCAAAGATTCTGACAGATCTTCTTCCACACGCCCGGACTCCAAATGGATTTGATCTCCGATTTCGTATCCATTTGCAGTAAGAAAATCCACATCTACCAGACATTCTTCTTTCGTCTTTGGCAGACGTCCTTCTTCCACAACAATGCTGTTCATTGTCGGAAGCATTGACATCACATGGAGTACTTTCTGCCGCTCTCCCACATTACAGAGTACATCGATACTGTATCCGCCTTCCACCTTTTCTACAGTGGAAAGCGCTTCTATTTCTTCTAAGTCTTCTTCAGTAATGCCAAGTGTGCCAAGCACTTTCAAATCCATCAAATTCTGTTCGTCAAAATACGCATCCCCGGACAGCCGCATATCCGGCTCTGCCGCACGGATTCCAGAAAAAAATGATACACCCAGAGCCACAATCAGAAAGATAGATAAAAAACGTCCCCGGCTTTTTTTAATTTCCATCCAGAAATCTTTTTCCATTGCTCTTTTCTTCATTGGTATCTCCCGCCATTCTATCTCTTATTCGCTTATCGTATATTTACCACTCGATTGTTTCCACCGGAACCGGATTCGGATTCACATTCATCTCTGACACCTTACCATTCTTAATCTTAATTACCCGGTCTGCCATCGGTGCAATGGCAAGATTATGTGTAATCAGGATAACCGTCATCCCCTTTTTCCTGCATGTATCCTGCAAAAGTTTTAAAATAGCTTTTCCTGTGTTGTAATCAAGCGCTCCTGTCGGCTCATCGCAAAGAAGAAGCTTCGGATTCTTCGCCAAAGCTCTGGCAATGGAAACTCTCTGCTGTTCTCCTCCCGACAGCTGTGCCGGAAAGTTCTTCAGTCGTTCTCCAAGTCCGACTTCCGTCAATACCTCTGCTGCATCCAGAGGATCTTTACAGATCTGAAGCGCCAGCTCCACATTTTCAAGCGCTGTCAAGTTCGGTATCAGATTGTAAAACTGGAATACAAAACCAATATCATCTCTCCGGTAGGCAGTTAATTGTCTGTGATTAAATTTTGCGATATCAACACCATCCACAAGCACTTCACCACTTGTAGCTGTATCCATTCCTCCAAGAATATTCAGCACTGTCGTCTTTCCCGCACCGCTTGGTCCTACCACAACAGCAAATTCTCCTTTTTCAATCGTGAAATCAATTCCGTCTGCCGCTGCAATCTCAACTTCTCCCATACGATATACTTTCCTGACATCCGTCAGTTTTACATATTCTTTCATAATTATCCCTGATCTTTCTTTAAAGATATCCTGCAAGTCTATTGTTTCCTGCAGTGTTTTCTACTATAATAATAGCATTAATGTGACTGATTAAAAAGTTATATTTTTATAAACATATTTTCAAAGGAGACTTAATTTATGGAAGATTTACGCATTGTTCCTGCTGACACAGCAGAACTTCTCTACAATATTGAAGCATTAGCAGATGATATCTGGCACGAATACCTCACTCCGGTCCTCGGTCAGCCGCAAGTAGATTACATGCTTGAGAACTTTCAGTCTGTCGATGCGATCAACAGCCAGATCATGAACGGCTATGAATATTTTGTTTTAATCTACGAATACTTAATGGCAGGATATGTTGGCATGAAAGAAGAAGACCGTACCCTCTTCCTAAGCGGACTTTACATCCATGAAGAATGTCAGGGCAATCATATTGCCACAAATGTTTTTCAGTTTCTGCTCGGTATCTGCCGTAAACGCAATCTGAACTGTATCCGGCTTACATGCAGTAAGAAGAATAGCAAAGCGCTTGAAGTCTTCAAACATCTTGGATTTTCTGTTGTCGAGGAACAACTGACTGACATCGGAGGCGGTTTTTCTACTGATGATTACATCCTGGAATATGCTCTTACTGACTAATCTTATATTATCCACTGCAGCTGCTTCTTTTTGATTCCAAAAAAAAGGCAGCTGTTTTTTTGTGTCTATTGCCTTTATATCCTCATTTATTTTCATATATATTATGCATTTTTCACAATTCATCATTTTTCCAAAAAAAAAGATTGATTTTTCACGAAAGTTTGATATAATAAATTTGTTCGTTGCGAAAGACAAACGAAACAACTACTAATGCGGATTGGTGTAATGGCAGCACAGCAGACTCTGACTCTGTTAGTAGAGGTTCGAGTCCTCTATCCGTAGTTTTTCGAAGTGTGGCTCAGTTTGGTAGAGCGCTGCGTTCGGGACGCAGAGGTCGCAGGTTCAAATCCTGTCACTTCGACTCCTTGGCAGGGGCGGGACGTTATACGTCCTTTTTTCTTGAAAACCTATCATTAATTATCTACTAATGCGGATTGGTGTAATGGCAGCACAGCAGACTCTGACTCTGTTAGTAGAGGTTCGAGTCCTCTATCCGTAGCTTCTAAAAACGTCCTTTGGGCGTTTTTTTGTTATATAAGAAATCCCTTCAAAATCCTATGTACAAAAAACCGCTCCTGCAGTTCATGATATTCATTCTCTGCTTTAGAGACATATATCATCTGCAAGAGCGGCTTTTTCCTTTTAATTAAATAGAGATTTCTCCCTCAAATACAATCTCCGCCGGACCGGTCATATATACCTTATTTTCTTCTCGATCCCACTGAATTTTAAGATCTCCTCCAAGAAGTTTCACAGTTACCTCATCCTCTGTCAATTCATTCAAAATACACGCTACGGCAACTGCACAGGCTCCTGTTCCACAAGCCAGCGTCTCACCGGAGCCTCTTTCCCAAACGCGCATTTCTACTGTTCTGCGATCCAGCACCCGCGCAAATTCTGTATTTACACGCTGCGGGAAACGCTCATGCTGTTCAAATTTCGGTCCGATCTTTTCAAGGTTCAAGCCTTTCACATCTTCTACAAATACAACGGTGTGCGGATTTCCCATGGAAACTGCTGTCATTCGGTATTCTCTTCCATCTACAACAATTGGCTCATCCACCACCTGTTCATTCCTGGATACAACCGGAATTTCATCTGCATCCAGCACCGGACTCCCCATATCTACCCGAATCTCAACTGCTTTTCCATCTTCCACAGTCAGATGCAAATATTTGATTCCTGCCAGTGTCTCAACAGCAATTTCGGTCTGATCTGTCAGGCCATAATCATAGACAAATTTCCCAACACAGCGGATTCCATTACCGCACATCTCTCCCCGGCTTCCATCTGCATTATACATTTCCATTTCAAAATCAGCCTTCTCAGACGGATGAATCATAATCAGTCCATCTGAACCAATTCCAAAATGCCGGTCGCTGACAAAACGTGCTGTCTCCGGTGGATTCGGAATCGTTTCTTTGAAACAATTCACATAAACATAATCATTTCCCAATCCCTGCATCTTCGTAAATTTCATTTTCCTGCTCTCCTTTTCTTCCAGTCCATTATTCTTTTTCTCTTCTGTTGTGCAGTTTCTTTCCTTTACAGATGCAGTCGATTCTCTTCAACTCCTCCTGAGTAAAGTCTTTTTTTCCAACAATTTTTACATTTTCCACAATCTGCTCCGGCTTTGATGCGCCAATCAAAACACTTGTCAATGCCCGATCTTTTAGAATCCATGACAACGACATCTGCGCCAGCGTCTGTTCCCGATTTTTCGCCAACTCATTCAGTTCCCGAATCATTTCCAGCCGTTCTTCTGTAAGCGCACTTTCTTTCAAAAACCTTCCATCGCGGCGTATCCTGCTGTCCTCCGGGATTCCGTGCAGGTATTTGTCCGTCAGAAGTCCCTGTGCCAACGGACTAAATGCGATCAGACCACATCCATTTTCTTCTGCAAATGTTTTCAGACCATCCTCCTCAATCCAACGATCAAATATAGAATATCTAACCTGATTGATCACAAAGGGACAGTTCAGCTTCTTCAACATCTTCATTGCTTTTTTTGTTGTTTTGGCATCATAGTTGGAAATTCCCGCATAAAGCGCTTTTCCGCTCTTCACAGCAGTATTGAGCGCTTCCATGCTTTCCTCCAGAGGTGTCTCTTTATCCATCCGATGATGATAAAAAATATCCACATACTCAAGTTTCATCCGCTTTAGGCTCTGATCCAGACTTGACAGCAGATATTTCCTGCTTCCGCCGTCTCCGTATGGTCCCGGCCACATTTCATATCCTGCTTTCGTACTGATCACAAGCTCATCCCGATATGGTTTCAAATCTCCATTAATTATCCGGCCGAAATTTTCTTCCGCACTTCCCGGAACCGGCCCATAATTATTCGCCAGATCAAAATGTGTAATTCCTGCATCAAATGCTGCCTTGCACATTTCTCTCATATTTTCAAAATCGTCATTCGTTCCGAAGTTATGCCATAACCCAAGGGATACTTCCGGAAGTTTTAATCCGCTTTTTCCGCTGCGCCGATACTGCATTTTCTCATAACGCTTCTCATCTGCGATATATGTCATCTTTCTTTCCTCCTTCTGGATTTTCTTTCAAATGTTTCCTAGTCTTCCTCATCAATCCAGCCTTCTTCATCAATATCCGGGCAAGAATAGTTTTTATTATAGGAACCAAGCGCAAAATTGCCTTTTCGTGGCGCTAACAGCATTCCGATCATCGTACCAAGCAGCAGACAATTGGCTGCCACAAGTACTTTTTCTGTCACTGTCCATTCTCTCTTGAAGAGTGTGCTTACTGTTTCTTTTATTGTTGTTAATATTGTCATACGAATACCTCCTAGTTTATAGACTATCCCCTATCTGCAAATTCATTCTGCAGCTATTGTATCACAAACAGATTACTTCCGCCATCTCTTACCCCTGAAATGCTTCTGCATAATATCCTGAAGACGAAATCGGTTCGTTCGCATCATGAAGATGCCGGGTATCTCCAAACACCTGACAGCGAAAATATGCAATATCATCTTTTCTCTCCTCTGTCTGAACGACACTGACAGACGTTGGCGCCAGGAAAAATCCATGCATTAGAAGCGGCATTGGGATTCCCGTCAGATGGCACATCATAGCCGCGATAATTCCCATATGACAGAAGAGTACAATCGTATCGTCATTATGTTTTTCTGCCCGATAATATCTTCCCTCTCTTACATATCCATAAGACTCCAGGAGCGCATCCAGCCCCTGACATGTTTCTTCATATACAGCTTTTACTTCCGCTGTCATAATATCTCCTTCTGTCCAATGATCCCGCTCATAATAACGGTCATCCTTTGTCCAGTGTTCCGGAAAGAAATCCCACGGTACTTTTCTTCTGCCGCTGATCGGCTCATCTACTCTGGCGCGAAATTCTTCAAGCCAGTCCAGCGTTACTGCCTGCCGGTCAAGTTTACTCATTCCCGCCTTTGCTGTATCCTGGGCTCTGCCAAGCGGTGAAACATAAAACTCCTTCACTTCCCACTTCTGAATCCGCTCTGCCAATGCATATGCCTCACGCCAGCCTTTTTCCGTCAGTGAATCAATCGAATAATCCGGCTCACCATGTCTAATAAAAATAATCTTCATCTGCTGTTTCCTCCTGACTTCTTCCCTCATAATTGTATTCTGTTCCTAATTTTAACACAAGTTTTTTCATCCTTCACGACAATACATTAGGTTTTTCCGATTCTTTTCTTTCAAAGAGCTTTCCCCTGTGTTAGAATAATGAAATAAAGATATTATAGCATACAGGGGGATTTTATGATACAGCATCATTCCTTTTCAAACGCAACATGGAAAACATCTTTTTTGCTCAGTCTTCTCATTGCCATCGCAGCTCAGTTTCAGATCAGTCTGTTTGATGCCAGTTTTCGTATTTCCGTTGGAATCATATGTATTCCGGTGTTTTTATTTCTCTTCGATGATATTTCTCTTCCGGCAATTACCTTTTTCTCCGGCGGAGCTGTATTTTTATCAAGAGTTCTTCAATATCTAATAGAACAGAATACCTTTGACGGCGCATTGGTCAGTTGCTTTCCGGAAATGTTTTTCTACATCACATACGGTCTGCTTCTTACATTGTTTGCCCGGCGCAGACGTACCTTTTTCAAACGGTTTTCCGATTTTTTCTATTTTATATTGATGGATTACGCCGCTAACTTTGTAGAATTGCTTTTGCGTTCTAATGTTTCCTCATTCCACATTTCTACCCAGGCAAGTATTCTTCTAATCGCCGTGATCCGCTCCTGCATCATCTGGCTTTTCCTCTCACTGCTGCAGAGATATCATCTTGTTCTCTTAAAGCAGGAACATGCCGAGCGTTATCAGAAGCTTATGCTCCTCATTTCCAAACTGAATGGAGAAGTCATCTGGATGAAAAAGAACACGGAACTCATCGAAAATACAATGAATACATCTTACCGCCTTTTCCACGAACTAAAACGGGTGGAAGCAGATGAGGAACTAACAAAGACCGCGCTTAGCGTTGCGAAAGACATTCATGAAATCAAAAAAGAATACAACTTAATCCTGCGCGGCATTTCCGACGCTCTGGACATGAATGTACAGGATGAAGGCATGTATATGCGGGAGATTCTTCATATTGTAGAATCTTCTTTCCACGGAAGCCCGCTTCTCAAACACCGCAGCTTTGAGCTTTTAACGGACTTCCCGCCAAAACTTTATACTGACAAGCACTATTTCTTTATGTCCATTTTTCGTAATCTTTTTACAAATGCGCTCGAGGCTGCAGAAGAAGATTCTAACGTAGTAATCCAGCTAAAGATTCACGAACAGGACGGTAATTATTTGATAGAAATATGTGACAACGGACCGGGTATTGCCAAAGAAGATCTGCCGGAAATCTTCCATCCGGGATTTTCTACAAAGATCAACTATTCCACCGGCGAGATCAGCCGCGGGCTCGGACTGAATCTGGTACAAGATCTGATTACAAGCCAGCTTCACGGATCTATCTGTGTTGCATCCAGACCCGGCAATACTACTTTCACAATTCAAATTCCAAAGAATGAACTGGAGGCTAATTCATGAATTTTTATTTAGTAGATGATGATTCCAATATTAGAAATATTTTAAAATTAATCATCCGGGATCGAAAACTCGGAAATGTCTGCGGTTCCTGCGGTGATCCCGTGGAAGCTCTTGAAGACATTTCATTTGCCCATCCGGATATTGTAATTGTCGATCTTTTAATGCCGGAAATGGACGGAATCAGCTTTGTAAGCAAGCTAAAGCAGACGAATCCTGATATTGCTTTTATCATGCTTTCTCAGGTTTCCTCCAAAGATATGATTTCCGATGCCTATGAGAGCGGCATTGAATTTTATATTCACAAACCAATCAACAGTGTCGAGGTGGAAAGCGTCATCCGAACAGTCTGCCAGACTGTTACCATGCGCCAGACATTGGAAAAGATGCAGTCTCTTCTCAGCCACGACCTAAAACAACTTTCCAATCATACTGCCGCCAATGTAAAACAAACAGAGAAGAAATATATCACGAAGCTAAAAAATGTTCTTCAAAAGCTTGGCATCATAGGAGAGATCGGAAGCAAAGATATTATTGCTCTTATAGACTTTCTTGTAGAGCATGGACAAACGGTAGATGACTCTACTTTAAATGAACTCTGCGGACAGTTCAGCGATAATCCAAAATCTGTAGAACAGCGCATCCGCCGGGCTGCGAATGCCGGCATGGTCAACCTTGCTCATCTTGGACTGGAAGATTATTCAAATGATATTTTTATGGAGTATTCTACAACGCTTTATAACTTTGAACAGGTTCGAAAAGAAATGGATTTTATACGCGGCAAATCCGACAAGCATGGGAACGTAAAAATCAAGAACTTTTTAAATGCATTAATGCTGTATAGCCAGAACTAATTTTTGTGCATTTTGCACAAACTTGTCCATTTTCTTCACTTTTTTCAATTTTCTTTGACACCATTTGTAGTTTTTTGAAACCTGATTATTATAGTAACGTCATCAAAGAGATTTGGAAATAGAATTTGAAGGGAAGGGTAACAAATTATGATGACTATTCTTAGTGGAGTAGGTTTACTCCTGTTAACTCTGGCTGCTTTCTCCTTATTCAGTATGAAAGCACCAAAAGGCTCACAGGCTATGAGCGGTATGGCTAACGCCGCTATCGCAACATTCCTCGTAGAAGCGATTCACAGCTATATTACGGGCGATCTTTTAAATCTGGAATTCTTTAAGACAGTTGGTACAACTTCCGGAAGTCTTGGCGGCGTTGCTGCTGCAATCGCTGTACCGCTCAGTATGGGTGCGAATCCGGTTCTTGCGATTTCTGCCGGTGTTGCAATCGGTTCATACGGCATTCTTCCGGGCTTCGTTGCCGGATATGTAGTAGGACTTATTTCTCCGCTTCTTGAGAAGAAACTGCCAGAAGGTCTGAACGTAATCGTAGGAGCGCTCGTTGTCGCACCGCTTGCACATTTCGTAGCATTCGCTGTTAACCCGGTTGTTAACGCTACACTTGTTAAAATCGGCGGAACAATTACTGCTGCAGCTGAACAGTCTCCTCTTGTAATGGGATTCTTACTCGGTGGAATCATGAAGATGATCTGTACCTCTCCGCTTAGCTCTATGGCATTGACTGCTATGCTCGGACTGAAAGGCCTTGCAATGGGTATCGCAGCAATCGCTTGCTTCGGTGGTTCCTTTACAAATGGACTTATTTTCCACAAATTAAAACTTGGTGACAAGAGCAACGTTATGGCTGTTATGTTAGAACCTCTGACACAGGCGCCTATCATCACTGCCAATCCGATTCCGATTTATGGTTCCAACTTCTTCGGAGGAGGTCTTGCCGGTATCGCCGCTGCCGCACTTGGAATTATCAACAACGCGCCTGGAACAGCATCTCCAATTCCTGGACTGCTCGCTCCATTCGCATTCAACCCACCGCTGAAGGTTGTTGCCGCACTTGTTTTAGGTGCAATTGGCGGATCCATCGCCGGTTTGGTTGGCGCTATGATTTTCAAAAATCATAAAGTAAACGTAAATAAATAATCTTATATTAGAATATGAAATGAGCCGGGAATTTATTCCCGGCTTTCCTTCTGTCTCCGTTTTGGTTCAAACACCAATTCCATCTTCGTTCCTTTTCCGAGCGTACTTTCTACATTCACTCTTGCATTATGGAGAATTGCTCCATGCTTCACAATGGAAAGCCCAAGTCCGGTACCTCCGGTCTCTTTTGAATGACTTTTATCCACTCGGTAAAACCGCTCAAAAATACGCTCCAGTGATTCTTCCGGAATTCCAATTCCATTGTCTTCAATAATCACTTTCGGCACTCCCATAACTGCTCCGGTCCAGATTTTCACATACCCTCCCGGCTGATTGTATTTAATAGCATTATCCGCTATATTATAGATCATCTCTTCAAGAATCTGACGGATTCCCACATACGTTACATGTTCTCCTGTCACTTCCATATGTACATCCTGTTTCTTAGCCTTTAGCGATAACCTCTGACAGATCTGCATTGCCATATCAAAGAAATCCACTTTTTCTTTTTCCAGTTCAATACTCTCTTCATCCAGACGCGAAAGACGGATAATATCATCCACAAGCGTCAGCATCCGATTGCCTTCCTTATAAATAATTCCTGCAAACGTCTGTATATCTTCCGGACGCACAAGACCATTCATCATCAATTCCGCATAGCCGGAAATCGATGTAAGCGGTGTCTTTAGCTCATGAGATACATTTGCCGAAAACTCTTTCCTCATCTGCTCTACTTTCGCCTTTTCCTGATTTTGGTTTTCAATACTTTGAAGAAGCGGCAGTAGCTCCTCATAAGCAATATGACTTGTCGGATGTTCCAAATCAATCTCATTAATCGGCTTAATCAGACGATTTGTCTGCCATTTTGCCATAATCAATGCCATCGCGATCATGACAACAGCCATAATCCCGAGACTCGGAAGCAGATCTGCCATCGTACTAAATACAGTATCTGTCGTTTTAGAAATTCTCAGAACTTTTCCGCTGCTGAGGTATTTGGCATAATAATATGTTTGTTTTTTAAATGTGTCTGACCTTCTAAGCGCCTCGCCTTCACCGTGTTCCAATGCTTCCAGAACTTCCTCGCGGCTTCCGTGATTTGGCACGTTTTCTACTTTTTCTGTGCTGGAATCATAAACTACCGTTCCGTCTTTCTCTATCAGCATCAGACGATTTCCACCAATAAATTCGTCTAAATCAGAAAGGTAATCCTTCTCAGAAATCTCCAACGCCTTCTCAATATATTTCACTTCCTGCCGCACTTCCCGCTTCATATCTTCCAACGTCTGCTGATACAATACCAGCGTTGTAAACGCGAAAGAAAGAAGCAGGGTTATGCTAAGCACAAGCACCATGCTTCTTTGTATTTTACTGCTCATTCTCTGCTCCTATCCGATACCCGACGCCTCTTACTGTCTCGATCAGGTCGCCGGCTTTTCCAAGTTTCTGACGCAGGGTACGAATATGCACATCCACCGTACGGGTTTCTCCCGCATAATCATACCCCCAGATTTCTTCAAGAAGGCGATCTCTTTTCAGTACGATACCGCTGTTCTTGAGGAGTTTCTCCAGAAGTTCGAACTCTTTCAGTGTTAGGATAACTTCTTTATTCTCTACCGTCACTTCATGCTTCTTCACATTCAGCCTTAGGATCCCCGACTGGAGAATTTCTTTTTCTTCCGGCATCGTTCTGCGCAAGACTGCCTTAATTCTTGAAACAAGCTCCATCATCCCGAAAGGCTTTGTAATATAATCATCTGCCCCGCCATCAAGCCCTACAACTTTGTCATATTCAGAACCTTTCGCCGTTACCATAATTACCGGGATTTCTTTCGTTGCTGCCGATGTCTTTAATTCTTTCAGGAGAGAAAGCCCATCCTCTCCCGGAAGCATAATATCCATCAAAATCAGCGTTGGCTTTTTTTCCTTCAGCGCTTCTTTAAACGCTTTTCCGTCTCCAAAGCCTTCCGCTTTCATTCCTGTGGATTCCAGCGTATAGATTACCAGATCTCTGATATTTTTATCATCCTCAACACAATAGATCATGTTCTTCTCCTTCTACACTTCATATTCGGCGTGGTTGCCATCCTTGTGTACGCCCGTAATAGAAAATTCCACCCACTCCGCTATATTTGTCGCGTGATCGCCAATACGTTCCAGATATTTCATTACCATAACAAGATTCACAATCTCATCTCCATGACTGCCCTGCTCTTCTCTGATCACTTTCACAAGGGAATTTTTGGCCTGCAGGAAAAGCTCATCTACTTTATCGTCTTCCTCCATTACCTGTCTTGCAAGGGCGAGATCCCGATTAACGTATGCCCGGATGCTCTCCTGTACCATTTTCGCGACTGCCTCTGACATCTTATCCACTTGCGAAAGGTGATACTCGCCTTTAAAGTCATTGTGAAGAATAATATCTGCAATATCTGCCGTCTGATCGCCGATGCGCTCCATATCCGTAATCATCTTCAGCGCTGCAGAAATCTGCCGCAAATCCTTTGCTACCGGCTGCTGCATTAGAAGAAGCCGAAGACACATCTGCTCTATCTCTTTCTCCATCCGGTCAATACTCTCATCTTCCCGGATAATCTCCCGCGCCATCTCTTCTGAACGCTTGTGCAGCGCCTGTGTTACTTTCTCAATCGCTTCTTCACAGCTCTTTCCCATCTGAATCAGACGTAAATTAAGAGTGTCCAGTTCTTTATCAAATCTGCTCCGCATAGCCTAGCCAAACCTCCCTGTAATATAATCTTCCGTTCGTTTGTCTGACGGAATGGAAAATAATTTCTCTGTTTCATTATATTCTACCATCTCTCCAAGCAGGAAAAATGCTGTATTATCAGAAATTCTGACTGCCTGCTGCATATTATGTGTTACGATAACGATAGTATAATCTTTTTTCAGCTCCATTGCAAGGTCTTCGATCTTAGAGGTAGATACCGGATCAAGCGCCGATGTCGGTTCGTCCATCAAAAGTACTTCCGGTTGTACCGCAAGGGCTCTTGCAATGCATAACCTCTGCTGCTGTCCTCCTGACATCTGCAGCGCGCTTTTCTTCAGACAATCCTTTGTTTCTTCCCAAATTGCTGCACCACGCAGTGATTTTTCCACAATATCATCTAATTTTTGTTTCGAGCGGATACCATGTGTGCGAGGTCCATATGCAATATTATCATAAATACTCATCGGAAATGGATTTGGTTTCTGGAATACCATTCCAACACGCTTTCTTAATAAGTTCACATCAATATTATTGTAAATATCTTCTCCGTCCAAGCAGATTTCTCCGGTCACTTTACAACCGTCAACTAAGTCATTCATACGGTTTAGCGACTTCAGCAAAGTTGATTTTCCACAGCCGCTCGGCCCGATAAACGCTGTAATTTTCTTTTCTTCAATTGACAGATTAATATTTTTCAATGCCTGAAAATCCTGATAAAACAGATCCACATTTTTAATTGTAATTTTATCCATTGTCTCTACCTTTCATAAATTTCTTTGCAAGTGCCCCCGATGCCGCGTTCATCACAATTACCAATACAAGCAGAATGACCGCTGTCGCATAGGCCTGATTCATGTATAACCCCTCATTTGACAGGCTGTACATATGGACGGAAAGTGTTCTGGCGGAATCAAAAAGTGATTTCGGAATCTTCGCAACCGTTCCTGCCGTGTACATTAGCGCCGCCGTCTCTCCAACAATACGTCCGATAGCAAGAATGATACCTGCCATAATTCCAGGCACTGCTGCCGGAAGAACTACATGAAAAATCGTACGAAGTTTTCCTGCACCGAGTCCGAAACTGCCTTCTCGAAAAGAATCCGGAACTGATTTCAACGCTTCCTCTGCAGTACGCATAATCAGCGGCAGAATCATAATAGAAAGCGTTGCCGCACCTGCAAGGATCGAGAATCCCATTTCCAGTGTATTTACAAAAAACAGCATACCAAACAAACCGTATACAATTGATGGAATTCCTGACAATGTTTCTGTTGTCAGACGAATCATCCCTACTAATTTTTTTCGTTTTCCCGTATATTCTACAAGATAGATTGCCGCAAATAATCCGAGAGGAACTGCCACAATCAATGCCAGCGCCGTCATAATCACTGTTGTAATCAGCGCCGGAACAAAGGAGACATTATCCGATGTATAGTGCAGCGAGAAAAATTCCGGTTTCAGATGCGGAATTCCTTTGATCATAATATATGCGATTAAAAGAATGAGTACCGTAAATGTAATTGCCGCGGATAAATACACAAATATCTTCATAATCAAAGACGGAAGATGCGTTTTCTTTTTTAAACTTTCATGCTGTGTTGTCATCATTTCTTTCCTCCGTTTCTAAGATTTCTTCTGCTGTAAGGCAGACGCACATAAATTGATCAATAAGATAAAAACAAACAGTACAACTGCCGTCGCAATCAAAGCTTCACGATGAAGATCTGTCGCATATCCCATTTCAATTACAATGTTAGATGTTAACGTGCGGACACCTTCAATCAGCCCTTTGGGCATACGCGGCTGGTTACCTGCGACAAGAATTACCGCCATTGTTTCCCCAATAGCTCTTCCGATTCCAAGAATAACACCTGCTGTCACACCGGATTTTGCTGCCGGAAGCACAACTTTAAAAATACTTCTCTCATGAGTAGCCCCAAGTGCCAATGTTCCTTCATAGTAAGATATCGGCACTGCTCTAAGCGCAGATTCTGTCACACCGATAATCGTCGGAAGAATCATGATACCAAGCAAAATAGAAGCTGTCAGCATTGAGTTTCCGTCATACCCCGGCGGAAGAAATTCCCGAATAACCGGCACCAGTACTACAAGACCGAAAAATCCATATACAACTGACGGAATTCCTGCCAGCAGTTCTGTCGCTGCCTTGAGTCCCGGATAAATTTTCTTCGGACAGTAAAACGCCATAAAAATCGCTGTCAGAATTCCAATCGGCACACCGATCACAATCGCTCCTGCCGTTACATAAATACTTCCAAGAATCATCGGAAGAATTCCGTAAAGATTGTTGGACGGCCGCCATATTTCCCCGAAAAGGAATTCCAGCCACCCGATCTTCTGAATAGCTGGAATTCCATTTCCGAAGAGAAATACACAGATTAAAATGACTGCCATAATCGACATGCACGCTGCTGCAAGAAATACAATGTGCATTGCCCGCTCTTTCCACTGTTTCATCTGCTATACCTCTTATTCTCTCTCCCGATTATTTTTCAAGAGCTTCTTTCCATGTAGAAACTTCACCTGTAAAAATTGCTTTTACCTGATCTTTTGTTAAATCTTCTGTGGTATTATCGTTATTAACAATGACTGCGATTCCGTCAAGTGCAATGACCGTTGGTGTCAGTCCGCCTTCTAGTTCAGAATCCTTCAACTCTCTTGATGCCATTCCAATATCGTAAGATCCATCCATTGCTGATGTCATTCCTGTTGTAGAGTCGCTCTGCTGCACTTCCACATTTACATTTGTATTCACTTTTTTATATGCTTCTGCAAGTTTTTCCATAACCGGCGCTACAGAAGAAGAACCGCCTACTGTTACTTTTCCTGATGCTCCTGTAGATGCATAAGCTCCTTCTACTTCTACCGGAATATAACCTTCTTCTTCAATGATTGCCTGTCCTTCTTCACTTATAATAAATCCCATGAAATCTTTGGCTGCATCACTTACGCCTTCTTTTACTGCAATATTAAATGGTCTTGAAATTTCATAACTGCCATTCTTTACATTCTCTGCCGATGCATCTACACCGCCAATTTTTACTGCTTTGACCGTATCATTTAATGCACCAAGAGATGTATATCCAATCGCGTATTCATTTCCGGCAACCTGTGTCATCATAACTGATGTGCTGTTTGTAATATTGGCATCTGCTGTTGTCATATCCACTTTCTCGCCGTCTTTTTCTTCTTCAACTCCGAAAAGTTCTACGAATGCTCCTCTTGTTCCGGAACCATCTTCTCTTGATACAACGGAAATTTTTCCTGCTTCATCCCAGCCGGAAGCTCCTTCCTTGTTTCCCCCATCAGCTGCATCGCTGTCTTTACTTCCACATCCTGTAAGTACACTTCCTGCTAAAACTCCTGCTAATAATAATACTGTTAACTTTTTCATAATATGTGATCTCCTCTTTTAATTCATTTCTGTTGACATCTATTACTATAATGTCCCATTGTTAAATCCAAATACCTTCTTCTGTTAAATCTGTGTAAAAAAGCAGAAACACTACAAATAAAAAAACTGCTAGCAGCTCATAGTCTACTAGCAGAAAATATTTCTATTTTTCAATTGTTTATTTAGCAGCATAGTTTAAAATGCATACTTTTTTATGACTGACTTTTTTCCTGTAAAATATCTACTATCGTTTTTTCCGTTCCAATCATTCCCGGAGATGCAATTTCACCCATATGCCGCATCGTCTCTTCCGGTGAAGCTCCATTAATTCCATGAATTTCATCAATATAAATCTCATGCATTGCAAAATCCGCTGACTGAAATGCCGCATTCACAGCTACAATTCCTTTCATGGTGCATCCTTTATTTCCACCATGGCAGATCATACCGGTAATGCTGCTGGACATATTATTAATTGTTCTTGCCATCGCATGTTCATCTCCGCCATTCAAATACACTAATGCACATGCCATTCCGGTTCCTGCCGCAATACCGCAGCCACAAAATGCAGAAAGTTTGCCGGAGTATTCTTTAATATACATACAAACAAGATAACTCAAAGCTGTCGCACGATATAACATCTCATCACTCAGTCCTCGTATCTTACATACACCATATAACGGCATTGTCGCAATGATTCCATGAGCTCCCGAACCCGTAATACTCATAGCCGGCTTATCCAGACCAATAACACGCGCTTCAATTGCCGCATTGCAGAGCAGTGAAGCTGTATTCAATTCGTTCTGTGAGATGATCTTCCCATCGTTTTTCTCAAGCAGATAACGTGCATATGTTGTTCTTGGGTTTCGGATTCCTTCTTCGAACAGTACGTAATTCATCTCATACGCTGCTTTGATAAATTCAATCTCCTCTGCCGGAACTGTTTTCACATATGCAACGATCTGACTCAACGTATAGTTGTGAATCAGAGGCGGTTCTTCCTGCGTATTGGATTCAGTGATTTCCTCCTTTTCCAGAACAACCTGACCATTTACTTCAATCCGAACAATATTGGTATGTGCGTCACGAATTCTTACCATCGCTTCTCCGCCCGTTGTTTTTACCTGTGCCTCAACAAAAATGCGGCTTGTGATCTCACTCATTTTTACTGTAATTTTGCCTTCTGCTACAAGCTGCCCAGCGGCATCATTATCTTCTTTTGTCACATCTGCAAGACTCTCCAGTTCTTTTTCAGGGTTTCCTGCAATTGCACCCAAAGCTGCCGCATATTCATTTCCGTAAAAATGACTATTGGGGATTCCACAAGTATAAGCATTTTTATACATACCGCTATTTAATAGAAGCGTCACATTTTCAATCGCCCCCGGAACAAATGACTTTGCTTTTGAAACTGCATATGCTATTGCTCCCGGCTCTGTCACACCAAGTGCCGGGCGCATATCTTCCTTAATTAATTGTGTCAGTTCATGCATTCTCTTTACCTCCGTTTAGCAAGATAAATTGTTTACCGCTTCCTCTAATTGTTTTAGTGCTTTTTGTAATACAACTCGTGGACATGCTGCATTTAATCTCATAAATCCACTTAATTCTCTTGTAAAGTCTGAGCCAGGGCTTAAACCTAAGCCTGCTTTTTCAACCATAAACTTTTTCAATTCTGCATTACTCATATTTAATGCTCTGCAATCTAACCAAACAAGATAAGTTGCATCTGGAATATTAGCCTTAATGCTCGGAATGTGCTCCTCAAAATAGTCACGAATAAAGTCCAGATTACCAGAAATATATTCCAAAAGCTGTTCCAGCCATTCTTCACCCTCATTCAGCGCTGTTTCCATTGCCACTGAACTAAAGGCATTATTTCTATGTACATCCATTCCACTCCAGTAAGCGTCAAATGCTTTTTTCATCTCCATATTAGGGAACACTGTCGTAGACGCCTGAAGCCCTGCAAGATTAAATGTTTTTGTTACTGAAATACATGTGATGATTTTTTGATCAGCTTCCGGTACTGCAATAGCTGCCGGTATGTGCTTTTTCCCATGAAATATGATATCTGAATGAATTTCATCTGAAACTACCAATACATCATTTTCAAAGCAGAGTCTAAGCATTTTAGCCAGTTCTTCCTGCGTCCAAACACGTCCCAACGGATTATGCGGATTACATAAGATAAAAAGTTTCACTTTAGGATCTTTTACCAGTCTTTCAAATTCTTCAAAATCCACTTCCCATACACCATCATGCTCTAAGAAATTATTCTGTACGAGCGTTCTTCCTGTGTTTTCTGTAATTTCAAAAAATTCCGGAAAAACAGGTGGCTGAATCAAAACTTTATCTTCCTTATCCGTAAATAGTTTAATAATAACTGCAAGGGCTGGAACTACCCCCAAACACCAGCTGCATAAGTCTGTATCTAATGTCCATCCATTTCGCCTCTTCTGCCAATCAGCATAAGCCTTAAAATAACTGTCCGGACGAGATGTATATCCCCATATACCTTCTTCTGCTTTCTTTTTGCAGGCATCAATAATCGGCTGTGCTGTTTGGAAATCCATATCGGCAATCCAAAGTGGAATTACCTGATCTGTTCCGAAATTTTTCACTCTTTCGTCATACTTTGCAGAACGGTTTTTACTTCTGTCTACAGGCTCATCAAAATTATATTTCATAGCTTTCCCCTTTCTCTATGACTCATTATTCAACTAAATGACATGCTACATAATGTTCATTTCCTACATTTTTAAATATTGGTCTTTCTTCTTTACAACGCTGTGTAGCATAAGGGCATCTTGATGCAAATTTACAGCCAATCGGCGTATCTATCGGACTTGGAACATCTCCTTGAAGCATTTCTGGTTTCTTCTTTTTACTGATAGCCGGATCAAGTTCAGGAACTGCTGACATAAGGGCTTTTGTATACGGATGAAGCGTATGCTCATATAGTTCTTCTGTCTCTGCAAATTCCACAAGAGATCCTAAGTACATAACCCCTACTTTCTTAGATATATGTCTTACCATAGAAAGGTCATGTGCAATAAATAAATATGTAAGTCCTAAACTTTCTTGGAGATCTTCCAGCATATTTACTACTTGCGCCTGAATACTAACATCCAACGCTGAAATAGGTTCATCACAAACAACAAAATCCGGATTTACCGCCAATGCTCTTGCAATTCCGACTCTCTGTCTTTGCCCTCCTGAAAACTCATGTGGATAACGACTTGCATGATCTTTTCCAAGACCGACTGTATTTAGCAGTTCGTAAATACGCTCCTGTCTTTCTTTTCCTTCAAACAGATGATAAATATCCAGTGGTTCACCAATAATATCAGATACTGTCATTCTAGGATTTAATGATGCATATGGATCTTGGAAAATCATCTGCATTCTTTTTCTATACGGCCATACCTCAGAGGCGCTCAATTGCGCAATATCCTTTCCGTCAAATATAATTTGTCCGGATGTTGGCTTATAGAGACGCATAATTGAATATCCTGTGGTTGATTTACCACATCCGGATTCCCCTACAAGTCCGATTGTTTCCCCTTTTTGTACTTTGAAGGAAACGCCGTCTACCGCTTTTACATATTCTACTTTCTTACCTAAAAGCCCTTTTTTATTTTCAAAATACATTTTTAGGTCTTTTACTTCCAGAAGCGTATTATTTGCCATTACGGATTCCTCCCTTCTGACTTTCATAATCTTCATTCTTTGGTGCATCCGGATGACACATGAAACAGCTTACACGATGTGTATCGCTAATATATTCTTCTGGAACCGGCATAGATGCACAAACTTTCATAGCATATTTGCACCGAGGATAAAATGGACATCCTGTTGGCGGATGAAGCATATCCGGCGGTGTTCCAAGAATCGGAACGAGTCTTTGCTTAGATTCCTCACCGGTTACCTTTGGAACAGAGTTCAAGAGCCCCATTGTATATGGGTGATGCGGTTCGTAAAAAATTTCTTCTGTTGTTCCTTCTTCCATGATTTTCCCACCGTACATAACAATGATTCTATCACAAATACTAGAAGCACATCCCAAGTTATGTGTAATTAAAATAGTAGCTGTGCCGAGTCTTTCATTCAATTCCTTCATCAAAGCTAACACCTGTGCCTGAATAGTAACATCTAAGGCCGTTGTCGGTTCATCTGCAATCAATAATTCCGGCTCACACGAAAGTGCCATAGCAATCATAGCTCTCTGTCTCATACCACCTGAAAATTCATGAGGATAGGAATGAAATCTCTTTTCCGGTGAAGGAATCCCAACTAAACGCAGCATTTCAAGAGCACGCTTCTTGGCATCTTCTTTGCTGATTTTATGATGTGTTAAAATAGCTTCTGTAATCTGATCACCAATTTTAAATAAAGGATTTAAAGATGTCATTGGATCTTGAAAGATCATTGCGATATGATCCCCCTGAATCTTACGCATCTCACTTTTTTTCTTTTTCAAAAGATCTTCTCCATTAAAAAGAATTTCACCTCCGGTAACTTTGCCCGGATATGCTAAAAGTCCCATGATAGAAAGTGATGTTACACTTTTTCCACTTCCGGATTCACCGACAATACCAATGATTTCACCCTTATTCAAATCAAAACTAACATCGCGAATTGCCTTTACCTCTCCCAAATGCGTAAAGAAAGAGGTATGTAAATTTTTAACATCTAATAATTTTTCACTCATCTGGATTTCCTCCTTACTTACGCTGTTTTGGATCAAATGCATCTCTCAGACCATCACTGAATAAGTTAAATGTCAAAATAGTTACTGAAATCGCAATCGCCGGGAATACCATCTGATATGGATAAACATAAATTCCGGCTAACGCATCATTACAAAGTGTTCCCCAGGAAGCCATTGGCGCTGAAATTCCCAAACCTACAAAACTCAAGAATGCTTCATTAAAAATAGCACTTGGAATCTGCATTGCGATATTTACCATAATTGGTCCCATCATATTTGGAATCAAATGTTTAATAATAATTCGTTTTGTATCGGCTCCTGTCACAATGGCTGCTTTAACAAACTCCTGTTGTTTCAAAGTTAAAACCTGCCCTCTGACAATACGAGCCATTTTTACCCAGAATGTCAATCCTAATGCCAGGATAATAGATGTAATACCAGGACCAACTACAACCATAATTAAAATAACATAAAGCGTCATTGGAATAGAGTCTAATACATCGATCACGCGCATCATAATATTATCAACTGCTCCGCCAAAATAACCGGCAATTGCACCATAAAAAACTCCTACAACAAAGTTGATGAATGCTGCAAAGAATCCAACAAGAAGTGAAATACGTGCTCCATATACGATACGAATAAATAAATCACGCCCAAGACCATCTGTTCCAAGTAAATATGTTTTATTTCTAAGTTTCTCCTGGTTTGTAAGTTCCTCTCCATCACAGGAAACTACTGTACGCTGAATTTTATTTTCCAGAATATTTTTCGCTTCTTCTACAGTAACTTCTGTTGTGTCAGTTCCTGCAAAATATTCTTCTAAATATGTAATTCCTTTGATATCGATTTTATCTAAACCTTTTTTTGCTGCTTTCTTTTCTATTTTTTTGAATTCTTTACTTGCTTCTGAATAGGTACTGTAATCGACACAAATTTCACTTCCTTCAACATCGAAATAGTTTTTCTTTGCTGCCATGTCCTTATTCTTTGTTTCTGCAAGTCCCTCAAGATTTCCTTTTTCATCCACTACAATAACCGTATATTGCGGTGTTACATATATATTTTTTCCATTTTCTAAAGGATATACTTTCATCACAACCGGAATATTGGCTAATTCCAAGTCCTGCGTTTTATAATCATATTTCCAGAACATTGGAATAAAAATAGCTCCAATTGTAAGAACTATAATTACAACTAAAGATAAAATCGCTATTTTGTTAGATTTTAATCTTCTCCATCCATCTTGCAAAAATGTGAGACTTGGACGCTCCATCTTTTCTGCATTTTTTTCATCCTGTTCTAATGGAGCCCATAATTCCGGAGAAATATTGCTGTTTTTTTCACTCATACTTTAATCACCTATTTTACTGATATTTAATACGTGGATCAATTAATACATACAGAATATCGACTACCAAAATACATATTACAAGTATAATTGAGAAAAATACTGTAATTCCCATAATTAATGTGTAGTCTCTGTTAAGAATACTATTAGTAAATAAGTTTCCGATTCCCGGAATACCAAATACTTTCTCAACAACAAAGGATCCTGTAATCAACGCTGCAAACATCGGTCCTATATAAGTTACCACCGGAAGAAGTGCATTTCTTAATGCATGTTTTCCAAGCACCTTCCACTCCGGAAGTCCTTTGGCTCTCGCTGTTCGAATATAATCCTGATTCAGAACATCTAGTGTTGATGTTCTAGTAAGACGAACAATATAGGCCAGCGAGAAAAGGGCGCTGACTATAACCGGTCCAATATATCCTTTCCAGCTATTTACTCCATAAGATGGCACCAAATTTAATATTTTACTGAATAAAAACAGAAATCCTGTCGCAAATACAAAACTCGGGATGGTAGCTCCCAATGTCGATAGTATCATCAATATCCTGTCTATAAACTTATTCTGTCGCAAAGCTGCAATAATTCCAAAAAACACTCCAAATATCAAAATGACTCCAGACGCCCAAATACCTATTGTTAACGAATACGGAAATCCTGCTGAAATAATATCATTCGTTGTAAGTCCTTTTTTCATAAATGAAATACCAAAATCACCATGCAGATAATTCCATAAATATGTTCCGTACTGTTCAATTGGTGGTCTGTCAAGTCCGTATTTTGCTTTCATATTTGCAATAATCACCGGATCATTCATCTTCTCACTGGCAAATGGATCACCAGGAATCGCATTCATCAAAATAAATGTCAGCGTCATAATGAACCAAATTGTAATAATTGCAGAAATTACTCTTTTTATCACATATCTCAGCATATTACTTCTCCTCTAATAATAGGGAGACCGAAAAGTAAAGCACTTTCCGGTCTTCCTAAAAATAAAAAACTACTCAACGATTTCTGCGTGGCTGAACATAAATGAATTGCCTAATGTACGTTCAACATTTTCTACGTTATCTTCGTTTACAAGAGCTACGAAAGATGGATAATAAAGCGCAGTTACAGGTACATCTTCCATAAGAGCTTTCTCTGCTTCCACCCATGCATTATCTCTTTCCTCACCCAATGATGCCGTTGCTTTATCAAATGCTTCGTCAAATGCTTTATTTCCTGGATTTAATGTTGTATCATGAGAAGCACCTCTGTACTCTTTCCATCTCCACTGGCATGTATTATTTCCGTTCTGAGAATGGAACAGTTTAATCAGTCCACTAGCATCATACGGATTATTTGTCCATCCACCAGGAGCCATCTGGTAATCACCTTTGCTCTTTGTAGATTGGAATACACTGGACTCTTCTGCACGAAGTTTTACTTTAATATTTAAATTTGTTTCCAACATCTGCTGAATCGCTTCACAGAGTCTCTTATTCTTTTCACTGTTAGAATATGCAAGTTCTACTTCCGGGAAGCCTTCTCCATTTGGATAACCAGCTTCTGCAAGTTCTTTCTGAGCTGCTTCCACATTAGCCTGACGTGGGTTAATACCATATTCCTCTGCCGGATAACCATCTTCTTCCATTACACGGAAAGAAGAACCATCTGTCTTCTGACAAGTTGGAGCAATAAATCCGCTTGCCGGTACAGAACCGTCTTTTAATACCTGTTCTGTAATCTGTTTTCTATCAATAGCCATTGCAACTGCTTTTCTTACATGAAGGTTATCGAATGGCGCTTTATCAACATTAAAGTTCAAGAACTGTGCACCAGTATCTGCACCAACGATTACATATGGATCCTCTGCTACAATCTGAGGAATCTGTTCTGCCGGAAGATGATCCATAACATCTACTTCTCCCGCCTGATATGCCTGATATGCAGTATTATCATCAGCAATAATAACTGCTTTGATACCTGGAAGTTTTACTTCATCTGCGGCATAGTAATGTGGATTTTTCTTAAATAACATATGTGAACCAACCTGATATTCTTCTAAGAAGAAAGGTCCATTGCTTACAGCAGTTTCTGGTTTTTTCTCCCAACCTTCACCTGCTTTTTCGACTACTTCTTGCTTAACCGGAAGATAAACATCATTAGCAACTAACTGCGGGAAGAATGGCGTTGCATTTTTAAGAACAACTTCAAATGTATAATCATCAATAGCTGTTGCTTTAATATCTTCATATTTTCCTGTTCCATCAAAGTATTCCTGTCCACCTACAACATAGTCCGTGATAGCCTGAAGTGCTTCTGAAGCGAAATTCGGATCACACATTCTTCTCCATGAATATTCGAAATCTTTTGCTGTAACACCACTTCCGTCAGACCACTTTGCATCTTTTCTCAAATGAAATGTATATGTCTTTCCGTCTTCTGATACATCCCATTTTTCTGCAATACCCGGTCTAAATCCATCAGCTGTAGATACTGTAAGTCCTTCAAATAACTGTTTTACAATTCCATCCGAAACAGATTCTGAGTTATTTGTTGGATCCCACTGTTTCGGCTCAGAAGATAGTCTCCAAATCAAATATCTTTCTTCGCTTTCTTCCGGTTCTTCTTTCTGAACCTCTTCTTGCTTAGCAGGTTCATTTTGTGGTTCATTTGTTTTCTTACCACCGCACCCCGCAAGACTACCAGCAATCAATGTTGCCGCCAAAAACAATGCTAATGTTTTCTTTTTCATACACTTTCCTCCTTCTCATTCATTCTTTTGGTTTCTTTTCCGAAAAAGAAATTCACCTGTGTTTTTTACTCACAGTATAATTGTTACTCGTAGTATAATTTATTTTGTACATTATGTCAATATCTTGACATATTTTTTTTATTGTTTTATAATATTTTTACAACTATTGTTTTGTTTTATCTATAAGTAACTCAACACAATTGCAAGGAGGATTATTCTATGAAGAAAGCCCTGAAAATCTATATTTCTATCGACATGGAAGGAATGGCAGGTATTACCTCTCCTTCTCAGGAACGCGAAGAAGTTCCTTCTTTTCGACGTGCTCTGCATAATCAGGTGCGTTGGATTATCGAGGGAATTCAGGCTTCTTCCAGAAATGATGAAGTAGAAGAAATTACTATTTCCGATTCTCACGGAAATGGAACAAATCTTTCTTATGATGAACTTTGCCAAATGGACGAACGTATCAGCTTAGTTAGTGGTTCTCCAAGAAGACAGTTTATGATGTCATGTCTGGATGAAACTTATGATGTTGTTTTTCTCGCAGGTTACCATGCAGGTCCTGGGGAAGGTTTTGCTAATATGGATCACAGTTTCTATGGAAAAGTTGTCTCCAGTCTTAAAATCAACGGAATATATATGAACGAAAGCACAACAAACGCAGCATTAGCTGCTTCCTACAAAGTTCCTGTTGGTCTTGTCATCGGAGATTCCGGTCTTTACAAACAACTTATTGAAAAAGAAATGATGCCATGGGTTAAATTTGTCACTACAAAAGAAGCTTTATCCCGCTATGCGGCAAAATTTCCGCCACAAAAAGTCCTGAGAGAAGAAACCATTTCAGCAGTAAAAGAAGTTCTTGCTTCTGATTTAAAATCTATTCCTTTATATGAAGTAACAACTCCTATCACTCTTGGATTTGAATTTAAATCAACCGGAATGACAGACACCGTTGCACAGATACCGCACATGAAACGTTTAAGCGGTACGGAAGTGGAAATCACTTGCAGCGATATGCACGAATTAGAATGCGGTATTTCCGCTATTACCGGTCTCGCCGGAACATCGAACTAATTTTAATTTTTATCATAATACTATTAGGAGGATAACAAAAATGGGAAAATATAATTTTGATGAAGTAATCGATAGGCATGGTACAGCATGTAATAAATGGGAATATAATATTCCTGAAGGCGTTTTACCAATGTGGGTTGCAGACATGGATTTCGCGGCAGCTCCTGAGATTCGCGAAGCAATGCAGAAACGTTTAGATCACCCGGTTTATGGATATACACATCACAGTAAAGAATTAAAAGATGCTATCGTATCCTGGGTAAGCAGACGCTATCACTGGGATATCCAGAGTGAATGGTTAGGTTTTAGCCCTGGTGTTGTTCCTGCCCTCGTTATGAGTCTTTTATCTCTTACAACACCTGGCGATCGTGTAGTAATTATGACCCCTGTTTACCATCCATTCTATTCTTCTATTGAAGAAAATGGACGTGTCATCATTAATCATCAGTTAGACTGTGACGAAAACGGACGCTATTCTATCAACTTCGACCGTTTAGAAGCGCAGATTGATAATCGCTGCAAAGCAATTATGATGTGCAACCCTCACAATCCTGCCGGTCGCGTATGGACAAAAGAAGAGCTTCTGAAAGTTTCAGAAATCGCTGAACGTCATGAACTTTATATCATCTCAGATGAAATTCATGCAGATTTTGTGTACGGCGGAAAACACCACACACCTATGGCCTCTGTGTCCGAATATGCAATGAACCATACAATTACTGCTTTTGCACCAAGCAAAACTTTTAATGTTGCCGGTTTATGCCAATCTTATGTTGTCATTCCTAATAAGAAATTATTCAACGCTTATAATGCAACTTACAATGCATTTGATTTGGGCGATAACATTTTCGGAATGACCGCTCTTACTGCTGCATATACAAAAGGCGAAGAATGGCTTGAAGAAATGCTTCAGTATCTTGAAGCCAACAGGGATTTTACAGTGAAATATATCGAAGAAAATATTCCGGAAATCAACATCTGGTCACCGGAAGGAACTTATTTATTGTGGCTCGATTGTGCAAAACTAAATTTGGAAAATGATGACTTAAATCAGTTTTTCTTAGAAAAAGCAAAGGTAAAAATGAATCCTGGTTATCGTTTTGGTGCTCAGTGCAGTACATATATGAGATTAAACATTGGTTGTCCACGCGCGCAGTTGCAGGAAGCACTTGCCCGTATTGAAAAAGCAATTAAAAACCGCTAATTTTAATTCTCGAATCTCGAAAGGGGAGTGGGAATATGTATGGAAACCGAATTCGAGAAATGCGGAAAAAAAGAGGTCTAACGCTTAAGGAAGTAGCTGAGGCAACTGGATATACGATAGGACATATCTCACAAATTGAACGTGATTTAAAATCGCCTTCGTTAACAGCGCTTAGAAAAATTGCTGCCTGCCTGAACTGCTCGGAAGTATGGCTTATCATGGGGGATACCGAAGCCAACTTCCAATCATCTAATAATGAGAATTCTTCAAAAGGAACTTACTTAGTTCGAAAAGAAAATAGAATACCAATGCGAATACCGGAAATCGATGTTTCCTATTCTATCTTTACACCGTCTGCACTTCCAAATGAACAGGAAGCACAAATGACCGGATTAATTGTAAAGCTAAAACCTGATACCTGGGTTACTGAGCGTATGATTTCACATGGTAATTATGATGAGAGTATCCTGCTCCTAAAAGGGGAACTGGAACTTCGTATGGATGACAGCACTTATACTATTCATGAAGGGGATAGTTTTTATATCCCTAAAAACAGTTTGCATAACTACTTAAATACGTCAGATGAAGAAGCGATCATGATCGTTTACTTCTCTCAATTAATTTATTAAGGAACCTACAATTATGAAATATATTATAGATGGACATTTTGATTTGCTAAGTGATGTAGCTGTACGCCGAAAAAACGGAGAACATAATGTCATTGAAAGATTATATTATCCTTCTTTCAAGAAAGGGAATGTCACTGGAGTTGTTGCTTCTCTTTTTGTGGATAGTCAGTATCTCCCTTATGGCGGTCTTTCCATAGCAATGGAACAGATTGCTGCTCTTCATTGTGAAATTAATGAAAGCCCAGATCTTCTCATGCTCTGTACAAGTGCAGAAGATTTTAGAAAAGCTGCTTCCACTAATAAAGTTGGAATCCTTCTCTCTTTTGAAGGCTCAGAACCGATTTCTTCCTGCCTGATGCTGCACACATTTTATGCCGCAGGTGTAAGAGGTCTCGGACTCACATGGAGCAGACGAAATATGGCAGCTGACGGTTGTGATTTCACAGGCACTCTAAAAAAAGGCGGATTGACCAGTTTCGGAATAGATCTTGTAAAGGAAGCAGAAGCTTTAAATATGATCATTGATCTCAGCCATTTAAGCGATGAAGGCGTAGATGATATATTATCAATTACATCATGCCCTGTAATTGCATCTCATTCAAATGCACGTGCAATTGCTCATAATAATAGAAATCTGAAAGATTCTCACTTAAAAGAAATTGCCAAACGCGGCGGAGTTGTCGGCTTAAATGGGTGCAGCATCATCAATGCTGATCCTGGCAGTACCCCTGACCGAAAACAGATGATTTCACACTTAGATCATATGTTTAGCGTCATGGGGGAACAGCATGTAGGACTCGGCTTTGATTTCTGCGACATTTTCCTTAAAAGCAGTTCTGCCGGAGATCTTTCAAAAATGCCTGAATATCCATTTGATATTCTTTCCGGCGGACACAAAGATATTCCTGGCTTTCTGCAGGATTTAAAAAATCATAATTATTCCGACGAGCGTATTTCTTTGCTCGCAGGCAAAAACTGGCTTCAGGCATTTGAAAAAATACTAAAAAATTAATTCACGGGAAGGAGTACTTTTACAATGAATTCAGATATGACAAAACAATTAGATCAACTTTTTTGCATGTGGAATCGTGGTTTATGTCCTGGTGCTCAGGTACTAATTCGTCAACATGGCGAAACACTTTATGAAAAATGCTTCGGATACGGAAATATCGAAAATGAACTAAAAATACATACAAATAGTATTTTTCACGTTGCATCTATTTCAAAAGAATTTACTGTTATGGCTATTCTTCTTCTCTGGAAAGATAGTAAACTTGATTTAGACGATGATATTAGAAAATACCTTGATGAATATATTAATATTGAAACACCGATTACAGTACGTCAGATGATGAACAATGTCAGTGGATTGCGTGACCAGTGGGAACTCCTATTTTTACGTGGCATTACAATCAATGATCAGATTACAATGAACGATATCAATACTACTGTACGTCTTCAGAAAAACCTGAACTTTGATCCGCAGTCACAATATTTGTACAGCAACACAGGGTTTCATTTGCTTGCTTTAATTGTTGAAAAGTTATCCGGCATGAGCTTTCCGCAATTTGTAAAAGAACGCATTTTCATTCCTCTCGGAATGACACATTCTTTCGTTCGTGAAAGCTTTACACAGATTGTTCCAAATCTTGTATATTCTTATCAAGACGATGGAGATGGTAACTTCTACTATAACCCATTAAATTATGCACTATATGGACCTACATCCGTTAATACATGTGCTTCCGATCTTTGTAAAGTATTAGATGAATATATTCACCCGAATATAATCGCCCCGGAAATCATCGAATTGATGAAAAAACCAGCAATCCTAAACAATGGCAATCCTGCTGAATACTGTGGCGGATTGATGACACATAAGCTTCACGGAATGGATGTATTTGGACATGGAGGTGCAGATGCTGCATATCGTGGACAAATTATCTGTATTCCGCAAGAAGAATTGGAAATTATCCTTATCAGCAATACGACCACTTATCCCATGGCTAAGTTGGCTGACAAAGCTGCCTGCATTGTTCTCGGACTGCCTGATTGTACGGAACCTCTTATTCCTGAGCATTCCACAATTCCTGCTTATGGCGGCTTATTCCTGACCTCTTTACCTGATGATCCTGTTTTTGTTGATATTTCTGTACAAGACGATAAATTTTTTATGAAAAGAGAATGGTGTTACACAGAACTGGTCAAAGAAGAAGATGGCGGCTATCGAGTAGGAACGTTAGATGAAAAAATCTATTTTACAGAAGACGGAATTTTATACAGACTTCCAAGCCGTGTAATGAAGCTATTTTCTGCTACTCCGGCAAATCCATCCCTTTTCCAAGAAGGAAGTTACTATAACGCTGAAACCGACTCGCATATAACACTGGTAAAAACAAATACTACTTGTGAGATTCATATGCTTCGTTATGGAAAAGCAATTCTTTATACCACTTTATCTGGCGAAATTGCATATAAAGTGGATGCTAATTTAGTTATGTATGTAAAACCAGAAAATAATACACTTACAATGGATGGATCACGAGTAAAACATATTCAATATCAGAAGCAGTAAAAGAGTTAGAAACGAACTCTTGCTCAAATGATTATTTTAATCATGGCGTCAGACTATCTAATAACTTTATTTTTAGTCTGGCGCCACACTCTTATATTAATTTTCATAACTTTTCTAACTATAAAAATCTCCCCAACCATATATCTACAGTTGGAGAGATCATATACTATCAAAGCACTATGATAGTCTCTTTTCAAAGTTTCCGACTGCCTTCGCCCCTTCTGTAAAGATCATGAATGCATTCGGATCAATATCATGTACAATTCTTGTGATTTCATTCTGTTCATATTTTGAAATCATCACAACAAATACTTTCGATTCTTCTTTTGTATAAGAACCTTTTCCTTCCCACTCTGTTACGCCTCTTCGCATTTCCTGCATAACAGCCTGCTCCACTCCATCTTTCTTTGTGAAGATCATAACACTCAAGCTGATATTCTGAACATGCACCCGGTCACAAGTCATTGCCATAACTGTTGCATAGATAAGGGAGTAAACTGTAATTTCAATGTCAAATACCATAAGACAGATTCCATAAACAAAAATGTTCATAATAATGCTGACTTTTCCTACACTGAAAGACGGGTATTTCTTTGCACATACCATTCCAAGTGTATCCTGTCCGCCGCCTGAACTTCCGCCCCGCAGAATCAGTCCGGTACCGACTCCGGCAACAAGACCTCCGATAATACATGCTGTCAGATAATCTTCGATAATCGGTGTATTCGGAATCGGGATAAATGTCATAAACAATGTTTCAATTGTTGTTGTGTAGATAGACAGATAAAAAAAGCTTCTGCCAAGCACCTTCCATGCCATATAAAACAACGGTACGTTCAACAGCCAGAAAATAATACCATCCAGGTTGATTCCTCCAAGCGCTGCAATTTTCAGATAATCTACCAGAAAGGTTCTGATCAACTGCGCGATACCAAGAAATGTACCATTGTACAGATGCAGCGGTAAAATAATAATATTAACACCGGCTGCAAAAAGAAGGCTTCCAAGCGTTGCCCATGCGACACGAATGGCCATTTTTTTGTTTTTTAGTTTCTCCATTCCTAACTTCCTCCTAATGTACTCATAGACTACATTCTAGCACCTTTGTATATTGTTGACAACTCATTTTTCAAGAATCTAATACTGTTTTTGAGAGATTTTACCGGCAGCATCAACCTGCTTCATTTTTCTTTTATGATATGCAAAAACAGACCAGTGCTTTCTACACCAGTCTGTCTACGATTCTGCAATCTTTCTTCTATAACAGTATTCTGCATCTTATTCTGACACAATCGCTATGCTTCATTATTCCAGAGAAACTTCTTTCCTGAGCAGCATACGCTCTTCTGCCTCTTCCGGATCATCCGGTTCATCAAAATCCTTCTGTTGGTCCAGACATTCCTGAATCGCTTCATTCAGAGAAAGCATCCTCTCATCCAACGTAGAAACCATCTCCGCACATTCCTTTAAATCTCTGCTGATATATTCCGGTGCATTTCCTTCAAACTTATAATAAATCTTATGTTCCAGACTTGCCCAGAAATCCATTGCAATGGTACGAATCTGTATCTCTACCTTCGTATCTACTACACTATCTGATAAATAGATCGGAACCGCAACAAGCATATGATAACTCTTATAGCCGCTCTCTTTTGGATTCTTAATATAGTCCTTTACCGACAACACTTTCAAATCACTCTGGTTTCCGATCATCTCTGCCAGGCGGTATATGTCTGATGTAAAGGAGCAGATCAAACGCACTCCTGCAATATCGTTCACATAACGAACCATATTCTCAATGGATGTCTCGTGTCCGTTTCTCTTCAGCTTCTTAACAATACTTTCTGCCGTCTTAATTCTCGTCTTAATATGTTCAATCGGATTGTATCGGTGTACATGCTGAAATTCGTCGTTAAGAATCTCAAGCTTCGTTCCAACTTCTTTTAAAGCTGCATTATAGAGGAAGATCACTGTTTTCCAACTATCTACATCGTCATAGTTTTTAAGTGCTGCTTCCATTGGTATCTCCTCCCAAAATGTATTCTCTGATTAGTATTTTCATTATAGCACATCCGGCAGATACTGTCATATACTTCACACTTTTTTAAGAAATCTTTAAATTACCTTAACGCTCAATTCCGTCTCTTGCCGTTTGTCCACGGTCAAACGGATGTTTGATCTTCTTCAGTTCTGTTACATAATCTGCCAATGCAACCATCTGCTCTGTCGGCGCATTTCCGGTTAGCACAAGTTCTGTCTCTTCCGGCTTTTCGCTCATAAAAGAAAGCAGTTTTTCTTCTCCCAGAATTCCTGCCCGAACTGCATAAATCGCTTCATCCAGAAATACCAGGTCGTAATGTACTTCCTTTATCATCTTTTCAATCTCGCAAAGTTTTTCTTCATTTTCTTTCAGACAAATTAGTTTTTCCTCTTCTGTCATCTGAAAACTGAATTTTACCTGTTCCGGTCCGGAAACACATGTTACTTGCTCAAGCTGTTCCAGAATCTTTCGCTCACTGGACATATTATTTTTCATAAACTGATACACCAGCACTCGATATCCATAACCTGCCGCGCGCACCGCCTGCCCTACTGCTGCTGTTGTCTTCCCTTTTCCGTCTCCGCAATAAATATGAATCAATCCCGGCTTGTCTGTAATTTTTTTCTTCATTCCTGTCCTCGTTTCTACTCTTCAATCACATGGATTTCCAGATAATCAAATTCAATCGTATCAATAAAATTATCCTGATAGAATCTGGCCTTATCATGACGCCTGAATTCTTCAATGGTCGCATCCAGCCAGATTGGCTTACTCAGATCAAATTCATAACAAATTTCTTCTAAGGCCTGAAAGACTTTATGTGTGCGTGTATCATCAGACGCAATGCAAACTGTTGTATCCCGTACCATTCGGTTATCTTTTATTTCTTTTCCCCACAAACGGAACATCTTTTTTCCTCCTGCTTTCTCGTCATTTACTGCATTATATAACAATCAGTCCAAAAAGAAAAGCAGGTATCTCCCTGCTTTTCCTACAAATCTGATTTCTATCTGATTAATTATTCCGGATTGCTTCCAACGCACTGAGCTTCATCGCTCTTCGTGCCGGGAAATATCCTGCCAGAATCCCAACCATCGCAGCAAATCCAAGTGATGCCAACACAAGCCACAGTGGAATATAGGAAATATTTGCTTCCACTCCCATGATCATCTCGCCACTTACCACTTTATTGATTGCGAACGACATCAAAAAGCTTAAAATATTTCCAATAGTTCCTCCAAGCAGCCCGATAAATGCCGCTTCCATCAAGAACATCTGCCGGATATTCTTCAGACTGCAGCCAAGTACTTTAATGATTCCGATTTCTTTTGTACGTTCATAAATGGACATCATCATTGTATTGGCAATTCCAATTGCCGCTACGAGGAGCGATACTGCCCCGATTCCTCCGAGAACTGCCTGCACAATTGCAAACTGCTGTTTCGTGCTTTCTAAAGCCTCCACATTGCTGTTGGCATTATATCCCATACTGCGGATAATGTCTGAAACTTCTTTGACATGTTCCATGTCATCTACTTCTACACGAATTTCAGAATACATTAATTCTTTAAATGGCTTTCCTGCCTGATTCAACGGCTGTCCCGGAATCGCCCGCCCCCGGAACTCTTTCTGAAGGACTGTTTTTAATGTATCCAGATCGCAGTATACATTATAAAAATGCTGATTGTACTCTTCCGGTCCACCTTCCACAAGACCGCATCCCTTTATTACATGTTTCTTAGGCGGTTTGATCTCCTGCTGACTGCCGTCTCCTCCCGGAATGTTCGTACTTCCCATCGAAGAATAATAAGCCTCTGTGTCCAAAATCAAAAACATAGAATCTTTCAGAAGATCAATGTTCGGCAATTCTCCCGTCTCGTAGTAGCCACCGCCGCCATTCTTGGTATACATATTGGTAAGAATTCCATTTCCAAACAGAAGCTGAAGCTCCCCTGTTCCACTGTCCGGAAAACGACTTTCCGGCGTCATCTTGATCTTTGCATTCCGAAGTGCAGACGGTGTCATTCCGGTCAGAGTAATCCATCCCTGATATTTTCCTTTCAGCAGCATGGCCTCTGCAGTCAGCACCGGTTCTACCCCATTCACATGCTCAAGCATCTCAAATTCTTTTCTTGCATCATCGTTTAGATATTTCTTCTCATCATCATTTTGCTGCCCGTTGTTGCTATCACTATAATACATGCCCATGCCGCCATCCATACTGTATACAGTAATTGTTGTCAGACCGCCGTACTCCTCAATCTGTTTATACATGGCTTCCTGCATTCCAAGTCCAAGTGATACCATTACAACAATAGATGCTGTTCCTATGACTACCCCCAGAACAGTCAGAAAAGTTCTCAGCTTTCTTCGCTTTAAATTACTACTGCTCATCCTCAGTAAGTCTATCAAACTCATCTACTAATCCGGCCTCCTCATCTTCCATTCTGCGTTTTTTCTTCTTTTTTACAATAATGACCGCAGCTACTACTGCAATTACAATTCCTCCGCCAATCACAAACGGGATTACCGGGAATCCTTTTTCCTCCGGTTCTTCCGGCATCTCCATCATCCCTACATCCTCTATCATCGGCTCTGTAACGAACATCGTCAGGTTCTTTTCAAATGTTGCAGGTGTTCCCTCTTCGTCTTCATATGACATAATCATTTTAACAGTTCCGTCTCCTGTTGTAGCCTGAACACCTGTCAGCATCGCATCTACAGAGGCAGTCGCACCCGATTCCACATTGCCGAGGAACTGTTCCTGTGCTTCGATGCCCTCTCCGGCAAAATTAACTTTCACATTATATAATTTTGTACGTCCAAGATTGTACAGATTGCACATCACATTGGCTTCCGATCCAACCTCAATGGAATCAGATGTCATCTCAAACTCACTGAATTCAAATCTCGCATCCTGCTTAATCGGAATCGATACGCTGGCTGTTGATTCAAACTGCGCTGCATCGCTATTCTCATACTTCATACCGATATTGATGCTGTATGGTTTCTGCACCAGATCTGACTTTGCATTCAGTACGATAGAAATATCGCTTTCTCCATTCGCTTTTATCTTATCCAGGTAGATTGAGTTGGAGCCTGATGCCGGAAGAAATGCCGGTGATGCTGTATTTGCATCCTGTCCTTCTGTCGGCGCCTGCAGATCAAACAGCAGGTTCTGTACTCCTGTTTCCTTTGAGGTATTCTTCAAATGAATGATCAGCTTAAAGTCTGTTCCGGCTTTTACAACTGCCGGTTCTGTAGAAAATCCTGTCACAATGACACGCGGCACGGAAGCTGAACCTTCTCCTCCGGATACATCACCGTTGCTGATACCGCCTCCGATATCGATTCCTCCCATATCGCCCTGTCCTGAGTCTGTCGGCGGTTCCGGCTGTGGCTGCGGTTCCGGCTGCGGCTGTGGTTCCGGCTGTGCCTTTGCATTGATTCGGATAAACACATTCGGAGAAGCTGTATAAGCCGTTCCTTCCTCATCTTCATAAGTAATCGTAAATTTCAGCTCATACTTTCCTGCCTGTGTATCGTCCGGAACTTTCACTGCATATGTAAGCGGTTTTTCCTCTCCTGCCGCAATATCTTCAAGCTGTACTGTACTGTTCATGTTGCCGGTATCAAACGGCCATTTCTTCTCATTCTTCGGCACTGCAACAACATTTTTAATATTTTTATCCGAATTGTTCTTAACCTTAATCTCCAGTGTCCCTTCTGTTCCTGCTTCATACACCGGCATCTCCTGCCCTTCTCCAAAGGACAGCTTTAATGTTGGTATCTTGGCGCTTACAGATGACTTTGTCTCTTCCGTCTTCTGTGATACTGTGTCTGCTGCCAGTGCCTCTCCCGGCTGAAACGCTGTGCCTACCATTCCCAGACACAGCAGCATTGCTAAAAATTTCTTACTTCTCTTCATGATGATCTTCCTCACTCTCTTTCCTGTTGTCTTCTATTTTAACGATTTTACCGTCAATAATATGAAAAATCCTGTCTGCATAAGAAGCCAGATGGTTATCATGGGTAACCATGACAAGCGTCTTCTTCTGTCTGCGCACAACCTGCTGCATCAGCGTCATAACTTCTTCTGAAGTATGAGAATCCAGATTCCCGGTAGGCTCGTCTGCAAATATGATCTTCGGATTTACAACAAGAGCCCTCGCCACACCTACGCGCTGCTGCTGTCCTCCTGACATCTGCGACGGATAATGCTTCTTATGCTTTTTTAGATTTACAAGATCCAGCATCTGATCTGCCTTCTTCATCCGCACCGCTTTCGGAACACCCTGAAAGCTCAGCGGAAGGGCTACGTTCTCTGTGGCATTCATTGTTCCCAGCAAATGAAACGACTGGAAAATGAATCCTACATGATCTCGTCTGAATTTTACAAGCTGATCTTCATTCAGCTTTTCGATATGCTGATCACTGATGATGACCTCACCTTTCGTTGGCCGCTCCAGGCCTGCAAGCATATTCAGAAGCGTAGATTTACCGGAACCGGATGTTCCTACGATCGCACAGAATTCGCCTTCATATATCTCAAAGTCAACACCGTTCAGCGCTCTGACAATACTGTCGCCAACACGGTACAGCTTATACAGCTGCTTTACTTCTATTACTTTCTTCACATGCGTTACTCCTTCCTTCAACACCGTACTACAAGCAATAGTACACTTGAATTTATCATACTAGAAAACTGCCAAAAAAGATACTACAAAATCTTTAAGTTTTTATTAACTTTGAATATTCCCTGTTTTTCACTGTCTTTACCGCACAAAAAAAGAACAGCAGTCCTTTTTTCAGAACGCTGTTCTCTTTAGATTGATTTGATGATTCTTTATTCTGCTTTTTCAAGCACTTCTTCTGCAATATTTCTTGCATGGTCGGAAATACGTTCCAGACATACAAGCGCATCCAAGTATACGATACCTGCTTCTGTCGTGCACTGATTTTTTGTCAGACGCTTGATATGAGATGCTCTCATAGAAATTTCCAAAGCATCTGCCTTTGTCTCTTCTTCTATAACAAGAAGCGCTTTCTCACGGCTTCTTGTCTCATAAGCCTCCAACGCATAGAAGTAACTGTTTGTACAAACTTCAATCATCTCTGTCAGCTCTTCTTTGCCGTCATCCGTAAACTGGGCTTTGCCCCCGATCAGTGATTCTGCAAATTCAGAGATATTTTCACAGTAGTCACTGATACGCTCGATATCAGACAGCACCTGAAGCATATGTGTTACTTCCTGATGTTCCTTCTCGCTGACCGCCAGGGAACTGAGTTTCACTGCATAAGATGTAATCTGGGCGCTCATCTTATCAACCACGTCTTCTTCTTCACAAATTTCACGGATCGCATCCCGATCAAGTGTAAACATAACGGTTTTCGCTTTTCTCAGAGAATCTGCAACAATCTGGCCCATACGGATCAGTTCTTTTTCTGCAGACTGAAGCGCGATTCCCGGTGTCTCAAGCATACGATCATCCAGAAGTACCTGTTCTTCTGTATTTTCGCTTTCTTCCACTCTGCTGATTTTCTTTGCAAGCTTAATAATCAGACCGGAAACCGGGAAGAGAAGCACTGTTGTTGCAATATTAAACACGGTATGAACAAGAGAAATCTCTGTCTGCGTAATCTGTCCTAATCCTGCCGCCGGATTAATTACCTGGAAGAATATGATTGCTCCCACGCTGAAAATTACCGTACCAATAACATTAAACAGTAAATGCATAAATGCTGCTGTCTTTGCATTTCTCTTTGCTCCGATGGATGACAGAAGCGCTGTTACACAAGTACCGATGTTCTGTCCCATGATAATATAAATGGCTGCGTTAAACGGTACAAGACCTGCTGCTGCAAGACTCTGCAGAATACCAACAGATGCTGAAGAACTCTGGATAATTGCTGTCACACCTGTACCTGCAAGAATTCCGAGGAGCGGATTTGCTCCAAGCGTTGTAAACACACTTCTGAATACTGCGGAATCCTGAAGCGGCTCTACTGCTGAAGACATTGTGGAAATACCGACAAATAACAGACCAAATCCAATGATAATATTGGAAATCTCTTTTGTCGCATAGCGTTTTCCTGTCAGCATGACAATTACACCGATCATAATCGCAATCGGCGCCAGCGTTGACGGGCTTAAAAACTTCGCCCACTCCACACTGGAGACAAGCCATCCGGTTACAGTTGTACCAATGTTGGCACCCATGATCACGCCCATCGCCTGTGTCAGATTCATAATTCCTGCATTTACAAAACCAACTACCATGACCGTTGTTGCCGAAGAACTCTGAATCACAGCGGTAATAGATGCACCTAAAAGTACTCCGAGGAGCTTATTTTTCGTTAAAATCTCAAGCAGCGTCTTCATTTTGTTTCCTGCTGCATTTTCAAGCCCCTGTGCCATAATCTGCATTCCGTAGATGAACATACCAAGTCCGCCTACAAATGGCACAATGATATTTACATAGTTCATTTCTTCCTCCTGTAAATTCCCTTTTTCTTTTTGTTATTTTATTTTTCCTTATTTAAAATAGCATTATCTTTCCTGAATGACAAGAATTAACTTTAATTTTACATAGATTTAACATTATTTACCTTGACGCAGACATTATTTTAGTCTTATTATACATTGACTTTTCCAGACATGTCTGGGATAATTCTATCGTAAAAAATTCAAATAAATTTCAGGAAAAGGACTGATACTTATGAATCAAAAGAACTGTTATGACAGTGGGCTTCACGAAGAGTGCGGAGTTTTCGGCATCTACGATCCTTCCGGACACAATGTTGCATCTTCTATCTATTACGGATTATCTACACTTCAGCACCGCGGACAGGAATCCTGCGGTATCGCAGTTACTCATACGGATGGACCAAAACGAAATATCCTTTCCCACAAAGGACTCGGACTTGTCAATGAAGTGTTTCATCCGGATATACTCCACGCGCTTCCGGGGAATATTGGTGTAGGACATGTGCGCTACTCTACTGCCGGGGCAACCACTGTAGAAAATGCACAGCCCCTTGTTCTGAATTATATAAAAGGCGCTCTCTCGCTTGTCCACAACGGCAATTTGACAAATGCGGAAGAAATGCGCCGCCAACAAGAAAGAACCGGAGCTATCTTTCAGACAACAATCGATTCCGAAGTGATTGCATATTCCATTGCCAGAGAGCGTATTCATACTGCTTCTTTGGAAGAAGCAGTTCTTCAGACCGCCCAGAAAATCCAAGGCGGATTTGCACTGATTATTATGAGTCCCAAAAAACTGATTGGGATCCGCGATCCTCTCGGACTGAAACCTCTATGTCTTGGCAAACGGGAGGATACTTATATTCTTACTTCTGAAAGCTGCGCTCTCGCTTCTGTCGGGGCAGAGCTGATCCGCGATATCGCCCCTGGCGAAATGATTACTATCACCTCCGAAGGTATTACAACCGACACAACACTGTGTCAAAAGAAGCAGGCTCGCTGCATTTTTGAATACATTTATTTTGCGCGGCTAGACAGTTGTATCGACGGAATCAATGTCTATGATGCCAGAATTCAGGGAGGACGTGCCCTCGCCAGATCTTATCCTGTGGACGCCGATCTTGTTGTTGGTGTTCCTGAATCCGGCATTACCGCTGCAAAAGGCTATTCAGAGGAATCCGGAATTCCATTTGGAATTGCCTTTTATAAAAACAGCTATGTAGGCAGAACTTTCATTAAACCAAGTCAGCAGGAACGAGAAGACAGCGTGAAAATTAAACTAAATGTTCTGGCATCTGTTGTCAAAGGGAAACGACTCATCCTTGTAGATGACTCCATCGTGCGCGGAACTACGATTGCCAACCTGATTCGGATGCTGAAACAGGCTGGCGCCCTTGAAGTCCATGTACGCATCAGTTCGCCGCCGTTTCTCTATCCATGCTATTTCGGAACTGATGTTCCGTCCAACAAACAGTTGATCGCACATCAGCATACAACTGAAGAAATCTGTCAGCTGATCGGCGCTGATTCTCTCGGTTATATGAAAATCGAAGATCTGCAGTCCATGGTTGGTGATCTTCAGATCTGCAAGGCATGCTTTGACGGAAATTACCCGATGGATGTCTCACATTTAACACAAAATTAGCATATGATTCCGATGCGTGGGAGGGCATTCCCCTCCCCGCGGGATTAACTGCTCCGTTTTCAAATATTTCTCATCTTATTTTTTCATTTTCGGCTCAAAAATTAATGACGCCAGATATCCGAAAATCAAAGCTGCCGAAATTCCTACCGCACTTGCCTGAAATCCTCCCATAAAGAGTCCGATAAATCCATTATTGTCTATTCCTTCTTTGACTCCTTTCCAGAGTACATTCCCAAATCCAAGCAACGGAACGCTCGCTCCCGCTCCCGCATACTTCAGAAATGGTTCGTAAATCTGAAAGCAGCCAAGCACTGCACCGCTGCATACAAGCAGCACCATGACTCTTCCCGGCATCAGCTTTGTCCGGTCCAGAAGAATCTGTACGATTGCACAGATCAGACCGCCTACCCAGAATGCATTTATATAATCCATAAGTTCCTCCTGCTATTTTTAGATTTCTGCATGTTCCAGTACAATCCCGTGTGCAATTCCCGGAACACTCTCTCCTTCATTATAGCTGACAGTGGACATGAGTGCTCCTGTCGGCACAAAGAGTACCCGCTTCCACTCCCCGCTTACAAGCTTTGGCAAAATACATGCCGCCAGTGTTGCTGCCGCACATCCGCATCCGCTTCCTCCGGAATGGGTATCCTGCAGTTGTTGATCGAAAATCATCATTCCGCAGTCGTTATGATTACTCTTAATATCATTTCCCCGCTTTCGCATAAGGTCAAACAGAATACTTTGTCCCACATAGCCCAGATCTCCGGTAATAATCCTGTCATAATCTTCTGCCCGGCGTCCAAAGTCTTCGAAATGTTTCAAGATCGTATCACAGGCTGCCGGCGCCATGCACGCTCCCATATTTTGAGAATCTTTCAAACCATAATCAACAATTTTTCCAATGGTCACTCCGGCAATCCTTACGTTGCTCGGCGCGGTTCCCACAATAAAAGCCCCGCTCCCGGTCACAGTCCAGGAAGCTGAGAGCGGTCTTTGATTCGCATACCCAAGGGGAAAACGAAACTCCTTTTCTGCGCTTCCGAAATGGCTTGAAGTAACTGCAAGCATATAGTCTCCGTAACCGGCAGCTACACTCATAGATGCCAGCGCCAATGCTTCTCCGGAAGTGGAGCAGGCCCCATAGAGTCCGAACATTGGAATTTGAAATGCTTCCACCCCAAGAGATGTGGCAATTCCCTGTCGGAGCAAGTCCCCGCCAAACAGATAGCGAATCTGCTCCGGACCAAGTCCGGCTTTCCCAAGAGCAATCGCACACGCCTTATTCTGCATCCGGCTTTCTGCCGCCTCCCATGTATCTTCCCCGAAAAGGTTTTCATTATCTACAAAATCAAATAGCGATCCTAAAGGTCCCGCTCCTTCTTTTTCTCCTACAACTGAAGCCGCCGTAATAAGATACGGCGCCTGTTCAAATGAAATACTCTGGCTTCCTTTGATCATCAGAAATTTACCCCCATTCTTCCCAGAAGATAATAGAGCAGGCCAAGCATCCACGATGTCAGTATTCCATACAAGATAACCGGACCTGCAATCGTAAATATTTTACAGCCCACACCGAAGACCTGTCCTTCCTTCTTATATTCAATTGCCGGCGCCGCTACCGAATTAGCAAATCCGGTAATCGGAACAAGAGCTCCTGCACCGCCCCATTTCCCGATTCTGGGATAAAGCCCCACCCCTGTCAGTAATACGCTAAGCAAAATAAGAAGAAGCGATGTCCACGCTCCACAAATCTCCTGGTTCATTCCGAGTGACTGACAATAATTAGAAATCCCCTGTCCGATTACGCAGATACTTCCTCCTGTAATAAATGCTTTTATCATATTGGTATATACGTTATGCACCGGTGTTTTTTCTTTTACATAAGCTTCATATGCTTCCGCTCTCTTTTGCTTCTGTGCCTTTTTTTCCTCTTCTTTTGTCTCCATCCTTCTGGCATTAGCAAGTCCGTCTTTTACTTCCTGTCTCTGTCTTCTCCCGGATGCGTTTCCCATTTCTTATCTCTCCTTTCTACCAGCGATTCGCATAAAATATCACTGCTCCAATTCCTTTTCCAAAGGCAATCCCGGCAATAAGCCAGGGAATCCCTTTGAGAATTTTTACTCTCCTGACAAAAATTGGAAAAATATTCAGGATTTCCGCCAGCGCCATAGACCAGCATCCTACAAAGATCCCTGCACATAATCCGAATATCGGCAAAAGAACCATACCTCCCGGAATGTTCAAACGATACAGGAAAAAAATATTTCCTAAAATCCCTCCGAGTGCAACACATTCTTCATATAATAATACCTTATCACCGGTACGGGTCCGATCTGCAAATTCGGAAATCATGCCAAGTCCGATAATAAATGAAAACAGCCCTCCGGCAATTGCAACTCCGCCTGAAAAACCAATCATTCCAAGCAGAATCTGCGCCGCCCAATTCGGCATCATACGCTTCCTCCTCTTCCCTTCGGATGCGGTTCTCCTGCATCGATCTCTACCTGTTCCCTTGAATAGTTTTGAATCAAAGTTGTCTGGATGTCGTTTTCATAGAGACGCATTTCCACTTCCATCGGTGTTGGATCTACTGCAAACTTGCGTCCGCCAAAATGATTGAAAAAGATTAAGATCCCAATCGTAAGACCAACACTGTAAGTAAGTTCCAAAATAGTAAATCCATCCGAAGGACTGCCTGTCAGCAGCTCATAAACCTGTCCAAATAACTTCGCCATAGCCACATCATTTTGGAAAGCCATAATCGAAAATGCTGCTCCCACAAAGGAAATCAGCACTACCGCCGCTGTTTTACACAGATGGAACAGCTTGTTTGGTGTTTGTTGTTTCTCATAGACAATAATCATATCCTGTGCTCCAAGATTCTGGATATCTACTTCCGGATACTGCCGGTGAATCAACTCAATTACCCTAAGAATACTCATCACATATCTTCTCTGTTCTTTCGCATTGATTTTCAGTACTTTTATTGTTTTAATCTTTGACAGCATAATGGGATCTGTACATTCTACCGCCATAAGATCTCCTACCGTCACATCCGGCTTCTTCACTTCAATACATTGTTCCGCCTTCAGATAAACTGTCGTCTTCCCCGCCATTATCTTACCTGGCAGAGTTCTTTTTCTTCTGCCGCTCCCTTTTCTTTCCAATTTGCTTCTTCTGCACCTGTTATTTTTGTGTCCGTCTGACGCACAAGAGTTCCTCTATTTATCACTTCTATTTTTCCGTCTTCGTAATAATAATAAGCAATGCCTGCCAACACTGCCGCAAACACAACACAAATTAGGCATATCCGAAGTTTTCTTCTTGCCTGTTCCATTTCCTTCCACCATCCTTTCTTTTAGAAGTAGTATGTACATTCTCGAAAAAAATATTCAGATATGCCTTTTTCTACATCTGACTTCGCAGATAGAGCAGGATTTTCTTTTCCATCCGCGATACCTGCACCTGGGAGATCCCAAGCTCTTTTCCAACCTGTGTTTGCGTCTGATTTTTGAAATACCGCAGATAAATCAGCCGCCGTTCTTCCTTCTTCAGCGTTTCCAAAAGGCCTCCCAATACAATCTTATTTAAAATCTGTTCTTCATGGCCTTCTTTTTCCATAAGCCTGTCTACAAGCTGGATTTCATTTCCATCTTTTTGATACACCGGCTTATAGATGGATTCCACTTCTCCCGAAGACTCAAGCGCCATCGTAAGCTCCTCTTCCGGCACACCAAGCTCTTGCGCCAACTCCTGTACCGTTGCGTCTCTTCCCAGTTCTTCCTGAAGTCTCTCCCGTATCAAATGTGCCTTGTAAGAAAGTTCTTTCAATGACCTGCTTACCTTGATCATCCCGTCATCTCTCAAAAACCTCCTGATTTCTCCTGCAATCATCGGAACTGCATAGGTAGAAAATTTCACCTCAAAATCCAGGTTGAACTTATCAATCGCTTTCAAAAGTCCGATACTTCCAATCTGAAACAAATCTTCCGGCTCTGTCCCGCGTCCGCAGAAACGTTTTACAATACACCAGACAAGTCCCATATTTTCTTCCACTAGCTGTGCTCTCGCTGTCTCATCCCCATCGTGAGATTGTTTGATCAGTGAGATTGTGCGGTCCATATGTTCCTTCCTTTTCCGATTGTTTTTGCCATCGTAACCTTTGTTCCCCTGCCCGGATCTGACTCAACTTTGACTTCATCCATAAACGCCTCCATAAACGCAAATCCCATGCCGGATCGGTCCAGTTCCGGCTTCGTTGTATACATCGGCTCCATTGCTTTTTGCACGTCTTCGATTCCTACTCCTTCATCTGAAACCTGGATCTGTATCGTCTTCTTCCGAATCTGACAGTGAATCTGTATCTGACGGCACGTCCCGTCTTCCCGATAAGTCTTTCCTTCATATCCGTGGATTACCGCATTTGTTACCGCCTCGGAAACTGCTGTTTTCACATCGGAAACTTCCTCCACCGTAGGATTTAGCTGGGTTAAAAACGCCGCCACGGCTACTCTTGCAAATCCTTCATTTTCTGAACAGCTGTCAAACCTGATCTCCATTTCATTGGTGTCTCTCATTTTAAATTTCCTCCTCACATACCCGGATTATTTTCGCTGCACCTGACATCTTCAGTATTTTCCGCATTCGCTCATTTGTATGTACTGCCCACACTTCGCCTCCTAACAAACAGAGTGTCCGATATCTCCCCATAATTACTCCGATTCCTGAACTATCCATAAAATCTGTATCCCTAAAATCAAAAATGACATACCGGATATGCTTTCTCCTGATCAGTTCGTCCGCTTCTTTACGGATGGTCTCTGCACTAAAATGATCTACCTCCGGCGGCAGAAAAATTGTCAGACAGTTTTCTTCAATTAAATACTCCATAAACTTAATACCCCCTGTGTTCTTTGCCGGAATCTGCTTCCTGTTCCTTTGCTTTTCCGGCAAATGAAAAAGGAAAATGCAATTTCTTACACTTTCCTTCTCTGACGTAACTTTTTTATTCTTCTTCGTAATCATATGAATCGTAGGAATCTTCTGAATCAGATGATGAATCTCCTGATGAAAAGATTCCTGCCGGTGTCCCGGAAAGACCGCCCGCTGCAAGGTCTGCCTGTTCCGTATCCGGATAAAGTTCTATTACACGGTTGTATTTTTCTTTCGCCTTTTCTGTATTGCCGGAGGCAAGATATGCATCTGCCAATGCAAGAAGCGCGTCTCCGTCTTTATAGTCTTCTGTCATAGCAATAATTTCTTCCAGAGCTGCAATTTCTCCTTCCGAATTCTCATCAGCGTGATAATTAGCTGCTTCACTGTAAAGCTTACTGCACACACTCGGATAGATCTTGCCGGCAAGTCTTGTATAATCAGCGCTTCCGGTCTCTCCCAGTACGGATGCATTTACCGTTCTCAGGACCTCAGCCATATCTGCATAACTATAGTCTCCTGATGCATATTGATCTGATACTTTCAGTAATGCCTCATAACTTTCCTGAGCAGAAGCTGCCGCTGCTTTCGCTGCTTCCGTTTCGTCCTGATCTGCCCTGTATTCTTCAAGCTGTGTCTTTAACGCACTTACCTGCGCTTTCTGTGCCGCAATCTCCTGACTATAGGCTGCTGCTGTTCTTGTCACATTTGACGCCTTCGCCGCATTTACAGTCGGAACAACCAGAAACCATACAAAGGCTGCTCCAATCAAGATTCCCACGAAAATATTCATAATCATCATTGATGGCGGCATATCTTTCATTACAGAGGCAGCCGGCTGGATAATCGTTTCATTTCCTACCTGGTATGTAACCGTCTTCTCCTTTTCTTCTCTTTGGCCGGCCTGCTTCCCATTGCCAAACAGCTTTAGCTCATGCAAGTATCGAAGCGTGAGCGGATCTGTTGTATCAAGGCGCTGCGCTCTTCTCAGCATCTGTTTCGCCTTTGCCGGCTGTCCGGTATGAAGATAGATTAACCCAAGAAGCTGAAATGCCTTTACAAAAGATGGATGTTCCGTTACAGCCTTGCGAAGCTCAATGACTGCCACATCTTCATTCCCCTGAAAGCAATGCGTAATACTCTGATTGTATTTCTTCACAGCATCATTGATTGTCTCTAACTGCCCTGCCGAATCCTGTACTTTACGGATATAATATTCAGCGATATTCTCATGTGCCTGAAAACTTTTGCTGATGATCCATTCCACCAGTGCCTCTGACACTTCTCCCCGGCCATAGTACACAAGCCCAAGAAGATTTCTCGCCTGCGTATTCGCCCTGTTATATTGTAAACTTCTTCGCAGAGACGCGATCGCTCCGGACAGATCTCTGATCTGTGCCTTTTTCAGTCCATCATTATACCAGTAATTCGACTGACGGATAAGTCTCTTTTGATATTCCACTTGTATTCCCCACAATCTTTCTGATTCACTATTTCGTCTGGTGCATCATTTCCCGCAGAAGATCAGACATATCCGTGAGGTCTTCCTCATATACGGCCTCTTCGATCTCTTCTACTTCTAAACTCGGTTTAAATTTCTTTAATTCTTCTTCAAAGTCAAGCATGTTATTTTCCTCCTAACAGCTCTTTGAGCATACCAATCAGATACAGTGAGCCCAGACAGTAGAGCTCCCCGTTCTCCCCTTTTTCTTTACAGGCATATGAAAAAGCCTGCTGATAATCTTCGATTACTTTTACCGGACAATCGGTCTCTTCCTTGAATATCCGGCAAAGTTCTTCCGGACTTGCCGCCCGTTGATCTTTAATCTCCGTAATAACAAATACATCTGCACAGCCCGCTCCTGCAAGAAGCCGAATCATATGTTCATAGTCCTTATCCTGTACTGCCGAAAAAAGGATTACTCGTTTTCCCCGCTTTTCTTTTGCCGAAACAGACTCTGCAAAGGCCTTGACTGCACCAAGATTATGCGCCCCATCCAGAAAAATTTCCGGTTTCACTTCTTCCATTCTTCCTGCCCAGTGTACTCCGGCAAGGGCTTTCTGCCATCTGTCAAGATGCTTTTCTTCTTTCCACAAACTTCGCATCGCCTCTAATGCCAGCATGGCATTCATTGGCTGGTACAACGCTGTTGTGGACAAGTGCCATACGGTAGTTTCATAATACGCACTCACACTTGAAAATGCAATATCTTTTCCTGCAGTTTTTTGAATTTCGTACGCATTTTTCGTGATTTCTCTACAAGGTGCTCCGAGTTCTCTAACTCTGTCTCTTATTACTTTGGCGCCTTCTTCACAGTTCCCGTCAAAAATTACCGGAACTCCCGGTTTTATGATTCCTGCTTTCTCTGCTGCTATTTCAGTCATTGTCTCTCCAAGAATCTCTGTGTGATCCAAACTGATAGACGTAATAATAGAAATAACAGGATTGCCGATCGCATTGGTAGCGTCCAGCCTTCCGCCAAGTCCTGTTTCAAGAATAATATATTCTACACCGCTTTCTGCAAAAATATCCATTCCCATTCCAAAAAGAAATTCAAAAAAAGTCGGATGTGCGATTCCTTCTTCCTGCATTTTCTTTACTGCGTTTCGCACCCTCTCAAAACTTTCCAAAAAGACTTCATCTGCAACCGCCTGTCCATTCACACAGATTCTCTCATTCATCTTTACAAGATGAGGCGAAGTAAACATTCCAACTGTCTTTCCTTCTGACAATAGAAGCGCCTGCAGATAGGCACAAACGGAACCTTTTCCATTTGTGCCTGCAATGTGAAGTATCTTCTGCTCTCTTCCTTCTGCATTCAGGCGTTTCAAAAACTGCCGCGTATGCTCAAGAGAGTTTTTTGTTGTAAACTTTGGAAGACTGTAAATATAATCTTCTGCTTCCTGATAATTCATGTCGTTCTCCCAACAAACCACTTATTCTGTCTTCTCCTGTTTCTGATCTGCTGCCTGATCTTTACCGGCCTCTCCTTCAGCAGCCTCCTTATCGGAAATTTCCTCCTCGGCATTCTCTGCTGTCTCTTCTGTCTGTTCCACAAGTTTTCCGTCGTAATATACATAAGCCGCAGACGTTCGAAAGATTGTATTGCTGGAACCTACCTGACTGATTTCAACAACATCTCCTTCTTTCAGAGTACTTTCTTTCAAATCAATCCTTGTATTATTTAAAAATGTGGATTTTTGTTTTTCACCATTGATATAAACCTTACTGTATTTTGTAAAATGATCTCCGTAAATACTGTAAGCACCATCTAAATGCGAAACAAGATCAGTGATATAAACGTCTTTCACACCCATTTCCATGTAGCCTCCGATCTTCGGAGTCTCTCCCTGGTAAATGTATCCTTCTCCGTAAAGCATATCATACTGCAGAAGTTCCAGGTCTGACAGATAGTTTTTCGTCTGTCTTCTCTGCTGATGATAGTTAAACACAGAACCTGTATGGAAACCGACTCTGTCAAATACATCTGCCATGATCTGATATGCCGGGATATTCCGGTCTGACTTTTTAAGTCCCATATTATCCCAGATAACATAGTTCGTATTATAGAGATAACGGCTCTTTAAATCTTTTACTTCCAGACCTAATGTCGGCAGATGGTCTCCATAAAAGACAACAACGGTAGGCTCATCACGCTTCTTTACTTCTTCAATCAAATGTCCTGCAAATGCATCCATCTCATACACCTGATTCACATAATATTCCCACTTATTTTTTGTCGCCTCATCTTCAATTCCACTCAGTTTGATATGCGGATCTTCCAATACCGGTTCTTCCGGATAATCTCCATGCCCCTGTACACTGACACAAAATACAAAGTCTCTCTCTTCGTCAGAATCCATCGCCTCTGTAATCTGATCTACAAGGATATCATCCTTCGCCCAGCCATTTTCTGTAAACTGAAGAATATTCATAAATTCTTTGCTTGTAAAACTGTCAAATCCCATGTTGTTATAAACTTTTGCGCGACTATAGAAATTACCGCCATTATTGTGAAGCGCATGCGTTCCATAGCCAAGCATTTTCAGCGCTGATGCCGCACTTTCACACTGTTTCTCTTTGACATAGGTTTTATACGGGTATTCTCCCGGTCCAAAATAACGCATATTCATCCCCGTCAGTACCTCAAATTCTGTATTCGCGGTTCCGGCTCCTACAGACGGTACTTTAAAGTATCCGGAAGAATAGTTTTTAGACATTTCTCTAAGATTTGGAATCGGGTCTTCTGAAGTCTCAAAAAATTCTACCTCCAACGGGTCAAAATAAGATTCCAGCTGTACTACAATAATATTCGGACGTTCTTTCGTGTCCGCACTTGCCATCGTCATTTCACCCTTTTTGCTGATCTTATCCATCTTCGCCTCAGAATATCCGTTTGGCTGATGAATTCCTGTATTAAACAGGCTGGCGCTAAAACAATATGGAAAACCATAGTCCTCATATGCAAATGCAATATTTCCAAAATAAGTAGAAATCACTCGGTTATCAATTGCATACTTTGTCACTACACTGTAGCCAAGAGCGCAGCATCCAATTCCGATCAGCGCCATCCAACGGTGCAGTTTTCCTGTGAACTGTCCCCCTCGTCTCCACATTGCAACAACCCAGACGATTACGGCTCCGATCCCTACAATCAGCATCACAAGCTCCAGCGGATCAAAATAATTATTCATGATCGCCATTGCTTCTGCCATAACCTTCAAATCCTGAGCATTAAACGGCGTGACACGCTTGATCAGCATATAGCCATTTGTCACACCTAAAGCCATCCAGAACACCGTCAGGATAATTCTGGCAAACACTCGTCTTCTTACGAGATATACAATCGAGAATGTAATAAAGATTAAAAACGCATTATATAAAAATACCCACGGTGATCCTGTCATATAATCCCATGCTTCCATGAAGGAATGTCTTGAGATTACTTCGATAAAAAAGTTGATCACACAGGCTAACAGTGCGTGCATAAGAATCGAAATCCGATTCATAAACCGGTATACCGGCTGCATTTTTTTTGCAAACGCACTGTTTCTGCGCTTTTCTAAAATCATTTCCCGTCTGACTTTTCTTTGATGAAGATATTCTTTCACATCTTCTTTTTTCAGATTTCTTACCTTGCTCCACATTCCTTTGATATCTGGTTTATGAAATTTTTTCATGTATGAAACCTCTCATCAAATCATCAGTAAAACACATTATTTGCGAAGCTGTCCAAGTCTTTCCTGAACCTGCTCCATCATCTGTGCATATTTTGCAAGTTTCGCTTTCTCTTCGTCTACTTTTGCCTGCGGCGCCTTACTCATAAACTTCTCATTGTTCAGCATTCCATTGACACGAGCCAGCTCCTTTTTCAGCTTCTCTTCTTCTTTCTCAAGGCGGGCAATCTCCTGTTCAAAGTCAATGAGATCCTCAAGCGGCATGTAAACGCTGGCATCCGGAACTACAATCGATACAGCATCTTCGGCAATTCCTTCTTTCACTGCAGTTACAATCATCTCACTTGCACTCATAAGCGGCAGTACAGAATGATTCATATGTTCAAAACCGTTTCTGAGTTCCTCATCCGCACAAACTACATATACTTTTGCTTTGCGGCTTGCCGGAACATTCATCTCAGCTCTTGTATTTCGAACACTGCGGATAATTTCTTTCATATGATCCACAATATTTTCTGCTTCTGTATCACACAGTGCTTCATCACATACCGGCCAGGAGGACATCATCAGAGATTCCTCTTCCGGTACAAGTGCACTGTAGATTTCTTCTGTTACAAACGGCATATATGGATGAAGCAGCTTCAGTGCATCTCCCAATACTTTCTTCAATGTCCAAAGCGCACTGTTTGCAGATACCGGATTCTCTTCTGCGTGGTACATACGATATTTTACAAGCTCAATATACCAGTCACAGAATTCATCCCAGATAAAATCATATACTTTCTGAACTGCAATACCAAGTTCAAACTTGTCCATATTCTCTGTTACATCTTTTGCAAGTGTATTCACTTTTGATAAGATCCAACGATCTGCTGCCTCAAGTTCTTCTCTTGACGGTTCTGTAATTTCTTTGCCTTCCATATTCATCATGATAAATCTTGACGCATTCCATACTTTGTTGGCAAAGTTACGGCTGTTTTCCACACGTTCTTCATAGAAACGCATATCGTTCCCTGCTGAGTTTCCTGTTACGATTGTCAGACGAAGCGCATCTGCTCCATATTTGTCGATCACATCAAGCGGATCAATTCCATTTCCAAGAGATTTGCTCATCTTGCGTCCCTGAGAGTCGCGGATCAGTCCGTGGAACAATACTGTATGGAACGGAGCTTTACCTGTATATTCATAACCTGAGAAAATCATACGGATTACCCAGAAGAAAATGATATCGTACCCTGTTACAAGAACATCTGTCGGATAGAAATAATCAAGATCTTCTGTTTTCTCCGGCCATCCAAGTGTAGAGAATGGCCACAGTGCAGAACTGAACCATGTATCAAGCGTATCCTCATCCTGTGTGAAATGTGTGCATCCACAATGTGGACATTTCTCAGGCATCTCATGTGCTACAACAACTTCGCCGCATTCGTCACAGTAATATGCCGGAATTCTGTGTCCCCACCAGATCTGTCTGGAAATACACCAGTCGCGGATACCGTTCAGCCAGTTCATATATGTTTTATTCATACTTTCCGGAATCAGACGGATTTCTCCTGATTCAACTGCATGAATACAGTGTTTTGCCAGATCTTCCATCTTTACATACCACTGCTGTTTAATCAACGGCTCTACTGTCGCATGGCATCTCTCATGTGTTCCTACATTATGAGTATGCTCTTCGATCTTAACAAGATATCCCTGTTCTTCCAGATCTTTCACAATTGCTTTACGAGCTTCATAGCGTTCCATACCTGCATACTTTCCGCCAAGTTCGTTGATCGTAGCATCATCATTCATAATATTAATTTCCGGAAGATTGTGACGTTTTCCTACTTCAAAGTCATTCGGATCATGTGCCGGTGTAATCTTAACTGCACCTGTTCCAAACTCTTTATCAACGTAAGCATCTGCAACAATCGGAATTTCCTTATTTACAAGCGGAAGCAATACCATCTTTCCTACAATATCTTTGTAGCGCTCGTCATCCGGATGAACTGCAATAGCAGTATCTCCAAGCATAGTCTCCGGACGTGTTGTTGCGATCTCAAGGAAGCGGTCTGTTCCTACGATCGGATATTTAATGTGCCAGAAATGTCCAGCCTGTTCCTCATGTTCTACTTCAGCATCTGACAATGCAGTCTGACATACCGGACACCAGTTTACAATTCTGGAACCTTTATAAATATATCCTTTTTCATAAAGCTTGATAAATACATCTTCTACGGCTTTCGAGCATCCTTCATCCATTGTGAAACGCTCTCTGTCCCAGTCGCAGGAAACACCAAGCTTTTTCAACTGATTCTCAATCGTTCCCGCATATTCTTCTTTCCACTCCCATGTTTTCTGAAGGAATGCTTCACGGCCGATCTCGTGTTTATCAATTCCCTGATCCTTTAACTGGTTTGTAACCTTTACTTCTGTAGCAATGGCTGCATGATCTGTTCCCGGAACCCATAATGCATTGTAGCCCTGCATTCTCTTATAACGGATCAAAATATCCTGCAGTGTATTATCAAATGCATGTCCCATGTGCAGTTTTCCGGTAATATTCGGCGGCGGCATTACCGTTGTGAACGGCTTTTTGCTGCGGTCTACTTCTGCATGAAAATATTTGTTTTCACACCATTTTTCATATAATTTTGGTTCAATCTCTTTCGGATTATAAGTTTTTTCAAGTACTTTACTCATAAATATCCTCCTCATTTTGAATTTCCTACGTAATAAAAAAGTGTCTCCGACACTTCAACTCCCCTTCCCCTCACTCTTGAGGGATTAGGGGTTTCTTTTTTTCTCATTTTCCCTCATAATAGTCTTATGAATGTTTTACAAAAAATTTTTAAAGACCATTTTGAGGAAATGATTTATATTCAACATCCTCGTGACTCCGTCATCGAAAATGTAGAAAAAATGATTCATTGTGGCGATCCTTCTTTTGGCGGTGCCATGTATGCCTGCCCTTCCTGCGGAAATTTCAAATATGTTCCTTTCCGCTGTCATTCTAGGTTTTGTCCTACCTGCGGCAACATGTATTCCATCGACAGAACTACTTCTATGTCTTTTAAGATCATCAATGTCCAGCATCGCCACTGTGTGTTTACCATTGCTCGAGAACTACGTCCTCTATTTTTAAACGACCGTTCTCTTTTAAACTGCCTTTTCTCTGCTGTCAACAGTGTTGTCACTCGCATGTTCCATAAAGATAACAAAACCGAACTCTTTACTCCTGGCTTTATCTGTGTTCTTCATACCTTTGGCAGAGATTTAAAGTGGAATCCCCATATCCATTGTCTCATTTCCGAAGGTGGCGTTGGGAATTCTCTTCATTGGCGTCACAAAAAACATTTCAATTATAGGTTTTTGCGCGATTCATTCCAAACGGCTCTTTTGAACGAGTTACATTCTAAGCTCGGTGACTCCTTTAAAAAACTTAAGGCTTCTATCTACACCGAACATAAAAATGGTTTTTATGTTCGAGCTATGCCCAATAAATGCAACCCCTCTCATGTGATTAACTACATTGGCCGTTATCTTGGCAGACCAGTCATTGCAACCTCTCGTATTGATTCTTACGACGGTGAATTTGTTACTTTTCACTATAATCGTCATGAAGACGAAAAACTGGTCACTGAAACTCTCCCTGTTCTTGATTTCATGGCACGACTTACTCAGCATATCCCTGAAAAACATTTCAAGATGGTTCGTTATTACGGCATATATGTCAGACAATGTAAATCTGACCAGTCTCTTCACAGAGCAATCTCCAGGGAAAAGCACAAAATATTCCTTTCCTTTAATCGGTGGCGAGATTCTATCCTTCATACTTTTGGTTATGATCCTCTAAAATGCCCTTCTTGTGGTACAACTATGCTTTTCCTTGAGTTATATTTCAACCATGAACCTGTTCCTTTGCATGAATTATATGAAAGAGTGATGCGTAAGCACCGATGCCGTTCTCCTGCCTCTCCTTCTTCTCTTCCACAGTCTCCTGTTACATGGTACAATCAACGTATCTAATATGGAAATGGAGGCGATCACTATGAAACGAATCACTGAGGCAGAACTTGCAAAGGAACTTCGGGAACAGTATATTAAAAATCCTCCAGAAGGCATGACTTCTGACGAAGTCCGCGACATGAGCGATGATGATCTTTTGGATATGGATTATTTCTTACACGAATTTGATGATCTGGATGATGACGATTTCGGCGAAGAAGGTTTTTATATCTTCTAAACTCAAACCGTCTATTTCCTTTGCCCGCCTTTGTGCGGGCTATTTTCATTCAAAAGTTCGACGAAAGTCGAACTTTCCTATAAAGTAAAAAAGCCCTTTACAACTGTAAAGGGCGAATCTATCGCGGTACCACCTTTGTTATCTGTAATTGCTTACAGATATCTCTCTGTTCTGTAACGGGAACTCCCGTGATACCCTAATCACATCTGCGGTTCAGATATCCGGCTCCAAAGCTACCTTCCACAGCCGCTCTCTGCGATCACCTCTCAGCCAGTGAATGATCTTCTCTTTCAGCGCCCTCTCTGTGTACTCCTCTTTCTCTCAGCCTTTTCTAATAACTAATGTAAACTATCGATTCTAATCATATCTTTCCCCGCCATTTTTGTCAAGAAAATTGCTAAAAGTTTATAAACTCTTAAGAAGTCAATTCCTTTTAGAATAGCGTACAATTTTTTGTGAAACATTGTGAATTTCCATTGCGAAATTCGTACTATTATATTACAATTGTATTATAAAATAGTCTTTTGAAAGATGGTGAGATGTTTATGTACAAAGGGTGGAAAAAAATAATGCTTATTTTCGGAATTATTGCCGGACTTCTAATACAGCCGGTGCTTTTTCTGACAGCATATTCTTCTGCTGTTACCCGTCAGGTACATAAAGCTCTCTCAATTGCCGCAACGCCTGACGCTGCCAGCGAAGAACTTCAGAGAATTCTTCCTGAACCGGAGCAAAGCGAAGACGCTTGTGACAGTTTCGAACGAGGTATTCTCACGGAAACTACTTACGAGAGTGAATGGGCTGGTCTGCGTTTTCTCTGTCCAGCCGGCTTATACATGGAATCAAGAGAAGAACTGGATATCGGAATTACCGATGAAAATGGCGAGCTTCTTGATAATACCGGAATCATTAACGAGCTTGGTGTCTATGATCCGGAAAATTCCTTTTATCTTTCCCTGTCTGTGGAGAATGTCTTCTATGAAGGCATGACAGTAAATGAATATCTGCAGTTCATCGTTTCGACTTATTCTTCTGATACATTTAATTATCAGTCTAACGATACTTACGATACTGTGCAGATTGGAAATCTATCTTATTCTAAGCTTTCTATTTCTGCTGTAGATGAAGGCGGTATTCCGTTCCACGAAGATTTTTATGTAGCTCTGAAAGATGATCGTTTTATTGTCATTTCTTCCTATTATAGTGATGACGCAAAACACCTCAACGAGCAGACAATGCAGGCGTTTACCGCTTATTAATTTGCCAACTACTATTTATCATATTTCCCCTAACCTAAGATACCGGCTGTACATTTTGTGCACGCCGGTATCTTAATGATTTATATCTTTTATATTTTTCTGTCAGGACAATTCTTTTATCAAAAAAAGTTCCATCGGCTGTGCATAAGCCGGAATGTCTATCACAAATCCTCCACAGTCTTTATACCCCAGTTTCCGATAGAAATGCTGCGCTTCTTCATCCACCTGCGTGGATGTCAAAAGCATTCCATACCCCAGATCTTTCATCTCTTTCTCCCAATACTCCATCAGCACGCTGCCATATCCTTTGCCGCGATATGCTTCTTTTAGTATCAGCATGGTACAAAACGGTGTATTATCCCAAAAGAGATTATATCTCAGAAGTCCTACCGGACACTGATTCTCCAAAAGAACATATCCCCTCTTTGTATTCACTTTATTCTCAAACTCCTGTTCCGGCAAATGCTTATCTAATGTATACCAAAATTCCCTGTCACTCTTCTCCATATATCTGACTTCCACCAAAGTACCCGCCTCCTTTTCTTAATCATACGTTATTTTTAATCTTGCAGGGATTATAACACACCCCCAAATTGCTTTCAATTATCTCACAACATTTCTAAACAGACTCTAGTTCTTTAGTAAAGTATATGCTATAATATTAGCAGATTATATACTGAACAACAGGAGGATTATTATTATGACACAGTACACAGATTACATTGTGGAACAGGCAAAAAAATTATTATCCATCGACAGTCCATCCGGCTACACAAAAGAAGTCGCTCGCTATCTCGCTGATGAATTCACACGTCTCGGATATCATCCTGAGATCACTGTAAAAGGCGGAGTATTAGTTGACATCGGTGGTACAAATACAGAGGATGCTGTATTTCTGGAAGCTCATGTGGATACACTCGGCGGAATGGTTGCTGAGATCAAAGGCAACGGACGTCTTCGCATCACAAACATCGGCGGAATGAATGCTAACAATGCCGAAGCAGAAAACTGCCGTGTCGTGACTAAATTTGACGGTTCTTACGAAGGTACCTGCCAGCTCATCAACGCTTCCGTTCATGTAAACGGAGAATACAGCGAAACAAAACGTACCTTTGACTCTGTAGAAGTTGTTCTGGATGAAAAGACATCTTCCAAAGAAGAAACTGAGAAGCTCGGCATCCAGGTTGGAGACTTTGTTTGCTTCGATCCAAGAACAAGAGTCACAGAGAAAGGCTATATCAAGAGCCGCTTCCTTGACGACAAATTAAGCGCTGCTATTTTACTTGGCTATGCCAAATACCTGAAAGATGAAAATGTTACTCCGCAGAGACGCATTTACGAACATTTCACTGTTTTTGAAGAAGTCGGACATGGCGGTTCTGCTTCTGTTCCAGCTGGTGTAACGGAAGCAATCTCTGTAGATATGGGATGTGTTGGTGATGGTCTTACCTGTACAGAACACCAGGTATCTATCTGTGCAAAAGACAGCGGCGGTCCATACCATTACGACGTTGTTACAGATCTCGTAAAAGCTGGTAAAGAAGCTGGCGTTGACTATGCAATTGACGTTTACCCATATTATGGTTCTGACGTAGAATGTACACTGCGCGCCGGATATGATATCAGACACGGTCTGATCGGACCTGGCGTATATGCTTCTCACGGTTATGAAAGAAGCCATACAGACGGTGTAGATAACACATTGAATTTATTAAAAGCATATCTTGGATAATTTTTAAAAAATATTCCGGTCAGAAATCTATCATAATTTCTGACCGGAATATGTTCAATTCTTTGGCGCCAGTTTATAAGATAATTCTGAAGCACATCCATCTGAAAAACTCTTGAGGGCTATATTTTGAATTCCAGATGGATATATCTTCTCAAAAAATTTCTTGTAACTAATTACGTCATTGTTCCCTTTTCAATAATTTGCTTTGCATGAAACAGTCTTCGAAATTTATCTGTTACCTCTTCTTCATCGCCACTATAATTCTTTACAATGTCAATTGCCGAAGTTAAAATATTTACCAACGCCATAGGAATAGACAGTGTATTTAGAAATAACCGTGTATTACTCGGAACCGCCAATACTTCATAACTAAATTTTGCAATATTCGCCGTCTTAGAGTCTGTGATACAAATCACTCTGCATTTTTGCTCCTTTGCATATTCTGCTATCTTATCTGTCATAAAATAATAGTCTGGAAAAGAAATCACAACAACCAGTACACCTTTTTGAAAGAGTGGAAGCGCCACATGAATACTGTCATTCAACTCCGTATCCATGACAACAGATGCAATCCCACATCCAGCAAGACGAATGGATAAAAACTCTGCCAATATTTTGGAAATTCCCCGTCCACACAATACAATATTTCTCTTATCCAAAAATTCCCAAGCAATTCGCATAATATCATCTAAATTAAATGTTGCAGAGTAGATTTCCCATAGTGCTCCTTCTTCTTCCCATATCTGTTTTAAAAGCGCTCTTTGATCTTTGAGATCATATTTGGGAATTTCTAACTGGAAATATGCACCTTCTTCATGAAGTTGTAGTTTTTCTCTTAATCCCAGATATTTTCTCGCCTCATATTTTACTTCATTAAAACTCGAAAACCCCATTGCAGAACAAGCATTTAAGATAGTCGTCTCTGTAATTGCTGTTGCCGCACTCATTTCTTTTAATGTAATAAACGACATTTTATCAATATGATTAACCATATAATCTGCAATCTGCTTCTGCTTTTTTGTTAATCCTACATACCTGCTTTGAATCGTTTCAATAATATCCATTCTTTCATCCTTTTTAATGACTCTTTAGGTACTCTGCCATTAAAATGCCACATTCTAATTGAATCGATACTAATTTACGAATCGGAACTACTTCATATGTAATCTCTTTTTCTAACTGTTCTGCCAGTTTTTTATGCTCTTCCTCAGCAATAGCAAAGGCTTTCAAAAGAGCACTTTCTTTTTCTTTATCGCACTCTCCCAATTTTCTCATTTTATCCAGTTCAGATTCATTTGCCCGGACAAGCATTCCATAACTGAGCAATTTATAAAATTTAGAAATTAATTGATTATCAAACTTTTCTGCTACCGTGGCCATTTTATGGTATTCTGGATTTTCTTCAATCATTCGTTTCGTTGCTTCTCCTGAATCATTTTCTGAAAATGCCAGTAATGCCAACAAAAATGGATTTTCCGAATCCATATACTTCTGCGAAATCTTCAGCGTATCCGTAATGTACTGGTTACTTTTTTCATTCCATTCTAATTTTTCTAATACAACATCTTTTCTCAATATATCTGATTCCGACATATCCTTTATCCGCTTATCATAGAAATATGGAAGTTCTGTCAATAAAGTAAATGCATCACAGACTTCCTTTCCATAATCCGCACTGCAAGTACCACACTTGATTGCATTTGCCATGTCAACATTACCATATTGTTCCATATAATCATAATCTTGTCTGATTCCAAGACTCTGATAAACTGCCGGAGACCACTCAATGCAATATGGAGCTTCAGGTTCACCTAGATTTAATGGTACATCTACTTTATTCGCAGCTTCTCGCATTTCATCATAAATTTCTGGTGTTGGTTTTGATAAATACCAGTACACACCACCAAATCCTGCATTATGCAATGAATAGATGAATTCCGGATGAATTTGATCAATTAATTTCATCATTGCTTTTGTTTCTGGAATAGTATCATGAAAATGTAATTCTTTATAGTCTATTGGAAAAGTCCAATCAACTTGTTTAAAACCTGCCGGTCTGAAGAAATTCCTTGAATAATTATAAAGTGTATATGGACCTTTCAACCATTTTTCATTCAGTTTCAACCCATCTGCATCCCAAGCTTTGACAACATACCATGTATAATCAAGTTCTTTCCGAAGTTCAGGCTGCTCTGCAAGACTTTTTGTAAAATATTCCAGCATCATTGTTCCAATAGGTTCATTTGGATGCGGACATCCAAACATAAGTGCCGTATGCTGCCCTTCTCCAATTTTCAAACAATTTAAGCTGCGTCCTTCTCTTGTTTTTCCAATTTCAAATACCGATACACATTCCGGATATTGTTCAGCTAATTTTTTAGATGATTCATCCATTTCTTCTACAGTCAAAAATTCTTTATAATCCGGAATTTCTTCTAACAATTTCCTATACACGGCCTTCATTTTTCAAACCTCCTTGCATATTGTCTGGAGGATACTATGAAATTTCTTTTCTCCATTTTCAAAGTATCCTCCTTAATATTCCTAAAACTTATTTAACTTTTTCTACATGAGAATAATCTGCCCATCCCCATTTTCCTGCTCCATCAAATGGTAGATTCTTAAAGTTTGCACTACTTCCTTCTGGTCCTGCAAAACTTACAATATTCAAATATGGAAGATCCTCCGCAAGGATTTTCTGCGCTTCTTTATAATATTCTGCACGTTCATTTTGATCTATTGTAGCTGCCCCCTGCTTCAGAAGATTATCAACTTCTGGGTTGCTATAACTTCCATAGTTTGCACCTTTCCCTGTACCAATTCGGTTTGTCAATGCTGATGGATCCGGTCCCATAAATCCACCCATAAGTAAAATAGAAAAATCACGATCTACAGATACTTTTTGACTCCATGCATTATATTCAGATACTTGTACCTCAACACCGATTCCTACCTCTTCTAATGTCGCTTTGATAAGCTTTGCTGTATCTGGATATCCAGATCCTTCAAATACATCTAGTGTAAGTCCTGTAATGTACATTCCATCACTATTTTTTGTATATCCTGCATCCTCTAAAACTTTCTGAGCACCTGCAACATCAAATTCCGGTGCTGTATCTTCTGTATTAGCCGCCCATTCTACGATAGATGGATAAAGACTGTATTCCGGTTTCTGAATTCCATCAAATACTTTTTCGGAAATCTCCTCGCGGTCAATTGCCATTGCAATTGCCTTCCTTACCGCTTGATCAGCTACTGTTTCATTTTCCATATTAAATACCATACGAATTGGCGATGGATATTCATTAACTTCTACTCTTAAATTCGGATCAGCCTCCAACTCTTTTACATAAGAAGCAGGAAGGTTTTCGAAGAAATCAATTTCTCCATTTTTTAACGCTTGAATTGCAGTTGCTTCATCAGGGATAATTGAGAAAATTAATTTATCTAATTTTGCTGGCTCAGGATAATTTTCATCACGCACAAGTGTTACACTTTCTCCCTGCACATATTCTTCCACAGTGAATGGTCCGCATGTCACAGTAGGATCAGATATTTCTTTATTGTCCTCCCATTTTTCTCCATTATTGTAAATATGTTCCGGCATAATAAATGTAGCATACCAGCCAAGTATATTTACAAAAGATGCATCCGGTTCAATCAAATGAAATATAACAGTATAATCATCTGGCGCTTCTATAGATTCTACATTTGCCATATTTGCACTGAAATAGTATGTTGGACTTTCTTTAATTGTATCAAACGTATACTTTACATCTTTACTCGTGAGTGGTTTACCATCTGACCATTTCAGATCTTCTCTCAATGTGAATGTTAACTGTTTTGCATCATCACTATATTCCCACTTAGTCGCCGCTTCTGGAACAATATTCTGTTTACTGGAATCTAATGCACATAATCTTCGATATGTATTTTGTGCAATTGGATACCCATTATCATCACCTTGAATATTAGGATTAAAAGACATAGGATCTCCTACAGAACGTACAATAAAAGTTCCGCCTTCTGCTGACGTATCTTTACCGCCATTGTCAGATGTTCCTTTTTCTTTTGCATCTCCGGAACATCCTGCCAATACGGCTGTCATACTGATTGCCATTGCTGTTAAAAGTGCAATCCTTTTTTTCATATTTGTTTTCATATTCTTTTCCTCCTTTGAATATTTATTTTACTCTGGAACACATTGCCCAGTGTCCATTCCCAAAATCAACTCTTTCAGGATATTTTTTATAACAATTTTCACAAGAGCAATAGCATCTTGGTGCAAAATAGCATCCCGGTCCTGGATTTAATGGAGTGGGTGGCTCTCCTTCAATAGAGATATTCTGCACTTTTTCATCTGGATCAATAGATGCACAATTAGAAATCAATGCTCTTGTATATGGATGTTTGGGATTTTTGATCACGTCATCGGCCTTTCCATATTCCACAATTCTTCCCAAATACATAACTGCAATATAATCTGAAATATATCTCGTCAATGCAATATCATGACTAATAAACATTACCGCGGCATTCTTACTGTGACTTAATTCCATTAACATATTAATAATATCTGCCCGCACTGAAACATCTAACATTGAAACAGGCTCGTCTGCAATAATAAAGCTTGGATTCAAAAACATAGAACGGATAATCGAAATTCTCTGTAATTGTCCTCCGGATAATTCATGCGGATACCTTTTTAAAATATCTTCTGCCGGTCTTAATCCTCCTGATTCAAGTCCACGGATGCACATCTGTCTTCTTTCTGCATCATCTTTTCCAATATTGTGATTTTTCAGTGGACGTAACAAGATTTTTTCAATGGTATCTCTGGGAGTAAATGTATCAAAAGGATTCTGAAATACAATTTGAACTGTCCGCCTAAATTTCTTTTGATCTTTTTTTTCCATTTCACTTGTGGAAACACCATCAATATAACAGTCGCCTCTTGTTGGTTTTTCTAATCTTGTAAGAATCTTTCCCAATGTAGATTTTCCACAACCAGACTCGCCGATGACTCCCAAGATTTCTCCACGATTAATCGATAAATTTATCCCATCAACTGCTTTAATCCAATTTTTTTCTTTTTTGCTTTTAATAGCTGCCTTGTCATTTCCCTTATATGGATACCACATTGCTACATCTTCTACTGAAATAAAAGCTTTATTTTCCATCTCCTGTCCCTCCTTCATAAAGCCAGCAAGATATCATTCTCTCATCTTCCAATTGAACTTGAGCCGGTTTTTCACGGAAGCATTTATCAGTCGCATATGGACATCTCGGTGCAAAAATACATCCCTCTCCAATTTCAGATAAATTTGGTAAAAAACCTGGAATTGCATGCAACTTTTCATTTTCACCTTTTAACGATGGAAAAGAATTTAAAAGCCCTTTTGTATATGGATGTAGTGGATTTTTGAAAATATCCTGTACCTTTCCAATTTCCATAAACTCACCTGCATACATAACTGCAACCTTATTACAAGATGCTGCCACAACAGACATATCATGTGTAATCATAATTCTTGTCATATCTAACTCTTTTTCCATTTGGACAACTTCTTGTAAAATCTGTCCTTGTGTTACCACATCTAACGCTGTTGTTGCTTCATCAAAAATAATTAATTTCGGATTATGTAACAAACTAATCGCAATTGCTACTCTTTGTAACATCCCTCCAGACATTTCATGTGGATACAGATGATATACTCGCTCCGGTAAATTAACTAATTTCAATAGATATATCATTCTATCTTCAATTTCCTTTTTACTTGCCTGTGGTTCATGTACATGATAAATATCCTCTACCTGTTGGCTAATCCGATGAACCGGGCTTAATGCATTCATCGCTTTTTGGAACACAACTGAAATGCCACTCCATCTGATTTCATTCATTTCATTCTGAGACATTCCAATAAGATTCTTTCCCATGAATTCAGCTTCACCAGTAATTTCTGTGCTTTTTTCATTATGTAGTCTTAAAAGTGCCATTGCTAATGTTGATTTTCCAGAACCAGATTCTCCAACAATTCCTAAAGAGTCACCTTTTTCAATGGAAAAGGTTGCATTTCTAACCGCATATACCTTTTTTTCTTTATTAACATATGTAACATTCACATGATTCAGATTCAGGATCTTTTCCATTTATTTTCCCCCCTTATTCATATGCTTCGGATTCAATACATGGTTCAGTCCATCCCCGAGTAAATAAAAAATTAATACGGTAATCATAATAGCAACTCCGGCAAAAGTAGAAATCCACCATGCACTTGTAATATACTGTTTTCCAGTATAAATCATTTGTCCCCAACTAATAATCGATGGATCTCCCAGCCCCAGAAACGATAAGCCCGCTTCTGTCAAAATAGCATTCGACATTCCCATCGTTGTATTGGCAATAACCGGAAAAATCCCGTTTGGAATAATATACTTAAATAAAATTTGAAGCTTTGTTTCCCCCATTGCCTCAGCACTCTTTACAAATGTGCGTTGCCGAAGCGAAAGTGCCTGCGCTCTCATTAACTTTGCATTACTTGGCCAGGTAGTAATACCAATAACAATCATAACGTTATAAATACTGTTTCCAAATAAAGCAATGATCAATAAGATTAAAAAGAAACTTGGAAGCATCATAAATACATTAATTACTTCTGACACAAACGTATCTACTTTTCCTCCAAAAAATCCTGCTGCACCTCCAATCAATACTCCCAGCACTCCCGAAATTAATGCTGAAATAACTGCTACTTTTAACGAAGTTCTCACTCCATAAATAATCATACTGTAGATGTCCTGCCCCATATGATTCGTTCCAAGCAGATGTCCATTCTGACCTAAACCACTTAAAATATCTTTCCCATATCGATAAGGATTTTCTGATGCCAGGATTGGTGCAAATATAACAACAAAAAGCAGAATAATAATTCCAATTACCCCAGCCAAAAGCTGTTTATCATTTAAAATATTTTTGACTCCTTTTTGAAAGCCATGTTTTACTTTTTCCATCCAACTCACCTCTATTCATATCTAATTCTAGGATCAAGCATTGCATAAACAATGTCTACAATTAGCATTACAACTGCCACAGAAATAGACATAATCAAATAAATCCCCATTAATGTCGGATAATCTCGCTGATTAATCGCTGTCATCACAAGGCGTCCCATTCCAGGCCAAGCAAAAACAATTTCAATCAATGTTACTCCCGTAATTAGATATGCCATCGAAATACCAAAAATTGTAACTGTAGGTAAGATAGCATTTCTGAAAATATACTTATTAAAAATCTTCTTTTCACTCATTCCAGTCGCTCTAAAAGTTGTAATAAAATCTTCATTCGTTACTTGCAACACGGAAGACTTTGCAATTCGAAAATATTGCGGAATTAGTACCAATGTCAAGGTTGCTACTGGAAGAATCATATGCTTTGCTATGTCTAAAACATGTTGAATTCCCGTATATCCCGCTCTTGTATCCGTCATTCCATAAGAAGGAAGAATTCCAAGATTTGAAGAAAATATGATAATCAGCATCAATCCAAGCCAGAAATTCGGCATAGAGTTAAAGGCATATGATGTTCCAGATGAAACAATATCAAAAGCGCCACCTTCATTTCTAGCAGCATAAATCCCCATAAAAGTTCCTATTAAAGCAGCTAAAAGCGCCGCCGTTAGACCTAGTAACACGGTTGCTCCTACTTTTTCCGAAATCATTTTCGTAACAGGTCTGTTATAAATGATAGATGTTCCTAAATCACCTTTTACAGCTGTCTTCAAATAACTTACAAACTGTACCGGCAAAGGTTTGTCTAGCCCATACTTTTCTTCCAGCGCCTGTCTCATTTCCGGACTATCGTTGTCTTTTCCCATTAATGTTGTAATTGGATCACCTGGTGCGGTTTTTATTAGCATGAAATTTAGTGCAAACACTATAATAACTGTAATAATCCCCGTAAAAACCCTCCTAATCACGTACTTTTTCAAGCTTATTCCTCCTTTTTCTGTGAAATTAATATTATGTTAGTTATTATATATTCATATACTTTCTTAGTCAATATATACTCATAATTTTATTTTTATACCAACAATTTTCGTCGAATTATACAACTCCTTGCTCTCACACCTTATTTTTCACTTTATTTTTTTATACTCTTTGCACTAATTTAAGTTTTCATATCAATGATATTTTTTATTTTCAAGTAAATACTAAAATTTTACTCCGCCTCCAAAAACTCTTCACGAGATAATAACATACTCATTTTTATATGAAAAATCGCTCAAAAAAATATACCCCTTTGAAAAAACAAGTTTTCATGGCTTACTTGCTTCCCAAAAGAGCATATCTTCTAAAATATTTTTTCATTATTTTAAATCATTTCTACCTTCCCACTACATAATATGCAATCTGCATTGCTGCTGCAAGCACGACAACCGCCGCTGCCGCATATCTTTTCTTTCCCCACAGCCATGTAACATAGAAGTCCAGACTCTGCCTTGTAACACGATAGATAACTACTGCAATTATTGTGTATATAACAAATGCCGTACAGGATATAAGTGCATTTTCCAAAGACCATGCCGCTCCTTTTTGTATCAGAAAAAACAGACGCATAATCATATCAATCATTCCGATAAAAGGCAAAATCACGAAATATGTTCCCGCATTTTTTCTCCAACGCCTATCATCTGACAACTGCGGTACTGCCTTTAAAATCTCGCTGCAAACTTCTTTATAATCTCCAAGTATCTGTTCCGCTCCCATTCCCCTTGCTTCTCCGTCTAAAAGCATCTCTATCAGATCTTTCTTCACATATTCCACTGCATCATCATCTGCTTTTTTCCTGTAAAGATAATTAACTGATTTCTCGATGATGCTGCGACTTTCCTTCGTAAGTTTTTTCTCTCGCTGTCTATTTTCTTTGCGAAGCTCTGCTAATTTATCATTCTCTTTCATAGATTGACACCTCCTTTTGCTTCTCATTCTCTGTACATCTCTAAGAAGATCTGCCTATTCTGATATCGTTCCATCAAACAGATTTGTCACAGCTTGGGATAACTCCTTCCACTGCCGTTCAAACTCTTTCAGTTCCTCTTCTCCCTGATTCGTTAGAGAGAAATATTTTCGTCTCGGACCAGTGGAAGATTCCCGGTATTCAGCCTGTATAAAACCTTTGTTTGACATCCGAAGCAGCATCGGATAAATGGTTCCTTCTGATATATCTCCAAAGCCATATGTGATAAGTTTCTGTGAAATCTCATATCCATATGTCTCATGTTCCGCGATAATCTTTAGAACACATCCCTCTAACATTCCTTTTAACATTTGTGATGAAATCATATCTTACCTACCTTGTATTGCATAGTATATTTCCTAACTACATTGTATTACATAATAGTATACTTTTCAATAAAATTCCCGAAAAATTCTGCCGTATAAAAAACAGCCGGAAAATCCATTCTCAGATTTCCCGGCTGGTTGCTTTATCGCTTATTGCCGCTGTTTCCTTTTATTTTTCCAATATTCCTGCCTGCTGTAATCTTTTTTTCAATATCGATCCCCCTGTCAGAGCAATCATAATTTTGATCATATCTCCCGGAATAAACGGAAATACACACGCACTCAGAGCTGCTGCCACGGTAGTTTTCATTACGATGCAAAACCAGATTGTTCCAAATACATAGCACAATGCCATACCTGCTGTCATAGCACTGAACTGAATAAAACGGTTATGGTATCGTTCTATTATAGCCCCTGCCAGAACCGCCATTGGAAGGAATCCGATGATGTATCCTCCCGTTGGACCGAGCAATTTCCCTATTCCTCCGGAAAATCCTGAAAATACAGGTAAGCCAACTGCTCCAAGCAAAATATAAATCAGGCAGCTGACCGTTCCTAATTTCCATCCCAGCAAGTATAATGACAAATAAATCGCCAGCGCAGTAAACGAGATTGGAACCGGTCCAATTGGAATTGACAGCGGCGCTAAAATACAGATGACTGCCGTCATAAGCGCTGTCATCGTCATTTTCTGCAATCTCTTTCCTGTTTTTTCTTCTATGACAGATTCTTTCATAAATAACCCCTTTCTACTTTGATAGTCTCACACTGATTTCTCCTGAAGACAATAGTTTTTGCCTTCCTTCAGAATCCTCCACTAAAAGCTGACACTGATCATCCACATCCAGCGCTCTTGCCCATTCACTTTTTCCACCGGAGATTACTTCTATTTCCTTTCCGATCACAAAACTTCTCTTTCGGTATTCTGTCTGATAGTCCCCATGCTTTGGCGCCCGATAGTATTCCATGAAGCGATTTAAAAATTCTGCAGCAAGCTTATTCTTCCCGTCATTTTGCGCTTCCGCAAAAACTGTTCCTGCAATCTCAGTCAATGTTTCCGGAAATCCATCTTTCGGAGGACAGACGTTCATACCAATCCCAAGCACAGCATATTCCAGAAATCCATCTTCCAGCCCAAAGGACGCTTCTGTAAGAATTCCACAAACTTTTTTCCCATTCATAAATACATCATTTACCCATTTGATTTCTGCTTTTTTTCCGGATACACGCTCCAGCGCCTCACATGCTGCTACAGCTGCAATTGTCGTTAACCGAACTGCCTGCTGAGCTGTAAATTGTTTTGGTCTCAACAAAATGCTTAAATAAATTCCGGTATCTGCCGGTGAATAGAATGTTCTTCCCCGACGTCCACGCCCGGATGTCTGTCGATTTGCGATCAGAGTGTATCCTTCTGCTGCGCCAAGCTCCGCCTGCTTTCTCACAAGCGTATTCGTGGAATCGACAGATTCTTCTACATGAATCTGTATTTCTTCGCACACTGGTTTTAAGTATTTCCCGATTCCCTGTTCTGATAAAATATCTGTCTCCTCCGAGAGACAATACCCTTTATTGCGGACAGCATCGATTCTATATCCTTCCTTTTGCAGATTTTTTACCGCTTTCCACACCGCAGTCCGCGACACATTTAGCTTTTCTGCAATCATCTCTCCTGAAAAATATATTCCCCGATGATGCTCAAATAGTTCCAACATACGTTCTTTCGTATCCATTTTCTCTTCCTCCAACTTTTCCTAAAGTAACATATAAAATTTCCATTGTCAACCTTTTGATTCTATTTAGTTAACATTTGTTTTTTATAAAAATGGCGATACACCTATTCTGTATCGCCATAACTGCTATTTCTCTGCTATTTGAAGCAATTCTTCTGCTGTTTTCTGTATGATGCACTGTTTTTCTTTCAGAGAAGGCGACTGTGTCTCTTCTTCTGAAAGCGATGCATAGAGATGGATGATATTTGCCAATTCCCTTATCTCACCCTTTCTCTGTTCTGCGTCTGCTCCATGAGAGGATTTCAGCTCCTGCTTCAGCTCTCTAATCTGCCTCTCCTGTTTCTGTACTGCTCTGCTCTTTTCCCGGAGAAGCATCAGAAGCCCAATCGCTGCTATGATGAAGCCACCCGAAATCATATATGCCATGTATTATCCTCCTACTTCACCAATGCGATCACTGTTTCCCGAAGCACTTTCGGAGCAACAGGCATTTCCAGTCTTATCGTTTTACTGTCACTGTCATCCCGGCAGCCGCTTCCTTCGGAATCGGACAAGAGAATAACCGGTGTTGCTTTGTTTTTGCGCCACAGCTGTTCCTTTTCACAAAGAAAGGTGTCCGTCACAATCCACAAAGCCGGTTTTTGTGTACGGAGATTCTGCTTCGCCGCTTCCGCTGTTGTGAAATAACGAACCTGATCTGCCACTGATTTTAGTGCCGTGCAAATCCCTTCTGCATACATTTGATTACTGCACAAGACAACAATCAACGCATCCAAAGCAGAGTCTTTCTTCCTCTGAATAAAATCAAGTACCGGAGTGTTATACAAACTAAAGTCCTTCTCCAAATGGACCGTCTCATAATAGCTTCTGGCTGCCCGGCATAACTCTGCCGTCCCGATAACGCTTTACCAGATCCGGAAAGCCTATCCCGCCACAAATATCCGGGATTGTCAACGCCAATGCCAGCGCCGACTGCCATCTTCCGTCTTCCAGATTCAGCTCTACTTCTCTTACCCGATCTAAAAAAGTAAAGCTGACATCTCTTTGATTGTTTTTCTTATTCGTGTTCGCCGCATTCATGAGCATGTTCGTGGTTATGGCAAATAGAACCAACAGATTCTAACTCACCTCTCAGATAAGTCTCTACCGCTTCTTTCGCATCTCCCTGGATACCAATGATGACTTCTACGCCCCGCTCATTGAAAATATCAACGGCTCCGCCGCCCATACCTCCGGAAATAATCACTTCTGCCCCATTGTCTGCCAGAAAGTTCGGAAGAAATCCCGGACGATGCCCCGGATTCGGCACAGAATTCACTTCTGTAATTTTTCCATCTGCTGTATCAAAAAATATAAAGTTTTCACAATGTCCAAAATGACCTGCAATTGTATTTCCCATAGCTGCTACTGCAATTTTCATAATTTTTTTCTCCTTTTTCATTAAAATAATTTCATAATGGTTTCATAGATAGACTCTAGCGCATTGCGGGCAGGGCAATCCAGATCAGCAATGCTCATTCCCGCATTGATTGCTTCAGAAGCTTTCTTATCATAAGGTATTTTTCCTGCAAACGGGATTTTTCTTTCTGCACAGAACAGTTGTATTTTCTCTGTATGCTCCGGACTCACGTCCCATTTATTAACACAGACCGCAAGCTTTGTCCTAAGCATCTCTGCTGTTTTCACAAGTCGTTCCAGATCGCTGAATCCCGACAGACTTGGCTCTGCCACAACAAGCACAAGATCCGCCCCGCTTACCGATGCAATGACCGGGCATCCGATTCCGGGAGAACCGTCTATAATTGCGAGTTCTGTCTCCGGAGCATATTTTTGCATTGCCATTTTCACTTCTGTCACAAGCTTTCCGGAATTTCCCCGCCCCATTTTCAATGTCGCTGTAGAAAAAACACTGTCTGACCGATAAAGTTCTTTGCGTCCCGCTGCATCTTTCACAAGCTTTACTGCTCCCTGTGAGCAAACATATTCACAGATGCCGCAGCCCTCACATGCATATTCATTTACCGCATAGGTTCCGTCTTTCTCCCGAATTGCGTCAAAACGGCAGTGTGATTGGCACAAACCACAGCCTGTACATTTGCACGGATCAATCTCTGCTTTCTCTCCTCCAAGAAATTTGGTCACTTCCGGATTCCCTGTCTGTGCGGTTACGAGATGAAGATTCGGTGCATCTACGTCACAGTCTGCAATTGCTTTCGCCTTCGAAAACCGGATCAGCGCTGCCGCTGTTGTTGTCTTTCCGGTACCGCCTTTCCCACTCAAAATCAAAAGCTTTTTCATATTGCGCCTCCAATCTCTCGAAGCAGTCCGGTAAAAAGTTCCCGTGCTTCTTCACTTTTCTCGCAGATTAGCTGACCGTCTGCAGACAACACTGCAAATTCTTTCTCATACGGAATATGCAAAAGAACAGGGATTTCGTGCTCCTGGCAAAATATTTCCAGTGCTTCGAATCTTTCCTCTTCTTTATTGATCACGACTCCGCATCGTTTCCCTAATAGCGCTGTGAGCTCATACACCATTTGGAAATTATGGAATCCAAACATTGTTGGTTCTGCTACGATCACACAGTAATCTGCATCCATAATACTTTCCATGACAGAACAGGCGCTTCCCGGCGGACAGTCAATAATCGTTGTTTCTCCTGCTTCCTTCAATGCACTGCGAATTACCGGAACTCCCGATGCTTCTCCCGGATTCAGAATCCCTGTAACTGTCTTTAATGTTCCCCGCGTTCCAATCTCCAACGTACCTATCGGTTTTTCTTTCTCTGTAATAGCACCTTCCGGACAGACAATCTGACAGCCGCCGCAGCTGTGACAAACTTCGGAAAATACCATTGGTTTCTCTTTTACATAGATCAAAGCATGAAAGCGACAGAATTGTACGCACTGTTTACAGCCGGTGCATTTCTCAGCATCAAATTCCGGCAGCTTTGTATGAACAACCGCTTCCCTGATATGCTCCGGCTTTAGAAACAATCTTCCGTTTGGTTCTTCCACATCACAATCAATATATGTGGCATTCCCCGCCGTCGCCGCCAGATTGACTGCTACCAGTGTTTTTCCTGCGCCTCCCTTACCACTTAAACAGGCTATTTTCATTGTACACCATGATATCCGGCATGGAATTTTGTCAGTTCCTCAAGCTGTCCTTCTTCCATTGCTTTCAGATCGTCCGTTGCGGCTTTATTCACGGACTGATAAATCTTCATGCCTGCTGCCTGAAATACCTCTGCTGCATTCTGCCCGCAACGCACAGTAATCAGCGCATCTACTTCGTGATCCACAAGAAATTGAGCTGCCTGAAGTCCGGCTCCTCCCTGGGCTTGTGCTGCCGGATTCTCTACAATCGTATCAACGCCATCTTCCCGGAAGAGAAAATAAGGCGCCCGCGCCAGCACAATACAGACATCCTGCTGGTTCTCATCCAGTGGAATTGCAATTCTCATAGCTCCATCCTCCTTTTTCTATATGCAGCTGTGTCGATGCCTTTTGCAGCCACCACAGCCACAGAATTCTTCTTTCCCGTCGCAAAGCTGATAATCGCCGCCTTCAATTCGAAGCGGCAGACCATCTACCAGCGCCGTCGCCAGTTTCTTTCTGGCGGAATTATAAATGAGCTGAACGGTAGTTCTCCCCACCTGCATATAAGTACTGCACTCTTCCTGCGAAAATCCTTCCCGGTCAATCAGACGAATGGTTTCATATTCATCTACCGTCAGAATCACTTCTGTTTTTGCCAACGTCTCGCTGACCGGACGGAATTCTTTTGTCCGGGGCATTTGACATACTTTTCTGCATTTTCTAGGTCTTGCCACTGCGTTCACCTCCGAAAGCTATTTTAATAATTTCAATATTAGTATAGGCTCATTATTGGCATATGTCAATAACTCATTTGACATATCCAATGCAATCCCTTATACTAAACCCATACAAAAAATGAAAAAGGAAGGTAATCTATGGAGTTTCAAAATGCATTTCCTGTCTGGAAGAAACTAACTCCCTCCCAACAAGCACAGATTCTCGGAAGTTTGACGCAAAAACATGTTGTCAAAGGAACTGTTGTTCACAATGGAAGTCTCGACTGTACCGGCCTGCTCTTAATTAGCTCCGGACAGCTTCGCGCCTACATTCTATCTGAGGAAGGTCGGGAGATTACACTCTATCGGCTATTTGACATGGATATGTGCCTCTTCTCTGCTTCCTGTATGATGCGCTCAATTCAGTTTGAAATAATCATCGAAGCTGAAAAGGATACTGATTTCTGGATCATCCCTGTTGAGGTGTACAAACATCTTATGGAAGAATCCGCCCCGGTAGCGAATTACACAAATGAACTGATGGCTGCCCGTTTTTCTGATGTCATGTGGTTGGTTGAACAAATTATGTGGAAGAGCCTTGATAAGCGTGTTTCGTCTTTTCTTTTGGAAGAATCTTCTATCGAAAACACATTGGAGCTAAAAATAACCCATGAAATAATCGGTAACCACCTTGGCTCCCAGCGCGAAGTCATCACGCGTATGCTTCGCTATTTCCAGAGCGAAGGCATGGTAAAACTTTCCCGCGGAACGATTTCCATTCTGGATGAAAAAAGGCTCCGGAAACTGGCGGAAAGCTGATTCCCGAAAAAAAATAAGGAGCAGTCCCCACTGCTCCTCATATTCTGGTTCTTACAGCATTGCAAGAATCTCATCTTTACTTTTCGCACCGACAGAACGATTCACAACCTTTCCGTCTTTGATCACAACAAGTGTCGGAATACTCATTACCCGGAACTGTCTTGCCAGATCCTGCTGTTCTTCCACATTCACTTTTCCTACAACAATATCAGAACGTTCTTCTCCAATCTCTTCGATGATTGGAACAACCATGCGGCAAGGTCCACACCAGGATGCCCAAAAGTCTAACAGAACAGGTTTCTCAGAATCCATAACTTCACTCTGAAAATTATTTGTATTAATATTGATAGCTGACATAATATTGTCCTCCTTAAATTTTCTTTTCTTTATGAGCACATTATATTCCAAAAAATAATTCTGTTCTGTGACAAAATCACCAAAATCTATTTTTTTATCCGTTCAAAGATCAGCGGTACCCCAGGTTCTGATTCGTAATATTTTTTCTCTCCTTCGGAGATAAGTTCCTCGCCCTGATAAAACCATTTTCCTTTCGGAATCCATACTTCACGGCCTGTTTTCCCTTTCTCATACACAGGTGCTACAAGATATCTGCTGCCAAGCATAAATTGATCTGTTACTTCTTCCAGACCTTCTTCCGGAAACTCGTATGGCATATAGCGTATGACCGGTTCTCCTGAACATCTGCTTTCTTCCAGTTGTTCCATGATGTAAGGAAGATATTTCTCCCGCACCGAAATACTTTTTTGAATCGCTCCAAAGTTCTCTTTTGTAAGCACACGAAATGGGGCTGCCGAAAATTGTATTGCCGGCATCAGGCATGCAATCTCGCAATGTCTGACAAATAATTCTTCATCTAATCCGGAATGTTCCATATTTTGAAAATTTAGATACTCTCCGCCGCCAACCATGTCCGGGCAGCCAAACGGATGCCCTGTAATTCCCTGAAGCAGTGTATCCGGGATAAGAGAAGCAATCCCCGTTTCTCCCCAGGAATGTTCCTTATCGCACAAACGCTGTAAAAGCGCCTTCCCTCCTGCACGAAATGTCACACGAAATTCATTAAACGGATACTTCTCTCCGAATTCCGCCCATTTTTGAGACTGCTCATCCGGAGTTATCTTCCTGTAGGTCACATTATCTTCACGATAGTAAATGCTGTCTCCTGCGTCAAACTTAAATCCATCCACACCAATTGCACACAGATTTTCTAATTGCCTGTGAAGCCACTCCTCCGCCTTTGGATTCGACAGATCCAGTACTGCGGAATATCCATTCCACCACTTTGCAATATATGGATCTCCGTCTTCTGTACAAATGAGAATCCCTTCTCTCTCTGCTTCTCGATAAGCAACCGAATCAGCGGTAATATACGGGCAAACCCATACCATTACTTTAAAGCCCATCTCATGCAGTCTTTCCAGCATCTTCTCCGGTTCCGGAAACTTTCCGCTGTGAAATCTCCAGTCTCCATAACATTCAGACCAGCCATCATCAATCATAAGCACACCGGCCGGCATCCCATGCTTCAGAATATTCTCTGCGTAATTCATAATATCTTTCTCATTTTGATTAAATGTTAATTCAATCCAGGAGTTATAGATAGGCATTTGAAATAACTCTTTTGCAGGCATTTTATGAAATGGGAAATGCTTTTTCATTGTCGCCAGATATGCTTCCCTCAGATGTCCTCCGGTCTCTCCTAGCTCACATGTATCCTCTGCTTCCAGTATTCCCTTCGCCGCCTTTAAACAAAATCCTGCTTCATTCCAGAGATACCTGCCCTTTGTGGAAACTAACAGCGGCATTGCCTGATTCGGAGTTGGATTCTGCCTGAAATCCAATTCCAACTCTGTTTCCGGTCCGATCGGCATTTGCATGCCATACTTTACACAGGTTCCGTACCAAAATTCATTTTCCAACAATATTATTTTCATATTCCTTCCTTTCCCATTTGATAGTTTTATTTTCGTTCTATATTTAAGAATACCATAAATCTAACTCAAAAATCAGGAAAACTTCATATAACATATGATGTTCTCCTGATTTTTACTATAATATCTATTAGGTTTCAAAGATTTGGAATTAAATAATTATTTGTTATTGTCGAAGCATTATATAGTCTACTAAAGAAGCACACAGCACAAACGAAACACTTAGTATAAAAATAGCAATTTTTGAACCTATCACTTGAAAATGTTTTCTCCAACCATTATCTTCCAAAACTTTTTCTGGCTTTTTCCCTTTTATGATTAACATCCCTGCCAAAATAAACAGCAGCAAAGCTGCTATCAAAAATAGTCCATTCTTTGCCAGTTCTAATCCAGCCATAGCACTTCTTTCGTTCCACAAATATCCTCCTGCAAATAGTACGAGAAAAAAAGCCAAACTCCCCGCCAATCCAACAAAGAATATTTTTGCTATATCTTCTAAAGCTTTTAACGTTTTATATGATGTTTCTCCTTTTTTACAACGCATACGTTTATTTTCCTTCCATCTCTGCGCATCTATTGCAGGCAACAAAATGACCGTTACCGATATCACGTAATGGTGGTACTGCCTGTTCACACTGTTCTGTTCGATATTTACATCTTCCTTTAAATTTGCAGCCTGGTGGAGTATTGATCGGACTAGGTACATCTCCTTCCAATCTTATTTTTTTTGCATCTCGCTCTTGTTCTACATCTGGATCCGGAATCGGAATTGCTGAAAGCAATGCTTGCGTATATGGATGTTGCGGATTTGCAAACAGTTCTTCCGATGTTGCTAATTCAACTAAATTACCTAAATACAGTACAGCAATTCTGTCTGAAATATGTTTTACCATGGAAAGATCATGTGCTACAAACAGATAAGTTAAACCGATTTTCTTCTGAAGTTCTATTAGTAAATTAACAATCTGCGCTTGAATCGAAACATCCAAAGCCGAAATAGGTTCATCCAATACGATAAATTTAGGATTTACTGCTAATGCTCTGGCAATTCCTATTCTTTGTCTTTGTCCACCTGAAAATTCATGTACAAAACGGTTCGCATGTTCTCTATTTAATCCTACCAGATTGAGACAATTATAAATAATTTCTAATCGTTCTTTTTTATCTTTGGCAATATGATGAATATCAATTCCTTCTCCCACGATTTCTGCAACTGTCATACGTGGATCAAGAGAACCGTATGGATCTTGAAATACCATTTGTACTTCTTTCTTAAAGTTCTGTCTATTTTTTCCGCTTAATGCATGAACATCTTGTCCTTTATAGAGTACTTGTCCATCTGTTTTACTGTAAAGTCCTATACATGTTCTTCCACAAGTTGTTTTTCCACAGCCAGATTCCCCAACCATTCCTAATGTTTCACCTGCATAAATATCAAAAGAAACATCATCTACTGCTTTAAGAATTGCATTTTCACCTACTGTAAAATATTTTTTCAAATGTTTTACAGAAAGAAGTATTTGTTTTTCCTCACTCATTATAAATCTCCTTCCACATATGGAATATCAACTTTTGGTGCCATAGGATGATACAACCAACAAGAAGCAAAATGACCATTTCCAAAATCTGTACGCTCAGGCATTTTTTCCTTACAAATTTGCATACAATATTTACATCTTGTAGAGAATGGACACCCTACTGGTGGATTTAAAAGATCCGGTGGCATTCCTGGAATGGATGCCAGTACTTGTTTATTATCTAAATCCAGGCGCGGTACCGACTCAATTAATGCCCACGTATACGGATGACGAGAATGATAAAAAATATCTCTGCTATTTCCCTTTTCTACTATCATCCCTGAATACATCACGGCGATTTCCTGAGCAATATTTGCAACTACTCCTAAATCATGCGTAATCATAATAACCGTAGTTTCATGTGTCTTTTGAAGATCTTTAATAATATCAAGAATCTGACTTTGAATCGTTACGTCCAGAGCAGTTGTAGGTTCATCGCAAATCAGAATTTTAGGATCACAGGCAAAGGCAATTGCAATCATAACCCGTTGCCGCATACCTCCAGAAAATTGATGCGGATATTGTTTTACTCGTTTTTCCGGTTCTGGAATTCCTACTTTTCGAAGCATTTCTATAGCTTCTTTCTGAGCTGTTTGACGATCCATATTTTTATGTACCATCAGATTTTCCATAATCTGCTTTCCTACTCTCATAGTAGGATTTAATGAAGCCAGAGCATCCTGAAAAATAATTGCGCATTCTCCGCCTTTATATTCTTGCCACTGCTTTTTATTATAATTTAAAATATTCTCGCCATTATACAATATTTCACTGTTTTCTTTTATTTCGCCTTGAGGTCCTTTAATCAATCCCATAATGGTTTTAGCTGTTACTGATTTTCCACAGCCCGACTCACCCACAATTGCAAGTGCTTCTCCTTTTTTCATTTCAAAGGATACTCCTCGTACAGCTTTTACCTCTCCTGCATAAGTATGATAGGATACCCTAAGATTTTTTACCTCAAGAATATTATTATTATCAGCCATAATAAGTTCCCTTTCTTGTTAAAACACTTTCCCTATTTACGAAGTCTTGGATCTAAAGCATCTCTGAGACCATCTCCCAGAAGATTAAAAGCCATAACAATCACACACAGCACTACACATGGGTATAACAACTGAGTAGGATAAAAGTCCATAGTTTGCTGTCCTTGTGAAATTAAAACTCCAAGACTTATCTCTGGAGATGTCAAACCAATTCCCAGGAAACTTAATCCTGCTTCGGTAAAAATAAATGAAGGAATCGCTGTAGACGCATCCAAGAGTAAGATACTAAGCATATTCGGAACATAATGCTTAATAATAATTCTCAGCGGACTGGCTCCCAGCACTTCTGCTGCATATACATATTCTGATTCTTTTAACTGCTTAATCATTCCCCTTGTCTGTCTGGCAGTATTGCACCAAGCAGTAATGCTCAAAGCAATTAATAACGCAAATAAATTATTTCCTAACACCATCATAATAAGAATCGTAATTAATAGGCTAGGCAGAGAATTAATGACTTCAATAATACGCATAAGCAGATCATCTACCCATCCCCCAAAATGTGCCATTGCAGCACCGTAGAGAGTCCCGACTACTAATTTTAATGCTGTAGCTACTAATGCAATAATAATAGATGCTCTTGCGCCTACCCACACTCTAGAAAATAAATCTCGGCCTAAACTATCTGTACCAAACCAGTACTTTGAGCTGCTTCCTTGATTTTTTTCTAAAACATTCATATTTATAAAATCATATCCTCGTATATATGGTCCTATAATAACCATAATTACCAAAAGTCCCAGTACAATAAGCGAAGCCATTGCTACCGGATTTTTGCGGAGTCTTCTCCACGCATCCTGCCAATAAGAAATAGTAGGACGATCAATTTTATTGGCTTCTTCCTGTGTAAATCCAATTACTTTAAATTTATCAGGAGTTATTTCCATACTTTCTTTTTGAATAGTATTATTTTCGTTTGCCATCATTTCTTCCTCCTTTCTATCGTTTGCTGCTTCCTGGCATAGCAATACGCGGATCCACAACAACATATAATATATCTGTAATAAACAACACAATGATATATAGAAGTGCTAAGAGTACTGTCTCTCCCAGAACAATAGAAAGGTCTTGATTATTAACAGCTGTTACATAATATTGTCCAATTCCCGGAATAGAAAAGATACTTTCAATAAAGAAGGATCCTGTAATACACATAGCTACAGACATTGGTAACTGTGTCATTACCGGAATAAATGAGTTTCTTAAAATATGCTTTCTGATAATCTTTCCTTTACTTAATCCTTTAGACTCAGCTGTTAAAATATAATCTTGATTTACTACATCCAACATTGATGTTTTCAATAGTCTTGCATAGGTAGCCACATAACTAAAGCATCCTGTCAAAGTTGGCAACACGGTATATTGCCAGCCACCTGTCCACAAATCTTTTCCTGCCGGCCATCCAATCGTAGGAAACCATCCCAATGTTCCTGCAAACACTTTTTGAAGAAGAAGACCGAATACTAAGTGCGGTATCGAAATAAGTAATACAGAAAGTCCTACTACAATGTAATCTGCAATAGTACCTCTTCTCATCGCTGCCAGAACTCCCAATAACAATCCAACACTTACCCCTAAAAGCATTTGCTGAATTCCAAGTCTTGCTGATACAGGAAGTCTATCCCGTAAAAGTCCACTTACTGTCTGTCCAGCATACACAAATGATTCACCAAAATCTCCTTTTATCATATTAGACATCTGGGTTATATATCTCTCCATTACTGGTTTATCTAATCCATACCTGGCATATAAGGCCTCTCTTGACTGTTCTGGAAGCTTATCTGCCCGCTGTGTCAATGGATCTCCAGGTACTGCTTCAAGTAAAAAAAATGTCGCTGTAGCAATAATAAAAAGTGTTAAAAGCATTTCTACAAAACGACGCAAAATATATTTTATCATATGAATGCCTCCGCATTTAGTCGACAAGGCTACCGTTAAACGGCAGCCTTGTCTTTATTTTTCTTATTTTGTATTTATCTGTTTATTTTCCCCGTCCTTCGATATAAGTAATGTAAAATTCCTGACTCGCCCCGAATGAAGACCAACGGAAATCTTTTACCCATGGCTGAAGAAAATATTCTTTTGTAGAATAATACAATGGAATCATTGCACAATCGTCAAATAAAATTTGTTCTGCCTGTGAATAAATTTCAAGACGTTTTGCATTATCATTTTCTCCAGTTAAGCTGTCAACTAATGCATCATACTCTGAATTATTGTATCCGCCTGAAACACTCTCGTATTGTCCTGCATAAAATGTACTCAGATAATCCAGTGGATCGTTATAATCACTAAACCAACCACTTTGATACAAATCAAAATTTCCTGCATCGCGTTCAGAAGTAAATAATGAATAATCACCTACTGTATTCAATTCCACTTTAATTCCGAGTGCCTGCTGCCATGTTTGCTGAAGATATTCTCTTAATGCACTCTCTTCAACCGTTGAACCGTAAGAAAGATATGTAATTGTCACTGCAGATAAATCCGTATTCATACCTAATTCTTTCAAGCCTTCTTTAAATAATGACTGCAATTTATCTGTATCACCTTCATATTCTTTATAAGAAGCAGACATTGGTTCTTCTACCTGTTCACGATATGATTCTCCATCAAGAGTAATCGCAGGAGATATAAATCCATATGCTGGAACATATCTTCCGTATACAGCTTCAATCATTTCTTCTCTATTGATACTATATGCTAATGCTTCTCTAATCTTCTTATTTCCCATTAATTTGGATTTTCCGCCATTCTTAAAATCAAATGCCAGAGAAACTGTTCCCGGATAATCAGCAGTAATTAATTGAACTTCTCCTGCATCAGCTTTCTTCTTATATTTTGTAGAGTAGTCACCTGATGTTTGCAACACATCCAGTTCTCCATTGTCAAACATTGTTGCTGCTGTAGAATCTTCTGCTACCAAAAACCAATTAATAGTATTCAACTTTGTATTATCTTTATCCCAGTAATTATCATTTTTAGTCCATACCATTTTATTATCTTCTACAAGTTCAGTCATACAAAATGGTCCATTATAAACGCAGAGAGACCAATCTTTTCCCCACTGATCGCCTGCTGCTTCTGCAACATCTTGTCTTGTTGGATATAATGGTGTAGCTACTAGCTTAGAAGTAAACGTAGGATCTGCAGCTTTTAAAGTAACTTCAAAAGTATAGTCATCTAATGCTACTGCTTTTACATCGTCCGCACTACCCTTTCCATTGTAATACTCTTCTGCTCCCACAACATTAAAAATAAATACAGCATAGTCATACGCATATTGTGGATTCAACAATCTCTTCCAGCCATACTCATAGTCATGTGCTGTTACAGGTTTTCCATCTGACCATTTAGCATCTTTTCTTAAATGGAATGTGTAAACTGTTCCATCTTCTGAAACATCTACTTTTTCTGCCCCATCAAGCACAAAATGCTCTCCTGATTCATCTGCCACATTTCGATACAAGCCAGAATAGCATGCCGCCATCATCCAACGCCATCCCATGTCTTGCACATCATAGTTGTTTCCAAATGCCGTCGTTCTAATGTTTAATACTTGGGTATCTTCTCCTGTTGATGTACCACTTGTGTTCCCTGCCGTGCTCACTTCCGTTTTCTTTGAATCAGAAGAACCACTGCCGCAACCTGCTAACATAGACAATGTCATTGTACCCGCAAGCGCTAATGTCACAATTTTCTTCAATTTCATAATCTTGCATCCTCCCATCTCTTTTTCTATCGTTCACAAATACCACTCATTTTCTGGTATTTGCTGTAACACCGGCACTTTTACCAATTGCTGTGTTAAACTGCCGGATTAAAATATAAGATGACATTTTTTTCTTGATTATTATGTCATCTGTTGATTATGCACTAATATTATCACTACTATTATCAACTGTCAATATTTTTTGTGCTTAGCTACATATAAATGTTATTTATTTCTATTTAATTTGTATCAATTGTACATATTGTTTATATTTTATATTTTTGTTTATTTCACAAAATATTGTATTGGCAATAAAAATTACTCATCAGCTCTAAAAAACTCTACAAAAAATACTTTTATCCATAGGCCGATTAGTAAAATGTACCAAAAAAAATAAGCCCTTAAGGGCTTACTCAATACATTATATTAATTTATGCCACCAGCTTCCAAAGCTGGCGGCATAAACTTTAGCATCCAATTAAATCTGCTCTGCGTACGCTCTGATATTGGATGCATTGGCCACTTTTTCGACCTCTCCATCACGGATTACAACAAGTGTCGGCGCCTGCATCACTTTATACTTCTTTGCAAGATCTTTATGTTCTTCCGCATCGACTAACTCATAATAGATCTTTGCATCTTCCAGCGTATTTCTGGCAATACTGCAATTCGGACATTTCTTTGTTGTAAAAAGAAGTGTTTTCACCTTCTCTGTACTTTTCGGACACATCTGCTCTGTACAAATCTGCTTTACACACTGCTCTGCCGTCTCTTCTTGCGCAGCATTTGTGTGCCCTTTCATGCCGGATTTTAACACATTATAGACTTTACGCTCTTTAAATTCCTGCGTTTTTCCGTCATTCCAGTTCTGCACCGGACGATAATATCCGGTAATACGACTATATACTTCTGTTTTGTTTCCACAAATCGGACATGAATACTGTTCTCCACTCAAATAGCCATGATCCTTACATACAGAATATGTCGGTGAAATCGTATAGTACGGCAATTTATAATTCTCTGCAATTTTGCGGACAAGCGTTGCTGCCGCCTTCCAATCCGGAAGCTTTTCTCCGAGGAATGCATGGAATACCGTTCCGGATGTGTAAAGCGTCTGCAGCTCATCCTGGATATCGAGCGCATCAAAAATATCCTCTGTAAAACCAACCGGTAAATGTGAACTGTTCGTATAGTACGGTGTTCCGCCCGGTTCAGCTGCCGTAATGATATCCGGATACTGCTCCACATCATGTTTTGCAAACCGATAAGTTGTTGATTCCGCCGGTGTTGCTTCCAGATTATAGAGATCTCCGTACTCCTCCTGATAAGAAGAAAGGCGCTCTCTCATATGATTTAACACCGCTTTTGAAAATTCCTGTGTACATTCATGAGTCATATCTGCACGAAGCCAGTCTGCATTCAGCCCTGCCTCATTCATACCGATCAGACCGATGGTTGAGAAATGATTATCAAATGTTCCGAGATAACGCTTCGTGTATGGATACAATCCTTCCTCCAACAGTCTGGAAATAATTGTCCGCTTAATCTTTAAAGATCTTGCTGCAATATCCATCATCCGGTCAAGACGATGATAAAACTCTTCCTCACTCTTTGACAAATATGCGATTCTTGGCATATTAATCGTTACAACACCGACAGATCCTGTACTCTCGCCGCTTCCAAAAAAGCCTCCGGATTTCTTACGGAGCTCTCTCAGATCCAGCCGCAGACGGCAACACATACTCCGCACATCACTCGGTTCCATATCACTGTTAATATAATTAGAAAAATACGGTGTGCCGTATTTTGCTGTCATTTCAAACAAAAGACGATTATTCTCTGTATCGGACCAGTCAAAATCACTTGTGATCGAATAGGTCGGAATCGGGTACTGGAATCCTCTTCCATTGGCATCTCCCTCAATCATAATCTCAATAAATGCCTTATTGACCATATCCATTTCTTTCTTACAGTCTCCGTAAGTAAACTCCATCTCCTTGCCGCCAACGATCGCCGGAAGATTCGCCAGGTCATTCGGTACTGTCCAATCCAGTGTAATATTGGAAAACGGCGCCTGTGTTCCCCAGCGGCTCGGTGTGTTTACCCCGTAAATAAAGGATTCAATACATTTCTTTACCTGTTCATAAGTGAGATGATCTGTCTTGACGAACGGTGCAAGGTAGGTATCAAAGGAAGAGAATGCCTGCGCACCCGCCCATTCATTCTGCATAATTCCAAGAAAGTTTACCATCTGATTGCAGAGTGTAGACAAGTGCTTCGCCGGAGCAGATGTAATCTTTCCCGGAATACCGCCTAATCCCTCTTGGATCAGCTGTTTCAATGACCATCCCGCACAATACCCTGTCAGCATCGAAAGATCGTGGATATGAATATCGCCGCTGCGGTGTGCATTGGCAATTTCCTCATCGTAAATTTCTGAAAGCCAGTAATTCGCAGTAATCGCGCCGGAGTTGCTGAGGATCAATCCTCCAACAGAGTACGTCACTGTGGAATTCTCCTTCACTCTCCAGTCTGTTACTTTCACATAGCTGTCCACGATATCTTTATAGTCAAGCAATGTAGATTTCATATTGCGAATCTTCTCACGCTGCTTGCGGTACAAAATATATCCCTTTGCCACATCGGAATATCCTGACTGTACAAGGACATTTTCTACACTGTCCTGAATCTCTTCTACCTGGATTAACCCATCTTTAATCTTCGGTTCAAAGTCTGCTGTCACTTTCAGCGTGAGCATGTCAATGATGCTTGGATGAGATTGTTTATCCTGTGCATCAAATGCTTTTGCAATTGCTACTGATATTTTATTCAAATCAAATTCTGCGATCTTACCATCACGTTTGATTACCTGATACATTGCTATCTTCCTTTCTTGTTCTCATTTCGTTCTCCCCGTGTGATGTTCATTTTAGCACTGTCAAATCGGGGTGTCAATAAAAGAAGAACAAGATATAGTGTATACATGAATTGTGTATAACCATATCTTGTTATCTGATAATTTATACAATTCCGCGCAAATATACATTCTTCATGTACTTCGCCGCAAGCTCTCCCGCCTCTTTCATCCATTGATCTGTATGACTGTGAAGCCCTTGTTCTATCACGTCTTCCGAGTCTTCAAACTTCTGAAGATAGTATTTTTCTGCCCCAAAAAGCCATTCTCCGATTCTGGAAATATCTTCTTTTTTATGAAATTCTCTGACAATAGTTGTTCTAAATTCATAGGGAAGATGTCCCTCCAAGAGCCATTTTGCTGATTGCTCTACCGCAGAGGTATCATATCCCGGAATTCCTATTGTCTCTCCATAACGCTCCCTTGCATTTTTAATATCCATAGCGACATAATCAATCAGTCCCTTTTGCGCCAGTTCTTTCAGTCGCTTTGGGGAACTTCCGTTTGTATCCAGTTTAATAAGGTATCCGAGTTCTTTTATCTTCGCCAACAAACAATCTAAGTCATCCCAGAGAAGCGGTTCTCCTCCGGTAATACAAACACCGTCCAAAATTCCCCTTCTCTTCTCCAAAAATGCCATTAACTTTTCTTCCGCAAGCTTACCCGCATCTTCCGTATGTGTTACAAGTGATGCGTTATGACAGAACGGACATCGGAAATTACATCCGCATGTAAAGATCGTACATGCTGCCTTTTCCGGATAATCTAACAGTGTCAGTTTCTGAAGTCCACTGATTTTCATTATATTCCTTCTTTCTTCGTCTCCTATCTCTGCATTGAGATATAAAATATGCCGGCCATTTCTGACCGACATATTCGTATTTCTTCTTTATGTTACATGAAATTTCAAAAATAATCAATGGTGCCTTTATCGTATTGAGATTTTCATATACAGATTATTCGAAGCTTTGTTCTGTACGCTCAATAATCTCATCCTGAAGTGCTTTGCTCAAGTTACGGAAATGATCGCTGTATCCGGCTACACGAACAATCAGATCTTTGTAATCTTCCGGATGTTTCTGTGCATTGATTAAAGTCTGACGGTCAATTACATTAAACTGAATGTGATGTCCATCCATATTGAAGTAAGAACGGATCAGATTTGCCATCTGGTCAAGCCCTTCTTCTCCTGCAACAACACTCGGTGTAAACTTCTGATTCAGAAGCGTTCCTCCTGTCTGAAGGTGATCCATCTTGGAAGCAGATTTTACAACCGCTGTAGGTCCATTCACATCAGCGCCCTTCTCCGGAGAAATTCCTTCTGAAACAGGCTTATGCGCCAGACGTCCATTTGGACTTGCCATCATGACTTCACCAAAATATACATGACAGGTTGTCGGAAGCATGTTAATGCGGTATGTACCGCCCTTCATATTCGGACGTCCTGTTACACTCTTCTGATAGAATGTAAAGATCTCTTTCATAAGCTCATCTGCATACGGATCATCATTTCCATACTTCGGCGTCTTATTGCTTACGAGATTCCAGATCACTTCATGGCCTTCAAAATTATCATCCAGCGCCTGCATCAGCTCTTCCATTGTAAATTTCTTCTCGTCATAAACATTATATTTCACAGCTGCAACACAGTCTGTAATTGTTCCGATTCCAACACCCTGAAGATAATTTGTATTGTAGCGGGCGCCGCCTGCATTGTAATCTTTTCCTTTAGAAATACAATCGTTTGTAATAATTGACAGGAACGGTACCGGCATATAGTCTGCATAAATCTTCTCGATGACATTGCTTCCCTGAATCTTAATATCAAGGAAATACTCAATCTGTTTCTTATAGGCATCAAAAAGTTCATCAAATGTCTTGAATTCTGTTGCATAACCAAGCTGAAGTCCAAGCTGTTTCTTAGCAACTTTATCATAACCATTATTCAATGTCAGCTCAAAAATCTTCGGCAAGTTAAAATATCCTGTCAGAATGTATGCTTCATTTCCGAATGCACCTGTTTCAACACATCCGCTTGTACCGCCTCGTCTGGCATCTTCCAAAGTCTTACCTGCATTCAAAAGCTCCTGTACGATTGCTTCTGTATTGTAGAAAGCAGGCTGTCCCCAACCTTTTCTGGAAATCTCACAGGCACGTTTCAGGAATTTCTGTGGCGTCTTACGGCTGATCTGCACGTTAGAACTCGGCTGAAGCAGCTTCATTTCATCCATACAGTCAAGAATCAGATAGCTAACGCGGTTGACACCATTTTCTCCATCCGGTGTGATTCCTCCTGTATTTAAGTTTGCAAAATCTGTGTAGGTACTGCTCTCTTTCAGAGTAATTCCTACTTTCGGCGGAGCCGGCTGATTGTTGAATTTTACCCAGAGACACTCTAATAATTCCAATGCCTTCTCATCATCTAAAGTACCTTCTGCCACATCATGCTCATAGAATGGATTCAAATGCTGATCCAATCTTCCCGGACTGTAAGCATCCCACGGATTCAATTCTGTCGTTACGCTCAAATGTACAAACCAGTATGTCTGGATTGCCTGCCAGAATGTCTGAGGTGCATGTGCCGGAACGACATCACAGTTTGCTGCAATCTGAAGCAGCTCTTGCTTTCTGATTTCATCTGTTTCTTTCTCTGCAAGCTCTCTTGCATATGCCGCATAGCGTTCTCCGAGAATCATGATCGCGTCACAGGCAATTGCCATACCTCTTAACTGATTCCGTTTTTCAAAGGCTTCTTTATCATTTGCAAAGTCAAGTTTTGCGATTGCAGCTTCGATTTCAGCCTTGTAATCCAGGAAGCCTTTTTCATAAATCTTAAAAGAACCTACCGTATGTCCAGGACCGCGCTGTTCCATGAACTCTGTAAAGATTCCTGCCTCATAAGCTGATTTCCATTCCGGTGTCATATTGTCGATGATTTTTTTGCGGATAGAACGTTTCTCCCAAAATGGGATAATCGTCTCTTCCTGGAATTTATAATCTTCTTCACGCACTTTAAAACTGATCAATTCACGATCATTCATAATGTGCATATCTTCTACCGTGTGACAGCAAAGTTCCGGAAATGTCGGTGCGGCCTGTGGAGAATTTCCTTTCTCTCCGACGATCAATTCTCCCTCTCCGATATACAGTGTTTTCTTTGAAAAATACTCTTTTAACACAAGCGCTCTTAATTCCGGAATAGAAACAGCTCCCTCATACTGCTTATATGTCTCTGTTTCAATTCTGGCACGCTCCATATCAATATGTGCCGCTGTGTCAAGACTGCGTCTGCGCAGATTTTTGATTCTTGCGTTCATTCCTCTCTCTTCCATGAACTTAACCTCCTATTTTTGTATTCTGAAATCCTTCACGGATAAACAACTGCTGAAACTCTTTCATCTCTTCTTTCGATGGTGTATGAAGATCTGAGCCTTCATAGTGCTCCCCAAGCTTACCATACTTTCCGGAACCTGTATTATGATACGGAAGGAGATTGACCTGTGCCGGATGAATTCCATTTTCTTTTAAAAACGCAATGATTGCACCCATGCTCTCCAAATCACCGTTTACTTCTTTGATCGTAGGAATCCGGATATAAATTCTTGCTCCTGCCTGACTGAGCCTGGTGACATTGTCCAGAATCAATGTATTATCCACTCCGATATATTTTTTGTGTTTCTCATGGTCCATAACTTTTATATCATATAAAAATGTATCAATATACGGAAGGATTCTCGCAAAGTTCTCATACGGTGCAAATCCACATGTATCTATTGTAACAGAAATCCCTTCCTGATTCAGCCTTTTCACAAGTTTTTCTATATAATTCATATTCTGAGACATGACTTCTCCGCCGGATAAAGTCACACCGCCTCCTGATTCCTCGTAAAACATCTCATCTTTTTTCAGTTCTTTCACGAGGTCTTCAATCTCCCATTCCGTTCCTGCAATTTCCCGGAGATTTCTCACACAATAATCAAGACATTTTCCGCATTGCTCACAGATTTCCTTATCCGTCCATACTTTCCCATCAATCTTCTTAATCGCATGTTCCGGACAGGCTTCTGCACATCGATAGCATCCGACACATTTCTCTTCATCGTACATGACTTCCTTCTGAAATGCCTGTGTCTCCGGATTATGGCACCACACACAATTTAACGGGCATCCTTTAAAAAATACACTTGTCCGGATCCCATCTCCGTCGTGAATGGAATATTTTTGTATATTCGTAATTAGCGTCATCTCTATCTCTTCCTTTTGGACTATGGTTTAAACTTCAGTCAAATTATATCAATCCCAGAATTCAATGTCAATATTTTATCATACATGATAATAAAATATCTATTATTGCAGTCTCTTTTTTACCTGTGATATACTAAAACAGTACTGATTGCAAAGGTTTTTCCTAAGCAAAAAGGCGTGAGATTTAAGATTTGATAATATGTACACATAACTGTGTGCCTATTTCTTATACCCATACGCCAAGTATGGGTATTTTTATTAGGTAATTGCGAAACTCACGAAGTTTGTTTGCAATCTTGAACAAGAAAAGGGATGAATTCATGCTCTGCACGAGTTCTGGAATAAAATGTGGGTAAGCGGACAGTTTAGGCGCACTTTAATAAGCCTTAGGCTTTATAGAGTTGGTAAGTCCTATGCTATGAGAGGTTTTAAACTTCGAATGTATTCGTGATGTTTGATTTTATCTGCAAGAACGACACTGATGAGTTGTGTAATACCTGCAAGAATTAAATCCACATACAAAGTCCTCTCATTCTGGGTTCGGCGTCCTGCAAGACAAAGATTATCCTTGATGTGATTGATGTTTCTTTCCACAACAGTCCTGATTTTGTAGGTATTATCCCATTCTTCGGTTCCGCGAATCGTTCCGGGATAAGCACGCAGATTCTTTTCAGGATAGATATAAACCATACGACCACCTCTTGATGTGGTACAGGGAGTTTTGCAACAGCATTGCCGATAGGATTTTCTGGTAGATTTATCGTAAGCCCACTTCATTTTGGGACAGACAAACTTGAATCTGGTAATACCGTTTCTTAGTTTAGAAGTGCATTCGTACTTCATAGAAAGCGAAGGGTCATGAGGACAGCAGGGGATACCATCTTCATTGATGGTATAGTCTGGATGTTCAAGTCCGGATCTTGCATTCAGTGGAATATAAGCTTTGGCGAAATGTTTGTCATTACCAAAAGTGTTACCAGTAAGAAGGCTCTTATAGAGCTGTGTGGTATCGAAAGCTGCATCTCCAAGGAAAGTTTTCGGATTAATCAGTGGATGTTTGGAAAAGAAGTCTTTGAGTGTCGGAATCAAAAGCTTTGAATCATGAACACTTTTATCCTCATCAGGGGAGTCGGATTTCTTTTCGATAATAATATCAGGATGTGCATACATAAAGTCTTTATTATAAAAAGAGATATGACGAATAATTCCCAGCCCATTGGTAACAATGCCAAATTTGAAAACATAGCAAAAATGGCCATTGATATAAAGTTGTTTGATTTCAGGGTTAGCAGAAGCATGGGAAGGCATGGAACCATAAGCAGCTTTGTAGGGGTCGTAAGATTTATCAAATCCCTGAGTTTTTGCATAAGCTTTAAGCTGTTTGATAATTCTGTTAGCATACTTTGGATTATTTTCTGTAACGAATGCTTCAATACCGGAAGAATCAAAGATAGTCATATCCGCTTTTGCAGAGTCAATTGCCTGACAGATAGGCTCAGTAACATCAACAAGTTTATCGAAAACAAGCTGCAGGTCACCTAAAAAGTCCTGTTTGAAGCGGGTTATTTTGGAAGCGTCTGGGACTTTGGTAAAACCACAAAATTCACGAAGAGGTTTTGAGTAAGTGAGAAAAGTCAAAAGAAGTTGATCCGTAGGGATGGAGAAAATACGTTGGATGATCAAAGCCCACAAAAAAGCTTGTAAAGGGTATTTACGGGTTCGTCCCGTTGATGCATAAAAATGATTTCTGAAAGAAATCGGAATAAACTCATCCAAATCGATATGAGTTTCCAATAGAGAAAGAAATGCAGGTTTGTCATTTTCAAATTTATCTTGGCAATCCGAAAAAATATCTGCCAAAGAAAGCTGTTTATATGGTATCATAGGTATTAGAATAACTCCTTTCTTGGATTGCGGATTTTAGTTTTTGGCAACTCTATTATACCATATCCAGTGAGGAGTTATTTGCTTTTGAGCAACAAAAAATGCCGTATTTATGCGGCTTGCGGCGTTTCGCAAACGCCTAGTATTTTTATATTTACGAGGAGGATACCTTATGGACAACCGAATCGCTCTGATCGGAATTATCGTGGAGAGCACAGAACACATTGATGATCTGAACCGGCTTCTCAGTTCTTACGGCAAATATATCATCGGACGCATGGGCATCCCTTACCGGGAGCGGAATATTTCCATTATCAGCATAGCGGTAGATGCACCGGGCGATATTATCAGCGCTCTGTCCGGAAAGATTGGTATGCTTTCCGGCATCAGCACTAAAACAATTTATGCAAAGACGCCCGCTGAAATAAAGGATAAAAGATAACAGGAGATCATATATGAAAACATTGGTTGATAAGCTGCGTTTTGAACACAGCCTTACAAAATCAGAATGGATCGAACTCATTAGCAGTCAGACGCCGGAACTGTCTGAATATGTCTTTGCGCAGGCAAGAGAAGTCCGCGATGCAGTCTATGGACATGAAATCTACATCCGAGGTCTGATTGAATTTACAAATTACTGCCGAAATGACTGCTATTATTGCGGAATCCGCAAAAGCAATCAAAACACAAATCGTTTTCGGCTCACACCGGACGAAATCCTTTCCTGCTGTCAGGTCGGATACGACCTCGGTTTTCGTACCTTTGTGCTGCAGGGCGGAGAGGACGGTTACTTTACCGATGAACGTCTGATCGCGCTCATTCGCCAGATAAAAAAGGATTTTCCGGCTTGTGCTGTTACTCTGTCTGCCGGCGAGAAATCCCATGACAGTTATCAGGCGCTCTTTGAGGCAGGCGCTGACAGATATCTGCTGCGCCATGAAACTGCCAGCATCTCACATTATCAGAAGCTTCACCCCGCTTCTCTTTCAGCTTCACACCGTCAGAAATGTCTGTATGATCTGAAAGAGATCGGTTATCAGACCGGTGCAGGCATGATGATCGGCTCTCCATACCAGACAGCAGAACATCTGGCAGAAGATATGCTCTTTTTAAAAGATCTAATGCCGCACATGATCGGCATTGGCCCATTTATCCCTCATCACGATACCCCGTTTGCCAAAGAAGCTTCCGGTACGATCGAACAGACATTATTCATACTCGGTCTTGTACGGCTTATGATCCCGGAAGTGCTTCTTCCGGCTACTACAGCACTCAGCGCCATCCGCCCGGACGGAAGAGAACTCGGCATTCTCGCCGGAGCGAATGTAATTATGCCTAACCTGTCACCGTCCAACACAAGAAAACACTATCATTTGTATGATAATAAACCTTTCAGTGGATTAGAAGCAGCAGAGCATCTTGCAGAACTTCGAATACGCATGAAAGAAATGGGCTATACTGTCGTCACTGCCCGCGGCGACTCAAAAGTAATATCATAAACGGCATCACGTTTACAAGATAAGAAAAGGAGAACAATATTATGGCTATCTATGATCCAAAATCAAGAATTGCAGACGAATTTATTAATCACGAAGAGATTCTTCAGACACTTGACTATGCTGAACAGAACAAGCACAACGAACAACTCATTTCAGAAATTATCGAAAAAGCAAAAGAGCGCAAAGGCCTCTCCCACCGGGAAGCATCTGTCCTTCTGGCATGTGATCTTCCGGAAAAGACACAGGAAATCTTCGCACTTGCAGAACAGATCAAGAAAGATTTCTACGGAAACCGCATTGTTATGTTTGCACCGCTTTATCTTTCAAACTATTGTGTCAACGGCTGTACTTATTGCCCGTATCATTTAAAAAATAAACATATCGCCCGCAAAAAACTGACACAGGACGAAATACGCCGGGAAGTTATTGCACTTCAGGATATGGGACATAAACGACTTGCTCTGGAAACAGGCGAAGATCCTGTCAACAGCCCAATTGAATATGTACTGGAATCCATTAAAACAATTTACAGCATTAAGCATAAAAACGGCGCGATCCGCCGTGTCAATGTGAATATTGCTGCAACTACTGTGGAAAACTATCGCAAGTTAAAAGAAGCCGGTATCGGAACTTATATTTTATTCCAGGAGACATACCATAAAGAAAGCTACCTGGAGCTCCATCCAACCGGACCGAAACATGACTATAATTACCATACGGAGGCTATGGACCGTGCAATGGAAGGCGGTATCGACGATGTCGGCTGCGGCGTTCTCTTTGGTCTTGATAAATACCGCTATGAATTTGCCGGACTTCTGATGCATGCAGAACATCTGGAAGCTGTATGGGGCGTTGGTCCTCATACAATCAGTGTGCCGCGTCTTTGTCCTGCTGATGATATTGATGTTAATGACTTTGATAACAGTATCAGCGATGACATTTTCGAAAAAATTGTTGCCTGCATCCGTATTGCGGTTCCTTATACAGGTATGATCATTTCCACAAGAGAAAGCCAGAAGAGCCGTGAACGCGTCCTTCATCTTGGTATTTCCCAGATCAGCGGCGGTTCTAAGACAAGCGTTGGCGGCTATGCCGAACCGGAGCCGGAGGTAGAAAATTCAGCACAGTTTGATGTAAGCGATACCCGTACACTGGACGAGATTGTGAAATGGCTTATGGATATGGGCTATCTTCCAAGTTTCTGTACTGCATGCTACCGCGCAGGCCGCACCGGAGATCGTTTCATGTCTCTTTGCAAGAGCGGTCAGATTCAGAACTGCTGTCATCCAAATGCTCTGATGACATTAAAAGAATATCTGGAAGACTATGCCGCTCCTGAGACAAAGAAAGTCGGAGAAGCACTCATTCAAAAAGAACTGGAAAACATTCCGAATGAAAAAGTAAAAGAAAGAGTTGTTCAGTATCTGAAAGAAATGGAACAGGGCGGAAAACGTGATTTTCGGTTCTAATTTTTCACAATAATTTCTATGATTGATACTTTGAAAGGACTGAGACTTATGAGTTTGAACAATACACCTGCCGCCGACCGCATCCATATCGGAATCTTTGGGCGACGCAATGCCGGTAAATCAAGTGTGATCAATGCCATTACCGGACAGTCTCTTGCTATCGTTTCAGACATAAAGGGAACAACAACCGATCCTGTCTCGAAAGCAATGGAACTGCTCCCGCTCGGCCCGGTTGTCATCATCGATACTCCGGGGCTTGATGATATCGGAGATCTGGGCGCTCAAAGAATCCAAAAAGCATATCAGGTTCTAAATAAAACCGATATTGCCATCCTTGTAGTGGATGCCTCTGTCGGATTTACAAAAGAAGATGAAGCAATTTTAAAACGGATCCGCGATAAAAAAATTCCTTACGTTACTGTTTTAAATAAAATTGACTGGTGTGAAACACTTCCAGAAATCCAGGAGTCTTCCAATACAATCTGTGTCAGCACCATTACCGGCTACCATATTCAGGAGTTAAAAGAAATGATTGCCGCACAGATTCCTGATAATGCATCCGACAGCTGCCTTGTGAGGGATTTGATCGCTCCTTCTGATTTTGTTATTCTTGTTGTTCCGATTGACAAAGCAGCTCCCAAAGGCCGCCTCATCCTTCCACAGCAGCAAACAATCCGGGATATCCTTGACGGTCACGGTATTTCCATTGTTGTATCTCCGGAAGAACTGCCCGGTACAATTGCATCACTTGGCAAGAAACCTGCGCTTGTCATTACTGACAGTCAGGTATTTGAAGAAGTTGCCCGGCTTACTCCGAAAGAACTCCCATTAACTTCTTTCTCTATCTTGTTTGCCAGATATAAGGGCAGCCTGAGTCTCCTCTCAGAAGGGGCTCTTACGATCGACCAGCTAGAAGACGGGGATACTGTTCTCATCTCGGAAGGCTGTACTCATCACCGCCAGTGCGGCGACATTGGTACAGAAAAACTTCCTGCCTGGCTTCAAAAGCATACCGGAAAACAACTGCAGTTTGAATTTACAAGCGGAACGGAATTTCCTGAAGAACTGCAAAAATACCGTCTCATCATCCACTGCGGCGGCTGTATGCTAAATGAACGCGAAATGAAATACCGCCTTCTCTGTGCCAAAGACCAGAACATACCTATCACCAACTATGGTATGGCAATCGCGCATATGAAAGGAATCTTAAAAAGAAGTATGGAAATCTTCTCATAAAAGTATGAGCCTCTGCTGCCGCGGCATCATCCGCTGGCAACAGAGGCTCGTTTTATTTTTGGTTCTATTTCGTTTTTACATATTCATTGATTGGCCGGAGCATATACTCATTATACGGGAACTTATCTGTCGTTACATATCCTGCCGGAGCATCAATTAGCTGTGCAATACGATTAACCAGAGTTGCACATGTAAGCTCTACCGTGGCCGGTCTATTTACAATACTTGTTGTTTCCGGTTCTCCATACAGTGTCCACTCATTTTTATCAAATTCTTCCGGAGCAAATACTTTTCCTACGCACTCAGTTTCTAAAATAATTCCTTCTGTTGTCTCAGTTGTAACAATTGCTCTCATACCCGTTGCATTGCCAGCCTTAATAGTCATTCCGAGCGTTTCTGAATATAAATCAGTCTCCCATGTGCAAGGAACACATTTCTGTGTTTGAGAAACCACTGTCAATCCAAGCTTGCTTGCGAGCCAGCCATTCTGATTCCACATATAAGACGGAACATATTCTCCGCTTTCCACTTTCTGCTTAATCTCATCGGAAGTCCAGTGATTACATGTCCCAATCTCTGTCTCAAATCTATCTAGTGGAAGGCCTGCTCCATGTCCCTCTGCAAGTGCGATTCCATAATCTTCCACATTATACCAGCTGCTGCCGACAATTTTTTTCACTTCAAAAGAAGAACCCATTAAGTTGGTTACCATAGTACCCCAGAACAGATCACAATAACCTACGCCAGTCAGTGTACATCCGCCTTCTTTTGCCAATGCATCCAGTTTAGCTGTCAGTGCAGGAGAAGAATTCCATGGATACAATGCCTCTTCACAGGTAGTAATTGCATTTACCCCATGTTTTGCACAGATTGTAAAAATATCCTCCAGCTCGGCAACTGTACTTCTTGTCGCAATGATACACACATCCGGCTTCAATTCTCCGATCATTCTGTCCGCTTCTTCTACGGCAGATACTTTCACACCAACTTCCGGGTAACCATTTCCAATAATCTCACTAACATCTTTTCCAACAATAGCCGGATTCACATCAAACGCTGCAAGAAGATCACATCCTTTTGCGATTGCATACCTCATTAACCAACGGCTCATTCTTCCACATCCATATTGTACATACTTAACTTTTCGATCCATACAATACCTCCTGCATCTTCTGCTTAGAATTACTTTCAGTGCACTTTTGTTATATTCTTATCATAAAGCCTATTGTATGTATAGAGTCAAGATAAAGTTACCGGAATCTGCATCTTGCTGAACATCTTCCGCTTCTCTTCTTCCATCACAGGAAAATCAATTACTACTTCACAAATATAATCTCCCGCAATTGTATAGCCGCTTTTCTTAATATGATCTAACAGTTTTCTGGCGCAGACTGCCTCCTTTGAAAAATCATCCTCACATATGCATACATACATCCCGGCAGGGAGAATCTCGCAATGTTCTAATCGGTCATCTGCAAATAAAAACACTTCATGCGAAGAAAGATTCCCTTGTGCAATACACTGTTTTCGAATCAGCGTCCCGATATTGCAAAATAATGACAGCGGAACATCATTATGTATCAACTGGTTTTTCATCTGTCTTAACATGTATTCATACCCAGATTCATCTTCCTGAAAAAAATCTTGTTGACAAAAACAGCTGTAAATTCTTCTTTCAGGCTGATACTCCAGAAAAATCTCTCCATTTTTAGGAAGTGCTTCGTATTTTTTATAGTTTTCTAAAACCCTTCGAAGCGTTCCCCGAATCTGCTCCAGTTCCTGCAGTCTGCTGCAAATATCTGCATACTGCACTTCTAATTTCTCTTTTACCGGTTCTGTACCTCCACAATCAAGCAGACTGCGGATCTCTTTCAATGTAAGACCATACATCTTCATATTTTGAATCAAATCGATGCGGGCCGATTGCAAAATGTGATAATACCGATAACCTGTCTCGGGATCAACTTCCTGTGCCTTCAAAATCCCTTCTCTGTCATAGAGCCTGAGTGTCTGCTCTGAAATGTGGTTCAGTTGTGCCATTTGTCCAATCGTCAATCTCTGTAAATCCATATGCAAACCTTATCCTTGATATAATGTTTATAGGTAACTGTATATATGGATTATACCATTGCTATATAATAAAATACACACAAAAACTCCCCAGAACCGAAGTTCTGAGGAGTTGAAAAATCTTTTTGAAATTGTACGTTCCAAAACGTATGATTAACGTTTAGAGAACTGTGGTGCTCTACGAGCTGCTTTGAGACCGTATTTTTTACGTTCTTTCATACGTGGGTCACGAGTTAAGAATCCAGCTTTCTTCAGAACTGGTCTGTATTCAGCGTCTGCCTGAAGTAATGCTCTTGAAATACCATGACGGATAGCACCAGCCTGTCCTGTGTATCCACCACCGCGTACGTTAACGATTACGTCAAATTTATCTGCTGTTTCTGTAGCAACTAATGGCTGACGAACGATAAGTTTTAATGTCTCTAATCCTAAATATTCGTCAATGCTTCTTTTATTAATTGTGATATTTCCTGTTCCAGGTACTAAATATACTCTTGCGATTGATTTTTTTCTTCTTCCTGTTCCGTAGAATTTTGCGTTAGCCACTGTAATTTCCTCCTCTCAAACTTACCTGATTAAAATGTTAAAACTTCTGGTTTCTGTGCCTGATGAGCATGCTCTGCTCCAGCGTAAACATGAAGTTTTTTGATCATTGCTCTTCCTAAAGGTCCTTTTGGGAGCATTCCTTTTACAGCAAGTTCGATAACTTTCTCTGGTTTCTTAGCCATCATCTCTTTTAATGTAGTCTCTTTCATTCCGCCTACATACTCAGAGTGATTGTAGTAAATCTTCTGATCTAATTTCTTACCTGTTACAGCGATTTTTTCAGCGTTAACAACGATTATATAATCACCTGTATCAACGTGTGGTGTATATTCTGGTTTATTTTTTCCTCTTAAAACTTTTGCTACTTCAGAAGCAAGACGTCCTAATGTCTGGCCTTCTGCATCAACTACATACCATTTTCTTTCAATTTTGTCTGGATTAGCCATGTAAGTTTTCATTGGTTGACCTCCTGATATTAATTATCTACTTTTACTATTATAAATGTGATTTATTATGAAAGCAGCTTACTCCGGGGCTTTGGTGTAAACCGTTTCTTCTCATGTCATACTTCCTTAGTATATTATCTTTCTCTATTTATGTCAACCATTTTCTTGATTTTTACCCACTAAAATTCTACTAAATTTTTCTCTGAAAACTCCTGAAAACTAGGCAATAAATCCCACCTCTCGTTCTTTTTATTTCGGTATCTGACATAGATGTTAAAAGCTCCACAGCTTCATCTACTATCGTATGGCGCAGGGTATCAGGTTTTATGGTGGTATCTTCCAAAATTTCCCGCCTTTTCTCTCCCTTCTCATGTTATAATACTGATATGCGGCATAAACGACCGCATATTTCCCATGATTTTGGAAACAACATCAAAATACTATCTTTAAAGGAGAACCAATTATGTGGGCTTATCATAGTATCTTTTATCAAATTTATCCAATCGGATTTTGCGGCGCACCAACTTCCAACGACGGGATTACTGTACCGCGCATAAAAAAACTTGGCGACTGGACCGATTACCTTGAATCTCTCGGCGTCAATGCCGTCCTTTTGAATCCCGTATTTGAATCGGATCATCACGGATACGACACAAGAGATTTCCTGAAAATAGACTGTCGTCTCGGTACAAACGATGATTTCCGAAATGTCTGTGAAACACTTCACGCACATGGAATCCGAATCGTTCTGGATGGCGTTTTTAACCACGTGGGACGAGGCTTCTGGGCATTTCAGGACGTACTGGAAAAGAAATGGGACTCTCCGTACAAAGACTGGTTTTATATCCATTTTGACGGTAACAGCTGTTACAATGATGGTTTCTGGTACGAGGGCTGGGAAGGACATTTTGAACTGATCAAGCTTAATCTACAGAACCCTGCCGTTACAGATTATCTATTAGACTGTGTTAAAAACTGGGTAGAAATGTTCGACATTGATGGTCTGCGCCTGGATGTCGCTTATAGCCTTGATCGAAATTTTATGAAACGTCTCTGTTCTTTTACAAAAGAATTAAAACCAGATTTTGCTCTTATCGGTGAAGTTTTATTTGGAGATTATAATCTGATTGTCAATGATGAAATGCTCCATAGCTGTACCAATTATGAATGTTATAAAGGACTGTACTCTAGCTTTAATGATATGAATCTCTTCGAAATCGCCCATTCTTTAAACCGCCAGTTCGGCCCGGAGCAATGGTGTATTTACCGCGGCAAACATTTAATGACTTTTGCAGATAACCATGATGTAACAAGACTTGCCAGCATTTTGAAGAATCCGGCACATTTGCCGCTTGTCTATGGCATACTCTTCGGAATGCCGGGAATTCCATGTATTTATTATGGAAGCGAATGGGGTGAAGAAGGCACAAAAGCGCCTGACAATGATTTCGCCCTCCGCCCTTGTTTTGAAGCACCAAAGCCAAATTCACTGACAGAATTTCTGAAGAATCTGATTCATATTCGTCAAGACAGTGATGCTCTCTGCAACGGTTCCTATCGAAATATTATCATCCAGAATCATCAGCTCATCTTCGAGCGAACGACAGATCACGAACGCATTTTCGTAGCTTTGAATGCTTCTGAAACTCCTTTTACGGCATACCATCAGGAGCTAAACGGCACTGTAGTAGATCTGATTACAGATAAAGAAATAGCAATGAATGGAAGTCTGGAACTTCCTGGATATTCCGTGCAGTATTTAAAATTTTAGAAAAAAGCTGCTGCAAAATGTTTTTTCAAGTTCTCATTTTGCAGCAGCCTTTATGGTCTTTTCTATGTATTCTTAATTTTGATGAAATCCGCCCATCACAATACTATATGTCCACGCAAATATAAAATATGCATATAACACAGCAACTCCACATGCCGGATACAGTACGATATGTATCGTTGGAAATGGAACATGTTTTCTTTTTACCTGATAAATATCATAAACAATATTGGCAAGCATCAAAAGTAGCTGACAGCGAAACAGTATCCTTATCATCTCCATAATCAAATGATTCTCATCCGGAAATGTCTGTCCATAAAACTGAATCCACAGTCCGATAAATAACAATAAAACTGCTAAAATACAATTTATCAGCATCAATTTATTTAGTTTCACTTGAACCACATCCTTTGCGTGAAGCTCTTTTATCGCATCTTCCTCTTATTTCTTCACAAGTACCTTTGTGATCTCCGCAATATACATTGTATGGTAATCTTTCTGCGGATAGCAATTCTCATCTGCATCTTTGTCGATGAATTTCTCAGAACGAATCTCATCTGCATACAGTTTGCGGCAGACAAACACTAACTCCGCCTCTTCAAATGCAGTTGTTCCATCCACATAATATGGTGTTAATCCTGCTTCTTTGATCTTATCCCTGTCTTTTCCGGAAACTTTTCCACAGAGAGTAAGCGCTTCCCGACAGTTATCCCCAAAAAAGCTTAATGTAAACACATCCTGTGCATCTACAAACTCTTTCGTGTAACGCTGTGGACGAATATACGCTGTCACAACATTTTTGCCCCAGAGAACTCCAACACCGCCCCAGCTCGCTGTCATTGTGTTGTGTTTTTCTTCATTTCCTGCTGTGATTAACATCCATTCTTTTCCGATCTTTGTAAATGGATTCATCTGTAACTCTTCAATTGATACTTCCTGAAATGACATTGTTTTTTCTCCTTTCATAATCCCGAGAACCTCATACAGGTTCTTTCCCATCTTCTTTTCAAAATAGTCGCGAAGCTCATAGCATCGTTTTCGTTTCTCTTCCGGATAACTTCCATATCGCTTTGTAATATCTGCGATCCGCTTCTCCATCGCCACAGGCCCCTCCGGCAGCGCCAGCGCGTCACAGAGCTGGATGAGCAGATCGTAATCATCATATTCAACGGATGTTAGATATGCTTCTACTTCTTCTGCATCTTCCGGAGGAACATCTATATTTCCAATGTATGTGTGAATCCCCTTAATCTGAAAGGAATGTGTCATGCAAATTCTTGCCGCCTCATCCCATCCATGCTCCATCATGCATCGATAACCGTCAATGATATGCTTAAAATGTGTTCCAACAGTAATTCTCCGGCCAATATCGTGAAATAATCCTACAATATAAGCTTTTTCCGCATCCATTCCTTCACAGTGTTCTGCAATCCGTTCCGCACACCACGCTGCAACCCGGCAATGGTCTCCCCACGGTCCCGGGTGGATTTCCTCGGATTCACGGACAAACTGCTCTGCTTCTTCTCTTGTCGGCAGCATATCATCACGCCCTTTCTCATTCTGCAAACCAAAAACTGTTTCAGATACTGATTATACATTTGTTCTCTAACAGTCTTTTTTCAGATTTCATAAATCTATTATTTCAACACAATCTTTCGGAAATTTTTCTTACCGCGCTTTAAGATAAAATCTTCTGCAAAGGCATCTTTTCCAAATGCAGCGCGAATATCTGTTACTTTCTCGCCATTTACAGATGCGCCGCCCTGTTCTACTGCACGTCTTCCTTCTGATTTACTCGGAACAAGTCCGCTCTTCTGGAGCAATGTGATAATATCGATAGAGCCGTCTGTAAAATCTTCCTCGCTAAGTTCAGCTGTCGGCATGTTAGCTGCATTTCCGGCGCTAAATAATGCTCTTGCGCTTTCCTGTGCTTTTGTTGCCTCTTCTTCGCCGTGAACCAGTTTTGTAAGCTCAAATGCAAGAATTTCTTTCGCTTTATTTAACTGGCTTCCTTCCCATTTATCCATCTCATCGATTTCTTCAAGCGGAAGGAATGTTAGCATACGGATACATTTCAGAACGTCTGCATCTGCCACATTTCTCCAGTACTGGTAGAATTCAAACGGAGATGTTTTGTTCGGATCAAGCCAAACTGCACCAGACTGTGTTTTACCCATTTTCTTTCCTTCTGAATTCAGAAGCAGTGTAATTGTCATTGCACATGCATTTTTACCAAGTTTACGACGAATGAGTTCTGTTCCGCCAAGCATATTGCTCCACTGATCATCTCCTCCGAACTGCAGATTACATCCGTATTTCTGGAATAATGCGTAGAAATCATAGCTCTGCATGATCATGTAGTTGAATTCCAGGAAGCTTAATCCTCTTTCCATACGCTGTTTGTAGCACTCTGCTGTCAGCATACGATTTACTGAGAAATGCGGTCCAACTTCACGGAGCAGATCAATATAATTCAGATCCAAAAGCCAGTCCGCGTTATTCACCATCAATGCTTTTCCTTCAGAAAAATCAATAAATTTGCTCATCTGTTCTTTGAAGCAATCACAGTTATGCTGAATTTGTTCCGGTGTCATCATAGAACGCATATCTGTTCTTCCGGATGGATCTCCGATGTATCCTGTTCCTCCACCGATAAGAGCGATCGGCTTATTTCCGGCCATCTGCAGACGTTTCATAAGACAAAGCGCCATAAAATGTCCTACATGAAGGCTATCTGCCGTCGGGTCAAATCCAATGTAAAATGTTGCCTTTCCATTATTGATCAGTTCTCTGATTTCTTCTTCATCTGTTACCTGCGCGATCAGACCGCGGGCCTGAAGTTCTTCATAAATCTTCATTTTTCTTTTCCTTCCTTATTCTTATTTCATTTCAGAACGCACCGATGTAAGAAAACGATCGCATTCTTTCTGATTTCTTAAAATAATGATGTTCGTATCTTTCTGTTCTGCAATATAGCGGTAATAATTGTCACGCCTCTCTCTGTTAAAATTCCAGATGCGTTTTAGAAATCCCGGATCAAACTTCTCCGGACATCCGGGATTCATATCCGGACGCGGCTTTCCATAATTTTTTATTACTCGCTTCAATACGCGAAAAATACAAAACCACAGCGGATAATCAAGATAGATTACCGTATCACAGGCATCCATCCTGCGCTTTAACGTACGCGGAAAATTCCCGTCCATGATCCACTTGTCTTTTGCAAGTTCCTGCTCTACAAGGCTGTCAAACTCTTCATTGGAAGCCCTGATCCACCCTTCTTTCCAGGAAAGTTTATCCAAATGTACGACGGGAATATCCCACCAGGCACTCAGCTGCCTTGCGACGGTAGATTTACCGCTTCCGCTTGCTCCGATAATAATAATCTTTTCAGGCTTCACAACAGGCACCTCCTCCGGCAGCAAGGGAAATTCTATCCGCTTGTTCTTTCTGCTCACCGAGGACCCATGTTTCAAATCGTTTTCCGAGAGACTGGATTCTCCTGTAGATCGGTCCTGCGATCAGACCGTCTTTCCCCATGCGATGCAGCTCTTCAAGCGTTACCCATTTCGCATCTACTGTTTCCATATCCTGAAGCACGATTTCTGAAATCGCCACATCACGTCTCAGGAAATAAAAATCGATAATAGAATACTCTTCCTTCTGTGTTTCCAGAAATTGAAGTTCTTCTTCCTCTGCACGGATTCCTGTCTCTTCAAATAATTCCCTTACGGCTCCTGCGCGGCTCGTCTCCCCTGCCTGGATACAGCCTCCGGTATTTTCCCAGAGATTCGGATATTTCTCCTTCTCCGGATGTCTCAGTGTCAGAAGAATTTCATGTTTGCTGTTTACTACACAGATGACAGCAACAAGATGATACTCTCCATGTACCTTCGGCGCAAGGCGACTCTGCCTGCGGTTCAGGGGCCTTCTGTTTTCATCAAACAAATCCCATAATTCCATTTTATTTCTCCTACTTCAACTCATTTTTATTGTGTAAAAGAAATCGCCAATTGATCTATCCGTACCACAAAATGTATAACAAAAAACCCGCCCTCTCCATTTCGGAAAGGGCGGGAACATTCCCGCGGTACCACCTTTTCTTTCACAGACTGCTCACACAGCCTGTCTCCATAAGTATCTGCCAATACTCTGATACGATAACGTGTATCAACTCCGTCACATCCTACTTCTGACTGCCCCGTGTCATTGGCTGGTTTTCTGTCTGCCGACACTGACTGCAGCGGTTCGGTGTAAAGCTCCAAGATGTATTCACAATCTGTTTTCCATGCACCTCTCATCATCCGGTTACTTTCTGTATGCTTTTTCAGACTGCTACTTCTTCTTTTCATTGCCTGTTCTGATTATATTATCTGATTGACATAGTAGACTATCTGCCCGTGTTTGTCAAGGGCTTCTTTGCGTGAAGCGCCTCCAGCGTACTTCCGTGAAGTCCTTCTGTCCGGTTCTTATTCTGGGCAACATATTTACTGTAAATAATATCGATAAGTACAAGAATCGGAAACTGCGGCGAAATAACATTCCCGTAATTCAGATACTTAAGCGACGGCACAACCGCCACCTCATCACAGAATTCCTCAAAAGACTCTCTTTTCTGTGCTGTGATCAAAATCGTTCTCGCCCCTCTTTTTCTGGCCCCCTGAAGAAAATACAGAATATCTTCCGTCTCTCCGCTAATCGAAATTCCGATCGCAAGACAGCCTTTATCCTGAAACACCGTCTGCATCTTCATCATGTCTCCGTCCGTAATCGAATCTATATCCACACCGATTCTCATAAAACGGCTTTCCACTTCCCTGGCTGCCAGTCCTGAACTTCCTTTTCCGCAAATGTATACCCGATTTGCTCTCGTAATCATCCTGCTGATATGTTCAATCTGTTTCTCATCTACAAGACTATAGCTCTTATTGAGAAGTTCCTGATACACATTCAGAATTGTTCTCGTATTTCCTTCCATCGTATCCTTACGGACTTCAAATGTTTCTTCATATTGATAAATAAATTCCCGATATCCTCTGTAGCCGCATTTCTGGGCAAATCTGGAAAGCGATGCCTCTGAAATATAAAGCCGTTCTGCCACAGCACGGGCAGAAAAATCTCCCCGCTCCTGATTATGAATAAAATAATCTGCAATCGTTTTTTCCACATTTGTGAACTTCTTGTAATTTGCCTCGATTACCGGCACAACGGACTTTAAATATTCCATAGATTACCTCATACTTTCTCCATGACGTTCCTGAAAATGATAAAATGCGCCAAGCATTCCGGCGTTGTTCTGATGACTTGCAAAAGCAAGCTTTGTCTTCTTTGCAATACTAGGCAGAAGATACTGCTCCAGTGATTTCTGGATGCGCGGACGCAGAAATTCTTCCTGTGCCATAATCCCGCCTCCCAGTACAACGAGCTCCGGATTCAATACATAACAGATATTTGCTATCCCATATCCCAGTATATCACACATTTCATCGATCGCGCGAATACAAATTTCATCTCCGTTCTTTGCAGCCTCAAAAATCTCTACACCATTCCATTTCCGTTTGTCCGAATGGCGCTCACACACCTTTTTCGTCAGAATACTGCTGGCTCCCAACGTCTGAAAATCACTGCCAAACATGTGCATATAACCAACTTCACAGGCGCTTCCGGAAAATCCGTGATGAACTTTTCCATCTATAATAATACATCCTCCGATTCCTGTCCCAATTGTAAGACAAAGAGCAGAAGAACATCCTTTTGCCGCTCCTGATTTTGTTTCCGCCAGGCCGGCACAGTTTACATCATTTTCCACTTCGCAAGGGATATGGAATCTCTCTTCCATTGTCTTTTTAAAATTTGTTCCGATATAGTCTGGAATCAGCGGCGCTGAATAAAAAATACTCCCCTGATCCACATCTACCATACCGGCTGTGGAAATACATATTCCTGAGATTTCTTCTTGTTTCACAAATGTCTCGACAATCGAGACAGCCTTTGCAAGGATCGCAGGACCTCCTTTGGACGCCTCTGTCGCCATCTGCTTTCTCTCAAGAATGTTTCCCTTTTCATTTACCATACCATATTTGATCGCTGTTCCACCAATGTCAATACAAATATATTTCTTCATTGATTCCTCCGTTTCTTTGCCCGAAAAGGCAAACCTCTGACCTGTGGTTTGCCTCTCCTTTGATTTCCTATTGAATTCTCACTTTAAAAATTGCTTTTTTCACTTTTTTTGGTTCTTCCACCTGAATCGCTGTCATATGACCGTCATGCGGATAACATACAAGGAAATCACCCTTTTTTAATATTACATGACTATTTGCAGCGCCTTCCAACGGCAGGAAGTCATCTTTCGGAACAAATTCTTTTTGCTCCATATTTTCAATAAAATTCAGATTAATCTGTTCTTCCCCGTCAAGCATGAAATGAACGTCCAGATATTCTCTGTGCGCTTCCCAAAACCGATTTTCCGGTGTTGTTGTCTCATATTCTACAATATTTACAAACAAACGCTCTCCATCGATCGGATGACTTCCTTTTTCAAAGTTTTTCAGATCATTCTCTGCTGCGTATGCGAAACATTCCTGAATTCCTTTTTCCAGATAAGCAAATTCTTCCAGATTTTTAATATTTCCGAAAATCATTTTTGTCACCTCTTATAATCCTATGAATGATAAATCGTTGTATTTGCTTTCGGTTTTTCATTATCTCCCTTCACTTTTCTGTAGAGAATACTTGCAGGTACTCCTACTACAAGTGAAATTGCAATTGAGATAATAGAATAAGACCAGATAGACACATTTTCTGCCGGTACCATATATTTGATGTAGATCATTGCTGCAGATGCTACGATAAATGCCACATAAGCGCCAAATGCATTCGCTACTTTCGTAAATGCTCCGAGGATGAAGGTTCCTCCTAAAATACCAAGTACCAGTCCCATAAAACCGTTAAACCATTCATATGCAGATTTAATGTTTCCGTTTGCAAGAATAATTGATACCGCGATTGCAAAAATACCAACGCCAAGCGATACGAACTGGGCGATTCTTGTCTGTGTCTTAAAGCTTAACTCTTTCTTAGAAAGACGCTCCTGAATATCCAGTGTCCAGCTTGTTGCAACTGAGTTCAGACCTGTGGAAAGTGTAGACTGTGCTGCAGCATAGATTGCTGCCAGAAGCAGTCCTGTAATTCCTACCGGAAGTTCAAACGCAATGTAAGATGCAAAAATCTGATCCTGCTGTGCTGCCGGCGGAAGCGGATTCCCCTGTGTCTGATAGAACACATGAAGTCCTGTTCCAATCAGGTAGAATGCTGTTGCGATAAAAATAGAAAGCGCACCGTTTGTCAGCATCATTTTATTCAGCTTTTTCGTATCTGTTGTTGTTGTAAATCTCTGTACGATATCCTGACTGGAAATGTAAGAAGATAATGTGTTGAATCCTGCACCAACAATCAGAAGAAATACACTTGTTTTTAAAATATTAATATCAAAAATCGGTTCATTCGGAGCAAGGAACTTCCCTTCTCCCATAGAACGGAAAATCGCACCAAAACCTCCGTCAATTCCTCCTGCCAGATAGAACAGTGCGAACGTAACACCGACAAGAAGTACGGACCCCTGGATGAAGTCTGTCCAAAGTACGGATTTCAGACCGCCGGTATAGGAATAGATGATTGCGATCACACCCATAACAATAATTAAAATATTGACATTAATTCCTGTGAGCTGTGCCAATACCATAGACGGAAGGTACATAATAATTGACATACGTCCAATCTGATATACGATAAACATGACTGCGCCAAGCACGCGAAGTCCTTTGCTGTTAAAGCGGATCTCAAGATAATGATATGCCGTATCAATATCTAATTTACTGTAAATCGGAAGGAAGAACTTAATGGTAATCGGGATTGCCACAAGCATACCAAGCTGTGCAAACCACATGATCCATGTACCTGCATAAGAGTTTCCTGCTAACGACAAGAAGGAAATCGGACTTAATAATGTAGCAAAAATAGATACCGAAGTCACCCACCACGGAATTGTTCCGTCACCTTTAAAGAATTCCTTTCCCTGCATTTCTTTCTTTGAGAAATGTAATCCGGCAAACAGAACTGCCGCCAGATAAACGACTAAAATAATTAAATCAATTGTTGTAAATCCCTGCACTTTACTATCCTCTTAGCAGTACTTTGCAACTGCTTCTTTCACCATTTTTGCTGCTTCTTTTGCAATCTCGAAATCTGACTCGATCAACTGTGGAAGCGGTTCACGAACTCCCCCAAGATCCAGATTTTCATTGATACGAAGAATCTCTTTGATTACTCCATACATATTTCCGTGAGCAGAACACATTTTGTAAATCACTTCATTTGCTGCATACTGTACTTCGCGGGCTTCTTCCAGTTTGTTTGCTTTCACAAGTTCGTCCATTTTCAGGAAGAGTTCCGGCATTACACCGTATGTTCCGCCAATTCCGCCTTCTGCTCCAATGACACGTCCGCTGATAAACTGCTCGTCCGGACCATTGAAAATGATATAATCGTTTCCGGCTGCCGCCTTAAACATCTGAATATCCTGAACCGGCATAGAAGAATTCTTTACGCCAATGACTCTTGGATTTTTACGCATTTCTGCAAACAGATTCTGTGTTAAAGCCACACCTGCAAGCTGCGGAATATTGTAAATGACAAAATCTGTGTTCGGTGCAGCCGCGCTCATATCATTCCAGTATTTTGCAATTGCATATTCCGGAAGTCTGAAATAAATTGGTGGAATCGCTGCAATCGCATCAACGCCTAAACTCTCAGCATGTTTTGCAAGCTCAACGCTGTCTTTTGTATTGTTACATGCAACGTGTGCGATCACCGTCAGTTTTCCTTTCGCAACTGCCATAACATTTTCCAGAGTAATCTTGCGGTCTTCTACGCTCTGGTAAATACATTCACCTGAAGAACCATTTACATAAACACCTTTTACACCTTTTTTGATGTGATACTCTGTCAGCGCTCTGACTCTCTCCGGGCTAATGTTTCCTTCTTCATCGTAACATGCATAAAATGCCGGAATCACGCCTTTGTACTTTTCTAAGTTTGCCATAATGAAATACCCCTTTCATAAAATAAATGTGTGGATGTGTTCTCTATTCTCCGTTCACGGAGATGCTGCGGTACGTCTATTCTAATACGTCCGCAAAGCTCTTTGTAATTAGCTGTGGTCTTGTAATAATGGAGCCGACCACTACGCTGTATGCGCCCAGTTCAATAACTCTTTTTACTTTTTCAGGCGTATTAATATTTCCCTCTGCAATAACAGGATGTTTTGCCTTTGCCAATACTTCGCGAATAATTTCGAAGTCATTATGTTCGATTTTAAGCCCTTTGCTCTGCTCTGTATAGCCAACTAATGTTGTTCCGATAAAATCAAAGCCAAGCTCATCTGCATAAAGCATTTCTTCTACGGTAGAACAGTCTGCCATCAGAAGCTGATCCGGATATTTCTCCCGAATTTCCTTATAAAACTCTGTCAGCGTCTTTCCGCCCGGCCGTGTATTGATCGTTGCATCCAATGCAATAATCTCCACGCCGACTTCCATCAGCTCATCAATCTCTTTCATGGTCGGTGTGATATATACTTTACTGTCTTCATAATCTCGTTTCACAATTCCAATGACCGGAAGATCTACCTGGGAATGGATTTCCTGAATATCTTCTTTTGTGTTGGCACGAATTCCATGTGCACCGCCTTCTTTCGCTGCAAGCGCCATTCTTCCCATGATAAAAGAAGAGTGAAGCGGCTCATGCGGAAGCGCCTGACAGGATACGATTAATTTTCCTTTAATACTTTCTATGTTGTTCATATCCGTTCCTCCTTTGTTAGTGCCCAGTATAACATTTCTGCAATTATTATCAATATATCTTTTCATTACTGAAAGTTCTTTCAGAGTTTTCGCCTTCTTTCTTTCTTTTTCACATATTTTTTATTTTATTTTTATACAGATTTCACAATAAAATGCACGAAGTTTCCGAGAACTCCATTTTCTCTCTCCCATTTCATCAAAAATAACTTCAAAAGCTCCGAGCGCTCCACGAAAATTTTCCACAAAAAAAGATACAATGAGCTGCTTCTTCACTGTATCTTTTATATTTTCAATAGCATAATAACTATTCTGTTTGATTCTTTTCTCTTAATCCGTTCCTTCGGAAGCTTCCCGTCCTTCTCCATAGTCAATCCGCATCAGCATCAATCCCTGAGGCGGCGCGGTTACTCCGGCTGCTTTCCGGCTTTTCGCTTCCAGAATCTCTCTTACCTGCTCCGGCTCGTAAAATCCGCGTCCTACCCGGATCAATGTTCCCACAATAATCCGAACCATATTATAGAGAAAGCCATTTCCCGTAATGCGTACGGTAATCTCTTCTCCGTCTCTCAGAACATCCAACGCGGTAATCGTCCGCACCGTATCTTCCACATCTGTCCGTACATTACAAAAACTCACAAAGTCATGCTCGCCTTTTAGATACTCTGCTGCCTGCTGCATCTTCTTCTCGTCCAGCGGAAAGGAAACAAAATAATTTGTCAGCCGCTTCGTTGGCACTGGGATCCGAGTATTTAAAATATGATATTCATATGTCTTTTCGCAATTCCGATAACGCGGATGCCAGTCTGCCGGAACTTCATCGGAAGACACAATCACAATATCATCCGGAAGCCGCTGGTTCAATGCATAAGAAAAACGCTCCGGCGGAATCGTAGATTCTGTATCAAATACCGCCACATTTCCCATCGCATGTACACCGGAATCTGTGCGGCTTGCCCCGATTACCGCAATGGCTTCTCCTGTCATTTTGCAGAGCGTACGATTAAGCACTTCCTCAACCGTAATTCCATTCGGCTGGATCTGCCAGCCACAGTAGTTTGTCCCGTCATAAGCAATGACAAGTCTAATCCGTCTCATCCGGCTTTTCCTCCTGTTTTAAAAAATCCAAATGCGGAACGGTACAAACCGTCCGACCACACAAGCCGCTGCCACATACAGAATGGTAATCGCATATGCAGCTACATCATTTTTATGATAAATGAGCGGTTTCATCTTTGTTCTTCCGTCACCGCCCTGATAACATCTTGCTTCCATAGCCATTGCAAGATCATTTGCCCGGCGAAAGGCAGAAACAAAAAGCGGAACCAAAATCGGAACCATATTCTTTGCTCTCTGGATCAGATTGCCGCTCTCAAGATCTGCACCTCTTGCCATCTGAGCTTTCATAATCTTATCTGTCTCTTCCAGCAATATCGGAATAAAACGCAGGGCAATGGACATAATCATCGCAATCTCATGCACCGGCACATGAAGATGGCGAAGCGGATTCAGCAGACGCTCAATCCCGTCTGTCAATGCATTCGGCGTCGTTGTCAGCGTCATCACAGAAGCCCCAATAATCAAATAAATCAGACGAATTGCCATAAAAACTGCCGTTCGAAGCCCTTCATCCGTAATCTTCAGAAAGCCGACTTTCCAGAGAATCGTCCCTGTTCCCGTTAAAAACAGATTGAAAACAACGGTAATCATCAACAGTAAAATAATAGGTTTTAACCCTTTTACGATAAACTTTACCGGCACTTTAGAGATCCGTACAACTGCAAACAGGAAAATAGTGGCAATCACATACCCCAACATGTTTTTAAATAAAAATAAAGAAATCAAGTACAAAAGTGTACACACAATCTTTGTCCGCGGATCAAGGCGGTGTACCCGGCTATTCGCCGGATAATACTGTCCTATTGTAATATCTCGAATCATCTCTTACACCTCTTGCCTGTCTTGAAACAGCTTCATAATCTCATCCGCCGCCTCTTCTATCGTTGTTGCCGCTGTATTTACTGCAAGCCCGCTCTTAGCAAGTTCATGCATAATATAAGTAACCTGCGGGGCTGCGAGTCCTACCTGCTCCAGTTCTTTATAATGTGAAAACACTTCTTTCGGCGCACCGTCAAGCATGACGCTTCCCTTATCCATCACAATAATCCGCTCCACATATTTGGCAACATCTTCCATACTGTGGGACACAAGAATGACCGTCAATCCCAATTCATCGTGAAGCTTCTTAATCTGGTCTAATATCTCATCCCGCCCTTTCGGATCAAGCCCTGCCGTCGGCTCATCAAGTACAAGGACGTCCGGATGCATCGCCAGGACACCGGCAATGGCTACACGCCGCTTCTGTCCTCCTGACAGATCAAACGGAGAATCCTTATAGTGCTTCTCTGAGATTCCTACCATTTTGAGAGCTTCTTCGGCCCGTTTCTGACATTCTTCTTTCTCCAATCCCTGATTCTTCGGACCAAAGCACACATCTGTCAGCACATCCACCTCGAAAAGCTGATGTTCCGGATACTGAAACACAAGCCCTACCCTCGTACGCAGCTGCTTCAGATTATAGCCCTCTTCGTAAATATTCTCGCCTTGAAAGCATACTTTTCCGTCTGTTGCCTTTACTAAACCATTCAGATGCTGTATCAAAGTAGACTTCCCGGATCCGGTATGCCCAATGATACCGACAAACTGTCCCTGCGGAATCGTCAGATTCACATCTTTCAGCGCCTGCTTTTCATAAGCTGTTCCCGGACTGTATACATAATTCACATGTTCTAACGTAATTGACATAGTATCTCCACCAACTCTTCTTTTCTCAAAACTCCTTCCGGTACCGGAAGACCTCTTTTTCTTAATTCATGGGCCAGCATCGTTACCTGCGGAACATCCAGCCGGTATTTCTTCAGAAGATCTATCTGAGAAAATATTTCCCGCGGCGTTCCCTGCATAACGACATGTCCCTGATCCATAACGATTACCTGATCTGCATCGATTACTTCTTCCATATAATGAGTAATCAAAATAACTGTAATATGCTCCTGCTTTCTCAGCTCCTTCACCGTTCGCAGCACTTCTTTACGCCCATTCGGATCAAGCATGGCCGTCGGTTCATCGAGCACAATACATTTTGGTTTCATTGCAACGACTCCGGCAATGGCTACTCTTTGCTTTTGTCCGCCGGATAATTTATTCGGTGAATGGTGACGGTATTCAATCATACCAACGGCAGAAAGACTTTTTTCTACACGCTGCCAGATTTCTTCCGCTGGAACTCCAAGGTTCTCCGGTCCAAACCCCACATCTTCTTCCACCACGGTTCCGATAATCTGGTTGTCCGGATTTTGGAACACCATTCCGGCTGTTTGTCTCACATTCCAGAGTTCCTCCGGATCAGACGTATTCTTTCCATCTACCCACATCGTTCCTTCTGTCGGAATCAGGATCGCATTCATATGCTTTGCCAACGTAGATTTACCAGAACCATTATGCCCTAAGATTGCAATAAACTGCCCCGGGCAAACATCCAGATCCACTTCATCGATAGCCCGGTGGGTTCCAATGACATTGCCCTCTTCATCTCGTTTTTCATACTCATATACAAGTTTTTTTGTGCGAATCACCAGTCTCATCTCTCTCTTTCTTCACTGATTTTTTTATTCTAATCCTATCGCCTGTTTTTTACAAGAGCTATTTCCGGAAAACTTTCCTCTGTTCATAAGAGAAGCAGGCCTGTTAAGACCTGCTCATTTTTAAAATTGGACTGATTTTCTTATAGATCAGAAGTACAATAATCGAAACAAGAACACCTTTCAATAAATTAAATGGCACTACTGCAAACAATACAAGTGTTGTAATATTTGTGATTGCCGGATTTACTGCTGTTCCCATCCCAATAATCGTTTCAAGCGAAAGTCCCATTAACATCGTATAAGCCGGAAGCAGTACAAATGCATTGATCAGACTTCCAACAACAGTCATAACTACTGTGCCTGCGGTCATTCCAATGACAGCGCCTTTTCGGGAATGGAGTCTCTGATAAATAAGTCCTGCCGGAACACAAAACGCACAGCCGATCAGGAAATTCGCTGCTTCACCAATTCCTACTGTTTGCGTTCCGCTGATTAAAATATTCAACAATACCTTCACAAGCTCAATCAATACGCCCGCCATTGGTCCCATTGTAAAGCATCCGATCAATACCGGAACTTCACTGAAATCAATCTCATAAAATGAAGGTGCAAATGGAAGCGGAATCTCAAACAGCATCAAAATGACTGCTGCTGCCCCCATCATGGCAATCTGGGTAATCGTACGCACCTTGCTTCTGCTCATTTTGCATGCTGTCTCTGCCTGCTTTTGCCTCTGGTTTGCTTCCGGCTTTGTGTCCATACCTGTTTTTGTCTCTGTACTCATAATATCTCTCCTTTTTGTTTGCGGAAATACTTCCAAAGAAAGAATCGTGCCATGACACTTTCCGGATTCTCACAAGCAGCACCCTGTGAACTTCGCTTCCTTCAGATTATGCCAATAAAAATCCCCGGATAGAATCTACCCGGGGACATACGTCTGCACTGCATGTTCTTCTCTCATCCAGACTTTACTGTCGGTTTTGGAATTACACCAAATCAGCCATTCAGGACTTGCCTGAACAGGTCGCGGACTATACCGCCGGTTGGGACTTGCACCCTACCCCGAAGAATTTCCTATTATTTGTTCATGCCTATTATACCGTTAACCTAAAGAGGAATCAAGTAATTTCGGCATGTTTTTATAATGTCTCTGCGCGCTCTTCAATATTCTTTTGAAAATTCATCACTTCATGGTCATATTCGGTATCCATATAGACCGATCTGATCAGGAAGTCTGCTGTCGCTTTATTGATTGCCATAGGAATATCATACACCTGTGCAATCCTCATCAGCGCCTTTACATCCGGATCATGTGGCTGAGCTGTCAGTGGATCGGAAAAAAACACAACAAAGTCTATCACACCTTCTACGATCTTCGCGCCGATCTGCTGATCTCCGCCCAACGGGCCGCTATTATACCCTTTCACGATGAGACCGGTTTTGTCAGCGATCATTCGTGCCGTTGTTCCGGTACCATAGAGTTTGTGTTCCTTCAAAATATCATAATGCTCCTGACACCATTCAATCAGTTTCGGTTTTTCATTATCATGGGCGATCAGCGCAATGTTCTTTCTCCGCCCAATCGTAAATGTCACATACTTATCGTTCATCCCGATACCTTCCTCTCTCAGCCTCTTTCCAGCTGTTATGCCTGTTCCGGCTCCTCATATGTCTCGCCAAAGGTCTCTACTGTTACGGATTTCATCTTCTGTGGTTCCAGTGGACGGTCACGGAAGTCTGTTGCAGTCTCAGCAATCTTATTCACAATGTCCATACCTTCTGTCACTTTTCCAAATGCCGCATAAGCTCCATCGAGATGCGGAGATTTCTCATGCATAATAAAGAACTGGCTTCCTGCTGAATCCGGATGCATTGCCCTTGCCATTGAAATCACGCCCGGATCATGGGAAAGATTATTCTGGAATCCGTTCTGTGCAAATTCTCCTTTAATATTGTATCCAGGTCCGCCTGTACCTGTTCCCTGCGGGCATCCGCCCTGGATCATAAAGCCTCTGATCACCCGGTGGAAGATCAGTCCGTCATAAAATCCTTTATTTGCCAGTGAAATAAAATTTCTCACCGTGTTCGGAGCAATCTCCGGATATAATTCTACTTTAATGCTGTCGCCATTTTCCATTGTAATTGTAACGATCGGATTTGTCATTTTTCTATATTCCTTTCTTTATGATTTCTCTTTATTTTTTCCTGCAAATACCATTGCAAAAAAATAATTGCAGAGACTCTTTCTGTCTCTGCAATATATTTTATCACGAAATGACGTCAAACGTCTACTCCTTCCTGCGAAACTCTTCCATCATAATCGGGAAGTATTTCTTACTGTACTCTGCAAGTGAATAACTGCCTTTACTCAGGCACCATTCCGTTACAAGCGCCCGCTCGCACATCGCATAGTATTTGACAATCTCACTGACCGACTTGTTCTCCACAATCTCTCCCCGTTTTTGTCCTTCTTCTACAATCCGCCCGATTAAACGGTAATAGATTCGATTCTGATCCAAAAGGTTCTGTCCAGTCTTGGATACAAGCTGAGTTGAATAAAGCGATGCCAGTAAATCGGCGTTGACCATATTCTCCAGCGCCTCATGCATCTTTGCATCGAGATAAATAAGCTTGTCAAAGTTATTCATGTCGTCCTCAATCTCCTGAGAGAGTTCCAGATATTTCTCATCAAGAATCTCAGACAGAGTTCCGAGAAATGCATCCTTACTGTCAAAATGATAATAAAAGGAACCTTTCGATGTACCGGAACGCTTTATAATATCATCTATCGTTGTGTTGTCATATCCTTTTTCATGAAACAGCTCCCACGCCGCCTCAACAATCTTTGCTTTTACTCTTCCGGCCATCTTTTTCTCCTTTCCTATTCACAAACTCTACAGGTTTCTGGAAACATCAGCGCATGCCTTCATTGCTTCGATCAGCGCGCTTCTAAATCCTCTTTCTTCCAATACGCGAACAGCCTCGATTGTCGTTCCTGCCGGTGAACATACCATATCTTTTAATTCTCCCGGATGCTTGCCAAGTTCCAGAACCATCTTGGCACTTCCAAGAACTGCCTGTGCTGCGAATTTGTATGCCTGTGGTCTCGGCATTCCTTCACTCACTGCTGCATCTGCCATTGCCTCAATCATCATAAACACATAAGCCGGTGCGCTTCCGCTGACTGCCACAACTGCATCAATCAGACGTTCCGGAACAAATTCTGTCTTTCCAAAACAGTTTAAAATCTCATATGCATATTCCTGTTCTTCTTTCGTAACAGCCTCATTCACACACGCAGCTGTCATACCTTCCAGCACCATTGCAGGTGTGTTTGGCATTGTACGGACAAGCTTTACTTTCTTGCCAAATTTTTCTTCCAGCCATGCAAGTGTCTTGCCCGGAGCAATGGTAATCATCAGTTGATCTTCCCGCACCAGATCTTTTACCTCTGTAATTACTGCTTCATAAAACTGTGGTTTTACCGCAAGCACTACAACATCTGCTTTTTCTACCACTTCTTTGTTATTCTCTGTTGTGACAATGCCGTATGCCGCTTCCACTTTCTGTCTTCCGACAGGTGATAAATCTGAACCGATGATCTCTGAAGCTTTGATCATTCCATTTTTCACGATACCACCCATAATCGCGCCGGCCATATTTCCACATCCAATAAATCCTAATTTCATTTTCTTTCCTCCTGACTGAAAGTTTTTGTACTATAGTACAAAATGTAGCACCCCGGAAAGCATTTGTCAATGCTTCTCAAAAGAGGATTTGAAGAATCCGGCCGTTTTTTTGCACGATTTATTTTTTCTTTTCATCCTGCCTTGCTTTTATAGTACAAGTTTGATACTCTTATCTTGTATCAATTATTATACTATAATGAGGTAACATATGCAGTACAAAGTTAAAATTATATCATCAAAACAAGAATTGCATACCTGTTCCCGTTTCGAAGTCAGCCATGGACTGTGGGGAACAGATACATTTCCCCAGACATACGGATATCTTGGATTTGTTCCGGGCGAGGGATTTTATCTCTCAATGACCTGTCTCGAGAAAGATCCTTACACCGCATGTCACGTTCAGCAGGGTTCTGTCTGCAAAGACAGCGCTATGGAATTCTTCCTTCAGTGTTTTGAGGCGAAAGAAAATCCTGACATTTATCTGAACATCGAATTTAACTCTGCGGGAATCATGCACGCCAAGTACGGCAGCAGCCGTTCAGGCCGCACACCTCTTCCGTTGGAAGGCGAGGACGCACTTGTCTGGGCAAGCCACAAAGAAGATGACAGCTGGAGCGAAGAAGTATTTCTTCCACTTTCACTTCTTGAGAAGCTTTATCCAGGAATCACATTTGAACAGGGAAGCCGTTTCCGGTGTAATTTTTATAAGATTTCTGAGACACCGGCTATTGAGCATTATGCTGCTTACGCACCGCTTCCGGTTCCGAAACCTGATTTTCATTTACCGGAATTTTTTGCTGAAGCAATTCTGGTATAAAATATTTTTCAAGAAAGGGGCATTTTATTATGCGCATTATTGTAACAAAAGACTATGAAGACATGAGTAAAAAAGCTGCTGCGATCATCGCTGCACAAGTTGCTGAGAAACCGGACTGTGTTCTTGGACTTGCAACTGGTTCCACTCCGATCGGAACATATAAAAATCTGGTAGAATGGTATGAGAACGGAAGTCTTGACTTCTCTCAGGTAAGAACAGTCAACCTGGACGAATACAGAGGTCTTCCACGCGACAACGACCAGAGCTACTATTACTTCATGCATGACAATTTATTCAACCATGTCAATATTGATGAAGCTAACACAAACGTACCGGATGGTACAAATCCAGATGCTGACGCAGAATGTGCACGCTATGAAGCACTGATCGCTTCTTACGGCGGACAGGATCTTCAGCTTCTTGGACTTGGACATAATGGTCATATCGGATTCAATGAACCGGCTCAGGAATTCGATAAGACAACACACTGTGTAGACCTTCAGGAAAGCACAATCGAAGCTAACAAGCGTTTCTTCGCCTCTGCAGATGATGTTCCGAAACAGGCATATACAATGGGAATCGGCACAATCATGAAAGCAAAGAAAATCCTCGTTGTTGCAAATGGTGAAGGCAAAGCTGATATCGTTGCAAAAGCATTTTTCGGACCAGTAACACCAGAAGTTCCGGCTTCTATCCTGCAGTTCCATCCAAATGTGACAATCGTTGTTGACGAGGCTGCCGCTTCTAAACTTCCAAGATAATTTATACACAATTTCAATGGGACGTAGGCCTTCTCAGGTGTACGTCCTGTGTTTTATCAGCATAGGAGTTCATCTGAACACCAGATTTTCATCAAAAGGAGAAGACAATCATGATTATTAAAAATGTAAATGTATACGGAGAAGACAGAACATTCGCTCCGGGAGAAGTAATTATCGAAGACGGTCTCTTTGCCGCTTCTGCTTCCGATGAGAGTGAAATCATCGACGGCGAAGGCTGCTATGCCATTCCGGGACTCATTGACATTCATTTCCACGGATGTATGGGATACGATTCCTGTGACGGAACTCAGGAAGCCCTGGAAAAAATCGCAGAATACGAAGCTTCTGTCGGCGTAACGACCATCTGCCCTGCAACAATGACACTTCCGGTAGATACTCTGGAAGAAATCCTGAAAAATGCTGCTGATTATAAAAATGAATCCGGCGCAAGACTGGTTGGTCTGAATATGGAAGGACCATTCATCAGTCCGGAAAAGAAAGGCGCACAGGACGAGCACTACATTGTATCCTGTGATGCTAATATCTACAGACGATTCCAAAATGCTGCAAACGGACTTGTGAAATTCGTCGGAATTGCTCCGGAACGTGATGTGGAAGGCGCTGTAAAATTCATCCGGGAAGTAAAAGATGAAGTCACAGTATCTCTCGCACATACAAACGCAGATTACGATGCTGCAAAAGCAGCCTATGATGCCGGCGCAAGACATGCCGTTCATCTCTACAATGCAATGCCTGCATTTTCCCACCGTGCACCTGGCGTAATCGGCGCTGCCCACGACTGCAAAGAATGTATGGTAGAACTGATCTGTGACGGTGTACACATCCATCCTTCTGTTGTCCGCGCTACATTCGATATGTTCGGCGCTGACCGCATCTGCATGATCAGCGACAGTATGAGAGCAACAGGAATGCCGGACGGCCGCTATACTCTTGGCGGATTAGATGTAGACGTTGTCGGAAACCGTGCAACGCTTACTTCTAACGGCGCTCTTGCCGGTTCCGCAACAAACCTCGCTGACTGCATGCGTGTTGCTGTGAAAGATATGCATATCCCACTGGAAGATGTAGTTGGCTGCGTAACGATCAATCCTGCCAAAGCGCTGAAATTAGATGACCGCTATGGAAGTATTGCACCAGGTAAGATCGGTAATCTTGTGCTTCTTGACAAAGATCTGAATTTAAAGAAAGTCATTATCAACGGTTAATTCGCCGTTTCAACATTCCGATTGCTTCGTGAAGTGACCGAAACACATAATCTGCAAGCTGACGCACCGGTTCCTCCGGCTCTACAAGATCCGGAACCATACAGGTACAAAGTCCTGCTGCATGAGCAGAACAGACTCCTGCCGGTGCGTCTTCGAATGCAGTACACTGCTTTGGCAAAAGTCCAATCTGTTCACAGGCACGCACATACACCTCCGGATCCGGTTTGCTGTGCGTCACCATATCTCCAAATACAAATCCGTCAAAATATTCATAAAGCCCTGCATCTTTTAAAAGCTGTTCCGCATAAGCGCGTCTCGAAGATGTTGCAAGGGCAATCTTAAATCCGTTTTGCTTTCCGTATTCCAGCAATTCTCTGGCGCCCGGTTTGATTTCTACTCCTTCGGTCTCTGCAATTTCGTAAAATCTTCTTCGTGTTCGTTCAGAGAATTCTTCTACCGGAAAGTCCTCACGGATGTTCTCCCGAAAATATACTGCCCGCCGTTCTCTATTAAAACCAATCGTACGGAAAATATGCTCGCCCATATCCGGAATTCCCAAATCCTTTCCTACATCATCCCAGGATTGTTTCACAATACGTTCTGTATCAAAAATCAAACCATCCATATCAAATACAAGTCCTTGCTCCATTTTTTCCTCCCACAAATAAATAACTATGACCAAAAAGACGGAAGCCTCTGCTTCCGCCTCTTCTATCTTCTAATCTTTCTGCTCTGCTTCAAAATCAATCCCTCTTCCGGTACAATCATTCAAATATGTTACCGCGTCTTCCAGTTTCTCCAGGACTGCCTGGCGTTCTTCCCACTCATCGCCCCGCATATCTCTTGCCACAAGACAATTCTTTACATGTTTTAATTCTCTGATCAACTTCTCATTCATATGATCGCCTCCTGTCAAAACTTGGATTGCTTTTTTATATTTTAGCAGATTCTCTGCCGTTTTTCAACGCAAACTGTCAGATAATTTATACAAATCATCAAAGAATTCCATTTAATTTTGTCATTGCACGCGGAATAGAATCCTTCGCATTTTTCCACGGTTCATCTTTAAAGCGATAGTCAAATTTATCAATAAACCAGCTCACATCCTCTTTTACCCGCTTCATATTCTCAAGATACAGCGCATTTAGATCTTTCATAAACTGCTGAAGCATCTCTCCTCCAAGCTGTGCCGGAGCCATTTCTGCCAGCATCCGGTAGTGCTCCGTACAGAAGCCTTTTGATTTCCGAAATAATTCCCGAAATGCCTCCTCTTTCTTATAGAGATAAAAAATAGTCACAAGATAACGCTCAAACATCGCATTAATCTTATCGCACACAAAACAGGAGTGATCCAAAAACTCAAGATAGGATGTTAATTCGGACGGTTCTGCTTTCTTCTTAAAGAAAGATGCCTGCTTTACCGGCGCTTCCTGACGCTTCTCAATCTCACCAATGATATGTTCCATATGGGTTTTGATCATCCATGCCAGTCCAAGCCGGTCTTCTCCTTCATAAAGCATTTTCATATGCCGCTCGCAAAAACCAACCCGGTTACTTTCCATCCGCCTTTCTTCTACCATATAACCTGACATGGTAAATCGAAGCGCATCCTGCTCAATTGACCGATACATGGAACAGACCGGACATTCACAATCCTCCTGAAATGCATCGTGTACCGGTATCGTATATAATTTTTCCTTCATAGCTATCGTTTTCCTTTTTATTTCTTTCTTCTCTGCTGACGTTTCTCTGTAATCATTTCCGTCAGACGAACTCCCGCTTCATAACTTCTTCGCAGAAATTCATCCTGATCATCATAGCCATTTAATTCCATCACAATTGGAAGTTCATATGAAGATGCCGCAAGCACTTCTGCTGCTTCCTCCCAGTCAATGGTTCCTTCTCCCGGAATCCAGTGCAGATCACAGCTTCCTGCCATATCTTCATGATCTGTAAGATCAATGCGGGGACCTCCCAGATTATCATTCAAATGAACGCTGAAAATCCTGTCCTGATAGCGTCTGCCAAACTCTGCCTGCCGCTCATTTAAAATGATATGAGTATGTCCCGTATCCCAGCAAATGCCAAGATACTCTTTGTCATATCGTTCAAACAGCCGGTCAAACTCCTCATACTGCAGTTCTGCCGGCGCTTCCAGCATCGTTTCCAGACAGATCCGAATCCCCCGCTCCCTTGCATACGGTTCCAATTCGTCCAGGGACCGAAACGCCTGCTGATAAAATGTTTCTTCACTTCCGGGTTGCTCCTGAAAAGTCATATAAGGAACATACATATGAATCACAATTTCTGTCGCTCCAAGCACCTGCGCCAGATCCAGACGATTCTTAATAAGTTCCACACCTGCTCTTCTGCTGTATTCATTGGCAGATGTAAAATCCTTTCGACTCTCTGCATCTTTACGAATCGCAGAACGAATGCGGCTTCCCTTGGATGCATGAAGGGATTTTGCCTTCAATCCGTATTCATCAAACCAGCTCTTAATCAATTCCATCTCTGCGTGGGAATAATAATAATCTCCATCCCACTCATGACACCAGTGTATATGCGTAAATCCTGCTTTTGCAATCTTCTCCAGTGTTGCTTTCACATCACAAAGTCTTGTCCCTTGTCCCCCGAAATCAGAGGCAAATCCTATTTCTGTCACAGCGCTTTCCTCCTGTCTTTATTTCCGGTATTTCTACGCTTATTCAAAATTATCCTACTACCCGATATTCCACAAGCTTCCAGTCCAGTACTTTCCGTTCCAGCATTACCTGCACCCGTTCTTTCTTTGGCACCAGCGTTTTTCCATTGCTCTTCAGCTGGTAAACGGTCAGTTCCGCCGGAAGATATTCTATCTGTCCCTCTTTCTGATACTCTGAAAATTGTACCTCACCAATCGAATAATCTACTACTTTCTCACAGTTTTTCAGAACTTTTTTCACATCTGCAACATGAAATGTCTGAACCTCTTTCTCGTCTTTTGCATATTGTATCATTCCAATCTGAACAGAAAGCTCACCGAGAACTTCTTCATATTCCACCGGAATATCTAGCTCTTGAAAACGTTTTCTCATCTTTTCTGCCAAAGCCTTCTCCGATTCCGCCCGCTTCTCATGAAGCTTTTTCGCTCTTAATAAGAGCAGATAGGTAATAATCCCAACCGGAACAGACACAAGCAACAGTGAAATGATAAAATATTTTATTCGAACCGGAAGTGATCCGCCCATTCCAAATAGTGACCCAAAAACAATCGCTGCCGCAATCACGGCTGCTTCCGATGCAATTCTTACATACCGGTTCGGCATCCCGTCAAAGTTATCAAGACGGCAGTATGTATTTACAATCCCATCTTTCACAATGTAACTGCTTCTTACCTGTTCTGTTCTCTTATATAATGTATGTCCAAATCGAACAATTCTCTTTTCTATTTTCTCATTTCCTGTGAAAATAGACATATCTTCCGCTTTTTCTTCCCGGAAGTCATTTCCCGTAACCTGTTCTGTTACATCCATTTCCTCTTTCCCAAGCCGGCGATCCCGCATCGTATAGAGATGATTCAGACGATGTTCCGCGTCCTGGATATCATCCCCGTTCTTCCAGAAGTTTTCGTATTCTTTTTGAAATCTTTGTATCATAATGTATTATTCCTCAACTTTTTGAAATCTTTCGAGTAATTCCGGAATCTGTTCCCGCTTCAGCACGAGATTTACTCCAAATGGATTCAATGTATAACCTATGCTGTCTTTTGAAAGATATTTATCCAAATCTTCAAATTTCACCTTGCGGATCTGGAGTTTTTTCCCTTTCAGAAATCGTTGAAGCTCCGGTCCGTCTGTGAAAATCGGCTGCAGCATCTGGTCGCTTCCATCTTTCAAATATGGGAAACGAATTGTCTTCTTCTCAGGATCTCCCTCCTCTTCTACCACATCAATCGGGAAGAGGTAAGAGGAACGCACAAGATTCACGCACATTTCCTCCTCAAGCTCTGCCAGTTTTTCCAAATTTCTGTCCTGAATCGGTCTTCGCAATTCCTGAACAAAATATACTGTAGATAAGTGCAGCTGCGGATTTAACAGCGGACGCTTTTCTTCCGGAACTTTGGAGTAGTCCACCACATTTACGATTTCTCTGATCTCAGCTTCACTGCACACTTCTCCTTCGTGCAGGACAATCGAATTCACCCCGATCGTCAGCAAACTGATAAGAAACTGCAGCCGATGCGGCACTGCAATTTCAGCCATATTAAAACTGTATTTTTCCTCTTCATACGGCTTTGTAAACTCTGCAAGAGTTCCTGTCTCTGTAAACATATGTACCTGATCATTAAAACTTTCCGGATCACAGATTACAAACGGCAAATGTGTCGCCTGACAAAACGGCACATATAAATGCTGCTTCTCCTGCATTTTCTTAATAAATTCTTTTCTTTCCTGTACTGTCATATTTTTCTTCCTCTTTCTATATAAATTTATTATTCTGCATAGAGAATTCTACACAAGCAACTCCCACAGATCTGCCAGCGAGCGTACCGTCTTACCACTTCGCTCCATACATTCCTTCGCATGGAACATGGAGCTTAAAACAGACTCTTCAATCACTTCGGCGGATGCCCGGAACAGGATATCCATCTGATCATCGTGAAGCATCTGCACAGGCAGGATGCCCTCACTGCATGTATGGGGAATTCTGTTCGCAGTCGTGAATGCAAGCGCAATGTCACCGCTTCCATTCATCATATAAGAACCTTCTCTCCCAAGTCCAATCGCACAACGGCGGCAGATCCGCTTCAATTGACGCTCATTCAGCGGAGCATCTGTGGCAAGAATCATAATGATCGATCCTTTATCCCGCTCCTCAAAGCTTTCCTGCTGCTCTTCTTGCGAAACTTCTGTCAGACCTTCCTTTGATATCTCTTCACTGATTCTTCGTCCCGCTACAAGAAGATCCCGATACAGACCATGATTACTTAAAACAAGCGCGCCGAGAGTATATTCCTGTTCTCCAATCTCAAATATGCGGGAGGCAGATCCAATTCCTCCTTTTAGCTGATGACATACCATCCCGCGTCCGGCGCCGACATCACCTTCTGCAAATTCCTCTGCTGCCCGCGCAATTGCTTCCCTGGCATGCGCTTCTGTTACTGCTCTTTTGCGGATATCATTAATCCTTCCATCATTGCACTCGCATACGACCGGATTCACAGTCCCTGTTGTGCGTCCGATTTCTGTATTCTCATCCAACATATAGTCAATCAGACCATTGGCTGCAGCGCCCACGCCAAAAGTATTTGTCAACAAAATCGGCGTCTCAAGAAAGCCCATTTCATCCACTTCCACAAGCCCGATTGTTTTTCCAAATCCATTCAGCACCTGACTGGCTGCCATTACTTTATCCTGAAACAGATTCCCCGGATGGGGCAGAACTGCCGTTACACCAGTGTGTGTATTTCCATTATCAATCGTTACATGGCCAACTCTCACGCCTTCTACATCCGTGATTAAGTTTCTCCTTCCCGGTTTCATTTCTCCAATGTTAAGTTTCCATCGTTTGCTAAGTCCCATGATGCTTTATCCTTCCAAATTTCTTGTTTTAAACTCTTTTATGCCCATGCATAAACAGGCTCTTTCTCACTCCAGACAGCGATTGCCTCGTCTACCTTCGCCAACATTTTTTCCTTATCTTGCGGCAAAATACCTCTGACACGCACTTCCACAAAATCATGGAATCCGTCATAACTAAGACCGTCTGCCTCTAATCGTTCCAGAAGTCTTCGCTCCTCTTTTAGATTCTCCACCTCATCTGCCGGAACAAATCTTCCCGCCTGAATCTCCTTATAAAGAGGCGCTTTGTCGTGTAAAAACATTGAAAAATTAATTACTTTTCCCGGTTTTGTTCTATTAAAAAACTCTGCTGTCTTCTCCGCATTCTCCAGTCCCCGTCCTGCCCCGGCAATTCCGGTCATCATATGTGCGTTATAGATCAGCCCTGCTGTCTTAGCCCTTTCAATCTCCCGGTAAGCTTCCGCAAGCGTATGATCCTTCTTCATAAATCGAAGCACATCATCACAACCGCTTTCTATTCCGAGATAAAGATTGCGAACCCCTTCTTCAAACAGGCGATTCAGATCTGCATCGCTCTTTTCACGAAGGTTCGTTACCGTTGCGTCCATATTGATCTCCATACATGCCGGAAAATGTATATGAATCAGTTCCAGAATCCGCAGCAGACGTTCCATCGACATACCAAATGCATTGCCGTCTCCGAGAAAAATCTGTTTCGGATTACCTCCTGCTTCCTTTACCCGCAGGATTTCCTTTTCTATCTGCTCCATCGGAAGTTCCCGATATTTCAAATGTTTAAACAGGGTACAAAATGTACACAAATTATAAGAACAGCCCACCGCAACCGGAAGCATATAGGAAGAACGTTCCATTGGCGGTCTGCATATTTGACCTTCATACTGCATACAGACACCTCCTTAATTCTGAACAAAATTTTCTCTTTTCAGTATATCATACCTGCGGAAATTGTCTATTATTTAGAAAATTTTCTAAATAGCTATTGCATTTTCCGTTTTACTGATATATATTATATTTAGAAATATTTCTAAATAGTTTTATTTATGTTCGAAACGAGGTGAGAACTTGTCATTTGCCGATACTTTTAAAGCACTTTCCGATCCTGTCCGGCGTGAGATCCTTCTCATGCTAAAAGACGGAAAAAAACTTCCGGCCGGAGAGATTGCCGAACAATTTGATATGACACACGCAACAATCTCCTATCATTTATCACAATTAAAAAAAGCCGGATTAGTAACTGAAACCAAATATAAAAATTATGTCTATTATGAAATCAACGTCTCTGTATTCGAAGAGATTATGCTATGGTTTTCACAATTTAAGGAGGACTCATAATGAAAACAAAGAAAACCTTACTGATTATTACAACACTTGTATGTCTGCTGCCAATGCTCATTGCCGCATTCGTCTATCAGGACCTTCCGGCGCAGATCGCTACTCACTGGGGTGCAGATGGAACACCTAACGGCTACTCATCCAAAGCTTTTGCCTGCTTCGGATTACCGGCAATCATGGCTGGACTGAATATTTTCGTTAATATTCTTTTGGATAATGATCCAAAACGCAAAAATGTCAACAACCGTATTTTAATGGTTTCCAAATGGTGTATTCCGGTTGTTTCACTTGTTGCATCTACTCTGACGCTTGCTTTTGCACTTGGCTACAAAGTTTCCATTAGCCGGATCACACCTGCAATGGTCGGTGTGCTGCTGATCGCGCTTGGCAACTACCTTCCAAAATGCAAACAAAATTACACCGTGGGAATTAAACTTCCCTGGACACTCAACAGCGAAGAAAACTGGAATCGCACCCACCATCTGTCCGGATACCTGTTCATTCTGGCTGGAATTGTTATGGCAATCGCTGCATTTATTCCAAGTGCCGCTTTTCTTACATTGCCATTCATCCTCATAGCAGCCATCATACCAATGCTATATTCCTTTGTGTTGTTTAAAAAAGGGATTTAAACTGAAAAACGGCAGGAAATCCTAAACGATTCCCTGCCATTTTGCTATCCACTGTTCTTTTGTCATCAAATTTGTATGGCCAATCCTTGTCTCATTCATCAAAGGAACCGGCACATCATTACACGTATGATGGTAAACAAATCCCAGTTTCTCCTGCACCCGCTTTGATTTATAATTGCCATCATAATATCCACACCAGATTGCAGACATATTAAGAGTTTCAAAACCGTATCGTATCAGTTCCTTTGCCGCTTCAGGCATATATCCTCTTCCCCAAAACGGTTTTCCAAGCCAATATCCCAGCTCACATTCATCATCTCGATCTGTCATATCAGTATGTCCGTTTAATTTCAGTTCGATAGATCCTATCGCGATGTTATTAGATTTTTCACAAATTGCATAACATTCTGCACTATTAAGAACATTTTGAATAACCCTCAGGCTTTCTTCTATATTTTTATGGGGAGGCCATCCGGCAATCGGTCCTACCTCAGGATCTTTTGCGTATTCATATAAGCTTTGTGCATCAGACACGTCCCAGGGACGTAATATCAGCCTTTCTGTATGTAATATCATAACTTGACACCTCCAAATTCATCTATTGTTGTCTGCTTCTTGCTTTCCCGACTTTTTTCTTTAAAATCAGCAATCCAAACACCAGGAAAACCGGGAAAATTGTAGCTGTAAGCAATCCTGTTTTCAGATTACCGCCTGCCATTTCAGAAAGACTTCCTACCATAGCAGGACTTACCATAGCGCCCAAATCTCCTGCTAACGCCAGAAATGCGAACATTGCAGTACCGCCTCTTGGACACTTCTGCGAGGATATGCTGATAGATCCCGGCCACATAATACCAACTGCCAAGCCACAAAAAGCACAGCCGGCAAGTCCGAGAATCGGCAGCGTGGAAAGGGATGCGACCAAATAACATCCGGCACACATAATTCCACAACCCAGCATCACCTTGATCAGATCAAGTTTTTCACTGAACTTTCCGTACAGCATACGGGATATCCCCATAAACATTGCAAACAAACACGGTCCTGCTAAATCGCCGACTGTTTTAGATACACCGATAGCAGATTCGGTAAATGCAGACGCCCATTGCGCCATAGTTGCTTCTGATGCCCCCGAACAAACCATAAGTATTATCATCAACCAGAAAACCGGTGTTTTCAGCAGTTTGCGAATGCCCATACTCTTGCCGTCTTCAATCAATCGTTCGATCGGGCAGCGAATAAAGTTAAATGTGTTATAGAGCGGCACCAATGCCCAGATAAAAGTAAGTATCTTCCAGTTTTCTACGCCAAATACAACAAAGAAGAGCGTAGAACCCAAAATAACTCCCATCGCTCCCCAGCAATAGAAGGAATGTAATAGACTCATCATTCCATCTTTATTCTCAAAAGGACAAGCTTCAACGATAGGACTTACCAAAACCTCAATAAGACCGCTTCCTATAGCATAAAGTACTACTGAAATCAAAATTCCCATAAACGGTAAAGGAAGCACTTCCGGCAAAATTGCCATAAACACAAGACCTACCGATGACAATACCTGAGATGCAACGACGCACATACGGTAGCCTACTTTGTCGGCAAATTTGGTAGCCGCAAGATCAACGAGCAATTGCGTCAAATAGAATACCAAAGGAATCATTGCAATCTTTTCAAGAGTGATTCCGTAAGTGTTTTTGAATGTTAAAAATAATAGTGGAGCAAAGTTGGCAGATATAGCTTGTGTCACAAAACCAAGATAACAGGCTATAAGTGTTTTTTTGTAATTCTTTTCTTTTGTCATGATGATTCCCTTCATTTTTAAGCAATAATTTCTTAATTCTAATCATAACATCATAACACTTGTTAAAAAAGTCACAAAAGCACCAATATTAAGCACTATTTACCCATATCACTCTTTTGACTTGGAGCATATCCATATCTTTTTTTGAATTGACGGCTAAAATAATTTACCGAGTTAAAACCGCAGGCATAGCTGATCTGTTGAAGTGTTTGTGTTTGTTCACGCAATAACTGACGAGCTATTTGAAGCCTATATTGAATCAGCATAGCCACCGGAGAACACCCCATATATGTCTGAAAACATCGCCCGGCTTCGCTGCGGCTAATATCTGCAGCTTTGGCAATGTCCTCAAGCGTTACCGGTTCAGCATAATTTTCATAGATATACGTCAGCATCTTTTGAAGACGAATTTGATTATTAATCTGTATCCGTGTTGCCTTCGCCTTCGAAAGTTCTGTGAAATTACTGGATATAAATTCAAATATACCGCTAATATTACGCTGTACAGCTAATTCATAGCATGGGGCTTTCTCATTCATTTTCCTGTAAGTGTCTTTGATTAAACAGTTGATCTCGCTGTGGGAACGGTCGTGATGCCGAAATACAACAAACGACAACGAATCGCATTGAATAATCGGACGTATGTATTTTTGATAAATAGTACTTGCTTCCGTAGCCAGAAGTGTTCCTGAAAATACGATATTTGGCATCGGATCTGCTACAGTACCGGCTAACTGTCTTATCCCATGCAGCATATTTCCGTTGACAAATATACTATCGCCCGCTTCCAATGTGATGTGCTGTTTCCCAACTTGATAATCTAAAATTCCGTATTCTGCTGTTGCAATCTCAAAATCAGGATGCCAATGTAAAGGTCCTGCCCAGTCAGGCAAATCAGCAAGTTCATCATGAAAATAGGTAATCGGAAATTCTATAGCATTGTGCGGTATATATTCTCTTAATTGATGATCAAGAATTATCGGCATATCTTTGACACTCCCTTATGATTATTTACCCTCCGGGCATCCCTCTCCATTTCATTATCCACAAATTGCGGGATTTTTTTTGGATTGTTCCCACGCATTGCAGGAACTTTAAATATTGTTATTTAGATAGTATTCGCTCTGTGACTGCAGATAATAGCTAAAGTCCCGTCCGTTCTTTTCTTCGGTACACTTTTTTACCGACTATTTATTGCATATATAAAGCCCACATAACAAGCAAAATCTCCTCAAGGTTTATAATACAATAGAGTTTTCAAGAAGCCATTAACCTTGCTTGAATTAATACTCCCCTTATCAGCAATAAGTTTTATCATCTAAGTCTCTATTATCAACCTATTTTGATAATTACAAGTTACAAAACAATTTTTCCATACATCTTCAATATCATCAAATAGTTCTTTAAAACGTATAAAATCATATGGCTTCTCATCATTAAGCATCTTTTCGAATGCCTTGTCTATTTTCTCTTTTCCTATCTTTTTTTCAATTTGTAATATAGCCAAAGGACCATAAGAATACGAAAGAAATCCATTATTACTTTCCGCATAATTGCAAATAGGTTGAAGTTCGATATTATACTGTTGTATAGTTGTTTTAAAATCTGTTATAAATAAATTTTCTATATTTTTTGAATCTTTAATTTTCAATTCATCCAGTACTCTTAAAGTAAGATATTGAGTTATTGCCTCATCAAAAAAGCGCGATTTTTGTACATCAAGTTTACATTTTGGATTCCAATGCAAATGAATCAATTCATGAATCAAGTATTGTGGGTCATCAAAACTATCTTCCGTAATAAACAATGTTTTATGATCTGGCATCACAAAACTACCATAACCTGATGGTATTATTACCATCTTTAAATCTGAGAAATAAACTAATTTGTATTTATTTAAAATATCATTAACTTTATGTATTAGTCCACTCTTAGATTTAATATCTTTATTCATAATTAAATAATATATCTTGCCAAAGTATTCCTCTTCACATTGATAATTACCAATAACAAGCACTGGATTGTATCCTTGAAACAAATTGTTATCAATTTCAGATAAATTACTTATGATTGAACGTGTATCATCAATTTCTGCATTTATAACAAATTCATCACATGCTTGAGGATATAAATAATGATCCAAAAACTCTTCACTATCAATTTCATAAAACGAAGGATAATAAAGCGTTTCATGCCTTAATATATAAAATTCATCTTGAGTATTTTCGATAATATATGGATATAATCCACTTTTACCATCTAAAGATCCATAATACGTCATCTGAATCCTTTGTGCATTAGTTGGTAATTTGATGATCTGCCATTTATCCGCGTGGGTTATTTCACAAGGTGTTTTATTATTATCTATCCAAATTTCATCTACCGTGAATGATTTATTTAAATATAATGTATTGTTTTGTATCGGCGCTTCAAAATATCCTTTGATATTATCTTTTAAACATAACTTTAATTTTTTCATATGTCTTCTCCTAATAAATAAATTTAAAACACATTGCTTTTATTAATATACTCTATAAATCTATTCTTCCTTAGTTCAAATAGCAGTATCATTATCATTTCTAATTTGTATCATCAATGCTGACACAAATTATTTACCGACATATTAAAATACCTTTCATATATTTTGTTTCATTATGTGTTTTATATATAATAGCCTTCTCCTCTTCAGTACATCCTATCAATATTTTTATTTCTGAATCCTTTTTCATCAAATCAACAATACATATGATTGCATCTATCTTCTTTTCGCCAGTTCCTAACCATACATCTATCCCTGCTCCATCCATAGACTCAGTATCTTTCAAATATCCATAATCGACATGATATATAAAATCTGAATATTTAGGATGAGCAGTCCCCTTGGGGCTATCTATTACAATTTCCGAATTATTTACCAGTTCATCTAAGGCATTCCAAAATTCATTGTTATAGTTATCCATACCCTTTCCTCCACAGTTAGAATCGGTTATCTTTTGTAATTTTGTACTCAAACCACATAGCAAGAGCCCGGGAACCCGCATAAACGCTAGATTTCCGAGCTCCATTTTTTATTCCCACTCGATTGTCGCATTCGGTTTCGGACTCATATCATAGCAGACGCGATTTACATTCTTAACTTCTTTCATAATTCGGTCTGTAATCTTCAATAAAATATCCCAGTCAATTTTCTCGATTGTTGCTGTCATAGCATCCACTGTATTTACTGCACGGATAATAACCGGATACTCAAAGCTTCTTGCATTGTCACGCACACCAACTGATTTAAAATCCGGAACAACTGTAAAATACTGCCATACAGTTTTATCCAAACCTGCTTTTGCAAATTCTTCACGAAGAATCGCATCTGATTCCCGCACTGCTTCGAGTCTCTCCCTTGTAATCGCTCCGAGACATCTAACGCCAAGCCCCGGTCCCGGGAACGGCTGTCTATATACCATATCAGCAGGAAGTCCAAGCTCAATTCCACATGCACGCACTTCATCTTTGAATAACTGTTTCAAAGGCTCTACCAGTGCAAACTGCAGGTCTTCCGGAAGACCGCCTACATTGTGGTGGGATTTTACCATCTTCGCTGTCTTTGTTCCGCTCTCTACAATATCCGGATAAATTGTTCCCTGTCCAAGGAAATCAATGCCTTCTAACTTACGGGCTTCTTCTTCAAATACACGGATAAATTCTGCTCCGATGATCTTACGTTTTTCTTCCGGATCTGCAACATTTTCCAGTTTTCCTAAAAAGCGCTCTGTTGCATCGACATAAACTAAATTTGCATCCATTTTATCGCGGAACTGTTCCACAACACTCTCGGATTCTCCCTTTCTCATCAGACCATGATTTACATGTACGCAAGTCAGCTGCTTGCCAATTGCCTTAATCAAAAGAGCTGCCACAACAGAACTATCCACACCGCCGGATAATGCTAAAAGAACTTTCTTATCTCCTACTTGCCGGCGAACCAGTTCAATCTGGTCTGCAATAAAATTCTTCATATTCCAGTTTGCTTCCGCATGGCATGTATCAAATACAAACTTCTTCAAAAGTTCCATCGTCTCTTCTTCACAGGTTGGGAATGCCTCTAACTTTGTCTCACAGAGCGCTTTCTCATGAGCTACTGCCATAACCGGATATCCAGCTTCATAAAGCTCAGCATTAACATCAATTTCCTCCCCATCAACGATATGGTTTGGACCGCCATAAATAATAATTCCTTTCACATTCGGCAGTTTTTTCAATTCTTCTGCTGTAATATCATGAGGATAAATCTCACTGTACACACCAAGCGCACGAATCTGGCGTGCCAATACTGTATTTTCTGTACTTCCCAAATCAAGGATAACAATCATGTCCTGTTTCATTTTTTTAATTCCTTCCTGTTTATTATTTTTTATCCAGTTGCTTTTTACTATCTGCTCACTTAACAGACTGCAATACATTAATGCATCTTTTCTTCTACGACAGCGGAAGCCACCGTAAAATCTTTTGGATTTCCACATCCCAGAAATCCCAGCAATGGGTTCCGGCTGATTCACGATAAGTTATATCAAATCCCATTTTCTTGAACTGCTCTGCCGCCTTCTTCTGAGACGCATACAAAAAATCTTCTGTGCCACAGCACTCGTATAACTTCGGGAGTGGTCTGCCGGATTTCTTAAGCTCCTCTGCCAGCTTCAGCAAATCATTTTCAGAACCTTTCACTTGCGAAAGCGGTCCAAAAATGCCTGTCCAAAAGCTTTCATCAATAGAAGCATTAATATTTCTCTCCAACACATCTTGAACATCTAATGCAGCCGAAAGACCTGCCACATATCCAAATGTCTCCGGCTTAGTAAGTGCAAGCTTGAATGCCCCATAGCCTCCCATCGAATTTCCTGCAACAAACGTCTCTTCTCGCTTATCCGACATATTCGGGAAAAACTCCCTGCAAAGAGCCGGAAGCTCTTCCGCCATATACTTCCAGTATTTCTGCTCATAAGCCGTATCCGTATACCAACTCAAATCCGCATTTGGCATTACTACTGCAATTCCAAGGCTGCTGACATAGCGCTCGATTGATGTTCGCCGATTCCAACAAGTATGATCATCCGACATCCCGTGAAGCAAATATAACGTCGGATATTTTCCTCCGTTCTTTGCCCCTGAAAGCCCAATCTGCTCTTTCGTCCGCTGTGGTAAGATTACGTCCAGATTCACACATTTGCCAAGAACATCTGAAAAACAATTCACATGCAATAAAGCCATCTTTTCGTCTCTCCTTCAATGTTTTATGAATCTTAAAACAATAATACTCCGGTATTTCTTCCGGAGTTACTTTCATATTTGTTATTATAATCGATTTGTCTAAAGATTTCTACGATAAAAATAAGAAATCCCAAAATTTTTCTGGCATTTTACATCATATTGGTAAAAATTTTGCCCATTTTGAAAATCCATAAAAATTTCTATAAAAAAATTTAAAATGAAATGCAACAAATCGGATAAAATAATACTCATAATATATATATACTAAAATTCAAAAAATATAGGAGGTTCTTGTATATGAACAAAAAACATTTATGGAGTGCTATACTCGCAGCAACATTGCTTATCCTAACAGTTGGATGCTCCACTACCAACACTGACAAAAAAGAAGATACCAAAGATTCTAATGATACTGAAAAAGTAACCGGTATCTACCTCACTTATGGAGAAAATAATTCCAATTACATTTTTGCTGATCCTGACCAAAACACACTGTTTCTGGCTGAACTCCCAGAAGATAAACTGTATGATCAGGAAGGCAACAAAATTTCACGCTCTGATCTGGAAGCCGGTTCTACACTTGAATTGTACGGAAAAGGTGCAATGACCATGAGCATTCCTCCTCAGTATATTGGCGTATCTAAGGCTGTCGTTGTCAAAGATGGCGATGCTGCTCTTGCTGAAAAATATCAGGCGCTTGTTGATGAACTCTATCCAGAATCAGATCCTTCCGAGATTCCGTATCTCACTATCGAAAATACACAGTCTCTCGGATATGTTTCTACTTCCGTAGACCCATTTTCCTATCGCTGGACCGGAGGTAATAGCGCTGACGATACATCCAACCAGATTCTGGATCCTTCTCCAGATGCTGTACTGCCGGAAATCATCAACGATACCGAGGATAAGCATTTGACATTATTATTCTCTTCCCGCCCGGATACTCTTTCTGTAAAGAAACTCAGTTCTGACCTGTCTTCTTCTGAGGATATTCCTGTAGAAAGCAATGACCAGGGATTCATAATTACCGCAGCAGACTCATCAGACGATATAATATATGAAGCGGAAGGTACTTGGGAATATGGAACTGTTGTTTATCGTTTTCTTGTCAAAGGCTCTACCACAAACTAATCATTAACTTTAAACACAATACTTTAAATATATTCTATTTAAAATGAGGCTGATGCAAAAACCTTTTTCGGTTCAAATCATTTCTAATGATCTCGCATCAGCCCCATCTATATATTATCTATCCCCGCCAAACAATCTATTTATAAATTGCAGCTTACCTGCGCATTGACCGGGCACATTTCTTGCAAAAAATAAACTCTCACTCTCTTGCATCCCTGAATGACAGATAGTCAAAATTACATTTGTTTTCTCACAATCTTATATTCATCATCCAGTTGGAAATAATGACATTCCCGCACAGAATTTGTCATAAAACGCATCATTTCATCCTCATCCAAATTCACTTCACAAATATAATACTCATAATCTTCATCGTACACATAATTGCTGCAGCACTCACAATTTGTCACGACTTTCTTAGTTCCTTTATTCATAAGCATCCCTCTGTTTCAAAACTTATAATGAAAAATCTCCGTATTTCTCCTGCAGAAAACACAGCAATCCTTCGCATCCATCCACAACATCTTTATAAGTCTCGTCAAAATTACCTGTGTACCACGGATCTGCAATATTTCCTTTGCGTGCTGTAAAATCAAGAAGTTTATACATCTTCTTATCTGGATCCGCGCCAAGCATTCTGTGCATATTGCGAATATTCGCTTCATCCATTCCTATAAGGTAATCATATTCCTCATAGTCTGCTTTGGTTATCTGCCTTGCCCGGTGATCTCCACAATAAATCCCCTGTTCCTCCAGTTTTCTCCTTGTTCCGTAGTGAACCGGATTCCCAATTTCTTCGCGGCTGGTGGCAGCTGAATCAACATAAAACTTATCGTCAATATTTTCCCTTTTAATCATATCTTTAAAAACATACTCTGCCATAGTCGAACGGCAGATATTGCCGTGGCAAATGAATAATATTTTAATCATTATATATTTCCTCCTTAAATTGCCTTGAAATGCCCCGTTTGCAAAGGTTGCCGAATATTTTATGGAATACTCTGAAAATACGAATACGGCAAATTAGAGCAAAATTTATCAAATTATTACTTAATTATATATTTCGTGCCTCTGCCTTTACCTTCAATTGCTATCACACCTTTTTCTCCCATATCCTTCAGCAACTTTGTTGTCTTTGATTTTCCAAAAGGTATATATGGTGCAATTTCACTTATTGGTTTTAACATAGTTTTGCTTAAAAGTTTATAAATCACTTTTTCGTCTTCGGTTAAATTAGCATCCTTTTCAAATAAAGGAAGCACAATTTTTATAGCATTCTCTGAGACTTCAAAGTCGGGCTTCATCAGACCTTCCGCATACAGTTGTTTTATTCTTGTGATTCCTGTTCCAAATATCTCGACAAATCCTAATCTATAAAACACATTGGCAAGATTTCTATTTCTTAAAACAGAAAGTTTACCCGACAAATATTCTTCTGCTGTTATTCCGGACGGCAATCCACCAGGAGACACAACTTCTATCCTGTCATCAAACATGGAAACTCTGATGTGCGAATCTACATCCCATACCCTATGAATCAGAGCATTTGCAATTGCTTCTCTGAAGGCTGCTTCAGGTATCTTCTCCATCTTCTTTCTGTCAGCGCCATGTATCACTTCATACTGATAATAGTCCCTGTATACAGTAAGTGCCTTTTCATACGCATCTAAAATGGATATATTTTCAACAGTTGTTCTCTTTTGAATAATACTGATGTTTTCTCCGAACTTAACAATATCAATTTCAGGAAAATGATTTTTGTCCGCCAACAGTCCCGCTGCATTATTAAAACCATTTACATTGTCATACAAGTTCAATGTTCTCAATGTATCCTGATTAAACGTTTCAATCTGAATACTTTCTTTCAATTTACGCTGTAAAACTTCGAAAGACAGATCCTGATCTTTACAAGGCAATTCTTCAAATCTAATATTTTTCCCGTCTAATACAAGCCTTGAAAATTCCAGAGTATCTACCTCTATCGTCGCTGTATCATTTCGTTTGTATGCTTTTGATTTATACAAATACGGCTTCTGAAGACCACTGGTTACAGTAAGTTTTATCGTCTGCTCATTATTCTGTATTTCAAGTGTATAGTTCGGTTGAGGCGAAATACTGTCATTGATTTTATTTTCAATATCCAAACATGCCTGCTTTACATCTGGCAAACCTTTCACATTTCCATCATCATCTACTCCGAAAAGAATAGTTCCACCATCGTAATTTGAAAAGGCACTGACTGTTTTTAAAAAAGTGTTCGTAATCGTTTCCTTGAACTCTAATATTCTCGTTTCACGCATAATAACCGCATCCTTTCCAACTTTATTGATTATATTATATGCATAAATGCGCAAAAAATCAATCGTAAAAATTCACGATTGATTTTTCAATTTATTTTTAATCATTTTTTCTTTTTCGTCCGTTTCGACTATTAAGCAGACCCTGATAACAGCAAATCTATACTCTATTTAACCTTTATATTTCATTTTAACTTTTGAAAAGTTAAAACGAAATATTTTGAGTTAAGACTTTTATAATTATTTTGGTGGAATTGATATGTGAATACACGCACAAATTCGGTCGTAAATTTTTACGATTGCTCGAATTTCAGTCGTAAAAATGGGCGCATTTGTCTCTACAATACTTCCAAGGTCGTCCATCCGTCACACCATATCCATTCCCTATTTTTATGCAGATGCACACTTTTAGGGAATGGGATTTGGATTATACGCTTTTCTGGAAAGGATTTTTGCAACCTGTAACAGTTTTCCGTTCTAAAGAGGCCACTTTCGAAACTTTCAAAAATTTTCATTTTTGAAAGCGGTATGTTTTGACTTAATCGAATAAGCACGAACTCAGAACCATGCAATTAGAAGCAGGCCGTTGTTTCCTTGCAAGGCGCTGTATGACATCTTTGTGCACTGTAGAGTGCTGTTGTATGATTGGTGAGCCGCACATCCCTTGGACGATTCCACTCTAATATTACGAAATAAAAGCTGTAACCATACACGCTATATTTTATTTCCATGTCCCAAAATATCCAACAAATCTATTCTTATTTCTATTTTTCAAAGACTGCTTCGTAAAAAATATTTTATGATGATCCATCAACTCATCTTTGGTTCCTAAATGACACTTTTTATACTTTTTCCCCGAACCACATGGACATTTTTCATTGCGACCTACATCCTTATATTCCGGCTTCATTACTTTGACTGTTTCAATATAAAACTCATCATACGGACTTTCAATTTCTTTCATAAGCGTTTCCAACATACCATAATCATATTCTTGATCTGGTAATTTCACATAGGAATACTTATCAAATGGGTCTGTAACAATACTAAATGCTTTAAACTCCATATCGACTACTTTTCGCAGGCATACTTCTCCCATATAAAGTTTACCAACCTTATGTCCACACGGATGACGTAAAGAAATCGGTTGTCCACAAATTGAACATACTTCTGATTTAATAACACACTCTCTACTGAAAAAATGGCAATACGGAAATAACTTCTGATATTCCTTAATCATTCGACCGATAAAAACCATGTGATACTTGTCATCATCTAATGTTACATCAAAGTTCTCTTCCAAGCTTCCTAATGCGATATCAATACTATCAAATGTAAGCCATGCATCCTCATATTTCTGGTTCTTAAGATCGTATACTGCAGAAACAAACCCTTTTTGAATTTTAAATATTTGCCGCAAACACCAACAATAATTAGCGCTTTCTTCATCCTGATTTAAAATTGCATTTTGACGTAATTTTTCTATTTCTTCGCCTAAAACATTATCAAAAGCAATGTTTTTAATTGATAAATACTTTTCCACATCGACAATTTTTAAATCTTTACTCATTTGAAAATAAATCCTTTGCAGCTTGATCTAATGCTTCTTTTATACCAGAAACGGGACCTTCATATATAATTTTCTTGCTCTTTTTAGTTGCTGTTTCTTCAGCAATGATTTGAACTTTTGCAGAAGTATCCTCTGATTTTCTATGATACTTCTTAACTAAATCGTATAAAAATGAAGATATTATATTTACTGCAATCGGAAGGACTACCATTTGAACAATTATAGGTGCAACTTCAATCACCGCAGAGTGTAACTCAATGCGTTTAAAATCCTCATCCGATATTGCAATATCAACAATAACTTCATCATTCGGAAATTCTCTGATAAAGTCCAAAAATTCTCTTGTTGTTTCAGGAAAAAGCACATCCCCTTCATCACGAAAATTTTCATTTGGAATGATAAGAAGATTCGCCTTTTTTATTTCATCCAAATATTCCATTGGAACATATTCTTTTTTATAAATCTTTTCAAATGTAACATTAGAATCTGTTACGTTTAGAACAGTATCAAATATTTCATGTTTCATAGAAATTTCTCCATTTCTGATTCTCTGTCTTCTTGCAAATTACAAATGGAGGTTCCACGCTTAAACCGCAGGCACCTCGCACACTTACCAGCTATACATATCCAACAGAATGTTTACAAGTTCATCAGTCCTACTTTTAATTTTATCGACAGTCCATTCGGTTTGATTTACAACACCCTTGTTTAAATACAAACCATTCTTATAACCAATTTCTTTTGTTTTATCTTTGGATGTTCTATCTTTTTCTGTTCAAATGACATATTCGATAGATTCTGATTGTATCCAGTAATAGTTAAGTTGCCGATTGTATGTACATAATTTGCACGATGCTGCTTTGCTAATGCTGTATCTCCGCCAGCAATCATCTGAACCCAAGGTGCGGGAACATTTTCTCCTTCTGGGAAGATATGTTCAATAGTCCAAACATATTTTTTGTTATTGTCTCTTGACCAAAGATCTGCATAGATTTCTTTTGTTTGATGTTGTGCCTCGATACTGCACAGAAGAATTCATTATAATCAATTCCCGTCGGATCTTTCTTTATCTGTTTTTCAAGCTTTTCAGATACTTGCTCACCTTTATCGTTTGTCAAACATGCATATTCAAATAAAGCCGCAGCAGCTAGATTTCGAAACAAGTATTCACGAGTGGATTTAGACAATTCTATCTCATTTAGATCAATGGAATTAAAGAACCCTTGTCGAAACAGCTGTGTCAATGGCTTACATTCACAAGCAATTTTTAGGAAAAGATACACTTTGATAGCCTCAATCTGAGCATCACGCATCTGTCCTGTTTTGTCTATATATTCAATTAAATTTTTAACAGTGCACTGCTCTGATTCATACCATTGAGTGCACTTATTTTCTATCATTTTATAGAACATGTATTTACTCCTGTCTTTAAAATGTATCTCATCTATTTTTTCTTAAACTGCAAATCTTGCCCTTTAGCTTTGCATTTTGAATCTCTTTTAATACGCAATTCTGAAATAATCCAAATACGCTTTATATTTATCCTGTGCGGTCAGACAGGTATCTGTCAGATAACCTCTTTCATTATTCCATTCTTTTAATCCTCGGTAGTAGAACATCTTCAGATTATCTTCGATAATAAACGGCACAATATTGTATTTCAAACATTCTTTAAACATAATCAGACGGCCCACACGGCCATTGCCGTCAGGCGATACCACATTGAGACCCCGCAAGAAAACGATAGTTAATTTCCACTCTTTGCTTACGATCTTTGCCGGTTCCCTCTGCCTGATATACATAAATACTATCAATCAGCTCCACCAGCATAGAACGGTTCAGTTCTGTTACTGTTTCATACTTACGAATTGTTTCCAAAAATTGATTGGTACTCTGTGTTTTCTTTTCTTCCGCTCTGATTTTAGTTCTTAATTCGTCTCTTTTTTGAGCAAGTTCTTTCTGCTCACTTTCATAAGCTGAGGACATCTTTTCAAAGCGTTCATCAGAAATCTTACCGAGTGCATTCTGCTCAAAGAGCTTCATAATCACACTATCAATTTCTGCAATCCGTTTTTCTGCTACTTCCAAGTCTTTCTCGAACTGTTTGATTTTCTTACTGCCGCCTTTTTCGCTCAATTCGTGCATTTCCTGTATAAACTGATCTCCTAAGGCTTCCATATTCTTAATATGCTTTTGAATATCACTCATAACAATCTGTTGCAACGCCTCATAAGAAATGGCATGGGTTGTACAAAGATTGCTATTCCTTACATAAGTTCTGCAGCGAAAGCGAGGCTCCCTTCCATTTGGATTAGAAAACGCCATGTTGCGACCACAATCCGGGCATTTCACAAGACCCACAAATATATTAGGACGTCCTGTTTTATTCGGCTGTTTTTTTACACTGATGAATTTCTGCACCAGTTCAAAGGTTTCTTCATCAATGATCGCTTCGTGGGTGTTCCGTACTATGATCCATTCTTCTTTCGGAACTGCAACCGGCTTCTTATTCTTAAATGATTTGGTCTGTGTCTTATGAGAAACCATATGTCCCAGGTACACTTGATTCTCCAAAATCATCTTCACATTCTTTGCTACCCAATCCGTTGGAAACTTAAATCCTGTACTTGTTTCCAGAGTGCCGTTCTTCATTGCCCTGTATGCTCTCGGAATCAGAACACCATCCTCGCACAAGGTTCTCGCAATCTGATGAACGCTGTTGCCCTGTTTCGATAATTCAAAAATTCGTTTGACAATAGGTGCTGTATCAGGATCAACCAATAGCTTTCTTTTGTTCTCTGGGTCCACCACATAACCATAAGGTGCAAATGAACCGCAGAACCCACCACTCAATGCTGTTGTCTTTTTTACGCTTCGGATTTTCTTTGATGTATCACGAGCATAATACTCATTCATAATAGATTTAAACGGCATCATCTCGTTTTCATCAAATCTTGTATCGACATCATCATTCAAAGCAATAAACAAAATATCATTATTAGGAAAGATTTCTTCCACATAATACATGAACATGGCATTGTTACGTCCAAAACGTGACATATCCTTTACCATGATACCGCTCGGTTCCGGATCGTCCATAGCATCTTTAATCATACGGTTCAGATCCGGCCGGTTGAAGGTGGTTCCAGAATAACCATCGTCCACATATTCGCCTATCACTTCAAATCCTTTTTCCTTAGCATTGTACCTTAACATCTGCAACTGATTGGTAATGCTGTTGCTTTCCTTATCCGCATCCCCATCGTCTTTCGATAAACGTGCATATAATCTAACTCTTAGTTTTGTCTGCTGTTTTAACATTTCTGCTCCTTTCCAACAGCAAACAAACTGCTTTGTACTTTATAATTATAACACGTTTAAGCACTCTTTTCAGCAATTTGCTCTACTGTTTTTTTCAATCAACGGGTATTGTTTTCCTGCTCAATTTCTTTCTGGATCAGTCGTTTAATTAAATACTCCAACTGAACCGTACCGGAAAAAACGGAAGTTACATAAAACGTTGTATTCCCAATTTGGACTGCATTCTCCTGTTTAGGATTTTCCATGTGCTCACCTCATTTCCAGGCAACAAAAAAACACCATCACTGGTGTTTTTTTGCTCCTATATATTTACAATTCTTCGTGCATATACTCCGCTTTTTAAATCTATCTCTGCATAAACCATACTACTATCGCCAAACTCTGTCTGCCCTGGCTGAATACAGGTTGTAGTACCTATCTGATTCATCCATGATCCTTTTTCTGTATCAGGACTTTCGTGAATATGCCCGTGCAGAGAAAGTAACGGCTGTTTGGCTTTAAGGAACTCATAAATATCTACTGATCCTATATCCAAATCCTGATATAGAAGCTGTCCCAAACGCAATCCGGCAGGAGGCATGTGCATAACATATACCGTTTTCTTCGGACTCTCCGGTTCAGGCAGTTCTTTCAAAATTCCACACATCAATGGAAGTTCTGTTTTGGAATACTCCAACCAGTCAAAAATTCTGTCATAACCATATTCATTCGATATACCGGCAAAAAAGCTAAGTTGTCTTTGGGGAATATAATCTGTCTCTGTAACAACTCGATCCTTACATCCAAAGGGATGATCCAAAATCTGATTCATTCCAATAAATTCATATTCGTCAATGCGGATTTTTTTACCTGCTATATTATGAACATTTGCGAATCCCCCACAAGTCTGTTCAAAAAGATTATCCACAGATAGCAAATCGTCATTCCCCAGCATATTAAGGTATGTAATGTTATGTTCTTGCAATATGGAAAAGTAATTACTTAGAAATCCTTTGATAAATAACGGTTGTTCTGTATGTCTTTCTCCCAATTTTGGAAGCATATCTCCACCATTCACAATAACTCTGATCTCTTGTTTCATAGCTATTTCTAATGATTTTCTGTATTTATTTTTATCTCCATGCAGGTCTGTAACATAAAGTATTTTCATGCTGTATCTCACTCCTTATATCCTTTAAGCATTTGCATCTTGATTGATTATAACACACAGCAACAATACTTTCAGCAGTTTCCGCCGCTATGTTTTCCACCTGTAGTATAGATCACTTTCTTCCCACATTTTTATATCTTATCATCAAAACCACATGAATAGGTCGGATCTATGGTTATTGCACACATAAATCCGGCCCATTATATCTGATTTCGATTTTACTGCCGTATTTGCCACGCACCCCGGCAAGTCCTTCTGTTATAAGGACGGGGCTGTTACAGGCTGCGGATAGCGTCACCGCATCATAGTCCCACATACGCCGCCGCTTTGCCAGAGCAAGCAAACGCCGCAGGAACTCTCCCCAAGTCTTTAGGAAGCTGTGAAGAAGTACCATTATGATCTGCGTCGTTATCGCGTCCGGCCTGCCACAGCCGGTTTCGTAGGTTGCGTTTATCGCTCGGACAGCCTGGATCCATCACCTCCTTAGGCCGCCTGTCACCGCGCCGCCCCATCTGCCGCTCGGAACACAGAATGAAGTACCTGTAACAGCGTATATTCGGTTGTCAAGGAACAAGCAAGGGGCATGGCAGACAAATTGATATTGCAGTTGGGGTGGGAGGATGTATATGCTTCCTTACCACACCCGTCCAGCTTGTCCCGCCGAATATGTCCCTCTACTATTCAGTACATTTTTAGGGGCAAAGTTGCCGTCTGTTATAAAATTTCTTTGAAATATTTTTCCAGACTACGCAATCCGGCTTCGATAGAACGGGTGATCCGGCTTTTGTGTGTTCCTTCCGCTTTGGCAATATCTGCTTTGCTCATGCCAAGAAAAAAGTGTGCATAGATTCGTTGGCGCTGCTTTACCGGAAGTTTGGAAAGACCTTTATAAATCAACTCCGTCATTTGGCGCTGTTCCCAAATTTCTGCCGGGTTAAGAGGCTTTTGCAATATCTCACGCTCAATACCTTCGTCTCGATCCAGAGAGTAAAATGCTTTATAGCGGTATGTACGAATCCGATAGGCTTCTTCCAACAACATATATTCCCGAAGCAACAAAGCAACTTCATCCGGCACCTCAACGATCATGTCCTGTGTATAATACGGGTAATAATCCCGAAGATTGATTTTCTTCATAGTAATTTCCTCCAATTTCGATGTTTGAGTTGATGGCAAAAATCGAAATCAGAGGGTGGGCTGCGGCAGCGATAAGGTCTAAGTCTCTTTCTGATTAAAAAAAGGGTACAAAAAAGCGCGCCCGTACAAAGAACAGGCGCGCCAAAGCAGCAGTATAAAATTTTTCCGGGAGGTTGACAGCGAAAATGCTCAAACTTTGTCGAAACCAAAAACGCCGCAATCCATACGAGCTGGACTACGACGTATAGGTGACTGAATGTAAAGCAGTTTATCTGCAGATCTGTGTTGCATAGACGCATAGACATTTCCTCCCATCAAGGAGGAACCTGAATCGGCTGCTTGATACCTCCTTGGGAGAAAATTATATCGGTTATGTTTCCTTTATCAGTCCGCAGATATTCGCTTTTTACTCTTTATATTCGCAATTTTCTACATATTCCGCTCTTAGAATATATGCTGCAAAAAGCAAGCCCACAAGGGGAAACAACACCTTGTGGGCTCATGTTATAGATGTTCAAATTTATAGCCGATCCCGGCGACACTCTCAATATAGTTTGGAAGATCCGGTTCAAAGCGCAACTTCTTACGCAGCTTACTTATATGATTATGAATCGCTTTTCTCGAATAGAAATCACAATCCTCTTTCCAAACCAAATCGGTAATCAGTTCGTAAGTAAAAACACGTTTGGGATTGGCAATGAGTAATGCCAGTATATCAAACTCCTTACTTGTCAGGTTGATAATCCGTTCACGAACCCTGACAGTGCGGTGTTCCAGGCATAGATAAAGCTCGCCTTCTTGTATTTCTGTCAGAGGATTTTTCTCTGCTGTGGAAGAAGTGTGACAGGAATTGAATACTGTTCCATGACAGACTCCTTGCTCCAAAATATATTGCATTAGAGCATTCTTTTGTTCCTCGTTAAGAAGCAGAAATAACTTTTCGCCAATCTGTTTGCCGGATTCTTCTATATCAAAAACAGCTAATGTCCCATCACATCATCACCTCCATAAAATTTTTCAATTACTCCACAAAGAACAAAACCTGCCGGATCAGCTCCGGGATATTGACCGGGGCGGTGATATAGTCGTTCACGCCCTCATGCCGGTATTCATATTCCGTGGCAGGGTCGTTGTTCTCGGTGAGGATAAAGAACGGCAGAAGCCGGACAGGGGGATTCTTCATTTGGAACATCCCCGCCACCCGCCGTAGCGTATGAAACAGCTCCATTGCTGTGCCGTCCGGCAGTTCCAGATCGCACAAGATCAGTTCTATTTCCTTATCCTCAAAAATCCGGCGCTTGGCTTCCCAAATCGAGGAAACCAGAATCAGGTCAAAGCCCTTTTGTAGCATAGCAGCCCGCAGCACTTCGGCGCTGGTATCTTCTGCATAGACAAAGAGCAGCTTGTGAAAAGTCGGGGCCTTTTCGCCGGATAACTGCCGGTAGGCGTATTCCACCAGCTTATCTTGTAGTAGCAGTCCTTTCATTTTGTCCATGCACAGCGTCGCGCCCCGGCGCATAGCTTCCTGTTCGTAGTCGTCCTTGTCATGACAGGACGCCAGAATAAAAGGCAGCTCCTTGTCTGCGGCCCGCACCTCGTCCAGAAAGTCCATGCCGGAACCGTCCGGCAGGTCGAGATCACAGCAGACCACCAGCGGCATTTCCTCTTGGATGGCGGTCCGCGCTTCTTTCAGCGTACAAGCCGTTTTTACCGGGTAGCCCCGGTGCTGTAAGTATTTTTGCAGGCACCATGTATAGGTGTCGCTGTCGTCGATCAGCAGTATCTTTTTCATGTGTCCTCACCCCCAATATTGATTTACCACAAGCATAAACTACAAATGTTACACAAATGTCCGAGGTGCCTTTGATTTCGACAGAAAAACAGGCTGAATTGTTACAACGCTCGGACATTTCAAAAATTTCTTTGAGAAATGGCGAAAAAAGCGGGGCAGCACACGCCGCCCCGCCGATCCCATACGGCTATTCCATCGTCCTGATTTGCTCAACAAGAGATTGCTTTTTCAGATTTCCAGTTGTGTAAGAAATCAAGGTGAATTGCACAATCAGCAGGATTGCTAAATATATCAATACGATCAGCCACGGAAATGAATAGTAAAAGTATGGATTCATCGTTTTCACAACGACCTGTACGGATAGGAAGCCCAGTCCAGTCCCCAAAACCAATGTTACCAGCGTAGCAAAAACTGAATACATTAACCCCTCATAGCACAGCATTTTGATAAGCTGCTTTTTACTCAAACCAATCGCCTGTAACATTCCAATTTCCTGCCTACGGGATAAGAAGTTTGTGATTGTCGTATTGACAAGGTTGATTAAAGAAAAGCACACAACAATAACAGCCACGATCAACAATACCCCGAAAGAAAGTTGTTGAAGTCCGCTATAATAAGTGATACTTTCTTTTATGGTTTCCATAACCAAATCGCTATTTCCGTCTATCAGTTGATTTAATGCAGCTTCTACCGTATCATATTTTTTCATATCGGTAATTACGGAAATCGTACCTGTGCAATCTATCCCGGTCGCTTCATTCATAAACTGCTCCGGAAGCGCAAAGCATTTTGAGAAGCCGGAGTAAGAATATTCGTTTACAATGCCCATGACGGTATAGGCCTTTGTGCGAATTTGGCCGGATTCGGTTTTATAGTCCACTTCGACGGTATCACCCAACGCAGCCTCAATATCATAGAGATCGGCACGCTCTTGAAGCAAGACAATTCCATTGCCTGCCACCAGTTCATCATAATCAGTCGTTCCCGCAATTCGCTCTTTCTCCAAATTCTGCTGTTCATCTCGGCAAAAGCCCTGAATCCATTTTCCAGAATTACCATTTACACGATATTCTGCGTCCGTGTAATACCAGTGCTTGATTCCTGTAACGCCATCAATAGATTCTACTGCATTTATAAAATCGGCATTTAGAAAATTCTTTTGCTGCAATCCAGACAAAGAAATACCAGCAGTGTCCCACGATTGATTTGCGTTGAGCTGAATGTTAAATTCACCGACAGGGAAAGCCCTGCCTCTTGCCTCTGCAACGCCATCATAGGAAACTAACATTGTCGAAATCAATACAACCAATACTCCGCCGAGTGAAAGAGAAAGTATTGTTAAAGTGGACTTTGCCTTTTGTCTGGACAGATTCATTTTAGCAAGTGAAGCAGGCGTTATTTTACGGTGCAACACGGAACTTTCTTTCATTTTCCCCTGATAATCGGAATATCGCAATGCTTCCAGCGGAGATACTGCCGCAGCTCTTTTTACAGGAGTATGAATGGCAATCATCACAATAATAAATGCAAAAAGGCCAACCCCGACCGTCACACATAAAGTAGTCAGCCAGTACCAACCGGCAGGAATCAGGAAGTACCCAATCACATTTCCAATAACCAAACCAATCGGGATAGCAATGGCAGCAAGTAATTTCCCCTCGCGGTAAACCATCTTTTTGATCTGTCGTTTTGTAGTTCCGATTGTGCGAAGCTGTCCATAGTTACGGATACTGCTTGCTACTGAAATATAAAAAATCGAATAGATCACAATGCCGGAACCAATGAAAGTTACAAAACCAATCAAGAAATAGAACAGCATATCGCTTCCGTGATTTTCGTCCTTTAAGTTAAAATATGTGGAACGGACAATCACATTATCATCGGAAATTTTTAATTGCTGCGCCAGAGTGTTTGCATAGTTGGTGGCTTCTTCCTCGCTCATATTTTGAGCGCCTTTCAGCCCAATGTAATAATCAATCATGCCCTCGTCGCCATACTGCTGTCTTACTAATTCTTTCGATATAATGGCTGTATAGCGCCCAATATCGCCGGTTTTCACATCTAAGATTCCCGTCAATTTGAAATCATGGGTAGTGCCGTCAGAAAAGGGGATTTGAATTGTCTGTCCCAATTCATTTGAATAGCCCAAACTATCCAAAAAGGATTCTTGCACTACAATTTCATTCTCCGAAGCTGGTAAATCTCCCGAATAGGGCATACTTTGGGATTTTAGCATATCTGCATTTGCATAAGTAAAATTCACGGTTGAATGGTTTACCTGTTCAGAAAATGCGTTGAAAAATTCTCCAACCCACGCAATTTCTTCTTGCTTGTATAGTTCCTGTCCCTGTTGTTCAGAAATCGCATGATACATAATCTGCGCTGTTTTTTGGTTGCGGTTCTGCGTTTCCTGCATAACCCCAAAGCCATAGAGGACAATAGCAGATAGCAATGCGCTGGCAAGTGCAATCGTCAAAATAATAAAGATATTTCTTTTTCGATTTGCCGATATACTGCGGTTTGATATGCGCTTTACTATGCCGCTGGTATCATTTTCAAAAGGCCATGTCATAGCCTGCCACCTCCTTACTCCACAATCTTTCCGTCCTCAATGCGGACAATCCGATCTGCAAGGCGGGCAATGTCGTTGTTGTGGGTGATCATCACAACGGTTTGTCGGAACTCCGCACTGGTACGCTTGATCAGCCCCAGCACCTCGGCGCTGGTCTTGCTGTCAAGGTTGCCGGTGGGCTCGTCGGCCAGCACAATAGCCGGTTTGGTGATCAAGGCCCGGGCGATAGCCACACGCTGCTGCTGTCCGCCAGAAAGATTGTTCGGCATATTTTTCAGTTTATCTTCCAGTCCCAGCAGGTGAACGATCTCGTCCAAAAACTTCTGATCCACCGTGTCCCCGTCCAGTTCCACCGGCAGGACGATGTTCTCATACACATTCAGGATCGGAACAAGGTTATAGTTCTGGAAGATAAAGCCGATGTTGCGGCGGCGAAAGATGGTAAGCTGTTCGTCGTTCATCTTCGACAGTTCTTTGTCCCGGACAATCACATTGCCAGAAGTAGGGGTGTCCAGCCCGCCCATCATGTGAAGCAGGGTAGACTTGCCGCTGCCGGAGGTTCCCACAACGGCCACAAATTCGCCGTCCTCCACGGAGAAGTTCACACCGTCAAGGGCGCGGGTGATGTTCGGCTCTGTGCCGTAATACTTTTTCAGGTCGATAGTCTGTAAAATGCTCATAAAATTCAATCCTTTTTTTGTTTGTTGTAAATGCGGAACGCTGCTGCGCCGGTGGCCGCCAACTGCACCAAAATCAGCACAGCGAACAGGCCGAAGCTCTCATAGTAGAACAGTTCATCCCAAAATAGGAGAACATCACAGAGAGCAGTCAAGGCAACCGTCCAGCGGATGTGCCGGGCCAGCCATTGCCGGAACACCAGCACAAGGGCAACGGGCGGGACGATCAGCAGCGCCAGATTCAAAATCAATGTCGGGGTCAGTTCCATTGCGTCGCCTCCTCACTTTTGTTGATAAGGGTATTGTAAAACCCAAATGTCCGCGAAATGTTACAGCGGCCAAAAAATTTCATTGAAAATCGGGGTGAAATGTTACAACGCTCGGACATTTCAAAAAAATTCACGGCGGACAGCCGGAAATGGTCGTCCGCCGAATCATACTACACAATCTTTTAGATAGATTGATTGTGAAATAATTTCAATCCAATCACCACATCTATCATAAGTTCCACAATGAGAATTATACTAATGGCAACATTAAAATTACATAGGTTATATAATCCGATATAGATTTCACAAGTAAGAAATACAACTTGCAGACACAAATTTAAGTATGTCACTAAATGCTCGTTAGTTCTATTCCACAATCTAAACAGGAACATTGTAAAAATAGGTTTTCCCGTAAAAGCAAAAAGCACTGACAATACCGGCACCAAAAATACATAGTAAGAATCTACTGCATTGCTGGGGGATGTACCTACCCATTGAATTGCTATTTTATCAGGAACAACGAAAAATAAAACAATAGATAAAATAACATTGATTATTAAGATGATTGTTGTTGCTTTGCAAAAATTGATTTTTTTCATGGTGTTTTCTCCTGTTATAAGTGTGCTTTATTTAGTCGGCAACATAATGGAAAATTCCGAACCCTTGCCCGGCTCCGAAACCACTTTGATATAGCCGCCCTGCCGTGTTACGATCTCGCGGGCCAGATACAGGCCAATGCCCACGCCCTGCTGTTCGTGTACTTCTTCCTCACGATAGAAGCGCCGGAAGATGGCGGCCTGATTGCTTTCGGAAATGCCCTTGCCGGTGTCGGCTACTTTGATTTCCACATACATTTCCCACAGCACCACCGACACAGCGATTTTCCCGCCTGCCGGGGTGTACTTCACCGCATTGTCCAGCAGGTTAAAAAGGGCTTCGGATGTCCACTTGCTGTCATGGAAAACGGTCAAATCCTCCGGGCAGTCCACGGACACGACGATTTCCTTTTTCTCTGCTGCATACACAATTCCACTCATGGCCTGTGCCACGGTATCAAAGAGGCGGCCCGGTTTCTTATCCAACTGGATCACGCCCGTTTCCAGCCGGGAAGTTTTCACAAGGGCCTGAAAGAGAAAGTCCAGCTTATCCGTCTGGCTGCGGATTCCCCGGATAAAGTCGGTGCGCTCCGCCTTGGTCATAGGCTTTTCCAGCAGCGTGTCCGTCGCCATTTTCAGATTGCTTACCGGCGTTTTCACTTGATGGGAAATATCCGATACAAGGGTCTGTAACTCCTGCCGTTCCTCGTCCACCCGGCGGCGGTTCTCCTGCATGATCTGATAGAGCCTTGCCAGCCGGTGTCCAATTCTGGCAAGCTGGGTTTCGCTGTCCTCTGGCCGCTGGGGCGCTTCATTTCCGGCGATCATGTGGTCTAAAGTCTGGCATAGGTCAGCGGTAAACTGCGACAGCCGCTTTCCAAACGCCTGCGTCAGTACAAAAATCCCCACAAGGGCGCACAGCAGCAGCGCCCCGCCCGTCAGCAGCACCGCCGTCTGTTTTGTCACAAGAAACAGGGCTATGGTGATCCCGGACATGGAAAGGACAAGCCCCATTGCTACCCGGCCAAACAGCCGCTTTACCGAGAGGTTTTGCAACTTCATTTTGCCTCGCCTCCCGTCCATTGATAGCCCATGCCGTAAACAGTTTTGATGTAGGGCGCGCCGCCGTCGGATTCGATCTTACTCCGAATCCGGCTGATGGAGGTTGTCAGGGTGTGTTCGTCCACAAACTTCTCGTCTATATCCCACAGCTTTTCCAAAAGCTGCCCACGGGTCAGCACTTGCCGGGGATTTTTACGGAACAGGTTCAGCATTTTGTACTCCATCGGGGATAGGGTCAGGGGCTTGCCGTTTAAGGAAGCCGTCTGCTCCGAGAAGTCCAGAAACAGCCGCCCGTCGTCGTAAATGTCCTTGGCCGGTTTGTGGTGTTCCAGCATGGCGAACATGGCTTTGATTTTTCGCTGCAAGGCCCCGATCACAAAGGGCTTTGTGATGTAGTCCACCGCGCCCACCTCATAGCCCCGTATCTGGTCGCTCTCCTGATCGTTAGCGGTCAGGAAAATCACAATGGTGTCCGGGTGCTGGGGCTTTATCAGTTTGCACAGCTCAAAACCGTTGCCGTCCGGCAGGTTGATGTCCAGCAGCACTAAGTCAAATTCCCGCTGGCGTATGGCTTCGGCTGCGGTTCTGGCGTTTAGGGCAGAAGTCACGCCGTAGCCGTCTGCGGTCAGGTTATAGGCCAACATCTTATTCAAAAAACTGTCGTCCTCGACAATTAAAATCTGCTTCATATCCTCACTTCCTTTTCTTTTTGCAAATAGTATAACAGGCAAATGTCCGAGAATTGTTACAAGGACAAATATATTTATCATTTTACAGCTTTTTTCTGTGTACTGCAATTTTATAAAAGAAAGGACAGCAGTATCAAATTGCTGTCCTTGCGGTTTATTATAGCTGGTAGTGTATAAGCGTGGGTTCATCATATTTGGTGTGGTATCTTTAACTATGGGAAACTCCCGTTTCCCATTTTGAAACAGCCCCTTTAGAAACACCCAAATGGTTAGCCAGTTCATCCTGTGTAATGCCTCTTTTGTGACGATTTTTAATTAGGACACGGCCAATATTTATCTCTTTCATAATTACTCACCTCATATATCATTATTATAATGAAGGAAAAGAGCAAATACAATGGAGACGTGTTTCACTTTTTTCAAAAAAGTTAACTATTAGGAAACACCAAGAGCGTGTAGTGCGGAAAGAGAAAAACAATACCTTGTGGGCTCATGTTATAGATGTTCAAATTTATAGCCGATCCCGGCGACACTCTCAATATAGTTTGGAAGATCCGGTTCAAAGCGCAACTTCTTACGCAGCTTACTTATATGATTATGAATCGCTTTTCTCGAATAGAAATCACAATCCTCTTTCCAAACCAAATCGGTAATCAGTTCGTAAGTAAAAACACGTTTGGGATTGGCAATGAGCAATGCCAGTATATCAAACTCCTTACTTGTCAGGTTGATCATCCGTTCCCTAACCCTGACAGTGCGGTGTTCCAGGCATAGATAAAGCTCGCCTTCCTGTATTTCTGTTAGAGGATTTTTCTTTGCTGCGAAGGAAGTGTGACAGGAATTGAATACCGTTCCATGACAGGCTCCTTGTTCCAAAATATATTGCATTAGAGCATTCTTTTGTTCCTCGTTAAGAAGCAGAAATAACTTTTCTCCGATCTGCTTGCCGGATTCTTCTATATCAAAAACAGCTAATGTCCCATCACATCATCACCTCCGTATTTTAATAAATTTATTGATTAGAGTTCAATTCTTGCTTTCGATGGCTTATCTTCACAATAGATAACTTTAATCGTTGTTCCCTTGTCAGGGACTTTGTTTCCTGCGCCAATCCATTTTCGGCAGATGTAATCTTTACCGTCTATCGTATATTTGACCTTGATAGTATGCGGAAAGGCTGCGCCATCCATCGCATGAACGCGGGCAGGTTTACGATTCACTTTTAACCACCATTGTTTTGTAACTGAAATTACAGTTCCCATTGTTTCTTTTTCCATAAGTTATACCTCCAATGATATTTTTGATTGATGATACCTATTTTCTACTCAGCCTTTTCTTTGTTTGTAGTAAAAGCGGAACGCTGCTGCGCCGGTGGCCGCCAACTGTACCAGAATCAGCACGGCAAACAGACCGAAGCTCTCATAGTAGAACAGTTCATCCCAAAACAGGAGAACATCACAGAGAGCAGTCAAGGCAACCGACCAGCGGATGTGCCGGGCCAGCCATTGCCGGAACACCAGCACAAGGGCAACGGGCGGGACGATCAGCAGCGCCAGATTCAAAATCAATGTCGGGGTCAGTTCCATTGCGTCGCCTCCTCACTTTTGTTGATAAGGGTATTGTAAAACCCCAATGTCCGCGAAGTGTTACAGCGGCTAAGAAATTTCAATGAAAATCGGGGTGAAATGTTACAACGCTCGGACACTTTTATATTAGTTGGGTCTACTTCCTTAGTCTACAATCCGTAATCTCTCAACCAACGGAGTTTTTTGTAAACTGTAAAAAGCGGAAATAGTAATCATCAAAATAATCAGAACCACCACAATGCAATATACAGTAAACAATGCTAATGGAAATGTATATGACAAATAGAAAATCCCTGCACTTATCAAGCCTTTTATCAATATCTGCCCTAAAATAATTCCCAATATCAGAGTAAGTATCAAGCTCCCTATCGCCAATACACAACTTTCGCATAGTGCCATTTTTTCTGTTTGTTTCCTAGTCATACCGATGGATTGAAACATAGCGTATTCCCGCTTTTTTGTTGCGATATTTGTAATGATTGTACTTGCGAAAGTAATGATACTAAAAAGCAGCAAGAATAGTGTTACGCCTATGATAGATATTCCTACCTGCCTTATAGTAGCTTCTTTTGAAGCAATCGCTTCTTGCATAGTCGTCAGTGTTAATCCATCTGACATATCCACTAATTTCTCTAAAGATATTGTGGTGTGTTCCAATCCGGTATCATTTGCCTTTACAATCAACCTAATAGAAACATTAAAAGAAACCGAATTTTCTGCTATCAATTCAGTGGGCATTAAAAACCAGCCGCCATAAATTGCTGTATTTGAATACAGATCACCATCTAATATGCCTCCCACTGTATAAATTTTTTGGGTGCCATCCCCAAATGTAAATTCTACTGTATCGCCTTTAGAAATACCTTCTACACCATTTACAGCAACGATCTGGTTAGATTGAACAAGCTGTTGGTAATCCAAATCGCCTGATTCGCTGAATTGCTGAATAGAAGCAAAGTCATTAGCGGTAATAATAGAAAGTTGATCTTTGCCTGTGCTATTTTTCCCTGCCCAACTAATATCTGTTTCAACAACTTGCTTTATATTGCTAATGCTTGGAAACTCCATTATCTTTTGTTTGAAGTTTTCAATCTCTGAAACTTTCTCGCTGTATTTACCAGTAGTTTCAATCGCAAATTGTCCATACTGGTAGACATCTTTCTTTACAATAGACTCTGGATCAATGGAAGCGGTGTATGTCGCAGCTAAGACGAATAAAAGCCCGCTTAGACCCAAAGAAAGCACAGAAACTAAAATGCTTTTCCAGTGTGATGTTATGCTTATGATTGCTAGCCCCAAAGAAGATAATTTTCGTTTTTCTTTGTTAGTAACCTTACAATCAAAGCGTTCCATCATATATTTGCTGGAAAGGATCGGGGAAATGCTGAGGGCTATTTTTGTAGGTCTATTTAACGATACTTTTACAACGAAATTGATGATAAGACTAATGATTATCCCCCAGAATACCGCAGCGATCCAATCCCAACCATCAGGTTGCAACAAATATCCAGCAAGGCCGCCAATCAGTAGACCAATCGGAACCCCAATTCTACATAAAATTTTTCTTTCGTAGCGGATGATTTTCTTTGTTTGCTGCTGTGTCATTCCGACAGTACGAAGCTGCCCAAATTGCCGCACTTGATTTACAACAGATAAATAGAAAACATTGTAAATTACTAAAGCACTCACAATTATAATGAAGATTGCCACCCCCATAAGAACCATGTTTTTCTGATTTAATAGTCCTCCGTTAGGCAAACTATCTATGAATAAGTCGTTTCTTGTTACATGATGAATGTCATATTTTGAAGATATATTATCGACCGCAGAAGAAAAACCATATTGCGTCATTTTTGTGGCATCAACAATGGTAATTGAAGCATCATACCCGTTTTCTGTTTCAGTTACTTTGATGGATTCGATATTTTCCTCTGAATACAACAACTCAATTTGCTGCTGGGAAAGATCATAAAAAACAACTTGTGGCTGCCCTTCTGCCATTCTATCTTTTGTAGTTTCATATCCGCTTTCAAACATAATCAACATCATGAGTAGTGCTGTTGCAAAGACTATCGTAGTAAGCGAGAAAACCTTTTTAACTCGGTTTTTATCTATATCGTTTTTAGCAATTTTTTTCGTGATAGCACTGGTATCATTCTCAAAAGGCCATGTCATAGCCTACCACCTCCTTATTCCACAATCTTGCCGTCCTCAATGCGGACAATCCGATCTGCAAGGCGGGCTATGTCGTCATTGTGGGTAATCATCACAACAGTTTGCCGGAACTCCGCACTGGTACGCTTGATAAGCCCCAGCACCTCGGCACTGGTCTTGCTGTCAAGGTTGCCGGTCGGCTCGTCGGCCAGCACAATAGCCGGTTTGGTAATCAAGGCGCGGGCAATCGCCACACGCTGCTGCTGTCCGCCGGAAAGATTGTTCGGCATATTTTTCAGTTTATCTTTCAGCCCCAGCAGGTGAACGATCTCGTCCAAAAACTTCTGATCCACCGTGTCCCCGCCTAGCTCCACCGGCAGGACGATGTTCTCATACACATTCAGGATGGGAACAAGGTTATAGTTCTGGAAGATAAAGCCGATGTTGCGGCGGCGGAAGATGGTAAGCTGTTCGTCGTTCATTTTCGACAGCTCTTTGTCCCGGACAATCACATTGCCGGAAGTAGGGGTGTCCAGCCCGCCCATCATGTGAAGCAGGGTAGACTTGCCGCTGCCGGAGGTTCCCACAACGGCCACAAACTCGCCGTCCTCCACAGAGAAGTTCACGCCGTCAAGGGCGCGGGTGATGTTCGGCTCTGTGCCGTAATATTTTTTCAGGTCGATGGTCTGTAAAACACTCATATTCAAAACTCCTTTCAAGGCTTCCTGTTGCTAATAAAAAAGCAGAGCCAATCATAGAAAGAGTGTTCTCCTTTTATGTTATCGGCTCTGCGGCTGTGCGTCTGGCGCTTTGATAACGGTTATATGGAATTGCTCAATGTCGATTAGACATTCACTTTTGCATTTTGGACAAAAGAGAGGAAAATTTTTTAGAATGGTATCTTCCCGGATTTTGTCGCGTGTTTTATTCCCGCAGACTGGGCAGCGGATGAACTCTGTTTTCTCCATATTGTTCACTCCGAATTGCGATCATTCTTTTTCTTATCCCGATATTTCCGTATGAGTTTATTACGGATAGGAACGCCAACACCAATCAAAAGCACAACTGCCAAAATTGTGAAATCCATACAATCACCTCACATTTCCTTATTCTTCATAACCCGAATGGACAAGAAGATTGAAACCGCATACATCACGACAATAGCAAAAACCGCAAGGAAAACGAGAAGTATCGGAGAAGATTCAACGACTGAAATAATTGAGTTCCCGATAGCTGGCATTTTAGAGAGAAGAAGTAAAGTCACCAAAAAACCGGCCACTGGAATATACATAAATACCCGTCCTTTGATTGAGCCGTACTTGTAATATCCCGGAATCTGGAACACGGTATAGAGTGCAAATAAGAATACTCCTGCAATAGCGGCAGTTACAATATCAAATACGCCAACTGTTTCACCCAGTACTTTCAAGACAAGCGGCTGTGCAATCAAAGAAATAATCAAGGAAAGAAGCCCCATTGCAAGGACAAAAACATAGCGTCCGATCACAAGCTCGCTTTTACGAACAGGTAAAATACCAAACAGACGATCCATGCTGTTTTTTTCTGTGATGGAAAAGGTATATCCCGTCGTCATGGCAATAAAGCACATAGCAAATGATACCCCTGTCAGCAAAGAACGATTGATTGCGGCAAACACAATCGGCAGGAGCAGGGTAAAGCAAATCGTCTTAAAATATGGTTTTACCAATGCAATATCTAATTTTGTGGATTTCAAAATATTACTCATAATCGTCACCTTTCTTGCTTGTAAACACTACAATTTCATCAATGGTGGCAGGATCAACGGTCAGGTTAGGGAAACCGCTAATATCTTCGGTTTTCATCAGAGCCTCAAATCCCGTAGGGAATGTACGAATACCAGCCGCCTTATTTTTCAGATCATCGGACAGTTCCTCAATTCCACCTTTTACAATGCGGAACATATCTACAAAATCATCTTTGCTGCCAGTAAAAAACAGCTCGCCATAACTGATGTAGGTAATATAATCGGCTGCACGCTCCAAATCGCCTGTGATATGGGTGGAGAACAAAACACTATGCTCGCCATCTTCAATATACTCTGAAAGAATTTTCAAAAGTTCATCTCTGGAAACCGGGTCAAGTCCACTGGTCGGTTCGTCAAGGATCAGCAATTTGGCGTCGTATGAAAACGCACAGGCAAGCATTAACTTCATCTGCATACCTTTGGAAAGTTCTTTTACCTTTTTGGTTGGTGCAATGTGAAATTTCCGTAACATATCCGCAAATTTCTGGCTGTCCCAATTTGGATAAAATACCGAAATGGATTTTTCAACCTGCGACACTTTCCAATCATCACTGAAATAATTTGTATCGAAAACAACGCCCAGCTCTGATTTTACTTTTTGTTCTTCTGCGATATTATCCAGCCCCATCACTTTGACTGTGCCGCCGGTGCGCTTGAGCATATTCAAAATCAGTTTGATTGTCGTTGTTTTGCCAGAACCATTCGGGCCGATCAAGCCCATAATATATCCCTTTGGCAAAGTAAAGCTGATATTGTGAAGTTGAAAAGAATCAAAAGATTTTGAAAGATTCGTTACCTCTAAATAATTAGTCATCTGTTTTTACCTCCGTTAAAATGTCCAAAAGGCGATGTAATTCCTCTGTGGATAGATTTGCCATTCTTGCAGCTTTTATTGCTTCGGTGAGATTGTTTTCTACTTTGCAAATAAGCTGCTCCTTAATCAGTTCTGAACCAGACCCCATTACGAAACATCCACGCCCCTGCACATTTTTAACAAAGCCCTCTTGCTCTAATTCTGTGTATGCCTTTGTCACTGTTAAGACGCTGATCTTTAAGTCTTTGGCAAGTGTTCTAAGGGAGGGCAAAGTTTCTTCGGCTTGAAGCTCGCCAGATAAAATAGCCGCCTTGATCTGCTGTTTAATCTGCTCGTATATGGGGACGCCAGATACATTTGAAATAATCAGTTTCATTGCTGCATCCTCCGTGTGTTTTAACTGTTATGCTGTTATGTATAACAGTATAACATGCAAGGCTCCAAAAAGCAATATAGTTTAAGAAAAGTTCATAATAGCAAAAATTGGTCGGGATAATAAAATTACTATCCTGACCAATTTCTTTTAACAGGAAGTGCCTATTTCATCCGCTAATATTCCATCCAACTTTATTCCACAAAAAACACCCCGCCTAATCAGTTCCGGGATATTTACCAGAGTAGTAATGAGGCTGTATTTTACTTTCTTTGTTTGCAGTAAATGCGGAACGCTGCTGCGCCAGTGGCTGCCAACTGTACCAGAAGCAGCACAGCAAACAGACCGAAACTCTCATAGTAGAACAGTTCATCCCAAAACAGGAGAACATCACAGAGAGCAGTCAAGGCAACCGTCCAGCGGATGTGCCGGGCCAGCCATTGCCGGAACACCAGCACAAGGGCAACGGGCGGGACGATCAGCAACGCCAGATTCAAAATCAAGGTCGGGGTCAGTTCCATTGCGTCGCCTCCTCGCTTTTGTTGATTTATAAATAGGAATTATATATACCCGAAAGCCGATTAACATAATCAGCGTAATATTTGAGGGAGGACAGAAACAACTGTCCTCCTGTTTGGAAGTGTTCAGCCTTATTCGAGGACTTGAGGGTTTTCTACATAAGAACGAACTGCTGTACCACAATTTTTGCAAATTACATGAATCAAATTTTCGCCTTTAAGTGTCAAAGCTTTATTTGGTTGAACTTTTGCATAAGTGGATTGAATCCCCTCAACAACATCTTTGCCACCACACCACGGGCAAACATACTGTTTCTGCTCATTCATAGAATTCACCTCCTTTCTTGTTAACAAGGTCATTGTAAAACGCAAAAAGGTCAGGCAGATGCAGACTTATTAAACAAGACCCATGTACTAATAAAGTAACTAATTAAAAGGACACCCAAAATAGCCAACACGATCAAAAGTTGCTGTACCAATCGCTGTACTCCGATATACACTGCAATCTGCATATGAAATCCTACAAACAAAAATACAAGAAATGCGCCAGACAAGATAAGGGCCAGTATAACCGGAACACCAAACCATACAGCTAATTGTTTCAAAATCAACTTTCGTATATGGGGTTCTTCAACGCCCATATTTCTTAGAACCCGAAAACGATATTTGTATTTCCCGGAATCTGATAATTGCTGCAAAGCCAAGATAGTAAAACAGGTTACAAACAAGATGATTGCGCTATATGTCAATCCAGTTTGCATAATGAAAATAATAGCAGAATTATCATTAACCTCGATTGTCCGCATGGTAATGTTATAAGTTACAAGCGAATCAGTAAGACTTGAATTTTCAAAGTATGATTTTAATTCTTGAGCAATATCATAAGAAATTGTTTTATCTGCCATCATATACCGGAATGTATTAGCTGATGTCAGTTTATTGCAAATGTGATCCGGTACAATATATATCACACTTTGAAAATTATAAAAATCTTCGCCTAAGTCTACTGTATGTGCAGAAATATCAGCAAGCTGTAAATCGCCTCCATCAGTTTTAATAGATTTGTGAGCTTCAAGATACGCCGAAATTGAATCTTGGGGCGTTATGGAAAGCCACTGGGTTGTAAATTCATGATCCCGTAAAGAAATTTCATCATAACCTGCCATCTTTAATAGATGGTTATAGTCGGACAAAGAAATCGCTGTGATGGGTGAGGCATTTTTCCTGCTATTCTCCAGTTGGTTATAAAAGTCAGTTTTGTTTACAAAGTATGTCTTAAAAGAGCAATCATCACGAACAGAAATATTCTTTTCAATGAAAGAATCAAGAAAACTATAATCCGTTACAGGCAGCTCTTTTTCGGACTGTATGCCGATATAACCAGACTGCATACCAATGTAGTCCGAAGAAATCTGTATATCAAAAGGAACTCTTTTTTCCAAAAAACCTTGTGCCCATCCAACAAGGAGTGGTGTTACAAAAAATAATGCCATGGACAATGTAAGTGTGAGGCAAATCAAAGTCATTGAAAGTGTTTTCGATTTTAATTTAGATAACAGTTGTCCAAAAAAGAACAGATTTTCTTCTTTATACTTCTGGCGTTCTTTGATAACCAACAAGTAATTACTAAACAAAACGAAAAATACACTCACTCCAAATACAACACACCAAAACAGAAATCCCATATAAACATTAAAAGCACCTTTATCCATCGGCATTGCAAGGTACACTTTGAAAACTGGCAATATGGAAAGAATAATCAGTTCCAACAGGCCAATACATTCAATCAAAAAGAGCTGCTTTACTGTGTTTTGTTCTTTTCTTCTGAATCTTTCCCTTATATGCGTAATCAACATCAGAATTGGTACAATAATGCTGATTGCAGACCATATTTTGATTACCAGTTCAAATTCTCCGTTAAAGTAGTAAGACAGGGTTCTAATATTATAAAAGGTAATCAGCAGATAAAGGACAAAATTTACTGGAAAGAGTTTGTATATCCATTTGTGGGGGGTTCCCAATATATCATTTTTTCGATCTGCATTTAGCATATCAATTATCTTTATTTTTCGTATCGTGCGAACTTGAGATAAACCAACTGTCGCAAAACATATGCAGAAAAATAGAATCGTCAAAATGATTGTATCTGGAAAAAGCATAAATGAAAATTCAAATGGTTTATGATACATTTGAAGCAGCATAGCAGTAATGAATTGAGAAAACACACCACCTAATCCTATCCCCACAATAAGCGAAAAAATTCCCATTATTAGTGATTCTACAAAGAAAAGTCGAGCTATCGTTGATTGCTCCATTCCAATAATACTCTGAATTGCAAATTCTCTTTTTCGCCGTTGTATCATAAAGTGGTTTACATACTGCATAAGGAACATCAGCAATACGGTAATCAATAGAATCGCATATTTTATTCCATCACCTAATATATCTAAATTAAATTCTGCTCCTATATTCGGATCATAATAATTGCTGGAAATGGAAAGAAAAGCATAAAACATAGATATACACGCCGTCAGAGTGACAATATATATCAAATAGTCTTTTGTAGATTTCTTTACATTTTCAAGTGCTAATTTAGCGTACATCATTCACGCCCCCTCCCATCATGGTAAGGACATCCAAGATTTTTTCAAAGAAAACCCTACGAGAATCACTGCCTTTGAGAATTTCCGTGAAGATCGCACCATCTCTTAAAAAGAGAATACGATTGGCATAGCTTGCCGAAAAAGCGTCGTGTGTTACCATCAGGATTGTGGCGTCAAGGCTTTCGTTAATACTCTGGATTGTGGAGAGCAAGGCCTGTGACGAGTGACTGTCTAACGCGCCGGTAGGTTCGTCCGCCAAGATCAGCTTAGGCTGGTTGATAATAGCTCTGGCACAGGCACACCGCTGTTTCTGGCCGCCGGACACCTGATAGGGGTATTTATCCAGAATATCCGTGATATTCAGCTTTCCGGCCATTTCCCGCACCCGCCCATCAATCTCGCCTGCGGGAACCTTGTTGATAGTCAGTGCCAAGGCAATGTTTTCCGAGATTGTCAGAGTGTCCAGCAGGTTAAAATCCTGAAATACAAATCCAAGATTCTCCCGACGAAACCGGGCAATCTGTTTTTCGTTGATTTCCGTCACATCGGTTCCGTCCAGATAGATATGTCCCGCACTGACGGTATCAATGGTGGAAATACAGTTGAGCAGGGTAGTCTTGCCGGAACCGGATGCTCCCATGATTCCTACAAATTCTCCCTCCTGAACGGAAAAGCTAATGTCCTGAATTGCTTTTGTAACATTCCCGCCATTTCCGTAATATTTTTGGATATGATCCAGTTTCAAAATTTCTTTCATTGTTATCACCTCTGATCTCTATTGTAGAATAAGAGTGGCTTCGTTTGTATCAAGTTTTCTTACAAAGTTCTAACAAAAATGTAAGAAGTGCAGGACCGCAATCAGCCCTGCACTTCATGGATCAGACAGTTGATGTGAAACGCCAGGGAAATGGCGGTTCCTTGTTCCGATGATTCTGCCGCAATGCCAATGCCCAGCTTTTCACAGAGCCGTTTGCATAGGTACAGGCCAATGCCTGTGGACTGCTGGATCATACGACCATTCTGACCGGTAAATCCCTTTTCAAAGATACGGGGCAGATCGGACGCAGCAATCCCGATTCCATTGTCCTCCACGACAAGAATAACCTGATCTTGCCGTTTATGAGTAGAAATGCGGAGAACCGGTTGTTCCGTACGATACTTGACCGCATTGGCAATCAGTTGGTTCAGAATAAAGCGCACCCACTTTTCATCTGAATAAACCGTGTCCTGCATTTCCTCCACTTCCAGACGCATACCACCTTGGAGCAGCAGATATTTATTATCTGCAATCGCCTGATGCACCACTTGGGACAGTGCCATTTCCCGGACAGAATAATCTTTCTCTGTATGCTCACTGCGGGCGTAATAAAGAGCTTGTTCGGTAAAGCGGTTGGTCTTTTCCAGTTCCAGCAGAAGTTCCTTTGTCCAGTCCGTCCGGTGGTTTTCACATAGGAGTTTCATGGCAGTAATGGGCGTTTTGATTTCGTGAATCCATTGCTCAATGTATTCTTTGTACTCCAGGCGTTCCCGCTCGACTTCTCCAATCTGTTCCAACATGGATTTTCCAGCCATTTTCAAAAGCTGATAGTAAACCTGATCCTCGGCCTGTTCCGGCAGCTCCATCACTTCGGAAATAAGGTATCTTTCGGAAAGCTGCTCCGCCATATCCAGAAGTTTTTTCATCTGCCGCTTCCGTTTCCAGTAAGTGAGGACAAGTCCCGTCAGCAAAATCAATGCCCATACAATCAGGATCAATACTACTGCGGAAACCGAATTGCCGCACACCAGCAAAAATACAGTGAGTGCAGCCATACAAACAAGGTTCGTCAGCAGAAATGGAAGCCTGTTTTTCCAATATCGTCTGCTGTTCATATCGTGTACCCCTGTCGGTGCTTTGTCTTGATAAAATCCGTCAGGCCGATGCCCGCCAGTTTCTCCCGGATGCGGTTGATATTGACGCTCAAAGCATTGTCATCCACATATAGCTGATTATCCCATAAATATTCAATCATATCTCCACGAGAACAGATTTTTCCTCCGTTCTTGAACAGGTAATAGAGAATTTTCAATTCGTTCTTGGTAAGTTCTACGCTCTGTCCATGATAGTCCAGACTGCTGGATTCCAGATGCAGCACCGCATCTCCATAGACGATCTGTTCCCTTTGCTGTGTGGGATAGACTTTTTTCAGCAGAGAAGCAATTTTCGCAAGCAGGATCGCTGTGTTATAGGGCTTCGTGATAAAAGCGTCTCCGCCCAGCATAATGCTATTCAGCTCGTCCATATCTGTGTTGCAGCTTGTCACAAAGATGATTGGCACTTCGGAAAATGTGCGAATCTCGGTGCAGAGAGAAAAGCCACTGGTCCCCGGTAGCTTGATGTCCAGTATAATCAAGTGTGGCTGCTCAGCTTTGATCTGATCGATCACATCGGAAAAATCCTCCGGAGCCACCGTTTTATAGCTGTTGCTTTGCAGCAGCGTTTTCAATTCATTCCGTATTAACGGATCATCTTCTATTATCAATATTTTTTCTTTCATATCAGCCTCCGTGAAAAAAATACGATATGCAGTTGCTCATTCTCCCATTGACATTCAAATAAGTCAAGTATATATGTTAAAGCAAACTACCCTTTAACCCTTTTTTGAAAACCAGTACAGCTCTTTCGGTTCCCCAAAAAGACATCGTAACAAGTCGATAGCTTTCCTTTTCCATTTCTTCTATTTTTGCATTGATTTTCTCAGTTACATTTTCCACGGTAATTCCTTCTACTAATTCTGTCCGATACATCATATTTTTACCTCCATAAGCACTCAATCAAAACCAATTCGCTTTTTCTGCTCTGAATTGAGGGGTATCGCCTTCCTGGTATGGATTATAGGTATTGCGATTACACCCAAATTCTTTCAACGACTTTATTCTATTATCCTCTATCCATTCAACCAGCGAGATTCCATCAAATTCCTCTATACTTCCATTGTTCATTTCATTTTTGAAATACCACTCTACAATCGTTTGATCTCCCTTATGAAAAAATTGCTTGATTTCCCAAATAACCACCTTGCCACGGGTATTCCATTCCTGAAACCAATGCTTTACTGTTTTTCGGTTGTTATACTGGGGACTCCAGCTTTCTGTATAGATCACATCTTCTGTAAAAATATCATCAATCCCCATATCCTGCTGATTGAGCCACATATCAAACCATAATCGGATTGTTTTTTCTCGTTCATTCATGATATAAACACCTCACCATTCTTTTGTCTTACCTTCGCGTTTGTTCTGCATAACCTGGGTTTGATATACGAGAACAGGAATCAGAGAAACCAGGGCAAGCACACCAAAAACTACCGAACATTTTGCAACCGCAAATATTGCGAACATGAGCAGTATCAGCAGCCACGGATTACGCAGATTTCTGTAATAGTTTTCCTTGTCCTCATAAGAAGTATGAAGTTCAAATGGCTTACCGTCATTATCTTTTTCTACAATCAACAATTCCCGATTAAAGGTGGTGGCATTTGTTGCTATGCGTCCGCCTTTTTCAGCCCATGGCCGTAGGCGTACTTTACCAACAGAGTAGTTCAGGTTGATGTTTTTATAAAATACTTTGTAACCCATCCCCTCTAAAAACTCATGATAATCGGACGCGTCGGCCTTCGATTTTTGCCCGATAAACTCTACACAGTATTTTACCTGATCCGGTTTACACGCCTCAAATTCATACAACATTTTTTCCGCCCGAATCAAACGATAGCCCTTTTCAGACATTTTATTCAGCCAATGTTCCTGGGCAGTAAACAAACCGCCAAAGAAACGATAATACTTTTTGCTCATACTGCACCTCCAATAATTTCATTAGCTACGCCTACAAGTTCATTGAGCCTTATCAGTTCCTTTTCTGCAATTTCTTTTCCTTGCGTTGTAATGAGATATTCTTTTTTCCGTCCCGCACTATCTCCAAAAGGTGCAATCCAGCCTTTTTCCTGCAACGAGTTCAACGCACCATATAAAGTACCTGCCCCCAGCGTAAGCCGCCCTTTTGTATTATCTTCAATAAATTGCATGACAGCATATCCATGTTTCGGGGTATAAAGGGAAAGCAAAATAAAGAATGTCACCTCTGTGAGCGCACCGCCTTTCGCATTGTCTCGCATAACATCTGCCTCCTTATTACGGTTACTGTAATAAATATATCACTAACCGTAATAGAAGTCAATAACGATCCAAAATATAACAGAACGCTAAGCTTTATGATATAGCAACTTGTTCATAATAGCAAAAATTGGTCGGGACAATAAATTTACTGTCCTGACCAATTTCTCATAAAAAAGCGTCTATCCTGTCCACTACAAAGACATATTTTTATATGTATAATGATTTCATTCCACAAAGAATAAAACCCGCCGGATCAGATCCGGGATATTGACCGGGGCGGTAATATAGTCGTTCACGCCCTCATGTCGGTAGTTGGTCGCTCCTTTTTGCTCATAGACATAGAAAAAGGACAGTCGATTTTCTCGGATGCCCTTGTGGGTAGGGTACTAATTTTTGCTGTGTACTGCTAGATAAAATGTTTTTCTGAATACTTTATCCGATGTTCAGTACATCATGGATTACCCAAGGTTGAACTGTAACCATAACCATAAATATATAAATTACAAACAAAAGTACTTCGACCGTACCATTAACATTCTCAGATTGAAGTTTTTTTCTAAAATTATTCGGCAAAGCTTTTGATAGCAGATAATAAATCCAATATCCCAAACAGGCTCCAGCCGTATTTATAATAAGGTCATTTATATCCGATGAACCCCAGCCAAACATCTGAACAATTTCAACAGATAAAGAGAATAGAAAGCCAGTTAATGCAACGGTCTTTATGTGATGATACCTTTTATACAGAAATGGCAGGAAAACTCCTAACGGTACAAATAAAATTAAATTAAGTATGGTATCTATTGGTCCGGTTATCATACCAAGAAACGGAATCAGGGAAATCTTTGGACTAAATGACATTGTGCTTGTATAGCCAATACCTGCTACGGTTAAAATTCCAAATAGATAATAGCAAAACACAAATACAGCGGTAATATGAAGAAAACTTTGTTTTCTTCCCGATTTTTTAAGATATAAAAAATACAATAAGAGAACTGGAACTATAAACACATACCCACTAATTGAACGGATAAGAATGTCAGAAATTGATAACATATTTTTCACTCCTTTACTTGCTATCAAAATTGTTTTTGAGTATATTATACATGCTAGTGAACCAAAAATAAAGTCACATATTATTAAGTTTTTCTTCAATTTATCTGAATACTTGTGCTTGCACCTACATCATTTCAGTCTGTCGGTGGCGTTGTTCTCTTTGGCATATCGTCGCGCTGCTTCCCGGCGTTCCTCGCTGTATGGGGCGGTCAGACGGAAAGAGAAACGCCCCTTTGCAATATCAAACTCCATGCAGCCCGTTTCGTGGTCTGTGTCGGTCTGGTAGCACTCGTCGGGGTACTGCTCGGCATAAGCGGAAAGTCACCTTTTGAGGTTGGTGTTGTGGGTGCGGATATGGATAAGGGGATCTTTCTCGTCAAATCATATATCAGCGGTCTTTTCCTGTTTGGTAAGGTGTGACAAGAATTGAATACCGTTCCATGACAGACTCCTTGTTCCAAAATATATTGCATTAGAGCATTCTTTTGTTCCTCGTTAAGATGCAGAAATAACTTTTCGCCAATCTGTTTGCCGGATTCTTCTATATCAAAAACAGCTAATGTCCCATTACATCATCACCTCCGTAAAATTTTTCAATTACTCCACAAAGAACAAAACCCGCCGGATCAGCTCCGGGATATTGACCGGGGCGGTAATATAGTCGTTCATGCCCTCATACCGGTATTCATATTCCGTGGCAAGGTCGTTGTTCTCGGTGAGGATAAAGAACGGCAGAATAGGCAAATGTCCGCGAAATGTTACAACGGACAAAAAATTTTATTTTTTCGCATTTCTCTGCTATAGCAGTTCAAAATAATAACTCTATTATAGGCAGTTATCAAAGGTTTATCAATGCGGCAACTGTAAACAGATCCTCTGCCAAAGACTCTTAAAACTACTGGCAAGCAATGCAATCTTACGTAAGATTGCGTATTTAGCAGGAATCCCGTTTCCGGAATTCCTGCTAATGCTTGTTGGTGACATATCCCCAAACCCCTGAGATCATTGCCGGTGGCAATGGCTGCGCGTTCCGTTGGAACGCTGAAAACCAAAAGCAGACAAATCTTATTGACGGGATTTTTCTGTGCTGCGCTGCGGTTGTGCTGATTGTAGTTTACGCAAATTGTGATATGTATTCCCCAGTATATATGGGGAGTTAGAAATGTATTGAGATTAGATAGCCTTTTTCTCCAAGTCCTCACAGTAAACGCTTGAAAATAAATGTTCCAGCTCATTTCCAAAGTTGTATGAGATTTTAAGTTTGCGGTTTTCATAAACTGTTATCTGGTCTATCATTTCCACAATAATATCTCTGTCTAATTCTTCAATGTCTTTCAGTTCCAACAACCGCCTTAACCACGGTGTTTCAAAAACATCTTCTGTTACACTTTCCTTTTTCTTTTCTTCCAGCGTTTCAATCTGTTTGGAGTAAAGCGTTTCTTTTTGTTGATAGTCCTCTCGATAAGAAAGAAATTCTTCTTTAGAAATCAGTTCGTCTTTGTAATCTTCATAAATTGACTTTTTCAACTTCTTCACTCTTTCAAGCTCTGCTTTTAACTTTGTCAGTTCTATGTCTGTTGATTTTCTGATTTTTGTTGCTGTGAAAGATTGTGATTTTACAAGTTCCTGCAAGTTCTCTACATTGCGGATAATCTGCTTTAAATCTCCCAGCACAATATCATTCAATACTTGAAACGGGAGCGTGTGCGGAGTGCAATAATCTTTTCCACTTCTTTTGTAAGTTCCACAATAGAATGAATAGGACTTACTTCCGTCAGCACGTCGCCAGAAATTTTTCATCATTGCCCGACCACAATCGCCACACTTGATAAAACCTGCAAAGATATTTTTATTTGTTTCTAAATCAATATCCCTAAAAATCATTAAGGCAAAAACAGATTATCTCACGGATTTAGTACAAGAGTTTTATGATTTATCTGTGATAGAAAATGAGCAAGTTGATGTTGAATGTGAGCGTGTTGACATAAATAGAATTGTTACAGATTGCTTAATTGAAAAGTATTATGAATTTGGAGAAATCCAACCAACCATTCAAACAGAAAATACTCCTGTATGGATATACGGAAATAACCTTATCTGTAAACGAATTATTGAAAATTTAATTGTAAATGCACTTCGTTATTCAGATAATTACATTGAAGTTTCTATCAATCAAAAAGGAGTGTTCACAATTAAAAATTCAACAAAATCCCTTGATGATATTGATGTAAACTTATTATTTAACAAGTTTTATACTGTTGATAAATCACGCACCAAAGGAAGTTCTGGTCTGGGCTTGTATATTGTAAAGGAATTGCTGAAAAAGATTGACGGTAAAATTGAAAATGTAAGTTACGAAAAAAATATTTTGTCTATTAGCATTTGTTTTCCCTTGTATAATGATAAAAAGTTACTGTGATCAGAACATCTGAATACAGTAACTTTTTTAGTAGCTTTAACTCTCTTTTATAAGTTTTTCAAAATATTCTCTTTTCTTCTCTGGAAGTTGATTTAAAAATTCTTCCAGCCATTTTTCTTCTTCTTCTAAAATTCCCTCGTCCTCATAATACTCTGGATATTCCAAATATATTTCATGTTCTCTTTCTTCTCGTTCTTCGTCAGCTTGTGCTAAGTCCATATATTTTCCAATAAGGAATTGAAGATATTGACTATACCCAAGAGAACTAACTAAATAAGTAATTCGTTCATAGTCTTTCAATGTCATTTCTTTTTTTCCAGTTAAAAGGTCATGGTCGTAAGAAGAACAAACTTCTAAAAATTCCTGTTCCTGCGTTTCTGCTTTTTTCATTGTTCATACGGAATTTTCCATAAGGTAAGAGGTCAGCAGAAGTAGAAGCGATACCCTCAATATCGGTACGAATTATCTTTACCACTTCATTTTTCTTGTATAACTTGCCCTCAACCAATACCGCATTATCATTTAAGGAAATGATGTCAAAGGCAGTATCTTTCAAAGTAGCACTTCCTTGTGGCTTTGTATCGCCCGTTTCTAAATCTCGTTTCTGAATTTTGACACCGCCACGGATAACCTTGTCTGATACGGAAAACTGGTTACTTCCAGTAAGTACGGCAAGGTCGCCGTCCTCTGTAATTTGTGTAAGGTATAAGCCCTTAATCTGTTCGGACTTATCGCCAGCCTGCATATATGCACCGTCCAGCAAGTAACCGTTTGGAGCTTTTGTTTCTTCTACGGTTAGTGTTCCAAGTGGAAGAACTGCCTTGCCGTCCTGCATATAGAAACTGTCGCCAGATACTTTGTATGTGTCCGCTAATTTTGTAACATAATGGATTGTACCGTCGCTGTCTGTTTCGGCGATTGTCTTTGTAACCCATGTTCTTGTAGCTTCGGCAGGGAGATTGTCTTTATTGTAGAAGCCAGTATAATACTTCCATGTAAATTCCGCACCTGCTAAAGAAGCGTTCCCCTGCGGATTGTCTTTCTGTGTTTCCATATCAATCTTGAAGAGTTCAATCAAAGTGTCTGTTACCTTTGGTGTATCTGATACGTTCAAGGTCGCTGTCTTTCCAGCTTCAACCTTTAAGGAATATATATTTGTATCAACCTTATATCCTGCTGGTGCGGATAATTCCTTGATATAGACTGTGTCAGCCTTTACCTCTACGACATCTGTATTTCCGTTTTCATCAGTCGTAAGGGTGGCAAGCTGTTTCGTGCAGTCCTTATCAGCAAAGACACCGTATGTCGCACCAGCGATAGAGTAATTCCCGTTACCGTCTGTAATGCTGGTATTACTGGAAGTCTTTTGAAGTTTCGCATTTCCAACATTGAGTTTCGCCCAGAATTGTCCCAATTCCTGCCCCTCGCCAGAGTAGATATAACCGCCACATTCATAGCGTCCTTTATTCTCTTTGACAAAGGCTCTTGCACCAGAGAAAACTTCGTCCTGCGTAGCTTTTGGAATTTCATCATAAGAAGCTCGCACGTTGTCGCACTGCCAGCCAAGATGTACGCTCAATCTCTGCCAGACCACACATTGTTCCAACAGATAGACTTGCTTGTAGTTCAATTCCTTGTGAGTTTCGCCATACTGTTTGACATACTCTAAGGATAACGCCACATCTGAAATCTGGTTGGCACTCATACGTGAGCTTGCGTCAGCTCTGGTCTTGTAACCATTCTTAAAATCTGTATTGATGTCGATACAATAGGCAGTTTCGCCCTCGACTTTCATATAGCCCTCATTGAATGTCGAACCGATAGAACCGTCATTCATTACTTTTTCAATGATACCGACACGCTCTGCACTTTCCGTCCAGTATTGCTTACTTTCTGCATGGACGGGTGTAGTCGGTAAAGCAGTAACGACAGTTGCAAGAGCTAAGAAGCCCGTACACAATCGTTTTAACATCTTTTTCATAAAATCTAATGCTCCTTTCATTTTGGGTATAAAAATAGACGCTCATTTCTGAACGTCTACATTATTGAAAGGCTTGTCCTCTCACACATATTCTATTTTAATAGGTACAACAGTTGCCTTTCTCCTTGTATTTTCGTTGTTTTCATCACTTGCGTTATCTACAACCTCCATGTGGTGGGGAAGAAATCTCTAATAGATATTCCACATTGGCCCGAACATTATGAAGTTCTTTCATATCATTTTTGGCCTGCTTATAGGCAGAATAGGCTTTCCGTTTTTGTTCCAGAAGATCGGTGTATTCCTCTCGGAGAGATTTGACAGAGGGGAGCTTTTTGATTCCCAGTTCGTCAAAATGATTCTTCGCTGTCTGGTGCAGTAAGATTTCCGCCTCATGTGCAACACGGAATTAAAAGGCTGAGCGCCAGCGGAAAAGATACCTCCTGTCTACGCATTTAGGGCGTTAAAAGTCCACGGAAATCAAGGGTTTTTCCGCATGGCCGGCAGGCAGGTGGATAAAGTTATCCTGTTCCCCGCAAAACGGGGTTCTAAATGCGGGAAAAAGGACAAAAAAGAAGCGCCAGATGCAGAGGCTTTGATACCTCTGCGCCCGGCGCTTTTTCAGCCTATTAGCTGATCTACATAGGTAATTAGAGGGTGCAGATGTTTCAGGCGAAACATCTCAAATAACTTATCTGGATTTACCCATTGAACATCCACAACTTCTGTTTCCTGTAAACGCATTTCTTCAATCTTTATATCCTTATGAAATAGCCAAACATCGTAAAAATCCTGCACATTTTCCCGTCTGCTCTGATAAATCAATTTTTCACTTCCGGGAGTAAGCAGTATTCCTAATTCTTCTTTTACCTCTCGGATTGCTCCTTGTAAACTGGTTTCCCCGGAAAGTACAGAACCACCCGTACATTCCCAATAAAGAGGGTATTGCTTTTTCGGATGCCGCTGTGATAAAAGATACTGCCCCTGCTGGTTGACGATCCATACACTCACAGATAAATGATACAGCCCTTTGGGTATGATTTCTCCACGGCACACTGTTATTCCAGACTTTTCCCGTTTTGCATTATATAAATCCCATTTTTCCATTTTCATACCTCTTTGTGTGGGATCGGTGCTTGCCGAAAATCAAGTAAGTAAATATCCGCAATCCTTTCTATTTCTGTACGCTGATCTGCGGAATACTTATCATAAATCCCGCCTGCTAACATACGGGCTGCCTTTGCGCTTTTAATTGCTGGAAGCACATCATCAAACACAATACAGTGTTCAGGTGCAACCCCTAATTTTCTTGCGGCCAATTCAAAGACATCCGAATATTCTTTTCCCCGCTGAACCTCATCTGTTGAACATAGAGCGTCAAATAATTCTAAAATAGAATTGTTCTTTAAGCATGGAATATAGAGCTTTTCCGGCAACCCCGTAGCAACTGCAAGTTTTATTCCATGTTCTTTTAAGCGCAGAAGATAATCAAGGGCATGGGGCAGCAGACCGACATGGTTACTGTATTCCTCGACCGCCATATTATTCCATTCCTCAATAATTCCCTCTACCGTTTCCTGCAATCCAAAAAGATCAATGGTATATTGTGCGGCTTCCTCAAAACTCCTTGCACATATTTCAGTTACATAATTTTCCGGGACAGGAAGATTTCTCTTTTTCAAAAACTGAATATCTATATGCTCCCATACATCCATTGAATCCAGAATTGTTCCATCTAAATCAAAGATTGCCGCATTAAAATCCATGTTTCTTTTCCTTTCCGCAAAATAAATCTTTCAGTTCCGCAGCAGCAGCTTTTATATCGGACTGCGCTATGATGGCAGATACAACAGCCAGCCCGTCAATTCCCATGGGCTTGAAACGCCCTGTATTTCCTTTATTGATACCGCCAATAACAACGATCGGCAAAGAAACGGCTGTGCGGATTTTCTGTAATTCCTCCATTGATACAGAATCAGCGTCGGTTTTAGTTCCAGTAGGGAACATTGCGCCAACTCCCAAATAATCTGCACCATCCTGTTGTGCCTGTATTGCTTCTGCAATGGAAGATGCAGATACTCCCAACAGCATATTTTCCCCAATTACTTTGCGGACGGCAGCCGCAGGTAAATCATGCTGTCCAATATGTACCCCCGTAGCCTGCACAGCCATTGCAATATCTATCCGGTCGTTTATGATAAGGGGAATATGGTATTTATCCGTAACCTGTTTCACGGCAACAGCCTGATTGTAAAATTCTAATGAGGACAATTCTTTTTCTCGGAGTTGTATCATTGTGCAGCCTCCTAAAATTGCCTGTTCTACCGCTTCTGTCAGGCTATCGCAGCTCATTAGTTGACGATCAGTAACAAGATAAAGTGTATAATCAAAGTTCATTTTGCACCTGCCTATTCTTTAGATAAACCATGCTGATACAATTCGTAGAAATGGTGCGTTGGGCCACAGCCTTTTCCAATCGCAAGAGAGTGTTCGATTGCCATTGTGACATAAGCCTTTGCAGATTCGACTGCAAGCGGAACACTTTTTCCCTTTGCAAGCTGGGAAGCGATTGCAGAAGAAAAGGTACAGCCTGTCCCATGAGTATTTTTCGTATCAATGCGGGATGTTTCAAAATGGTAGAAATTTTCTCCATTAAATAGGACATCAACAGCATTTCCTATATGATGTCCACCCTTGACAACAATCGCCTTACAACCCATGGCATATATTTTTCTTGCGGCAGCCTCCATATCTGAAACTGTGGAAATCTGCATATCTGCTATTTTCTCTGCCTCTGGAATATTCGGAGTAAGTACATCGGCCAGTGGAATTACTGTGTCTATCAAGGTGGAAACCGCCGTAGGATTCATCAATGGGCAGCCATTTTTGGCATACATAACCGGGTCGATTACGACATTTTGGGGCTTATATTGTAATAGTTTCTTTGCCACCGCTTTCATACATTCTGGTGTAGAAAGCATACCGATTTTTACTGCGTCCACTTCAATATCTTCAAATACGGCGTCAATCTGTTTTTCAATCATATCCGGGGTAATATCTTGGATGTCGATAACACGGCTGGTGTTCTCTGCAACAACAGAAACAATAACACTCATTCCAAATACACCGTGAGCAGAAAAAGTTTTCAAATCAGCCTGAATACCTGCACCTCCGCTGCAATCTGATCCGGCAATGGACAATACTTTTTTCATTTTGCATTTTCCTCCATTCTCTCGTTCCGATAGGCCATCTTCCAAAAAGCAAGCTCTAACAAACTTGCTTTTTCAAAAATATCAGCCAGATACTTTTTATTTGCTACTGATAACCCGGCACATTTATGCTCTGCAAAAGCAGACCATTCTTTGCAGCTTTCTGCATATTGTTCATCCGCATAATCTTTGATAAAGTCCCAATATCTTGACTGTCTGCTTGTAGGAACAGCCGCCAATTTGCGGAATATATAGCTGTAACTTAGCATACAGGGAAGAACCGCCATTAAAATTTCTTCATTCTTTCCATGTGACGCAATCTCAAACATGAAATCAATGTAATTTTGATTTTCAGGCAGAGGAGCGATCAGTTCAATATCATTATCCGTCATGCAAAATTGCTTTAGATAATCCAGACGCACTTCTGATTCCGTATCATTTACAAAATTCAGCATGGAATAGTAAAGCTGAATTTCTCTTAATGTATCAGCATGAAAAATTGCCTTGCCGTATATACGGGCATAGTTTTTCAGATAGATACTATCCTGAATCATATATCTCTTGAACTTTTCAAGAGGTAGCTTTCCAGTTTGCACTTCCTGCACAAATGGGGTAGCTGCACATTCTTCCCAAATGGGGATGTTGCGGGTTAAAATGTCTTTCATAAATGCCATGTTTGTTCCTCCTAAAATAAAAAAATAGAGCCTCTAAAACAATTAGAAGCTCTTTCAGACGCAATACGAGCGTAAGAAATTGCTTCCCTACGCCGGTATTAGCCGACAGGTCCAGAGGTCAGGTCTTACCTTTTTCAACTTGTTCAGTTCCCTCGCAAACACATATCATATCTTATTCAATTAAAAAGGACATTCCCAAAACAGAGAATGTCCAAAAAATACGAATCTGTATTCTTTAGCTCCCTGCGTTGGTATTAGCCAACAGGTTCAAAGGGTCAGGTTTTAACCTTCTCAACTACAAGGTAGTCCCCCTGCTTGAGTATTATTATAGTTAAGAAGTCCCGGAAAGTCAAGGTCTATAGAATTCAAGTTAGCAAACCTTATTGACGGGATTTTTCTGTGCTGCGCTGCGGTTGTGGTGGGGAAGAAATCTCTAATAGGTATTCCACATTGGCCCGAACATTATGAAGTTCTTTCATATCATTTTTGGCCTGCTTATAGGCAGAATAGGCTTTCCGTTTTTGTTCCAGAAGATCGGTGTATTCCTCCCGGAGAGATTTGACAGAGGGGAGCTTTTTGATTCCCAGCTCGTCAAAATGATTCTTTGCCGCCTGGTGCAGCAGAATTTCAGCTTCATGTTCTGTTCGGAATTTTTTGCTGTACCCGGCTTTGCGATATTCTACATAGACAGCCCGCGTTTTCGCATAGTTTACGATCTGTTTTTGCAGCTCGGCATTGGCGTTCATTTTTGACTCCAGATCTTTGATCTGAACGGATAAGGTATTGAAATTAGTGGTAGTGGCGTTGGCTTTTTCCAGAAGATCCTCATAACCCATATCGCCATGTTCTTTTAAGTAGAGCACTGCCTGAGAAAGCTGCTTTAGGTTGAACACTTTTGCCCAGCGCTCATAACCAGGGCCCTTGCCGGAACGGATTGCAACTTCAATATCAACCAGCAATCCAACTTTGGAAACCGTTTTTTTAGAAAAGGCATGGCGGGGTTTTACTGTCCGTGTACCGGCAATCCGTTCTTTGATGGCTTGTTCTGTATAATCGCCTTTGAGCGTATCGCATCGGGTATAATTTTCTTGTCCCGGAACTCGGAACCGAAGATGTTTTCTTTCACGGTTGACTTCCAGCCCAGCAGTTTCCAGCTTCTGTAGAAGTTCCTCAAAATCTTTTGGCTTTTCCTCTAATGCAGCATCAATAGCAATGCGTATCTGCTCCTGAAAGGAAGGCTGCTTTTTATTCCCCAGCCATGTGCCATAATGCTCCCGGCTGGGTTTCGGATTTTCTACAATCGAAAGTCCATGTTCCAAACACAGCTTGTCATTCATTCGCCGGATTGCCCAGGTAGAACCCCAGAAGTTGCGAAATTTTTTCTGACAGTCCAGTGTAGTAGAGTTGATAATGATGTGATTATGGACATGGTGCTTATCCACATGGGTGCAGACAACAAAGGCATGGTTTCCTTTTGTGAGCTTCAGTGCCAGCTCCCTGCCGATCTGATTAGCTTCTTCTGGCGTAACTTCGCCGGGCTTAAATGCCTGACGGAGATGGTAGGCGATCACATCATCTGCACCCTGATTTCTGCCGGTCAGATTTGCATACTGTCGTTTGGACAGAAGAAACTCTGCATCAGCAAGCCGGGTATCACACTCATAGCCATAAATGAATTTTCCAAAATCGGTTTTCTGCGGATTTTCTACATAATCAATAATATCTGAGATCGCAGTAGAGATATTCCGACCTTTTCCTACATGCAGAGGCATCAGTCTTGTGGTCGCCATTTTCGTCACCTCCTTAACTTAATTTCAATCAGAGAAGTTATAATTGCAGAAAAAGAGCGGGGCTGCCTATGCGCCCCGCCAAATCTGCTTAACCAAATATAAAATCCTTTAAGGCACTGTTTGTCCCACCAATGATCCCTACCAGCCATGCAGCCGCCAGAGGCAGACCGTATGGACTGATAAGAAAGGCGATCATAAGCCAGGCAAGACCCGGCAAAAATCCTGCGACAAAGAACAGCACCAATGCTGCCAAAAAGATGATCCCGGAAAGAATCCCAAGTACCGCACCGGAAAGGACCACCAAAAATTTACATACCAGATAAAGAATCCCCGTAACCAGCATAAAGGGAAGTGCCAGTAATTTACCTATCAAACGCATACGCTTTGCCTCCTTTCAGAAGGGCATCTGCCCTTATAAAAATTTTACCGTGACGGCAAAAAGAAAGCAACGGCTTTCCGGCTGTTTATGAAATGTTTGCAAATCCCCGGATCAGTTTGTCCATGCCATCCCAAAGGCTGTCCAGACGGGTGCGGATGTCATCTATATCTGCGGCATAAATATTGCCGGTCTCATTGGCCCGTCTGGTATATTGGTTTAAGTTATTGGAACAAATGCGGAGAAGCCGGATCATTTCCTGAATATCTCCCATATCAAGGTGAATGATGTAACCGTCTACGGCCATCTTTCGCAGATATGCCGACAGGTTGGTAATGCCAAGTTCCGCCATGCGTTCTTTTACCAGTTCGGCCTCCGGTTCGGACATGACAAATTCGACGCGGACGGATTTTTTGTTATGCCCGCCCTTCATCGTTCCAACCCTCTTTTATGAGATGAGACCTCCTGTGTTGAAACCACCGTCTTTGCTCTTTTGAGTTTTTCCCGCAAGGTGGTCTTTTCCAGCTTATCAAGATATTCCTCCAGATTTCCGGCTGTCGCATGATAGCTGCGTTTGAAGCGTTCCCGTTTTAGAATCATCATCAGCTCCGGCTCATTTTCCGGCAGATAAGTCATTGTTTTAGGGGCTCCATGCTCTGGCATAAACCGGTTCATAAGCTGTCTCCGTTCCTGATAGGGAATCGTGATAACATTTCCATCCGCAAATGCAACGGCTACATTTCCGATTGGACAGGTCAGCTTTTTCATCCGTTCCACATGTTCTCTATAATTTAGCGGATAGAGATTGCCAAATATTTTTCCGTCCCTGACTTCTTTCAAAGAGATGGCATAAGCCAAAACGGGATCATTTGTCTGTTCCTGGTAAAACCGCCACACTTTATTTTCATGGCTTCCATCCAGATAAACTTCCCGTTCGCGCAGGGTATAGGTTCCGCAAGGGCGTGACATCCAAAGAAGCTGTTTATCCTCTGAACGGTCTGACACAGCCAGTTTTGAAATCAGTTCCTTATCCAGGTCAAAGTCCTCTTTATAATGTTGGGTATGAAGATCTACGATACGGGAAAGAGCACCCAAAAGATCTACATCCTCAAATCTTACCCCGGCCATCAGCGTTCCCTTTCCGGCACAGGAGGGATCATCTGCCTTGCTTCATGCTCCGGTTTGTCTGCTTTCAAACGGTCCATCAAAGACGGCTTTGCTTCCGGCACCAGCTCCCGGATTTCTTCATCCGTCTGTCCGTCTGTCAGATCCGGGCGCACAGGAGGTTCGTTGTTCAGCCTGCCATCCAGCATATTGTAGTTCCCGGTTTGTCCTTCCTCATAAAGTTCCGCATTGCGAAGATAACTTTCCGGCGCCTGAAACGGCTGTCCGGCAAACAGGATTTCTCTTTGGGTGGTAAACTGTGCAAGGACCCCATTTTGCAGTCTCGCAAATTCTTCATACTGGCGCAAGGTAAGCCCTCGTTCCAACATTTCCGTCTGGGTATGCGCCCAGCCTTCTCCATAAAGAAAATAATACATATCGGGCTGATCACAGACAAAACACAGGGAACCGTCCTGATTGTCATAGTAAGATGGCTGCATATCCTGATAATGGCAGCGTTCCTCACGCCCCAAATATACACGGTTGTCTGCACCCAGCATAGCGACCATGCCTGCGTAATTACTATGAACCGCAGAGCGGATTTCTACCAGCGGATCTGTTTGAGAAGGAATCTGTCTGCCCGGAATCTCATTTTGTTTTTCCGCTGCATCATTTCTTGGTGTCACTTCTTCATGGCTGCGTGCATCCAGCTCCGGTTGAGATGTTCCTTTCCGAACAGCACCGGGTTCCGGTTCTTTTTCTTTCACATAGTATCGGACATTTGCCGTCGTATGCTCGTTGGCTTCCTTTGCATAGTTTTCAGCATCGGCTTTGCTATCAAATTCCAACGGTTTTCCATTTTCCTTGCACCAGCTTTGTGCTGGTCCGAAAATAGAAGTGCTGCTTCGTACCGCCCATACACCATAGGTCAGTTTCTTTTCCATTCCGCATCCCTCCTTATCGTTCCTGCTGTTTGGAAGTTTGTTGCTTTTTTACCGGGTCTACCAGTTTTGTTGCTTTTAGCTGCTGGCGGAGAGAATTCTTATGCTCCGGTTCGGAATCTGTGATGTTGACATATTCGCCAATGATACAGAGCGCTTCTCCATAACTGCCGGAAGCAAATACCCGATCAGACATTTCTTTTGCCTGTTCTTTCAGACCATGCTCCCGCAAAGTACGAGAAGCAATACCCAGCAGATTAAAAATGTTCCCATCTGCTCCGATCAGTGGACAATCCGGTTTATCTGCCAACGCTCCCGGTGTTTCTATAAATCCGCCTAAATAATTCGGCCCAAAGCCCGACAGCCATGTGCCACCATAGACTTCATGGGTCTGTAAACGCCACAGGGCAAGTTTTCCTATATCCAGTTTCACATCATCAAACGGGTAAAGCAAACAGGTCAGTTCGCCGTGCTGAAAAGTGGCCACATTCTCAAACTGACTGCCATCTTTCAATATGCCTGCATTTGTCAGCATTTCATTGATCCCATCCACCCATTCTGTCAGATCCCCGCCACAGCCCTGTAAAATCAGTCCTTCCTTATCGGTCATACGACGAAGATCCTCTGCGGTAATCGTGTTGATATTCAAAAAATCGCCTCCTATCGTTTTTGTTAAAATATATGTTTTGTCCGCAACTTAACCTCATTTCAAAGCACCGGAGTATTCTTATATAGCTCCCTTAAAAACAGGTGCAAAAAACCCTTAAAAATCAAGGACTTTTAAGGCTAAATTGCGGACATATCATGGTTGGTTTTGCCGCTTCCTACGTTTGCGTTCCCGCTCGGATTTCCGTCTTGCATAGATCCGGCAGGCATCAGAACAATATGCCTGGCTAGTTGTAGGAAGATACGCCTTTCCACACACAGGGCATATTTTCTGTCTCATGGAGGTGTCCTCGCCGGTAATGGCTGATTCCAGTGCTGCATCCACCGGCAGCACCGCTTTTTCAAAGTACCTGCAATAAGCACCGGTCCACCATTTATTCAGCATATAGCAAGGACTGTTCAAAGGAAGGCAGATCTTATCCTGAGAGTCATAGTTGGCGCAAAGCTCCGTAACCAGCTTTCGGATCGTAGCCCGCTCCGAGCGGTTCAATTCTCTCTCCGCCATAACGCCTACCTTTCCGGGGCTCTGCTTTGCCGACCGCTGGAAATTTCGGTTGTATCAGTAACATTCCTAGGCTGTGAAAGGGCATCGGCGATAGAGTTCCGCTTTTTCTGTTTTGGTTCATGGTAAATAAAAAGTTCATTTTTTCCTGGTACATACAACAATCCATTTTCTTCGCAGCGGAAAATATCACATTCTTTGTCTGTTGAAACGGTATAAAAGTCTTTGTAATCATAAGGTGCTTTTTGCCGATCCTGATAGGTACACAGCCCTAAGTTGGGGTCACTTGCCAGCCGTTTCGATATGGCGAAAAAGTCGACTTCTTTTTTGTGAAATTTTCGTATGGGCGTGAAGTGATAACCGCCATATTCAAAGGTTTTTCGATCGCTCATTTACGCCTGCCTTTCTTTACTGGAAATTCCAGCTTGAAATTCACATATTTACCGCCGGTATCATCCAGAATCACTTCCGCATCATAGGTCCTTCCTGTTTTTTCACTGTAAAGCCCGGACATAGAAATGCGGCCCTCTTTCAAAAGAGCCGCTGCCACAGACTTTGTGATAGATTTTTTCTTGCTGGAAAAGAAACGGTTATCTTTCCAAAGAGCAAAAGAACATTCCCTGTTGCCGCAGAAAAAACCTTTCTTTCCTTCAAATACCGGGGCACCGCAGCGGGGACATACCCCCACGGCTTCGTGTGCAGTTCCTTTGGAAGAAGGAAACAGATCCGCAAAACGTTCTTCCGGGGTAGTATGTTCTTTTACCAGCGTCCGGCTCATATCTGCAATCTGATCCATAAAAGATGTTGCCGACAGTTCGCCATGTTCCACTTGTTTCAGCATGGATTCCCATTCTGCAGTTAAGATGGGAGATTTGATATTGTCCGGCAGGACTGCGATCAGGTTCTTTCCTTTTTCCGTAGGAATGAGCTGCTTTTTCTTTCGCTGTACAAATCCGGCAGAAACCAGCTTTTCCAGTGTTGCCGCACGGGTAGCCGGAGTACCCAATCCTTTACGCTCGGCATCTTCCGGCATATCTTCCGCACCGGCAGTCTCCATAGCGGACAGCAGTGTGTCCTCCGTATAGTGTTTCGGCGGTGAAGTTTTCCCTTCACGGAGACTTGCTGATACAGCTTCAAAAGTCTGTCCTTCCTTCAGCACAGGGAGAGCGGCATCTTCATTTTCTCTGTGTTCCGTTTCACTCTGCCTGATACTCATACGGTGAATCCGTTCCACCTCTTTCCAGCCGGACTGTAAGATGGTCTTTCCTTTTGCCGTAAAAGTATATCCCTGGCAGTCTAACATAGCGGTGACCGCTTCAAACCGGTTTGCCTGCGTTGTGGCACAAAGCAGTCTGACGGCAAGCAGGGTAAGCACATCCCGCTCCCCGGAAGGAAGCTCCGACAGGTCTGTCCGTGCAATCTCCACAGTTGGGATGATGGCATGGTGGTCGGTCACTTTGCTGTCGTCTGTTACCCGGTCAATGTCCGGCTCTCCGGCGCAGCCTTTTCCAAAGGGCATATTGTCACGCAGCCATAGGATCAGGGAAGCGGCGGTTGCCTGCATGTCCTTCGTCAAATACTGGCTGTCCGTTCTCGGATAGGTTGCTAGCTTCTTTTCATAGAGAGATTGCACATAATCAAGGGTCTGTTGAGCCGTATAGCCATAAATACGGTTACATTCCCTTTGCAGAGTTGTAAGGTCATAAAGGCGGGGAGGCTGTATAGTTTTTACCTGCTTTTCCGCAGAACGCACAAAAGCGGAGTTGTGGTCACAGTCCATACGGATTTTTTCAGCCTCGGATCGTTCCGTCATTTTTTCGCCGGAAGCAGTAAAACCTCCGCAGGTGATTTCCGGCACATAAAAAGGCCTGCTGATGAAGGATTCAATATCCGACTCACGCTGTACCAAAAGTGCCAGCGTCGGTGACATAACACGGCCGACATTTAGTGTGACACCATACAGGACAGAAAAAAGCCGGGTGGCATTGATCCCGATCAGCCAGTCGGCTCCTGCCCGGCATACTGCCGCATCATAGAGTTTATCGTAATCACTGCCGGGACGGAGATGGTCAAAACCCTCACGGATCGCCGCATCCTCCATACTGGAAATCCAAAGGCGTTCCATAGGCTTATTACATCCGGCATATTCATAGACCAGACGGAAGATCAGTTCTCCTTCACGCCCGGCATCCGTAGCGCATACCACAGAATCAACCCGTTTGTCCTTCATCAGCCGGCACAAAAGGGCAAGCTGCTTTTTCTTATCCTTTGGAACTTCATATTTCCAGTTTTCCGGTAGGATCGGAAGGTCCTCATACCGCCATTTGGCGTACTGTTCTTTGTAAGCCTCCGGCTGTGCCAGTTCCAAAAGATGTCCCACGCACCAGCTCACCAGATAACCGGAACCTTCGAGATAACCGTCTTTTCTTTCCGTTGCGCCTAATACTGCTGCCAGTGACATAGCAACAGAGGGCTTTTCTGCAATCACAAGTTTCAATTTTTATTCCTCCTTCATAGTTTCAAATTCTTTATCCGCAAGTTTTCCGGTTTGCATAAGACACATCAACATAACGCCGGAAGCCATTCCTCCGGCAAAGGTAAGGAAATGTGAAATCAGGTTCCACATAAGCATTCCTCCTAAAAATGGGTAAAGAAAAACGCCCACTTCAAAGTGAGCGCATCAACAGGTATCTATTTTGTTTTTGGTTTCAAGTGATCCGGCAGGACGATCTCTCCAACCGGGATTTCCCGCAGTTCCTTTTTCATCCGATGGGTGAAGCGGATCGTCTTTGCCGTACCGCCGGTTTCCCGTCCGTCATATACAGCGATCACTCGGTCGGAGTGCTCCACCATATAGCGGTTTCTGTGGGAGTAGACGCTTGGGAGATATTTTTCCTGTATGACAACAACATCCGCACAAGCCTCCAGCAGTTCACGGGTTCTTGTTTTCTTATTCAGGCTGTCCAGACGTTTGCGGTAAGGGATCACTGCGATCAGCTCCAGCGCCGGATTAGTCTGCTTTCTTTCCAACACCAGCTCTGCAAAATACTGATCCACGCCATCTGCAAAGCCACTCATAAAACAGGTAAATCCATCTGTAACGGCAGCATCGATCTCATGTTCCAAAGCGGCTTTTATTTTGTTGATCTCATTCTGCGGCAAATCCCTGTGTCCGGTAACACAGCAAGTCTTTCCTTTCATCGGTCATCCCTCCATCTGATAGGTAAAATTCTTCACTTTTCATATAGTAATAGATTTAATTTAGCAAGTCAACGATAATACCCTTTTTCCTTTTGCGGATAATAAAGGGGCGTGAGGTACAATCTATTACAGAATGGGAGGTGAAGGCGATGTATGAAGATTTTGTCCCGGAACGATTAGCGAAGCTGCGGACACAAAAAGGAGTTTCCGCACGCGATATGTCTTTATCGTTAGGTCAGGCAAACAACTACATCAATAATATTGAGAATAAAAAGTCACTTCCCGCTATGCAGTCTTTTTTCTACATCTGCGAATATCTGGGTGTGACACCGCAGGAATTCTTTGATGAAGGAAATACCTACCCGGAAACCTTAAAGGAATTCATTGCAGAGGCAAGACAGCTTGATCCTCAATCCATGCAATATATCCTCGGTATTATGAAAGAACTCAATAGCAGAAAGTAAGCGGTCACGGTAATGGCCGCTTTTTTCGTGACTTTCTTTATTATATTTTATAATGTTCTCGAAATGTCCGCTCCCTATACCGATAAGTATTCAAAAACTGTTCTCCAAACAGCCTTTTTCTATTCGCCGGTACTGCCAAAGCTGCCGGTTCCTCGTTCTGTTCCCAGATCGGTTACAAAATCCGCAATGACGATCGGCGTGATCACAAGCTGCCCGATACGGGCTCCCTTAAAAAGAGACTGCGCCTGATTGCTTACATTGCTGATGATCGCATGGATCTCTCCACGGTAGCCGGAATCCACAGGTGGCAGTTCACAGACCAGACCTTTTACCGCCATACTGGTACGGGGAAAGATATATCCCGCATACCCATCCGGTATTTCCAGTCCAAAACCAAGAGGAATTTTGGCGATTTCTCCGGGCTGTAAGGTGCAGTCATAGGGCAGATAAACATCTGCTCCGGCATCATTGCCATGCGGACGGTAAGGACGCTGGTGCTCCGGTACGCCAAAGTCAATCAGTTTTATTTTCATCGGCAGCCTCCTTCCCAAAGAGCAGGATAGTCTTTTTCTAAAATATCCTCCGGCGTCATATCTGCCTCCAATTTTCGCCCGCAGGTCATTTTACCTTCCAGACATCGATCCATCTGACAAAAAGGCCCGGTCAGTGATGGGGCAAACAAAGCAGGGCTTAGTTCATAAAGTTCTTTCCAGACCTTTAGCAGCACAATCCTTGTTTCATCAGTATTTCTCCGGCATACCCGCTGGCTGATGATATGTTTCCACTGATAAGGGGTGGCGCTGATGAGCAGTACATTCCGTAATCCCTGGGGCGTGGCATAGCCGGCCGCATCGTGCCCGCTTCCGGCAGTGCACAGGGCTTCATAACATTTCATGCTTTCATGACAGCTTTTTAAGTACAATTCCCGTACCACTGCCGGAGCCGTCATAATAGAATACGGGACAGCGAAATCCGCCTGTCCCGTATAGTTGCTGTACTGCAGCGATGCACTCATAAATTTTACTTCGTTCTGGTGGCGGGTGATCTGCGCCAGAAAACGCCTGCTGGCGCCGACAATGGCTACCGTGATCACCGCAAATTTCTGGATGGTAGGATGGGGAAGCGCCCCCATAGCTGCTACTGTCTGAACGCTGAATGATTTTTCGTAGAGCTCCATCAGGTCGTCCATTGAGGCAATCTTATGTCCCTGTTGGGTAAGCCTTGCCGCAAAGACCATGTTTTTTTCTGCTTCCGCTACCGCCTGGCAGTTCAAAATTTTTACTTCGATTCGTTTAATTGGTATGTCCCTCCTTTACAATCGCTTTCAGTAAGAACAGATAGTTCAGACTGTCTGTGATCTTTTCGTCCCATGTGTCCATCGGGTAAACCGTTTCCTCGGCAAAGCACATATCGTACAGAGAAACAATATGCTTTGCCAGCATACCGGCAAGGGCACGCTGGGGCGTTGTGTGCTGTAAAGCTGCCGCTGCCTTAAATGCACCCAGCCGGTCCGGGTCATCCCCGGTGTATTCTTTGGTTTTCCGTTTCAAGGTATCAGCACAGAGCCGCACCTGTTCGTCAAAAACGGCATTGACTTCATTTTGCGTAATATAGCATCCCTCCTTTGAAAACAAGAAACCGGCTATTCTAAAGCATCTTAGAATAGCCGGCAAATAAATGGATATGTAATTGTTTATAGTGTATTGATCTCTTTTTCCAGTTCCTGGACCGCTGCTATGACTGTCTCAAATGTCGGAACATCCCCATACAACATATCCTGCATAGAGTTATAGTCCGCTTCCAATGCTGCAAACCGATATTCCGGCGGGAGTAATTTTAATGTGCCCGGCACAGCCTCCGGGTACTTCGCCCATGATCTGGGATAGAATTTCATTTTGAAATCTACAACTTTCTTCAGGAGGTCAAGCCTGGAAAAAGCAGCTTCTTTAACCGGTGTTGCAGCCATGCGGTAGAGATCATAATAATGTCTGGAATACCGCTGCGGCATTTCCAAATGTTCCGGTCTGTTCGCTTCATGGTGCAGGATTGTGGCTTTTTCCCAGAAGGTCCGTTCCGGGGCAACGGTAAGGATTGCGGTTTCTTTTTGCTCAAAAATCTTCGGATAATATTTTGCCGCGTATGGTTCGATCAGCGCTGTTTTTGCAGGAGTCCACGCTGCCAGCGCACCAATCTCTAAACGGATCACCTGTAAAGTCGCCGTATTCGTAAAAAGGTGCGGATAGGCGAAAATGACCGTCTGTTTATCCTTTTCATCTATGTAGACATTTGCTTCACAACCGATTTCCTGGGATAAGCCGGCTTTGACTGCCGGGCAGAATGTTTCGGACAGAAATACCTCTGCACGCACATTGGCTTCTTTGTTAAAAGCATCCTGTTTTGTATTGGAACGTTTCTCCCATGGTTCATCTTTGCCATATCCCAATACACGCCAGTCCAGAATCAAATCAATATCTTCTGAAAACCGGCTGATCAGGTGAAAGGCTTTTGAAAGGCTGGTACCACCCTTAAAGGTGATGGACTCTTTCCATGGTGAGCGGTGAAATAAATAATCCAGCGTAAAACATACCCAAAAGTCTTTTTCCACGATGGCATCATTCAGCCCCATTTTATCTGCTGTATTTCTGAACAGCTCCCTGCGGTCGTTATCTGAAAGTCTTGCTATATTTCTCATTGTACCTTTTCACCTCCACAAATCTGCCGTATCGTATCGTAAACCCAATCCGTAGACTCGGTTGCTTCCTTCAAACAAGCCTGTTTATCCTTGTCTGTCAGTTTTTCGGAAAGCATCTGTATGACTTCTGGCGTAACATTCGATCTGCCAAGCGTTTTTAATGCCTGTATAACCAAACTTGTCATATAGGACAATCCGGTAATCTCCTTATTGGTCCGGTGCTTAAATTCCAGCTTTGTAGAGTTCCACTCGTAGGTCTTATATGGACCATCGCTGATATAGGACCATACTGCTGTTACCTGTGTTGAAAGACCTAACAGGTTCAATGCTGTATTCCCACATGGGGCAATCGTCCAGTGATAACTTCGTGCCAATGCGTTCGCCACCGCTTCCGGGTCTGCCGCCACATATTCATCCAGAAGTTTGCTATATTTTGGTTTTTCATAAACTCCTTTCAAAATACGGCGCAATGTTCCTGATTGCACTAAACGGCTTAAACTTTGACGAATAGTGGATGTATCTGCAATATCCGCAAAATCAGACATCACAAAAACAGTTCCATCTTCAAGAGAAAGAACACGCTCTCGTATTCGTTTTGTATATCCGTTGTCCACAATACCGCCTCCCTTCATGTCACGAATATTATATATTATTCGTGACATGATTGCAATAGGTCCTATTCCTCTTATTTTGAGTGTTCCCATTAAAAATCTGATTTATACATCAAAAATCAAAAATTTTGCAAGGCAGTACAGTTTTCATATATGTCACATATTTTATATATTATTCGTGACATCAGGCAGTTGGCAGGTAGATCCAGTCGTGCATCAGGCACACGCTGGGTTCATCCTCCCTGGGAACCAGACGGTAGGTACATTCCCCATAGACCGTGCGTTTGTCCTCGATCTCCATGCCATAGGCTTTATAAAAGCGGTATTCCAGATTGGAGATAATACAGCGCAGGGTTTGCAGAGCCTCCCTTTGAGCTGATACGATCAGGTCACGGTCAATGCTGCGCTTCAAAAACAGCAGCGATTTGTAAAGCTGTACCTCTGTGCGGTAAGGGCGGCAGTCTTTCGTTTCCAGCCATCCGCAAAAAGCGACCGGTCCGCTCTGGATCACACTGCGGTCCGGGTGATAATACTCATAGCAGTCCAGGTTTGCCGTATTCAGAAGATAGAGCATTTCCCGGACTTCATTTTCCGGCATGTCGTAAAACCGCAAAAGCGAGCGGTAAAGATGGACATAGCCGGGAATGGAAATCATGGTATTTACCATAAAATAAAATCCTCCTTGTAAACAGCAGGTGCGGGAGCTTTTGCCCCCGCACCGTCTAAAATCTATATTTCGTTATCTACTTTCACGAGTTTTCCCATGACAAGAAAGCGTCCTGTGCCGCCCGGCGTACAGGTAGAAAGGGTCAGTACCTTATCGCTGCAGGTCACAGTCACATCACTTTCCACCGCAGAACGTTCCTTCATAGCTGTAAGCCAGGTAGTATAAGCACCGTCATCCTTCCAGGAAAGCTGCCAGGGAGAAGTTTTACTGCCGGATTCTTCCGGTTTTGCTGCAAATGCCGTAAAGATCTCCATGACATAACCCCCCTTCGGAGTAACGAGATACATCTGCCTGTGAGTATCAAAGTAACTTTGTTCATCGTACCGGTTCAGCAAGGCAAACATGGAACCATCCCGCATATTATGACCGTAAATGATCGTATTGCGGTCTGAAAAATCTGCCCGGTTTTCATAGTCGGCAAACAGGCAGCCAACCTTGTTATAGGTCCCGTCATAAAGATGGTTCAGGTAATACTCGTTGTTGTCGGTATGCGTCACCGGATAATTGAGCACCGTATCAGGAAGAGAAAGCCATCCGATGATGTCCGGTCCATTTTCACGGAGCGTTTCAAAGTCTACCGAAGGCAGGACAATATCGGCATCGTCCCGTTTTGGTTCTGTCGGATCGGGTGCCGACTCCGGGGAAGCTGTCTGCTCCGGTACTTCCACATATCCGGCAAGATCTCGATAGGCATCTTTACTCTCAGCATACTGGTTCAAGTCACGGAACACCAAAAAACCGCTGCCAAGAGCCACCAGAACGCAGAGTGAAAGGACAGAAACCCCGACAGCCGTTCTTTTCGGGGAAGTCCTGCTGTATTTTCCCTTTTTGAAATAATACACAGCAAATACGCTGCCACCGATCAGTACGGCTGCCAGCAGTCCGCCATACAGGAAAATATACGGATCATCCCCGGTCTGCGGTACCGGCTTTTGAGGGGTGGAAGGATTGGAGGGAACAGAAGGCTTTTCCGGGTTCTTTGGGTTATCCGGCTTTTCCGGTTTTTCATTAAAGAACTGGACTGTAGATGTCTGATCTGCCTTGATCTCCACCGTAGCGGCATCAGGAATGATGTAATCCTTGCTTGCCCGGTTTGCAACTTCTGTTACGGTATAAATACCGACACGAAGGCCCTTAACTTCAATCACGCCGGATTTTGGAGTGGTGAATGTCTCGCAGTAGGAGCCGTCCGCACTCTTAACCTCGATGGCAAAACCATCTTTGCGCCCGTCGCTGGAATCCTTTGTGATCTTTAAGTTGCCGCGGTAAGCCTCATTGGTAAACCCGTGCCCGGCTTCTCCATTTTCCACAACTGCGACCTGTCCATCTTCTGTGATGGAAAAATAGTAAGCGTTTGAGTCAGGCTGATAGCCCTCCGGCGCTTTGCTTTCTTTGATAAAGTAGCCGCCAGCCAGAAGGTTTTCCGCCGTATGATAGCCTGCATCGGTTTCTTTCAGCGTACCGATCTTTTGATCGTCAGGATCATATTCCTGGTTGGCGTTGGAATCCGCATACAGGTCGAACACTGCACCGGGCAGGAAGCGCAGGAAAGAATTCTTGTCTTTCTTATCCTCCTTTTCCACAGGGGACGGTTCCTCCACAGCTTCGGTTTTAGTTACCTGCACACTGCCGCGGATCAGGGTGTTTTCCACACGGATCTCGATATGCTGTCCGTCTGCACCGATATATACATGGTGCTGCTGCGGGCTTACCGTATAAAGGTCAGGGGCAGAGATCTCCTTGACGATCCAGTGTCCGTAAGGAATGTTCTCAAAGGAAAAACTGCCGTCTTTTCCGGTAATAGCAGTAAGCAGCGCATTTTCTTCAGTAAATTCTTCGGTATCAGGTCTAAACAGACCCATGAGCGCACCGGCAAGCGTGACATCCTCGCCGCCTTCCGGGTTTTCCCCGACTTTTACACCGTCTACACGCCCACGGAGAAGTTCATTGGAAACAGCCTCGCCTTCATTGACAAGGATCTGTACCAGGGCGGTTTCCTGACCAGCATACTCAAAGACAACCGGATATTCTTGATCCGAAAGGATATAGGCGCCGTTGGTTGTGCGTTCCTTGACATAATAGCTGCCAAAAGGCAGGTCGGAAGCGAAGGAAGCGCTGTAACCGCCGGATTCCTCAGACGAAACAGAGACCACTTCCAGAAGTCCACCTGCCGGGATTACGCTGCCATCTGCCGCCGTCAGGTCTGCGGAAGCATAAAGTCCAAAGGAAATATCCTTATATTCCTCGTTCATGCCAAGACCGAACAGGTCATCGGTCTCCATTGCCTTGAAAAGTGTGACATCCACTTTCTGGCGTTCGTCATAAAGACCGGCCGCTGTCTGTGTAACCTCTATGGTCTCACCCGCATAGGTCAGTTCCACATATTCCGGTTGAGGATTCAACACACAGCCGGAAGGCGCCTGACGTTCCTCCAGACGATAACGGCCAAGATAGAGAGACCCGCTTTTCGCTGTGCCGTCCTCGCCGGTCGTAAGTGTTTCCACAACCATATCTTTTTCTGCCCGCAAGGTACCGTCACCGGTATAAATATCTTCATCTGCGATCACATCATAGACCGCTCCAGGAAGTCCGGCAACCTCATATACCGGTTGGTACAGTCCGTCGTTTTCCTGGACAGAAGCAAATACTTCTCCGGTCTTTGTGATGGTAAGCTGGCCTTTCTGCGGCATATTGTACTGCGTGACCGTCACAACCGCCTCGCTGCCGTCAATGGTAAACGGTACCGGCTGGTCGGAAAGCACATAGCCGTAAGGAGCAGCTACCTCATAAAGTTCATAATCCCCGGCGGCCAAAGGCTCCGGCAGCATCAGCCAGCCCTCGTCAGAAACATAGAAGGTATTCAGTGTTTCCGGGTTCGGATAGTAGACGGTCTGGGTGATAAATTCCCCGGTGGAAAGATCCTTGATCTGAAAACCGGTTCCGGTCACAGGGATAATCTTTCCGGTCTCTGCGTCACATTTTTCAACTTTCAGACGGGCTGTGATGGTGCGGTTGTTCAGGATATAGCTGTAAGTCTTTCCGTCAGAGGAAATGAATACCGTAAAGTCCGGGACAAAGGCTTTGCCTTCCTCGCCTGCGATCTGATGGACCGTATAATGTCCATAAGGAAGCGGTTTACTGGAAGCAAAACCATCCGCATCCGTGGTAAGAAGGTCACGTTCACTTTCCTTTGCCGCGTCATAGCTCCCGGCTGCCTTTAAGTAAACTTCAAAGACTGCGCCTGCTTCCGGGCGTTCGATGATACCAGCATTGGGATCGTCGGTATTTTCGCCCTCAGGCACATCCGGGTCCAGGTCATCGGTGTGCTTGACAAGCTGGATACTTCCGTAAATAACCGTTTCCGTCACCTGATTTTCTGTGGCATTGAGTTCCACTTCATACAGGGAAGGGGATGCACCCACTTCATAAATGGTTTCATTCAGAAGATACCCGGTGCTCGGTTCGATTTCCCGGATCGTCCAGCCATCCCCGCATACATAATAGCGGGTCATAAAGCTGCCATCCGGTCCGGTAGTATAAGTGTCGATCAGTTCGCCATCACGGAAGATCCCATAGGCCGCCCCTGCAAGCGTGGCATCCCCCTGAGCATTTCCGGTGTCAGCATCACTCTTTACCACATGGACGCGAAATTTCTTCAGAATATTGCTGAAATGTACCGAAGAAGTTTGTCCGCTTTCAATGGTCACGTACTGTGCGGAAGGGGTCACATAGCGGTCCACCGGCAGCTCTTTTACCAGATAGGTTCCCGGCAGGAGCTTCTTTTCAATCTGGCCGTTTTCTCCGGTCGTGACTTCCTCATTGACTTCATTTCCCAAAATGTCCGTACCGGAAATATGGAAGGTGATACCGGAAACAATGCCGTCCTCACTGGTCTTGACAAGTTTTGCAGTACCGTAAGTTTCCGTTTTGATCTTTACAAAGAAGGAAACCGGATCGCTGGCGCCGGTCATCATGGTCTGGTAGCCTGGTCTGCCCCAGATCAGCATGTCATTTGCCACCGGGATATTCTTTCGGAATTCAAACAGCACCGGGTCCATCATCATCTGCCTGCTGGTAAAGGTGTATTCATTTCCGTTTCTTGTCACAGAAACGCCGCTGCCTTTCAAAGCCTCCAGGTCGATCTTCAAGTTGTTGGTATCTGTGACCGTCAGGGTATAGACCTTTTTTTCTACATCCCATTTCAGTTCCAGTTCCGGTGCTTCGCTTTTCTTAGAAGAAGTAAAGGAAGGGACTGTGGAATGGGAAGCGACCTGTGCCAGAATCCAGTCATAGGCTTTTTCAGCCGGTCGTCCGGCGATCACGCTGAAATACTGGTCACCATCTGCGTGGCCGTTTCCGTGGCGGTTGTACGGATCGCTTCTAAGCTGCTGCTGGTATTCCCAAAGGATGATCTGGGTTGCCATCTTATAGTCATCCTCGTTGATCCCGGAAACAGGGAGCGCCGCACCGGGTTTCCAGCCATAGATCGCAGTCAGGGTGATCCCCCTCCTTGCCTCGGCAGGAAGCAGGTTCAGGTATTGGCTGTTGGTCCCGCTTTCTGAAACATAGGTGTTTTCCGAAGTATGGTAAGGAATCCCGCTCTCCACACAGTAAACCTGATGGCTGATCCCGTCAGAATCCGTCAGCATATAGTGCCGGTAAGCATTGCCCCCGGAACTGGTGTGTACGTCGATGGTTCCGTCTGCATGGTAGGCAAGATAGGTGTAAGGTGCCGGGGCGCGGTAGTGGTTTCCATCAGAGCCCACATACTGGTCGCCCAGCCAGGAGCTTGCCGTTTGTCCGACAGACATGGCAAAAGCCTGAGCCGGAAGAAGCCCCAAAATGCTTGCCATACAAAGCAAAAACGCCAACAGCTTGCGAAAGCCGCGGCGCCTGGTTATGATATGTTCCATGAAAAAATCCTCACTTTCATAAAATCTAAAAGGACAGCCTTATTTGCTGTCCTTGTCGTCAAAATCATCCTCGGAAAGATATTCCGGTTCCCCGTATGCCTCATCCGGGTCAAAGCCTTCTCCATAACCGTCATCCTCAAATTCCGCATCGTCCTCGGCCTGCTGTTTCGGACGCACGATTTTTACATAGTAACCGATCCCGCCGACCGCAAGTAAGGCAGCAAGGATAAACAGGATCGTGCCGACACTGCCGGTCTCTTTCTTCGGCTTTTCCGGTTCAGCCGGTTTTTCGGTTTCCGTCGGCTTTTCTTTTCCTTTGCAGCCACTCAAGTCATTTTTGCAGACCGGACAGCCGGTATTGACTTTTCCTGCCTCACATTTTTCGGTGCAGCTGCAGCTTTCTTCCTGGGGAATCATGCTCATGCTGCCATTGTTCTTTTCTGCAAGCGCCATCAGGTCGGACTCTGTGACGCCGTTTAAGAAGTAGACATTGTTATCTTCCCGTTTCCCGTCGATCACCAGATAAAAGACATTGCCCGCGTCCGTAGTGATGGTGTAAAACTGTTTTTCCCCATCCGTACCGCTGATATTGTCCTGTACCGTTCCGGTGCCTTCCGGGGTAAATGCACCTTCCGGGATCGCAGAAGTATTTTCCTGCTGTCCGGTACTGTTATCTGAACCGGAAGAATTTCCGCCGCCGGAAGGGGTTGCAGCGTTTGAGCCGGAAGGTTTTTCTTCCTTAGGCGGTTTTGTCTGTGTACCGGACGGACTCTGGGGTGCTGCCGCAGCAGGTTTCTTTTCAGGAGCCGGTTCTTTGTAATACGGATTATCCAGCTTTACCACATCAGAACGGTTGCCGGCATAATCTTTTGCGTATATGCTTACCTGTTTTTCTGTTCCTGCATAATCTTTTAGTGCAACCGACGCTTTCCCATCGGTGAGGGAGTTGATACGGTTTTCATCAACAAAGACCGCCTCCACGCCGGATAGATCGTCACTGCTTTCTATTTTCAGGGCATCGCCCTCCAGGGAAGCAGTCAGCGTTGGCGGTGTGGTGTCTTTGGAACCGCCGGCATGAGCCGTTACAGGTAATGCGCTGACACTTACAAGAAGCGTAAGCGCCAGCAGCAGGGAAAGTTTTTTAAGCCTCATGCACATCCTCCTTCTCCTGCGGTAAAACAGTTTCCGAAGGGGCTGCCTGCTGTGATTTCAAAAAATCCGCAAGCTGCTGGGGCGTCAGTTTGAAACTGCGCGCCACCGCCACATAATCGGTATTTTCCAGTTCTGTTTTCTGTTCCTCCAGCTTATGGAGCTTTGCCTGCATTTCCGCAATCTTTGTTTTGGTCTTTTCAATTTCCTTTTCCAGTTTTTCAATTTTAGGATTCAATTTATTACCTCCAATCTGTTAAGGCAGACGCCCAAATGTATAAAAATGCTGCTGCCAGTAGCTTGTATTGATGTTTGCATAAGAAATCGGGTCTCCACAGTGGATCATCATTCCATTTCCCACATAGATTCCTACATGGCTTGCGCCGCTGGTGTTGTAGGTTCCCTGGAAGAAGATCAGGTCGCCCGGTTTTGCATCCGCACTTGATACCGGCGTACATACACCTAAAAGACCATCCGCGGTCAGCCTTCCAAAATTCCAGCCAACGCCGCAGTTGTTGATCACCCAGGACACATAGCCGGAACAGTCAAAGGAAGTGGAAGGGCTTGCGCCTCCCCATACATACGGATAGCCAAGATATTTTTCCGCCTCGGCCATCATTGCGGCAAACTGTTCATCTGCAAGGGCTTCCGGTGGAATGTCATAATCGAAGTAGTTTCCTGTGCCGCCTGAACCAACTTCCGGCAGGTGCCGTTCGCTGGTATCGCCGGTATCGGCAAAATACAGGGGATTCAAATACTGGCCGTCAACCAGGACTTCTAAATGCAGGTGGGGACCGGTAGAATTTCCGGTATTTCCGACCTTTGCGATCACATCCCCGGCTTTGACTTCCTGCCCGACAGAAACAAGGATCTGGGAACAGTGCCCGTATTTGGTCGTCAGGGTATGTCCTTCGTATGCCTCGCCTTCAATGGCAACACATAAGCCATAACCGCCGGCATTTCCCGCAAGGGTGACCGTTCCGTCATGCCCGGCAAGGATCTCTGTGCCCTCCGGCATTCCGATGTCCACACCGGTGTGATAGTTCTTTTCCCCACTGATGGGATGTACCCGGTAGCCGTAATAGCTGGTCACATAAGGGAGCCAGTTGGTGCCAAAGACATTTTTGACATACTGGCGGTTTCCTTTTGTCTGCAGCAGGATCTCGCAGATCTCTTTCTGGTCTGCGTTCATCCGGGAAACGACCAGGTTTTCCAGAGGTATAACCGTGAGTTTGACATTTAAGATGCGCCATTCATAAGGCACTTCCTCCTGGGTTTCTTCTCCGGTTTCCGGGTCAACGGAAGTTTCTGTGCGATAACGGATCTCGGTTTCTTCTGAAAAGGACAGGGTATATTGTTCCTGGAAAAGCTGCTGCAGCACACTTTCCACTTCATCGTAAGTAAATCCCTGATAAGCAGAAGTCAGATACCCCATCAGCACATACGGGTCATGCTCGATTGCGCCCAGGTTATACCGGTATTCGTCATAGCCGGGGCGGTCTGATTCCACCCGGTCTATTTCCATTTGCAGATCCGTTTCCCACTCGGTATAGGTAAGCTCCGCCTGGTTGATGTCCTGATCATCTGCAAGATAGGTAGAAGCAGCCAGACTTCCCAAACCGCCGGTCCCGATATTGGAGAACGTGGAAAACAGGGACGTGATCAGGAAAATTACCAAAAGGAGAAGCAGGAGGACAAGGCAGATCACAGGGTGCCGTTTGACCGCATGGACAATACCGACGCTGACCCTCTCTGTTGCGACTGCGGCATTTTTGGCCTGTTTCCCGGCTTCACGGGCAGCCTTGGCATACTGCCTTTTCAGTTTTTGTTTCTGCCACATCCGGGCAAGCACATGTTTCTTCAGATCCGGGTGTTCGTTAAGAGCCTGCCGGTAGGCAAGTCTTGCGTTCGCCTTTGCTGATTTTTGCTGTAATTTTGCTGCCTTTCGGTAGGGAGCGGTTTTATGCCGGTGATATGCCGTGCGAAGCCCTGCCTCGCCCACAAGTTCAGAGCGGTGGGCTGCTTTGATCCCCACATTTTCATCCTCTGCCTCATAAATCTTTTTATGGGCGTAACCAATGGCAGTATTGGCGCCCGCCTTGACCGGACGCAGGGGTACAGGTCCTTTTACATGGGCCTTTTGGGATTTAACCTCCTTTTCAAATTTTAAGTGTTTTTTGGCTTTTCCGGTCTCCGGGTCGGAAACCGTCCCCATGCGCAGTTTCTTCCGGGCCGGCAGTCGGTTTTGTGCCTGCTCTGCTTTTTGTGCAGTCCGTTCCGCCTTCCGTCTTGCATGGGTGAGCTTTTTATCCTCTGTCTCCGGCGGTAGTTCATCCGCAGTAAATTCCAGCTTGGATGTTTTTGGCGGTTCGCTATCCACACACTTTTCCTTCTGCGCTGCCTGTTCCTCCGCCTGTGCCGCTTCCTGAAAACGCTGCTGATATTTGTTCCCATGCTGATGTGTCCGGTAACGGTGTTCCTGACCGGATCTGTCTGTGCTGTCCGGTGTGGCTGAGCCTTCGGAAGAAGGAGCATATTTTCCGGTATCATGGTCTGTCACATCCTCTGTTACAAAAGAACGCCTGGAAGCCTCCTGCCGGAAATTGCTTCGCCCGTTTTCCTGTGTCGGGGACTCTGTTCCGGCAACATCCGGTATCTCAAAGCGATCCGAAAAAACATCCAAAGCGGCTGCATAAGCCTCGCCCTGTTCCAGCAAGGACACCGGTGTTTCCGGTGACAGATGGGAAAATTCCGTCTGTACAGGGATGTCCTGCCTGTGTGTCTTGCCGTTGACAGAAGAAGGGGTGTCCCGTGCCCTGCGCAGGTCAAAATCCTGTTCGGTCTGCCTGGCTGCCGGTTGATCTTCCCCGTGGGAATCACGCACCGGCATCCGGGTATCTTTGCGCTTCCTTTGAAATTCCCTGTCGTGTGCCATTGTTCTCACCTCCGATCCATTTTAATTTTTGTCTCACGCTTTGGTCCCCGCTACTTCATCCGGTCTTGTGGTAAGCACGCTGTACAACAGTGTGTCCTTCGGGAAGTGGTCCACAAAGGGGATGATCACATTTCCAAAGAACAAAAGCCCCTCGCCGGGACCAGAATGGGTCACATAGGAAAGCTGGTGCGGGGAGATCCCCAACTGCTTTGCCAAAATCTGACGGTCTCCCTGGGCCTGGTTGAGCATATAGATAAAGTCTGAGTTCTATAGTGATAGGTAAGCCTCTGATATCATCTCGGGCTTTTCCCCCACTCCACACCGTGCATGCGACTTTCACCGCACACGGCGTTCCATCGGTTAGTATTTTTCATTGTCTAAACAATCAACCTTTGAATAGAATAAAAACTGTAGTAGTTGAAATAAGATTAAATAGGTTGCATGGAAGCCAACTCACGAAGGTGGTTAACCTTTATAAGCTGTTTGATATCTAGCTGTAGTAAATCCATATATTTGTAAATAGTTTCCGCTTTTGAAGCATGAATGAGTTTATGTACGGAATTCTTTATGAGAATAAGATTCTCATAGGCATCCGTACCGCCTAAATGTCGGGGTAACTTATGATGGCAATGAATTTCCCCAACAGAGGAGAATTCAACACCTGTTATAGCACATTTTCCCCATTGGGCTGAGAAGAGAGATATTCGATTGTCTGCGTATTCCGCACTATTGGAATAGGCTGGTTGACGCATGAGAGCCAACATCATAGGGATGTTGATTCTCAGACAGTTGTGAATACCTTCTCGTCCTTCGGGAGTGTAATAATTCCAGCTCTTCTTACGGAAAAGTGGGTTTTTGTGCTGTGTGTATCCTATTGGATACACGGGCTCATTCGTACCAGCGACATATCGCATCATTTTGGATTTACCAAAACGGGCTTTTTCAAACTCCGTAAGCTCTCGCCCTGTTTTCACAAGACGGTTGCCTGTGCGAGTGCTAAGCCTGTTTGTCAGCAAGGTCATGACTGTGCGGTTTAGGGAAGCACAATCATGATTAACATGTGTGGCGATACAGTAATAATTCTGCATGCCAGTAACCATACTGTTATAGAGTCTGATTTCCCCCTGTTCGCCATATATTTTGCGAGGGTGAACGATTCTCTTTGCCTGTTCTTTAAGCTTCTCCCTTTTGTGCTCGAGATTTTTATCTGCGATATGAGATATAACCACGAGTTTGTTGCCTTTTCTGTGAACTTTCATTTTGAATCCGAGAAAATCAGAGTAATGATTTCTTACATTGACAATCCTCGTTTTCTTTTCAGAAATTTCCAGTTTGAGCCTTTCTTTCAGCCACAGAGTGACTGCACATTTGGTGCGTTCAGCGGAGTCCTTTGTCCTACAAAAGATTCGAAAATCATCTGCATAGCGAACAATGAACATTTCCTTCAGGTTAGATTTCTTAGCCTGTCGAAAGCCGTTTTCAGGTCTAGCATTCCGTTTGCAAATCGGACACCATTGCCATTGACTTTCTACCCAGTGGTCTAATTCGTTAAGCACGATATTAGCCAGAAGTGGCGATATAATACCTCCCTGTGGGGTTCCTTTGTCGGGTGTGATAAAAGTCCCATCTTCCAGTTTGATTGGTGCTTTGAGAATTCGTCTTATGACAAATATCAGTTGCTTGTCATGAATACCCATAGCCCATATCTGTCGTATCAGCTTGGCATGATTCACGTTATCAAAGAACCCTTTTATATCGAATTCAATGACATAGTGAAGATTGGCATGTTGAAGTAGCTGATAACTTCTTGCTATAGCGTTCTCAACCGAATGGTTCGGTCTGAATCCATAGCTGTTTTTGCTGAACTTAGCCTCACAAACAGGTTCCAATACCTGTTTGATACATTGTTGAACAAGTCTATCCCATATACACGGAATCCCTAAGGGTCTCATTTTACTTGGGTCGTATGGTTTTGGTATCTCCTTACGCCTTACAGGTTTTGGGCGATACCCATGTTCACTTCCATTAATAATAAATCTAACTTTTTCAACAACCTCATCGGGGGAACATCTTCCAATGTCCTCGATTGTGAGATTGTCTGTGCCACTTGTTTTACTTCCCGTATTTTTCTTGATATTTCTGTACGCTAGAAGAATGTTTTCCCGTTGAAGAATGACAGACATTAAATCTGTAAAAACTTCTCAGTTCAAACTTGCCTGGTATAGATTATCAATCGTATTCTGCATTCCGTAATACTCATTGTGACGCAGATTATCCTCACAGAGCAGTTGCTTTTTCTTTTTCATGGTCATAAGGCATCACTCTCCTTTCTTGGGAAAGTGTCCCTTTTTGTCATACTCATAATCCTTATAAGATTGAATGACAACAATTGTTTCTAACCGACTAAAGCCCATTCCTCGAGCCCGCCTTTTTCGTAGGGCTGTCGTAGGTTCGAGCTTCGCTTTTCAGCACAGATTAGGCGGCTTATATGATTCGTCCGCAGATTGCTTATGAGCAACTCTGTACCTTTCCACGTTCCGATAATTCTATCTGTGCATATATCCTTAGGTGTTCGCTATAGTCCTGTCAGCTTGATTGTGCCTGTAACACAATACGGAGTTTCATATTTTCGATTCTTACTACACCGCACTGACCCACAATTAAGTGTCCATACATTTCTATATGGTAAACATCTAGACCCGTACATTCGCGGTTTTCGTCAGTCCGTCGTGGACATTCTCACCATAGATATTTTATAGACTCCCGACGTGTCATCTGCATACAGTACCTCTACCGCACTTTCGACAGCTGTATTTCTACACTGTTTCGGCAGACTTCCGCCGACTTTATCGAGCTCCAGACCCCAACCATTACAGTCGGAGCCGGTCGAAGTATCAGAGAAGGCATTTCAAGGCGTTACCCCATCATTCTACCTTTCGAATTATCAGTTGTTACTTACCTCGTAAGAAGGTAAGTCCGACGATTTTAGCATCGCATGGCCATAAGTCCATGAAGTTTTACCCTCATAGAGCGATGTTTGTGCGTCAACGTGTCGCACCAAAAATGTTCTCGATCTCACGGGAAGCCAGAAGGTCCTTGACGTTCTGCGTTAAACCTGATGGGATTCCGCCCCATTTACGGAAGCGTTTCCAGATCTCCACGCTGAAACTTCCTGTCTGCCCTTTCAAAAGAAGGTGGAATTCGTCGATATAGAACCAGGTTGTTTTATGTTTGGAACGGTTGGCCGTGACACGATTCCACACCGCATCCTGCATGATCAAAAGCCCGATTTCCTTTAAGGCTTTTCCCAGTGATTTAAGCTGGAAACACAGTACACGGTGTTGATCCATCTGGATATTGGAACGGTGGTTGAACACGTTAAGGGAACCATTGACATAGATTTCCAGCGCCGTTGCGATATTCTGTGCCTCCGGTTCAGACTGTTTCAAAAGCAGCTCGTAAAGATCGCCTAAGATCGGCATATTTTCCGGGCATGGGTTCTGCAGGTATTCCCGGTACACCAGTCTGGTACAACGGTCGATGATCGTCCTTTCAATAGGGGAAAGCCCTTCTTTGCCGCCGATGATAAGGTCACACAGCGACAGGATAAAATCACTTTTCAAAGTGATCGGGTTTTCATCATCGGAATAGTCCAAGTTGATGTCCATCGGGTTGATGTAGTTCGTGGAAGTAGGGGAAATATCAATGACCTGCCCCTGGGAACCGAACTGCTGTACCAGCGGCCCATATTCATTTTCCGGGTCAGCGATAATGATGTCGTCCTCCGTCAGAAGGAACACATTGACGATCTCACGCTTGGCAGAGAAAGATTTACCGCTTCCTGGGGTACCGAGAAACAGCCCATTGGGATTTTTCAGCGTTTTTCTGTTCGCCATGATCAGGTTATTGGAAAGGGCGTTCAGGCCGTAATACAACGCCTCGCCCTCCTGGAACAATTCACAGGTGGTAAACGGTACAAAGATCGCTGTGCTGCTGGTCGTAAGCCCGCGCTCAATTTCAATCTGGTTCGTACCAAGAGCAAGCGAGGACATAAGCCCCTGTTCCTGCTGGTAATCCAGCCGTTTTAAGGCACAGTTGTATTTCTGTGCCACACCCGAAGCGGCAAAAATATCATTGAACAGCTTTTGGCGTTTGGCTGCGATATTTTCCACCAGTACCGTCACAAGGAACATGCGCTCATTGCGGCTCTGTAAATCCTGCAAAAGATTTTTGGCTTCCTCTCCATAGGTGGCAAGGTCGGTGGGAATGATGTCCATATCATACCCGGATCGGACCGCTTTCTTTTGTTCCTCAATGGTCATTTTCTGCAGGTCCGACATTTTGCGTTTGATGTTTCGGATTGCCTGTGCCTGGTCGATAGACTGGATATGCAGGTTGACGGTCACGGCGTCGTTTAAGTCAAGAAGATCCGCTAAAAGCCGATCAGTAAGCTCCGGCGCCAAAATCTGCAAAAAGGAGACAGCACCGGAATGGTCGCCTACCCGGAATGTCTTTCCATCCTTTGAAAAAGACAGCCCGGATGGGGAAATGAAGTCTTTGGTAGAAAGACCGGTCTTAGGCAGATCCGACCACTGGAAATGAAATTTTTCCTGACCGTCCGGGTGAAGCTGGCTGTGAAGAAGTTCCAGACGTTCCAGTCCGTTTAAGGATCTTGCCTGGACTCCAAGGGTTTTGAAATTTGCCAGTACATCCGTTTCAATGCGTTCCAGACGCATTTTCGCAGTACGCAGGTCATCTGCCTCGATCCCAAAGGTAATGTATTTGCGTTTGGTGAGACCGTTATTTCCTTTCTGCAACTGGTTTTTTAACATATCCCCGTATTCCTTGCGGATTCCGTCATACTCGTCGCCGCGGGGAGGGATGTCAATGCTTCTGGTAAAATCCTGCATATTGGCCCGCTGGTTGATAAAGGTAAGCTGCACATGGATCGAGGCGTCGAAGTAATTTAAGAAATCGCAGTAACCCTCGAAGATCTGTGCTTTATCATCTGCCTGTGCAAGCTGATAGTTAATATCAAAAAATTGCACCGTTTTGGTGTAAAGGGTATCGGTCAGCCGGCAGATCCCATCCCGGTACATTTCACGGTAGGGAATGCTCTGCTGGACCGTCTGCGGGGCATCTGCTTTCAGCCCGGCAAAAAAACCGCCTTTTTTAGACGGCTTGGAACGGGCAGACTTAGTTTTGCCCTGCTTTGCATCGGCTCTGGTCTTTTTGGCCTGCCTGATGTTTTTTTGCAGACGCTTTTCCTGAGCTTCCTGCTGCTTGTTTTTTGGCAATCTTTGTAACCTCCTTCTTTGACATAGATTTATACAGGTTATCCGTCCTGTATGGACGGTCCTTCGGCCAGAGCTTATAACGGAGCCGGTTCTTCAAGATCTTTTCTGCCGGCTGCCCGTCACGCTCATACATGGCGAAGAAGAAAAAGGGCATCATCAGCCCGATCATCAAAAGTACAGCCGCCGAATTGCCGATCGCCCCGCGGGTAAAGAAATACACCGGAAGGCCGACAAGCCCGGCAAGGCTGAAACAAATAAGCTGGCGCTTCGTCAGATTGAAGGCCAGCTTAGTCTTAACTTTGGTTAAATCCTTTGGTACAGGTACATAAGGCATCTATACACCTCCCATCGTAATATAATTTCCGGCCCATTACCGTGCACCGAAATCGCGTACCGGTTTCTCCACAGCCGGACATTCCCGCACTTCCTGAGCCGCATTTTGCAGCCGTGCCAGGACAGAAACAGCCGGCTCTCTCTGACACAGGTATTCCTGGCTGTCTCGGATTCCGGCAATATTTTCCCGAATATCCATATCCACGTCGAACACATCTGAAACCGGCATAAGCCAACGGTCTGCAAAGTATTTCAAAGGATTCTCAAGCGCCAGCACATCATCCAGCATTTCATCCCCGAACTCAAACTTTGTTGTCAGATAGGAATACGCCTCCTGCATGGCTGTAATTTCAGCAGCTTTTTCAATTAAGGATTCCTTATCTCTTGACATAAGGCTTTCCCGGTAAGCAAAGTAATTCTGTCCCAGCCGTTTCATCAGGAGCGTATATTTGTCCTGTGCGGAAGGTTCGCTTGTGAAATGTTCAAATTTTTGCGCTGCATCAATTTCTTTGAGAAGATCGCAGATCGGGAAACTGTGTTCATGGTTATTTTCTTCCCAACACCATCGGGCTACATCCAACGGGTCCTGAAAAGAAAGAAGCGCCTCTACTTCCGCCGGAGTAAATACATGCTCAACCTTCAGATAATAGTGGAGTTCCGAAAGTCCCTGTAACTCGTAAATACTGCCGATGTTCTGTGCATCCAGCATATCCGCATGAACCTTCAAACACTCGTCCAGCCGTTCCATAAGCAGCCGCTTTGCATCTTGTTCTATCAAAATCACCCCTTTCGCTCCGGCATAGTCAGCGTACAGTTCACTTCATTGCCCCATACATCCCAGCCGGGTGTCTTTTGTCTTGCAAACAGTTCCACTCTGGGCTGATCGCCCATGAGTTTTACGATCTTATCCCGCACCTCGTCCGGTTTCTTGCTGTGCTGCTCAATATGGGAGATCACAAACTGATGGATTCCCGCACATTGGCGTTTCGGACGGCCTCTGGTTGCCAGCAGGCAGACCTCCGCGTTTGAGCGGGTCCAAAAGCCCATGCCATAAAACCAGCTATCCGCTTTCCGGTTCTGTTTGAGCCATAGAAAAGCCAGCGTTTTATATTTGAATCCCCAGGCATCGATCACCCGGAAGGCTTCATTGAGCTGCGGGAAGGTCGCCCACAGAAAAAGGGCACTGTCTTTTGCGGCAAGTTCCGATACCGGCAGGGCACAGATTTCTTCAATGCTCATTGTGGGGTAATGGTTTTCCGCAACGCCGCTTCCATGTTTCCTGTCATAGCGCCATGGCGGATCGGCATAGATAATGCCGTACTGTTTCGTTTCCGGCATTAGCGAGCCTGCTCATTCTTAGATGTGGCCGGTTTGGCCGGCTGTTCTTTGACCTTACCGGCATTTTCTTTCAATGCACCGGTCAGGGAAGGTTTTTCCGCTGCTCCCTTTGTCGCTTCAAGAGTTGCCTGCAAATTTTCAATAGCCTGCCCGTACCCATCGATTAAGGCATCGTTGAGCTGCTTGCGGAACTCTGCCGTAACCGGCCAGCAGACATCTTTCCAGTTGCCTCCCTTATCCTGGGTTGCGGGCATATTGACATACAGCCCCTTTTCACTGGAACAGATACGGAAGCCGTCAATCTTAAAGCATCCGCCAATCGTAACATTGGCAAACGCCAGCAGGTTTCCCATTGGGGCGATCGGACGCACGCGGACATCCAGCTTCATGCCGTTTGCCATTTCCGGCGTCTGTGTCTCCGGCGCCATTTTTTCTGTATTGGTTTTACTCATATATAAAATCCTCCTTTTTAGAATTGGTTTTGTTCATGCTATCTTGCATTAAATATGGATTTGGATAACGAACCTGTCTTAAACAGGGCAAAAGCCAGCAGTACCGTATAACCCGCCGTTCCCCAGATCGCGCCGTGCACGTCGCCGGACGATGGGATAGACTGGACCAGCACTGCATAAATGGCAACACAGATCAGAATCAAAAAACCCTGAAAACCCAGGGCAAAAAGGGAACGCAGATACCCGGTTCCCATTTGTCCCCATTCCCGGTTTGCCATTGTGGAAAACGGGATCGGTGCAAGGCTCACGGTTAAATAAATCTCGATCATACGGCCATATACAATGACAAAGATCACGATGGACAGTACCCACATACACAGATTGATGATGTTGGTTTCCAGCCACAGTCCAATCAGTTCCCACATTCCCATTGCTTCAAGCTGGGTTTCCAGATCAGACAACGCCGCCTGCACATCCAGGTTCCCGTTTATGACACCGGCACTTTGCGACACCACATTTTGGGCCACATCAAAGACCGCCATCACAATCGTAAAACAGTTGGTGAGCAGGTAAGTGGCAACAAAAGTCTTGAAAATCCACTTGAAGATGTTGAATGTATCGAATTCGTGCATGTTGTTCTTTTCGAGAATCATCTGGATCAGTTCATACACCAGAACAAAGGTCAGGATCATGCCCGCAATGGGAATGACGACAGTTTCCGAAAGATTTTGGATCATGGAAAATACGCCGCCATTCCAGCCCTGCGGGGTCTGTCCTACTTGATTTGCCACATCCGCAACCTGATTGTTGACGGAGTTGAAAATGCTGGTGTACTGTCCGGTGATCGCATCGATCAAGCCCTCTTTAATCCAGTCTGTTATCCGTTCAAACAGACTGCCCATAAATCAGCCCTTAACCGAACAGGCCGGAAAGCAGCGGAATCAGCGTTGCACCAACCAGAGCGATACCTCCGCCTGCCATAAGCTGCTTGATCCCCTGGGATTTTGCACCTGGGTTATCATTTCCGTAACCTTCGAGAAGGTTTACAACACCCCATGCGCCCAGACCTGCGCCCAGGGCGATCACAAGGATCTTCAAAGTATCAATCGCGCTTGCAAAAAATGCCATAATGTTCCTCCTTTAATTTCAGAAATTTTAATTTGTGATATGGCCGTATCAGGCCGGAAACAAAAAAAGTCGCCGCACTGTTTTTAGAAAAAAATCTGTTTCAAACAGCACGGCGGCATGGGGCAGGAAGAATCCTGCGGTTATTTACTTTTCAGGGAGAATCACGAATCCTCAAAAAATCCTCCTTTCATCGTGACAAAAACAAAGCCTGCCGGGGCATCATGCTTTGACAGGCAGGAACAACTCTATAAAGTCTGGGAAGCCAGATCTTCGGCTGTGACTTCATAATTGCGGTATCGTTCACCGGGACGCATCGGCATCCGGGTAGAAAGAAACTTTTCGATATTAAAAGCGTTCTTCTCATTAAAATCGGAAAGCAGTTTGTAATTTGGGTGTTTGGTTATATCGTATTTCCGGGAGAGGAACGGCCGCACACCCCTGATCTGCAGCAGACATTTGCCCCCGTCCATAACTGCCAGTTCATCCACCGACATCAGATCCTTTCCCAGCTTTTGAAAATTTTGTCCGTGGGATTCCTGATTGCCCTTTGTGACACTGGTGTTATACAGGTCGATGGTCTCTTTCCCCAATAGGGAGTTCCAGCTTTTTAAGGTGGTTTCTTCTTTGCCTCCTAAGAAAAGAGAGGCGTCACAGTTACCGATGACGGTGTCCATGTTGTCTTTATACAGGGCTTTGAGCTGGCTTTGCGCCTGCAGCACCAGGCAGGCAGAGATCTCACGGCTTCGGATGGTCGCCATAAGACGCTCCAGGTTCGGGATCTGCCCGATATTTGCCGCCTCGTCGATCAGGCAGCGTACATGGATGGGAAGCCTTCCGCCATATATATCATCTGCCCGTTCGCACAAGCGGTTAAACAAAATGGAATAGATCAGACTGATCAAAAATGCAAAGGTCCCGTCCGTATCACTCATAATAAGGAAAAGAGCAGTCCGTTCATCCCCCAGCATATCCAGATCCAGTTCGTCATACATGGTAATTTCCCTGACTTCTTTAATGTCAAAAGGAGCCAGTCTGGAAGCACAGGAAATAAGGATCGACTTTGCTGTTTTTCCGGCAGCGAGCTTATATTTCTTATATTGACGCAGGGCAAAATGATCCGGGTCTTTTTGTTCCAGCGCGTCAAAGAGAAGGTCAACGGCATTTTTGAACGATTCATCATCCTCACGGACCTCCATTGCGTTCAGCATTTCTACCAGTGTGGCAAAATTCTGTTCGTTTGCCGGGGCTTCATAGTAGATATATCCGATCAGTGCCGTATAGAGCAGGGTTTCTGCTTTGACCCAGAAATCGTCTCCGGCTTTTCCTTCGCCTTTGGTATTGGAGATCAGAGTCGTGACGATTTTCAAAATATCTTTCTCGGAATGAATGTAGGCGAATGGGTTAAAGTGCATACTTTTCTGAAAATTGATCGTATTGAATACCCGTATTTTATAGGGCTCATAGATGATCTTTCCTTTTTCATTCCGCACAGGCTTTCCGTCCTTGTCCAGCTTTGGCGTGCCTCGCTGTAACATCTTTCCGCATTCCACAAGGACTGTACCTTTCGGATCGGTGACGACGTAGGAACTGTGCATTTGCATCAGATTGGGCTTGATGAAAAAGCGCGTTTTTCCAGAACCTGATCCTCCGACTACCAGTACATTTTTATTTCTTGCATTGGCCGGATTTTTGGGCCTTCCGTTTAACATCAGTCCTTCACTTTGGGTAAGAATGATATTGTTTTCCGGCTTTGGGTCCATAAACGGGGCAATATCGGCTTTATTTCCCCAACGAGCTGAACCGTATTCCACATTTTTGCGGTATTTCTTAGCGTCTTTCCCTCTAAGATAGACTGCCAGCCGCATAATGGCTGCACCGCATAAACCGATCAGCCAGTCCATTGCCGCCCCCGGCCACATACTCTGAAACGCAAGGGCAAAGCCTTCGGACAGTCCTAACAGCTTTTGGGAAGCGTCCGCTCCGGGAGCCAGACGCACCGCCTCGCCCAGCTTGGCAAATACCAGAAGGAACAGAACATAAGGCAGATGGAGAATGACCTGTTTTTTCATTGTTTCTGCATCGATCTTCATCGTTCCGGTCCTCCGTGTTCTTTGTTCTTTACACGGTCACGGCCAAGCGACTGCGCCAGTTCTTTGAACTTATGAAGCTGTGTAAGCAGCGACGGTCTGGTGCTGCGTGTAAGGTCTTTCTTTGTATATTCCTTAAATGCTGCCGTCAGTGCATCCGCCTGGTTTGCCTTGAAATATACCGTCCATTTTGGGGGATCGGTCCCAAGTTCCTTTTCTATATGGTAGCGTACCTGATGTTTCCTGACATACCGTTCAAAAGAGCGGATTCGTCCTGAAACTTCAATGGTATTAGCTCCGGGGTCTTTATAAGTCAGCCGCTTCATACTGTTGCGTCCGACTCTTGGCATTGTACGTTCCTGTTCCATCTTTTGGAGTACCGCAGCAATAGCCGCACGCAGTACCCGCCCTGACAGTTTTGCTGCCTGTATAGAAACAGAAACCGTTCGTTGTTCGAGATCTTCCTGCAAGAGCATCCTCCTTTCTGATAAAATCGGTATTTATAATATGGAAATAACTTTTTACCGGCTTTCCCCAAGAACCTGCTGTCGGGAAGCGTGTTCAAAGGCTTTTGCTGCCTGATCGACCTGAATTTTAGCGTGTTTCAAAAGCGTCTTGATGATCGTAGCCGGGCGTTCCTGTTCCTCCAGATGATCGACCATCCCTTTGCACTCATCCGGGAGGTATTCAGCCATATCTTTCAACACATCGGAAAAGTTACCCATAAAGCCCCAGCAGCTATCCGACAGCTCCCCGTTTTTATAAAGCTCAAACCCATAACATTCGCCGCGCAGATAGGAATCGTAAGCAGCGACTTCGCTGCGCATCAGTGCGTCTGCTTTCTGACGGATAGCACCGGTCATCTTGTCAGCGTCAAATTCCTTTAGGGCATATTCTTTGGAAACATAGATCCAGCCGACCTGTCCGCTGTCACATTCTGCATGAGGAGCCCTGCCTGAGAAACTTTCTGTACTCATGGCAAGACCGGAGTGGTCGTAGAGATAGAGGGGGAGCATCAGATACTTTTCCGAAATTACTTTCTGCATTGCTTCATCGATCGCCCGTTCCTCTGTCTTTGGTCCATGCCGGAAACGGCTGCTTACAATGTTTACCATCCGTTCATAGCGTTTCATGCCAGCTTCATCATGTCCTACGGTATCTAAATACATTTCCCGCAGGAAGTCGTCTTTGTCCATATAGTTGTGATGGTCGCCCAGCGCATAGCGGGGATGGAAGCATACCATCGTCCCAAAATGTTCATCTACCTCACGGGGAGAGATCAGAATATCGTCCGGCTGCACCATAAGGGCATAAGGTTCATTTACTGCCATTAACATAATTGGCTCCTTTCTTTCTACAAATCCGGGCCGGAATGGTGCATCATCGGTTTTTCCCGGTGTTCATTGGTTGCAGGCTGCTTGACTGCAATGATCTCGCCGGCAATCCTTGCAAATTTTTCAGGGTACTTGAACTGCTCCCCGTATTTCTCCATCAAGTCCGGGGAAAGGTCTGTAAAATCTTCCTCACCAAGACCAACGATCAGAAAATTCCCGGACACAATATCATAGATGTGGCCGTCATCGTCAAAGAGAGCTCGGTTCAGAGGCAGCCCCATCAGCTTGCCTTCTTCATTACAGATCAGAGCCACCGGGTCCTCATACGGATAGACCGCTTGAATATCTCCGCCCACTGCCGCCTGCAAGGATTTCAGACCACTTTCGATCTCCGCAGCATAAGGGGACTTGCCCGGCTCTACCATTAACACTTTCATAATTGTATATCCTCCTTCTTTTTCATTGCCGTACCGGGAGCGGTTGGCGTTTTTTCCTGAGTTTTTGCCACAGAGAGCTTCCCCAGGACGGAAGGCTTCTCCCGGTTTTTGGGTGTAAAAATACCGCCCTCCGAAACCTCGGCGGCGGCATGTTCCGTTTTGGCCTGTTCCAGTCCTTCAACCGTATAGCCAGGTAAAAGAGTGCCGTGAACCATAAAATGGTGCTCATATTCTTTCGGGATCGGCGGGGAAATTTCCGTGAATAAATGGGAATAGGCTTTCTTTCGCCCGTCCAGATATTTTATGGCTGCGTTCTTATCTGTATATCGTTTCTGGTTTTGTCCGGCAATCTTTGCTCCATATCCCTGCTTCGGGGAATGAATACGGACTTCCCATGTCACATACCAGGCAATCGGAACACTCTGTTTGGTTTCCCGGTCATATTTCGTATCTTCCCAAATACTGCAGGTCATCTGATAGACCCGGTTGCTGATTTTCTGATCTGCCCTCCAGTTATCGGTGTCTTTCCACTGGTTGCCTGTATGTTCGATCTCCGGTGTACGAAGATATTCCAAAGCCCGGTTGATCGTCTGTGTTGCCGCTGCCTGCTGTTCCCACTGTTTTGCGGCAGCCACCACGATTTCATAGGCTTTCTGCTCCCCGTCGATACTTCCCTGGCGCATGGCTTCCAGGCTATCTGTTCCCATTGTGATCAGTGTAGAAATATCCACATTTTCACAAACTACGCTGTGCTCAATTTTAAGCTCTGATCCCGGCGTCAAGTGGTCGCCATACCGGTAGGCATGGTAATCCCTGTTTTCTTCCAAAATGCTGTTCACCTCCTGCTATATTTCCGGCTCATGGTTTTTTCTGGAAACCGTCTGTGCCGGTGATTTTTTATCTGCCGGTCTGTTTGCCGCAAGCTGATCCATCACGGAAGGACGGCCGACGCCGAACATGGATAGCTGACCGTCCGCTGCCTCACGAAGTTCAGAAACAGAGAGGGGAAACGTTACATCGGCATGGGTCAATAGCTGTTCCCGTTTCAAATCCTGAATGATCTCGTCAAAAACAGCGTTGATCGCACGGCGTTCTTCCCCCACAGGGAAGGCTTTCAATACCTCCATTTCTCCGTCTTTACCGGAAACCAGGGTAAGGGCACAGTCGGCATGGCCTGCCAGATAATCCGATGTGTAGGGCAGTTTGTCCTTGATATAACAGGCAAAGGCTCTGGCTGTCATTTCCACATTGCTGTCCCAATAACCGCCGTCTTTTTCACATTCTTTTCCCATGCGTACCGAATTACGGTAAAAATCAGTTTCCGTCCGTCCAATCTGCGGAGCTTCCTGCGCCTGCATCCCGGAAAGCATACGCTCAAAAATTTCCAGCCGTTCCCGTTCACTTTTGGGAATTACCCGGCCGGTAACATTCTTCTTAAATGCGCTGATCTGTTCCACAGAGCCGGGTTCGCCGGACAAAAATGCTTCCCGCAAGACTGCGTAGGTTTCCATCTGTTCCTTATTGCCATACCGTTTCAGAGAGGCAAGAACCGAGGAATCCAGCCAGCTTGCCGCATTTTTCCGGGTGCGTTCTGTTTGTGCTTCCGTGCGCTTTGCTGCCTGTTCCGGTGTTTCCGGTTTATACTTCATGGTGTCAATGAGTTTTTGGAACGGCGCATAGAGGCGGGGCTGTTCTGACAGCATCCCTTTTGTGCCCATCTTTGTACCAAGATAATCGTCAAGTCCATGCCACCATTCATGTGCCAGGGAACCGGCCCCGTGCATTTTCGTAAGATTGATGACTGTACGCAAAGGTTCATAATGAGCCGCAGCATTGCCGCTGCCTCTTGCACCAAAAGCGATAGCAAGCGTACCCTGATAAGCAATATCTTTATCGCTGATCTTAAGGGCTGACGCCAGATCCTTTAGTGCTTCAAATCCCATGTTAAGGGAGGTCTGACGGTCGTTCTGGTTCATCCAGTTTCCAAACTCGCCGCCGCGGAACCCAAATGTATCAAGATAATGCTGTCCGGTGATCTCCACACCATTCCGGTAATCCGGCCCAGTACGTTTGACATGGGCGAGCTGGGGAGGGACAAACCGGATCTTTCCGTTTTTGTTCCTGCCTTTGGCAAGTTCCTGCACCCATTTCAGGGCAGCTTCTTTGGTCTCAAAATTGGTCCGCAGGATCGAATAGCCTTTTGTCACATAGTAGGTACCGGGGTTCCAGTCCTCATTTTTAGAATAGGTATGTTTCCCGTCGTTGAAGTGGATCGCATAACCTTTCGGTATTTTCTGCTCTTTGTAAACACAAAACTGTTCCTTTTTTGCTTTCTGAGTAAAGTTGCGCTCAAAATATTCAGCCGAGCGAATCAGCATGGTATTGGACAATTTGTTTGTGATCACGGGATTGTCCTGACCCTTTTTCGTTGCCCGGTAGTGGATTCCGCTTCCCCAGCCCCAGCCCTGTACTTTTTCTAAATATCCATTGTCAACGAAAAAGCGGTCATAGGCTTTCGCAGCATCCTCCACAGTACGGACATCTGAAAGCACTGTCTGCAATTCCCGGACTGTTTTTATATATTCCTTTTGTCTCGCGGTCCGTTTTTCCGGGGTGTCATCCGTGCGGTAATACTGAGGGGAAGCGTTTAAGCCGTCCCTCGCTTTTTTGATAAAATAGACCACGCCAAGAGGAATCCCTTCCTCCAGCATGACTGCATAGTCCGGCTTTTTCCAGACATTATCCTTTTTCACAAATTTTTCGGCTTCGCGCTCATTCATGGCTTCCAGATCATCCGCATACAGCCCGCGGTCTTTCCACAGGTCTTTTTTCGCACCGCCGATCTTTTCACCGAAATCTTCATGCACTCCTGCCAATCTTCATCACCTCCAGTCAGTGTAAAATTCTTATCGTTCCGGGGCAGGGCGGCGTTCTTCGTCTTTGTGAAGTTGTGGGAGGTTTCCTGTGAGCCGGTCGGTTTCCCTGCGGATCAGTTTGTCCAAAGCGCCTAAATCCTTCGGTGCAATGGCAAACTCCCGGTAATTTTCATACCACAAGCCCGTAGAGACTGCTGCGATGGGCGCAATTTTCTCCGAACCGGCTGGAAGAAGCCGATACACAGGGGCTTCGTCATAAAGAAGCATCTGTTTTGCCGTTCCCTGTGGTATGCGGTACTTATCCATATCCGGGTTCTGGGCTGCCTCCATATATTGCATATTCAGGCGTTCTTCTAAATCCTGGGGCATATAACGAAATGCCTGATCCATCCACTGTCTGAACATCGTGGAATAGTGGTACTGCCATTCCGTAACTTGATTCGTGGCATAAGAAAATCCCCAGCTTTTCAGAGCATCTTTTTCGTAAAGCTCCATTTCAGTCCATTCTTTCAGGCTGACCGTGGCCGCTGAACCATCTTTGCGTTCGATATTGACGCCGCAAGGATAGAGGATATTTCTTTTTATATCCTGCCGTAGCGTGTCTAAATCCATCATCAGGACATCCCCGTACAAGTGACCGCCCTCGCTGCGATCCGTATGAAACAGGAAAGCCCTCGCTCCGATGAACTCCGTTGTTGAGATCATTTGATGAAGGTCCGCCGTAGAACAATAAGCAAACAAGGTGTCGGAAAGCCACATGTGATTTTTCCCCATGATAGCAATGGAATCAGCCCCGGTATTTGTCACCAGAGAACGCATATTAAATTCGCATTCCCTAAGAAAATCTCCGGCAAAAATATGGAGCTCATACGCAAAGACGGATAAGTCTGTATCACGGATCAAATGAATCTGCGGTAGTGGTTCCTGATTCAATCAAATTCCTCCTTTCATGTGAACCTGACAATTACCGGCTTTCCTTATCATGGGAAGGTGCCGGCTGCTTTTTTGCCGGTTCCGTTTTTGCTACCTGTTCCCGCATTGCTTCCAAAACAGAAGGGCGCCTTTCCGTAGTCTGTTCCAACCGGGCAAGGGTATTAAGTGCCCACTCCGCATTACGGTTAATGGAGGATATAAGGGCGCCCTCCACTTTGAAAGCACCTTTGAACACTCTGGCAATCTTCCCATTTTCTTTTGCGTCTGTCTCCGCAGGTTTTCCTTGAAGGGTACGGCCCATATTTTTGAAATGCCGCCCCATTTCGTGGTATTCCGTACTGAAAGCATCAATTCTGGCAACAGCCCTGTTGCTGGCCTGCATACTTTTTTCTGCTGCACTTTGAATGGACTCCAACACCGGTCTGACATGTAAAAACTGTGTGATCCCATTCAAAGCGACAGTACCGCGTTCCCTGAAATCGGCAAGGATATTCCTGCACCCGTTTATGATCTGGCCTTTGAGTTCGGAAAGACGGTGACGCATAACGGAAATATTCGCCTCCATAGCTGTATAGCTCTTTTGGAGAGCATCTTTCAGAGAATGGTTCTGTAATCCCTGCATTTCCTGACGCACTGCCTTTAATTCCTCGGTTGCCTCCAAAAGACGCTGCTCCATCCCGGTCACATGCTCGATCAGCTTGGAAAATTCTTCATATCCCGGTGTGTTGTTGTCTTTTAGGAGAGCAAGCAGTTCTTTGACCTGCTCATTTTCCGCAATCGGCTGGCTATCTGTCTCCGTCATTCATCAATCCCTCCCATCTGCCGGTAGCGGCCCGCCGGCAATCTTGCCGACAATCTCCGGACCGGTTTCATAAATCTGCATGAGGCGTTTTGCTGTGCCGCAGGGCTGTGCAGCTCCGCTGGTCCAAAGACGCACTGTGGATGGGGCAACATTCATCAAAAGCGCAAAGCCCTTTTCGTTCATGTCCAGCTTTTTCATCAGCGATTTAACCATATCGGGGCTGTAGTCTGGACACCGGGAAGCCTCGGCAATCATCTGCAAAGCGGTATTTTCAATTTTTTTCATTTTCAAATCCTCCTGTTATTTGTTTTCCAGCCTTATGCCGGGGCAAAGCTGATCTGGTTGTGTTTCATCCTTTTGGCAAAGTCCGGCAGCGAATAATTTACCCCGTCAATTTCTGCATGGGTATCATCCAGACGATGGCAAACAGCAAAGTGTCTGTCCCCGTTTCCATAGAACAGACAAAGTAAACCATTGTCAGGAATGGAAAACAGCGCTTTTCCGGCACTGTCTGTAAAGCAGATCTGTTGAGATCCATTCATGTTGAAATCCTCCCTAAATTGAAACAGCCGCCTCTTTTGGGCGGCGTTGGTGCTGGCTGGTTTGCAGTTGTTCCCGAACCTGCAGCAATTTCTCATTGTAATCTTTTCCCATCCGGGGAGGGTTGACACTTACCCGGATATGACGGAAACGTTTATCCTCGTGGAGCATGGTCTTGATTTTCCGAGCATTGACAAATCCGGCAAGGTCGCGGTCCATATAAAGGGTAACACGCCGGATCTCCGGGTGGCGTTCCAGGAAAGAAGTCAGCGCCACATGGGAAGTACCTCCCAAAGACAAGCGATAACCATTCCATTTCCATCCCTCCAACTCTTGAAGTGTTGCATGGGAAAGCGCATCAATAGGAGCTTCAAAAACTGCCACATGCCGGCTGCCCGGACTTTGCGGGGGATAACAAAAGTTATATCCTTTGTCGCTGCCATAGACATCCTTTTTGAGATTGCCGCCGATACTGCGCATACAGGCGAACTTCGCTTTCCCGGAATCATCTTTCCCTACAAACACACAAACCGGTTCTCCATGATACCGGGCTTCGTAAAAAATCCCGGCTTGTAAACACTGGCGAATGACTTCTGAGCTGATCCCCCGTTTCTGCAAATAGGAGACCGCAGCGGTCGCGCAACGTCTGGCCCAGGGGAGAGAGAATGCTTTCTTTTCCGGCTCCTTTGATACCTGTATTTCTGCCGTACTTCGGTAGGCCGGTTCCTGCCGGATTTCTCCACCTACCAGAGCATGAACCGCATCCACAAGACCATATCCCCGAATCTGGATCAGGTAGTCCAGCGCATTGATACTCCGTCCACGGCTGTTCCAGTACCAGTACCTTTTCCCGGTCACATATACCAGACTGTCATGCTCCTTATGCCGGAAATTAGGTCCATCCCGTTTCAGCACGCCGGGTTCATGGAATTGCAGGTAAGTAAACAAGTCAGCTTCCCGCGCTGCCTGAATCTGTTCTTTGGTTACGCCGGGCATAGTACCGGCACAGTGTTTCTTTTCATTGTGCTTTGCCTCCTTCCTGTGATGAAATGAAAAAAGACACCCAAAGGTGTCTAACAGCCGTACAGGTCGTGATTGACCTCGGCACGGTAATAGCTGTCCATTGTAGCCGGGGCATTATACAGCGCCGCCAACAGGTAGGCTTTGATGTTTCCAACCTTCGTCGTGTTCTTGTCGATACAGTCAAAGACATACTCTAAGTGACCGGAATTGATCTTCAGGAACCGGCTCTTGACGATCTCCCTCGGAAAATCATCTCCGGCAATGCGAATGTAAGGGCGTTTAGACAAAATCACTTCAAGCATAAGTTCAAGGGCTTCGTCCAGACGTTCCCTGCCATACCGTAAGACCAGTAAGTCATATTCGATATTTTCTTTGATGATTTCACGATAGGCTTCTATCAGCTCTATCCGATCCATCCCATCCGTGCGGCTTGCCGCTTCCGGCTCTGCTGGATAGATTGATGGATAAGTTATTGATTTATCTTTTTTTGATTTTTTTGTTTTTAATGGATTAGTATTTAATTGTGCCGGATTTTCCTGTTCAGGTTCCGCCTGTTTAGGTTTTGCCTGTTCAGGTTTTACCTGTCTTGGATTTTCCCGTTTAGGTGAAAGCCCTGTGTTTTCGGTACTTACAGGCTGCTCATGGATCGTATATTCAATGTCTCCCAACTGCCCGTTATCATAGCGGAGGCGCTGTCTGGTGAGATAACCATGCCGCTCCAGTTCCTTCAGGGCAGTAGTGATAGAATCCACACCATCCTTGCAGATATGGGCGAGTCCCTTTGTGGTATAATCCCAATCTTCCGGCAGCGACAACATAAGTGATAAAAGCCCCTTTGCCTTTAAGGACAACTCCGTATTGCGCAGATGGTGATTGCTCATTATCGTAAAGTCCTTTGTTTTCTCTACACGGAATACTGCCATTGTATCGCCTCCTTTCTTCGACTATTCCGTTACAAGACATGATCCCTGTGGTCATAATGGAGATGGCCGCCAGAGACCTTCGCATGGTTTTTCAGTTTCACTTCGCCCCGTTCCTGACTCTCTAAAAATTTCTGATAGCCGGTATCTGTAAGGAACAAGCGCATCTTATCGCCTTTGTCGCCAACAGGGGAATCGTAAGACAATACATCAAAAACGATCATGTGCCTTACCTCCGGGTCAAAGCGTTCAAGCGCCATGATGTCATGCCCCTTCAATTTTTCTGCACCTGATTGCTGTCTGGCCTCGGCGATCTTTTCTCCAATCGTCCGGGCTGGATAGGGCAGACGGTAATTCTTCTGAATATCTTTTACCAAGTCCATGCACTCTGCATTTGACAGAACACGAAGTTTTGCCATAAGACCTTCTGCCGCCTCCCGCTGCTCGGAATTATTTGAATACCTCACGGTCATATAAAGTTCATTCAGGATCTTTGTCTGATAATCGCTCTCCACCTGAAAGAGCAGCTTTTTTTCCATTTCGTTTAATTCCATGGGGATCTCCTTTCTCTTGAAAATAGGTATGAAAAAAGGGCGCCCACCTATAAAAGTGAAACGCCCTTTGGCTTATACACTATTAAATTTTATATACAAAGCAAGTTTGCCGCTGTTATGCCACATTTTGCTGGTATCTCAATGTTACCTTTCCATCCTGGAACGGATGGATTCGTTCAAACTTCACATGGAAATCCAAAATATCTTCAAAAGTCTTTTCTTCTTTTCCATTGTACTCTGTCAACAGAACTTTCATTTTATCAGAAACTTCTTCCGGAAGTGCTGTTTCCATTCCGCCAACTTCGTTCGGCAATTTCTTGTAATCACCAACAACAAACCAATCTTTTCTGGAATCACTGGTTCCATTCTTCAGAATCAGATGTAGTTCTTTAATAAACTTTTCTGTTAAAGCCGCTTTTGCATTATCAATAATCATATCAACGCAACGGAAGTGATTTGCTGCTTCAATCACATCATCTACATTTAGCACTTCGTTTTCTACGCCTATGGTGTTGGTTTCAAAGATGTATCTGGTCTGGTCATGGGTCAGACGGCTGCCCTCAATATGATTGGAGTTGTATGTTAAATCAATCTGTGTCTTATGGTAAATGCCGCCGGAATACTTACTTGCTTTCTGCTCCTGCAGAATATCCAACAAAGTAACTGGCTGCTCTTTCTTTTTGTTTGAGCGCTCCGGTTTTTCTGCATTTTCAGGAATATTCCAAGTCTTGCCGGTAAGAAATGCACCTGGTACACGTCCCTGTGCACAATAATTTCTGACGCTGCGCTCTGAAACATTCCACTTTTTTGCTATTTCAGTAACTGAAAGGTATCGCATCTGCTCTCCTCCGTTATAATTCAAATCAAAATTTACACTTTATTATGATATAGTATATCACATTATCGGCAAATTATCAAATATTTATTTTTGCTTACATCCTATATTTTTGCCGTTTTCGGCATCATTTATCTTTAATTAAATCCCAAACTATCCTTGCAAATCAAAAATCTGTTTTACAAGGCATACTTTCCCTTTTTTGCTCATTTTTTAAGCAAAACCCTGTTATAAGTTTTATCGGCAATTTTGCCGATAAAGAAACCAGCCCGTTTCCGAGCTGGTTCCATTTCACATTATGTATAAATTACTTCCCTGACCACTATTTCCTCCGCCATTTCTTTCAGCAAATTCATGTGCCTTACCCAAGCCATAGCATCCGTTTCCTTATCCGGAGCCGGATTCTTTTCCAGCAATCCAGCCATAATGACTTCCACTCGTTTCTCTGCAATCTCCTGCACCTCATACAGATGCGGGAACAGCTGCTCAGTCAGCACCAGATCATCGAAAAATATAGGCTTCTGCTCCTGCAAAAACACTCTGCGCATCCTGCCGTACTTGTTTAAAATCTTGTTTTCCACTGGTTTTAATTCGATTGTTGGGATAAAGCAGTCTCCCACAGGCATACAGTTTTTCTGATTCATCATTGTATTTTCCTCCGTAAATCTTTATATTCTTACGGCGAAAATCAGTTCAAAACATGTATTTTTCATATCGGGGCTTTTAAAAAATTTGGCGTACAAAATGGCGTACTTGAGGGTGTTTGAGTACCGAAAAACGTTAGTTTTACGCTGATAAGGAAGTATTCACAACAACTTATCACTAACGCTGACAGACAGGGTGCAAACAGAGAGTTAATCACTTTCAATAGTGGGCGGCTCTCTGTTTTTCTATCTTCACTTTGTTACGCAATAGAACGTCATTTTTGAGGGTAGAAGTATAAAACTATCATCTGAGCATTTTTTACGTTCTGCAAGCCACATAAATCAAGCGTTTTTCCCCCTCTACTGCGTAACAAACCTGTAGTAATTGTCCGAGGGGGCATAGACCGCCTATCTTGGATTTTCCTGTGTTGGAAAAGCCTACGTTGGATTATCCAACATTGGAAAAACCTACGTTGGAAAATCCAACGCAATTAAATAAAGATATAAATAACTAAAGAAATACCAAATACGAATTTAATCAAATACCCATTCCCTTCCTATCCTTTCCCTAATCCCTCTCCTTGGGGGCAAGACAAAGCGGCAAAGCCGCCGGAATGAAAAAGAATGGAACGGAAACGGCAATATAAAAATATCGTTTGTTATGTTACGCAGTAGAACCTCATTTTTAAGGGTTGGAGTATAAAACCCTTACCCCTGCCCTTATCTTCTCTGTAATGCGCTTAAATCAAGCAAGAAGCACACTCTATCGCGTAACATTCCATACTGGATAGAGAGCGTAAGCAGTTTATCCGATTGCGCTCTCTTGGCTGCTCAACAGCAAAGACAGGGAAAGCCGTCAAGGACACGCAAGTGTGCATTTTATCCTTGACGGCTTTTTCTAACTTTGCTACTACCTGTCAAAACGGAATTGTAGGATAGCCTTGATAAGCTGTGCTTTCAGACGGTCTTGAATATCGTCGTTAATATGCCCGCGATAGGTAGACAGATATTTAATCCGCGCTGTGTAATGCCGCAGTACCGCGTCTATGGCTTCCGGCTCGCCGGCAACAGCTTTCTCAATGGTTTCAAAGGGTATCAGTTTCTTATTCCTCATGTTCAGTTTCCTCCAGTTCTTTTCTTAACTGCTTCAATGCCGCCAGTTTCCAGTAGTTGACTGTACTTCTGCTTCTTCCGTACTCATTCCCGATTTTTCTTTCGCTGTAACCTAGGAAGAAATTCATCAGCAGAACAGTGCGCCTTTGTTCTGGCAGATTAGCTAATGCGTCGGCTAACCGTTTACTTGTAACGACAACTTCTTTCCCTTGCACAACAAAAACAGTCGGCTTTTCATAAACATACTGCTCAAAATAGTTGTCGGTTGCAAACGGTTCAAAAGACCTTTCCGACATCAGATAGTCAAGTGATACTTCATGCTTCTGTTTCCGTCCCAAATCGCGGTACTGGTTCTAGCACCAAAGACAGATTTTACCATCAATGAATCCCTTCAGATAAAGAATAGTATCTTTGTAATCTGGCTCGAAATCCCTTTTGAAAATATCTGGTCTAAGCGACTCATACAAGTCATCGACGGTATTAGTCATCACAAAAAACTCATTCTTCACATCATCATTGCCGACAACAATATTGGCTAATCCTCGAAAAAAGACAAATTCTTAAAGGTATTACCATCTTTAACCACTTTGCTAAAATCTACATTATGACTTAGGCCGAATGCTTTTGTAAGATCAAGCATCGGTCAATTGGTCAGATAGTTTTCATTTCCATATATCTGCTTTTTAAAATCACCGTTTGTAATCTTAAACATCCTGCTCTTCCTTCAAATACTTTTCAATTTTTTCAATTAACTCCTGATCTGCTGGTAGCCACTCTACACTGTACAAATTATCTTTAGTCAGCCATGTAGCTGCTTCATGTTCTTTTAGAACCAAATCACCAGTTTTAATCTTACATATAAAACAATCCATTGATAAATGGAAATTAGGATAATCATATTCTACGGTATCCAGTAATTCAAGCACTTCTACTTCTGTGTCGAGTTCTTCTTTGATTTCTCTTATCAATGCTTCTTCTGGAGTCTCTCCAATATCAATTTTTCCCCCCGGGAATTCCCAACCATCTTTAAACTCACCATATCCACGTTGTGTTGCGAATACTTTTTTATTATCAATAATAATTGCTGCCACTACTCTAATTGTTTTCATGTTATCTCCCATTGTTTCTATTATCCTATCCGTTTATAATATATTCGTAAATGTCTTCTCTCACCGGAGTATCTAATTCCCATTCTATTTCTACTGCTGTTTTATCAGTATTGGGCATTATAATTTCTTTTACTGCTCCAGTTGACGTCATTCTTCCAAGATAATAGAATTCTTTTGAAATTTTATCATCTTTATTTTTTCTCACAAAAAGTTGTACGTCAATCCCACGTTCTTTTGCATTTAAGAAATTCTGTACATCTTCTGATTGAATACTACGTCCACTCTTAGAAATCGCAATTAGGCGATTGCAACTTGTAAAATGATCTTCGTATTTTGTTGTATCACTAATATCTTCCTGCTTATCATAGTTTATAAATACTGGAAATGTCTTTGTTTTCTTGTCATATTTATAACCACCGATATTCAATGGAACTTCGTTTCTTTCCCACTTTAACAAACGACAAGCATCTTCATAAGTATACTTCTGATATAAAACTAAATCCGTATCTTGATAACGCATACTGAAATTTTCTTTATAACGAGAAATGCCAAAGTCAATGAGTTCCTCTAGAATATTATAGAAATCTTCATTCTGTAACATTTCTGCAAATGACTTAGACACACCATAGTCTGAACCTTCTTTCTCCAAGAATACACACTGAGAATATGTTTTCTTAGCTGCATTTGTAGGAAATTCATTTGTCATCATATTTATAACATTCTCTGCACAATTATCATCCATAGAACAATTATAATTTTCATGCAACGATTTCTTTAAAAACGCCATGATTCCATGCTGATACTTAAGTAATCGTTTCAAAATTTCCAGTTCATGAATACGTTTTCCGCTAGCTAGTTTTTTAGAAACAAACTCAATTACTGTTTCTTCATCTTTCGATAGTCGGATTGTATATTCTTTTTCATATTTCACAAGGAACTTATAATAGGATCCCAAACTGTTATTGTCGAAAATTCTAAGTACATCCATCTCTCCATATTTATCAAAATCTGCAAGCGCTGGAATGTGTCCTAATTTATTTTTTAGGTTCGCATAATTCTCACGGATTAATTTAATATCACTGAAATTCGCATTATCAATCGCCTGGAAAATTCTCTTTCGAGAAATTTCATCAAAATGAATTGTGCTGGCACCTGGAATCACACGACCACCTTCCGTTACATAACGCCGAATATTATCCTTGTTGTAACTTCTATCTCCAGAAAGAGCGATTGGAATCATAAAGTTGTTACGATAATTTCCAATAAAATCAATGACAACTACATATTCTTTGCCGTCAGCTTTTCTAAGGCCACGACCTAACTGCTGAATAAAAATAATCGGAGATTCTGTCGGACGAAGCATAATGACTTGATTAATTTCAGGGACATCAACGCCTTCTGAAAAAATATCAACAGAAATGATATAATCCAATGCATCTTCAGCTTCATCACTAGCAAGTCGTTCAATGGCGGCTGCTCTCACAGTTTCCGAATCACTTCCACATAATACAAGTGTTCTCCAACCCTTTTCGTTAAATTTATTAGATAACTCTCTTGCCTCATCAATTCGACTGCAGAAAATCAAGCCTTTTACTCTGTCTCCACTATGACCAAAGAATTCTGCCTGTTTCATTACATTTAATACACGTTCATCCGATGTTAAATACCTGAAATTCTCAACCTTTTCTTCAGATGATTTACCAGCATCAGCAATAACTTCCAAATCAGTAATTCCAAAATAATGGAACGGACACAACAAATCCTCCTCCATTGCATTTTGCAAACGAATCTCATATGCAATCTGATGATTAAAGATCTCATAAATATTCCTGCCTTCTATATTATCATCACGTTTGTCCGGCGTTGCTGTCATACCCAACCATAATTTGGGCGTAAAATAATCCATAATTTTCTTATAACTATCCGCAGAACTATGATGCGCTTCATCAATAATAATTAGATCCCAATGTTCTTTTTTATATCTTCTCAGAGTATCTTCTTTGTTTAATGTCTGTACTGTTGCAAACACAAAGTCGGCATCATAGTCCTGATATTTACCAGTAACCATACCCATAGAAACTTTACCATCAAATACTTTTCGATAAGACTTCAATGCTTGTTTTGCAATCTGGTTACGATGAACTAAAAATAACACTTTCTTAAATTCCAGTTCTCTTGCTGCAAATGCAGAAGCATAGGTTTTACCAGTACCTGTCGCAGAAATCAACAACGCTCTATCTTCGCCAGATTCGTAAATCCTTCGAAGATTATTTATAAATCCCACTTGCATAGAATTTGGTTGCAGACGATATACATCAAAAGCTGGAACTTCCGCTTGTTTCGCAATTTCTTTCTGTCTCTGGATAATCTTATTCTTTGTATAAACATTCGTGTAAGCTTCAATGAACTGCTCGAACGATAAGGATTGCTGCGCATTCCATAACTGTTCGAATTCTGCTACAACATTCTGTGTATATTCACCTTGTTCTGTAGAAACAATCTTTGTATTCCATTCACGATTTGTTGTAAGCGCACTAAGAGTCATGTTAGAACTTCCAACAATAATGCGATACATTTCCTCTTTTTTGAAAATGTATCCTTTCGTATGAAATCCTTCTTTCGCATTCTCTGTTACATACATTTTCAATTCAATATTCTTAAAATTAGCAAGAATCCGAAGAGCCTTTGGATCACTGAAAGTCAAATAATCTGTTGTAAGTATTTTCCCTGGAATATTTCGCTGCTCTAACTCGCTTAGCGTTTGAAGAAGAGGTGTAATCCCTCCCATAGTAATAAATGCAACACTAATGGCAAATTCTTCGCATAACAAAAGCTCATCTTCAATAGATGAGATAACCTTTCGCCCTTCTTTGTAGTTGTTCGATACAAACTGTGGCTTATAGGCCAGATTTGATAAAGTATTTTGATTTATAAAAGCTGTTGTTAAGCCTTGTTTTAATTGAATAATTCTTTCATCCCTCATAATCCACATACACTCCATAAGTGTAATTTATATTTATCGACAAAGAACAGTATTGTCCTTATCAATTTCATCTTAGAAGCATCTCTTCTTTCAAGCCAAATGTTTGATTGACTCTTCTGTCTCTCCCTGCCTGATATATTTTTCAAGTTCAAACTGCTCTCTCCTATTTTCTGCGGAATCAATAAAATCATTACACATATCTTAGCACTTTACTAAGATATGCTCAATTGAATTTTGAAAATTGCAATATTCAATTTCAATATTATAGATTTTAAAAGGTACAACTCCACAAAATATGTTTTATCTTTCCAAACCCAAAACAGTTACTCCAAATTGGCATACTCTATGATTCGTTATAAAAAAATGATAGCTCTTGAACTGCACATCCAAAAGCTATCCCTTTACCTCATTTCTTCAAACGCTACATCTCCACCGTCCATCTCATACATAACCTTTTCCCCTTCCTCCCTGCTAATTCGCTTCTTCTCCAATCTGTACCATTTTAAACCCTTCGCCATGAACTTCATTGGATTCGAGTACAATTAAAAAGGAATCCGGATCTGCTTTCTTTACAACTTGCTGTACATGGAACATTTCTTTGTTGCTGCAGGCACACATCACTACCTGCTTTTCTTTTCTATGATATCCGCCCTGCGCATTTAAAATGGTAGCTCCTCGTTGACAACATTCATCTATCACTTCGCAAATCTTGTGGCCATGTTCTGTGACAATCAATGCGAGCTTTCCCGAGTTAATTCCATACATTAACTTGTCTACCGCAACAGCAAAAATGAAATTTACAACCATTCCATAAATGATACCGTCAATATCCCGGAATAGAATTCCACCGACTAAAATGATTCCGACATCAGACCAAAATGCAATTTTTCCAAGAGATAAATGTGGTTTGATTGCTTTCACTGCCATAATAATAAAGTCTGATCCACCGGTAGAAGAGTTTTTCGAATAAATCAATGCATATCCGATACCGCCAAATACACCTGTACAAAGAGCTGCTAATAATCTGTCCCCCTCATATACCGGAAATAGTGGTGCCACATAGTCAATCATCAACGAAGAAATCAACATACATCGCAGAGAACTGACAAAGAATTTTTTTCCGAGAAGTCGGTAACAAATAATCGCCAACGGGATATTTAGTGCAATCGTGGAAAGTCCAATCGGAACATTCAGCAGCCGATATAAGATAATTGAAATCCCTGAAAATCCTGTCATTGGAAATTTAGCCTGTACAGCAAAATTGTAAATTCCGGCTGCAATGAATACACTTCCTATAAATTCCCAAGTTAATTGCGTTGCAAATGTTTTTACTTTTTGCATAGAAAATTGCATAGAAAACTGCGTTTTCATAACTGTTATACCTCCATTTCATCAAAAAAAGAGCGAAAGCGCATTATACATAAATATAATGCGCTTTCGCTCTTAGATCACTAGACTAACATTATTTTACTCATTTTGTCAAGTACTATTTTCCTTCTGCATAATATCTGAATATCGAAATATCAGTATATTCTCCCTATAATTTCGTTTCCATGATCTTTCAGCCATTGTTTATGCTTCTTATAATCCGGCATTACCTGTTCGACTTGTGCCCAAAACTTTTTAGAATGATTCATCTCTATCAAATGACAAAGTTCATGAACAACAACATAATCCACTACTTCATCCGGTGCAAGCATAAGCAGACAGTTAAAATTCAAATTCTTTTTTGCACTGCAGCTTCCCCACCTCGTCTTTTGATTCCGAATTGTAATACGACCGTAGTTTACATTCATTACTCCCGCAAAATATTTTACCTTCACTGGAATGATCTTCAAAGCCAGATTTGTCAGCTTTTGAATCTCCTCTACAGAAAGTTTTTGAATGTCTTTCATTTCCCGTTGTCTATCTTCCGCTTTTTTCAGATGCTTTACGATCCAATCTTCCTTTTCTTTTATAAATCTATTTATCTCTGTATTTTGCATCTGATATGGTGCACGAACAAGGATGGTGGCATCTTGTCTGATTTCAATGGAAATCGACTTTCGATTGCTTCTGATCACATTCATATTATTTTTCATTTCTTAAATGTCACACCTCCTTGAAACTATATGGGGACATCTAATTTTCCCACTCACAAAATTGGCATATGCTTTATGTCTTGCGATACGATTTTCTCCAAAATCCACATCAATATCGCCGGCATTCTTATATGAAATAATCTTTCCTACAGTTCCATCGTTCATTTTCCTTATTTCACCGAGTCGTTCTTTCTCTTTTCTATTGCGTACCGGTGCTAATTTCGGATGTCCAATGACGCCTTTTTTGAAATCGTTATAGTTTCGATTTCTAATAATGATACCATCTTCAAAACGAACGTCAATATGATTGGCATCTCTGCAGGAAATAATTTCTGCAACAGCGCCTCTTTTTTGAAGTTGCCGTTCTCCTATATGATTTTTAATATAAGAAGACGGAAGACCGACCTTGCCACATTCAAAATTTTCCCATTTCACATGGTACACTTTTTCTCCGTTATCAAATTCTACTGTATTATTCTTCCATCCCCGATATTCAATTACTGTAGCTATATGTCCGTTGTTCATGATTTTACTTTGGTAAAGCCTCTGCTCTTTTTTTGCTGCGCTAGTTGCATTTGGATGGGCTATACTCCCCTCTTTAAAACTTCCATAGCATTTGTTATAAGCAATGGCACCGTCTTCAAATTTCACATCAATATCCTGACATGATCTCATCGCAATGATGGTTCCAACCATTCCATTTGACATCACATTTTGCTCAAACAGATGAAGATTGCTTCTTTTCCTCTTTCGTATAAATTTTTTAATTTCTTCTATATCTTTTTGAAAATCAATTTTCTTTTCATCTTCGTTTAGTATATGGCATACAAATTGTTGTAAGGCTCGTTCCAGTGATTTTGAAAATGCTTTCGTCTCTTCAAGAATACAGCAATTTCCAGTAATATCAGAGCATTTCGGTTCCCGGAAACGATATAATGTAATTCCTAAATTCATCAATAACATATTTTTTTCCAAATCATTTTCACTGGTTTTATGTACATATTCCCCGTCATATTCTACTGCTATTTTGTGTTCCGGATCATATAAATCCAGTTCTTTTCCGTTCAATCCCATTTCAAAAGACTCTGTGGATTTTTGCGGAATTTTATGAAATCCAAAAGGTTCCAGATAAAATGCCAGCGTCAGCTCATTGATAGAGATTTGCGTCCCTTTTAATATTGGGTGTGCAACATTTCCGTTTTTAAAATCACGCCCTGAAACATGACTCGCAATTTCTCCATCCTCAAATCGGATATCCATATCATGACAATTTCTGTAAAGATCTACAACCGCTGTCATTCCATTGTTCATTCGCAGTTTTGTTCCAACACGCCCGGAGGTTCGCACTTTATGAAACATATATTGGTAATTAAATTTTTCATGTTCAAAATAGTGCCAGTTTGTTAGTTTGCGCTGTAATCCATTTTCGAATTCAATCATAAAGTTTTCACAAGAATAATACTCGATTACTTTTGCTTTTTTCCCATCTCTTGAAGTTTTTTCCATTCCAATTCTTTCTGACTTTTTATTTTGACCCATTTGAAAAAGTCCTCACTTCCTACGCAAATCAATTACTTTTCTCAAAAAGTTACAACATCTGCCTCTGTTTACATTACTTCCATTCTAATCTTTTTCTGTCCGGCATTATATATTTTCACTATATGTTTATTATATCTCATAGTTGTTTCTACCGATAAAATAATGTATAGTAGTGGTTAATGTGTTTTACGCAAATGAAAATAAGAAAGAGGAATATACAAATGAAAAAAAGTAATCCAATTGCTTTGCTGCCAATCGGAGTATTTCTGGTCTTATATCTTGGTCTGGGAATTCTGTTTGAGTATGTCATGAAAATCCCGATGGGGTTTTATAACATTCCGATTATCATTGCCTTTTTGGCAGCAATTTTAGTTGCATGTTTGCAGAACCGCAGTGTATCATTTGATGAAAAATTAAGTCTGATGGCACAGGGGCTTGCTGACAAAAATATTATTACTATGCTTTTGATCTTTTTAACAGCGGGTACTTTCGTTGGTGTTGTTGGAAGAAGCAGCGCTGAAAGTGTTGCATATTTTATGCTTGGATTAATTCCGGCACGATATGCTGTGGCAGTTCTTTTTGTTGTAGCCTGCTTCGTATCAACTGCAATGGGAACCTCCGTCGGAACGATTACATTACTAACACCGATTGCAGTTGCGGTTTCAACTGCTTCCGGATTTGATATGCCACTCTGTATTGGTTCTGTCATGGGCGGCGCAATGTTCGGGGATAATCTTTCCTTTATTTCTGATACAACGATTGCGGCCTGCAACGGTCAGGGCTGTGCAATGAAGGACAAGTTCCGTGAAAACTTTGGAATTGCCTTTCCTGCAGCTTTAGCCACCTTAGCGCTGATTCTTGTTTTATCTTTTAAAACGGAACTAAACGGAGCGGTTATCGAATCTTATCATTTGATCCAGATTATTCCATATATTCTTGTACTAATTGGCGGCATTGCCGGCATTAACGTATTCGTTGTTCTTTTGGTCGGTATTATTTCCGGAGCAGCCATTATGCTTGGTACAGGTCAGACAGCTGCAACAGATCTTCTTGCAAATATGGGTTCCGGGGCAGCGGGAATGTTTGAAACATCCATGGTAGCAATCCTTGTGGCAGCAATGTGTGCCCTTATTCGTGAATATGGTGGATTTGAAGCATTATTATCTGCCATTCGCAGTATCTTTAAAGGAAAACGCGGCGGCCAGCTCGGTATGGGGCTTTTAGTCGGTGCAATGGATGTTGCAACTGCAAACAATACGGTTGCAATCGTTATGGCCAACCCGATTGCCAAAGAAATGTCCAAAGAGTATGATATCACTCCGCGTAAGGCTGCCTCTCTTTTAGATACATTTTCCTGCATTTCACAAGGTATCATCCCTTACGGCGCCCAAATGCTCGTTGCAATTTCTGCCGCTGCTGAATTAGGATATGAAATATCAGCTTTTGACATTATCCCAAATCTCTTCTACCCTGGATTCTTATTGATCAGTTCACTGATTTTTATTTTCCTATTACCGCAGAGAAACACAAAATAATATCCGCTTTGATACATTAGAAATGTAAAGGCGCTGCTGAACAAAACTCTGTACCGATTCCCAAAAGTTAGACAAAAAATTTCTAACGATTGGAAGTTCGGTACAATTCAGTAGCGCCTTTTATAGATGCTTCGTCATCAGTTCCAACGATTGCAATAGAAAAGTTTCTCACACGCTATTCAAATGTACCTTTTACAAGGATTTCTTTTCCTGACATCATTTGCTGTCCTCTTGCAAATACCGTATCAATCTCCAGTGTGTCCTGATCTGCCAAAACAAGATCTGCATCCATTCCCTCTGCAATGCTTCCTTTTTGAGAAAGACACAAAATTCTTGCCGGATTTGAAGTTACAACCTTTAAAGCCTTTTCCAGATTAATTCCTTCCTGTAATACAGCATCTTTCATTTCACGGTAAAGAGAAGTAATCGATCCTACACCCAATCCTGCAAAAGAACCGTCCGGTGCAAAAACCGGAAGACTTCCCTGTGCATCTGAAGAAAATGTGATTTTATCACAAGAAACGCCTGCCTCTAACGCTTCTTTCAGTCCCTTACTTGCTTTCACTTCATCTGTCGTTGTATGTTCTACATCGAAACTTGTGGTAAGATCAATATAACCACCATATGTTTTGGCATAATCGATTCCTTCTGTCATCATTTCACGACTGCGATTCACATGAGTTGGAAGCATATTAGATACCGGAATTTCTGTATTCTCAAGAATATGGCGGAGTAATTCCATTTTTCTCTTTCCGCTTCCCATGTGGATATCTACTACACCGGCTTTTGCCGAAAGAATTCCCCCTACTCTTGTCTCTGAAACAATTTTTTCAAATTCTTCCTTTGTCGGCTGTGATGAACGATGGTCCGAAACGGCAATCTCTCCTGTTCCAATAATCCGATCAAACAAAATAATGTCATTCATGATACTTCCGGTAATGGTTCGCACCGGTACCTGATAAGAACCTGTATAAACAAAGGTTGTAATTCCTTCCTCCTCAAGACCTTTCGCTTTCGCCAAAAGATTTTCCATAGTTCTCGTACAGCCATCTGTTCCGAGGCAGCCTACCACCGTTGTTACACCGCCCTCGATGATATTGGAAAGCATAATTTCAGGTGTCCTTGTCTTAGCGCCGCCTTCTCCTCCTCCGCCGAGGATATGTACATGACTGTCAATGAGCCCCGGCATCAGAACCTTTCCCGCTCCGTCGATCACTTCCACACCATAAGATATTTCTGCCGGAAGATCTGTTCCTATTTTCAATATTTTTTCTCCGCCTAACAAAATGTCCTTCTTTCCGAGATATTCCGGCGCATAAACCTCTGCATTTTTAATTAAATACATGAAAACATCCTCTTTTCTTTTTCTTAGTATGATTTGTGAATCCTCTGTTTTCTATCATACACTATTTTCTAAAATAGTTCATCCATATTTCGCGCATTCCATTGCTTCCATTTGGATTACTTCCCGTATGTTTCTCTGCAGCAAAAAAGGGAGACATTTCTCCCTCTTTAATCAATTTTATTTATAAAAATTCTTTTAATTCCTCGGAAAGATTTTCTTCCAGAGTAATGAGATTTTCACAGATTTTTTTTGCCCGGTGGTCTGCTTCCGGATAGTCGTTCAAATATCTCCGCAAATTTTTTACTCCCATGTTGCACCCATCTGTCAGCAAGTCTGCTGCCGTTTCATCGCTGTCATTCATCGCCATTTTCATATTTGTTTTTGCCCATGACATTCCTTTTGCAACCATGCTTGGATCTTTTTCTTCTTCTCTGTATTCGTTCAGCAGCCCATGCAGCTCATTTCCTAATTTGGTATGTTTTTCTTTGCAGGCAATCAGAATTGCCCGGAACTTTTCACTTTTTATTTTATCCAACATTTCATCAATGGAAGAAACTGCCATTTTGCTTCCTGCATTGCACTCTTTCAGCAACTGAATTGTATCGTTTAGATTCATTCTGTTTTCCTCCGTTTTTCAAGAATTTATCTTTATTATCCACACAAATTCAGTTTTTATACACATTCTCCTCATCCATTTCTTCAAGAAGTTGGAGTAATACACAGGATGGCCATGAAAATGCCGGATCATCATATCCTTCTCCTGTGAATGGATCGTAATTTTCTGACATCAGTCCGATTTCTGTCAGACGGCAGAATTTCTCTGCAAGCCGTTTTGCTTCTGTAACATATCCATTTTCCCGAAGTGCATCAATCATAAGATAGGTTGTCGGCGCCCACACAGGTCCAAGCCAGTAACCGCCTTTTTTGTAGTAAGGGCTGTCCGGCGCCTCTGTCGCAAGTCCATACGGTGTCTCAAATGTTTCCAACAGCTGTTTGACAAGCTGCTCCCGCAACGCTTTCGGAAAACGATACCCAATTACAAGCGGCAAATACATAAGAAGGCTGTTCCCTTCTCTGATCTTTTCTTGTGAAATCGTTTCAATCGCATACAATCTTCCGTTTTCAAAGAAGCGTTCCAGAAATCTTTCATACCACTCATCCGCTGTCTGTTTCCATTTCTTTGCCTCCTGGTGGCGTTCAAGTCCGGATGCAATTTCCGAAAGACAGTCCATCTGCCGTATGAGGAATGCTGCCAGATCCGGAGATTCCACCGGCATTCCCCGGTAAAATACAGATGCATTATCCCAACCGGAATCATTTCCATGATAATATACCGGATACACCGCCTCATTATGTCTGCGGTATTTCATCCAATATTCTGTCATTTTCACAAGACTTTCATACATTTCCTGCATGAGGACAGGTGCTCTCAGCGCTGCATGTTGCTTCATCATTTTGCAAAATGCCCAGCCATGTATTGGAGGTTTGACAAAACTATAGGACGCAAATGTTTCATTCACATAATCCGGATAGCATCCGCTCTCATCCTGTACGTCGATAAATAGTTTCATCTGATCATATGCTTTTTGAGGATGTGTGTGGCTAAGAGCAATCCCTGCAAAACAATTGTCCCAACTCCATATATTGTACATCCAGTTTTTAGACATATACATCGCATCTCTCGTTAATGTTCCTTCTGCATGTACAAAATTCATCCAGGTAATATAAGCTGCCAGCTGTCTGCTGTCTTCGAATCTTCCCGTTGGATTTGGAAAGCTGTTTTCCCACTTCTGAAGTGATTTTCTCTGCTCTTCTTTCATCTCTTCATATGTGCGATACGGCTGTTCTGACGGAACTGTCCGGTAACTTTCCAGTACGATCCGGCTCCCTGCCTTTGCCGTAAGTACAACATCACTGCTGCCTCGCACCGTCCAATCTTGTTTTTGCATCAAAGTCCCCTGTTGGCATGTAAACATAATTTTCAGCTGTTTTGTTGCCAGGTGATGCTCATATCTCATTTGTGAAAGTGGAACAAGTGTGTCATAAGAACCTCCCACCGCATAAAATCGGAGATCGACTCCCTTCGCACAAACATGGAGCGTATCTGTTTTTCCGTTTGTTCCCACAACAAAAGAAGCATAGTTGTGCGGTTCCTTTTTACTGCGCATCCTCAATTCAGTTTTCTCATGCAAGATTTCAATTTCATCACAGCCTTCCAGTTCAAGCCGATAGAGATAAGAAGGCGCTTCATCGCCCCCATGAATATCTCTAATATAAAGCGCGCCGTCTTTTGGATGAACGGAAATTACAAAATAAGAACCATATGCGCTAAAAGGAATTTTTTGAATATCATAAGTCATAAATTCGTTTCCTTTCTTTCCTACTCCATCAGATAATCCATTTCATGCCAAGTCACATTTCCAAGTACCGATGCCGAGATTTTGCGATACGCAAATCCCATCCGTTCATACATCCCGATCTTCCCTTCCAGGCAAGTCAAAACCAATCGTTTTCTGCCGCGCTCTCTTTCAGATTCAATATAGCGTTCCATAAGTTCACGCGCCAGCCCCTGTCCTCGATGCTTTGGAAGCACATCAAGTCCGAGCAGCATTACTGTTGTTCCAGCTTGGTTATGAAGTTTTGGATTTTTGAAAAACTCATCCCGGAATTCTGTCTCATTTGTTGCAAGACCACTCAAAAATCCTGCAATCTTTCCTGTCTCACGGTCAACCGCCACAAGGCACATATTTGGCTCCGCTTCCATTCGGCAAATCATATCCTGATCAGAACATGCTTCATTAGGAGGAAAGCAGATTTTTTCTATCACTGCTGTCTGGTCTGCCTCCTCCGGACGGATATAACGAAATTCATATTTCTTTGCAAGCGCTTCCTGCTGTGCTCTTTTTTTGTTTGTTTTTAATTCTTCCATAGTTATCATTCTCATTTCCTCTGTAAGATTCGTTAATTCTTTGCGATTAATTATAACACTAATCGTCATCTATTTTCGAAGGTTTCAAACATTTCAGAGAAATTTTATTGATTTTATCCCATAATCATGTATAATGAACTTGAGATTGTGAAATAATTCACTTTCTTTATTCCAAATAATGCCTGCATTGGCAGGTGGTTATCCTATTTATTATATTTATATTTTTTAGAAAAGAGGTAACATACGATGGCAGAAATCAATTTAAGTAAATACGGGATCACAGGAACCCCGGAAATCGTACACAATCCTTCTTACGAAATGTTATTCGAAGAAGAAACAAAGGCAGATCTGACAGGATTTGAAAAAGGTCAGGAGAGTGAGCTTGGCGCAGTCAATGTTATGACTGGTGTTTACACAGGACGTTCTCCAAAAGATAAATTCATCGTTATGGATGAGAATTCTAAAGATACTGTATGGTGGACTTCTGACGAGTACAAGAATGATAACCACCCGGCTTCTGAAGAAACATGGAAAGCTGTAAAAGAAATCGCTTTAAAAGAACTCTCTGACAAGAGACTTTTTGTAGTAGATGCATTCTGCGGCGCTAACAAAGATACTCGCATGGCTATCCGTTTTATTATGGAAGTTGCTTGGCAGGCACACTTTGTTAAAAATATGTTTATCGAACCAACTGCAGAAGAACTTGAGAACTTTGAGCCAGACTTTATCGTATACAATGCTTCTAAAGCAAAAGTAGAGAATTACAAAGAACTTGGACTGAACTCTGAAACAGCAGCAATGTTCAACATCACAAGCCGCGAGCAGGTTATCGTAAATACATGGTACGGCGGAGAAATGAAAAAAGGTATGTTCTCTATGATGAACTATTACCTCCCATTAAAAGGAATTGCTTCTATGCACTGCTCTGCAAACACAGACCTGAACGGCGAAAACACAGCAATCTTCTTTGGTCTGTCAGGAACAGGTAAGACAACATTATCTACAGACCCGAAACGTCTTCTGATCGGTGATGATGAGCACGGTTGGGACGACAACGGAATCTTTAACTTTGAAGGCGGATGCTACGCAAAAGTTATTAACCTTGATAAAGAATCTGAGCCGGATATTTATAACGCAATTAAGAGAAATGCTCTTCTTGAAAATGTAACATTAGACGAAAATGGTAAGATTGACTTTGATGATAAGAGCGTAACTGAAAATACCCGTGTATCTTATCCGATCGACCATATTGAAAAAATCGTTCGTCCGGTTTCCGCAGCTCCGGCAGCGAAAAATGTAATCTTCCTGTCTGCAGATGCATTCGGAGTACTTCCTCCGGTATCTGTGCTGACACCAGAACAGACAGAATACTACTTCCTGTCTGGATTTACAGCAAAACTTGCAGGTACAGAGCGTGGAATCACAGAGCCGACTCCTACATTCTCTGCTTGCTTTGGTCAGGCATTCCTGGAACTGCACCCAACAAAATATGCTGAAGAACTTGTTAAGAGAATGGAAGCAAATGGTGCAAAAGCTTATCTTGTAAATACAGGATGGAATGGAACAGGAAAACGTATCTCTATCAAAGATACTCGTGGAATCATCGATGCAATCTTAAACGGAGATATTAAAAACGCACCGACAAAGACAATCCCTTACTTCAACTTTGAAGTTCCGACAGAGCTTCCGGGCGTTGACCCTGCAATCTTAGATCCACGCGATACTTATGCAAATGCAGCTGAGTGGGATGAAAAAGCAAAAGACCTTGCACAGAGATTTGTGAAGAACTTCGCAAAATACGAAGGAAACGAAGCCGGTAAAGCATTAGTTTCTGCAGGACCACAGTTATAAAAATAGAATCATAAGTCTATAAAATTTAAGGGGCTGTCGGTTAATACCGATTTTTAGGCTCTAAATCTCAAAATACGAATCTCCTTTAGAAATCAGTGTTTTTCGCACCTGATCTTCTATGAGAGATTCGTATTTTGTCTTTTTCGTATGTATTTTTGGGCACAAAAACCCCTCAACCTGCATATTTAAACGTACACATTTTCTAAGCAACTGTTTCTTCGATTTTTTTCTCAAATTTTTGGATTTTTTCATGAAGAAAACGATGGTATTTATTTATATTTCTTCCAATCGCATACAGCATGAATTCTTTATATACTTTTTCGGATGTCCGGTAATTGAATCGGCGGAAACTGTCATTTTCTTTAATGTCTCCAAAATGTCCCTCTGTCTGGATGGAACGAATCTGACGATTTAAGATCCCTTTCTCACTCTGGATGTTTTTATGGGATTCTTCTTTCAAAGCTTCCCATTGTTCGTTGATCTTCATCACTTTATTTTTCTCTCTATCTTTTTCGGCATCATATTTATAGAGACATTTTGCTTTATGTTCACAACCACTGCAGTCTGCACATCCATACACTTCAAAGGTTTGTGTATAACCAGTCTGTGCTTTTGTTTCTGTTCGGATATGATGCAATTCTCTTCCGTCATGGCAAATATAATACAACTCATCTTCAAATATCTGCGTTTTCATGTTGTAATACTTTCCGATTTCTTCTGTATACGCACGTGTTTTCCGTTTTTCATGATCCTGCAGCTTGATATAGCTGGAGATTTTATGTTCTTTTAAGTACAGTAGGTTTCTTTCGCTGCAATACCCGCTATCTGCTGTCACTTCCTCAAGAATATCCCCAAATGCTTTTTGATGTTTTTCCAAAACCGGAATCAACGTATTATAATCTGTCCGATCATTGCTGACATAAGTCTGGACAATGAAATAATTCTCTACTGCAATCTGAACATTATATGCCGCTTTTAATTGCCCGTTCAGCATATGATCCTCTTTCATCCGCATAAAAGTAGCTTCCAGATCTGTTTTGGAATAACTGTTTCTGTCTGTTCCCATGATCTCAAAACACTCTTTATATCCCATAAGACGTTCACCACAGGCTTCCAATTCTTCGTAAAGCTGCTGGATTTCCGATTTTCTTTTTCCTTTTCCATAAACAAATGTAATCTGTTCCTGTTCTGCTATCTGTATCAGATTTTTTTGGAGCTTCAGTATCTCCAACGGAGAACAATTGTCAATCTCTATGATTGTATTATTGGATAACTTTTTATGTTTTGTCAGTTTTCTTTTTCGGTTCTTTTCAATGACATCCCGTACTTTCTCCATTCCTTCGATCACGAACATATGTGCATGGGGAATGTCATATTTGATGCCATACTCATTTTCATCAATCAAAACGTTATACTTTTGATACAATAAATCAATAGTATCCAGTAGTCCTGCAAGATGATAATTGATTGTTCCTCTCCAGACAAACGTATAACGGTTCGCATTGGCTTCTATTTTTGTACCGTCAATAAAAAGATTTTTTAGTGTGATGAATCCTTCTTTTTGCAGGCGACGAAGAAACTGATAATTCAGCTCATCCAGTACATCAGCGGTCAGTTTCTTATTCTTGAAGTCATAAAAAGCATCCCGTTTCGGCTTCTGACCTTTCGTAAGCCAGATAAAGGCGAGATCTCTTTCACATAATTCTACAATACGGTCAACAGCTCTTATCCCACGCATGTTTGCGTAAGTAACTACAGCATACATCATGATTGGGTTGTACCCGGTTCTTCCCTTATCAGAACAATTGGCTAATAAGCCAGAAAAATCTAACTCCTCCATCACTTTTTTCAGGGTATAGACTGGATCGTCGTCTGGTAAACACAATTCGAAGAAACTGAAGTTAATTTTCTGTTGCCCTAATTCAAAAAAATCGTTATAATAGTCTTTGTTTAGCATAGTTCCATTATAACATGGAACGGAGAAAATGATGGTTGTCGTTAGCCATCTTTTTCTCTTTTTATGGAAAAGTTTCAGGGGCAGGTTTGACTCATACAAGTCAAATCTGCCCCTGTTTGGAACTATCATTTCCCGACAGCCCCTTTCTTTCATTACACTGATATTCTTCTCTTGAGTTTCCGTAGTTTTATCCACAGCCCTCCTATTTTACATGCTTTGTTATAAACAACTTAAAAAAAATGCCCAAAATATAAGGAATCTTCTTCCTTTTTGATGTAAAATTTAAGTGTCAAATCAAAACCTTACTAAACAAAAAGAAGGAGGATTCCTTATGACTTATTTTACATCAAATACTTACATTTTGAAACGAAAAATTTTAACTTTTACAAATAAAATTTCAAAACATCTTTCTAAGCCCGAACGTAAATTTACTGCTGATATTACTTATGGCATACTTGCCTCTGGTAGCTGTCTTCTGACAGATGTTGTTGACCAGCTTCATGAAGATTCCAAAAAGATAAATATTGTGGATCGCCTTTCCAGACATCTTGATAAAGGTACTCCTGCTGAAGCTGCTGTTTCTTATCTTCAGCAAATCAAGAAATGGGTTCCAGCAGAACCAGTCATTCACATTGATGACAGTGATGTTGTAAAACCGGATGGTTATAAATTTGAATCCCTTGGCATCGTTCGTGATGGTTCAGAAAGTACATCGACTAAAAATGTTTATAAAAAAGGGTACCATGTAACAGAGGCCTGTGTCCTGACTACCAGTAATGATTCTGTTAGTATCTTTTCAAAAATACACTCTTCAGCTGAAAAGAATTACAAATCTGCCAATACCATTACTTTTGAGGCCATGGAACAAGGCGCGGCTCTCTTTGAAAAAGCAACTTTTTGTATGGATCGTGGTTACGATGATAACAAGATATTCCTAAAGCTAGATGCTTTAAAGCAGAATTATGTGATTCGGTTAAAATCAAACCGCAAGCTTCTTTATCATAATAAATGGACATTTGCCACCGAACTGCGTAACCGCCGTAAAGGGAAAATCAAAACCAGCGTATTCTATAAGGGAAAAAATCATGAGGCTTATATTTCCCATGTCAAAGTCCAAATCACAGCTTCCAGAAAAGATATTTATCTGGTACTGGTTTATGGTATTACAGAACATCCTATGATGCTTGCCACGAACAAAGAAATTAAATCCAAAGAAGATGTAATCAAAGTGGCAAGAACCTATTTTTCAAGATGGAAGATCGAGGAATATTTCCGTTGCAAAAAGCAGATGTTCCAATTTGAAAACTTCCGTGTACGAAAGCTTTGCGCAATCAACGCACTTAACTTTTATATCACCTTATGCATGGCATTTCTGGCAATGATTTCAATGTCATCCGAAATAAATGCATTAAAGGTTTCCATCATAAAATCAGCAGATCCTGTAAAGAAAAAAGTGTTCTTCTGCTATTATCGGCTGGCGAAAGGCATCCTTGGCATACTATCGTATGCAAAGGAAGGTGTCAGACTCTGGTTCCGGACAAAACGTCCAGCATACCGTCAACTCTGCCTTAAGCTAGTCGCTTAAATAGATAAAAGCATAACTCTCCCAAAGTCCGGTTCCGGCGGGGCTTATTAAAGTGCTTTTAATCCTGAATACTGCCGTTCTTGATTCATTAAAATTGGGCAGATTGGTGCTTTAGGAGAAGTCATGTATGTTTAAATTACATTTTGCGGAAACTCAAGTATTCTTCTATCTTTTCTTACTTATACTCTTACTGCCATTTATACTTTACGGAAATCGCATACATCCACAACAAACACAGTTGCTCCGCCAACTTCTGCCTTGATCGGAACGTAAGAATAGTTCATCATCGGAACGCCGCCCGGCATATATGGCATCGCAATTTCAATTTCAGAGCGTTTTGCACACTCTTCTTTCAGGATATCCATAACTGCTTCCACTTTCTCATCATCAATACCGATCATCAGTGTTGTATTTCCGCTTCTCAAGAATCCTCCCGTACTCATAAGCTTTGTTACACTGAATCTATTCTCGTTCAATTTCTTGACTGCCTTTCCGGCATCTTCATCCCTAATTACTGCAAAAATCAGTTTCATAGCTGTCACTCCTTCCGGTTCTCCTGCCATATAATAACGGCAGCGAGTAAATGCATTTCGCATTGATATTTATTCGTATTATAGCACAATTTTTATAAAATTTACACTTATTTATCCGTATAATTTATCTTCTTTGTCAAAAATTCCAAAGCCACAACTATACCCCCGGCTGTCATCTAGTACAAACTCTGTATCTCACGAAATCCACTCAGATTTCCCGGCATTTCAAAGATGAATGAACAAGCAATGAGAAATACACCTGCGATTCCGATCAGAATGCCGATAAATATAAGGAGCAATACCGGTTTTACCTGATTCTTTGTGAAAAGACCTTCTGTATACCCATGCACACTTCGTTTCAGGCAATATCTTCCAATATAAAATACAAGAGGGGCTCCTGCCGCCATTAGAAAATAGATTCCGACTGATGCCATTGGAATCTGCATACTCTCTTCCATGACTGCATCAATGCCGCCCATTGCCTCGTATGTACTGCTAAGCGCTCCCATCATAAGTACCGGGAGAAGGTTATTAACAAAATGAAGAAATCCGGAATAGACAAGATTATCCGTCTCCAACACGATATACGTCATGACCATTCCAAGCACTGACGTTGGTAGTAACTTCCAGATACTTCCGTGAAATGCTCCGAAAATCACACCAACAAGAAGGATCACAAGCCATTTCTGCCGGATTCCCTGCAGGCTGTGCAGGAATACACCTCGAAAAACTGCTTCCTCACAGATTGCCGGTGATACTGCAACGATTGCAGCTGCAATCAGCATTGGTGTATTCAAAATTGCCTCACTAAGCCCCGCGCCTGCTCCCGTTACTTCTTCCGGAAAGAAATAGGCAAGAAGCATTGTCAGCGCCATTACACATACATACGTTGCTCCCCAAATTAATAATGTCCCCAGAAGCCCAAGAGCTTTCGGCCGATGTATCGGGAATACTTCTTTTAAATCAGCTCTGGCTGCCAGTACCGTTACCACTGCGACTGCCAGTATCATCAATTCTCCCAGGAGTGAACCGTAAATCCCAAGTCCCGCGCCGAATATCGGCGCAATTCCAAAAATAACCGCCGCACTGAGCACAAGTACGATGATGCCATGATATCCTTTTAATTGTCTATACTTCATATAAGGTCTCCTTTCTTTTCTGGCTTCTCAATACCGGATTATTTCCCCCTATTTATGCAAGAAATAAAAAACTCTGTTTCTTCTATATTAACTTTCTAAAACTTCTTTTTCAAGTAAAAGAAGTATGCTATATTAATCTTATGAATAATTTCATGGAGGATAATATAATGAACTTTCTAAGTATTTTTGATGTCATTGGCCCGAATATGATCGGTCCATCCAGCTCACATACAGCCGGAGCCTGTGCCATTGGTCTTCTAGCAAGAAAAATGCTTGCTCAGGAAGTGAAAAAAGTAACCTTTACACTTTATGGTTCTTTTTCTAAAACATACCATGGACATGGAACAGACCGCGCACTTCTTGGCGGTATTCTTGGCTTCTCTACAGATGATGAACGAATCCGTGATGCGTTTGAACTTGCAAAAGAATGGGGCGTTGAATACGAATTTATCATCGATGAGGAAACGGTTATGAACCATCCGAATACAGCGGATATCGACCTTATCGGTACAGAAGGTCATACCCTTTCTATCCGCGGAGAATCTATTGGAGGCGGTAAGATCCGGATTGCCCGTATCAATAATATTGATGTGGAATTTACCGGCGAATACAGTACTCTCATTGTTCAGCAGATTGACAAACCTGGTGTTGTCGCACATATTACTCAATGTCTTGCAGAGGAGAATGTAAATATTGCATTTATGCGTCTCTTCCGCGAAGATAAGGGCGCGAAAGCCTACACAGTTGTGGAGTCTGACGAGCAGATTCCTGCCGCTGTTCTTGACCGAATTAAAACAAATCAGCATGTAACAGAGCTTATGCTCGTGCAGATGTAGGAGGAATAGATTATGGACTTTTTATCAGGACAGGAATTACTGGAAATGTGCCGCAAAGAGCAAATTCCGATTTCTTATGCAATGCGGCGCCGTGAGATGACATGCGGTTCTCTTACAGATGAAGAAATCACAGAAAAATTAGACACGGTACTGAAGATTATGCAAAACTCAGCTACTGAACCAATCAAGCATCCTCGCAAATCTATCGGAGGACTTCTTGGCGGTGAAGCCAAAAAAGTAAATGAACAAAGAGAAGCCGACAAAAACATTTGCGGTCCTACACTTTCCAGAGCAATCGCCTACAGTATGGCTGTTCTTGAAGTAAATGCCACAATGGGTCTGATTGTTGCAGCTCCGACTGCCGGTTCTTCCGGCGTACTTCCGGGTGTGCTTTTAGCATTAAAAGAAACTCATGAGTTGTCTGACGAAGCAATCCACAATGGGCTTCTCAACGCCAGCGCTCTCGGATATATTTTAATGAGAAACGCCTCTGTATCCGGTGCGGAGGCCGGATGTCAGGCTGAAGTCGGTGCCGCTTCCGCAATGGCGGCTTCTGCTGCCGTTGAAATTCTCGGCGGAACTCCGGATATGTGTATGCAGGCAGCCTGCTTTGCGCTGTCTAATTTACTAGGACTTGTCTGCGATCCAATTGCCGGACTTGTGGAATCTCCTTGTCAGGGACGCAATGCGATTGGTGTTGCCAATGCTCTTACTTGTGCTGAACTTGCACTTGCAGGTGTTACACAGCCAATCCCATTTGATGAGATGGCGGAAGCTATGTATCGTGTCGGCAAAAGTCTCCCATTTGAACTGCGCGAAACAGCTATGGGCGGATGCGCCGGAACACCAACGGGCTGTCAGCTTGGCTGTCAGATCTGCGGAAAATAAATTCATTTCCAGACAGATCACCTTTACAAAATCATTAAATAAAAAACACGCTGCCTCCGGAAAGAATTTTTTTGGAGACAGCGTATTTTTATGATTCCACGTCTAAAAACCATGTATTTTCCTGTTCCCGCTTTTCAATCTGAATCAGCACAAAACTAATCACAGCCATGATACTCTGTGTTACCGGCACAGAATACCAGACACCATAGAGTCCGAATACCGGACCGAGAATACACAAAATCAAAAGTGTCATCAAAACCGGTTCGCCGTAAATTAAAAGATAAGCGTATTTATTCTTCTTAATCGCATAAAAATATGCAGTTGTTACTCTTGTGTAGGCAAAAAATAACAGTCCTGCCAGAAAAATCGGAAGTACACCCCCGACCTCAGCCCCAACGGAAGCTGATACACCAAAAAATACCGGAAATACATTTCTGCACAGATACATCCATGCGATGCAGAATACTGCCAGAACTATTGAAAATGCATATGTCATAAACCGGATCTGTTTCAGCTCTCTTCTTTTCTTTAATCCTTCATAAAAACTGATAAGCGGCTGTGCACCGTCGCCCACTCCCTGCAGTAAAAGCTGCGCGACACAGACAACATAACTGATCACTGCATAACAGGCTGTCGCCGCCACTCCCCCATTTCCAGACACTTACAAATAACCAGTCCAGCACTACATTCGTTACAAAGCCTGCCATCATGGAACTCATCGCATACACGGCCCCTTCATAGTTTCGAATGATCGGAACAAGTCCGGTACTGAACATTTGGAATACGCCTCCGATAATAATAATACGGATATAAATTTTTGCCATCTCCATCAATTCACCTTTTGCTCCAAATGCACGAAGAATGATTGGATAAGTCAAAAGCAAAATAGCTGTCAGTAAAATGCAGGTCGCGACAAGTAACATTAAAGTATTTTCTAAATATCTTTTTTCTTTCTCTTTCTCATTTTCTCCCATACTGATCCCAATATGAATCGCACCACTCATTCCAATCCCACTTGCCATCGCCTGAATCAGCGCTGAGATTGGATATGCTATATTAATTGCGGCCAATCCATTGTCTCCAATATTCTGACCTACAAACCAACCATCTACAATTGCATAGATACCGGTAAATGCAAATGCAAGCATTGCCGGAAGCACATTCATAAAAAATTTCTTCCTGATCACGTCTTTGTCTTCCCTTCTTTTTCACTGTTGTTTATCCTATCTCACTTCTGATGCTTCTGTCAATATCTCCCTCAAAAACTTAACCTAAACTTAGCATGTCTTCTCTTTTCATTTTATGCTATACTTGTGATACAAAATCGCATCCGAAATAAATTCCGCCGGAATACGAAAACAAATGTAACGGAGGTACTGTCATGCAGACTTATCACATTTTATTAATCGAAGATGATCTTTCCATCGTAGAAAATCTTACTGCCTATTTAACTGCCGAAGGTTTTTCTGTTGTCTCGGCTTCCGGACAGAATCAGGCGCTCTCTCTTCTTGAGACGTTTCACCCGGATCTCGTTCTCCTTGATATTACACTTGCTCAGGGAAATGGATACAGCACTTGCACCGCCATAAAAAAGACTTCACAAATTCCGGTCATTTTTCTTACTGCCCTGACAGACGAATTTTCCGTTGTGACCGGTCTTGATATGGGGGCTGACGACTATATCTGCAAACCCTTTCGACCTCGCGAACTTGTTTCCCGAATCCGCACCGTCCTTCGCAGAACTGGAGCAGTTTCTTCTGTCACAGTACTTGGAAACCTTTCTGTCGATACGGTTCGCGGTACTGTCACAAAGAATTCACAGGAACTCTTTCTTTCTGCATTAGAATACCGTCTTCTTCTTTTGTTTCTAAATAATCGGGGAAAAACACTGACTCGAAATGTTCTGTTGGAAGAAATCTGGGATCTTGCCGGAGATTATGTAAATGACAATACGCTTACGGTATATATCAAACGGCTTCGGGAGAAAATCGAAGATAATCCACAAGAACCAGCGATAATCAAAACCATTCGGGGAATCGGCTATCGTCTTGAGATTCCATCTGAAACGTAATCAGGAGGATAATATGTATTTATTACGCAACAAAGAAATAAAAAAGTTTGTCTTTCAAATCGTCTTTTTCACACTCCTCGGATGTGTGATCGGATTTTTTATCGCGCCTGCCGCTGCTGTTCTTCTTCTTGCTATCAGCTTTTGTTTTAGTCTGTTCTTCTTTCGCTGCCTTTCCGGAGAACACCGGAATATTCGTCTCCTTAGTTCACGGATTGATTCCATTCTCCACAATGATACTTTTCTCACACCGGAAGAATTTCAGGAAGGAGATCTGGCTATTCTCCAGGACGAAATTTACAAAATGGCTGTACGCCTGCACGAACAGAGTGAGCAGCTATCTCAGGATCGCACGAAACTTTCCAATGCCTTAGAAGATATCTCTCATCAGATCCGCACTCCGCTTACCTCTCTTTATTTAATGACAGAGCGGCTCAAACAGCAGCCATTAGATAAAGCACAGCTTCTTCTCCTGCATCAGATGAATCAAATGCTTGACCGGATTAACTGGCTGATTACTGCTCTTCTGAAAATGTCCAAACTGGAAGCCGGTTCCATCACATATCAATTTACAAATGTAAAAATGAAAGATTTCCTGCAAGAAGCGCTTAATCCAATGGAGATTTCTATGGATTTACGGGGGCAAACTTGCAAAATCTGCTGTGATGACGCCATTTCCTTTTCCTGTGACCGTACCTGGACTTTAGAAGCAATTTCAAATGTATTGAAAAACAGTCTGGAATACACTCCCGATGGCGGAACACTATCTCTGACAGTTTCTCAAACAGCGCTCTACACGGAACTTTGTATCATCGACTCCGGAACCGGTATTCCAAAAGAAGATCTTCCGCATCTGTTTGAACGGTTTTACCGCGGTCAAAATGCAGGGCGCAATAGCTTTGGCATTGGACTTTCCCTTGCAAGGCTAATACTCTCCAGAGAAAATGCAATCATCACTGCCGGAAATGATTCTAGTGGAGGCGGCAAATTTACTATCCGTTTTTACACTGCAAAAACAATCTAGCCAAATGACGATTTTGTCACTTAAGAGTCATGTACCTGTCACTTCTCTCTGGTATCTTTTTCTTATGAACAAAATAATTTCAGAAAGGAATATTTTATGGAACTTTTACGAGTAGAACAACTGACAAAACAATATGGCAGTGGTGCAAACAAGGTACTGGCACTCGATCATGTATCCTTTTCCGTTGAAAAAGGCGAGTTCATCGCTATTATTGGCGCTTCCGGATCAGGCAAATCCACTCTCCTGCACCTCATTGGCGGTGTCGATCAGCCTTCCTCCGGCAGTGTCTATATCAATGGCGCCGACCTTTATTCACAAGACGAAGAGGCGCTTGCTATTTTCCGCAGACGGCAGGTTGGCCTGATCTATCAATTTTATAATCTGATTCCGGTTCTTACTGTGGAAGAAAATATTACGCTTCCGGTCCTTATGGATCAACAGGAAGTAAATCACGATCGCCTGGAGGAACTTCTCTCTCTCCTTGGTCTGACCGAACGAAGAAACCATCTTCCGAACCAGCTTTCCGGCGGACAGCAGCAGCGCGTCTCCATTGGCCGCGCACTCTTAAATGCACCGTCTATCATTCTCGCCGACGAACCTACAGGCAATCTTGACTCTGAAAACAGCCGCGAAATTATGGAACTGCTTCGCTTCTCCAATAAAAAATATCACCAGACGCTCCTTGTCATTACTCATGATGAGCAGATTGCACTGCAGGCAGACCGGATCATTGCATTAGAAGACGGACGCATCATTCGAGATGAGGTGATTCGAAAATGAAAAATATTTTCTACCATATTACGAAGAAAACTCTTAAGCAAAACCGTACAAGAACATGGCTCACAATCATTGGCGTTCTTTTATCTACTGCAATGATTACTGCTGTGACTACCTTCGGGGCAAGTTTCCGGCAATTTCTTATTGATTACACGATTCAGCAAGATGGCAACTGGCACGTTTCCATCTCTAATTTGACAGAAAATGACTTAAAGCATATTACAGACAATGATTCTGTTGCCCATACAACCGTGCTAACTTCCATTGGTACTGCTCCGTCAGAAGATTTAGCAGATAGTTTTCCTTCGAATCCTTATTTTTATATTCAAAGTATGCCCGACACAGCATTGGAAGAACTTCCTGTTTCTCTGTCCTCCGGCCGGCTTCCTCAAAATGATTCGGAACTTATTGTTCCTGACTATTTATCCCATTACAACAGTGAGCTTTTGGGATTCTCTACCGGAAATTCTTTGACACTGGACATTGATATCGGAAATGACAACACAACTCCTCTTACTGCTGAAATAAAAAAAGATTTTACGATTGTTGGAACTTATTCTCACTTTCCCAACAGCAGCTTTGGCAGCGGCGGACATGAAGTATTCTGTGGTTCTCTTTCGAAATCATTTTCTAAAATACTTTCAGATGCCCGCGTTTCCGATGCGGAAAATGCTTTTTCTGCCTATATTCGTTTTCAACATCCAAAAGACACTTATCCGTTGACAGAAAAACTGATTTCTGAGTTTGAAGCAGTGTCCTGGAGCTATCACGCAAGCCTGCTGCGTTGGTATGGTGTTAGCGATCACAGCCATTTGCTCCCAATCTTGATTGGACTTTGTGTTGTATTGGTTCTGCTCATCATGGGCGGTTCCATTCTTTTAATCTACAATGCCTTTTCCATTTCTTTGCGGGAACGCACCGCCCAGTTTGGCCTTCTTTCTTCCATCGGCGCTACGAAAAGCCAGCTCCGTCATTCTGTTTTTTTCGAAGCGTTTATCGTTAGTGGAATCGGGATTCCTCTTGGGCTTATTTTCGGAATCGGTGGAATTGGAGTCACACTTCATTTTATCGGGGAAAGTATTACGATGTGGATTCACGGAACAGCTTACGGAATCCCATTAAAGATTTCAACTGCCCCAATAATTGTTTCTATTGTGACTTCACTTATGACTGTTTTTATTTCTGCATGGATTCCTTCCAGACGGATTCGATCCCTTTCACCAATGGATGCAGTGCAATCAAGATCAGATATTGTTCTACGTCCTGCTGATGTACGAGTCTCTCGGCTAACTCTGCATCTGTTTCATACAGAAGGCATGCTGGCTCAAAAATATTATCGGCGTGACCGGCGCAAATACCGCACAACGATTCTGTCGCTCTCTATGAGTATGGTTCTTTTCGTGTCCGCGACTCTATTTACCGACTACCTTATAAATACCGGCACATTCGTACTGACTGCCCCGGAATGGGAATTGGAATGCAACCTGTTTCATTCTCCGACTGACGATACGATCCGGCAATTTAAACAGATACTGAATGAAGACAATACTATCAAAGAAATAAAAGAATTTCGCTCTCTGCGTCCATGTGTTCCGATCCCTGCTGATCTGATTTCAAAAGAAGCAGCCAATTACTTTGGACTTCATTCTTCCGCAGATCAACAGTTTTATTATTTAAGTGCAAGTCTCTATGTGTTTCCGGACAATGTATTTTCTGACTATGCGAAAGAACACGGGATTACCCCGGACACCTATCTGGAAGCCGACAGTTTCCAGTGTATTTATACAAGCAACATACGACTTTTTAATTCCGAAACAGATCGCTATGAGGACTGTGAACCAATTCGCTTTCCGAAAAACAGTGAACTAACGCTTGGTACCTTGACAATTCCTTCCGAATCCGAAGCTGATTCACTGCCTCATCTGACAGATATCGCTTCCCTGAAGCTAACGGATCAGGTAGGGCAGCTCCCGGATGCACTTTCCGGATATGAAGAACCTCTTTCTCTCATTCTTCCGGAAAGTTTGTATCGCAAATATATAGATATACTAGAGCCGTTTTTCCCAAGCTATACTTTCTTATTAAAATGTCCTGAATTCAAAACAACTTACTGGAATTTGAAAAAAGCGCTGCAGGATACCGCTTTAAACACGCAGGCAGACATTGCGAATCTGGCCAAAGAGTATGAAACGGACCGCAATCTTTTGACCGCGATCCGTGTTCTCACTTATGGATTCCTTATATTGATTTCGCTCATTTCCATCGTGAATGTATTCCACACGGTTTCGACGAATCTCATGCTTCGCCGTCGGGAATTCGCTATGCTCCGCTCCATTGGCATGACTCCGTCATCTTTTCAGAAGATGCTGAATTACGAGTGTCTGATCTATGGTCTTCGCTCTATCTTTTACGGAGTTCCTGTCTCATTATTCATTAGTTTTATACTTTACCGGATCCTTCGAACCGGAGCTGATATCAGCTATCTCTTTCCCTGGAAAGCAGTTCTGATTTCCACTGCCGGTATTTTCTTCATCGTATTTCTCTCGATGTTCTATACTGCCGGCAAATTAAAAAAGCAAAACATTATCCAGGAATTATCCTTAACGTAAGACAATCTGGTTCAGTACCTTCCCAATCGGCTCCTTGATGCACAGATCTGCCTGTGCATCTCTCGGAGTCGCATCTTTATTTAGCACTACAAGATATTTCCCATGAAAATAATCTACAAACCCTGCCGCCGGATATACTACAAGAGACGTTCCTCCAATCATCAGCATGTCCGCTGATGAAATCATTTCCACACTCTTTCGCATTACCTGATCATCAAGACTTTCTTCATAGAGCACCACATCCGGTTTGATCAGACCGCCGCATTTCTCACAGCGAGGAATCCCCTGAGACTGTTTCACATACGCTCCATCGTAAAATGCATGACAACGCTCACAATAATTTCGGTGAATACTTCCGTGAAGCTCCAGCACGTGCTTGCTTCCTGCCGCCTGATGAAGCCCGTCAATGTTCTGTGTAATAACTGCTTTTAGTTTTCCCGCCTGCTCCAGTTCAGCAAGTTTCCTGTGAGCCGCATTTGGTTTTGCATCAAGAAACATCATACGTTCTTTATAAAATTGGTAGAACTCCTCTGTATGACGTACAAAAAATGAATGACTGACAACCTGCTCCGGCGGATAATGATACTCCAATTGATATAAACCGTCACTGCTTCTAAAGTCCGGAATCTGACTCTCGGTTGAAACTCCCGCGCCTCCAAAAAATACAATTCGCTCACTCTCATCAATCATGCGCTGAAGTTCTTCTATCTGTCCCATAAAACGCGCCTCCTTTTATTTCTGATTCTATAGCAGATCTCTGTTTACATCAATACATTTCTGTGATAAAATAAATCTGTTTTGATGATAAAACAAAATTTTGTCAATGCGGTAAACACTGGAGATGAGAGTATGCACAAATTAATAACGAAAACATTTCCTAAGCGATTTATAAATTTACAAAGACTGTCTAACGACAGTCTTTTTTCACGCTTTACTCTGCTAATCCACTAACCAAAAACTATAAGAAAGAAGGTATCACAATGAAACAACATCCTTTTGATCAGCTGAAAAATCTGGTACTCATTTTTGCCGGAAACACACTCTATGCTCTCGGCGTTGTCATGTTCATTCTTCCGGGCGGTATGATTACCGGTGGAACAACCGGTATCGCTCTTACCGTAAACCACTATTTCCATGTGCCAATCTCTGTATTTGTTTTCTGCTTCAACTTAATTATGTTTATTATCGGCGCAGTTGTCCTCGGCAAAAAATTTGCCCTGACCACATTAATCAGTACCTTTTACTATCCATTTATTTTAGGTGTTTTAGAAAACGTACCCGCTCTTGGAAACTTTACAAATGACGTAGCTCTTTCTACAATCTTTGGTGGTCTGATGATCGGTTCTGCCATCGGTATCGTTATTCGTGCAGGCGCTTCCACAGGAGGCATGGACATTCCGCCGCTTGTACTGAATAAAAAATTCGGTATTCCGGTGTCCGTACTTTTGTACATCTTTGATTCCTCAATCCTCCTTATGCAGATGCTCTTTTCGAATAAGGACCAGATTCTTTACGGCATTTTGCTTGTTATGATCTACACAATTGTTCTTGATAAGGTTCTGCTCCTTGGCACTACCCAGACTCAGGTCAAAGTCGTAAGCAAAAAATATGCCGAAATTAATCAGGCGATTATTTCTGAACTGGATCGCGGCTCTACTTTAATTTATGGCGAAACCGGTTATCTTCATCAGGAACAGCCTTTAGTGCTTTCTGTTGTTTCTAATCGGGAACTGACACGACTGAATCAGATTGTAATGGGAATTGATCCATCTGCGTTCATGATCATCAGCAAAGTGAATGAAGTAAAAGGACGTGGGTTCTCTTCTCAGAAAATATATCAAAAAAAGGAAAGCTAATGCTTTCCCATGATCGTCCGAATTTCATCCAGAATCTGAGGATCATTCCGATTCTCTTTTGTAATTTCCAGTATTTTCACTGCAGGATGGGCTGCGATCTGCGGCCAGCAGCATCCTGCAGTTTTTTGCAGCACTCCTAATATCGGCACCTCTCCATTCAGAAGTTCGTCAACCGCTGCAACAAACTTTTCTGCCTTTTCTTCATGCGGTCCAAGTTCATCCATCACAATAAGCGAACAATTTTGGGCATCTTCCAAAGCCTGGCACCCAATCCGGTCAAATCGTTTCTCCACCATCTCATCTTTCTCTCCACAAAGAAACAAAAAATTTTCTTCCGTTATATGCGGTGTTTCTCCTGCTCTGAGCAAATGCACGGAGTAGTGATTTCCCAAAAGTTCATTTGTGCGAACGGTATAAAATCCTCCCACACTTTTTTCATACGTTCTTAATGCCTTCTGCAAAATTGTGGATTTGCCGATCCGCTTCTCTCCTGTTAAGAATATATGTCTCATCATATGCTTTTCACTCCCTCAGGCTCCAGGTAGTTTGGACGAATTGTTTTCTCTCTTACATCCCATACAATCCTTCCATAGCAATAGTCGATCACTTCTTTGATCTCTCCCTTTTCATTTGCATGACTCAGAAGCCATGTGTGAATTCTTTCAAGCTGTTCTTCCGATGCCTCTTGTTTCGGGAGCATGTGTTCCATAGCAGACCTGGCATATTCTTCATCTGCCAGAACAAAGTTCTCCTGATGCCGTTTTTCATAGCTTGTCTCCGGATGATATCCCATCAAAAACAGTACATTAAACAGTGAATAAAATGAAGCTCCTATCCACTTTCGCTCCATTTTTCTTCCAAAAAGTTCTTCCATCATTTGTTCCTGCAAGTGGTTCTCCCAGCTAATATGAGAAATATTACAGCACCATGCCCTGCTCATTGCTATGGCTTTCCGAAGTCCTTCCAGTCCCCGGACTGCCGGTGTCATAGACATAAATACAAGGTCAAACGCTTCTCGATAATCTTCCCGGTCAATATCTAACTCCTGAAAATCACAGATCCGAAGTTCTGCATTCGTAATCCCTTCACTTTGAAGATATTCTCTGCCATTTTGAACCATATTTTCAGAAATGTCTAACCCTACTACTCGCTCCGCTTTTCGTGCAAATGCTGCTGCAAATCTTCCGGGTCCGCAGCCAATATCTACAATATGACTATTCGCTCCGAGAATTCCCCTCTCCTCTAAAAATCTTACCGCGCTTGCTGCCCGTGCATCTCCTTTCGGATTGCGTTTCTGTTCCTTTTTCCATACATTCGCCCGCTCGTTCCATTTTCCAACAGAAGGCGTCTGCCTGCCTAGTATTTTCGTTTCTTGTAAAGACATAAAATAAGACAGCATTTTTTCTTTTCTTTTTTCTTCCTCATAGTCGTTTGATCGTTCCACAATTCTTTCCCTTCTGTATCTATAAATATTTCGGTGCTTTGACCGGAAGACAGACTTTTCGCACGGTTCCATAACGGTCTGTTACTGTCATCACATCCATCTCAATGCCATATACAGCCTCCAGATTTTCTGGTGTAATCACCTGATTCGGCGCTCCAAACGCTGCTACTTTTCCTTCTTTCATCATAAGCACTTTGCTTCCGACAGATGCAGGATATTCCGGACTGTGCGTTGACATAATGACACAATATCCTTTCCCAGCCAGTTCTTCCACAACCTCCATTAAAAGTTTATGGTTGGCATAATCCAGATTCGCCGCGGGCTCATCCATAACAAAGACTTTCGCCGACTGACAGATTGCCCTCGCAATCAATACAAGCTGACGCTGGCCTCCACTCAAATCTGTATATTTCTTATTGGCAAGATCAACTGCATTGACCTTTTCAAGCGCATCAAAAGCAGCTTCACGCTCTTTCGCTCCCGGCGTGTCAAAGGCTGAAATATGTGCTGCTTTTCCCATAACTACCACATCCAACACGGTATAAGCAAATACCGGTGTGTGGTACTGCGGTATGTAGGCAATCAGACTGGCGAGCTGCCTCTGAGAAAGGTAGCGGATATCCTGCCCATCAATTCTGATTTGTCCTGCCCGCACCGGCAGAGAACCTAACATCATTCTGAACAGCGTTGTCTTTCCACATCCATTCGGTCCGAGGAGACATAAGATTTCTCCGCACGAAGCGCTGCAGCTTACACCTCTTACCACATCTTTTCGCCCATATCCTCCGTATACATTCTCGATTTCCAGCAACATTTATCTTATTGCTCCTTTCGCTTAATGATGAGATAAATAAAAAACGGCGCTCCCATAATACTCGTCACTACGCCAAGCGGAAGCTCCATTGACATTAGTGACCTTGCAATATCGTCCATCAGCACAAGATAAATTCCCCCAAGCATAGCGCTCGCCGGAATCAGTCGTCCATAGTCCACTCCTACAAGTGCTCGTGCCATATGCGGAATCATAAGCCCAACCCAGCCAATCAATCCTCCGAGACAAACCGCCGCTGCACTTAGCAGTGTCGAAGCAAAGATAAAGATAATCCGGTAATATCGAATATTAATCCCAAGACTTTTCGCTTCTTCTTCATCCAGTGTAAGTAAATTAATCCTCCATCGCAGAAGAAAGATAAGTACAAGTCCAATCATCATCGGAACTGCGCTCCACCCAAAGGCATTCAGATCTGTCTTCGTCAGACTTCCCATGAGCCAGAATGTAATTTGCTGCAGAACATCATTTGGATCAGCCACATATTTAATCATCGTTACTCCGGCATTACAAAGTGACATGATCATAGAACCGGTAAGCACAAGGCTCAACGTCTGGGCGTGAGCAGAACGCCTGCTGATTAAGTAAGATGCCGCTACTGCAAGAATCCCTCCGGTAAATGCAGACACTTGAACCCCCCAGTTCGTCATTCCGCTCAAAATAGCAAATGCCGCTCCCAAACTGGCACCGGAAGAAACGCCAAGAATATCAGGCGAAACTAATGGGTTTCGAAACATTCCCTGATATGCCGCCCCCGCAACTGAAAGCGACGCTCCGATAAACACAGCTGACAAAATCCTCGGTAACCTGATCTTCCAGAAAATGGTAACTGCCTGTGGCAGAATTTCCTGCTCATATCCTATTCCCGAAAGAAATGCCCCCGCTACCTGTGACGGCGACAGCGGATAATATCCAATACCAAAAGACAGTATTGTCACAATCCCAAGACTTAGAAACATCGCCGTCAGCATTACACGATAGCGTCTTCGTCTCTGTCTTTCATTTTTCATTTCTACTTGTAGTTCCAGCATCGCTGCACACTCCTCTTAAGTTACACTTGACAAGCACTTTTCCTCATACTATAATGCAGTCAAACCGTTATATTTTTAAAAACAATTCGCTTTTCAAAGTATAGCATACCGCTATTTTTATGTCAATTTATTGTAAGAATAGCATGCTGAAAATGCAAGAACGGTATAAGGAAGGAGAGACATCATATGAAACATACGAAACAGATTCTGGCAGCACTTCTCGCGCTTGTCCTGACATTCAGTACACTTGCGGGCTGTTCCGGAAAGCCTGCAAAAGGCACATCTAAGCCAAAAACCGACACTTCAAAACAACAGGAAGCTTCACAGGATACTTCAAGAGAAATTACCGATATGGCCGGACGTAACGTAACTGTTCCTGCCAAAGTAACATCTGTATTTTCCACCGGCCCTGCTGCCGCAATTTATTTATACACGCTTGTGCCGGATCTGCTGCTTGGATGGAACTATGATCTAAATGAAATAGAAAAAAGTGTCATCCTTGAAAAATATCACACGCTTCCGAATTTCGGTATGGGAGATTCTGTCAACTATGAAGCTGTGATTGCTGCCGGTCCTGATATTGCGCTCAATGTCGGAGCGATCAATGATGCCATGATTTCTGACTGTGACAGTCTTTCCGAACAGCTCGGTATCCCAGTCATCGCAGTAGACGGTGATTTAGAAGCAGCTGCCGATGCATATCGTTTTATGGGAGAATTATTTGACGTAAGCGATCAGGCTGAAAAGCTTGCCGCATATGCCGAAAAAACATTCGCGGATATTGACGCTATGGAAATCCCGGCAGATAAAAAAGTCCGCCTCTATTATGGAAACGGAGAAGACTCTCTCGAAACAGCTCCAAAAGGATCTGATCATGCACAGCTGATTGACCTTGTAAAAGCTGAAAATGTTGCCGACTTAGAACTCGGGGACGGTTCCCGTGTCCAGATTTCTGCCGAGCAGCTTCTTGCCTGGAATCCGGATGTCATCGCAGTAGTCGGAGAACCAAAAGCCAGCTTGAGCGGACACTCCGCCGCCGATGCAATTTTAAATAACCCGGATTTTGCATCTTTAAAAGCAGTTCAGGAAGGGAAAGTGTATGGAATTCCAAATGCACCATTTAACTGGGTTGACCGCCCGGCCGGTCCTAACCGCATCATCGGCATCCGCTGGTTATCCGGTCTCCTCTATCCGGAATATCTCAACTTTGATGCAGACGATGCTGTGAAAGAATTCTTCAGTCTTTTCTACCATGTAGATCTGACAGAGGAACAGCTTCAGCAGCTTTATGACGGAACGATTGGAACAAAGTAATCTTCCCTCTCAATTTACCCTTTTACAAAATACTCCCCGAAAAGAGCTTCCGCAGTTCTTAGCATTTTATCTGCGCCTCTTTTCGGGGAGTATTTTATTTCTCAATGATATTTCCTTTAGCAATATGAGATTCTACAACCTCTTGAATCGTATTCCAGATTTCCTCCGATGTCTCCTGAACTTTTTCGTTTCTTTTATAAATCTGGCTCTTATGAACTCCATGCTCGTTCCAGCTTCTTCCTCCTGACGCATCATTTAACAGCAGCGGCTGAAAATTATCAAGCAGATGCGCATACTTGGCATCCGGCGTCTCGTAAGCTTCAAATTCCTCCCATAGTTCCCGGAAGTACATACCCTGATCTTCCGGCAGGATTCCAAATATCCTGTCTGCAGCCTTCACTTCTCTCTCTCGCTTGGACTTAGCGCCTTCACTGTCATAAGCATACGTATCTCCGGCATCAATTTCTACCAGATCATGGAGCAGCACCATTGTCATAACTTTCGCCACATCCACATCCTCTGATACGTATTCTTTCAAAAGCACTGCCATCAATGCAATGTGCCAGGAATGTTCTGCATCATTCTCCTTGCGTGTGCCGTCTGCCAGATATGTCTGACGGAAAATACTCTTTACTTTATCAATCTCTTTTATAAATGCAATCTGCTTTTGTAATCTCTCGTTCTCTGCCGTCATCTTTTTTCTCCTTTTCCGTATTCCGGGCTTTACATTACTGCATAAGATCTGATTCCTAATACACTATGCCTTATAACTTCTGAAAAATTCTGACAGCCCTTCCAGCGTCTTCATCAGCACCGGAAGTTCCTCTTCCCCAAGTTTATCAAGCACCGCCTGAGTCATCTGGTGATGAAACTCCTCGTGATGACGGTAAGCCTTCTCTCCCTTCTCAGTCAGACTGACATACACAACGCGTCGGTCTTTCTCGCTTCGTCTCCTGACAACATATTTCTTATTTACAAGACTGTTCATCGCTGTTGTCAATGTCCCGACCGTTACATTCAGCTTTCTCGCAATCGTTGACATATTATTGCCTTCACCTAGTCCAATGGCCTCAATGACATGCATATCATTATTCGTAATATCCTCGAATTCCTTTGTAATGATTGCTTTCTCTTCTAATTCCCATATCTCATTAAACAAATGTACCAGTATATCATTAATCGTCTCATATGCACTCATTTCGCCATCTCCCGCATTGTCTTATCGTTTCTGTAAACCCTTCTCTTATTTCTATTATACGGATTTAGAAAAAAGATTCAATGACTTCTTTTACGGTTTCTATTCGTGTGGCTTTCCAGGCTTTGGCACCGCAAAAGAGCAGTCCCTCATCTGTCTCTCCTTTCACAGCATGGATTAATGCATCTGTGATACAGTACGGAATCTGCTGTGGCTGACACCCGTGAAGACATCCGTGACAACTGTGGGAAATTTTTTCGCCGGCAATGACTCTTTTCATAAATGGATTTAGAATTGCCCTTCCCGGCATCCCCACCGGACTTTTTACAATCGCAATATCTTCTTTTCCTGCTTTCAGATAAGCCTCCTTATATCGTTGATCTGCATCGCATTCCTCTGTTGTTACAAAGCGGGTTGCTACTTGAATCGCATCTGCACCGAGTTCGAAAACACTATCTGCTTTTTCTTTCGTATCAATTCCACCGCCCACCGCTGTCATAATCCGGCATCCCGACACTTCTTCATAGCTTTTTACCACATCCAGGATTTTTCGGATCTCATTTCTATAATCTACCTGCTCCAGCTCTCTAAGCTGTGCTTCAGAAAATCCAAGATGCCCTCCTGCCTGCGGACCTTCTATGATCAGAAGTTCCGGAACAACATGATGTTTTTTCCACCAGTACTTCAAAATGACCTTTGCCGCTTTCTCCGTTGATACAATCGGGGCAAGCATCGTTTTGTTCCCTGAATCCTTCGCCCATGCCGGAAGCTCTGTCGGAAGACCTGCTCCGGATACAATCAGATCCGCTCCAATCTCAACCGCCTTTTTCACATAGGCTTCGCAGTGATTCATCGCCATCATAATATTAAATCCAATAATCCCGTCCGGTGCTGTCTTCCTTGCCTTCGTATACTCCTTTTCCATGGCTCTTAGATTTGCTTCCAACGGATTGCTGTCGAAATCCGGTTCCCGAAATCCAATCTGCGCCGCAGAAATAATTCCCACACCGCCTTCTCTCGCAACAGCTCCGGCAAGTCCTCCGAGGCTGATTCCGATTCCCATTCCTCCTTGAAGAATGGGATATTTCACTGACCGCTCTCCAAGTTTCCACGGTTGTCCTCTGTTCATACACTTACCTCCGCTGTTAAAACTTTCGAAATCTCTCATATCTCTGTTCCAAAAGTTTCTCTATATTCAAATTGCTATATTTCACAAGAAATTTATTCATTTCTTCTCTTAGTGTCTTGCAAACCAGTTCTACATTTTCTCCCGTCAATACTTCCGGCTCATCAATGATCTGTTCAATCATTCCCATCTCTTTTAGCTCTTCTGCCGTAAGCTTCATCACTTTAGCAGCCTCTTTTGCCCGTTTACTGTCTTTCCACAAAATTGCTGCAAAACCTTCCGGTGATAAGATCGAATATACTGCATTTTCCAGCATCCATACTTCATCGCCGGACGCCAGCGCAAGCGCTCCTCCGCTTCCGCCTTCTCCGGTCACAATTGTCAGAACCGGCACCCTCAATCCTGCCATTTCAAACAGATTTCTGGCAATTGCTTCTCCCTGTCCCCGCTCTTCTGCCTCAATGCCGCAAAAGGCTCCGGGCGTATCTACAAAACAAATAACCGGACGGCCGAATTTTTCTGCCTGCTTCATCATTCGAAGCGCTTTCCGATAGCCTTCCGGTGATGCCATGCCAAAATTATGTGCAATATTTTCTTTTGTTGAATTTCCCTTTTCCTGGGCAATTACTGTTACCGGTCTTCCTTCAAAAGAAGCAATTCCTGCTAAAATCGCCTTATCATCGCCAAAATAACGATCCCCATGCATCTCGACAAAATCATTGAATAGACTGCGAATATACACAGAACCTGATGGGCGATCCTTTGCCCTGGAAGCAAGCACCTTATCCCACGGTGTTTTTTTGCCGGAGCGCAAAACCGTTATTTTTTCCTCTTCCGGCATTGCAATTATTCCTTCTGTTTCTTTCGGACAGGCTTTATGCAGTCTCAGAAGTTTTCCAAGAAGTTCTTTCATTTCTCCTCGCTCTGCGATACCGTCAATAAATCCATGTTCCAGAAGGAATTCTGATCTCTGAAATCCTTTCGGCAGTTTCTGACCGATTGTCTGTTCAATGACACGCGGCCCCGCAAAACCAATCAATGCATTTGGTTCTGCCAGAATAATATCCCCAAGCATTGCAAAGCTTGCAGTAACTCCTCCTGTTGTCGGATCTGTCAGCACCGAAATATATAAATTTCCTTCATCACTATGTCTTCGCAATGCCGCTGCGGTCTTAGACATCTGCATCAATGAGACCATGCCCTCCTGCATTCTGGCACCGCCAGAGCAGGCAAATAAAATTACAGGGAGTCGTTCTTTTGTCGCTCTCTCCACCGCTCTTGTAATTTTTTCACCTACAATATGTCCCATACTCGCCATCAGAAATCTTCCGTCACAAACTCCAAGAACGGTCTCTTCTCCATGGATCCGTGCCTTTCCGATTACAACGGCTTCGTTCAGCCCTGTTTTTTCCTGAAGCGAATCAATCTTTTCCTCATATCCTTTATACCCAAGTGGATTTACTGTTGAAAGTTTTTCATCCCATTCTTCAAAACTTCCTTCATCTGCAATCATCTCAATTCTGCGATTGGCATGCATTCGGAAATATCCGTGACATTCCGGACAAATATAGTTATTCTGCCGCACTTCCTCTGCCAGAATAGCTGCCTTACAAAAATTACATTTTTTCAACAGACCATCCGGAACTTCCGGTTTCCCATCTGTTCTTCCACATTCATTTATTTCTTTCGAAAGTTTTTTCACAACAAGGTGATTCTTTCTTTTCTGAAATACTTCTTTCAAATTCATCTGCTTTTCCTACCACTTTCCGACAGTCTCAAGTTTTTTCAATCAAAGCCTTTTATTGTGACAGCTGTGCTTCTCTCTGAGACTGCATATGTTCAATAAATTCAATGTCAATATTTCCCGCTTCATAGTCCGGATGATTCATAATCTCATATTGATAATCAATATTCGTTTCGATTCCTTCGATCATCGTCTCTTCCAGTGCACAGCGCATTTTTACGATTGCATCCTGTCGGTTCTCTCCATGCACAATTAACTTCGCTAACATAGAATCATAATATGGCGGAACAGTATAACCGCTGTAGATGGCTGTATCAATCCGGACGCCTCTTCCGCCTGGCAAATACAGTTCAGTAATTTTCCCAGGTGACGGCCGAAAATTCTTCTGTGGACATTCTGCATTGATACGGCATTCAATCGCATGTCCCCGCAGAACAACATCTTCCTGACAATAAGTAAGCGGAAGTCCTGATGCAATGCGAATCTGTTCTTTGATCAGATCAATTCCTGTTACCCACTCTGTTACCGGATGTTCTACCTGAATCCGCGTATTCATTTCCATAAAATAAAATGCCCCGCTCGGTTCCAGAAGAAATTCAATTGTACCGGCATTTTCATATTTAGCAGCTTTTGCAGCCCGGACAGCTGCCTCGCCCATCTTATGACGCAGTTCTTCCGACAATGCTGCAGACGGCGATTCTTCGATTAATTTCTGATGATTTCTCTGCACAGAACAGTCACGCTCTCCCAGATGGATCACGTTCCCAAATTTATCTGCAAGAATCTGAAATTCAATATGTCTTGGATGACTTACAAAATGCTCTATATACATTGTTCCGTCTCCGAATGCCATCTCTGCTTCTTTCTGCGCCGTCTGAAAACATGCTTCAAACACATCCGGAGTCTTAGCCATGCGCATTCCCTTGCCTCCGCCTCCAAGGGCAGCCTTAATCATTACCGGATATCCGATGCGCTTTGCTTCTCTGGCTCCGGTTTTTGCATCAATGATCGGTTCCTTGCTTCCCGGAATTACCGGTACACCGGCGTTCATCATCGTATTTCTTGCAGCAGATTTATTGCCGAGACATTTAATCATTTCCGATGAAGGTCCGATAAATGTAATGTGACATTGTTCACACAAGCTGGCAAATTTGCTGTTTTCTGAAAGAAATCCGAATCCCGGATGAATAGCATCCGCTCCCGACACGATTGTGGCGCTTAAAATACTTGCCATATTCAAATAGCTCTCTCCGGACGCTGCCGGTCCGATACAGATTGCTTCGTCTGCAAGCTGGGTGTGCAGCGCATCTCTGTCTGCTTCTGAATATACTGCTACCGTCTCAATTCCCATCTCTCTGCATGCCCGGATAATCCGAACTGCAATTTCTCCTCTGTTTGCAATCAATACTTTCTGAATCATCTTCTCACCTAACCGATCATAAATGTCAGTTCTGCACTGACAACCACTTTTCCATCCACACTGGCAATCGCTTCTCCGATTCCGACCGGACCTTTTTTCTTCACAATCCTTGTCTCAAGTCTTACCTTATCTCCCGGAACAATCTTTCCTTTGAATTTACATTTCTGAATTCCGCCAAAATATGCAATTTTACCGCGATATTCTTCCTGACTAAGAATCGCCACTGCTCCTGTCTGGGCAAGCGCTTCCACTGTAAGAACTCCCGGCATAACCGGTTCCTGCGGAAAATGTCCGGCAAAAAACTCTTCCCGATAAGAAACGCATTTATATCCTACAGCATATTCTCCCGGCTCATAATCTTCGATGTAATCTATCAAAAGAAATGGATGCCTGTGGGGAATAATTTCCTGAATCTCCTTTATTCCAAGTCTCTTCATTCTTATAACACTCCATCCGCAATTTTAAATAAAGTCTGACCGTATTCCACTGCTTCTCCGTTTTTTACACAGATTTCTGTAATCACACCATCCTGCTCGCTCTCAATCTCATTCATCAGCTTCATGGCTTCTACAATGGCTAATACCTGCCCTTTCTTCACTTGGCTTCCCACTGTTACAAATGGTTTGGCACCTTCCTGCGGAGCTTCGTAAAATGTTCCAACAAGCGGAGATACTATTTCCTTTTCTTTATCAAAAATCGTTTCCTTTAAGACCGTACTTTCCTCTTTTATCTTGCACGGTACTTCCATATCAGAAACATCTTCAGGCTGCTTTAAAGTGTGTCCATCATTTCTTTCAGATGAAATACTATATTCTTCCATGCCCTTGTTGGAATATATTTTTATTTCTTTTCCCATAGAAATCTTTACACCTTTTTCTTCATATTTAAATTGCTTCAGTTTTGAATCTGAAACTACATTAATAAGCCTGATCAGCTGCTCAAATTCCATTGCTTCTTACCTCTTATTCTATATACTCTTTTATTAGAAGTGTTGCATTGTGCCCACCGAATCCAAGAGAATTACTCATCGCACAGCGAATTTTGCGATGTACCGGACTTCCAAACGTATAATTGAGCTCGCACCCTTCATCGGACTCACGGCTTCCCATCGTCTGATGTACATATCCCTCTTCCATCGCTTTCACACACGTTACCAGTTCCACACCGCCTGCTGCTCCAAGCAAATGTCCGATCATGGATTTTGTAGAATTAATCGATACCTCTTTTGCCGCCTCTTTTAGCGCTGTCTTAATCGCCTTCGTTTCAAATAAATCATTGTGATGAGTACTTGTTCCGTGCGCATTGATATAATCTACTTCTTCCGGAGCGACTCCGGCTTCCTCCATCGCAAGCTTCATCGCTTTTGCAGCTCCGCTTCCGTCTTCTGCCGGAGATGTAATATGATATGCATCGCATGTTGCTCCATAGCCGCATACTTCCGCATAGATTTTCGCTCCTCTGCTTTTCGCATGCTCCAGTTCTTCCAACACCACAATTCCTGCTCCCTCTCCAATAACAAAACCACTTCTGTCTTTATCAAATGGAATCGAAGCTCTAAGTGGATCTTCTGTTGTTGTAAGCGCTGTTAAGTTCATAAAACCGGCTACTGCGCTTGGGCAAATAGCACTTTCCGTCCCACCTGCCAACATCACATCTCCATCTCCATACTGAATTGCCCGGAATGCATCACCAATACAATGGGTTCCGGTTGCACATGCTGTTACTACATTGGTACATTTCCCTTTCATTCCAAATTGAATTGCCACATTTCCTGCTGCCATATTGGAAATCATCATAGGTACCATCAATGGATTCACTCTTCCGGGACCTTTTTCCTGAATTTTCGTATACTCACTCTCCACTGTCTCCAGGCTTCCGATTCCGGAACCAATAATAACTCCACAGCGAAATGGATCTTCTTTCTCCATGCACAAACCTGCATCTTCCATAGCTTCTTTGGCCGCTGCAACTGCATACTGCGAAAATTTAGCCATTCTCTTTGCCGATTTAAAATCCATATAATCTTTTGCCTGAAAATTCTTCACTTCTGCTGCCAGTTTTACTTTATATTCAGATGTATCGAATCTTGTAATGTTATCAATTCCAACACATCCCTTTTTTATATTGCTCCAAAATTCATCAACCGAATTCCCGATGGGCGTAATTGCCCCAAGTCCCGTCACAACTACTCTTCTTTTCATGATCTATCTCCTACATTACCATACCGCCGTCTACTTGAAGCACCTGACCTGTGATGTATTTCGCCTGCTCAGATGCAAGAAATACAACTGCACTTGCCACATCTTCCGGTGTTCCAAAATGTCCCAGTGGAATCTGATTTTTTGCCTGTTCCTGAACCTTTTCAGAAAGTACACTCGTCATCTCCGTTTCAATAAATCCCGGCGCTACTGCATTTACCGTAATTCCCCGGCCTGCCAGCTCTTTTGCTGCGGATTTTGTCATACCGATCACCCCTGCTTTTGAGGCTGCATAATTCACCTGCCCTGCATTTCCGGCTATTCCTACCACCGAAGACAGATTGATGATCCGCCCGCAGCGCTGTTTTACCATAATTCGGGAAACAAATCTCATGCACTGAAAAGTTCCTTTCAGATTCGTTTCAATGACTTCATCAAACGCCTCCTCAGACATCCTCATCAATAGCTGATCCTTTGTAATTCCTGCGTTATTCACCCAAATATCAATGTGACCGTACATTTCTGCCACTGCTGATACAAATTTTTCACAGGATTCATAATCTGACACGTCGCACTGCATAACGGCAGCTTTTCCGCCTCTGGCTTCAATTTCTTCTTTTACAGCCATGGATCTTTCTTCCGAATGATGATAGTTAATCACAACTTCTGCGCCCTCTTCTGCAAGCGCAAGCGCAATTGCTCTTCCAATCCCTCTCGCTGCTCCGGTTACTACCGCAATCTTTCCTGTTAACATGATTCAATTCCTTTCCTGATCAGTTCCTGCAGATCTTCCCACTCAGAAATCCGGTAAACTGTCATCTGTTTGTTAATCTTTTTCATAAATCCTGTCAAAGTATTTCCCGGACCAATCTCCACAAAGGTAGTGATCCCATCAGCAATAAGCTTCTCCATGCTCTGCTGCCATCGCACAGGAGATGATACCTGCTCCGAAAGCAATGCTTTTGTTTCCTCAATTTCTGTCACATAGTTTGCTGTCACATTTGTCACATATGGGATCTCAAGCGGCATGAAGTCAACTGTTTCCAAAACTTTCTCCAATTCTTCCCCTGCCGGTTTAAGCAGCGGCGAATGGAATGGTCCGCTCACATTCAAAGGAAGTATCCTTCTTGCTCCGGCCTTTCCAAGCTCTTCTGATGCTTGTTGAAGAGCTGATGTTTCCCCTGTAATAACAATCTGACCGGGACAATTATAATTGGCAATCGATACTTCAGGATAATGGTTCAGAATCTTTTCAATTTCTTCTGATGCCATGCCAAGTACCGCAGCCATCGCGCCCTTACCCTTCGGCACTGCATGTTCCATAAGAATTCCACGCTGTCTGACTGTCCGCATTCCATCTTTTACACTCATGCCTCCCGCAGAAACGATGGCACAATATTCCCCGAGGCTCAATCCTGCAGTGACATCCGGACAAATGCCGGCTTCTCTCACACACGCCTCCATGGCGAGGCAAGTCGTTACCATTGCCGCCTGCGTATATTCTGTCTGATCAAGCAGATCATTTTCTTCAAAACAAAGCGCCTTCACATCAAATCCCAATACCGCCTCTGCCTGTTCAAAAATCTCGCGCGCCAATGGACTGTTGTCATAGAATGACTTCCCCATTCCTACTTTCTGGGCTCCCTGCCCCGGAAATATAAATGCAACCTTTGCCATAAAATCCTATCTCCTTTAATCATTTCCCATACTCTGTTCTCATTCCTGATACTTTGATTCACAGAATATTCTTCCAAACTACATTACCGCCTGCTCTGCTCCCTGTTTTAGAAGCGCTGTCATTTCCTGTAGAATACGCTCTATCACTTCCCGGCAGCTCAGCTGTTCTCGTATCATAGCCGCACTTTGACCTGCCATCACACTTCCTGTAGTAACATCTCCTTCTACAACTGCCCTGCGTAATCCTCCGGCAGCTAATAATTCCAGTTCTTCCAGAGATGCTCCTTCTGCTTCGCGCTTCAGATATTCTTTTGTCATTTGATTGCGCAGTCCACGCACCGGATGACCTGTGGAACGGCCAGTTACTTTTGAATCAATATCTTTCGCTTTCAGAATTGCTTCTTTATAGTTCTCATGTACCTGGGATTCCTCTGTCACAACAAATCTTGTGCCAATCTGAATTCCCTTTGCTCCAAGCATAAATGCGGCTGCCGCTCCTCTTCCGTCTGCAATTCCGCCTGCCGCAATGACCGGGATTTTTACAGCATCTGCAATTTGAGGAACTAAAACCATCGTAGTATTTTCCCCAATATGCCCTCCTGCTTCTGTCCCTTCTGCTACAAGTGCATCTGCACCACATCTTTCCATACGCTTGGCAAGCGCCACAGAAGCCACAACAGGAATTACCCGAATTCCGGCTTCTTTCCAGAGTTTCATATACTTTTCAGGACTCCCTGCTCCAGTTGTCACAACTTTTACGTCTTCTTCCACAACAATTCGGGCTACTTCATCTGCATATGGACTCATCAGCATAATATTCACTCCAAATGGCTTCTCTGTCCGTTGCTTTACTTCTCTGATCTGCTCCCGTACCCATTCAGCCGGTGCAGCAGCGGCTCCGATAATTCCAAGCCCTCCTGCCTCCGAAACTGCAGCTGCCAGGTGATATTCTGCAACCCATGCCATACCGCCCTGAATAATCGGATATTGAATTCCAAGCAATTCTGTAATTTCTGTTCGCATCTTCTTTCCCCTTCAGAACAATTTATTCTTTATGCCAGTTTTTCATCAATATAGCGTACAACCTCGCCCACTGTTGTCAGATTCTCAAGTTCTTCAGATGGGATTTCAATTTCGTACTGTTCTTCCAAAGCCATGATCATCTCAAACAGATCAAGAGAATCTGCATCCAGATCTTCTTTAAAAGATGTTGCCTCTGTTACTTCTGCCTCATTTGCTCCTAACTCGTTTACGATTACTTCTTTTACCTGTTCAAATGTTGTTGCCATTATTCTGTTCTCCTTTTTTCAACTCTCATATCATATTCTTATATATCTTCTATATATGTAATCCGGTTTTCCCGGTCATTACCTGATTCTAATTAAGCTTCTTTTTTCTTTTCTATATTCCTGCTGCAAATTTCTCTATAAATTACCATTCAAAAATAACGGCGCCCCAGGAAAGTCCTGCTCCAAATCCTGCCAAAACAATTGTATCGCCTCTTGTCAGCATTTTCTTCCGATTCATTTCATCCAATAAAATCGGGATACTCGCTGATGATGTATTCCCATATTCTTCAAGATTCATCGGAAACTTTTCAATGTCTGCTCCTAACCGTTTCGCTGCTGCCTCTACGATACGCCTGTTTGCCTGATGAAGCACAAAATACTTCACATCCGAAATTGACGTTTTTGTTTTTTCCAAAACTTCCCGTATCACTTCCGGTACACATCGTACTGCGAATTTAAAGACTGCCTGACCATCCATCCGAATATAGCTATCCTCCGATATTGTCGTAGCCTTCTTCTTACTTATTTCGTAAAGATCAGATCCTTCTTTGTGATAGCGACTTCTACACAGAAGCGCTGTCCCTCTTTCTCCATCCGAATGAGCCGCAAAAACCGGAATAAAATTTCCCTCTGTTTCTTCTTTCTGTGCGCACAACACAATTGCCCCTGCACCATCTCCGAATAAAATACATGTACTCCTGTCGTTCCAGTCAATCAAGTTTGAAATGCTCTCCGCTCCTATTACAAGAATTTTGTAATACATTCCTGCCTGAATATAGGCTTGTGCTGCCTGAAAGGCAAATACAAATCCGGTACATGCTGCATTCATATCATAACAAACAGCCTTCTCCGCTCCTAATATTCTCTGTACTTCACATGCAATTGATGGACAAATCAAATCCGGAGACAAGGTTGCTACTAAAATCATATCAACTTCTTCCGCATGGATTCCTGCATCTTTCAATGCTCTTCTTGCTGCCTCGGCTGCCATTTGTGAAGTTGTTTCCTCAACTGCAATATGGCGCCTGGCTACACCGGTTCTCTCTCTTATCCAATCATCGTTTGTTTCTACAATTTCAGCCAGATCAAAATTCGTCACTATTTTTTCTGGGATATACGCGCCAGTTCCACATATTTTTCCTATCATTTTTTCTCTCCGGTTCTCTTTTTCAAACTTCTCAAAATATTCTTCCTACTTTCAATCCCATATTACATTTTGTTTCTAATATCTTTTATCTCAAATATTTTGATACTCAAAGTATATCACTCTTTTTTTATTTGTCAATAGAATATTTTGACTTTCAAATCTTTTTCTCCTTTCCACTTATCAGATATCACTATTCTAGCCCCAGGAATTTTTTCAAAAAGTTTTTTCAAAAAGTTTGATTTTTTTCAAAAAAACATTTGCATTTTTTTTATTCTATGATATAATAACTTTTGTCGAGCGGATATGGCGGAATAGGCAGACGCGCTAGATTCAGGTTCTAGTGAGGGTTCCCTCATGCAGGTTCAAGTCCTGTTATCCGCATTGCAAAATATTGAGTATAAAAATAAGCGTTTCATGTGGAAGCGCTTATTTTTATTTTTTTGTCTAAAAAAACGCCATCATCCCTTTTTCAAACTCTTCCGGATGATGGCGCTCTCTTACATAATACTTTTAACTTTTCTTTATGAATTTTGTACTACATTTCGGACAGGTAATCTCGATCTTACCCTTCCCTCTTGGAATTCTGATCTTCTGACCGCAAGTCGGACACTTATAAATATGATGTGTTTTTCTCTGTGCACTATCTCTTTTAAATGTACGCCACTTTGTTCTTATCTTATCAGTCATTCTCCAATATGTTTGATTTTCCGCTATTCTTTTCGCATGATTCTTAGAGAAAATTCTAAAATATGCATAAATTAATGCTGCTAGTGCCAGTACATAGAATAGATTATTCCCTGTAAACATCGATAATACAAATCCAATCAGAGATACTGTTACCAAAAATTTTGAAAACTGGTCCACTCCGTATCGGCCATACATAAATCTCATAAATTTTTCTTTCATATATTTTTCACCTCAATTTGTTATAAACACTATATTAACTTGTTTCTGTGAAAAATCAATGAACTAACAAGAAAAAAATATTAAATTCCCATAAAGACTTGAATATAGATATGAATTGCGATAAAGCTTCAACATATTCTTTTATTTATTCTGTATTCCTCTCCCACAGAATAATCTCCAGAATCCCAAAGCTCCTGAAAGAACTGCTAATCCAAGATACGCTGTGATCCATCTGTCATCTCCGGTTTTCGGACGCTCTTCCTCCAAATTTGTTCGGAAAATCCAATGTATCGCCGCATCCCTCACTGCATATTCATTTTTTAATTCTTCCGGCATAAATATTTCATAACGAATACTTCCCTTCTCATTACTTTTCCAAATTCCAAGAGAAATCTCTTCTTGAAGTTTCACACTTCTTAAATCTCCCTCATATATTATTTCATCATTTTTGTAAATAGTAATCTGCAGTTGTTCTAAAAGATCTTTCTGTTGTTCTGTCATCTCCGGACTGTCTGCTGTTCGAAAAAATAACTCTGCACTTTCTTTGAATTGGTTATGTATTTCTACACTATCAGATTGTCGGTCTCCAGGCATCAATTCAGAAAGATTCACAAAAAAATCTTCCGGTACAGCTACAAGCTCTCCTGCTCTTCCCTCCATTTTTAATGACAAATTCCGGTAATGTCTTTCTTTCTCCTGTTCTGCACCATCTTTCACATGAATACAAACTTCGGCTGTCTGATCTCCCCATGGCATCTTTGAAAGAAAATCTGGTTTGAAATTTGCCGACTGAATTGCTTCGGCTGTCATATCCAATGAGCTTTCCTTTCCACTGGTTTCCTCAGTTGCCTTTTCTGAAAAGAAAAGACTCTTAGAAAAGATTGCCTTCTCTTTTTCTTCTAATACCTCGGTGTAGTACCAATAAGGTTCCCGATAAACCCACTGATCCGAAATGCCTCTGATATCAATTTCCTTATCATTCTTTACCTGCAGCCGAATCCAACAGGATTTCGCCTGGTTTTCAATGAAAACCTGATTTTCAATACAGTCTCCCGGCGTCCATATTCCCCCGTCCGAAAAAGGATTCCCTTCCTTATCATACTGTTTTAGAGCAATGTCAATGTCACCTGTACGAACATAATTATGTACTTCTGCAGTACTACCTGTATAAGCAAATGTAACTCCAACAGCCGAATAGAGGATAGACGCTGCAAGCAACAAAATTCCTGTTATTTTCTTTTTCATGTATTCCTCCTCTATTGAATCTTTCTGCTAAGAGCATGCTCCCACGCATCCTGCCAATTTCTCTCCTTCTGAGTATCTGGATCTTTCGTCTGACAGCTTTCTTCATATATGTATACTTTCAAACTGTCTTCTTTCTTTCCACTATTCAAATCTGCCGTTTTTCCATCAATCTGAACTTCTGTCATAAGATAATCCGTCATTTCTCCCGGCTCAACCGCTTTCGTATAATAGTAGTAACCATCTTTTCCCAGTACCCACTTCGAATCTGTTCCGCAGAGTTTGTAAGTTCCAAGATCTTCTGTACTGTACAAAACCTTTGCTCGAATATAACATGCCACATTTTGCTCATCTTTTTCATTACAGATTCGAACTTTCTTCTCAATTGTCCTACTTTCCCCCGGAACAATAGACTGTTCTGGAAAATTTTCCTCAAAATATGTTGTGTTATGCCCCGGAGTAAAAAGGTTTTTCAGAGAACTCGCATCTGTCTGGTAAGCCAGGCTAAATTTATATCCTATCTTTCCCACAAAAAGTAACAGCAACATAGCCACAATTCCTGTTATCCGATATAAACTTTGCCAGCCCTGTTTTTTCTTGATATACACTTTCTCACTCCAATCTCCTTCTAATTATTAACAACAAAATTGTCAGCTTTTACAGTCGCTGTGCCATTATCTGCATTCTGATTTGCATATTTTTCGAAAGCTGTTTTGGCATACTGAATTACTGTCGCAGTATTGCCCGGAATATTATTATTGTCCTTATCTGCATCATTTCCTGTATGTGCAGCCTGAATTGCAAAAGTTTTAATTGGTACCTGAAGTTTTGCTTTATCAAGCTGTCCTTCTACACAGTTAATGAGTCTTACCTTCTCAAAGAGAGAAGTTGTCTTTGCAACAAGCACCTTGTTTGTAATATATTTCTCATAAGTATCTTTAACAAGTTTATCTTCCGTATCTGCAATCATACTATTATATGCATATGTATAAACTACATACCCCTTCACACATTCCGGATCTCCTTTCGCACGTCCTGTTGTTTCTGTTTTCAGCAAAGTCCATCCATCTGCACTATTTTTAATAGAAGTAGATAAACCGTGTCCGGTTTCTTTTCCCGTATCCAGAACTACGCTTGCCGAGTCGGCCTGATAAGATTCTCCAACCTGGAATACTTCCTCTCCATTAACGATTTTCTTAATCGGCTCACCTACTCCAAATGTAACAAACTGGTGCAGCTTTTCAAGACGATTTCCTGATTCATCCTTATCGTACAATGTCCCATCATCATTCACTTTTGTTACTTTACCATAAGGCATCTTTACCTGCATATATACATAAGCCGGTGTCTGAGAGCCTTTTCCCGCAGAAATCATCGGATTCTTTGCAATCACATCTCCCGGTACTGTCGGATTCTGATCTCCCGGCCAATTCGGCTCTGACGGCACAATCTCCAATCCTCCCTGTGTAAACTGATTAACCAGATTGCCATAATCTGTAAGATAAGCCATAGATCCCTGTCCAATCGTACTTCCGGTTGTCAAAATTGTAGCTGCTGCAACAATTCCAATCACAATCCCTTTTACCTTTTTCTGTTTTTTAACTAACATATCATATCCTTCTTTCTATCACTTTTTCTTAATAATATATAACTTACCAGTATTCCCATAATTCCCCATTTCCACTGGGATATCAGGGTATGGATGTATCCCATATATGGAATACAATATCTGTCTCCGGGCAGTTTCAATACCTTTCCCAACAATTCTTTCTCCAAAATTCCTCCCTGATCTTCCTTACCATTTGCATCTCCTTTTGTAACATACATCCCATTTTGAATGTCCACAACACGATGTGTTACCGGAATATCCCACTTCTGAAATGTAATGATATCTCCAATCTTTATGTCTTTTGGCTTCATTGTAAAAATCAGACTCCCCGTCTCCAGAATTGGTTCCATACTTCCTGACTGTATACAGTATGTGTTTATTCCAAATATCTCCGGCACTAACGGAATCACTAAAATTCCTGTCAATACTGCTGCCATAATATCGAATATAGATTTCAACACTTTTAACATAGATTCTTCCTTTATTTCTCAATCTTAACAGGATTAATGACGATGCTATTATGCGACCAGTCATCCCAACGTATTTTCTTATTGAAGAAAGTCACGCTGCTTCCCTTTGGCTTCTGCAAAAGATCTGCTGTAACTGTAAATATCTGTTCCGGTACAATTCCATACCTACTTTCTGTATTCCTCTGAATGACAACATTTTTATCTGCAGATGTCACATTTTGTAATACATAACGATTGGTTTCCACTTCTGAAACAGAGTACTGTCTTCCGCATGGAATATCTTCAAATACGGCTTCCATAGAAACATTTCCTGTCCATTCTATATTTTGTTCTACATAAGCTTTTGTAAATTCTACAGAGCGTACATAAGTATGTTCTCTCCCTTCCAGATCAACACCCGATACCCGAAATAAAAAAGTCGGATTTCCATTCGCCCACACAATATCAGAACATCGAATAACCTTTTTTATCGTCAGATCACAGCGCTTCAAATCATTTTTAATATTTAACACCACAACCGGTACACCGTTCTCCATTATCTCTGATTGATTGCCAAGATACACTTCACATCCTTTCTTCAGATCCTCTGTGATTCCATACCCATCCGGTGCTTTTAGCTCCTTTACAAGATAGTATGCTTCTGACGGAAGATACGGTGACTCTCCCATTCCGGCCTCATCTGTAGTCAGCTTCGCCACTAATTGTCCGGCATCGGCAAGAACAACTCCGTTCTTCTCTATACGATCTCTTGCATAAATTCCAAACTCTGCTCCGGCAAGCACCCTTCCATCTTCCCCGGATACCTTATGGATACGAATCTTTCCCTGGCTCATCCACTCCACACTGAATTCTGTTGTAAGTTCCGGTTCTCGGTGATAAGCAAGTCCTCCGACTGCCTGATCGTCTCCCGGTGGCCGAATAAGAAATGACATATATGTTTCCTGAATACTCCCCTTGATTTTTCCTGACGTCCAGTGTCCACTGACACCCGGTTCTGCTTCCAGACGAAATTGATCTCCTCCTTTTACAGTCGCCGCAGACTGCATTACCGCTCCGGTAATAAGATTATGCAGGCGCACTCCTGCTGGCAAAGTAAACTTCAGAAGATTTCTTGCATCTCCCTCTACTTGATAAACATCCGTCCATTGACTTTTACTTTCTTCATTCCATTTTGCATTCTGATGAGGCGGCTGTATGCTGACTTTTCCCTCCGGCGGAGCCGGAAGCATATCTCTGATCTGATAACTGATTGTCGAAATACCATCCCTCTCTTCTTTATTCAAACCAATAAATGCATCAGAATTCAGATTATATCCACTGTAAATAAATGATAAAATTGCATGGCAAAATGCATATATCTGCTTCTCACTGAAACCTGCCGCTGATGAAAAAAATGCCTCTCGAATCTCCGGTGTAAAGCCAGGTCCTCCCATCAAATAATACATTCCTTTTGTAAGATGATCATTCTGCAGTACGTCTGCAATATAATTACCACTGGAAGGAGTCCCTTTACGCGGCTCAAGACAATATGCCAATTGACCATTAATATAGAAATAATTTGTACTCCAGCTTCCATAAGAAACCCGCTCACCCACTTGAAGCACAACTTCTTCAACTGATTTTACAGAAGCAGAACTTCCTGAATTCAACGCCAGCACTACCGAAGCTTCCCTTGTTATATCTGTATCCGGTTCTTCTCCCGGCACTTCGCGCACTTCTACTTCATCGGAAGGAAGAATCCTATACCACTCTTTGTTTTCCTGCACATCCTTGCCCTTCTTCTGTTGTTCTTCATCTACATCCGTCTGCTCTGTTTCAACTCTATCTTCACTTTTTACAGATTCCGGCGGCTTCTCAATTACAGCAGCTGCTTCCCGTTCTTCCTTTGCCTGCTCCATCGCTTCTGCGCGATCCGGTATAACAATTACTCCGAACAGCAACGCAAAAAACAGCAGCATAGATATAAACCTTTTCATTCGTATCTCCTTTCTCATCTCTTACTTGTCAAACATATCTGACGCTTATATCTAACCCGCCTCCTTTCTATCCGGCTCCGAACTCTGAAATCAGTATCCCCATACTTCCAATCAGTCCTTCCTCTTCTCCTGCACAAGTTTTCCTAAAAAACTCCTAAAAAAACAGCTATCGAATATCCGGAGATATGAAAAAGAGTCCACAACTGTGAACTCTTTTTCTCCTGCACTTCCAGATCATTTTATTTATTGGCTTCTCGATATGTTTTAACAAGTTTATCATAACACAGACATGCCATAGATACTACGTCACATTACGTCAACTTACGTCATTCTCAATTATACTGCCTGTACTTTTTTGTAAGTATTTTGATGATCCGTTTTATATTTCTTTGTAATGATTGCCAGATTATCAAGCTCACTGTGATACAGTGATTGAATTTTTCTGATAGCTGCTGCACGCTTTTTCTCAAATGTTCCATGAGACATTCCGCTCTCCTGCTCAACTGCTGAATATAGCTGCCGCTCTGCATACAACGCACGCACAATCTGAAATTCTTCTCCTTCCAGACCTCGATAACACGCCCATATTCTTCGTATCGTTTCCTCCTCTTCCATAAGCCGCCACATTTCACATTGGATTTCCTTTTTCTGTTCTTCCATTAGCTGTCTGCGGCGCAGCAAAAGCGATGATACATCGTGCATCCGTACCGATGTTCCCGTAAAATCATCTGCTTTCACAGACAAAGAACGAATCATATCGTCTGTATCGCACTGCATATGGTTCAGCTCCAGAAGTCTTTCCTCAATCTCCTGAAGTTTTTTATCGTATCCTGACAGCACTGTTTTAATATAGTTTATATCAAAATTTTGAAAAATAACTGCTCCCCCCTTTCTGTTTGCCAGTACATATATTTCTTACCTAAGGGAACTAACCATAATATGCAGGATATGCTCAATACTTTATGGAATATTTTAAAAGGAAAAATGCCATACATGATACTTGGAATAGTCAATTCGATATGACAGACCGGGAAAACAGGCCTGCAGCAGAAACAGTTTGTACTGTTTTTTCATCATATCATATGTCCCTTACTGCAACAATTCTGCAAAATTACAAAAATTCAAAACAAACAGTATATAACAGTTGACAACTGTTTTATACTGTTATATACTGTTTACAAACAAAGGAGGAGCATTTATGAAACTAGCAATTATTATCAACAATTCATCTATGCAGCCTATTTACGAACAGATTCTCGATCAGATCAAAGCTCGTATCCTGCAAGGTGAATTACAGGAAAATGACACTCTCCCCTCTGTCCGCTCTCTCGCAAAAGACTTGAAGATCAGCGCGCTAACCGTTAAGAAAGCATATGATGCGCTGGAGCAGGAAGGCTTTATCATTACCGTGCACGGAAAAGGAAGCTTTGTCGCCTGCACAAATCAGGGACTGATGCAGGAAGAGTTAAAAAAAGATGTAGAGGCTGACCTGGAACTGGCCATTCAAAAGGGCAGAAGCTGCGGAATGAGTAACCAAGATTTAACTGATTTATTTCATCTTATTCTGGAGGAATCATAGCAATGTTAACACTAAAAAATGTACAAAAACACTACGGAGGATTTCATTTGAATTGTTCTTTAACTGTTCCAGCCGGATGTATTACCGGTCTGATCGGACAAAATGGCGCCGGAAAAAGTACAATGTTCAAAGCAATTCTGAACTTAATTTCTATAGACAGCGGAGAAATACGGCTTTTTGATCAAGATATTGCCTCTCTTTCTTCTCTTGATAAGCAGAAGCTCGGCGTTGTTCTTTCTGATTCCGGATTTAGTGGATATCTGACTGTAAAAAATATTATGAAAATCAATCAGCACATGTATCCGGCTTTCGAGAAAGAATATTTCCTGTCACAATGTGAACGTTTTCATCTTCCGCTTAACAAAATGATTAAAGAATTTTCTACAGGAATGAAAGCCAAACTGAAAGTATTGCTGGCACTTTCCCACAATGCTCAATTTCTTATTCTCGATGAGCCAACTTCCGGACTGGATACGATTGCCCGGGATGAAATTCTTGATCTTCTGCGGGAATATATGGAGACAGATGGACGCTCTATTTTAATCAGCTCTCATATTTCTACTGATCTTGAAACACTTTGTGACGAAATTTATATGATCCACAACGGCAGTATCGTACTTCACGAAGAAACAGATTGTCTCTTTGACCAGTATGGCGTTCTGAAAGTCAGCGAGGAACAATTCCGCACACTGGATAAACAATATCTGCTGCGCACGTTGAAAGAGCCTTTCGGCTACAGCTGTCTTACAAATGAAAAAGCATTTTATGCGGAAAATTATCCTGCAGTCACAATAGAGCGTGGGAGCATTGATAATATTATTACAACAATGATTCGAGGTGAAAAATAATGAAAGGATTACTCTATAAAGATATTATATTATGTTGGAATCGCAGAAATTTCTTTCTTCTGATTACCGCTATTTCCATTATGCTTGCTGTCACATCCAAAAACCCAATGTTTGTTATCAGTTATATCACATTAGTTTTCGGTATGTTCTCTATCAGCAGTATTTCTTATGATGAATTTGATAACGGCAACGCATTTTTATTCACACTGCCGTTTACCAGAGCAGGTTATGTATTGGAAAAATATTTGTTTTCTTTATTAATAAGCGGAATTCCGTGGCTGATCTCCTCAGTTTTGATTACCATCTATCAGAAATCCCGTGTTCCGGAATTGGATACTGCTGAATGGTTCCTTACCACTTTTATTTTTCTGTATATGGTTATTTTATTTCTTTCACTTACACTTCCGCTGCACTTGAAATACGGAGCAGAAAAAGCGCGTCTCTTTCTCTTCGGAGTGATGGGTGTTATCTTTGTCGTATGCATCCTTCTTACAAAGATAACTTCCTCCATCGCAGACAAAGTATTGCATTTTCTAAAGAATTTTTCTGCTGTCAGTACTTCGCAGATTGTTCTTGCGGGAGGCATTTTTTCCATCGTTCTACTTATTATTTCCGGACTTTGTTCCTTAAAAGTGATAAAAGGAAAAGAATTTTAAGAATGATATAAGCATTTTCACTTTTTCTTTATAAGGCTGTCACATTTTCATCACATTTCGACAGTATAGTAATAATCAAACAAAGCAAAATGCTTTTTAACATATATCATTTCTTTTTCATTACTTTTTCTTTCTTAGCTGAGACGATTGTTCTCAGCTATTTTAATTTCCGGTATTCTAAGGCTTATATTTGCCATAATCATATCGTAAAATAAAATTCTGCATAGAAAAAAGCTACAACTTTTGATTACTCATAAGCTGTAGCCTTGAAACATGCGGATGACAGGAATCGAACCTGCACGGTCTCCCACTAGATCCTAAGTCTAGCGCGTCTGCCAGTTCCGCCACATCCGCACAATGAAGCATCGGGGATTCGAACCCCGGACAACTTGATTAAAAGTCAAGTGCTCTACCGACTGAGCTAATGCTCCATAACTATATTGTAATTCGCCTGGCACCTTTGTCTTCTCCCCAGACTAACTGGGCTAGTTGGATTCGAACCAACGAATGCAGGAGTCAAAGTCCTGTGCCTTACCGCTTGGCGATAGCCCATTACATAGAAATACCTTGTCAACGAAACAGTTCGTCTAACAAGGTCTACACTAAAGGGTGGATACAGGGATTCGAACCCTGGGCCTCCAGAGCCACAATCTGGCGCGCTAACCAACTGCGCTATACCCACCATAACGTGCTCGAAGGGATTCGAACCCCCGACCCACGGCTTAGAAGGCCGTTGCTCTATCCAGCTGAGCTACGAACACATATCTTAAAGGCTATACTTGGCTTTAAGAAAGCGGGTGATGGGAATCGAACCCACGTATCTAGCTTGGAAGGCTAGTGTTCTACCATTGAACTACACCCGCATGAATCGGGGTGACAGGATTCGAACCTGCGACCTCCTGGTCCCAAACCAGGCGCTCTAGCCAAGCTGAGCCACACCCCGATGTTTTATTGTTTTTGCATCTCTCCCTGACGCAAGTGTTATTATATATGAACTAAATTCAAAAGTCAACACTTTTTTTCAATTTTTTTATTTTTTTTGTTTTTTATTTTTTCCTGCATTTTTAGCACAGATAAGCCAGATTCTCATGCTAACTTATCTGTGCATATTCCAGCATTACTTTGACCATTCTGTCCGTTCTACAGATAGCGTATTTCCGGTCGAAGCATTCCATCCATTTCCGCCTCAATCACAATGTAACTCGGTCTTCTGTCACTTTGACGCGGATAACTTAAACTTCCTGGATTTACCACTAAAATCCCACTGTTCCATTCCACGATCGGTCGGTGGGTATGACCATAAAACACTGCCTGCGCTCCTCCCGCCGATGCTGCAAGCGCCAGTCGGTCTGTTCCCATCGAAACATAATAAGTATGACCGTGTGTCAGCATTACTTTCTGACCTGCAATGCGTACTTCTGCTTCTCTTGGCAAATCTGTCCAGAAATCATTATTACCGGCTACCATATAGACCGGACACTCCATCACTGCCCGAATGTAATCTTCGCCCTCTTCCACATCTCCGAGATGAATTAACAGATCCGGCTGACCTTCTATTTTCAGCATTTTATCAAAATTCCCATGTCTGCCATGCGTATCACTGATTACAAGTATTTTCATATTTCTTCTCCATTACTTTTCGCATTGACCGCAGCGCTTTTCCCCGATGACTCACTTCATTCTTCTGCTCCGGTGTAATCTCCGCAGAAGTCATTCCGAACTCCGGAAGATAAAAGATCGGATCATATCCAAATCCGTTCGCTCCTGCAATCTTGTATCCAATCCGGCCTTCCATAGCCTCACAGACTACTTCTTCTGTTCCGTCCGGAAATACTGCCGCAATCGCACACACAAATCTGGCTGTCCTTTTCTCATCCGGAACTCCCTCCAAACGATCGATCAGCATCTGATTCTTAATATCATAAGAAGTATCTTTTCCTGCATAACGCGCAGAATAGATTCCCGGCTCTTTATTCAAATAATCTATTTCCAACCCAGAGTCATCCGCCAGAATAATATCTGAAGGGAGGTGCTCTGCAATCGCTCGCGCTTTAATCAATGCATTTTCTTCAAATGTTGTCCCATTTTCTTCTACATCCACATCGATTCCGGCTTCTTTCATAGATAAGATTTCCATTCCAAAATCTGAAAGAATCATCTTAATTTCTTTCATTTTATTTTGGTTCCCTGTTGCAAAAATGATTCGTTTTTCCATCTGTATACTCCTTTATTTCTTCGGTCTCGGTGGTTTTGGTCCCAAGAACTGATAGTAATAAGTCTTCAGCATTCCATTATATATTTTGCGATTCTTGTCCGCTTTTCTTCCCATATATTTTTCTGTATCTTCATAAGACGTAATCAGATATGCAGACCAGCTGTCTAATTGCCGGTAGGCATCTCCCAACGCACGGTAAATGTCCGGAAGCGCTTCTTTTTCTTCCAGTCGTTCTCCATACGGAGGATTCGTAATAAGAAATCCATATTTTTTCGGGTGGCTCAAATCTTTCACCGCCCGCTCCTGGAAATGGATCAGATGATCTACCCCTGCCTCTCTTGCATTATGTCTCGCGATCCGAACCATATCTCTATCAATATCATATCCCTGAATATCCACTTCCACAGAATCATCCACAAGATCATTCGCTTCATTTATTGCTTCATACCAGAGCTTCTTCGGAATCAGATTATTCCACTTCTCTGCTGTAAAAGAGCGATTCATACCAGGTGCAATATTCGCTGCCATCATTGCCGCCTCAATCGGAAATGTTCCGCTTCCGCAAAATGGATCCACAAGAATCCTGTCTTTCTTCCACGGAGTCAGCATAATAAGCGCTGCTGCCAGCGTCTCCGAAATAGGTGCTTTTCCGGCAGTTTCGCGATATCCTCTCTTATGCAGAGAACTTCCCGATGTATCAATTCCAATCGTCACAATGTCTTTCATCAGAAATACTCTGATCGGATATTCTGCTCCTGTCTCCTGAAACCATTCAATGTGATATTTCTCTTGGAGACGCTTCACAATTGCCTTCTTCATAATAGACTGGATATCTGATGGACTGAAAAGCTTACTTTTAATTGAAGATGCTTTTGCCACCCAAAACTTCCCGTCTGCCGGAATCCACTGTTCCCACGGAAGTGCCTTCGTCTTATCAAATAATTCTTCAAAACTGCTTGCTTTAAACGAGCCTGCTTTTAAAAGCACTCTCTCTGCCGTTCTCAGAAAAATATTCGCTCGCACAAGCGCTTCCATATCTCCGTAAAATGTCACCCTGCCATCTTCCACGCTGGCAATTTCATAGCCAAGATCAAGAACTTCTCTTTTCAAAACTGATTCCAGTCCAAAATGACACGGTGCGATCAATTCTATCATATTCATCTGTTTTTCTCCTCTGTTATCTGATAACTTCTATATTAATGTGATTTAGAAACACTGTCAACATGATGCTGCCAAAAAATCTCCGTCGGTCGTTCTCAACACCATAAATAACATTCAAAAAAAGACTGTGCCCCGGTGGTGCTTTCGCTTTCCCATCGGTACACAGCCTTTCTTATTCCCAAATTGTCCTATTCCGTTTTTTAATATCCGTTATACTCGTTTTCAGATCTGTTTTTTCCTGATGCATTTTTGCCTGAAGAATTTGTTCCTGCATAATTGCTCTCTCCGCCTCTATGACAGCTGCTGGAAGCTGAACTGGCTGAGCGATTCTTTGCACGGCCTTCTGTTCGATTCTTCGCATTGCTGCCCGTATTGCTAACAGCTTTATTCTTGTTCATCTCATCTGAAAATGTGTTTGTGTTTTTATTCTTTGCCATAATATAATTCCTCCTGTTTTTTTATTACACCCTTATTATCTCAGAAGAAACTATTTTTTATACATAGAATCAAAAAGGAAGATTTTGAGATTTTTAAATTTTTTTCTTGCTTTTTTCAACCCATTATATTATACTACTAACTGTAGGAAGTATTCTTTCTACAACCCCTTATTAATTATTTATACTCCCCTCAAAAGACCGATGGCTCCCCCATCGGTCTTTTACTTTATACATATCTCTATATTTTCTTTAGCAATATTATTCTTGCTTTCATCTCCTATTTTTAAAGAAATTAATCAGTAATACAATTATGATTACCGGAACTACTACCGGTGCAAGCAAAGTAATAATACCTGATACAATCGAGAATATGAGAAAAATAATTCCTACCACCACAAGAATTACCGCTAGTTTTCCCCAGAAAGAATTCAACCGATATACCTTATGTTTGCCCCCATAATAACCGCTGTCTTCCTTTCGATCATCATGATATACCTGTGCGTCGCTATAACTTTCTCCTGCACTTCCCTGTCCAGGCGCTTCCAAAAGTGACCTGGCAATAACCCACGGATCTCCAAGCTCACTCAAAACTTCTTCCTCACTGCGTCCCTTCTGTACTTCTTCCTGAATATAATCTCTATAATAATTCAAATGCCCCTGGATTGTATAACTATCCATTCCGTCAGCCAATGCTTCTTTCAGCTTTTCTAAAAATTCACTGCGCGTCATTCATTCCTCTCCTTTATCCTTTTTATGAAAACTCCTCAGACAAAGAATAGCATATTTCCACTGCAATTCCAAGTCTGAGGAGTCTTAAGTTTTTATAAGATTTATGAACTTTTCTTTAAGAAAAATACAGATTCCTTACGTCTCTTTTTCTATTTCATCTTACACTTCAAACAGAAGATCACTGTATGACGGCATCGGCCACATATCTTTGGAAACAATCATTTCCAGATGATCCACCGGCTCACGCAATGCTTTCATAGCCGGAACAACCTCATCATGATAGTAATGTGCCTGTTCACAGCCTTCCGCTCTTTTTCCGGCCTCTTCCGTCACTTCTTCCAGATGTACAAGCGCATCTTTTACCTCTTTGAGAAGATTATTCGTCTCTGTCAGAACTTCCATCTGCACAAGTGGTTCTGCTCCTGCACCCCGAACGGCAACAACGGTCTCAGCTACTGTCTTCGTATAGTTCATTACTGCCGGAAGAATCTGCTTTCTCGCAATATCGATCATCGTTTTCGCTTCTATATTAATAACTTTCGCATAAGCTTCGTACTTGATCTCCATGCGGGATTCCAACTCTGCCCGTCGAAATACACCAAATTTCTCAAAAACACGAACGGATTCCTCTGACACAAGTGCCGGGATTGCATCTACCATAGACGGAAGATTCGGAAGACCGCGGCGTTTCGCCTCCTCCACCCATTCCTGTGAATATCCGTTGCCGCTAAATACAATCCTCTGATGTTCTGTTGCATAGCGCTTAATCAGATCATGAACTGCCTGTTCAAAATCTTCTGCTTTCTCCAGTTCATCGCACGCATCACAAAGTGCATCCGCAACAATTGTATTCAGTACAACATTCGGTCCTCCGACAGAATCTCTTGAACCGACCATACGGAACTCCCATTTATTTCCGGTAAAAGCAAATGGTGACGTACGGTTCCTGTCTGTCGCATCTTTTGTAAAGTCCGGAAGTGTGCGTACACCTGTCTCCAGAACGCTTCCTTTAATACTGTGAGTTGCTGTTCCTGTACTTACAAGCTGCTCCAGCACATCCTCAAGCTGTTCTCCGAGGAAAATAGAAATAATTGCCGGCGGAGCTTCTGCTGCCCCAAGACGCTCTTCATTCCCCGGATCTGCCGCAGATTCCCGAAGAAGCGCCGCATGTTTATCAACTGCCCGCAGCATACACATCATCAGCAAAAGAAACTGAATATTTTCATGCGGTGTCTTTCCCGGATCAAATAAATTCTTTCCGTCATCTGTGATTAGCGACCAGTTATCATGCTTTCCGGAACCGTTCACTCCGGCAAATGGTTTCTCATGGAGAAGACAATGCAGTCCCTGTCTGGAAGCAACTTTTTTGAGTGTTTCCATAATCAGCTGATTGTGGTCAACTGCTACATTGCATTCCATATAGATCGGTGCAAGTTCATGCTGTGCAGGTGCTGCCTCATTATGCTGCGTCTTAGCAGTTACTCCAAGCTTCCACAACTCTTCATTCGTCGTCTTCATGAATGCAGCGATACGGTTTCTCAAACTTCCAAAGTAATGATCATCCAGCTCCTGTCCTTTAGGCGGCATCGCTCCAAACAGCGTCCGTCCTGTAAAGATTAAATCTTTTCTCTGAAGATATTTCTCCCGATCTACGAGAAAATATTCCTGTTCGGCACCGACAGATGCCTTAACTCTCTTAGCTGTTGTGTTGCCGAACAAACGCAGGAAACGGAGCCCCTGTGTATTAATCGCCTCCATTGATCTCAAAAGCGGCGTCTTCTGATCAAGCGCCTCGCCTGTATAAGAGCAAAATGCTGTCGGAATATAGAGGATGCATCCCGCTTCATCTTTCTTCACAAATGCCGGCGACGTGCAGTCCCATGCCGTGTAGCCTCTCGCTTCAAATGTGGCACGCAGTCCTCCTGACGGAAAAGAAGATGCATCCGGTTCTCCCTTGATCAGTTCTTTTCCGGAAAAGCTCATTAGAACTTTCCCGTTAGCCATCGGCGCCGAAATAAATGAATCATGTTTCTCCGCTGTCACTCCTGTCAGCGGCTGAAACCAATGTGTATAATGTGTTGCGCCTTTTTCAATCGCCCATTCTTTCATCTCATGTGCGATTACATCCGCAGTTTCCAGGTCAAGTTCTTTTCCCTCTTCGATCGTTTTTTTCAGATCTTTATAGACTTTCTTAGGCAGACGTTCCTGCATCACTGTATCGTTAAATACATTCTCTCCAAAAATCGCCGCTACATTCATGAATTCTCCCATCATTTCATCCTCTCGCTATTCACTATATCGTTGCTTTTGAAATTGCAAAGGCATTCCAATTACTGGAATGCCTTATTATTCTTCTCTAGTTGAAACTAAGCTCTGTCAATGGAACCGAATAATTCCATTTTTTCTTTTACAGTTGCTTTAATTGCTTCGAACCCAGGTGCTAATAATTTACGCGGATCATAGCCTTTGCCCTGCTGATCTTTACCTGCTTCTACATATTCACGTGTAGCTTCTGCGAAAGCCAGCTGACACTCTGTGTTAACGTTGATTTTAGAAACGCCAAGATCGATCGCTTTCTTGATCATCTCTGCCGGAATACCTGTTCCACCGTGAAGAACAAGCGGCATAGTTCCTGTAAGCTGCTGGATTGCATCCAGAGTCTCAAAACTTAATCCCTGCCAGTTTGCCGGATATTTTCCATGGATATTTCCAATTCCTGCTGCAAGCATGTCTACACCGAGATCAGCGATCATCTTACATTCGTTCGGATCTGCACATTCTCCTGCTCCCACAACTCCGTCTTCTTCACCACCGATAGAACCAACTTCCGCTTCGATAGAAAGTCCAAGTGCATGAGACACTGCTACAAGCTCTCTTGTCTTTGCAACGTTCTCTTCAATCGGGTAATGAGAACCATCAAACATGATAGATGAAAATCCTGCTTTAATACATTTATAGCATCCTTCATATGTACCGTGATCCAGATGAAGTGCTACAGGTACTGTGATATTCAGCTCATCGATCATAGCTTTCACCATATCTGCAACTGTCTTAAAGCCTGTCATATATTTTCCTGCACCCTCTGATACACCAAGAATGACTGGAGAATTACATTCCTGAGCTGTCAAAAGGATTGCCTTTGTCCACTCCAGGTTGTTGATGTTGAACTGACCAACTGCATAATGACCTGCTTTTGCTTTATCAAGCATTTCTTTTGCTGAAACTAACATAATCTTTCCCTCCGATTTCTAAAATTCAACATTTTGATGCATTTCATTATAGCGCATTGACGTAGAAAATGCAAGCAGGCAGCTTTCGTCAAACAACACAAAAAAAGAACAGTAATTGCTACTGTTCTTTGCGTAATGACCCCTAGGAGAATCGAACTCCTGATTCGACCGTGAGAGGGTCGCGTCTTGACCGCTTGACCAAGGGGCCTGATTGATTACTTGCTTAGTATATAACACTTTTGAATGAAATGCAAGCATTTTTTTATATTTTTTGAAAAATTTAAAAAATATTTAACTCTTGATTCTCGAATTATTATTGAAACGAAATTGAACGAAGGAGAAAGCTTTAAAGCTATCGGCAGATTCTTAAATAAGGATTGTACAACCATTTCCAAAGAAGTGAAACATCACATCTCTTTCGAAAAAAGCGGAGCCCACAGCAAATCCTTCACTGACTGCCGCTTAGCTTTTCAGCGTAATTCCATCAAAACCAGTAAAAATGGCGAAGTGCTTATCGTAACACTCCGCCAAAAGCCTAACCGGTTTGAGCAAAATGCTTGGTTAGGTCTGTTTTACTATTTTATGCAGTTCTGCTGCATTTATACACTTAAATGTGCTTTCCAATCCGTTGGAAGATTCATTGCTGTAAGGCTGACTACACCAATATTATTTTGAATCAGCTTATCGAAAGCATCTACAAATACTGTCCACTCTTCATCGGATGAACGCAGATACTTCATCGCCAGTAGGATTTGATACAAACCGTTATGTGCCGGCGGTGGTGTAACTTTATCTGCATCCAGAATTTCTGGTGTCGTATGTATTGTGCGATTGTAAATTCTGGAATTATGAGCACACATATTACGCAATACTGAAACACCCTGTATCCATGAAGCAAGCATTTTCTGCGATGGATTTACTAAATTTCCTTTTTTCGATTTATATTGGTAATTAGCCGCCAATATAGAATACGAACTCCCTGTACCCGTTTTCAAATTCTTAATTATCTTCGATAACGTACCAAATGAAATAACTTCAACAGCTGCCCATGCAGGCACCTCTCCATCATGATTATCAAAATTGTGTTTGATAAACACATCATTAGAGCGAGCAATTTCTGACGCTACTGTAGACATATTCTGCCAATATAGTTTTTTCTCTTTAAAAATCGATGAATCCTGCAAAACAAGTGGTTCTCCGTGTATAAGTAACGATTCTACTAATCGTACTCTTAAAGCCACCTCAATCTTAGAAATCATTGAAAAAATCAAAGCAGATAATTCCTGATCAAACTGATACAACTTTAAAATATCTTCAAACTTGATTCCTGGAACATACTTCTTTGTAGCATTATCATATAGGTGGAAAGAGTATCCACGCAAACGATAAAACCCAACTGACTTTAATACCTTTTCTACATCCGCACGAGAAGTAATTGCCATTCCTGCATCAATATATGATTGTACCTGCTGTGCTATTGTTAATATTTGTTTTGGATATTGATACATAAGACACCCCATAAATGAAAAAGTCCCACCGGGTTGCGCATAAAAATCAGAGGCGTGGTGGGTTCTGTTACTATCATTATACAGCTTTTATTGTGGCTGTCAAGATTCCTTTTTTACAAAAAAATACAGGTTCCCACTATTTCTTCTCTGGAACTATTTAAACTGTCCTAAATCTCTTCGTCTGAAATGCATACCAGATCCGGATTGGCTGTCAGCACCGACAATTCTTCTGCCGGAACCATAATCTGAAGCTGCTGCTGAAGATTTTCAATTTCCACTTGATCATGCTCTCCTCCAAATTCACCGTCAAGCGTCCACGGAATTTCCTCTTCTGACTCAAATCGAATAGCGCCTGTACGGAACGTGTACATATGGTTTGTATTTACCTGCTCGACAAGAAGCGCGGCAATAATCTCATTCAATTCCAATGGGTTTTTCGGCATCTTAATTAATGTTACTTCAAATTTCCCATCATCAAATACCACTTCTTTTCCGACCATTCCCCGGAAGCCCCCGACAGATTTAGAGTTTGTAACCATTCCAAAAATAAATTTGTCTTCGATTACACCCTCATCATATGTTACCTTTATTTTATAAGAAGGAATATTAAAAATTCTCTTTGCTCCCTCCAGCACATAAGCCAGATGTCCAAGCACATTTTTCACTTCCTGCTTTGTCTGATAAGCTACGTCCGTAAATAATCCAAAGGCTGCAATGTATACAAAAATTCCTTTATTAAATCTTCCCACATCACATTGAAATAGCTTGCCGTTTACTGCTGTGTCTGCTGCCTCCAGACGGTTCTTAGGAATATGGAGGCTGTTTGCAAAATCATTTGTCGTTCCTGTTGGAATATAGCCGATCGGTATCCGCTCTTTCCGCTTCATCATTCCCGTCACAACCTCGTCAAGCGTGCCGTCTCCTCCACTGCACACAACGAGATCGTAACCATCCGGCAAATGCTTTACCTTTTGATATGCATCTTTATATCTCTGTGTCGGATAAATTACGATTTCGTAATCTGCCTTCACAAAAATGTCAAGAATATCCGAAAGTCCGGATTTCAAAGCACCTTTCCCAGCATTCGGATTATAAATAAAAATCATTTTTTTCATTTATGCCGCCTCCTTCTCGTATTACATTGGCTAAAAAGGCATGTACACGAATCTGTACACGCCTTTCACTGCGAAATTCTTATCTGTTTGCGAAAAACGCCTCAATTCCCTGAGCTGCCTCGCCTTCATCCACACCGTCTGTTACAACCATCAGTTTTTCTCCTCCGGCAAGTTTCAGACTCATCATTCCCATAATGCTCTTTGCATTAATCTTTTTGTTATCAATCTCTATATATACCTGGCTTGTATACTGACTTGCCTCCTGCACAAGCAAAGCAATTGGTCTTGCGTCCAAACCGTCATCCAGTTTAATAGTGATTGGTTTTTTAATCATAATACTTCCTCCTTGTTCTCTCTTGCTCTGTCAGCAATCTCACTCAGCTTCCTCAGTCTATGATTCACCCCTGATTTTCCAACAGGTGATGAAAGCAGCTGTCCAAGCTCTTTCAACGTAGCTTCCGGATGTTCCAGCCTGACAAGAGCCATTTCTTTCAGCCCCTCTGTCAGAACATCTAATCCGATCGTATCCTGGATATACTTAATATCCTCGAGCTGTTTTACCGCTGCCGAAACTGTCTTATGAATATTTGCTGTTTCACAATTGACGATCCGATTGACTGAATTTCGCATCTCTTTCAAGATGCGAACATTTTCAAGATCCATTAATGCTACATGCGCTTCCATCACATTCAGCATGTCAACAATTTGAGAACCCTCTTTCAAATATACAACATATGTCTTCTTACGCAAAACAATCTTCGCATCCACCCCAAAGCTGTCCATCATCGTCTGAAGCTGTACTGCTCTCGCTTCCGAAGCACATACAATTTCAAAATGATATGATTTTTCAGGATCGCTCATGGAACCTGCTGCCAGAAATGCCCCTCTAAGAAATGCCCGTCTGCAGCACATCTGCTGGACAACGATATTCTTTACAACTGACATCTCCTCAAACACTTCCCCTTCTCTGTCAAGAAGCTTCACTGCCTGAAGAATTCTGACTGCATCTGTATGGCTTTTCACAGCAACGGAATAAATCGTACTCCCTCTTGCCTGGTTTCTGCGAATCGCGTTTTCAGTCTCTATATTAAAGGTTTTTTCGATTAATGTAAAGCACTTTCTTGCAACAGCTATATTTTCCGTATGAATTTTAATGGAAAACTGCTCTCTGCTGTCAATTATGACACTGCCGCAAAAGCTTAAAATCGCTGCCAGTTCTGCAATCTGGCAATGTCTTGCCGTCGGTAACTGCTGCGACAGCTCTTCTTTCACTTTCCCTGAAAATGACATGCGTCCTCCTTTTATTTCACCGCCGAATCCTTTCGAATGTCGCGATGTTCCGCTTTCACCCCATATTCATCCAACTGTTTTAGTCTCTCATACAGGGCATTCACAATCGTAACTGAACGATGTTTTCCTCCTGTACATCCAATTCCAATAACGAGATTATGTTTTCCTTCATTAATATAGTTCGGAATCAAAAACTTCATAAGATCCGTCAAGCGGTCAAGGAATTCTTCTGCCAGTCCCCCCTGCATAACATAATCCTGAATTTCTTTTTCATTCCCGGTTTTTGGTCTAAGTTCAAGATCATAATATGGATTCGGAAGAAACCTGACATCAAATACAAGATCTGCATCATTTGGAATACCATATTTAAACCCAAAAGAGAGAATTGTCATGTAAAGATTTTTATAATCTTTATCGAGCACAATGACTCTTTTCAATTCCTGCTGCAGCTCTTTTGTGAGCATATGGCTTGTATCCACAATATAATCTGCCCGCTCTTTCAGAAAACGAATGCGTCCTCTTTCTCTGAAGATTCCCTTATCGATCCGTTCTCCCGATGCCAGTGGATGGCTTCTCCTCGTTTCTTTATAGCGTTTGATTAATATTTCATCTTCGGCATCCAGAAATAATATTTTGTAAGAAACATTTTCTTCCTTATAATGATCCAATATCTCTTCCAGTGACTCCAGTTTCTCCCCGCTTCGAATATCAACTCCCAGCGCTACTTTATTTACCTTTGTTCCCGGAATCATCAAAAGTTCCTGAAGCTTTGGCATCAGATCCACCGGAAGATTATCAATACAAAAGTATCCCACATCTTCCAACATCTTCAGCGCTGTACTTTTACCAGCCCCGGACATTCCTGTGACAATCATAATTTCCATCTTTAGAATTCTCCTAACCGTTTTACCTCCGGTTCAAGTTCAATACCGGAGTTCTCCTTTACTCTTTTGATCACTTCATTCATAAGCTCTGTCACATCTTTTGCAGTAGCTTTTCCACGATTGATTACGAAACCGCAATGTTTCTCAGACACCTGAGCTCCACCGACTCCAAATCCTCTCAGCCCAGCCTCCTCGATCAGTTTTCCTGCAAAATTTCCTTCAGGACGTTTAAATGTACTTCCTGCACTCGGAAATTCCAATGGCTGTTTCGTTATTCTTCGATTCTTCAAATCATCCATCTTCTCTTTAATCTCTTCCTGAGAAGCCTCTTGAAGCTTGAGTTCTACCTCAAGAACAATATATCCATTCTTTGCCACAGCACTTGTTCGATAACCAAACTCCATCTCTTTATTTGTAAGAACACGGATTTCATTCTCTTTTGTCAGCACTTTAACGGAAGTCACAACATCTTTCATCTCTCCGCCATAAGCTCCTGCATTCATAACCATAGCGCCTCCAATCGTGCCCGGAATTCCTGCTGCAAATTCAAACCCGCCTAAAGCCCTCTCATATGCTGCATTCGCAATCTTAGAAAGCAGTGCTCCTGCCTGCGCCCGGATTGTTCCATCCTCCAATACTTCAATTTCACTCATTTCTTTCCCGAACTGGATGATCACTCCGCGATACCCTCCATCTCCGGCAAGAATATTACTTCCATTCCCTAGAATATAGTACGGAATCTGCTTCGATATGCATAACGCAATCACATTTTGGACTGCCTGTGCATCTTTTACTGTCACAAAATAATCCGCCGGACCGCCAACACGAAAGGTTGTATGCCCGGAAAGCATTTCCTGTGTCAGAACGTCCGACTTCCCTGCTGCTTCTTTCAACTCTTTATATATATCAAAATTCATAGTTCGTCTCCTATTTTCTTTTTTGTTCTTAAATTGAATCGTCTTTATCATACAACAATCTCCCTCCAAATTCAATGTTTCTCTCTCGCATTTCTATTGCAAAAAAGTAGTAAATACGCTATATTTATAGGTATACGAAAATATAATAAAAAAAGGAGTGAACAGATCATTGGACTCGAGTGTCGTCATACAGATTATTGTTCTAATCATCTTGCTTGGTCTGTCTGCATTTTTTTCATCTGCAGAGACCTGCCTTGTAACTATTAACAAGATTCGCATCCGTACGTTGATTGAAGAGGGAAATAAGCGTGCTCTCACACTGCTGAAAGTTACGGAAGATTCCGGAAAGATGTTAAGCGCTATTTTAATTGGCAATAACATCGTGAACCTTTCCGCATCCTCTATTTCCACGATGATCGCTTATAACTTCGGCGGCTCTGCCGTTGCCATTGCGACCGGTATCATTACGCTGCTGATTCTTCTGTTCGGGGAGATTACTCCGAAAACTGCCGCAACCGTTCATCCGGAAAAGCTTGCTCTTGCTTATGCTCCAATCGTTCTTTTCTTAATGAAGATTGCGACTCCGGTTATTTTTGTTGTCAATAGCCTTTCCAAATGCGTGATGTTTATTCTGCGCATTGACACAAGCGCTAAGAATGACGCAATGACAGAGAACGAGCTGCGTACAATCGTGGATGTCAGCCACGAAGACGGAATCATTGAATCTGAAGAAAAGGAAATGATCTATAATGTATTCGATCTTGGCGATGCAAAAGCTAAAGATGTAATGGTACCTCGTGTACACATGACATTTGCCGATGTAAACAGTTCCTATGAAGAACTGATCGAAATTTTCCGTGAAGACAAGTTTACACGTCTTCCTATTTTTGAAGAGACGACCGATAATGTCATCGGTACGATCAATATGAAAGACCTCTTGCTGTACGACAACAAGAAGGATTTCCATGTGAAAGATATTTTACGTGAAGCATATTTCACCTATGAATATAAAAATATTTCTGAACTGCTTGTTGAGATGCGTGATGCTTCTTTCAATATCGCTATTGTTCTTGATGAATATGGCGAGACTGCCGGTCTGATTACCCTGGAGGATATTCTTGAGGAGATTGTCGGCGAGATTCACGATGAATACGATGAGAACGAAGAAGAATTCATCAAGGAAATCAACAAACAGGAATATATTATTGAAGGTTCCATGAACCTCGATGATCTTAATGATCAGCTTGAACTGGAATTTTCTTCCGAAGATTATGACTCTCTCGGCGGCTTCATCATTGAACATCTTGACCGCCTCCCGGAACTCAATGACGAGATTATGACTGCAGACGGCATCCGTCTTGTTGTAGAAAAGTTAGACAAGAACCGGGTAGAGAAAGTACATCTCTATCTTCCGGAAGATTACTACGAGAAAAAGAAGAAAAAGAGTCTTGACCTTGATCTTTTAGATGAGTAAACAAAAGGGCACCGCTTTCCATTAACCTTAGTTAATTTGCGGCTGCCCTTTTACTTTTTTGTTGCTTATTTCTCTTTTACAAACCTTTTTACTCTCCCGGCCGATATTCCATATCGTCAAACCCATCCGTCAGCTTCTCAGCATAATTTTCAAGCATCTTCTGTGCATTCTTGCGGCTGTCTTCTTCCACTGTCTGATCCGTCTCTTTCATCTCGTCTTTTCCCGCTACATGGAAGATTTCATCCGGATCTACCTCTCCGACTTCTACATCTTCTCCTGCCAGCTGCATAACTGATACGATTTCGTCTACCGGAAGATCCATAAACATTGATAATTCATCGATCGTAATCTTCCGCCCCATCTCTTCTGTCAGTTTCGTAATAGACTCGTCCAACTCGCTGACCTTTTCCACCATCCGGTGATCACGCTTCTTTTCTTCCTCCAATGTTTCCTGAAGCGCCTGAATTCCCTGCAGTATCTCTCTTCGCAGAAATTCATCTCCATGATCTGCAGTATCTAACATCTCAATTGCCGTAATCAGACTTAAATTTCCCTCCTGGATAATATCTCCCAGAAAAATTTCCGGGTGTCTCTGTGTCTTGGCAATCTCCACAACAACCGGAAGATAACTCTCCGTCAAACGCTGTTTTGCTGCTTCCTCTTTCTTCGCCGCCCGGGCAAATAATTCCGGCAATTCTTCTTTCTCTGCCCTTCGCAATGCTGCAAGATCTCTCTCATATTCACGCAGATACTCTTTTTCTTCTTCTGTAAATACCGCTTCTTCTCCTGCCGCAGTGACTGTTCCGCCTTTTTTCTCATAGCCACTGACAACAACTTTCTGGGAGAGCAGATAATCACATACCAATTCAATCTGCTCCTCTGATAAATGATCTTCTTCAAAATATTTCTCTACTTCGTCCATTGTGATCCGCATCCCCTGCTCAAAAGCAGCTGCCAGAACACCGGAAAGTTTTTCACGAAATTCCATTCGACCGTCCATGCCATAACCTCTTTTCTTCTTTCTATCTTCTATTCTTCTCTCAGAAACCCTTGCAGATTATTATCCTGAAAAAATGTATTTCCACTATATAAAAACAAAGCGTCTGTAATCGGATAAGTTTCCAGTATCTCGCTCATTGTTCCTGCATAATAGCGCGGATCTACCATAACAATCTCCTTATAATACGGCGCCAGAAACGGAACAAAACTATTTGCGAAAGAATCTTTTAGCAATAATAGCGTCTTATCACTCGCTGCTGTCGTCTTAATATCAATCAGAGACGCATTGCCTCCCAGGAATACGCCATACTTATCCTTCGTCTTTAATTTAGAAGAATCATATAAAGATGTGCGCCGTTTCTGTTCTTCCACATAATTTACAATTACATCAACATTATTTTCTTTCGGAATATAGATTTCTATTTCTTCCATTTCTTTTTGTTCAAAACCACTTGTACTAGCCAGCACTCCATTAAACTTTGTCGTAACCGGATATTTATCATAACCGCCTGCTGCCTTTGTGTCAATCTCTAATGTTTCTGCCGCTGCCAGAAATGTCTTATACGCCCCCAGGCTCGTCCAATGGTGATCTGTCTGATAATAAATTTTCTTATCTTTTGCCTTGTTCAGCGGAGTAACTCCATCAATCCACTGTACCTCGTCTGCCAATTGCGTTTTCACCTTTTCAAACATTTTCGTCTGATCTTTCTTTTCCGCAAATGCCGGCAACGCATCCTGCAGGATTTCAGATGCATCCGGTACAAGAAGAAATGAAGTTCGTATCTCGCTTCTGCTCTTGACAAATTCATTGACTGCCTTAATATTTTCCTTCAAAAGCTTCGCATCCGGCACGACAAGTTCCTCCATCAGCTGTCCCTTTTTCCCATGGAAAACTCCATTTTCCAGACGGCTTCCGCCAAACTGCTTCAGAGACACATTCATTTTTCGCCACAGATTTCTTCCGGCAAACTGGTCAGACTGCCATGACTCAAATTGTTTCATGTAGCTTCCATTCAAAACACTTTCCGCTGTCAGCTTTGGTTTCTGTGTCAGCGATCGATTTTCTTCTTCAGAAACTGCCTTATCCTTTACAAATACATTCACAACCAGGAATAGCAAGATGCAGGCAAGAAACAGACAACCTAGCATGATATCTGCTTTCCTTCTCTGCTGCTTTCGTTTTTCTCTTCCCACAGCATCCGTCCCTCCTTAAAATCTAAAATACAAAAATGGATTAAATGAATCGGTGATCAGACATGATATCGATACCAAAAACAGAAACAGATAGATCCCATCCGTAATCCATTTGGAAGATGTCTCATATCCAAAATGATTCAGCAGCCTGATTGGAATCTTCGTTGAGCCAAGAATTCCTGCAATCCACAAAAGCCAGTGAGATGTCAGCGTAAACACAGTTACTGCCCCGGCAAATCCTTTCGTTCCAATCCCGATCATCATTCCCAGATAACGGAATGCTTCCTGAAGTCCTGTACTAAAGAAAAATACCCAGCCCACAAGTACAACCACAAGTGCATACAGATGACGTATTGTCCCCGGCATTTTCTCTATCCATTTTCCCCAAATATATTTTTCCAAAATCAAAAAGATTCCATAGTAAAATCCCCAGAACATAAAATTCCACGCTGCTCCATGCCAGAAGCCGGTCAGTGTCCAGACAACAAGCAGATTAAAAATATGTCTTTCCTTCGGCACCCGGTTGCCTCCAAGCGGAATGTATACATATTCCCGGAACCATGTGCTGAGAGAGATATGCCATCTGCGCCAGAAATCCGTAATAGAATTTGCTGTATAAGGATAATCAAAATTCTTCTTCAATTCAAAACCGAACATTTTGCCAAGACCGATCGCCATATCTGAATAACCGCTGAAATCAAAATAAATCTGAAGCGCATAAGCTGCCGCTCCGATCCATGCTGTCAGAAGATATAAGGAAGTCCCTCCTGAAAATGCTCCGTAGATTTCTTCAAAGATCTTTCCCATTCCATTCGCGAGAATCACCTTTTTGCTCAACCCGATAATAAAGAATCTGACGCCTGCACCGAATTTCGCCGGAGACATCTTGCGATGCCGCAGCTGCTCTTCAATATCAATATAACGAACAATAGGACCTGCGATCAGCTGTGGAAACATTGAGATATAAAGCGCAAAGTTCAAAATATTTTTCTGCGGCTTTACTTCTCCCCGATATACATCAATCAGATAAGAGATTGCCTGAAAGGTATAAAAGGAAATTCCAATCGGCAATCCTAATTCCCGGTAAGAAATATGAACCGGAAGCACCGCGTTTACAATCTCAACAAAGAAACCGCAGTATTTAAAAAATCCAAGCAGCAGTAAATTCGCTGCCAAAGCCCAGATCAGGCTTCGTTTCGCCCTTGCCTTTTCTCCAAGATTTTCAAAAATTTCTTTTCCGCAAAAATAATTCAGAAAGATCGATAAGATCATCAAAATAACATAAACCGGTTCTCCCCATGCATAGAAGAACAGACTCGCAAACAGAAGAATCACATTGCGGAAACGTTCCGGAACAATCAGATTCAGCGCAATTGTAGCCGGAAGAAATATAAAAATAAATGTAATACTGCTAAACAGCATTTTCCTTCCCTCCTAAAGTGCTTTTGTAAATGCTTCCCGATAACTATTGCTGTCCGGCGATATTGCAAGAAATACATAAGTTCCCCGGACACTTTTCTGCGCTTCTTTCAGCATCTTTACCTGTTCAGGCGCATAACCCTCAAAGACATTTTTCCGTTCTTCGATTCGTTTTTCAATCGCATCCTCAAGTTCTCTTGCCTGTTCTGTGTTTTTCGCTTTCACAACTAACACTTCTTCCGCTGACATACTTGATGTGGAAACATACATCATTACTCCATCGTAATCCGCGCCATTCAAGCCGTAATATCTTTTCAGTCCCTGACTGCTCACATCCTTCATGTGCTCTGTATCGATTTTTTTCTCCACCGCCTGTTTTACTTCTTTGAACGGTCTGTCACTGCCGCTCATGTATACAAACACAAATGCAGTATAAATAATAATACATCCGGCAAAAATATATTTCCAAACTACCGTACTGCCCGGACCTCTTTTTCTTCTGTCCATAGCTTCCTCCCCCTCAGGTTTTCATTTTCTCTGGGCGCTCAGTTCCTCTGGGCAAATTTAAAAATTGCCACAAGAACTGTGGCAATTAAAACACACTTTATAATTCCATTCTCCCTACGCTTTATTATAGTAACCTTTCATAAGATATGCAAGACCTATCCCTGCCAGATACTCCTTTGAATCATTCTTTTTCATCTTATTTGGTTACAAGAACAGTCGCATACCCATCCCGTTTCAAACGCCGCTCCAATGCCGCTGCATCTGCAAGGCTGGATTCATTCCCTGCCTGAACGAGAAAAAGTCCATCCCGCTCATAAATAGCTGCCGAATATCCTTCTTCCAATAACTCATTCAGCATCCGGTTAGCATTATCCGGATTTCGGAAGGCGCCTGTCTGTACACGATAAATTTTCTCTTCGCCTTCACCGGTATCTTCCTGAAGTACATCAAGAATTCCGTCTGCAATCGCTCTTGCAGTTGCGTCAAAATTCTGGTCAAACAGTTTATTATCTGTATCTGAATTGATAAATCCTGCTTCCACGAGAATTGCCGGCATCTTCGTTCTGCGAAGAACTACGAGATTCGGGCGTTCTTTCACTCCCAGATTTACATATCCGACAGTCTCCAACTGGTCTGCAATTTCCTCTGCCATCTCATTTTTTAAACCGCTCTTATCATAAACAAGCACTTCCACACCGGAAACTGCATTCGCCTGCGGATAAGAATTGCGATGGATCGATACGAAGAAATCTACTCCGGCATTATTGGCTTCCATCGCCTTTTCATATGGAGTTTCATACACATCCGTTGTTCTTGTGTACTCCACGCGGATTCCATTCTCCTGCAGGATCTGTCCCACCGCCATAGCAAGCTTTAGTGTATCATCTTTTTCTCTTCTCTCCTGGTAAACAGCTCCCGGATCTTTTCCCCCGTGTGCTGATTGTAGTTTACGCAAATTGTGATATGTATTCCCCAGTATATATGGGGAGTTAGAAATGTATTGAGATTAGATAGCCTTTTTCTCCAAGTCCTCACAGTAAACGCTTGAAAATAAATGTTCCAGCTCATTTCCGAAGTTGTATGAGATTTTAAGTTTGCGGTTTTCATAAACTGTTATCTGGTCTATCATTTCCACAATAATATCTCTGTCTAATTCTTCAATGTCTTTCAGTTCCAACAACCGCCTTAACCACGGTGTTTCAAAAACATCTTCTGTTACACTTTCCTTTTTCTTTTCTTCCAGCGTTTCAATCTGTTTGGAGTAAAGCGTTTCTTTTTGTTGATAGTCCTCTCGATAAGAAAGAAATTCTTCTTTAGAAATCAGTTCGTCTTTGTAATCTTCATAAATTGACTTTTTCAACTTCTTCACTCTTTCAAGCTCTGCTTTTAACTTTGTCAGTTCTATGTCTGTTGATTTTCTGATTTTTGTTGCTGTGAAAGATTGTGATTTTACAAGTTCCTGCAAGTTCTCTACATTGCGGATAATCTGCTTTAAATCTCCCAGCACAATATCATTCAATACTTGAAACGGGAGCGTGTGCGGAGTGCAATAATCTTTTCCACTTCTTTTGTAAGTTCCACAATAGAATGAATAGGACTTACTTCCGTCAGCACGTCGCCAGAAATTTTTCATCATTGCCCGACCACAATCGCCACACTTGATAAAACCTGCAAAGATATTTTTATTTGTTTCTAAATCAATATCCCTATGTTTTTTCGTCAGCAGTTTTTGTACCTTATCCCACAGTTGACGGTCTATAATCGGTTCATGTGTATTTTCAACCCTTATCCAGTTTTCTTTCTCAACTGGACGCTGTTTGCTTCTCATACGTTGATGTTTCTTTCCTTGTACCATATTTCCAATATAAAGCTCATTTTGTAACATCACTTTAATCGTGGAATACGTCCAATAAGAAGTTTTCTCTAAACGGTTGCAATTTTTGTAATTTTCGCCGTTGAGCTTTTTATATTCCGACGGACAAAGGATACCCTCTGCATTTAGTATTTTGGCAATGCTTTGTTTTCCTATTCCTTGTGCATACATAGTAAATACTCTTTTTACAACTTCGGACGCATATTCATCAATCACAAGTTTATTTTTATTTGCAGGAGATTTCTTATAACCATAACTTGTAAAAGCTCCGATAAATTCTCCTGCTTTCTGCTTTGATTTTACAGTCGCTTGAATTTTATTAGAAATATCTCTGGCATACTGTTCGTTGAATATATTTTTAATAGGAAGTAACATATCGTATGCCTGCTTCATACTATCAATATTATCTGTTACAGAAATAAAACGAACATTAAGCTCTGGAAATATTCTTTCCAAATATCGCCCCGTATCAATGTAATCTCGTCCAAAACGGGAAAGGTCTTTTACAACAACACAATTTACCTTGTTATCTTCAATGTCAGCAATCATTCTATGAAAGTCTGGTCTATTAAAATTCGTTCCCGTAAAACCGTCATCAATATAAACATCATATAAGATAAAGTCATCATGCTTATTCACATATTCTGTTAAAAGTTTTCTCTGATTTCCTACACTATCGCTTTCTTCCTTATCTCCGTCCTCTCGTGATAATCTGATATAAATAGCTACGTTAAATAAGTTTGAACCTTTTTGATAAATCATTTTTCCACCTATTCAACTGCCGTACCTATGATAATATTATACCATAAAGTACGGCTTCTTTCCATTGTTTTCAAGGGTTTTACCCTCTTGATAGTCCTTTTTTTACATGAGATTTCACGATACGGACAAGCAATTCCTCTACGGAAAATTTACCTAAAAATTCCCGTTCTACGATATATTGTGCAGGTTCTTTTTTAGCCAAGTTATCAGCCCCCTTAGTCAGCTATCTATTCTCAACATACGCACATAGGCTTATCCAATATGCGTATTTTTCACAATGTTACAGAAGCAGACAGACGGCTTTGGAAAGCTCCATTAGTATCTCAACTATTCCCATTCCTGTGGGCAGAACCGCACCATGCGGACGTATCATTATCCTGTAAGGATAGGTCGTGGCAAAACGACTTTTCCAACAGTCGCTCTCGGATCACTGCGTGGGTCGCTCGCTTTCTTTTGAAAAGGTCGTGGCGTACAGTCCCCGTGGCTCGCTATCTCACAAACGTATCTGTCTGCTTTATTCAGTTGTCAAAGAGCTGTGGCGAAAACGTGTTGCTTTCATGTAAAAGCAGGTGCAGAGCAGGAAAGAGGGGATTGAACAAATCATGCTCTGCGGTTACCGCTTGTTATTCTTCTTCGATTTCTAAGGCAATATCAAACCCTAAAATCATTTTGATAAGTGCTTCTCGGATAAGTCCTTTTAACTCCATATCTACAACAATATAGACATTGCCGTATTCATCATAGAGTGGACGCAGACAGCACTTTGATATGTACGGGTCATAAAATGCCAGTATTTTTTCAATCGCTTTTTCGTCCCCGTCCATTGCCTGCGAAAGCAAGTAGTAGGACGGCTTCTTCATTGTGTGTTTCATTTGCTATCATTTCTCCTTTAGTATTTTTTTCATAAGCTCTAGTGAATTGTGTCGGTTTTGAAAAACACCACTTCTTGAAATATTTTGTCTTTTTGCAATCTCGGTATCGCTCATTTCCAAGAAATAATACATCAGCAAATTTTCTCGATTACGCTCAGACAAATGCTTCAAGGCTTCTGCCAGTTCATCATCACAAATACGAATATCACTACCACATACATTGAAAATCGTATAGTCCGTATCGTAGTCGTCCCAGACAGCCAGATTTTCTACAACGATTTCTGGAAGTTCACAAAAAAGTGTTTCTTCCTTTTGTCGTCGCTTTAATTTCTTCTGATAGTCCTTAACAACATGTCGGACAACTTTCTTCAAACAACTTTCAAAACGGCATTGAACTGTTTTCTGGAAGTCAGACGGTTTCATCAATCTCACCCCCTTTCCGTTACGACGTGAAAAGTGGTTATCCCTCTTTCCGCACCATATAGGGAACGGCAGGTGTGATTTGCTAAGTTGAAACCGAAAAAAGTTGAAAAAACTTTTTAACAAAACAAAAACAGCCCGATAATGTGTAATTACACAAACGGACTGTTTTATAAATTCTATTGATATGAAATTTTAACTCATATAAAGGGTATAATGATTGTAATAGTGGACTGAAATATTTATCCAGTTGAGAACGGCAAAGCGTTCTTCCGTATGCAATCATGGTATAGCCCCCTTTAACCAGAGCTATACCTTATTTACCCCTAAGAAAAAAAGGACAGTTCTGGTTATATCCAAAACCGTCCCGTTATTTTTCAAGACGCACAAAAGTATATTATCTAGGAACGGTTTTTTTTATTTACCGCACACGATAACAGCTTTTGAATTATTACTGCATACTATATGCAATTTTAACACATTCTAAATATACAGCATGAAGTATAAACTCATGCTAGGTGATTTAAAATGAGGAAAACAAAAGAAACACATACTTTTGATTTCAGACCGCTAGGGCTGGCAATCAGAGAAGCCCGTGAGAAAGCGGGACTTTCTCGTAATGATTTAGGCGATAAGGTATTCTATGGAGAACGTCATATCGCAGATATTGAAAATGTTGGTTCACACCCAAGTTTTCAATTATTCCATGATTTAGTTACCATGTTCAATATATCAGTTGATGAATATTTCTATCCAACGGAGAAAGTAGCAAAAAGTACAGCTCGTCGTCAAATAGAAACCTCTCTTGATTTATTGAGTGATAGCGAATTAAAAATCATTCAAGGTACGATTGACGGTATCTTAAACAGTAGAGAGAACAAGAAGTAATCAACTTCTTGTTTTCTTCTTATGTAGCTTTAACACTCTTATTTGCTGATCTGCTCCGCAGGTAACAAATAAGAGCCGACAATCTATAAGTCATAATAACCTACAAATTATCGGCTCTGCGTCTTAGCGTCTGGCTCTTTGATAATAGTCACTTTCCCATTCTTTATATTGATTAAAGTTTCCGTTTTGCATTTCGGACAGAACAAAGGAAAATTTATCAGTTCCGTATCTTCCAATATTTTTGTTCGTGTCTTGTTATTGCAAATAGGACATAATACCCATATTTGATTTTCCACAATAACACCTCTTATTCATTCTCTAAACCCGTGTTTTCTTTGTAATTATATAAATGTATTCCTCTGGTGTAGGACGTTTATTCCCAAAATACTTTTTAAAATTTGCTTGCACCTCTGGGTCTGTACTATTCATAGCTTCATCAATCGTCGCTTCAATATTTGCTCGAACATCCGCCAATGATACACCGCCAGCTTTTGAACCAACTTTCAATGCTTTTTTAATATCACGTTTTTTAGTCCTAACATGGTATCACTCCTAAATTTAATCGTCTATTACTGTAAAAACTTCTTCTATCGTTACATGGAATGTCTTTGCAATATTCCAAGCTAATACGAGAGAGGGATTGTATCGTCCTTTTTCAAGATTACCAATGGTTTCTCGTCGAACACCGACTGCTTTCGCTAAGTCGTCTTGTTTCATATCATATCTTGCTCTAAATTCTTTAATACGGTTTTTAATCATTACATATTCCCCATTTTTCTTTAATTCCAAAGTATGCGGTTGATATAGAATAAACAATTACCGAAATCGCCCACCCTAGAGCCAATCCATTAGTAAATGCTTCATTTCCAGAACTTTGTTTTACCAAAAAAGAATATAAGGTAATGCAGGCTGTGGTAACCATTCCACAATAGAAACCACGGGACGCTGATTTATTCATATATTCATCTAGCATTTCATCTTGTTTCATAAACCAATACTCAAAGTTTATTGCAAATACAAAAAACGGCAAAAAATTCTTTTCATTACTCATAACACCGATAACACCTATTAACGAAAGGAAACCAGTTGCACCATACAAAAATTTTCTTACTGTCATAACATTCACTCCTTATGTGGTATATTTCTATCTTTGCAAGAGAAATATACCACATTTTGAAGTTCTTTGTCAATATATTTTATTATCCTACAATCTTCCAGTTACCATCTTTATGTAACACAAGCTCATACTGTGATACCTGCGTAGCCTTTGTCTGATTATCAAGGAATTTCACGGCAACCTTGACTTTCACATTATCCCCGTCCTTTGTAAAGATAGGGTTTACCAATTCAGAATAAAGGTAGTCCCTGCCGATAGGTTCAATCACATTTCCAGCTACATAGTAGGCAAGCTCTTTTTCTGTGGCTGTTGGGTAGAGCTTAAAGAATGTTTCCAGAAATGCGGTAGCGTCGTTTACGGTATCAGCGTCTACACTTGCGTCTGCTTCTGGTGTCTTTGGCTCATAGTCGGACTTTTCGATTGCTGGTGCAAGGGTAGGGTTCTGAACGATTACCATATCCCCGTCAGCGTCCACATGGACTTTTACGGTATAGGTTGCTTTCACATTGTTTGTCTGTTCTCCCTCTTTTATCTGCTGATCTACTTCGTAGGTAGCAGAAAAAGTGTCCGTTCCCGACTGTTCAATACTCCATACAATCACATCTGTAACTGTGGAGCTGGTCGGTATATCCGTTCTGATTGTATCAACATTCAAGTCCTGTAATTCCTTTGTCAGATAACCGCTGATTGCCTGCGTCCTTGCTTCGATAGCTTCTTTGCTGTTACTCCATGTGTAATAGGACTTCGCAAAATTCTTCACGAAATTTTCTATCCCGTTAGTGTCCTGCAAGCGAAGCTCAATGATTTCTTTTTCATGGGTCGTGTGCTGGTCGATAGCGGTAAAATTCTTATACACCCCAAAGCTCACGCTTGCGATAAGCACCACCCACAACGCAATCACGGTTTTCTGATGTGTGCCTACCTTGACAGTACGCACCTTTTTTTCTTTTGGTTCTTTGATAGTTTTTGTCTGTTTCTTATTTTTCTTAAACATATTTTTCAAGTCCTTTCTATTGTTTTACTCGTCCTGCACCGATTAAGTGCTGTTGCCAGTAACTACTACTTAGGTCTGCATATCCTATCGGGTCGCCTGCATGGTACATCTGGTTATTTCCTACATAAATTCCGACGTGGGTTACATACGAACCAGCGTTATAGGTAGAATGGAAAAACACCAAGTCCCCAGCCTTTGCCTGCGAGAGTGGAAGATGTTGGGTAGCGTCATACTGTGCTTGTGCCGTTCTCGGTAAAGAGATACCAGCTTTTCCATAACACCATTGCACAAGTCCGCTACAATCAAAGGAAGTGTTCGGGTTACTGCCACCATACACATATTTCCAGCCTTGATATTTCAACGCTTCATTCATAATCGCTTGTGCCGTCGCATTATCAAAGTGTGCCACGGTCAGATATTGATTGACTAATTCGACGTAGAACATATTTCCATAGCCATACCGCCAGCCCCCGTTCTTCGCAACGGCTATCGGGTTGGTGTAGGTTACTTTCTTTCCACCCGACTTCTCACGAGCGAAGCTCTCTGCAAGGTTAAAGGTGTGTTTCTTTCCTTTTCCTGCCACATATCCTACATAGCCACCGCCATAGTTATAGGACTGTATCGCTATATTCAAATCGTCGATACCTTGATTTTTGCAGGAAGAAAGCAGGGACGCAAAATACTTACACCCCTGCTTGATTGAACTTTCCGTATCTAAAGAGTTAGGCGGTAAACCAAGACTTTCCGAACTCTGCATAACATCTTCTGCCGTACCGCCACTTTCTACTTGAATGATAGCAAGTAGCACATTGACATACTCGGAAATGCCGTATTCTCTGGCGTATTTTTCTACCATAGGCTGATGTTTCAAGACTTCTGCGGATAAGTTCATACCCGTAATACCAGAAGAAAAGTTGCTGTTCTCGTCGTCGCTGTCCGCACTAATCAACACTCCAAAGAAAAGCACCAGAGAAAAGAGGATAGGAAACAGACTGCCAATGATAGCGATATGTTTCAGTTTCATTTTTTCTTCTGTCCTTTCTTCGTTACAAGGTTACGGCTTTTCTCTGTGGTCTGCTGGTTCTTCTGGACGCTCTGGGTCTGCTGAACCTTTGTCCTGCGGTCTTTTGTGTAATTCTGGCGTGTTTCCTGCGATACCACTTTTTCTACATTCTGCCTATGTACTATCTGTGTAGGCTGGGTTGCTTTTCTATCAGAAGCACCAGAAGATAACGGACGCTCTTTTACAACATTCGTCTTGACTGGCTCACTTGCTTTTGAAGTGGTCGCTGTGGCAGGACGTTTGACTTCCTGCATTTTTTCCGCACTCGGCTTTGAAATGGTTGAAGCTGTGGCTGGTCGCTCATGGGGACGGGTAGCTCCCGTTGTCGCTGATCCGTCAGCCTTTCGCTGTACCTGCCTTGCTTCTTGTGCCTTTTGAAGCTCCATACGCTTGTCAGCGATATTCTGCCTATGCTGTTCTTGCCTTTCCAAGCGTCCCGTTTGTCTGGACTGCTGTTCCTGCACCATGCCACGCTTAAAGTCGGACACGCTGGACTTTGCCTTTTCCTTTGCGGAATACACCGCATAAGCGGTCTGTGTCGGCATATCCTTGATATTCTCTTTGACAGCGTTTGCCTTGTCTTTCACTTTATTTTTCGTATCTAAGACAGCACCCACCTTTGAACCTGCACGTTGTCCCATGCTGGAAGTGGTATTGCCTCGATTTTCTTTTGAAGCTGTATTTTTTCTTTCCGCTCGTTTATTAGCAACGGCACTTCCAGCCACCGCACCAGCCACACCGCCCGAAATACCGCCAGCACTTACCGCCCTTGCAATACGGTGTTCCATACGCCTAGCCCTATGTCGCATAAATAGATACGGTCTGCGGAAAATTCTTCGTCCCATGCTTTGACTGTCATTAGCGTTCAAAGAGAACATACTCATTAAATCGCCCAGCTTCATATAGATACCTGCGAAACATACTATCTGTAAGAACGCCACCATGAAAAACGGATAGTCCGTGGAAATGTTATAAAACATACTGGAAATGCTGAACGCCACCGTTACAATGAGCGTTATTCCTGCCCGTGTCATTATGGTATTAAATACCCTTACGATTGCCTGCTTTGCCATGCTTTCATAGCTCGGTATCATGGAGAGTAAAAAGCTGATAGGTAAAAACATTGCAAAGATAATAAAAAGTATTTGGCTAAACAACATCATGCCCGTAAGCAAGAATACAAATATCGTGATACCTAAGTTGAAGAACAAGAGGAAGAACACCATGCCTAAACGGTTCACGACCTGCGGTATCGTCAGATTGTTGTTGTCGTTATCCTCGATTTCTGTTTTCACGACTTCTTCTCTGGTTTTCCCGTCCTCGTCCTCTGGGCTTGCAGATACCAATGCGTCCACACGGTCTGTCCCAATTTCCTCTGCGTTGCTGTTGCCAAATTGCAGAAGTAGCCACGGCTGTTCCACTTGAATAGAAAATAAGCTGTCCCGTATCAAGTCTACGCTGTCCTTGCCCTCGCTATCAGAGTTGGGGAGCATGATTTTTGTTCCCAAATCAAGTGAAGCGGTACTGATGTCTGATGAAAATTCATTTATCTTCTTGATGTAATCGGGAGCATAGGCGATAAACGAAGCGGACAGTACGAACACCACTACAAAGTTGATAACGGCGTGAAGTGCCTTGCTGGTTTCCCGTTTTATCAGTCCCGTATAGGCAACATAAAGTCCCACCACCAAGATAATGAGAAGCAGGAAACCAACATAGAAGCCAGAGCTGGAAAAACCGTTCTGTGTTACGCCTGCAAGGGTCTGTATGCTCTTTCCGATACTGTCTGCCATATCGTTGATGAAGTCCAGCTTATAGGCTTCCTGCACCACATACCCCGTGGCATTGCTTAAATATAAACTGATAGTCCAGACAAAGTTGGTAATGCAGTAAAGCCCGTACTGCACCGATTTTCCAATCCCGTCCAGCCAGTTCCACGGAAGCCACGACCAGCTATTATCCACATAAAAATCAAGCTGGTAGTTGGAAAGGGGATATTTTGAATATAGATTTTCTGCGTTTATGGTATCGTCCACAAGCCCCGTCGCATGAGCCACCGTCCCCAGAAGTGAAAGCAGGATAAGGGAGAGTGCCACCACGAACAGAGCCATTTTGAGAAAGTGGAAAATCTTCTTTTTTGTGAACGCACCTTTTATCCTTTCTTTCATCACTCCACCTCATTTCTCTGTACGGGCGGTCTGGTATCAAAGGCGTGTAGCAGTTCTTCAAAGACGGGGTGTATCTGCACCACACCGACACGTCCGTATAAGTCCTGCAATAAGCATTGTCCGTTCTCCAAATCACGCAAGCGTTTCTGGTTGTTCTCGTCGTCCTTGTCGATACCGAAAAATTCTAAGGTCTGTTTTATCTCGTTGATGTCAGTAGAACGGAAAGCGAATTTTAAGCCGATGTTGTTTTTCAGACTTTCCTTTGACACGTCGCCAGAGGATTGTGTAACGAAATAAACGCCTGCCTGCATAGCTCGCCCAGCACGCACCAGCTTATTTGATAAGGTTTCGCCTTGTGCCACATTTAAGAACGCCCACGCTTCATCAAGGTCTACAATCTTAAAAATGCTTCTGTCGCTGTGAATGAAGTCGAGTGCAAAGGTACTAATCACAATCAGCATAGACACCGATAATAATTCAATGGTTGTGTATTCATTAAAAGTGGTGTCTTTATCTGGCAATACTAAGTCCGCTACTTGAATGATATTGAGCTGATTATCTAGGCTGATTGTATTTTTTACTGTCCCGTCTGAAAACAATAAATGTGCAAAATCATAGTTCGTAAAACTGGCAATATGATTTGCAATATGGTTCGCAATCGGCGTATTTTCTTTCCGTAATTCTGTGATAACATTTAACAGCCCTCGGTGTTCGCTTTCAGATACATTGCTGATTGCACTAATAAGCACAGGAAATTTATCTCCGTCACGGGTAGAGATACCCGTTAAGAATGTTAAAATTTCTTTTGCCAGCGTCGCTCCGTCCTCTTTGTCTTTCATAATCACGAATGGGTCAAGAAGTCCTGAATTGTCCTTGTCGCTGGTAAGGTTTACGATATTGATTTCATGGGCTATCTCTGGAAGCGTTTCTTTCCAGTTGCCACGCTCACTTTTAGGGTCTAAGATAACCGCTTGTCCCCCAAAGAGAACAGAGTAGTACACAAGAAGATTGTTGCAGAACGATTTACCACCGCCAAGCGAACCGACAAAAGCAGAAGCTAAAGCGTTGGTAATTGTACCTTTTATACCTTGACTGGCAAGGGACGGTTGCAGGTACACATTTCTTCCCGTATCAACGGAATAGCCCATATAGATACCCGTGCTTTCTCCTAACTGCTGTGTCGCTCCAAAGCCAAGCCCAGCTAAAAAATCTGATTTTACATACTGCACGTAGTCATTGACATATCGCTTGCTGGCTGGAAGAAATTCAGAATGAAGCCCCAGCATATCCCCAGCAGGACGCACCAGCTTTACATTGAGGTCGTCGTAAAAGTCCTTGACTTCATCACAACGGCGTTTCAGCTCGTCAAGATCGGGTGCAGACACCCGTATCACGTAGCTTAACTTATACATACTTTCTTTGCTCTGGTCTAAGTCTGTTTCCAGCTCGTCCACGCTGTCTAAAGCGTCCACCACATTTGAGCTGGTTTCACTTCCAGCTTGATAGGCGTGATTGTCAAGGTCTTTCAATTCCTTTTTCTTGTTGCGGACGGTCGTTAATGCTTTTCGATTTTCCACGATTTCTACATTCATAGAAGTATCAACGGGGAATGTGAATTGCTGTTGCTGGAAATAGAAGATTTCAGACGACGGAAAATCCAGCTCGCCGACAATCGCATTGACGGTAAAATAGGACACATAACTTTCCTTGTCCTCATGCTCCAAGCGTAAATACCGCTGGTTTTCCTCAATCACACACCTTGTCGGACGGATAAGGTCGTAGTATTTTATCAGCGTTTCTTTCTGCAATTTCTTCTTTGGTAGCTGGTACTCATAATCTTCATAAGCAATACCGTCCCTGCCGTAAAGATGTTCCATGAGATACCCAAAATCATTGATTTCCAAGCGACGCACCTTAAAGCGACGGGAGATTTTATTTTCCAGTAACTTTTCCATTTTCATGTAACGGTTGATTTCATCATTCGGCATGGAAACAAAGTCATTCATCAGCGTGTGGTTCACTTCATGGAGAAATTCCGTGAACGTCAGCCACGCCGATTTTTTGATGTTCTTCAGATTGAGCTGTTCTTCCGTAACCATGAGCTTAAAGCCAAGAAAAAAGCGGTAGTCCACTTGATTGTCCCCAATCATAGATACTAACGCTTCGGTCTGTTCGTCTATTTTCTGATAGGCAACTTCCTTTAATTTTCCCGTTACCAGTTTCTTTGACTGCTCCTGCATACTGCGGATTGAGCTTTCTGTGGCAATCTGCAACGCATGAATTTTACCCTCACGGGACTGTGCGATAAGCTGGCGAAAGCTGTCATGCACGATAAATTTCTGCTCTGCGGATAGAAAAGAATAGTTGTACGGTATCAGCTCATAGTAAGCGAACACCTCATTGTCCTTGTTCCAGACAAGGTTATTGTCAATATATTTTATCGGGAACATAGTTCACACTCCTTACTGCCGTGATTGTTTCATTCAAGGTCTGCTTATGCAGTTTTACGGCTTTTCCTGCATAAGTGATTTTCGGTCGCAGGGCATAGGTTATCTGTGATTTCAAAAAGCTGTACGGCTTCTTTCCGTCAAAGGTTTTCTGCGACATGAACCAAGTGAGAGCAACGGGAATACCGAAGTATTTGAGAAATGCTCCCTCAATCATGGAAAGTGGGGGAATATCCCCAAACAGAATGATGATAAATTCCGTAATCACAAACCATGTAATCTGTGTAAAAGTAACGGGAAAGGGTAAGTTAAAGTCATTGATTGCATACAAGACTTTTTCCACGTTCCAGATACCCGTATAAGATTTAATCTTTTTCAAGTTCTTTCAGCTCCTTTCAAAATAGAAAAGGACAGCCATGTTTCAGACTGTCCCTTAAAAGAGAAATACGCTGTCAGTAGCAACAATGCTTGTCGCTGATCTTCCAGCGTTAATATGGTATCTCGCACATACCTCGGCTTGTTTCAATAAAGTAACCGCCCATATCCAAATCTCGCCCGTAGGCTTCATAGTCAATGTAGTTCTGTAAGCTGGGTGGAATGTCGCCAAGTGCCTGCAATTCGTCTATGTAGTAGTAGGCAACGTCTGTCATGGTTTCACAGTCGGGATAATAATAAATATCGTCCTTGTGTTCCACGACTTCTTCCAGCGTCCCATAGTGGCTGATAAATTCGTCCAGACATTCTACGATATAGTCGGGAAGTTCCTCTATCATTTCATACATCTCATTGAGTTCTTCAATGGAAACATACTCGCCAATCGCAATCGGGAAGTTGTCGGTATCATGGATTGCGTATTCCTCGTACTGTTCATTCAAGCCGATTTTTTCTTTTACATCTTCCTCGTCAATAGGAAATGTGAACCAAGCACCGACTAAATAGCCCTCGTTGTATTTGCCAAGATTAGCAATATAAACCGCCATATCATCAATCATAAGCACCACCTCATTTCCTACTCTGGCAATTCAAAGATACCGTGTTCTGTTACTAAAAATTTCCCGTGTTCCTGCAAGTGAGAAGCATAGGCTTCAAAGTCAAAATAGTAGGCTTGACAGTCCTCGGATAAATGTTTGAACGTCGGGTCATTCATCAGCTTTTGCCTTGCAACATCTATCATGCTTTTGCAGTCGGGATAAACCGTAATCACGTTCCTGCAAATATAAAGTGCTTCTAAATTCTCAAACACCGTAAGTAGTGATACGTATTCTTCCTGCATATCGCTTGAAAGCTGGCGATACATAAAATCTAATTCGTTGAGCTGGTACATGCTTGTATGTTCGTGGACTTCATCAGCAAAGGGCAGTACCTTTTCGATAATACGGTAATCCCCACTTTCTGCACCGATACCTAACTTTTCTTCAAACTCTGCAACATCTATCGGCAGGTCAAACCAGTATGATATTGTTTCTTCGCCAGTTGTTCCTTTCGTTTCCACCAGCACCCTTGTTTCCTGCATTGTTCCTCACGCCCTTTCTGTTGTTTCATCACATCTTGTATGGTCTGGTACGACATACCAAACACATATTTAGAAAAATCTTCTAACTGTCTTTCTTCATAATCGGCAGGGTTCAGTCGTTTCATTTCATGCCACACCTTACGCTTGTAAGAGGGCAGGTCGGAAATGTATTCACAGCCGACTTTTGCCTGCATATCCTTAAAAATATCGCTCATTTCATCACTCCAATCTGAAATTTAGGTAAGAAAAAAGCAGTCAATCCTAAGACTAACTGCTTTGTGTGTGGATATAAAATCTAAATTCTATTGTATAACTTTTCTTAGCCAATTATCTCTAAATAAAATCTGTTCGTCAGTATGAAACCAATGTTCTCCGTCATTCATAACGGTAAGATTTGCACAATGTCTATCAATAAATTTATTTACCGTTTGACGTGATGTAAGATTATCATGTTCAGCATACAAAATTTCAGTAGGCGTTTTCCAATTTATCGGGTTTGCCCGAACAAAACATAGATATTCCCACGATAATGTTTCTCCAAAATCAGTTGGTATTTCTTTTCTTTCAGAAAGTTCCTTTTCAGACACATTCGCCCAGCTCATCATATCTACTATAAGTTGTTCCATATCAAGTATAGGCGATATGAATAATGCTTTTTCAATCTTGAAATTCTGTAATGTGTGCATTGTAAAATAAGCTCCGATACTATTAGCAAGTACATATATGTAGTCATATTTTTCAGATATTTTATCGTAGACTTCCATAATTTTATTTTTTACAATCCACGGGAAATAGTCATTATAATCTACTCCAAAAACATCAAAATCTAAACAAATATTTTTGAACTGTTCAGTTTCAAGATAACTTCCACCTTTACCATGAACATATATCATTGCTTTCTTCAAAATAACGCCCCCATAAATCAGAATTTTATATATCCACATTATACCATTCTCATATCAGCACCACAATAAAATTTTACGCACCGATAATCTTATTGAACAGCTCTAACAGTACATCTTTCACACCACCAGCATTGAATACCAAGCCGACAGCAATTAAGGCAACTACCAAGAAGCCGATAAGTTTGGAAAACTCACGCTTGAAACCTAAGTAGATACCGATAACCACGATCGCCATAAGCACTAAGCTCTGTGCGTTTGATAAAAACCATTGATATAAATTTTGTCCGAAATTCATTTAATTGTCCTCACTTTCTTTTAATTGTTTCATTTCACAGTCAGCTTCTTTGCCGACATTCAAAATACACATCAAGACTACGCCGATACCCATTCCCATAGATACCAGCAGGAAGTCTTTTACTAATTCCCACATTTTTTATCACTCCTAACTTTCTATCAAATCTTTTGCAGGGGTCGTCTGCTGTTTGATTATCATTTCATGCTTTTCTGTGAGCTTTGCCTGCTGTTCGATAGTTTCCATGTAGTCTGTACCGTTTCCTTTATCAATCTTTTTCAGCATTTTCAAGGTCGGTGCTACCTGCCTTTGTACCCAACGCAATGTACGGTCTAAGGTATAAGGTTCTGGCTTTGTCGTCAGCTTCAAGCTCTGTCTGTTATCGCCGATAAACCACGCCCAGCGGTCATTGAGTTTCCAGTCATTTTTTCGCTTGTCTGGTTCTTCATCAACAAACCGCACATACTGGTTGATGATAGAAAAGGCGGTCTGCTCTGCGTCATAATAGGTTAGCAAATCTCGTACTGCATAATAAGCACGTTCATTGCGAAGCCGTATCTCAAAACGGTTGATAATGTCGGCTTCTTCCAGAGGTGTCCCTAACTTGACGTACTGCTCATAGTCCTTTTCGTAGATACAGAAATACACATCTGATTTCAGCGAACCAAGATAAAGGGTACGTCCCATATATTCTCTGTCGTCCTCTCTGTGCTTGATAAGCTCGCCCGACTGATAAAACTTGTAGCTTCTGGACTTTCCAATATATTCCCGTTTCCTGCATTTTTCCGCAAGCTCTGGAATATCCAAAATACCCGTATGGTCGTTGATAGCAAGGTCGATACGCTTCATCACGCCCCCGTCTATAAGTGCGTCCATGAGAAAGTCATACCAGCTTCTTTGTTGTGCCAGCAGGTAACTTTCAAACTGTCGGCAACCACGCCCCTTTAACTCTAAAAGGACACCTTTTTCTTCGTCAGCCGACGTATAGATAAAGATGTCCCCTAAAGAATAATGCTCCGTATAACTGTAATGTCCGTAATCTTCATGGAGCATATAGTTGATATTCAGTTTTAATATGTCTTTGATGATGTGCTGTATATCCAGCGTGGGAAAACGAATTTTCACATAGTCAAACAGCATGGTAAGCGGTGCTTCTGGATTGAACCTTGCCAGTTCCTTATGCAGAGTTTCCAGAAGTTCCTTTGACGGCTTCATTTTTCCGCTTTCTATCTTATTGAGATATTCCCTTGTGATACCAGAAGCCACCGCCAGCCTGCCTTGTGAGATACCGTAAGCAATCCGTTTCTCCCGTAATTCTTTTATCCATTGTTCTTCATTCAGAACCATACCCCCAATCTGTAAAGTGTGAAGTTTTTTTAGACGACTTCACAACTGAATTTTGCTAGGAAATCATGCCAGAAGCCTTATGTTTCCTATGTTTTTGTCTATTGTCTATTTGCAAACGTACCCCTCTGTTAGATACCGAGGGGTTTTACCTGCTGGCGTGGCTTACGCCACACCAGCAACGGCTAGTCCGTGCCGTCGCCTTTCGCTTCGCACGTCGCCGTCCCGTCCTGCCTTGCGTTATTCGATTACCAGCGTGAACGCTTCTGGATCATCAACAATGTTGTATGAACCGAGCGTGTCCGCTGTCTGCGTATATCGGAAGTGAAACAAAGGCTTTTGTCCTTTCATGGAAAAACGGGAACGGTACACCGTACCATATAAAGCGTTTGGCTTTGCCACATCATAGCTGAACAGGATAGAAGTAAAATCATTCTCCCTGCATTTTTTGATGATTTCCTCTGCACACTTTTCTTTGTCTGTTATGATAAGACGGTTGAGCGTAAAGGTAACGTGTTCTTCATGGAAGTTTTCTGATGAAGTTCTCATACTTCCTGCTACATCAATCTCACGTCCCCATTGCAGATAGGAAACCGCCAATGCCAGCACAAAAAGTACCGTGATTGTTATTATTTTTCTCTTTTTGCACATACTGTTACTGTCCTTTCTTATAGGGTGTATTATAATACAGTCTACGGTAATACATCTTATTTATCAATACAGTTGTATCTTATAATTCAAAGAAAAGACGAGGTACAGCGTATGCAGGTATATATTGATTTAGAAAATCTTTTGAAAGAGAAGAATATCAGTAAAAACAAAGTCTGTGAAGCATGTAAATTACAGCGGACACAGCTTAATAACTATTGCAAGAACAAAGTTTCCAGAATTGACCTCACAATCCTTGCAAAGCTCTGTGATTTTCTGGAATGTTCCCCAAACGACATATTGAAATTGAAGTAGGATTGTCAGCTTTCATTGCTTGCAGTCCTTTTTTCTTCCAGTCTGCCGATTTCTTGTAGAAAATCATGTCCTTTTGGGACTAAAGGCGTGTAAAATTCGCTTATCACGCTTGTTCCCACATCACAATAGCCACGCCCCTTGATACGCTTCTGGAAAAACTGCTTTTTTACATCTGAACCAAACAGCATACCGTAACCTAATTCGCTGATACGCCCAAGTCCCACACGGAAATTGAAGTTATCTCTGATACCGTCCGAGAAATATTTTGCGTCTGGACGCTGGCAGGCTACGATAAGGAAATAACCTGCTTGTCGCCCTAACATAACGATTTTCTTTAACTGGCTAAGTAAGCTCACACTTTCTTTCGTCCCCAGCATTTCAAAAAATGCTACATATTCATCAAAGATAAGAAAGCAGGGTGGCAGTCCCAGATAGGCATAGTTTTCGCCCGTCTTATAGTTCGGGTGTTGCTTCATTTCCTCACTTCGCTGTACCATGCCCTCATAAAAGGCATTGACACAGTCTATCATTTCTTCTTTGGTGTGATACACATTTCCCATAACTGTTCCCAAGTCCGCAAGGTCAGCGTTCTTCGGGTCTAAGATGTAAAGGACAGCGTTGGTATGCAGTAAGGCTTCAATGAGCGTCAGCAGAAAATAGGTTTTACCGCCACCAGTCCCACCAGCAATCAGAGCGTGGGGGAGTGCGTCATATTCCCAGACAAGATTTTTCATCAGTCTAAGACAGCCATTCTCTGCCCGTACTTCATCAATGGTAATACGGTTCGCTATCATATCATAAAGCAGGGTATATTCGATATAGCCGTCATGCAGGGTCTTGTCGGTCAGCTCACAATACAAGCCACTTTCCAATTTATCCTCTAACCGTAAAAGCTGGTCTTGATATTTCCCCAGCGTGATTTCACAACGGATATGAAGCAGTCCTTTTTCCATTTGATAATAAATCTTTGGAAACCAGACGATTTTTTCCCTTGATCTGCTTTGCAGGTCAGTAAAAAAACCACTGTCTTGTACGGTGTCCGCTTCATACCACTTGTTTTCCAGTATCATTCGTGCCAGCTTTTGACGGTGCAGGAGCTTCTTGAAACTGTCGTAACAGAAGCGGTAATACAGAAAAGCGACTAATGCACAAACACCAGTCGCTATCAGTATGGTTATGAAGTTGTAAGGGGAGAGCGTCAAGCCGTTCTCTAACAAGCTGAAATTTTCCCAATCGGTACGCATGAGCTGTTTCATATTCAGTAGCAGGAGAACCGCCACGAATACAAACAGAAGCGTTCCTATGGAAAAGTGGTAGACAAGGTGTTTGTCGCTGGCTCTGATACGGTGTCCTTTATTCCAAATCTTTTGCATAAATCAATCACTCCTTTCTGGGTATGAAAAAAGCAGTCAATCCTAAGATTAACTGCTTTGTAAATGTTGCAAAAATATAATCATAAATCGTTATTTCTTAGTTATAGTAAGGTTGCACATATAATGCCAATTACGCCAATAGCTAAAAATAACAATCCAACACCTGCTGTTTTTTTACGTTTTTCTAATTCTTTTGAGTTGCTTTCACTCATATTTACAATAGGGTATTTTCTTCTTCCAATTAAATACATAAGCAAACCACTTGAATTATTCCCACTCATCGTAAATACTCCCCAAAATTTAGGGTGCTTTAACCCTCTGGCTGTTGCATCTATAACAGTCATGTGATAAATCTGAAATACAACACAAAACGTTCCTACAAGTGCTACTGCTCCACAAATTACCGCTAAAACTATGTTCAAACTCATAATAAAATATCCTCCTTAAAATTTTTTGATTATCTGGTAAAGTAATGCTGATGAAGTGATAACCATAAGACAAAATATTCCAACTAAGAAATAACGGTTATCGGGTATAAACATATTTAATGTTATCAGCAATGCTACGACAATGATATTTACAATAATCGCCCATATCATTTTTTTGTTGCTTTTTACAACATTTGTACTTTCTTCTAAATGTTCAATCATTTTTTCATCACCCTTTAGCAATACGTCAAGACTTATAGAATATAGATTGCTCAACTCTATTACACTTATAATGTCTGGGTAAGATTTTTCATTTTCCCAGTTTGAAATTGTCTGCCTTGATACATTGATTTTTTCTGCAACATTTTCTTGTGTCATTCCAGACTGTACTCGTGCATTTTTAAGTTTCTTACCTATTTCCATATTCCGATTGCTCCTTTCGGTGTCATTGTCATATATTACCCCTCAAATGTCTATCCAATATCTTCGACAAAGCCTTTTTTCCTTGTCAAAATTATTTTACATAGCTTAAATACGGCTCTTTTGGCTCATTATACTGTAACTTCAGAATAAAATCTATGACCTAGATTTATTTTTTCGACTGTCCTTGCGGTGTAGAGTTCTGTGGACTGCCTGCGTTTTGGTTGCCTTTGTTCTTCAACACAATATCCTCTGCCTTTACATACCAGTCCACATCTGCACCCATATAGGTTTTTCGTGATACCGTATCAGCTACTGGATTGACAAGCTCCACGACTGCATTGTACGGAAATTCCCTTAACGGTACTTCTGGCGGTACAGACACGGGGATAATTCCACCATGCAGACTGCACTTCAAATCATAGATACGCTTTTTAAGCTGGGTACTCGGTGTCCCGTCCTCATTCTGCAAGAACACATCACGCACCGCTGTAAATTTTAATTCTCCAAATGTTTTCTCTTTGTCAATAACAAAACCGTTTGATAATCTCATAAATTCTTCACTCCTTTACTTTTCTTCAACTGCTACAATATCATCAGCAACTAACACATAATCGGTATGTCCCATATCCCCGATTGCATAACCTCTGCCGTATAACTTCGGATTGACAAGTTTTACTTTCTGTTCATACTTGAAATGCTTTTCGCCAGCCTGCACAGGAATTTCCACGACAACATTTTCGCCTTTCTGTACGTCAGAATAAAGGTTATAGCTTCGTCTGGCTAAGACCCTACGGTTATTTTTATCTCTTTCAAAGACTGGCTCGCTTTCGCCTGCAAATTCAAGAGTTCCAAAAGACTGTGCCATATCTGGCACGACATATTTCATTTCCATATTGTTTTACCTCGTTTCTTTCTATTTTTGATAAGTTTTTTGATTGTGATTTCTTATTCTGGCGGTTTGGGAAGTACCAGCAATCCCCCAGATAGTAAAGGGTAAAATCAATGCTTACGCACCCTTGACTATCTGTGTTCTTGCAGGTTGTTGGCAGACAAGCCAGAATAAGCAAAAGTCTGCCGTTTGACAGCTTCGGCGGAGAGCGTGATTTTTCTTTCATCATACCGTTACCGCCTTATGATTTCTTCATTTTACGGCGTTTGTAAAGATATGTTCCAGCCATTCCACCAGCAGACGCAAGCAACATCACGACAAATGCCATTACATTTGTACTGTCGCCCGTTTTGGGACTGTCGCTAGGTCTGTTAGGCTTTTCTGGTGTCGGTGGTGTTTCGGGTTTCTCTGGTTCTTCTGGCTTTTCCTTAAAGGTAATCGTCTGTCCCTTATCCTCAATATCCTTATGCTCGGTAACTTTCTTCGGTTCGTCTGGATTGCTTAAATCGTATAATTCCTCAAAAGTTACAAGCTGTTTGCCGTCAAGAGAAGTAGCATCAAAGGTAAAGGCAACTTCCACTTTCATAGTTTCGCTGTCAGCAGTAAAAGTGTAATCACTTTCCACACGTTTTCCATTGATAAGAAGCTCTGCATTTTCTTCTTTCAACATCTGCCAGCCCACAAGTTTGTACTGTGTACCGACTTCTAAGCCCTCTAAGGTTACAGTATCAATGATTGTTACCTCTTTTCCTGCTTCAAGCTCTTTGTTGCCGTCCTTATCCGTAGCAGTCGTATGTATCTTGATGATACGCTCTGTGATAAGTACCGTCTGCCCGTCGTCCTCAATGTCTTTATGTTCCGCAACTTTCACAGGTTCGTCTGGATTGCTGAAATCATACAATTCTTCAAAGGTAACAAGGTTCTTGCCACCTAAAGCAGACGCATTGAATGTATAGGAAATTTCCACTTTCATTTCTTCATCATCAGCGACAAAGGTATAATCGTTTTCTACACGTTTCCCGTCAATGATAAGCTCGGCATTTTCTTCCTTTAACATCTGCCAGCCTTTGAGCTGATACTTTGTGCCTTTTGTAAGTCCGTCTAATTTGACCGTATCAACGATTGTAACCTCTTTTCCTGCAAGGATAGTCTTTTCGCCGTCTTTGCTGGTCGCTGTGGTATGAATAGAGATTTCTTTTTCGTATTCATCAGTCAAAGTCCCTAAATCGACCACAAGATTATTTCTTGATACCACGATTTCAAAAGGTGGGATAAGTTCAAAGCCTTTGTTACTATCACAACGCATTTCTTCAATGATGTAGGTATCATAAGGCAACGCACCCTTGCTGTCGTCTGGTTCAGAAGTTCCAAACCATACACCGTCCTCGCTGGTCTTGCCTGCGTTGGTATTGTGCTTATGTGAAGCCCAGTCAGAAGAAGTGGAGAATTGCCCGTTATCATCAGTTACCACTACATGATTTTCGCCCGTCGTCTTGCTTGTGATCCTAAAGGGAACACCAGCAAGACGCTTGTGTGTGCCTGCTCCGATTTTTACGCCCTCAATATCTCCACGCTTAATCTGATTGTAGATAGAATGTGCTTCGTCGGTTAAGTCCACGATTTTTCCGTTTTCTGTGATTGCAAAATCAATCGGCTTTGCACCGTCAGTTAAGTAACCGTCGGGAGCTTCACTCTCAACGATACGGAATTTTCCATAAGGTAAGAGGTCAGAAGAAGTAGAAGCGACACCCTCAATATCTGTACGAATTGTCTTTACCACTTCATTTTTCTTGTATAACTTGCCCTCAACCAAAACAGAATTATCATTTAAGGAAATGATGTCAAAAGCAGTATCTTTCAAGGTTGCACTTCCTTGTGGCTTTGTATCGCCCGTTTCTAAATCTCGTTTCTGAATTTTGACACCGCCACGGATAACTTTGTCAGATACGGAAAACTGGTTATTTCCAGATAATACGGCAAGGTCGCCGTCCTCGGTAATCTGTGTTACATATAAGCCCTTAATCTGTTCGGTCTTATCGCCAGCCTGCATATATGCACCGTCTAACAAGTAGCCGTTTGGAGCTTTTGTTTCTTCAATGGTTAGCGTTCCAAGTGGAAGAACCGCTTTGCCGTCCTGCATATAGAAGCTGTCGCCAGATACCTTGTATGCGTCCGCTAATTTTGTGATGTAATGAGGTGTCCCGTCGCTGTCAGTTTCAGCGATTGTCTTTGTAACCCATGTACGAGTAGCTTCGGCAGGAAGATTGTCTTTAGTATAGAAGCCTGCATAATACTTCCATGTAAATTCCGCACCTGCTAAAGAAGCGTTCCCTTGCGGATTGTCTTTCTGTGTTTCCATATCAATCTTGAAAAGCTCAATCAAAGTGTCCGTTACTTTCGGTGCATCTGATACTTTCAAAGTCGCTGTTTTTCCAGCTTCAACCTTTAAGGAATATACAGTTTTATCTACTTTATATCCTGCTGGTGCGGATAATTCCTTGATATAAACTGTGCCAGCCTTTACCTCTGCAATATCAGTATTGCCGTTTTCATCAGTCGTAAGGGTGGCAAGCTGTTTCGTGCAGTCCTTATCAGCAAAGACACCATAGGTTGCACCAGCGACAGAGTAATTCCCGTTACCGTCTGTAATGCTGGCATTACTGGAAGTCTTTTGCAGTTTTGCATTTCCAACATTCAGTTTCGCCCAGAATTGTCCCAATTCCTGCCCCTCGCCAGAGTAGATATAACCGCCACATTCATAGCGTCCTTTATTTTCTTTGACAAAGGCTTTCGCACCAGCAAAAACTTCGTCCTGCGTTGCCTTTGGAATTTCATCATAAGAAGCTCGCACGTTATCACATTGCCAGCCAAGATGTACGCTCAATCTCTGCCAGACAACACATTGTTCCAACAGATAGACTTGCTTGTAGTTCAGTTCCTTGTGAGCTTCGCCATACTGTTTGACATACTCTAAGGATAACGCCACATCTGAAATCTGGTCGGCACTCATGCGTGAGCTTGCGTCAGCTCTGGTCTTGTAGCCGTTCTTAAAATCTGTATTGATGTCAATACAATAGGCAGTTTCGCCCTCGACTTTCATATAGCCCTCATTGAATGTCGAACCGATAGAACCGTCATTCATTACTTTTTCAATGATACCGACACGCTCTGCACTTTCCGTCCAGTATTGCTTGCTTTCTGCATGAACGGGTGTAGTCGGTAAAGCAGTAACGACAGTTGCAAGAGCTAAAAAGCCCGTACACAATCGTTTTAACATCTTTTTCATAAATCTAATGCTCCTTTCATTTTGGGTATAAAAATAGACGCTCATTTCTGAACGTCTACATTATTGAAAGGCTTATCCTCTCACACATATTCTATTTTTAGGCGTTTGCGAAACGCCGCAAGCCGCATAAATACGGCATTTTTTGTTGCTCAAAAGCAAATAACTCCTCACTGGATATGGTATAATAGAGTTGCCAAAAACTAAAATCCGCAATCCAAGAAAGGAGTTATTCTAATACCTATGATACCATATAAACAGCTTTCTTTGGCAGATATTTTTTCGGATTGCCAAGATAAATTTGAAAATGACAAACCTGCATTTCTTTCTCTATTGGAAACTCATATCGATTTGGATGAGTTTATTCCGATTTCTTTCAGAAATCATTTTTATGCATCAACGGGACGAACCCGTAAATACCCTTTACAAGCTTTTTTGTGGGCTTTGATCATCCAACGTATTTTCTCCATCCCTACGGATCAACTTCTTTTGACTTTTCTCACTTACTCAAAACCTCTTCGTGAATTTTGTGGTTTTACCAAAGTCCCAGACGCTTCCAAAATAACCCGCTTCAAACAGGACTTTTTAGGTGACCTGCAGCTTGTTTTCGATAAACTTGTTGATGTTACTGAGCCTATCTGTCAGGCAATTGACTCTGCAAAAGCGGATATGACTATCTTTGATTCTTCCGGTATTGAAGCATTCGTTACAGAAAATAATCCAAAGTATGCTAACAGAATTATCAAACAGCTTAAAGCTTATGCAAAAACTCAGGGATTTGATAAATCTTACGACCCCTACAAAGCTGCTTATGGTTCCATGCCTTCCCATGCTTCTGCTAACCCTGAAATCAAACAACTTTATATCAATGGCCATTTTTGCTATGTTTTCAAATTTGGCATTGTTACCAATGGGCTGGGAATTATTCGTCATATCTCTTTTTATAATAAAGACTTTATGTATGCACATCCTGATATTATTATCGAAAAGAAATCCGACTCCCCTGATGAGGATAAAAGTGTTCATGATTCAAAGCTTTTGATTCCGACACTCAAAGACTTCTTTTCCAAACATCCACTGATTAATCCGAAAACTTTCCTTGGAGATGCAGCTTTCGATACCACACAGCTCTATAAGAGCCTTCTTACTGGTAACACTTTTGGTAATGACAAACATTTCGCCAAAGCTTATATTCCACTGAATGCAAGATCCGGACTTGAACATCCAGACTATACCATCAATGAAGATGGTATCCCCTGCTGTCCTCATGACCCTTCGCTTTCTATGAAGTACGAATGCACTTCTAAACTAAGAAACGGTATTACCAGATTCAAGTTTGTCTGTCCCAAAATGAAGTGGGCTTACGATAAATCTACCAGAAAATCCTATCGGCAATGCTGTTGCAAAACTCCCTGTACCACATCAAGAGGTGGTCGTATGGTTTATATCTATCCTGAAAAGAATCTGCGTGCTTATCCCGGAACGATTCGCGGAACCGAAGAATGGGATAATACCTACAAAATCAGGACTGTTGTGGAAAGAAACATCAATCACATCAAGGATAATCTTTGTCTTGCAGGACGCCGAACCCAGAATGAGAGGACTTTGTATGTGGATTTAATTCTTGCAGGTATTACACAACTCATCAGTGTCGTTCTTGCAGATAAAATCAAACATCACGAATACATTCGAAGTTTAAAACCTCTCATAGCATAGGACTTACCAACTCTATAAAGCCTAAGGCTTATTAAAGTGCGCCTAAACTGTCCGCTTACCCACATTTTATTCCAGAACTCGTGCAGAGCATGAATTCATCCCTTTTCTTGTTCAAGATTGCAAACAAACTTCGTGAGTTTCGCAATTACCTAATATTCTATTTTAATAGGTACAACAGTTGCCTTTCTCCTTGTATTTTCGTTGTTTTCATCACTTGCGTTATCTACAACCTCCATGTCCGGCATCGATCATTACCGTATAAGCCATACTTTCAGGCCCCTTATATGCTTCTTCATTTTACTATATGCCAAACGCCAGAACCCGTGCAGTTTTCCTAAAATAATTCAGTCAGTTTTCCTCTTGCACTTTGCTCCTTCTGCAAGTATTATGAATATGGAAGGAAACTATTTCTATGAAAACATTTTAAGCGAAAGAAGTCAGAATGCCTGCTTTTTCCGGCGGCATTTACACAATAAAAAAGGAGAGAATCGCATGTCATTAAATGATTACCAAAAGGCTGCCAAAATGGGCAAACGGGAAATGAATCTCCGCACACTCAAGGGAGAGAATCCTTACCTCCCATCTTTAGACGATATCATCAAACGCGGAGATATTGCCTCAGAAGTTCCCCTCGGTATCGTACAGATTCCTACTGACCGGATCGTAGGTACGAAATCAAGTGATCGCCGCAATGCATTTGCTGCAAATTTCATGCCGGTACTTGAAGAAAGATCTGAATTTGCTATTAAATGGATCTCCCTCTGTGAATCCCACATTCAGGAAGGGATTCGGGACCCGATCAAGGCTTACGAATATATGAACAAATTCTATGTCCAGGAAGGCAATAAGCGTGTCAGCGTTTTGAAGTACTTCGGTGCAGTTTCCATTGTAGGGCAAGTAATCCGTCTCATTCCGCAGCGAACAGAAGAAAAAGAAAACAAGATTTATTTTGAATTTCTTGATTTTTATGAACTGTCAGAAATTAACTATATCTGGTTTACAAAAGAAAAAAGTTTTGCAAAATTACAGCGTCTCGTCGGAAAAATGCCGGACGAACGCTGGACAACTGAAGATCGTTTGAAATTCAGCTCTATCTTGTCCCGCTTTACAGCGCTTTACGATACCGATGACCTCGGTGAATTGACCATTGGCGATGCATTTTTATCTTTCATCGAACTCTATGGCTATGAAGAGGTATACAATATGCCTACTTCTTCTCTCAAGCGTCTGATCAAGAATCGTCAGGAACAGTTGGAAGCGTTTGCCAGCAATCAGCCGCTTCAGCTTCGCATGAATCCGACCGAGGAGAAAACAAATCTTTTAAAACTTCTTCTCCCGGGAACAAAATCTACATTGCGGGTAGCATTTATCCATGAAAAATCTTCTGAAACCTCTGCCTGGACCTATTCCCATGAATTAGGCCGCATGCATCTGGATGATACATTTGCAGAACAGATTGAGACGTTCGCCTACAATAATGCTACTCCGGACAACATTGACGTACTGCTTCAGGATGCGATCGCCCAGGGAAATGATATCATTTTCACTACTTCCCCTCCGCTTTTGCTTCCAAGTATTAAAGCAGCCATCGATCATCCTAATGTCAAGATCCTGAACTGCTCGCTCAATGCCTCTCATCAGTACATCCGCACCTACTATGCCCGCATGTACGAGGCCAAATTCCTCATGGGCGCCATTGCCGGTGCGGTTTCAGAATCCAATGACCTCGGCTATATCGCCGATTACCCGATCTATGGTATGGTTGCAAATATTAATGCCTTTGCATTGGGAGCCAAGATGATTAACCCACGGGCTAAAGTACATTTGAAATGGTCTACCCTCAAAGACTCGCATCCTATTGATGAGTTTGAAGAAGAAGGAATCTCCTGTATCCTCGGACAGGACATGATTATTCCGGGTCAGGCTTCCCGCTATTTCGGTCTCTTCAAAATGCAGGAGGAACACATTACCAATCTGGCAATTCCGGTATGGCATTGGGGAAAATTTTATGAGAAAATGATCGATACCATTTTAAACGGCTCCTGGAAAAACGATGAAAGCAAAACAGCTACCGGGGCTGTGAATTATTGGTGGGGAATGTCTTCGGATGTAATTGAGATTATCTGCTCTCAGCATCTTCCACTTGGCACAAACCGCCTTGTTGAACTTCTCAAAGAGACAATCTGCAAGGGAGAATTCACACCATTCCGCGGTGTACTATACTCCCAGACCGGAATTGTGCAGAAGGATGAATCTGCTGTTCTCTCTCCTGAGGAGATCATTACAATGGACTGGCTGGCAGAAAATGTCATTGGACATATTCCAAAACCGGATGAGCTGGTCGATCATGCCAAACCTGTCATCTTATCTCAGGGCATCGGCACTACAACATCAAAGGAGTAACACAGCAAATGAAAATACTAGCTATTGCAGACGAAGAATCCCGGTATCTCTGGGATTTCTTCGATAAGAGCAAGCTGGAGGGAATTGACCTGATACTCTCAGCCGGGGATCTTGATCCGCGATACTTGTCATTTCTCGCCACATTTACTCATGCGCCTGTTCTGTACGTCCACGGAAACCATGATTCCATCTACGACACGGTTCCGCCGGAAGGCTGTATCTGCATAGATGATGATATTTATGTACACAACGGAATTCGAATCCTCGGACTTGGCGGTTCTATGCGCTATTGTCCTGGAAAATACCAATATACGGACCGGGAAATGTCCGCGCGGGTAAGAAAACTCTGGTGGAAACTCAAGCGGCGCCGGGGCTTTGACATTCTTCTCACTCACGCTCCGGCCTATCAGCTCAATGACGGTCGGGATCTCCCGCATCAGGGATTCCGGATTTTTAATAAACTGATGCAAAAATACCAGCCGCGCTTCTTTTTGCACGGACATGTTCATTTAAGCTACGGCCGTCAGCATATGCGCTATGACAAATTTGAAGAAACCCACGTCATCAATGCATTTGAACGCTGTGTCTTTGATTTTGATGACGAAAATCTTGCCCAGCATATCCGCTGATACTATTTTTAACCGATCTTGCTCATACAGAATAATGGAATATTAAAATGGAGGATACTTTAACATGATAAAATTAATTGCCAGCGATATGGACGGCACTGTTCTGAGAAACGGAGCTCAGGAGCTCCCGGAAGGATTTACTGATCTGATCTTGCGTCTGAAAGACTGCGGAGTTCATTTCGTTGCTGCCAGCGGACGCCAGTATCAGAATCTTCGCCGCCTCTTTGGTCCGATCCAGAATGAGATTTCTTACATTGCAGAAAACGGTTCTCTCTGTACTCACGAAGGAAAAATTTTCTATCAAGGCGAAATCGATCATTCTCTCGGACTTGAAATTATTAAAGAAATCAAAAAAATACCTGAATTGGAAATCGCTCTCGCCTGCGAGAGAACTACTTATGTAGAACATAAAAATCCTGAATTTCTTCGCTATCTGCGCGAAGAAGTAAAATATGACATCACTCCGGTGGATGACTTCTCTTCTGTCACAGATCCATTTCTAAAGATCGCTGTCTGTGACTTTCAGGGCAGTTCCCGCTATGACAGTCATTTTCGTGAACTCTTCAAAGAGCGGATTAATGTAGTTACCTCCGGTAATCTCTGGTTTGATTTCATCGCACCAAACGCCAACAAAGGTCTGGCATTACAGAGCCTAATGGATCAGCTTCATGTGAAGAAACGGGAATGTATGGCATTCGGAGATGAATATAACGATGTGGAAATGCTTCTTACTGCCGGCTCAAGCTATGCCATGAAGACCTGTGCTCCCGGCGTTGACCGTTTTGCCACAGCTACTACCGCCACCGTGGAAGAAGTTCTTGAAGAACTTTTAGAAGAATACGAATAAAAAGCCTCCGGCAGAATCTCATATGGTTCTGCCGAAAGCTTTTTTATGAATATTTATAAGTAGTCCCTTTCTTCCGTTGTTTCAGTTCTGTCAATCATGACAGCAACGGTTCTTCCTCAAACCGGATACCGTCACCGGCTTTTCCATCTGTTTCAAATACGATGATCTCATTCTTTCCTTCTCGAAGAAGCGGCGCCGGAATATACAGCCGTTTCTGTGGTCCGATCTCCCAAAAACGTCCCAGATTTTTTCCATTGATAAATACACAACCATGCCCAAATCCCGGAAGCTCCAGAAACGTATCCGCTGGCTCGTCAACTGTTAATTCAAAATGATAAAATGCCGGACCTTCTTTATATTCCTTTGAGAAATCCACTTTCTCAATATTATTCAGAGGAAGCGGGTAAATATCCCATCCATTCTGGAATGCCCAGTTAAACCAGACGCCTTTCGTAATCCCTTTCTTCTGATCTTCAATCTGCTGCCCGTAATTGACGCGGCCAAGATTCTCCATCAAAATATCAAACTGTGCGCCTTCCCGCTCCAGATGAAGTTCTTCATTTTTCTCCAGTTCTTTGTCATATCGGATTTCTACCTGCTTCTCATCTGCAAAGATATTTGCCCGGTCACCTCCGCCCATGATTTTAAATTCACTGAAATCTTTCTGTGTGCCAAGTTTTGTCCGGTAAAGGATAAATCCATAGTCTTGTCCCACTTCTTCCATGGACTGTGTCCACTGACTATGTACCGGTGTTGAAAGATCATCAAGGACAGAAAAAAGACTCACTTTCTTATCTGCCTGTACGTTTCCATAAGCTTTTCGTTTAATCTTTGTTGTAAACTCTACTTCCGGAATCTCTGTATATTTACTGATCACATCACGGAAACGGAAATATTTCTCTGTCATGCGTCCATCTTCTGACAGTACCGCATCATAATCGTAAGATGTCGTATCCGGTGTCAGACATGAGGCATAATTGGAACCATTCATAAATCCAAAATTTGTGCCTCCGTGGAACATATAGAAATTAACATTTCCCTGCTGCAGCATCTCATCCAGATCTTTTACATTCTGTTCCAGATCCGATGTCATATGTGTTTCTCCGCCCCAGTGATCAAACCATCCTGCCCAAAACTCCATACACATAAGTGGCTGATCACCGATATATTCTTTCAGAAACTGAAATCTGTCTTTTGTATTCGAGCCAAAATTAGCTGTTGCCCATACGCCTTCCATCGTTCCCTTATCCATCATCTCTTTTCGCGGTCCATCCGCAGTAAAAAATGGAACTTCTGCACCGTTTTCCCGCATAAGAGATGCCAGATGTTTCAGATATTCTTTATCTGTTCCGTAGGAGCCATATTCATTTTCAACCTGCATAAGAATAATCGGGCCACCCTTTGTGCATTGAAGCGGCGTCAATATTTTGAACAGCTCTTTATAATAGCTTGCAACACAATCCATGTACACCGGGTTGTCTGTGCGCAGGCGAATTCCCGGCTTTGTCAAAAGCCAGGATGGAAAACCGCCAAACTCCCACTCTGCACAAATATACGGTGACGGTCTCACAATGACCCACAGTCCAAGCTCCCCGGCTGTCCTGATAAATCTTCCAAGATCTGCTATTCCCTCAAAGCAGAATTCGTTCTCTCTTGGTTCATGTACATTCCAGGCCACATACGTTTCCACAGTATTACAGCCCATCGCTTTTAATTTTTCCAGACGGTCACGCCAATATTCCGGCACAACGCGATAATAATGGATTGCTCCTGAAATAATCTGAAAAGGTTCTCCATCCAGATACAATTTATCTTTTACTTCAAATCTGTGGTTCATTTCTTTATGCCTCCGTATCATGTATTTTTATTTCTCCGGCAGATTTAAGTTTGCAAGCGCTGCTGCAAATGCATTATTGATCGGCTCCGCCGCCTCTTTCTTCTGTTGGTTTAGATATTTCTGTACGTCTCTCTTGCTGACGCCTTTTCCTTCCTTCGCCCGTCTCGCCTCAAATGCAGACAGTTTCTCCTTATAGCCGCATGCACAAATAAATGTCTGAGCATCGCCTTTTCCATAAAGTTCCATTCGTTTATGGCATTTCGGGCATCTTGCATTTGTCGTGCGTGCCACAGTCTCCCGATAACCGCACTCTCTATCCTGACAGACTAACATCCTGCTGTTTTTTCCATTTACAGCCAACATCGGTTTCCCACACTGCGGACATTTCTTATTCGTTACATTATCATGGCGAAATGTACCTTTCCCCAGCTTGATCTCTTCTACGATTTCCTGCGTATACGCATCAATTTCCCGCATAAATGTACTTGCTTTCATCTGACCTTTCGCGATCTTAGAAAGTTTCATCTCCCAGTCTGCAGTCAGCTCCGGCTGTTTTAATCCCTCCGGTACGAGTTCCAGTAACTGTTTTGCCTTCGATGTAATAAAAATATCTTTGCCCCGCTTCTCCATCAGAAAACTGTTAAACAGCTTCTCAATAATATCCGCGCGGGTTGCCACCGTTCCAAGTCCTCCGGTTTCTCCCAGTGTCTTTGCCGCCTTTGCGTCTTTCGTTGTCATATATTTTACCGGATTTTCCATAGCGGAAAGAAGGGTTGCCTCATTAAACGGCGCCGGCGGCTTCGTCTTTCCTTCTGCAATTTCGTAGCGCAGTACCGGAATCTGATCTCCGGTTTCTACATTCGGAAGTATTTGATCTCTCAGATCATCTGTTTCCTCTTCCTGCTCCCATTCCTCTTCATACGCAGCCAGCCAGCCGGATTTCTTCATCGTCTTACCCTTTGCCACAAATGTTTCACCGGCAGCTTCAGCTTTCAGCACTGTCTGCTCATATTCTGCTGCCGGCAGAAGCACTGCCGCAAATCTCCTTACAACAAGATCATAGATTTTTCTCTCATCACTCGTCATATGCTCCAACTGTACAAACTGTTCTGTCGGTATAATTGCATGATGGTCGCTTACTTTAGCATCATTCACGAAACGCTTGTCCGCCCGTATCTCCCGGTTGATCAGCGGTCCCGCCACTTTCCGGTATGGTCCGACACTGCACGCTTTTAAACGTTCTTTCAGTGTTCCGACAACATCGGAACTTAAATATCTGGAGTCCGTTCTCGGATAAGTCAACACTTTGTGTTTCTCATACAGCCTCTGCATAATATTCAGTGTTTCCTTTGCCGAGAACCCAAAACGCTTGTTAGCGTCTCTCTGAAGTTCTGTCAAGTCATAAAGCCCCGGCGCATACGTCTTTTTTGCTGTCCGCTCCACTTTTGTTATGACAAGACTTTCTCCCTCCAGCCTTTTCTTCATCTGTTCTACCCGTGTTTTATCAAACGTGCGTCCGCTTCCCGACCGCTCATCCTGCCACTGGAACATAATTCCTTTTGATACCGCCTTCATACCATAATAACTCTGCGGTTTGAAATCCTTGATTTCCTCTTCTCTCTTTGCAATCATGGCAAGTGTCGGCGTCTGTACGCGGCCACAGGAGAGTTGGGCATTATACTTACAAGTCAGTGCTCTCGTTCCATTCATTCCCACGAGCCAGTCAGCTTTTGCCCGGGCAGATGCCGCATGATAAAGATTCTCGTAATCTTTTCCATCCTTCAAATTAGCAAATCCGTCCCGGATTGCTTTGTCTGTTACAGAAGAAATCCATAATCGCCGGATCGGTTTTGACACATGGGCTTTCTCAAGGATCCACCGCGCCACAAGCTCTCCTTCCCGTCCTGCATCTGTCGCAATAATGATCTGAGACACATCTTTTCGAAAAAGCTGTGCCTTCACAAACTGGTATTGCTTCCCTGTCTGGCGAATCACTACTAATTTCCATTCTTTTGGCATCATCGGAAGATAATCCATCTTCCATTCTTTCCAGCCTGTTTCATATTCCTCCGGATCTGCCAGCGTCACAAGATGTCCAAGTCCCCATGTGACAATATATTTCTCCCCTTCAATCGCTCCCTGAATCTGCTTTTTACATCCAAGTACCCGGGCAATATCCCGGCCGACAGATGGTTTCTCCGCAATTACTAATGACTTCATTATGCTTCCTCTTTTGTCTTTCGTTTTAAATAAACGTCGATATCTTCGACGATCTTCTCCGGAATCTTCTCAGGTACCGGAAATACTGCTGAATTTAACATCCGCTGGCAGAACAGCAGAATAAATGCTGTTGTGCGGGAAAGATTATCAAATCCTACCTGATTCAGATCATCATTTCGGTGATGGATCTTAACGCCTCCCTCGATTCCTACGCGGAAGAAATTTACTGCCGGGATTCCGGCATCCGTAAACGGAATCGAATCGCTTGAGTAAATGGACTGTCTTACTGTGATTGGAAAACCTACTTCCTTTGCAAGATAATCAATCATATGGCAAAGGCTCTGGTCTGCCATAACACACGCCTTATCTGCTCCCAGAAGCGGCGCTGCCAGATCTACATTGATCATAAAGCGAATCTGTTTCAGTTCCTCTTCATGAGCTTTCACAAATGCCTTGCTTCCCACAAGTCCTCTCTCTTCAGCTGAAAACCAGATAAATTTCAGATTTCGTTTTGCCGGATGTTCCTTAAAATATTTCAAAAGTTCAATCAAGATTGCCGAGCCGGCTCCATTGTCGTACACTCCCGGACTAAACTGCGCCGAATCATAATGTCCGCCAAGCACGATTGTTTCCCCGTTTTCTTCTGTTCCAGGCACTTCTGCAATAATGTTATGAGCCGGCCACTGTCCTTCTTCCTGTGTAAGCTTCAGTACAACTTCTTTCGGATTTTCTTTCACAAGCGCCAGCGCATCTTCTGCCCGAAGATTGATTCCCGGAATGACTCCGAATTTCCTTGCCCAGTCATAGAGTTCGCAGTCCGGAAGATCTGTTTTGCTGCGGTCATCAATAATTGTCCCGGTAAATGTAATAAAGCCTTTTACTTCTGCCCGAATCAATCTTTCATATACTTCCGGTGTCAGTCTCCGGTTCAGGAGAACAATCTTTCCTTTCGCATCCATCAGATCTGCTTCTTCTGCATCCTGAGCATAATGAAACGGCGCCCAGATTCCGGATTCCGGTGTGGAACCGGACATCATGTATCCTCCTGCCTCATAGGTTTTACCGCCAAATTTAAGTGATGCCTGGTGAATCACTGCATGATCCATCATAAATTCTTCTACTTCCGGTACGATTCCGATTTTACGGATTTCACTGCAGATTAGCTGAACTGCTTCTAACTCTGCCGGTGTACAGCTTTCCCGGACAAAACTCAGTTTCTGCATTACATGAAATGCAAGTCTCCCTCTCTCTTCCTGCTTCTTTATTTCCACTTGCTTTTCTTCCATGGCTCTTTCCTCCCTGTCATCTTCTATAATGTAATATAATATGGACAAATATCTTCATAGTGACCGTCTTTCATTCGAAAACCGCCTTTAATCACGCCAAGCTGCTCAAATCCAATCTTCTCATATAAATGTCTTGCAGCGCCGTTCGTACGAACAACTGCATTAAACTGCAATACTCTGTATCCATAAATCTTCCCCTGCGCCATACAATCCCGGACAAGCATTTCACCGATGTGTTTTCCTCTGCTCTCCTTGTCTACCGCATAGCTCGCATTGCAGATATGTCCGCATCTTCCAACATTATTTGGATGCAGAATATATAATCCGTAAATTCTTCCGGTCTCTTTCTCTTCTGCCACCCCGGTATATGTCTGACTCTTAAAAAATTCCAGTCCGGTTTCTCTTGTCAATTCTTCTTCCTGCGGAAATGCAATTCCTTCTTCCACAATATCATTCCAGATTCTGATCATCTGATCTAAATCCTCTTCCTCAAACTTCCGAACACAAATACTCATTTCCCTGCCTCCTTCTGGCTGATTTTTGAGATAATCATTCGAATCATCTGCTAAAACTTTACTTCGCTACTGTCAAGTTTATCACATAGAAATGGAAAAGTACATGGATTTCCCTGAGACAAACTGCATGAAATTTTCTCAAAATTATATACAAAATGGGCACAGCCCTTTCGGACTGCACCCATCATTTATTTCCTTAATTCAATTAATTCATCACCATTGCAGTGATCTTATAATTCCTCATTTTCTGAAGCAATCGCTTCCGCTTCCACAGCAGTTTCTTCTACTGTTTCCACCGGTACAAACTCATCAGAAAATCCATCTCCAAATTCCACTGTTTCTTCTACAGCTGCTGCAGCTTCCTCGCCTTCTTCGAAGGCTTCTGCTTCTTCTTCCATGCCTGTATCAAGCTTAACGTCACGGTATTTTCTCATACCTGTTCCGGCTGGGATCAGCTTACCGATCAGAACGTTTTCTTTCAGACCGATCAGCGGATCGACTTTTCCTTTGATAGCAGCTTCTGTCAGAACTTTTGTTGTCTCCTGGAAAGAAGCAGCTGATAAGAATGAATTTGTTGCCAAAGAAGCTTTTGTGATACCAAGCATTACCTGCTCGCCTGTTGCCGGTTCTTTTCCGTCTGCAACCAGCTCTTTGTTCACTGCTTCAAAATCAAGAATATCAACCATTGTTCCCGGAAGGAATTCAGAATCTCCGTTTTCTTCGATACGGATCTTCTTCAGCATCTGGCGTACAATGACTTCGATATGCTTATCATTGATTTCTACACCCTGGAGACGGTATACTCTCTGAACTTCCTGGATCATGTAATCCTGAGCCGCTCTTAAGCCTTTAATTCTTAAGATATCGTGTGGGTTTACACTACCTTCTGTCAGCTCATCACCGGCTTCCAGAACAGCGCCGTCCTGAATCTTAATACGGGAACCGTATGGGATCAGGTATGCCTTTGTCTCGCCTGTTTCTTTATTTTCAACGATGATCTCACGTTTCTTCTTTGTATCATTAATTGTAGCTACACCGCCAAATTCTGTGATGATTGCAAGACCTTTCGGTTTTCTTGCCTCGAAAAGCTCTTCGACACGAGGAAGACCCTGTGTGATATCATCACCGGCTACACCACCTGTATGGAATGTACGCATGGTCAGCTGTGTACCCGGCTCACCGATAGACTGTGCCGCGATAATTCCGACAGCCTCACCTACCTGTACCGGCTCACCTGTTGCCATGTTGGCACCATAACATTTTGCACAGATTCCGACACGGCTCTTACAGCTTAAGATTGTACGGATCTTTACTTTTGTCAGGTGTTCGCCATTCTCATCTACACCATATTTCATAACGGCTTCTGCACGTTTTGGTGTGATCATATGGTTTGCTTTTACGATGACATTGCCATCTTTATCTTTAATTGTCTCACAGGAATAACGTCCTGTAATACGTTCCTGAAGGCTTTCGATCTCTTCATTTCCGTCCATAAATGCATGTACATACATTCCCGGAATCTCTTCGCCTTCTCCTGCACAGTCCACTTCACGCACGATCAATTCCTGAGATACGTCAACAAGACGTCTTGTCAGGTAACCAGAGTCGGCTGTACGAAGCGCTGTATCGGAAAGACCTTTACGAGCACCGTGGGCAGACATGAAGTACTCCAATACGTCAAGTCCTTCACGGAAGTTAGACTTGATAGGGAGCTCGATCGTACGTCCTGTTGTATCAGCCATCAAACCACGCATACCTGCAAGCTGTTTGATCTGTTTGTCAGAACCACGGGCTCCGGAGTCAGCCATCATGTAAATATTATTGTATTTATCAAGACCGGAGAGCAGGGCTTCTGTCAGCGCCTCGTCAGTTGCCTTCCATGTCTCAACAACTTCTTTATAACGTTCTTCTTCTGTAATAAGACCACGTTTGAAGTTCTTTGTGATACGGTCTACGGTATCCTGTGCTTCCTGGATCATCTGCGGTTTCTGCGGCGGCACTGTCATATCGGAAATAGATACCGTCATAGCAGCTCTCGTAGAATATTTGTATCCGATCGCCTTTACATTATCCAATACTTCTGCAGTTGCTGTTGCACCATGCGTATTGATAACTTTCTCAAGAATCTTCTTCAACTGTTTCTTACCAACAAGGAAATCAATTTCCGGAAGAAGCTCGTTTCCTTCGATTGTTCTGTCGACAAATCCAAGATCCTGCGGAATGATCTCATTGAACAGAAGACGTCCAAGTGTAGACTCAATGGTTCCTGTCTTTGTCTCTCCGTCCGGAAGTGTCTTTGTCATACGAACTTTAATTCTGGAATGCAATTTGATGATACCGTTTTCATAAGCAAGAATTGCTTCATTCACGCTCTTAAAGAACTTGCCTTCACCTTCTGCACCAGGTCTTTCCTGTGTCAGATAGTAAATACCAAGTACCATATCCTGTGAAGGAACGGCTACCGGACCACCATCAGAAGGTTTCAAAAGGTTGTTCGGAGAGAGCAGAAGGAAACGGCACTCTGCCTGTGCTTCTACAGATAACGGAAGATGAACAGCCATCTGGTCACCGTCGAAGTCGGCGTTGAACGCTGTACAAACAAGCGGATGTAGTTTGATTGCCTTACCTTCTACAAGGATCGGCTCAAATGCCTGAATACCAAGTCTGTGCAGTGTAGGAGCACGGTTTAGCATAACCGGATGCTCTTTAATAACGTCTTCTAAGACATCCCAAACTTCCGGCTGCAGACGCTCTACCATTTTCTTTGCATTCTTAATATTATGTGCTGTACCATTTGCCACAAGTTCTTTCATAACAAACGGCTTAAACAGCTCAATTGCCATTTCTTTCGGAAGACCACACTGATAAATCTTCAGTTCCGGTCCTACAACGATAACAGAACGTCCTGAATAGTCAACACGTTTACCGAGAAGGTTCTGACGGAAACGTCCTGATTTACCTTTCAGCATATCAGAAAGTGATTTCAAAGCTCTGTTTCCAGGTCCTGTTACCGGACGGCCGCGGCGGCCATTATCAATCAGCGCATCAACAGCCTCCTGAAGCATTCTCTTCTCGTTGCGGACAATAATATCCGGAGCGCCGAGTTCAAGAAGTCTTCTCAGACGGTTGTTACGGTTGATGATTCTTCTATATAAATCATTCAGGTCAGATGTTGCGAAACGTCCTCCGTCTAACTGAACCATTGGACGAAGATCCGGCGGGATAACCGGAATCACATTCATGATCATCCACTCCGGCTTATTGCCTGATTCGCGGAACGCCTCAACTACTTCCAGACGTTTTACGATTCTTGCACGTTTCTGTCCGGTAGCGCCTTTCAGTCCTGCCTGTAATTCTTCATATTCTTTTTCAAGGTCAATTGCCTGTAAGAGTTCCTGAATGGCCTCTGCACCCATTCCGACACGGAAAGCGCTTCCCCATGTCTCTCTTGCTTCCTGGTACTCCTGTTCAGATAATACCTGTTTGTACTGAAGGCTTGTTTCTCCCTTATCAAGTACAATATAAGAAGCAAAGTAGAGCACTTTTTCAAGTGTTCTTGGAGACAGATCAAGAATCAGTCCCATACGGCTTGGAATTCCCTTGAAATACCAGATGTGTGACACCGGAGCAGCAAGGGCGATATGGCCCATGCGCTCACGACGTACACTTGCTTTTGTTACTTCAACGCCACAACGGTCGCAGACAACGCCTTTGTAGCGGATTTTTTTATATTTACCACAGTGACATTCCCAGTCTTTGTTCGGCCCGAAAATTCTTTCGCAGAACAGACCGTCACGCTCTGGCTTCAGTGTTCTGTAGTTGATCGTCTCAGGTTTTGTAACCTCGCCTCTTGACCATTCCAGAATCTTCTCAGGTGATGCCAGTCCGATTTTGATCGCATCAAATGTCATTGGCTGATATGTTTCATTATTTGTTGCTGTCATATTGGCACTCCCTTCTATTCTTCGTCGAGAATATCATCAAAATCGTCAGCTTCGTCAAAATCTTCCGGGAAATCTTCTTCTACATCAACAAGCTCTTCTCCATCGAATTCCTGCTGACTGAATCCGTGTTCTCCGTACTGCTCTTCTTTGCGGAAGCCTTTATCTCCCTCAATGATTGAACGCAGATCTGTCTCGCCGTAATCTGACGCCTCCATGATCTCGACCTCTGTATTGTCCTCTCTGAGAACACGAACATCCAGTCCGAGAGACTGAAGCTCTTTCAGCAATACCTTGAAGGATTCCGGAATACCCGGCTCAGGGATATTATCACCTTTGATGATCGCCTCATAAGTCTTCACACGTCCGACAACATCGTCAGATTTTACAGTCAGGATTTCCTGTAATGTGTAAGATGCACCATAAGCCTCAAGTGCCCAAACCTCCATCTCACCGAAACGCTGTCCACCGAACTGTGCTTTACCACCGAGCGGCTGCTGTGTAACTAATGAGTAAGGACCTGTAGAACGTGCATGGATCTTATCATCTACCAGGTGATGAAGCTTCAGGTAATGCATGTGTCCAATTGTTACCGGACTGTCAAAATATTCTCCGGTACGTCCGTCTCTTAAACGAACTTTACCATCGCGTGACAGCGGTACGCCTTTCCACAGTTTTCTGTGTTCTCTGTTCTCATACAGATAATCAAGTACCTCCGGCAATAATTCTTCGCCATGTTTGTTCTTGAATTCATCCCATTCAAGGTTTACATAGTCATTTGCCAGATCAAGTGTATCCATAATATCAATTTCGTTTGCACCATCGAATACCGGTGTTGCAATATTAAATCCAAGTGCTTTTGATGCAAGACTTAAGTGGATCTCAAGCACCTGTCCGATGTTCATACGTGAAGGCACACCAAGTGGGTTCAACACGATGTCCAGCGGACGTCCGTTCGGAAGGAACGGCATATCTTCTACCGGAAGTACACGGGAAACAACACCCTTGTTACCGTGACGGCCGGCCATTTTATCTCCAACAGAGATCTTTCTCTTCTGTGCAATGTAAATGCGGACTGCCTGATTTACTCCCGGAGACAGTTCATCTCCATTCTCTCTTGTAAATACTTTCGCATCCACAACAATTCCGTATTCTCCATGCGGTACTTTCAGAGAAGTATCTCTTACTTCGCGGGCTTTCTCGCCGAAGATTGCACGAAGCAGTCTCTCTTCTGCTGTCAGCTCTGTCTCTCCCTTCGGAGTTACTTTACCAACAAGAATGTCTCCTGCGCGCACCTCTGCACCGATACGGATGATACCTCTGTCATCCAGATCTTTCAGCGCATCATCGCCCACACCCGGAATATCTCTTGTGATTTCTTCCGGTCCGAGCTTTGTATCACGGGCTTCTGCTTCATATTCTTCGATATGAACAGATGTATAAACATCATCCTGAACAAGTCTCTCACTCAAGAGAACCGCATCCTCGTAGTTATAACCTTCCCATGTCATGAAACCGATCAATGGGTTCTTACCAAGCGCAAGCTCTCCATTCGATGTAGAAGGACCGTCGGCAATTACCTGTCCTGCCTCTACCCGTTCGCCTTTGAATACGATCGGTCTCTGATTGTAGCAGTTGCTCTGGTTGCTTCGCATGAATTTTGTCAGCTTGTATACTTTCTTTGTTCCGTCATCGTGACGAATCGTGATCGCATTCGAGCAAGAACGCTCTACAACTCCGGCCTCTTCCGCAACAACACATACGCCTGAGTCAACTGCTGCCTTTGCTTCCATACCTGTTCCGACTACCGGAGCTTCTGTTGTCAGAAGCGGCACTGCCTGACGCTGCATGTTTGATCCCATGAGCGCACGGTTCGCATCATCATTTTCAAGGAATGGAATCAGGGCTGTAGCAACAGAGAATACCATCTTCGGAGACACGTCCATGTAATCGAACATTGTACGTTCATACTCCTGTGTCTCTTCTCTGTAACGACCGGAAACATTCTTACGGATAAAATGTCCTTCTTCGTCCAGCGGCTCATTCGCCTGTGCTACATGGTAATTATCCTCTTCATCTGCTGTCATATAAACAACTTCTTCTGTGACACGCGGATTCTTCGGATCTGTTTTATCAATCTTTCTGTATGGCGCTTCAACAAAACCATACTCGTTAATTCTCGCATAAGTAGCAAGGGAGTTGATAAGACCGATGTTCGGACCTTCAGGTGTCTCAATCGGACACATTCTTCCATAGTGAGAATAGTGAACGTCTCGAACCTCGAATCCGGCACGATCTCTTGAAAGACCTCCCGGTCCAAGTGCGGAAAGACGTCTCTTATGTGTCAGCTCACCAAGCGGGTTGTTCTGATCCATGAACTGTGACAGCTGAGAAGAACCGAAGAATTCTTTCACGGCTGCTGTAACCGGTTTAATGTTGATCAGAGACTGTGGAGAAATTCCTTCCAGATCCTGTGTTGTCATTCGCTCACGAACAACTCTTTCCAGTCTTGAAAGACCGATTCTGTACTGGTTCTGAAGAAGTTCTCCAACCGCACGGATACGTCTGTTTCCTAAGTGGTCGATATCATCGTCATTGCCCAAACCATATTCCAGATGCATATTGTAGTTAATAGAAGCAAGAATATCTTCCTTTGTAATGTGCTTCGGAACAAGTTCATGCATATTCTTATGAATTGCTTCTTTTAACTCGTCGATATCGCCTGCTGTCTCTTCAAGAAGCTGTGCAAGTACCGGATAGTAAACAAGCTCTGCCACTCCCACTTCTGCCGGATCGATATCTACAATCTTATCAAGCTCTACCGCCATATTAGACAGCACTTTGATATTGCGCTCTTCGCCTTCAATCCAGACAAACGGAACAGCTGCGTTCTGAATCGCATCTGCCTTTTCCTTTGTGACTTCTTCACCCTTTTCAGCAATTACTTCTCCTGTCAGAGGGCTCACTACATCATCTGCAAGAACATGTCCGGTAATACGGTTTCTAAGAAGCAGTTTTTTATTGAATTTATAACGTCCTACTTTCGCAAGATCATAACGTCTTGCGTCAAAGAACATACTTGTGATCAGACTTTCTGCACTGTCTACTGCAAGCGGCTCGCCCGGACGGATCTTCTTATATAATTCCAGAAGACCTTCCTGGTAATTCTCAGCAGTATCCTTTCCAAAGCTTGCCAGAATCTTCGGTTCTTCGCCGAATAATTCCAGAATCTCAGCATTAGTGCCGATTCCAAGTGCACGGATCAGAACTGTAACCGGCACCTTTCTTGTTCTGTCAACACGTACATAGAAAACGTCATTAGAGTCTGTCTCATATTCAAGCCATGCACCACGGTTCGGAATAACTGTGGAAGAATATAATTTTTTACCAATCTTATCATGAGAAATCGCATAGTAAATACCAGGAGAACGAACCAGCTGGCTGACGATAACACGCTCAGCTCCATTGATTACGAATGTACCTGTCTTTGTCATGATCGGCAGGTCTCCCATAAAAATCTCATGTTCATTAATTTCGTCTGTTTCCTTATTATAGAGTCTTACTTTCACCTTCAGAGGTGCTGCGTAAGTAGCGTCGCGCTCTTTACATTCTTCGATCGTGTACTTTGCATCTTCTTCACAGAATGTAAAATCTACAAATTCCAAACTTAAATGACCGCTGTAGTCGGCAATTGGTGAAATATCTTCAAATACTTCTTTCAATCCATAATCCAGAAACCATTTATAAGAATCTTTCTGGACTTCAATTAAATTCGGCATCTGTAATACTTCTTTTTGTCGGGAATAGCTCATTCGCATGCTTTTTCCACTATTGATGGGACGAATTCTGTTTTTCTCCATTGACGTTTCACTCCTTATATATTTTTCCTCTCCCTTGATGTAAACGCCCTGTTTATCGGGTTTTTCCATCAAAAAAGGATTTGTACTACCTGTTTAATCGCAAATTTATGGCATGATTTTCCACAATAATGCAACTTATAATATAGCACAAATCTGTCAAGACTGTCAATATATATTTTCACATTTTTAAAATATTTTTGAAATAAATTCCGAGATATTCCGATATGTATGATCCAACAGGATTCTATATGGCTTATGATAGGATTCTGACATCATTTTCTTCCAAAATAATAATAGAAATTTCTTGAGCCGGGCTTCCTTATAGCCCCTGCACCACTTTGAAAAGAAAAGCAGGTCCCATTTGGAACCTGCTTTATAAATCTAAAGGTTAGATTATTTTAATGTAACTTCTGCACCTTCTGCTTCTAATTTAGCTTTGATTTCTTCAGCTTCTGCTTTAGAAACGCCTTCTTTGATTGCTTTTGGAGCTCCGTCAACTACTTCTTTAGCTTCTTTTAATCCAAGTCCTGTGATTTCACGAACAACTTTGATTACTTTAACTTTAGAAGCACCAGCTGCTGTTAATTCAACTGTGAACTCATCTTTTTCTTCTGCTGCTGCAGCTTCTCCGCCTGCTGCTGCAACTACTACACCTGCTGCTGCAGATACACCAAATTCTTCTTCACATGCTTTTACTAATTCGTTTAATTCTAATACAGATAATTCTTTGATAGCTTCAATAAATTCAGCTGTTGTTAATTTTGCCATTTTATTTACCTCCGTTAATTTTAGGGTTCTTTTTAAATTGATTACATTTTGTAATTATTCAGCTGCAGGAGCTTCTGCCGGTGCTGCTTCACAATTCTCTGCTCCGCCTTTTTCAGCGATCTGATTAAGAACACGAGCAAGATTTGTAACTGGTGACTGTAAGCTTCCAAGTAATTTGGAAATAAGCTCGTCTCTTGAAGGAATCTTGGATAACTCTGTTAAACCGTTTACATCGTAAACTTCTCCTTCAACCACACCTGCTTTTAACTCTAATGCTTTCGCATCTTTTGCGAACTTGCAAAGGATTCTTGCCGGAGCTGTTGCATCATCTTTAGAAATTGCAATAGCGCTCGGTCCGTTTAAGAACTCGTCTAATCCAGCGAACTCTGTTCCTTCAAAAGCTCTTCTCATCATTGTGTTTTTGCAAACTTTGTAGATCACACCAGCTTCTCTTAACTGTTTACGAAGAGCTGTATCTTCTGTTACAGTAAGTCCACGGTAGTCAACTAACACAACAGATGCAGCATCTTTGATGTCTTCTGCAATTGCTGCTACTACTGGCTGTTTTAACTCAACTTTTGCCATGATTAGTGCACCTCCTTATAGATTTTGCACTGCCAAAAAAAGAACTTCCACGCCCTCGGACCTGGAAGTTCTGTAAATTCTCATAAATCGAATTCAAATCTTCCTCGGTAGGCGTCATCACCTTATGCCTTACGGCACCTACTGTCTTCGGCAGCTTTCTAAAATAGACTAACATAATGTTATTCGCTTGTCAAGGAATTTTTTCTTTTTTCTTTACATCTTTTTTATTTACCCGAAATTTTCTCTGAAAAATTTCTCTCAGACAGGGGCTGCTTAAAACTCCTCCTGTCATCCATCTCTATTTCAGATATTTCGTCGGAGCACTCCCGGTTACCCGCTTAAACACCGTACTGAAATAATTCTGATCTGCAAATCCAAGCATCTGAGCTGTCTGGCTCACACTCTTCCCTTCTTCCAGCAAGCGGATCGCTCTCCGGATTTTAATTTGATTAAAGTATGTCATCAAACCGATTCCTGCATATCTGGAAAATGTCTTCTTTACCGCAGCCTCACTCATCTGACAAAGTTCCGCCACTTTCCCCAGCGTCAGCCGCTCTTCCAAATGTTCTTCTAATACCTGGACAATCTTTCGGTAATTTTCTGCTCCCGAGGAAACATAAGGCAGCACTGTCGATGTATTCTCCTGCAGCGCTTTCAGAAGAAGCATTTCAAACTGTGCCACATAACGATGCGCTTCTATCTCTGCTCCCGCTTTGATCTTATGAATCATCAACCCCTGTTCCACTTCAAAAACATCATCCCGCGCCTGCATTAATCTGCTCAGAGTATCCAATTCTTCTTCCTTCAGCGCAAAACGTCTTTCTTTCATATCCGGCATCACATCTGCTGCAAAGGAAATCACAGCAATATGGGGGCGTGTTTTCCGCTCTGCCCATAACCGGTGAAATTCCATCGGCTTGTGAAGTACCGCCTGTCCTCGTTCTAACAGAAATACATCTTCTCCTGCCGTCACACCGAGTACACCATCCAGCACACAGACAAACTCCCAAAAATCATGAGTTTCCCCGCCAAAATAATAATCTTCCTGGTAGATTGCCTCAAAAATTGTGAAAACGGATGTAAGTCGGATGCATTTATCCACAACGCACCCTTTCATTGTCTTCTTCATCCACACTCTCTCCCTATACTATCCACATACTGTTCATATACATAAGCACATCCCCATGCTGTCCGTTATCATTGATATCTTCTTTCCAGCTCCAAAAGATATTTCTTTACCTCAACTCCGCAGGCAAAACCTGAAATATCTCCATTCTTATGGATCACTCTATGACATGGAGTTACTATCAGAAGTGGATTCCGATTGTTTGCCTGTCCAACTGCCCGCACCGCCTTCGGATTTCCGATTGCCATTGCTATCTCCTGATAACTTCTTGTCTCTCCGTAAGGAATTTCCCTAAGCGCAGCCCAAACCTGCTTTTGAAAATCGGTTCCTCCTTCCCGGATAGGAAGCTGAAACTCCCGGCGACGCCCTTCAAAATATTCTCGCAGCTGACAGTATATCTCATACAAAAGATCCGAATGCTGTAAGTGTGAGATCTTCTGATTGACACTTATCACGCCGTTTCTCTGCTCCAGATGTACTTTGCTTACGCTGTCTTTTTCTGTCGCTATTGTCAAATATCCTATCGGACTTTGAAATGTATACGTTTCCGTCATTTCTATCTCTTTCAATTCCGTTTCACCGCCTCGATTACATTTCTGTTTTCTTCGAGTATATCGCATAACAGCCAAAAAAGAAAGAACAACCGCAGTCTCTGCATCACCACTCAGTATTATATTTTCTCCAGATAATATTCAAACGCTGCATCATCGCCTTTCACAGCAGGAAGAAGAAGACCTCCTGCCAGAAGCGCTTTTCCACTGATAGCTTTCTCCTTTGTCCCGCCTTTCACAAACTGATAACTTGCGTTCTCATCCAGTCCCTGAAGCGTGATCCGATGTCGAAGGACATTGGACTTTGCTCGAAATACTACCCCCTGCACAAGAACTTTACACTGATCTTCCGAGACAAATGCCCACGCCGCCAGTTCGTCCTGATACGGATTGCTCAGCCGGTAATAGCGCCCTTGATAAATCAAGTCCTGGTATTTCTTATAATTTGCTGTCTGCTCTGCAACCTTCTTCTTTTCCTCTTGACTCAACGTATTCAGATCAAGTTCATAACCAAAACTGCCCGCCATTGCCACTGTCCCCCTTGTATCAAGAGACGTGATCCGCCCTGTCTGATGATTCGGCACTGCCGATACGTGAGAACCGACTGCAGATGCCGGATAAAAGAAACTTGTTCCATACTGGATAAATGTTCTGTCATGTGCATCTGTATTGTCACTGCACCAGATCTGAGGGCAATAATATAACATTCCGGCATCAAATCTTCCTCCGCCTCCGCTGCAGCCCTCAAACAGTACATTTGGAAATTCACTTGTCAGACGTTCCAGAAGTTCATAAACCCCAAGCACATATCTGTGCGGCATCTCTTTCTGACGTTCTGCCGGAAGGACAGACGTATACCAGTCAGAAATACTGCGGTTCATATCCCATTTCACATATTCAATCCGGTTCTCTCTCAAAATACTGCTAATAGACTCATACAGATATTCCACCACATCCGGGTTTGCCATATCAAGTACAAGCTGGTATCTGCTGCGCATCGGATTTCTTCCTGGAATGCGAATAGCCCAGTCTGGGTGAGTGCGGTAAAGATCGCTGTCTTCCGAAATCATTTCCGGTTCAAACCATAGCCCGAATTTCATTCCCATTGCATTGATCTTCTTCACAAGCGCTCCCAGGCCGCCTTTTAGCTTCTTCTCATTTACCTTCCAATCCCCAAGTCCGGATATATCAGTATCCCGTTTTCCAAACCATCCGTCGTCCAGCACCATCATATCAATACCAAGCTCCGATGCCTGCTTTGCGATCTGCTCTATTGCTTTTTCATCAAAATCAAAATACGTCGCTTCCCAGTTATTGATTAACACTGGGCGCTTTGACAACTGATAACTTCCTCTGCATACATGATGACGGATTACATGATGAAACTGCTGCGATAACTTTGCCATTCCATGTTCTGAATAGGACAGAATCACTTCCGGCGCTCGAAATTCCTGTCCTGGTTCTAGCATCCACGAAAATGTATCCGGATGGATCCCCATTACCATTCTTGTCTGTCCAAGTTGATCTTTCTCAATCTGCGTCTGGAATCCACCGCTGTACATCAGCAGCGCCCCCATACATTCACCCACTGTTTCCGTGCAGTTTTTCTCACAGAGCAGCACTGCTGGATTCTGTTGATGACTTGAAGTCCCTCTCGTACTGCTGCTCTCCTGAATACCATAGAACACAGGAAGCCGTTCTGTCTGACGCTCCATCGTATGTCTTCCCTGAAAATGTATCCACTCCCAATCTCCATATGGGATATCCATACAAAGACTGTGCACACGTTCAAGCACTATCGGAGTATTCCCCTTATTTCTGACAAACACACTTCTCGTAATCACATCTTCTTTTTCTAGCACACCATAGAGAAGCACCACTTCTGTCTCGGACGCTGTATCCTTCAGATAAATTTCCAGTGTTTCTGATTCTGACTCTTCTGCATACACCGCCGGAAGTCCCGGAATACTATATTTTCCTTTCCGGATAGAATACCTCTGAAATCGCAAGTCCAACGCCTGGCTTCCATCCTTATGTACAACTGTCACAGCCGGTACCCGAAAATCTCCCGTTCCGCCCCCCGCATACTCAAGAGGCATCGTATTCAGTGAGTACGTTCTGTCATGTTCTGCTTCATAAATATTTCCTGCGAATCCCACATCCGGATAATCCAGAAGATATTCCATACACTCTTCTGTCTTTTTCCCATACCACAAGTGTTTCAGCACCCCGAATACATCCGCCTTCATTTGATAAAGTGTATTTTCTGTTTCCAGAGAAAACACATGCTCATTTACTGTTATTGCCATACTGTCATTTCCTTTCCATTTTCATAACACTCTCCGTATCTGGTAATCACAAACCCATATGATCCTAGATCCGCCGACAGTCTGATCCGATTTTCCTTATAAGTTCTCGTAATCACAAGCTGCTCTCCTGCCGTTTCTACCTGAATTTCCCCCTCCAGATGAAATGCCGGGTCTGTATTCCGAAGTTCCATAAGCGCTTTCAATTTCTGCACAACCGGACGGCTCTGTTCTTTCCCAATCTCCTCAAGCGTATAATAGTGACGGTTAATGTCCCGTCCATTTTTTGTCTTCTCCATCAATTCCAGATCATTTTCTCCGGCAAGAAGCCCCACATAATACACTTGTGGAATTCCCGGTGCAAAAAACTGAATTGCTCTCGCCAGCAGGTAAGCATCATCCCTGTTACCAAGCGCCGAATAATATGTTGTATTCACTTGATACACATCCAGATTATTGTACGCTTCCGAGCTATAGATTTTCTTTACATTCGCCCCCTGACGATACATTTGTTCTTTTACCGTCTCAACCGCCTCATCCGGAAGCAGATCCTTCACGTCCACAATTCCGATTCCATCATGGGTATCCAAAGTCGTAAACTGTTTCATCGGACACATTTCCAACCATCGTTTCAAATAAACTCCTGTATGATTGTAAAGTCCATGAAGCGTCAGTACCGGCAGCGCAAAATCATAGATCCAGAACCCCTGCCTTGCAATTTTCATCGGTATTGTATAGTGCTCGTGAATTTCCGGCAGAATTTCCACGTCATGCTTTTGGACAATTTTCTCAATTGCATGAAGCAGTTCCCAGATATCAGGTTCCACAAAAAAGCAGTTCGTATCCTCTTTTTTGACCGCATAGGCAAATGCATCCAGACGAATCATCGCTGCTCCTTTCTGACACATATCTTCCAGTGTTTCTTTGATAAATGCCTTCACAGCCTCTTTTCTCACATCCAGATCAATCTGTTCTTCGCAGAACGTACACCATATCTTCTCTCTTGTCCCATCCTGAAATTCCACCTCCAGATATGGCGCTCTCGGTTTTCTTTTATAAATCTTATCCAACTGTTCTTTTGTCGGAGCTCCGTTTGTCCAGAAATCTTCATACCGGATAAAAAAATCCCGATAAGGAGATGCATCTTTTCTTTTCACAAAATCCCTGAAATACTCTGATGACGCTGAGATATGATTTACCATAAAATCAAACATCAGATAATATGCTTTCCCGATTGCCTCAATCTCCTCATAAGTTCCAAACGATTCATCCACCACATCATACCGCATCGGTGCAAATCCCCGATCGGCCGAAGATGGAAAAAATGGCAGAATGTGAACTCCTCCCACCGCATCTTTGTAGTAGGTATTCAACGCCTGATGCAGTTCTTTCAAGTTCTTTCCCATGCTGTCCGCATATGTAATTAACATAATTTTATTTTCAAGCTTCATCTTATCTCTATCCTTTCACTGCGCCGTTTGCCACACCATTTAAAATCTGTTTCTGGCAAATTACATAAAAGATCAGAATCGGAATCAACGCCAGAATATATGATGCAAATGCCAGATTATAATTTGTTCCAAACTGTGTCTGGAAATTCAACTGTGCCAGCGGAAGTGTATTCTGCCCCGTTCCCGCCATAATAACAAGCGGCGTCATCACATCATTCCATGTACCGAGAGCTGTCAGGATTGCAACTGTTGCGTGCATCGGCATCATCATCGGAAAAATAATCTGCCAGTATGTTTTCCAGGCGCTCGCTCCATCAATATCTGCCGCCTCTTCCAGAGCCTCCGGTATATTTTTCAAATACCCTGTATAGAGCAATACATTCATCGGCATATAAAATACGAGATACAAAAGAATTACTCCTGCACGATTTCCAAGTCCCATCTGCGATGTCTGTTTCACAAGCGGCATCATCAAAATAGAGAACGGAACAAACATTCCACTTACAATATACAAATAAATTACCCGGAAACTTTTCTTTTTTGCCATTCCTCTTCCAATCACATAGCCGGCAAGCGAATGGATCAGAATTGCCAACACGATTGTCGCAATCGTAATCAGTAAACTATTTCCGAGAGAATGCCAAAAATCTGTTACTTCCATCGCCTGACGAAAATTTTCTAAACTCCATCTTTCCGGAAACGCCAGTGCCCCGGCCACATCATTCGTCATTTCGCTCGGCTGTTTAAATGCAATCATAATTGCCATATAAAGAGGGAAGAACACCGTTACTGTTCCAAGCAGCAATACAATCGTTAACATCCAATTTGTTTTTTTCTTTTTTTGCATTATAACTGTTCCTCCTTTTTCCCCATGACCGTCATCTGAAAAATAGAAATCGCCACGATGACAACAAAAAACAGTACCGCATTTGCACTTTGGAATCCAAACTGACCTCCATCCATACCATTTTTATAAATTAGATAAGAAATAGATTCGGTGCTCTGTGCCGGTCCTCCCTTTGTCAAAGACATAATCTGATCAAATACCATCAAAAAATTCTTCGTACTCAATACAAGATTGATTGTCACAAACGGCATTACAAGAGGAAATGTCACCTTCCAGAATTCTTTCCATTTTCCAGCGCCATCCAACATGCTTGCCTCATAAACATCCGACGGAACTGTTTGCAGACCAGAAATATAAATAATCGTATTCATCGCAACTGCCTGCCACACTCCAACGATCAGCACACCGATCCATGCATACTTTTCACTTGCAAGAATACTATCCTGCAGAAATCCGATCTGAAACGCATCTCCGACTGTCGGAAGGATATATGTAAAAATAAAACTGAAAATATATCCGATCACAAGTCCTCCAAGAATATTCGGTACAAAATAAATACCGCGAAGCGCACTTTTAAAACGAATTTGACTATTCAGTCCCAGAGCCATAATCAAACTCAGCGCATTTACAAAAACCGTTCCCACCAGCGCATATTTAAATGTAAACAAATAGCTTTTGCCTACTCTTGCATCCGTAAACAAGTCGATATAATTCCGCAGTCCTACATATTCATAGGAACCATAGCCTTTATAATTCGTAAAACTATAAACAACTCCTTTTAGCATCGGCAGCGTATTGAACATAAAGAACAATAGCACTACCGGTATCACAATTGCCAGAAATGTCTTATCCCGGTTACTCATTTTCTTTTTCATTGCGCATCCTCCATCTCTTTTTGATACTCCTGTACTTTGCGGATCAAATCTCTGTTATAGCGTTTCCATTCCGTATCAAACCGTTCCAGAAATTTATCTGTCGCATCCTCACTTTCATCCAGCAGATACGTCTGGATCATCGCATCCACACTCATCTCACTCGGATAGTGATGGTCTTGAAAATCTGCCATTTTATCATTCTCAATATAATCCCTCATTCCCTCCAGTTCATTCGGAATCGTAAATGCACCTTCTTTACAGGCAATACCGCCCTGATCTTCCAAATAGATCTGAATCACTTCATCTTCATACAGAAAACGAAGCACTTCATAGACTGCCTCCTTCTGTTCTGTATTTTTCATAACACAAAACTGAAGGTCGATTCCTGAATTCAATACATTTTCCTCCACTGAAGAATTTGCCGGAAACACAAATGAATCAATCTCCATCTCGGGATTCACTGACCGGATCTGAGGAATTGCATAGCTTCCGATCGGATACATAGCAGATTCCCCCCTGGCAAATGCAGTGCAGGCATCATTATAGCTATAGGCATACGGATTCGGTTCTGCATATGCGAGAAGTTTTTTTATTTTCTCAGCTGTTTCCCGATAAGCCATTGCAAATGTTGTCTCACCTTGATTTACCTGGCTGCAAGTATCCGAATCGGCAAGACCAACCGCCAGAGCGTTCCACGGTGCCAGACACGTCCACACATCTTTAAAACCGAAATACAGCGGCTGTATCCCACTGCTTTGAATCTGATCACACAACTCAGTAAATTCTTCCCATGTTTCCGGAATTTCCCAACCATGTTCCCGAAACATCTCTTTGTTATAGAGGATTCCAGCCGCATTTGCCGCATATGGAAGTGCATAAACGCCTTCCCTCGGAGCAAACTCCAGTTCTTTATCCATTTCAAGATAGGACTCTTTTACCTTGTCTAGTTCTTCCAACTCTGAAATATCAAGAAATAGATCCGCATCCAAAAAATTGGAATAATTAATATCCCCTCCGATTCCGATAATGTCCGGGTAATCTTCCCGGATAAATCTTGTTTTCAAAATCGTCATTGCCTCATTCGGAGAAGAAATCGTCAGATGGATATCTTCATGCGTTTCATTAAATTGTTCTTCAATTTTTTCAAACGCTTCTACCGCTTCCTGTTTATAACACACCATCTCGACTTCTGTCTGATCACTTGAAGTTTTCTCTTCACATCCTACAAGACATGCCATTCCAAGCACAGCTCCCATGATCAGAGAGAACCTTCCGACAACCTTTCTTTTTGACATATCACAAGCTCCTTTCGTATTGTTTTTTCTTCCGTTTTCATCAAACTAATAGTAACATACCTTTATGCTATCAGAAAATAGCAGTATTTTTCTTGTTTTATACCACAATACAACTTTTTATGTTATAATAGCAATTAAAGACGCATTAAGGTATATTTGCTGAAAGGAGCCATTATGAGCAATATATTTTTTCATATTTTTCCCCATGAAAATTTTATTGATCTTGGTATGTATCAGTATGGATATGAACAGTGTGACCCCGGTCATTCCTTTGGTCCCGTGGCCAGAAACCACTATCTTTTCCACTATATTATTTCCGGAACCGGAACACTGATGGCCGATGATACAAAAGGGATTACCCAGACGTATTCCATCAAAAGCGGACAGGGCTTTCTCATTTTTCCAGGACAGATCACAACTTACTATGCTGATGAAAAACTTCCCTGGGAATATGTCTGGATTGAATTTGATGGTCTGAAAGTAAAAGAAATGCTTCAAGTAACCGCTCTTTCCCCGGATAGTCCTGTTTATCGCTCTCACTCAAAAGATCTGCGGGAAGAAATGATGAAAGAAATGCTCTACATCACACATCATACAGAGGAATCTCCTTTCCATTTGATCGGACATTTATATCTCTTTCTTGATTATTTAATCCAGTCCTCGAAACGGACCGAATCTATTTCTTCAAGCAAAATGAGCGACTATTACATTAAAGAAGCTATCCACTATATTGAGCAGAATTTTCAAAACGATATTTCCATCGAAGAGATCGCTTCTGTCTGCGGAATTAATCGAAGTTATTTTGGGAAAATATTTAAGAAATCCATCGGACGTTCTCCTCAGGAATTTTTGATGCATTACAGAATGTTAAAAGCTGCCGAATTGCTAAAGCTGACATCACTTTCTATCGCAGAAATCGGCTCTGCTGTTGGCTACGAGAATCAGCTGCACTTTTCTCGTGCCTTCAAAACAATATACGGTGTCTCCCCAAGAGAATGGAGAAATCACCAAAAACAAAAATAAGAATAAAGGGGCTGTCGGGAAATGATAGTTCCAAACAGGGGCAGATTTGACTTGTATGAGTCAAACCTGCCCCTGAAACTTTTCCATAAAAAGAGAAAAAGATGGCTAACGACAACCATCATTTTCTCCGTTCCATGTTATAATGGAACTATGCTAAACAAAGACTATTATAACGATTTTTTTGAATTAGGGCAACAGAAAATTAACTTCAGTTTCTTCGAATTGTGTTTACCAGACGACGATCCAGTCTATACCCTGAAAAAAGTGATGGAGGAGTTAGATTTTTCTGGCTTATTAGCCAATTGTTCTGATAAGGGAAGAACCGGGTACAACCCAATCATGATGTATGCTGTAGTTACTTACGCAAACATGCGTGGGATAAGAGCTGTTGACCGTATTGTAGAATTATGTGAAAGAGATCTCGCCTTTATCTGGCTTACGAAAGGTCAGAAGCCGAAACGGGATGCTTTTTATGACTTCAAGAATAAGAAACTGACCGCTGATGTACTGGATGAGCTGAATTATCAGTTTCTTCGTCGCCTGCAAAAAGAAGGATTCATCACACTAAAAAATCTTTTTATTGACGGTACAAAAATAGAAGCCAATGCGAACCGTTATACGTTTGTCTGGAGAGGAACAATCAATTATCATCTTGCAGGACTACTGGATACTATTGATTTATTGTATCAAAAGTATAACGTTTTGATTGATGAAAATGAGTATGGCATCAAATATGACATTCCCCATGCACATATATTCGTGATCGAAGGAATGGAGAAAGTACGGGATGTCATTGAAAAGAACCGAAAAAGAAAACTGACAAAACATAAAAAGTTATCCAATAATACAATCATAGAGATTGACAATTGTTCTCCGTTGGAGATACTGAAGCTCCAAAAAAATCTGATACAGATAGCAGAACAGGAACAGATTACATTTGTTTATGGAAAAGGAAAAAGAAAATCGGAAATCCAGCAGCTTTACGAAGAATTGGAAGCCTGTGGTGAACGTCTTATGGGATATAAAGAGTGTTTTGAGATCATGGGAACAGACAGAAACAGTTATTCCAAAACAGATCTGGAAGCTACTTTTATGCGGATGAAAGAGGATCATATGCTGAACGGGCAATTAAAAGCGGCATATAATGTTCAGATTGCAGTAGAGAATTATTTCATTGTCCAGACTTATGTCAGCAATGATCGGACAGATTATAATGCGTTGATTCCGGTTTTGGAAAAACATCAAAAAGCATTTGGGGATATTCTTGAGGAAGTGACAGCAGATAGCGGGTATTGCAGCGAAAGAAACCTACTGTACTTAAAAGAACATAAAATCTCCAGCTATATCAAGCTGCAGGATCATGAAAAACGGAAAACACGTGCGTATACAGAAGAAATCGGAAAGTATTACAACATGAAAACGCAGATATTTGAAGATGAGTTGTATTATATTTGCCATGACGGAAGAGAATTGCATCATATCCGAACAGAAACAAAAGCACAGACTGGTTATACACAAACCTTTGAAGTGTATGGATGTGCAGACTGCAGTGGTTGTGAACATAAAGCAAAATGTCTCTATAAATATGATGCCGAAAAAGATAGAGAGAAAAATAAAGTGATGAAGATCAACGAACAATGGGAATCTTTGAAAGAAGAATCCCATAAAAACATCCAGAGTGAGAAAGGGATCTTAAATCGTCAGATTCGTTCCATCCAGACAGAGGGACATTTTGGAGACATTAAAGAAAATGACAGTTTCCGCCGATTCAATTACCGGACATCCGAAAAAGTATATAAAGAATTCATGCTGTATGCGATTGGAAGAAATATAAATAAATACCATCGTTTTCTTCATGAAAAAATCCAAAAATTTGAGAAAAAAATCGAAGAAACAGTTGCTTAGAAAATGTGTACGTTTAAATATGCAGGTTGAGGGGTTTTTGTGCCCAAAAATACATACGAAAAAGACAAAATACGAATCTCTCATAGAAGATCAGGTGCGAAAAACACTGATTTCTAAAGGAGATTCGTATTTTGAGATTTAGAGCCTAAAAATCGGTATTAACCGACAGCCCCTTATATTTGAGTTAATATTCTGATTACAGATTATAATTACTCAATGATTGTAGCAACTTTTCCTGATCCTACTGTACGTCCGCCTTCACGATATCAGAATGGCGTGTTGCAGAGGCTAAATGGTTATTTTTCGTTCATTTTGTGCCAAAAAATGCGAATTTTTCGCTGTGTCCGTGTGGTTTTTGAAGATTTTGTTATCATGGTGTTATCACTGTTTTTTCTTTTTGCCCTGATTACCTATTTGTTCTAATTCCAATATATTATTATAAACTAATTTCGCCAAATATTTTGTTCTTTGCGAAGGATTAAATTCTTTTCCAGCATAACGCTGTTTTATCCCTCTTGCTGTACTAAAATTCGATTGCTCGTACAAATCATATTTTTCTTCCAACTTTTTGTCTTTACATAATCCATTTAATCTGCTTTCTAGTGGTATCATATTACCTATATGAGCGTTAGCCTCTCCTTGTGAATCCGGCAAAATATGTTCTATTGTAAATTCAGTAATACCAAATCTTTGCGAGACAAATTTCTCTATGATTTCCAATGTTAACTTTACTCTTTCCTTATCTTTGGAATTTCTAAAAATTTCTGTATGATTGGACCAGCCCAAATTGTTAAACGACATTTCAAACCATTCATAGCTTGGTATTTTTTTCTTCAATATTCCACCAAACTCTAATAACTTTTCATCTGAGTAGTCACTTTCAAGTGTACAAGCATATTCAATTATTGTATCACGCAAATTATTAGATTTTTCCTTTCCAATAATAGTATAGCATACAAAGAAATTATATAAATATTCCAAAGTCTGTTTATACAAAGATTCACTTAATTTTCCTAATTCCCTTTGATGTAACAAGCTTAATAACAATGGTCTGAATTGCTCTTGTCTCTTGCTTTTAAAGAAAGAATATATTCTAAATTCATAATCTAGACAATTCCCATCATCCCCTATTGTTGGTTTTATAAACTTACAATAATACTTTGCCTTTACTAATATGTCATCCAACAGATTATTGACATTTGTTCCCTTAGTTTTTTTCTGTATTATGCGATATGTTGACATTCCATCAATAATGCCATATTTATGCCACACATACTGATTTATAAATTTCTTTATGTACGCGCCTAACTCTCGTTCCATCTCTTCCCATTTTTCTTTTGCGGAATCTCTATTTTCTACTGGTTCAATATATCTCATTATATAATTCTTTAACAACTCATACTGTTCCAGTTCTTGTCCTCTCGCATTCAATATTTCAAAAATAGTGTAAGAATCTTCTTCTGTTGACGAAATAATACTAACCAAAACCATTTCAATAATTGCGTCTCTTATTTCTAAAAGTTTTTCATTCGCATTATCTTTTTCTTTTTCTAATTCATCATGAATTGATTTATAGAAAAATTTAATCGCTTCTCCAATTTTCTTATCTTTAGCTGGTGATAATATGCATGAATTCACTAATGCATCTATTGTTATATTTTCATTGCTGTTAAGCTCTACTATTCTATTTGTAATTTTTTCTAAAGACAAATGATAATCCGAAGTTAATATCGGCATTTTTTGGTTTCTGTTGTTCGTGGTCATCACATAATCAATGGTTCCCAAAAATTCGTCCTGCATTTTTCTCTCAACAAATAATTTCATTATTGCTATCAATATTAACGTAATTGTTGTTATCCTTTGTTGTCCGTCAATAATAGTATATCTAGCTATACCTTCTTTTTTGCCTTCATCCTTTAAAACAATGCTCCCTAAAAAATGTGCTTTTTTTCCAGACCTGCATGAGAAAAGTATATCCTCTAACAGCTCATCCCAATTATCCTTCTCCCATACATATCTTCTCTGATTTCTTGGAACCGAAAAAACAACTTTATTTAATAATTCTCCAACCGTTTCATCTTTTGCCTCAAATGCCATAATTCAACCTTCTCCTATCACTAGCAATGTTATTCATTCTCAAATATCTGATCCAACGTCTTCTCCATATCCTCAACCAAATTAACCACCAACGCATTTCCCATCATAAATCTACGTTTTCTTAGTGGCATTTCCACTGTTTCATTATTAACCAGGCAATATTTCGTATGATCAGTAGGGAATCCCTGAATACGTTCTGCTTCTGTAGCTGTAAGCAATCTTACTCTTCCAGTCATCTTGTCTTTCACAATATGCGTAGTTCTACTAAATCCACCTTCTGATGTGAGCATTGTACGTGCTGGTTTGTCCTCTTGATCAATCATAGAAATTGCACCCTCAGAGAATACATATTCATGACCAGTAGAACTTGTACGCAACAATTTTTTTGCACCTTTCAGATACTGCCAAGTCTGCCTATCTTCTTTTGGAAGACGTTGCTCTGTTTCATCACTATGTGTCACAGACGAATCTGTATAATATAATTTTTCTTCTGGAATGAAGTACTGCTCTTCGACTTCTCCAGTCTCCATAACATCTCCTAATGTTATTTGTTTTCCATGATAATTCGGTACAGTTTTTATTGTATAGATTACTCCTTCCTTCATTATTCCAGAATTTTCAAATACACATTGAAATGTATCTGATACTTCTCCCACTTCTGCTGGAAATTCCTTAACTTTCATCTTAGCATTTTCCGCTCTATTTACAGAAAATGTTTTTGCGAAAAATCCATCTTCCAGAACTGCCTTTTCCATACATTCTATTTTTTTATCTTCTTCCAATTTCTCAGTATACTGAATTTCTTTCAAAATTCTATCCGCATATTTTGTATCATTTTTATAAGCAAAAATAAATGTTCGGCGTCTTCTCTGCTGATATCCATATTCCGCAGCGTTAATCACTCGCCATTCTACGGTATAACCTTCATCTCTAAAACATGCAAGAATCACACCAAAATCTCTACCTCTTTGTTTAGCTGGGGATTTCAATAATCTGTCTACATTTTCTAATAATACAAATGGTGGTTTCTTTGCTTCCAATGTTTCACGTATCGACCACCACAGAATTCCTTTTTTCCCTTCAAGTCCTTTAGACGTAGCCAACGACGATGCTACTGAATAATCCTGACACGGAAATCCTCCGACCAACAAATTGAAGTCTGGAAGTGTTGTTTTATCCACATCTTCAATATTGTAGTTCGTAGTATCTTCACCATTTTTATCTAATCTTGTTCCAAATCGATATACATAACAGTCATGTGCGTACTGTGTACTTTTCTCTGCCGGCTCCCACTGACTAAACCAAACTGTATCCCATTTTTCTTCTTTACCATAATCTTCCGCTGTTCTTATATTATTAAGTCCACATCTAAAGCCACCTACTCCGGCAAACAATTCGCAAACTGTTTTCTTCACTTTTCTTACCTCTTCTTCTCTTATTCGAACGATCGTTCTTATATATATTATATCATTTTTAACATATTGTAAAGATCCTTTTTTATTCTTCCTCTATTTCTTCTTGATTCCGATATAAATTTTTCAACTTTAATAATTCATCCTCACATTTTTTGTTTTCATTTTTAATTTTTAAAATATTCTTTTTTGTTTTTTCCACTTCACTTTTCGTTTCTTTTTGCATACCTTTAAGTTGTTTTAATTTAATTTTATTCTTCGAGATTTTATCTTCTAACTTTCGAATCTGTTCACATACATGCTCGTATCCTGCCTCAGCACTTGAAAAATCATATTCATTTACATTGAAATCTAAATCCAATGGTACTATCATAACTGGCTTTGTAATATTATGATTTTCAATATTTTCTTTAAACCGCCTATAAGCATCATTTAAGCTAACAACACCGTCACTCATTAATTTTTTCAAATTATCAGCCGCAACAATATAAATGTACAAACCGATTTCTGCTTGCTTATTTATTGCAGAAACCAGTCTAAACATATCTTTATATACCATTGCCCAATTTCCAAATTGGATTTCGCCAATAATATTAAATATATCTGATGGCATTTCTAATTCTTCTTCATATTTTTTCGGATGTTGAACCTCAATAAACATTTCCCAATCTTGTTTTGTTTTTGGAGACCTAATATATTGATCAAATATTTCTTGTCCATTTCTAGCTGCATTTATACCATAACAGTAATTCCAAAAACGATAAAAATTTGTTAATTTATCATATCGTGAAAAATCAAATTCTCCTTTTCCAGATACCGGCGGTAAAAAGCTTCCAAAAACAACATTCGTTTCCCCTTCAATTCCCGGTATCAATTTTAATTTAGCTCTGATTGCTTCATTTAACGAATTTGCATTTATACCATGAGGAAACTTACGTTTTCTTTTTACATATCCTACCTGATATTCTCCCTCAAGCAAATGTAAGATATTATCTATCTCATCTTTATGTAAATCATATTTGTCTTTTGCCCCATTAAAAAAGTATGGAGTTCGAGTGACAAATTTCAACTCTATTGGATATGCAATCGTTTTTTTTCCTGCCATAAATTACTCCTCTATCAATTTTTTATCTAACTGTGACAAAACATAACTATTATTTAACCAAAAACACTGTTTCGTGAACATTCTTCCATCTGGAAGTTCATCAGTATCTTTAGCATCTTTTCCATGAGGTCTTACATGGCATACCGGATTTTCTGATGCTTTTGGAAAATTATTATAATTCTTTCCGTTTTTCTTTTCTATCTGAAGACCATCACGGAGTACTTTTTGTGTCTTTTCCCACACTGATTTTACATTACCTTCCAAATCATTATAAGGAATATTCCAAAACTGACATCCTTTCAGCCGAAGGTCTCCCTGTTGATCATACTTATATACAACAAAAAGGAATCTTGTTTCACGCAAATAGTTTCCAAATGTGGAGTCATCCCAATCTTCCTTAACCAACTCTTTAAATTTAAAAGTTGGGAATGACATATTTTCCTTTATTTTGTTGTTTTTCTCAATACGTATGGTTTTAACTACAACATTTGCTTTTTCAAATTCTTCCGCATGATTTCCCTTTATTCCTAACATCCGATATGCCAACATTGCTTCCAGGCTTTTCGGCTTTTTCTGATACTCAATATGAAATGTATCACATAAATCAGTAACTGACCAATCATAATAAGCATCTATTTTTCGCACAACATAATCTTCAAAAGAATCTTCTGCATTTTCTTTAATGATTGGCTCATATGTATTCTTTCCTGGAATAATATAATTATTTAAAACATATGTCATGTATGAATTTTTAAATGCAAACGCCCGTGGTTTTGCTACTTCATCACTAAATGGCTGCTTTCTTCGATCCTTTGACGTTGCTGCCTTTGGTGCCGCTCCCAGATACAGAGTATCCCCTTCAGATAATTCATGAGCTTTTCCATTTCTGATTTTCTCAACAATAACCTCAAAATCATGTGCTATGATTTTTATATCTTGCTCCAGTGGTGCAAACAGCTTCACATATCCAATACGATAATCTAACCGGTTCTTTATCTCTTGTTGATACAAATAATACACCAATAAAATCAATCGGGCCTTTTGCCACATATGACTATCTTCAAACGTTTCATCAACAACTGAAAAATAGTCAATCATGGTCAATATCAACCTTTCCTTGGCTACCAGTGTTCCATTCTTATTTTGTTTATACGGTGTTACTTTTAATTCTACACCTGCTTTATCAAAATCCGGACATGCGTCATTATTCGTCTGATAGTGAAAGAATCTCTCTTCTATCAGTTCTCCCAAACCACCTTTTCGCTTCTTATTCTCGTGCTTTACCTCATAATTTGTTGCCTCCCTGACAACCATAGCTTTAGTGATATCATCCTGCTTGCACACATCCGCAAATGTTTTTCCAATCAACCTTTTTGCATATGTTTCAATTGAAATAGGATCCGTTTCATCGTATTCTTCCAAATAATTCATCATTACATTTCCTCTTCATCGTCTACTTCTTCCAATTTCTGGTCAAATATTGTCTCTTCTATCATTCTAACGCACTGTTCTGTATCTTTCAGAATATCTTTTCCCCAGAAATGTATCACGGTCCACCCCATAAAATTTAATTGCTGATCCTTCTCTTCATCTCTTTGGATATTCCGCTCTATTTTTTTAACCCAATAATCTGGATTTTTCCCTTTTTCTAATCTTGGCTTCAGTATTTCCCAATCTTTTCCATGAAAAAACTCACTATCACAAAAAATTGCAATACGATACTTCGTCAGCACAATATCCGGCCTTTCTGGTAATTCCTTATAATTTTTCCGATAACGAAATCCTCTATGCCATAGTGCTTTTCTCAGCACAACCTCTATACTTGTATCTTTTCCACGTATCTTACTCATATTCTTATGGCTTTTTTCTGTAACTTCACCATGAAAACGTGGTTCTTTCGTCGGCATAATTTTCTCACCTTCAATACCGTATAATCCATTTTATTGTATCAAACTAACAGCCACTATTCAATTCCCTACAAACAGAAAAAAGACACGTTTTTTAATCAACGTGCCTTTACCATATTTGATTTTCTCTTACATGTATTATTTATACATAAAACATTTCCAATAACACCATTTCTTCCGCAACATTCTTGATGTTATTCATCCTCCTCACCCATTCCATCTGATCCTGCATCTTCAATCCCTCCGTCACACCCCACTGTTCAGCCATCTGTTCCATCAGTATCTCAACTTCTTCTCTCACTTCCTTATCAACCTGATTCAGATGTTCCGTCAGTTTACCAGTCAATACCAGATACTGATACCTGGCACTCCTGTGTTCCTTCAGAAACTGCTTTCGCATTATTCCATATTTTCCATATGTAGGTTTTTCTTCATTGATTTCCAAATCCGGCAGATAATAATCTCCATGCAATGTGTAGCTCAGTCCGTTCTTTTCATCATAAATTTGTTTCTTCATATTCTTACAACTCCATTCCTCTGTACTTTGTTTTATTCTTCTTAATTTGTGCATTGTGTTCTTCACTTCGTTCTTTCGCCCACGGTATGCGATCACTTATTTTTTTCGGCATTTGCTCTTTCTGTTTTTTCGCTTCAAGTTCCGCCTGCATTCGGATATCGTCCTGCACCAGTCGTTCTACCATATCTTTTCCAAGTATGCGTAAAAGTCGGTTATATCTGTCTGCGAGTCCCTGCAGTATTTCTTTCTCACCGGACAATTTCTGATAATCTTTCTGAACTTCTGCCAGTTCCTTTTTTGTGTTCTCATGCTCTTGCTTTTTCTTCTGAAACTTACTTTTCCAACTATCTCTTTCTCTTGTGAGTTCTTTCACCTGAGCAGCCATCGCACCAATCTTATTTTTCATTTCGATGAACAATGGTTTTATTTTCTTATCCCGGTAAGTTACCGCACGTTCCAATGCTGTAGCTTCCGGCAAAAATGTTTTGATCATTCCATATTCTTTTATTTCCTTACTGACATTATCCATCACTGGTTGCAGGAATGCTCTTCTGTCCTCCAGTTTTTTCAATTCCGTTTCTGCTTTCTCCGCACGTTTTTCTGCTGTCTCTTTATCTTTCTGGAACTGAATTTTTTCTTCTTCCAGTAGCTTAATATCTGCCCTTGCTTCTCCAATCTGAGAAGTCAATCCTTCATTCTCCGCTGTCAGATTTTCTTTTTCCTGTTCCAGTTTCTGCACTTCCTTTTTACGTTCTTTTTTCTTGAAATTGTAAACATCCAGATGCTCTTCATGTGTGCCTTTCTGTTCCCATTCAATTCCATGCTGCTTTGCGATTTCCGCCAGCACTTCTTTTTCATGATTTATCCACTGATTCAGTTCTGTATCATGCTTATTTCCACCTTGAAATCCAAGACTTTTCAATGCCTGTTTCAGTGAAACTCTGGTATCCATTCCTTTTCCCTTCCAGTTGGTCACATAAGGAACAAAGTCAATATGCAGATGCGGAGTAGCTTCGTTCTGATGCAGATAGCAGCTAAATACCCGAAGTGTCGGATTCCGTTTCTGGAAGTCTTTCACATATTTGTCCAGTACCTTTACAGCCAGATTTCCTTCTGACGTTCCCACTGCCATATCCTCACGATTACCAATCTGGAATAGGAATATCACTTCATGGAACAGCTTCTCCTGTTTGCCCTGTCGGATTTTTTCATAATAATTTGCGATCTGCCGGTCTTTTCTTTTTCCAACATTGTATCTCTCCACAGCATCATCAAACAGTTCTTTATAAACTTCTTTCAGATTTTCATTCTGGTAACAAATATTCAGTTGTACTCTGTCCGGGTCTACATTTTCTGCTACAAAATCCCGTCTGTTATGAGCCAATGAACCGACTCCGATCATGCCACTGATTGTTCGTTTCATCATAAACTTTCTCACCTCTTCTCTGTTTGAGTGCCAGATATGGCACATAATTTTTATTTACGCCAGACATGGCGATATTTAAGAAACTTTCGCCGGATACGGCGGTTTTGTTGCTTTTGTCAAAAGTAATGCAAAAGCACTTTCGACAGCCGTACCGTCCATCAAAAGTACCCTTGCGCCCTGCGGGGCTATTTACTCCGGTATCCTTGCCTGCACATATTCCAGATTTCCACAATACGGTGTCCCCACCAGATACCATTCCCTTGCCAGGTTCATCTCCATTCTGGTCTGACCCACTTGTCATCCACTAATACTTCCAGACCTTCTCCACAGTGAAATCCTGTATCAATCCATAAGTCCGATGACAATAATCCATATCTTTCATTGCTGCTGTTATATCCTAATCTTCCCTGTTTCATCAGTTTCTTCTCCTCTCCTGTCTGTAAACGGAATTTGTAAACACAGCTCAAAAGATTTTAAAAGTTAACTTTTCCATTCTTTTTACAAAGTCTCGTTTACATTGTTTGCAACGGTGTACAAAGGGAACATAATAAAAAACTTAATAATGGACTGCCAATCTTACACAAAGTACCGCCCAAACGAGACTACGGGCGGTATTTTTGTATCATGGCGGAGAAAGGAGGAATTTCCCACGGGGGCTTGACTGAAAAGTTGAGCCCCTTTTTTCATGCCAAAAAACAGGAGGTAAATGCTTATGGCAGATGATAAAACCACAAAAACGCCGGAACAGCCGGTAACGGATAGCGGGCCGGGCAAGGAAACACCGCCCACTCCCCCAAAAGAGCCGGAGAAGGTTTCCGTTTCCCCGGAGCCGGAAAAAAAGACGGAACCAGAGGTAAAGAACCCACAGGTTTCTGTCTATAACTTCGCTGAAATTATGAAGGAAAAGAAAGCCGAGGCACGGGCGGCAGCTCCCGGCGGGGAAAAGCCTGACCCAGCAAAAGCGGAGAAACCGGAAAAGCAGCCGGAGGCTCCGAAAAAAGCGGAGGAAAAACCCAAAGAGCCGGAACAGCCGAAGCGCCGGGGCCGTCCCCCGAAAGCAGATAAGGACAAGGCCGCAGCCCCAAAGCCTAAAGCCCCCGCACAGAAACCGGAAAAGGCGGTCAAAAAGGAACCGGAGAAAAAAGGAACTCCAACGGTACAGGCCGCTTCCGCTCCGAAGGAACCCGAGAAGCCGAAGGATGCACCACGCCGGGGCAAGGAGCAGATCGTCTATATCAAGCTGAACGAGCTCCACGCCTTCAAGAACCATCCCTTTGAAGTCCGGGACGATGAAGAAATGCGGGCTATGGTGTCCAGCGTCAAGGACAAGGGCGTTACCCAGCCTGCTATCGTCCGTCCCCGTGAGGATGGCGGCTATGAGATCGTGTCCGGCCACCGCCGCCAGAAGGCCAGCGAGCTTGCCGGATATGCGGATATGCCCTGTATTGTTCGCAATCTGACGGACGATGAAGCCATCACGCAGATGGTCGAGGACAATCTCAACCAGCGTGAAGAAATCCTCCCCAGTGAGCGGGCCAAAGCCTTGAAAATGCAGCTTGAGGCCATCAAGCATCAGGGCTCCCGCACTTCGGGCCAGATTGACCCGAAGGACGCAGGAAAACGCTCCAACGAAATTGTAGCCGAGCGCAATAAGATGGCGGTCAAGCAGGTGCAGCGGTATATCCGGCTCAATGAGCTGGTTCCCGACCTGATGAAGCTGATGGATGAAAAAAAGCTGGGCTTTACTACGGCGGTGGAGCTTTCCTATATCGGCAAGAAGAACCAGAACTATATCGCCGTCGCCATTGACAGCCAGCAGTCCTCGCCTTCACAGGCACAGGCAAAGCGTATGCGGGAGCTGGACGAAAAGAAGCTGCTCAACGGGGATGTGATTGACGGCATTATGATGGAGGACAAAAAGGAGGTAGACAAAGTGATTTTGACAGGTGCGGAACTGAGCAAGTATTTCGGCAAGGAAACTACGCCGAGGGAAATGAAGGATCAGATCATCAAGCTGCTGGACGACTGGAAGGGACAGCAGAAGGAACACGAAAAGCCGGAGAAGAAAAACGAACAGGAAAAGTAAGCCCAAACTTCGGGTCAGCATGGCCCGAGGATTGCGGGGCTCTGCCCCGCGCCCCGAAGCTCTGGAGATATAAATTATTCCCCGTCGCCAGTTATTCCGTAGCATAGCCGGGAAAATCAGTCAAGGGCAGCGCCGCCGTAGGCGGTGCCAGAGGCACCCTTGACGGATTTCTCCCGGTTATGCTTTTTCCCGGTCAAGCGACGGGGATATAAATTCTCCAGAGCCGTTCCCCTTCCCGGGGGAAGGGGCGGAGGGGTTGGGCGATACCTTGCTTTTCCCTAAACCAAAACAGAAATGGAGGCTCAACCAATGAAACGACCTTTAGCGTACCTGACCGCCGCATGGAGCGGCGAGCCGGATGTTGATATGGAGCTGGCGGCCCACTACTGCCGCCTTGCTTATGAGGCGGGCTTTTCCCCGATCTGCCCGCTCTTGTACCTGCCGCTGTTTTTGAATGACAGCGTTCCCGAGGAACATAAGGCCGGGATTGATATGCGCCGGGATATGCTGCGGCGCTCCCACACCCTGATCGTCTGCGGCAGCGCTGTGGACGAGGATGTAAAAAATGATATTGCGGTTGCCGGGCGGCTGGGCATTGCGGCGACCACACTGGAAGGGGTGCTTGCCGTGAAGGGACACGGCACCCCGGGCCATGCCGGACATTAAGCTGGGAAGCCTTTTCGACGGGATCGGCGTGTTCCCTCTGGCTGCTTCCCGGTGTGGTATCCGTCCGGTATGGGCCAGCGAGATTGAAAAAGCGCCCATCTCCATAACCAAAAGGCACTTTCCCGACATGGTGCATTTGGGGGATATTACGAAGGTGGACGGCGGGAAAATCCCACCTGTCCATATAATTACCTTCGGTTCCCCCTGTCAGAACCTTTCTCTGATTGGCAACCGCTCCGGCCTTGCCGGGGCAAAATCAAGCCTGTTCTATCAGGCGTTTCGTATCATACAGGAAATGAGGGATGCTACTGATAACCTATATCCAGCTATCGCTGTTTGGGAAAACGTCATGGGAGCGTTTTCTACAAATGACCGGATGGACTTTAGAGCCGTCCTATCCGCCTTCTCGGACACCGAAGTTCCAATGCCTCCTTCGGGAAGATGGGGAAACGCCGGAATGGTGCGAGGGGGAACGCCTGATGTGTGCTGGCGGCTCATGGACGCCCAGTATTGGGCAGGCTCCCGAAGGCTGGCACGAAGGCAGCGGATTTTCGTCGTGGCGGATTTTGGAGGCAGACGTGCCGCAGACATACTATTTAAGCCCCGTCCAATGCTCCCACTTCCTCCGCCTTGCGGAGAGGGCGGGCGGGCCGCCGCCGAAGGAGATCGAACAGCTTCTTTTGAAACAGGGCGGCAGATACCAGTCATCCACCCCTTTCAGTGCTTCCGTATGCGGGGAGCGGCAAAAAGGCAGGAAGAAACGGCCTTCCGAAACAGCTTCGGATTACCAACTGACCCTTTTCCCACTCTTTTAGCCAGTGATGTAACGCCCTTTGCCTTCTGGTATGAGGGCGACCCGAAGGGCGGCTGTATCCGTTTTCTGACGGAAACGGAAAGCGAACGGCTGATGGGGCTGCCAGAGGGCTGGACAAAGTACGGGGCGGACGGCGTGGAGATCCGGCCTCTGCAACGCTACAAGGCACTGGGAAACGCGATTGCCCTCCCTTGCGCCGATTACATTATGGCCGGGATTTATGAGGTGCTGGCTGACCGGGCCGGAAAGGAGGAATGAGCCCATGTTTGAAGCCTATATAACCAATACAGCCCTATACCCCTTAATGGGGATTGAGGTAGGGACAACGGTACATTTCCCCATGACGACACAGGAGTTGCAGGCCGCCCTTGCCAAAATCGGGATAGACGGGAAACGGTACAGCGAAGTGTTCTTTACCAGCTTTGACAGTGATGTGCTGGGGCTCTACGATTATCTCTACGAATGTGAGAACATCGACGAGCTGAACGAGCTGGGCCACGCCCTGCTGGAAGTACGGGATAAGGGCGGACTGGAAACCTTTGAAGCCGCTCTTGTCTTGGGAAACCACACAAGGAGCGTGAAGGATTTGATAAACCTGACGCAGAACCTTGACCTTTACCGCTTTTACCCGGATATTTCCGATGATGAAGGGCTGGGCCGTCTTTACGCCGACGAGCTTGGGACTATCGACATACCGGAGCACATTCAGAACTACTTCGATTATGAGGCATACGGGCGGGATGTGCGTATCAACGAGGGCGGCGTATTCGCTCCCGGTGGGTATGTGTCGGCAGTCCCGGAGGGCTTCAAGGAGTATTACCACGGGCCGCAGGACATTCCGCCGGAACACCGGATATTTGCCTATCCTGAAAAGGCCGAGCCTGTCCACTCCATTCTCGCTACACTCAAACGGTTTCAAGAAGCCCCACCCGCTCCGAAAAAGGACAAGGCGGGACCTTCCCATGAAGAACGGTAAGACTTCGGGCCAGCATGGCCCGAAGCATAAAGGAGGTGCATACCATCAACTATTACCCTATCAATGAAGGAGCCGCCCGCCGGGCAAAAGAAATGAACAGCTTTTCCGACTACAAGGAAGGGAGCGCAACGGCGGAATACCGGGCAATGGTGGACAAGGCCGCCGCCATAGCGGAAAAGCAGAAATCCCGGGTGGACCCCATGTACCATGAGAAGATCGACCATCTGTTAGACACCTACGCCCGCAAGCTGGCCGAAAACATGAACCAGGGCTTTGCCATTGACGCGAGGGTTCCCTCTGTGCTGATCGCCGGGCCTTCCAATTTCCCGGTGGGAAAGAAGGAAAAACAGAACCGGGCGCGGGACAGCAACATGGAGGAATGGCGGCATATTCAAGGGCTGCTGGATAAGATACGCAGCACCGGCATGGGCGGGATCAGCGCCGATGACCCGGCAGCGATTGAAAAGCTCCAGAAGAAGCTGGACGGGCTGGAACGCTCCCAGCTCATTATGAAGGAGGTCAACGCCTATTACCGCAAGCATGGCAAGCTGGACGGCTGTGCGCTGCTGTCGCCGGACCAGATCGAAAAGCTGAAAGCAAGCATGGCGTCAAGTTGGCGAAGCGACCCGAGGCCCTTTGAAAGTTACCAGCTAACCAACAACAATGCGGAGATCCGCCGGGTAAAGGCCCGTATCGAACAGCTTTCCAAACAGGCACAGCAGGAATTTTCCGGCTGGGAGTTCGACGGGGGCCGTGTGGAAATGAACCGGGAGGACAACCGCTTGCAGGTGTTCTTTGATGGAAAGCCTGACGCTGACACCCGGGCCGAGCTGAAAAGCAGCGGCTTTCGCTGGGCTCCCAGCGTGGGCGCATGGCAGAGGCAGCTCACGGACAACGCCATCCGGGCGGCTGACCGTTTGGAATGTATCAAGCCGCTGTCCGGCGAAAAGCCCTCCCAGCTTCAAAAGAAGCCTTCTATCTTGCAGACCATGCGGGAACAGGGCAAAAAAGTCCAGACGGAGCCGGAAAAGAAAGCTCCGTCCGGCAGAGATGCCGAGCGGTAAGCCTCGGGCCACATTGGCCCGAGGTTTTCTGTTCCCCGAGATTGTACGGGGGCCTCCCGGATAGCGGGAACCCCGACGGAAAGGAGGTTTTATGCAGGAAGAAGTAAACCAAAAAACGGTTGCCCTTTCGATCAGGACAACGAAGCTCACAGGAAAAGTGCTGGCTGCCGCTCTTGGCAAGGTGGTTCGGGCGCTGCAAAAGCACCACCAGAAGGCGCTGACCCCGCAGGGACGCCAGAGCGTGAAAAAGCTGATGAACCACTATGGCGGCAAAAGTGCCATGCCCTATGTGGGAGCTCCAAAGGATTTTGACCGGATCGCGAAGGAGTTCCATGTGGACTACGCTTTCCATAAAGTGAGCCCCGGTCATTACCTGCTGTTCTTCAAAGCCAATCAGGCGGACGCCATCACGGCGGCCTTCCAGAAGTACAGCGCAAAGGTGCTGAACAAAGAGCAGGACAAGGCTTCCATCCTCGGTCAGCTTCGGAAATTCACGGAGCAGATCAGGACACAGGCAAAGGAAAAGCAGCGGACCAGAGAGGCGGTGAAGGACGGACGTTGAGTGACAAGATCAGAGAATATGTGCTCCCAAACCTGCCGTACCTCTTTGTGTTCTGGTTCTTCTCCAAAATCGGGACGGCCTACCGGATCGCCCCCGGCACAGACTTCGGGACAAAGCTCATGGGGATGCTCGACACCTTCCCCAAAGCCTTTGAAACCTACTGGCCGGGGCTGGGAGGTATTGACCTGCTGGTGGGCCTTGCCGGTGCGGCTGGGATGTATCTGCTGATACAGTCAAAGATCAGGCAGGCGAAAAAATTCCGGCGGGATGCGGAGTACGGCACCGCCCGCTTTGGAACAAAGGAGGATATAAAGCCGTTTGTTGACCCTAAATTTCAGAACAATGTCATTCTGACCGGGACGGAGTTCCTTACCATGAACACCCGTCCGAAGATCCCCGCCAATGCCCGGAACCTAAACGCCTGCGTCATCGGCTCGTCCGGTTCGGGCAAGACAAGGTTCTGGCTGACTCCGCAGCTCCTTCAAGCCCATTCCTCGTATGTGGTGGTAGACCCGAAGGGCGGCACCCTCGACCAGTGCGGGCGGTTTCTGCAACGGGAGAAATACAGGGTGCGGGTGTTCAACAGTATCGACTTTTCAAAATCCATGCACTATAATCCGCTGGCCTATATCAAGACGGAAAGCGATGTTTTGAAATTCGTTACCGCTCTGATCGCCAACACCAAAGGCGACGGCAAGGAGGGCGACGAGTTCTGGACCAAAGCCGAAACCCTCTTGTACTGCGCCCTTGTGGCCTACATCGTCTTTGAGGGGCCGGAGGAAGAACGCAACATGAATACGCTGGTGGAAATGATAAACAGCATGGAAGTCCGGGAGGATGACGAAACCTTCAAAAATGCGGTGGACTATATGTTTGACGGGCTGGAACGCCGCAGCCCCCAGCACTTCGCCGTGAGGCAGTATAAGAAATACAAGCTGGCCAGCGGCAAGACAGCCAAAAGCATTTTGATTTCCTGCGGTGCAAGACTGGCTCCCTTTGATATTCCCCAACTCCGGGAGATCATGTCCTATGACGAGCTGGAGCTTGATAAGCTGGGGGATGAAAAATCGGCGCTGTTCTTCCTTATCAGCGACACGGACACCACCTACAACTTTTTGGTTGCCCTTGCTTTTTCGCAGATGTTCAACCTTCTGTGTGAACGGGCTGACAACACCTATGGCGGGCGTCTGCCCTACCATGTGCGGGTGCTGTGGGACGAGGCTGCCAACACCGGACAGGTGCCGGGGCTGGAAAAGATCGTGGCCGTCATCCGCTCCCGTGAGATCAGCCTGACGCTCTTTTATCAGGCTATGAGCCAGTGCAAGGCATTGTACAAAGACCATTCCGAAACCATCATGGGCAACATGGACAGTATCGTATTCCTCGGAGGCCGGGAGGCTTCCACCCTAAAGGATATTTCGGAAAACTGGCTGGGCAAGGCCACCATCTCTATGCAGACCGAGGGCCGAAGCCGTGGACAGTCTGAAAGTTACAGCCAGAATATGCAGCGGCTTGGCCGGGAGCTGATGACCACCAGCGAGATCACCACCATGCCCGGGGATAAATGTATCTTGCAGCTTAGGGGACTCCCGCCCTTCCTGTCTCCGAAGTATGACTTGAAAAAGCACCCGAATTACAAGTACACAGCCGAATTTGATAAAAAGAAAAACGCCTTCCGCTTGGAAAGCCTGTTCCGCCACCGGCCATTGAGACTAAAGCCGGAGGACGAATACACGGTGTACGAAGTGGACGGCTCCGACACAGACGAAGAAGCTGACCTGTTGAACTTCGATGATCTGGACAGCGACGAGTTCGTGTAACTTCGGGCCATGATGACCCGAAGCGCCGCCGATGTGGGCGGCTTTTTTTGTACCCAAAACCATCAAACAAACAAAATGGAGGAACGTATATGGAATTTTTCAATCAGGCAATCGACATTCTTAAAATTCTGGTCATGGCTCTTGGCGCCGGTCTGGCGGTATGGGGCGTCATCAACCTTCTGGAAGGTTACGGGTCGGATAACCCTGCGGCAAAAAGCCAGGGCATTAAGCAGCTCATGGCGGGCGGCGGTGTCGTTCTGATCGGCCTTCAGCTTATCCCTCTGCTGTCCGGGCTGTTCAGCTAAATGTCACCCGTTGTCCCTTTTTCCAGAAAAGGAGCTGATATATGGACTTTATCATCGACGCAATCGTTGAATGGCTGAAAGGTCTGCTCGTCGATGGTATCATGGGGAATCTGGACGGCCTTTTCGATAACGTCAATCAGAGCGTTGGCGAAATCGCCACACAGGTAGGCACGACCCCGGCGGACTGGAACGCCGGGGTCTTTTCCATGATACGACAGATCTCCGAAACTGCCATTCTGCCAATCGCCGGGGTCATCCTCACTTTTGTTATGACCTATGAACTGATACAGATGCTCATAGAACGCAACAACCTCCATGAAGTTGACACATGGATGTTTTTTAAGTGGGTGTTCAAAACCTTTGTGGCTGTGATGATCCTGACGAATACCTTCAATATCGTGCTGGCGGTCTTTGATGTGAGCCAGCATGTGATCCAGCAGTCAGCGGGCATTATCCAGAACGGGACAGAAATCACGCCGGATGTGCTGGACAGTCTGCGGACAGAGCTTGAGGCGATGGAGTTAGGCCCTCTGTTCGGACTCTGGCTCCAGTCCTTCCTGATCCAGCTTACCATGATTGCCTTAAACATCGTGATTTTCGTCATCGTATATGGCCGTATGATTGAAATTTATTGCGCGTCCAGAAGCACCGCTTTTCATCCAAAGGCGGTGTGCGGGCATTTTGGGAACCCGGCTTTAGCAAGCCGGTAAAGAAAAGTATCAAAGACGTGAAAAGCGTCACTTTAGCGTCATCCGATTTACCCCGGAAGGAAACCACAAGGGGGACAATAGCGTATCGGAAAAATCGCAAGTTGGGAAAACCATCTACCCACGACTGAGCGGCAAGACGCAACATTGTGAATGAGGAGCAAGGCTAAACTGCTTTAAGGGCAGTCCGAGGCGGGATACTCGACCCGGCGGCGCAGGATGGTTGTATTCGCCGTATGTCATAGCGGAATGTGACAGGTAAACACAGACCGCACGATACTTATGACAGCCAGCCGCAGTAAGCGGAAAAGGACGAAAACCCACTACCGACATCACAATACGCTTTTCCCAAAGTGTCTAACTGGAGATTGCCTAGACCGGAACGCCGGAACTATCCGGCTATGCGTAATGCCGCAAGGCGATAAATTTCAAGGGGTAAAAACCCAAGAAAGATGACGCTGAATATCCGGCATGGCAACGGAGCCTCCGTAGTAGTCCGAGGGCGGGAAAGCCGTCTACATGGCGAAGGGAGGCAGGATGTCAACCAATTCATAAAAAGGAAAGGTGCGTGAGGCATTATGAGAAGTCCTGAAAATGTGTTGAAAAGCCTAAAATCCAAGGCGTGTAACAAGAGTTACAAGTACGAGCGGTTATACCGCAACCTGTACAATCCACAATTCTATCTGCTGGCATATCAGCGGATACAGGCGAAACCAGGCAACATGACAGCCGGAACAGACGGCAAAACCATTGACGGAATGGGAATGGCAAGGATAAACGCCCTCATTGAAAAGATGCGGGATTTTAGTTATCAGCCTAACCCGGCAAGGAGAACGTATATCCCGAAATCCAATGGGAAAATGCGTCCTCTGGGGATACCGTCATTCGACGATAAACTGATACAGGAGGTGGTGCGGCTCATCTTAGAGAGTATTTATGAGCCAACCTTTAGCGATTATTCCCACGGTTTCCGTATAAACAGAAGCTGTCATACGGCACTCAAATATGTGCAGAAATATTTTACGGGGACAAAGTGGTTCGTTGAGGGAGATATAAAGGGCTGTTTTGACAACGTAGACCATCATGTGTTGATTGCTATTTTGCGAAAGCGGATTGCAGACGAACATTTCATCGGTCTGCTCTGGAAGTTCTTGAAAGCCGGATATATGGAGGATTGGAATTATCACAATACTTATTCCGGCACTCCGCAAGGCTCCATCATCAGCCCCATCCTTGCAAACATCTACATGAACGAACTGGATAGTTATATGGCAGAGTATGCAGAGAAATTCAACTGCGGAAACCGCCGTAAAATCAATCCTACGTTCAAGAAGAAGTTGGATGTCTGCCGGGGGAAAGAACAAAGGCTTAAAAGAAATATCTCTAAAATGAGCGTGGAAGAAAAAGAGGGCTTAATTGCAGAAATCCGGGAACTGCGGCGTAGTCTGAAATCTATACCGTATAGCGATCAGATGGACGATAGCTATAAACGGCTTTGCTATATCCGATACGCCGATGATTTCTTAATCGGAGTTATCGGCAGCAAAGAGGACGCAGAACAGATTAAACAAGATGTAGGCTGCTTTATCCGGGACAAACTCCATCTGGAAATGTCCGAGGAAAAGACATTGATTACTCATGGACACGACGCTGCGAAGTTCTTGGGATATGAGGTCACAATCGCCAAAGGCGAACACAACAAAAAGACCAAAACCGGGGCTACCAGACGGGTAAACAATGGAAAAGTCTTACTTTATGTTCCCCATGATAAGTGGGTAAAACGACTGTTCTCCTACAATGCCCTCAAGATTAAATACGACAAACAAAATGGAAACAAAGAGGTTTGGGAACCTGTCCGGCGCACTCGCCTGTTGCACTTGGACGATTTGGAAATCCTAAACCAATACAACGCAGAAATCCGTGGATTGTATAACTACTACCGACTTGCAAACAACGTGTCTGTACTCAACAACTTCTACTATGTAATGAGATACAGTATGCTCAAAACCTTTGCTGGAAAATATCGGACACGAATCAGCAGAATTATCCGCAAGTACCGTCAAGGAAAAGATTTTGTTGTGGAATATCCGAAGAAAAACGGCAAGGTCGGAAAGGTACTGTTTTACAATAATGGGTTCCGCCGGGACACTAAAGTAGAAAGCGGAAATCCTGATATAGTAGCAAGAATTTTTGAGAATTACGGGCGTAATAGCCTTATAAAAAGATTGCAAGCAAACAGGTGTGAGTGGTGTGGCGCAGAGAATGTGCCGCTTGAAATACACCATATACGAAAACTCAAAGATTTAAGTGGCAGAAAACAATGGGAAATCGCCATGATTGGGCGTAAGCGCAAGACAATGGCACTCTGCATTGACTGTCACGATAAGTTACACGCAGGGAAGTTAGACTGACATCTGGAGAGCCGGATACATCGAGAGGTGTAAGTCCGGTTCGGAGGGGAGTTCTCGGAAACCTGCCATAGCAATATGGCAAGGCGCCGGGTTCTTACCCTACTACTCACAAGTTTAGCGCCTATCCCGTTTGCCACAGTCCCCAACAGAGAAACCGGACACATGGGGCAGAACTATTTCCGCTCCCTCTTTGCGGTGGGCTTTCAAGGTCTGTTGATCTTAGTCTGTGTCGCCATCTATGCGGTGCTGATCCAGAGTATCGCCACCGACGGCGACCCCATCGGGGCGATCTGGGGCTGCGTGGGATATACGGTGCTGCTGTGTTTTACCTTATTCAAAACAGGCAGTCTTGCAAAATCCATCTTCGGCTGCCATTAAGAGACTTCGGGCCATGACGACCCGAAGCGGAAAGGAGAAATCCATGCAGGAAAAAACAGCGGGCGGAACACCAGCCGCCCCTATAAAGCTGGATGTAAGCGTGCGGGTCATCGAACCTGTGAAAAACCTCATGGGCTTTGCCAGCGTGAAATTCAATGACTGCTTTGTGGTGGAAAATCTGAAAATCGTACAGGGCAGCAAGGGGCTCTTTCTTGGGATGCCCAGCCAGCCAGACGGCAAAGGCGGCTACCGGGATATGGCCTACCCTGTCACAAAGGAGTTCCGGGAACAGCTCAACACCGCTGTTCTGCAAGCCTATGAGGCAAAGCTGGAACAGATGGCGGAGCGTGGCTCTGTGGGGCGTGCATCCATCAGCGACCAGCTCAAAGCCGGAAAAGCGGCTGCCGAACAGGCAAAGGCAGAACGGCCTCCGAAGGAAAAGCCCAGCCGCAGCGCAGAGCGTTGACCTCGGGCCATGCTGGCCCGAAGCAGAAAGGAGGCGGAAACCATGCCACGCAAACGGACGGGCTATGACGCGGCCTGCTATTACGACGGAAAACTGCTGGGCCGCTGTACCAAAGCGGACAGCGATGCCTATACCCTGTTGATGAACGCCTGTGGTGGGGACGCCGCCCGGGTCCTGCGGGAATATGCCTATTTTTCCCCGGAACTTCGCGCCATATTGGAAAATGCGGCGCTCATGCAGGCGGACCGGAACCGGACGGGCGGAATGTTCCATGCGCCGAAAAGTTCCCCGTGGGGCGAGGTGCAGAGCTGTGAAACCCTCTGTCCAGGGGTGTTTCTGGTATCTACCGCCAGCCACGGCGGAACGATGGTGGCAAACGAGGTAGCCGCCGTCCTCTCCCCAGCGGCCAAAAAATGCGGCTTCAAGGACAAGGGCTATATTTGCTATGAGGAGGACGCACAGGAAAGCGTAGTGCTCCGGGAGCTGCTGGACAAAAAGCTGTGGAAAATCCCTGACCGCATTAAGGACAAAGGACAGTTTGAAGAAAAACTCAATCAGTCCATCCGGCAGTATCACCCCGAATACTGGCGGGCAAGGCAGAGCGGACGAGAGGCCGCCGAAGCTGCCCGCAGCACAGCCCCGGCCAAAGAGGCCGCAAGATAACCTCGGGCCATGCTGGCCCGAAGCAGTAAAGGAGGTGTACCAAAATGGCCTATGTGCCAGTACCAAAAGACCTTTCCAAAATCAAGACAAAGCTGGCCTTCAACCTAACGAAGCGCCAGCTTGTTTGTTTTTCCAGCGCGGCGGCGGTGGGCCTCCCGGCTTACCTGTTTTCCCGTGGCAGTATCGGGAACAGTGCCGCCATGTTCCTGATGATCGGCCTCATGCTCCCGTTCTTCTTTCTGGCTATGTATGAACGAGACGGTCTGCCGCTGGAAAAAGTGCTGAAAAACATCATCCGCACCCGGTTCCTCTATCCCCGTGTGCGGCCTTACAAAACCGAAAACTTCTATGCGCTGCTTAGCGCCAGAAAGGAGGCGCAGCCGATTGCGAAACAGCAGAAGGGCCGGAAAGCCCGCAGGCAGAAAGCCTGAAAAGCAGGGCCTTACCGGCCTGTTCACGAAAGGAAAGAACATTCCCACCACCGCCCAGCAGACCCTCCCTTACCGGGAAATGTACCGGGACGGGGTGTGCCGGGTAGCGGACCGCTATTACACCAAAACCATTGAATACGAGGACATCAACTACCAGCTCGCACAGTCCGAAGATCAGGCGGCCATCTTTGACGGGTGGAGCGCCTGCCTCAACTACTTTGACAGCAGCCTTCCGTTCCAGCTTTCCTTCCTCAACCACCGAAGCCGCCCGGGCAGCCGGTACAGCGTGAACATCCCCATGCAGGATGATGATTATAACAGCGTCCGGTATGAGTATGTGGAAATGCTGGAAAACCAGATTGCCAAAAGCAACAACGGCATTGTCCGCACAAAGCTCCTGACCTTCGGCGTGAACGTGGACGACCTTCCCACCGCCAGGGCAAGGCTGGAACGTGTAGAGGCGGACATTTGCGGGAACTTCAAAAAGCTGGGCGTCAAGTGCCGCTCCCTTTCGGGGCTGGAACGGCTGGAGCTTCTTCACGGGCAGCTCCACCCCGGCAGCGGCTCCCCCTTCCGGTTTTCATGGGATATGATCCCCAAAACCGGGCTTTCCACCAAAGACTTTATCGCCCCGGACAGTTTCGATTTTCGTTTCAGCCGACTGTTCCGGATGGGGACGACTTGGGGCGCTGCCTCCTACTTGCAGATTTTGGCCTCGGAGCTCTCGGACAAGCTGCTGGCGGAGCTTTTGGAAATGGATGCGGAAATGACCATCACCCTCCATATCCAGACTGTCGATCAGGCTGCCGCCGTAAAATCCATCAAGGCCAAAGTCTCCGACATTGACAAGATGAAGGTGGAGGAACAAAAGAAGGCAGCCCGGTCAGGGTACGACATGGACATACTTCCGCCCGACCTTGTAACGTACAGCAACGACGCAAAGACCCTTCTGGAAGATTTACAGAGCCGGAATGAAAGAATGTTCCTTCTGACCTTCCTTGTGGTAAACATGGCCCCGACCCGCCGGGAGCTGGACAACGACCTGTTCACGGTGTCCGGTATCGTCCAGAAATACAACTGCACCTTGAAGCGGCTGGACTTCCAGCAGGAGGACGGTTTTCTTTCCAGCCTTCCGCTGGGCCATAACGGCATTGAGATCAAGCGCGGCATGACGACCAGCTCCACGGCCATTTTCGTTCCCTTTATGACGCAGGAGCTCCGCATGGATGGCGAAGCCGTCTATTACGGGCTCAACGCACTTTCCCATAACGTCATCATGGCAAACCGGAAAAAGCTCAAAAACCCCAACGGCCTGTTCCTCGGCGTGCCGGGCTCCGGCAAATCCTTTGCCGCAAAGCGAGAGCTTGTGAACGTGTTCCTTGCCACCCGTGACCGGATCATTGTGGTGGACCCGATGGGCGAATACTCGCCCCTTATCAAGCGGCTGGGCGGACAGGTCATCGAGATCGCCCCGGACAGCCCCCACCACATCAACCCGATGGACATTGACCTGAGCTTTGACGAGGAAAACCCGATGGCGCTGAAAGCCGACTTTATCCTGTCGCTGATGGAGCTGATCGTCGGCGGCAAGGATGGCTTGCAGCCGGTGGAGCGGACCGTCATTGACCGCTGTGTACGCCAGATGTACCGGGAACACTTGCAAAACCCGGAAACAAGCAAAATGCCGACCCTCCAAACGCTATATGACCTGCTCTGTTCCCAGCCGGAGGGCGAGGCGGTGCGGCTGGCAACTGCCCTTGAAATTTATGTGTCGGGCTCCCTTAACGTGTTCAACCATGAAACCAACGTGGACTTAAACCGCCGTCTGGTATGCCTTGACTTAAAAAAGCTGGGGGCCGGGCTTCGGACGATTGCCATGCTCATTATGCAGGACTTGGTAAACTCGCAGGTGTCCATGAATTTCCTCCGCGGTATCGCCACATGGTGTTACTTCGACGAATTTCATGTGCTGCTCCGTGACCGTCTGACGGCAAGCTATTGTGTGGCGATCTGGAAAATGCTGCGAAAAAAAGGGTGCGTTCCGAGTGCTTTAACGCAGAACGTAAAGGATTTTCTGGCAAGCCCGGAGATTGAGAACATCTTTGGTGCGACACGTTGACGCACAAACATCGCTCTATGAGGGTAAAACTTCATGGACTTATGGCCATGCGATGCTAAAATCGTCGGACTTACCTTCTTACGAGGTAAGTAACAACTGATAATTCGAAAGGTAGAATGATGGGGTAACGCCTTGAAATGCCTTCTCTGATACTTCGACCGGCTCCGACTGTAATGGTTGGGGTCTGGAGCTCGATAAAGTCGGCGGAAGTCTGCCGAAACAGTGTAGAAATACAGCTGTCGAAAGTGCGGTAGAGGTACTGTATGCAGATGACACGTCGGGAGTCTATAAAATATCTATGGTGAGAATGTCCACGACGGACTGACGAAAACCGCGAATGTACGGGTCTAGATGTTTACCATATAGAAATGTATGGACACTTAATTGTGGGTCAGTGCGGTGTAGTAAGAATCGAAAATATGAAACTCCGTATTGTGTTACAGGCACAATCAAGCTGACAGGACTATAGCGAACACCTAAGGATATATGCACAGATAGAATTATCGGAACGTGGAAAGGTACAGAGTTGCTCATAAGCAATCTGCGGACGAATCATATAAGCCGCCTAATCTGTGCTGAAAAGCGAAGCTCGAACCTACGACAGCCCTACGAAAAAGGCGGGCTCGAGGAATGGGCTTTAGTCGGTTAGAAACAATTGTTGTCATTCAATCTTATAAGGATTACGAGTATGACAAAAAGGGACACTTTCCCAAGAAAGGAGAGTGATGCCTTATGACCATGAAAAAGAAAAAGCAACTGCTCTGTGAGGATAATCTGCGTCACAATGAGTATTACGGAATGCAGAATACGATTGATAATCTATACCAGGCAAGTTTGAACGGAGAAGTTTTTACAGATTTAATGTCTGTCATTCTTCAACGGGAAAACATTCTTCTAGCGTACAGAAATATCAAGAAAAATACGGGAAGTAAAACAAGTGGCACAGACAATCTCACAATCGAGGACATTGGAAGATGTTCCCCCGATGAGGTTGTTGAAAAAGTTAGATTTATTATTAATGGAAGTGAACATGGGTATCGCCCAAAACCTGTAAGGCGTAAGGAGATACCAAAACCATACGACCCAAGTAAAATGAGACCCTTAGGGATTCCGTGTATATGGGATAGACTTGTTCAACAATGTATCAAACAGGTATTGGAACCTGTTTGTGAGGCTAAGTTCAGCAAAAACAGCTATGGATTCAGACCGAACCATTCGGTTGAGAACGCTATAGCAAGAAGTTATCAGCTACTTCAACATGCCAATCTTCACTATGTCATTGAATTCGATATAAAAGGGTTCTTTGATAACGTGAATCATGCCAAGCTGATACGACAGATATGGGCTATGGGTATTCATGACAAGCAACTGATATTTGTCATAAGACGAATTCTCAAAGCACCAATCAAACTGGAAGATGGGACTTTTATCACACCCGACAAAGGAACCCCACAGGGAGGTATTATATCGCCACTTCTGGCTAATATCGTGCTTAACGAATTAGACCACTGGGTAGAAAGTCAATGGCAATGGTGTCCGATTTGCAAACGGAATGCTAGACCTGAAAACGGCTTTCGACAGGCTAAGAAATCTAACCTGAAGGAAATGTTCATTGTTCGCTATGCAGATGATTTTCGAATCTTTTGTAGGACAAAGGACTCCGCTGAACGCACCAAATGTGCAGTCACTCTGTGGCTGAAAGAAAGGCTCAAACTGGAAATTTCTGAAAAGAAAACGAGGATTGTCAATGTAAGAAATCATTACTCTGATTTTCTCGGATTCAAAATGAAAGTTCACAGAAAAGGCAACAAACTCGTGGTTATATCTCATATCGCAGATAAAAATCTCGAGCACAAAAGGGAGAAGCTTAAAGAACAGGCAAAGAGAATCGTTCACCCTCGCAAAATATATGGCGAACAGGGGGAAATCAGACTCTATAACAGTATGGTTACTGGCATGCAGAATTATTACTGTATCGCCACACATGTTAATCATGATTGTGCTTCCCTAAACCGCACAGTCATGACCTTGCTGACAAACAGGCTTAGCACTCGCACAGGCAACCGTCTTGTGAAAACAGGGCGAGAGCTTACGGAGTTTGAAAAAGCCCGTTTTGGTAAATCCAAAATGATGCGATATGTCGCTGGTACGAATGAGCCCGTGTATCCAATAGGATACACACAGCACAAAAACCCACTTTTCCGTAAGAAGAGCTGGAATTATTACACTCCCGAAGGACGAGAAGGTATTCACAACTGTCTGAGAATCAACATCCCTATGATGTTGGCTCTCATGCGTCAACCAGCCTATTCCAATAGTGCGGAATACGCAGACAATCGAATATCTCTCTTCTCAGCCCAATGGGGAAAATGTGCTATAACAGGTGTTGAATTCTCCTCTGTTGGGGAAATTCATTGCCATCATAAGTTACCCCGACATTTAGGCGGTACGGATGCCTATGAGAATCTTATTCTCATAAAGAATTCCGTACATAAACTCATTCATGCTTCAAAAGCGGAAACTATTTACAAATATATGGATTTACTACAGCTAGATATCAAACAGCTTATAAAGGTTAACCACCTTCGTGAGTTGGCTTCCATGCAACCTATTTAATCTTATTTCAACTACTACAGTTTTTATTCTATTCAAAGGTTGATTGTTTAGACAATGAAAAATACTAACCGATGGAACGCCGTGTGCGGTGAAAGTCGCATGCACGGTGTGGAGTGGGGGAAAAGCCCGAGATGATATCAGAGGCTTACCTATCACTATAGAACTCGGACTTTATCTATATGCTCAACCAGGCCCAGGGAGACCGTCAGATTTTGGCAAAGCAGTTGGGGATCTCCCCGCACCAGCTTTCCTATGTGACCCATTCCGGTCCCGGCGAGGGACTTTTGTTCTTTGGAAATGTGATCATCCCCTTTGTGGACCATTTCCCGAAGGACACACTTTTGTACAGCGTGCTTACCACAAGACCGGATGAAGTAGCGGGGACCAAAGCGTGAGGCAAAAATTAAAATGGATCGGAGGTGAGAACAATGGCACACGACAGGGAATTTCAAAGGAAGCGCAAAGATACCCGGATGCCGGTGCGTGATTCCCACGGGAAAGATCAACCGGCAGCCAGGCAGACCGAACAGGATTTTGACCTGCGCAGGGCACGGGACACCCCTTCTTCTGTCAACGGCAAGACACACAGGCAGGACATCCCTGTACAGACGGAATTTTCCCAGCTATCACCGGAAACACCGGTGTCCTTGCTGGAACAGGGCGAGGCTTATGCAGCCGTTGGGGATGTTTTTTCGGATCGCTTTGAGATACCGGATGCTGCCGGAACAGAGTCCCCGACACAGGACAACGGACTAAGCAATTTCCGGCACGAGGTTTCCAGGCGTTCTCTTGTAACAGAGGATGTGACAGACCATGATACCGGACAATATGCACCTTCTTCCGAAGGATCAGCCCCACCGAGCGGCACAGACAGATCCGGTCAGGAACATCGTTACCGGACACATCAGCATGGGAACAAATATCAGCAGCGTTTTCAGGAAGCGGCACAGGCGGAGGAACAGGCAGCACAAAAGGAAAAGGGTGTGGATAGCGAACCGCCGAAAACATCCAAGCTGGAATTTACTGCGGATGAACTGCCGCCGGAGACAAAGGATAAAAAGCTCACCCATGCAAGACGGAAGGCGGAACGGACTGCACAAAAAGCAGAGCAGGCACAAAATCGTCTGCCGGCCCGGAAGAAACTGCGCATGGAGACGGTTTCCGACCCGGAGACCGGAAAAGCCAAAAAACACTTAAAATTTGAAAAGGAGGTTAAATCCCAAAAGGCCCATGTAAAAGGACCTGTACCCCTGCGTCCGGTCAAGGCGGGCGCCAATACTGCTATTGGTTACGCTCATAAAAAGATTTATGAGGCAGAGGATGAAAATGTGGGGATCAAGGCAGCCCACCGCTTTGAACTTGTGGGCGAGGCGGGGCTTCGCACGGCATATCACCGGCATAAAACTGCCCCCTACCGAAAGGCAGCGAAATTACAACAAAAATCAGCAAAGGCAAACGCAAGACTTGCTTACCGGCAGGCTCTTAGCGACCACCCGGAGCTAAAAAAACATGCGATTGCCCGGATGTGGCAGAAACAAAAACTGAAAAGGCAGTATGCCAAGGCTGCCCGTGAAGCCGGGAAACAGGCAAAAAATGCCGCAGTCGCAACAGAGAGGGTCAGCGCCGGTATTGTCCATACGGTCAAACGGCACCCTGTAATCTGCCTTGTCCTCCTGCTCCTCCTTTTGGTAATTTTCCTGATCATGTCCCTGTTTTCTACATTCTCCAATATCGGAACCGGTGGTCTGGGAAGTCTGGCTGCTTCTACCTATCTTGCAGACGATCAGGACATCAATCAGGCGGAGCTTACCTATACCGAGTGGGAAACAGATCTGCAAATGGAAATAGACCGGGTGGAATCAGACCGCCCCGGCTATGACGAATACCGGTATAACCTGGGTGCGATCGAGCATGACCCGTATGTGCTGATGGGGTATCTGACTTCTGCTTATCAGGGATTTACTTACGATGAAGTGGAAAGCGTGCTGCGGCAGCTTTTCCAGGAACAATATACCCTGTCCTTTTCAGAAGAAACTGAAATCCGTTACCGCACAGAAACTTCCGTTGACCCGGAAACCGGGGAAGAAACCCAGGAGGAAGTGCCTTATGAATGGCGCATCTTAAATGTCAAGCTCACAGTCACACCTCTGGAAAACCTGGTCGTTTCCCGGATGAACGCAGACCAGAAAGAGATCTGCGAGATCCTGCTGCAGACAAAAGGAAACCGCCAGTATGTCAAAAATGTCTTTGGCACCAACTGGCTTCCTTATGTGACCAGCTACTACGGCTACCGGGTACATCCCATCAGCGGGGAAAAGAACTATCACACCGGTGTGGACATCGGGATGCCGGAGGGCACAGAGATCCTTGCCGGGCATGACGGAACAGTCACCCTTGCGGGAAATGCCGGCGGTTATGGCTTGTGTGTCGCTATTGAAGGCGAGGCATACGAAGGACATACCCTGACGACCAAATACGGGCACTGTTCCCAGATCCTTGTTTCTGCCGGGCAGGAGGTCAAAGCCGGGGATGTGATCGCAAAGGTTGGAAATACCGGAAATTCCACCGGTCCCCACCTGCATTTAGAGGTCCTGGTTGACGGTCAGTATTTGAATCCCCTGTATTTTGCCGATACCGGCGATACCAGCGAACGGCACCTGCCGGAAGTTGGTTCAGGCGGCACAGGAAACTACTTTGATTATGACATTCCACCGGAAGCCCTTGCGGATGAACAGTTTGCCGCAATGATGGCCGAGGCGGAAAAATATCTTGGCTATCCGTATGTATGGGGAGGCGCAAGCCCTTCCACTTCCTTTGACTGTTCCGGCTATGTGTCCTGGGTGATCAACAACTGCGGCGTCGGCTGGAATTTCGGAAGGCTGACTGCGGACGGTCTTTTAGGTGTATGTACGCCGGTATCAAGCGCAGATGCAAAACCGGGCGACCTGATCTTCTTCCAGGGGACCTACAATACCAGCGGCGCAAGCCATGTAGGGATCTATGTAGGAAATGGAATGATGATCCACTGCGGAGACCCGATCTCTTATGCCAACATCAATACAAGCTACTGGCAGCAGCACTTTTATACATTTGGGCGTCTGCCTTAACAGATTGGAGGTAATAAATTGAATCCTAAAATTGAAAAACTGGAAAAGGAAATTGAAAAGACCAAAACAAAGATTGCGGAAATGCAGGCAAAGCTCCATAAGCTGGAGGAACAAAAAACGGAGCTGGAAAATACCGATTATGTGGCGGTGGCGCGCAGTTTCAAATTGACACCCCAGCAGCTTGCGGATTTTTTGAAATCACAGCAGGCAGCCCCTTCGGAAACTGTTTTACCGCAGGAGAAGGAGGATGTGCATGAGGCTTAAAAAACTTTCTTTGGTTATGGCACTTACGCTGATGGTAAGTGCCATTTTTTTACCCATAACTGCCTATGCCGGAGGTGCGGAAGATACCACGCCGCCAACGCTTACAGCTTCTCTTAAAGGTGACACCTTAAACATTGAAAGCAGCGATGATATTTCCGGCGTAGAGGCGGTATTTGTCAATGAGAAACCGATTGCTTCCCTGTCTGACGGAAAAGCGTCTGTTCCGCTGAAAGATTATGCGGGGCCGGAAAAGCAGGTCAGTATATATGCAAGAGACTTTGCCGGAAATTGTTCGGAACCGGTAAAACTGGATAATCCGTATTACAAAGAACCGAATTCTGATGAAAATACCTCTGGAATCCAGGATGGAGCATTTACCCCTGAAGGCACCGGAACGGTGCAGGACAATATCAATGGCAAGGATGGCGAAAAGCAGTTTTATACCATTACGACAGATGCAGGAAATATATTTTATCTGGTGATTGACGGAAAGCGTGACAGCAACAATGTCTATTTCCTAAATGGGGTCACGGAATCTGATCTGATGGTGTTGGCTGAAAAGGACAACGGCAGCATGAGTGGGATTCCTAAAGAGGAAACCTGTGTCTGTACGGAGAAATGTGAGGCCGGGAATGTCAATACAAACTGTCCGGTCTGCAAAAACAAGCTGACAGGATGTACTGGAAAGGAAAAACCGGTGGAAGCAGATAAAACGGAAGAACCAGAAAAACCAAAGAAAGATAACGGCAGTACCGGTGCAATTATCTTTATCATTGTAGCTCTGCTTGCAGTCAGTGGTATCGGATATTATGTGAAAATCGTGCGTCCAAAACAGCAGGCCGAAGATGATGAGGAATTTGAAGATGATGGTTACGGGGAAGGTTTTGACCCGGAAGAAGCATACGGAGAGCCAGAATATCTTTCCGAGGACGATTTTGACGATAAAGACGGCAAGTAAGGATTGCCTTGAAAATTATCTTTTGGTGCAGGTGCGGGAGGAATCTTTCGCACCTGCTGTTTACAAGGAGGATTTTATGATAAACACCATTATTTCTATTCCCGGCTATGTCCATCTTTACCGTTCGCTTTTGCGGTTCTACGATATGCCGGAAAATGAGGTCAGGGAAATGCTGTATCTTCTGAATACGGCAAACCTGGACTGTTACGAGTATTATCACCCGGACCGCAGTGTGATCCAGAGCGGACCGGTAGCTTTTTGCGGATGGCTGGAAACGAAAGACTGCCGCCCTTATCGTACAGAGGTGCAGCTTTACAAATCGCTTCTGTTTTTGAAACGCAGCATTGACCGTGACCTAATCGTATCAGCTCAGAGGGAGGCTCTGCAAACCCTTCGCTGTATCATCTCCAATCTGGAATACCGCTTTTATAAAGCCTATGGTATGGAGATCGAGGACAAACGCACGGTATATGGAGAATGTACTTACCGTCTGGTTCCCAGGGAGGACGAACCCAGCGTGTGCCTGATGCACGACTGGATCTACCTGCCGAGTGCTTAAAATGTCCCGAATAATACACAATATTCGGGACAAAATTATTTCTTTCTAACCACTGAACAGAAAATTTGGTTAGATTATATCCCGAAGTCCTTTGAATCAGCTTGAAAGACAGTTAACACAGATCGTATCAATCCATCGTTCTTTCAGTTTCTATTCTACTTTTCATTTTTCTAACCACCATTCTAACCAACGGTTGACAAGAATGGTTAGAATGGTTAGAATATTTACAGGAGGCGATGAGATGATTTTTCAGGAAAGCGAAACTGTGGAATTGAAGTCGATCGTAGTAGACGACATAAAGAAGGAAATAATTGCATTTGCAAATTGTGAAGGCGGAAAACTGTATATCGGGGTTCAGGATGATGGAACCATAATTGGCGTAGAGGACCCGGATGGAACTGCCTTGCAGATTAGCAACATGGTCCGGGATGCTATCAAACCGGATCTTACAATGTTCCTGCATTATGAAACATTGAATGAAGATGGGAAACAGATTGTTGCTGTTAATATTCAGCAGGGAACAGAACGGCCTTATTATGTTGCAAAAAAAGGATTGCGTCCAGAAGGTGTGTTTGTTCGTCAGGGATATTCGTCTGTACCGGCTACCAATACTGCAATCCGCCGTATGATCAAGGAGACAGACGGCGACCATTTTGAGGAGATGCGGTCTCTGGAACAGAATTTAACTTTTGAGGCAGCCAAGAAAGAATTTTCCAAAAGAAATGTATTATTTGGGGAAGCCCAGATGAAAACATTGGGAATTATGACCCATGACGGAGTTTATACAAATCTTGGACTTTTGTTGTCCGATCAGTGTGTGCACACAATTAGGGTAGCTGCCTTTGAGGGAACAACACAAAATCAGTTTAAGGATCGAAAAGAATTTTCCGGTTCTTTGTTCCAGCAGATGGATGAAGTTTATGATTATATTGATTTCCGAAATCAGACACATTCCACTTTTCAAAAGTTATACCGGATCGATCAGAGAGATTACCCGGAAACTGCGGTCAGAGAAGCACTTCTGAATCTGCTTGTGCATCGTGAATATTCTTTCCGGGCAAGCACTTTTATCAGTCTATACGAAGATCGGCTTGAATTTACTTCGATTGGAGGACTTGTAAGCGGTGTGACATTAAACGATGTTTTGATGGGCATTTCCGTATGCCGAAACATGAAACTGGCAAATGTCTTTTACCGATTGGAATTGATTGAAGCATACGGAACCGGAATACTGAAGATGAATGAAGCCTATTCGGGAACCGGAAAGGAGCCTAAGATTGAGATTTCCGACAATGCTTTTAAGATCATTCTTCCAAATCTGAATGTTAATGCCGATCAGGAAAAGCAGACTGCAAATAAACCCGAACAACACTTAGCGGAAGAAGCAGTAATCAATCTGGCAAAGCGGCAAGGCACTTTCACAAGAAAAGATATAGAAAAGGAACTGGAAATCAGCCAGACAGCATGTGGACGACTATTAAGGCGGATGATAGAAAGAAAACAAATCGTGCAGGAAGGCAAAGGAAAAAATACCCATTACCGTATTTTGGAGTAATCAGAATTTGAGAGAAACGAGGACTTGATACAGCCCTCGTTTTTTCTATGCCATTTTAAGGAAAGAGGTGATCATTATCACACAAAATGAAGTCAATGCCGTTTTTGACGAACAGGTACGGCTCTGTGCTGATACCTTGAAGCGAAAAACCAAAGAATACACCGGGGATGACCCGGACCGGCTGGGAGCATTTAAGGCAGCGGCAGCTTTACAGCATACAACGCCCCAGCGTGCCCTTGCCGGTATGCTGGCAAAGCATATTGTTTCTCTGTACGATATGTGCTTTGACGAGGAAGCGGTTTACCCGATGGACACATGGAATGAAAAGATTACAGACAGTCTGAACTATCTGTTCTTACTGAAAGCGATTGTAAAGGAGGGACATACCAATTAAACAGATTGAAGTAAAAATTTTGAACTGCCAGGCGGTAGCGGAAGCAGAAAAAAACATGGTCTTTGCGGCAAGGCTTACTCAGCAGGGACATAAGATTGCCTCAATGAACGACCTGATGGAGCTCTACGAAAAATCATTCAGCGTTCAGACAGTAGCAGCTATGGGGGCGCTTCCCCATCCTACCATTCAGAAATTTGCGGTGATCACGGTAGCCATTGTCGGCGCCAGCAGGCGTTTTCTGGCGCAGATCACCCGCCACCAGAACGAAGTAAAATTTATGAGTGCATCGCTGCAGTACAGCAACTATACGGGACAAGCGGATTTCGCTGTCCCGTATTCTATTATGACGGCTCCGGCTGTGGTACAGGAGCTGTACTTAAAAAGCTGTCATGAAAGCATGAAATGTTATGAAGCCCTGTGCACTGCCGGAAGCGGGCACGATGCGGCCGGATATGCCACGCCCCAGGGATTGCGGAATGTGCTGCTCATCAGCGCTACCCCTTATCAGTGGAAACATATCATCAGCCAGCGGGTATGTCGGAGAAATACAGATGAAACAAGGATCGTGCTGTTAAAGGTCTGGAAAGAACTTTATGACCTAAGCCCTGCCTTGTTTGCCCCGTCACTGACCGGATCTTTCTGTCAGATGGATCGATGTCTGGAAGGGAAAATGACCTGCGGGCGAAAACTGCAGGCAGATATGACGCCAGAGGATATTTTAGAAAAAGATTATCCTGCTCTTTGGGAAGGAGGCTGCCGATGAAAATAAAACTGATCGACTTTGGCGTATCGGAGCACCAGCGTCCTTACCGTCCGCATGGCAATGATGCCGGAGCGGATGTTTATCTGCCCTATGACTGTACCTTACAGCCCGGAGAAATCGCCAAAATTCCTCTTGGTTTTGGACTGGAAATACCGGATGGATATGCGGGATATATCTTTCCCCGTACCAGCATGGCGGTAAAAGGTCTGGTCTGTGAACTGCCGCCTGTGGATTCCGGTTACCGTGGAGAGATCCATGCAATCATCAGCAATGTAAGCAATCAGGCGCAGTCTCTTTTTAAGGGAGCCCGTATCGGGCAGCTTGTGATCACGCCAATCGTTATTGCGGATTTTGTAACAGATCTGGGAACAGAGCGAGGAACCGGCAGCTTTGGCAGTACCGGCGAATAGAAAAAGGCTGTTTGGGGAACAGTTTTTGAATACTTATCGGTATAGGGAGCGGACATTTCGAGAACATTATAAAATATAATAAAGAAAGTCGCGAAAAAAGCGGCCATTACCGTGACCGCTTACTTTCTGCTATTGAGTTCTTTCATAATACCGAGGATATATTGCATGGATTGAGGATCAAGCTGTCTTGCCTCTGCAATGAATTCCTTCAAGGTTTCCGGGTAGGTATTTCCTTCATCAAAGAATTCCTGCGGAGTCACACCCAGATATTCGCAGATGTAGAAAAAAGACTGCATAGCGGGAAGTGACTTTTTATTCTCAATATTATTGATGTAGTTGTTTGCCTGACCTAACGATAAAGACATATCGCGTGCGGAAACTCCTTTTTGTGTCCGCAGCCTCGCTAATCGTTCCGGGACAAAATCTTCATACATCACCTTCACCTCCCATTCTGTAATAGATTGTACCTTACACCTCCTTATTATCCGCAAAGGGAAAAGGGGTATTATCGTTGACTTGCTAAATGAAATCTATTACTATATGAAAAGTGAAGAATTTTACCTATCAGATGGAGGGATGACCGATGAAAGGAAAGACTTGCTGTGTTACCGGATACAGGGATCTACCGCAGAATGAGATCAACAAAATAAAAGCCGCTTTGGAACATGAGATCGATGCTGCCGTTACAGATGGATTCACCTGTTTTATGAGTGGCTTTGCAGATGGCGTGGATCAGTATTTTGCAGAGCTGGTGTTGGAAAGAAAGCAGACTAATCCGGCGCTGGAGCTGATCGCAGTGATCCCTTACCGCAAACGTCTGGACAGCCTGAATAAGAAAACAAGAACCCGTGAACTGCTGGAGGCTTGTGCGGATGTTGTTGTCATACAGGAAAAATATCTCCCAAGCGTCTACTCCCACAGAAACCGCTATATGGTGGAGCACTCCGACCGAGTGATCGCTGTCTATGACGGACGGGAAACCGGCGGTACGGCAAAGACGATCCGCTTCACCCACCGGATGAAAAAGGAACTGCGGGAAATCCCGGTTGGAGAGATCGTCCTGCCGGACCATTTGAAGCCAAAAATAAAATAGCTACCTGTTGATGCGCCCACTTTGAAGTGGGCGTTTTTCTTTACCCATTTTTAGGAGGAATGCTTATGTGGAACCTGATTTCACATTTTCTTACCTTTGCCGGAGGAATGGCTTCCGGTGTTATGCTGATGTGTCTTATGCAGGTCGCAAAAAAGAACACGGAATATTCAAAAACCAAACAAAGCGCAAATCTGTCCGAATAAATCTGACGGACAAAAAGGAGGACAACGATTGAATCAGAATTTTGTAGAATATGTAAAAAGCCATATCAAGGAATACCTGCCTATGGAATACCAGAACGCAGTAATTTCCGTCAATGAAGTAACAAAAAGCAACGACCGGATGCTGACCGGACTGACGATCCTTTCTCCCGGAGAACGGGCTGCACCAACAATCTATTTGGAAGCACTCGCCGAGCAGGTGGAACGTGGGATGCCTTTAGATACTGCCATGAAACAGATTGCACAGATCCAGTTGGAAAATTACAACCGGGTTCCGTTGGACATTTCTATACTGGAAAACTATGAGGCAGTCCGTCCTATGTTGGCGGTACAGATGTGCGATCCAGAAACAAATCAGGAATATCTGAAAGGAAAGCCTTATACTTCCTGCGGGGAGCTGGCGGCTTATTACAGAATTCAGGTTGCGGCAGATGAGGAAGGAACTGCTTCTGTTGCTGTTACCGAAAGCATGATGCAGATGTGGGGTATCACAAAAGAACAGCTTCATAAAGATGCCATGCAGGCAGCAAGTGCCAGAAGTCCTGTCTGCCTTTATGACATGGAAGAAGTCATGGCAGAAAGTATCTTCTCTGTAAAACCTGAAAACCTCTTTAACCGGGAAGAACCGCTGGATATAGGTTTTGTACCCATTTATATCCTGACAAATCAGGAAAAATTAAACGGTGCGTCTGTGTCAGCACAGGAAGGCGTTCTGGAAAAAGTCGCTGAATTGCTCGGCACCAATTTTTATGTTCTTCCGTCATCGATCCATGAGCTGCTGATTTTGCCGGATAATGGTTCCATGCAGCTTTCCGAATTGGAAGCTATGGTACGGGAGGTCAATGCTACCCAGGTAGCCCCGGAGGACCGCCTTTCGGATAAGGTCCAGTATTATGACCGTGAGACAAAGCTGCTGCAGCGTGGACAGGAAAAAAGCGTTTTAGGACGGCTCTCGGATAAAAAAGCACAGCTTCAGCAGGCAGATCACGCAATACCGAAGCAGCCTAACCGCAGTGAAGTAAGTTTGTAAGAAATGGAGGTTACAAAAATATGAAACTTGTGATTGCAGAAAAGCCCTCTGTTGCTATGTCACTGGCAGCAGTATTAGGCGCAACGGAAAGAAAAGACGGTTATCTCGAAGGTTCCGGCTATCTGGTGAGCTGGTGCGTGGGACATCTTTTGGAACTGGCACAGCCGGAGGCTTACAAAGAACAGTATGCCAAATGGCGGTATGAGGACCTTCCGATCCTACCGGAAAACTGGAAATATGAAGTTCCAAAGGATAAGAAAACGCAGCTTGCTCTTTTGTGCCGGCTGATGAAGGACAAACGGGTTGATTCCGTAGTATGCGCTACGGATGCCGGGCGTGAAGGAGAGCTGATCTTCCGTCTGGTCTATGAATATGCCGGATGCAATAAGCCTATGGAACGCCTTTGGATTTCCAGTATGGAGGATGCGGCAATCCGTGAGGGTTTTGACCATCTCCGTCCCGGCAGTGATTACGATAAGCTCTATGATGCGGCAGTATGCCGGGCAGGAGCCGACTGGCTGATCGGGATCAATGCCACCCGGCTTTTTTCTATCCTGTATGGTGTCACACTAAATGTCGGCCGTGTTATGTCACCGACGCTGGCACTTTTGGTACAGCGTGAGTCGGATATTGAATCCTTCATCAGTAAGCCTTTTTATGTGCCGGAAATCACCTGCGGAGGTTTTACTGCTTCCGGCGAAAAAATGACGGAACGATCCGAGGCTGAAAAAATCCGTATGGACTGTGACCACAACTCCGCTTTTGTGCGTTCTGTGGAAAAGCAGGTAAAAACCATACAGCCTCCCCGCCTTTATGACCTTACAACTCTGCAAAGGGAATGTAACCGTATTTATGGCTATACGGCTCAACAGACCCTTGATTATGTGCAATCTCTCTATGAAAAGAAGCTGGCAACCTATCCGAGAACGGACAGCCAGTATTTGACGAAGGACATGCAGGCAACCGCCGCTTCCCTGATCCTATGGCTACGTGACAATATGCCCTTTGGAAAAGGCTGCGCCGGAGAGCCGGACATTGACCGGGTAACAGACGACAGCAAAGTGACCGACCACCATGCCATCATCCCAACTGTGGAGATTGCACGGACAGACCTGTCAGAGCTTCCTTCCGGGGAGCGGGATGTGCTTACCCTGCTTGCCGTCAGACTGCTTTGTGCCACAACGCAGGCAAACCGGTTTGAAGCGGTCACCGCTATATTGGACTGCCAGGGATATACTTTTACGGCAAAAGGAAAGACCATCTTACAGTCCGGCTGGAAAGAGGTGGAACGGATTCACCGTATGAGTATCAGGCAGAGTGAAACGGAACACAGAGAAAATGAAGATGCCGCTCTCCCTGTGCTGAAGGAAGGACAGACTTTTGAAACTGTATCAGCAAGTCTCCGTGAAGGGAAAACTTCACCGCCGAAACACTATACGGAGGACACCCTGCTATCCGCTATGGAGACCGCCGGTGCGGAAGATATGCCGGAAGATGCCGAGCGTAAAGGATTGGGTACTCCGGCTACCCGTGCGGCAACACTGGAAAAGCTGGTTTCCGCCGGATTTGTACAGAGAAAGAAAAAGCAGCTCATTCCGACGGAAAAAGGAAGGAACCTGATCGCAGTCCTGCCGGACAATATCAAATCTCCCATTTTAACTGCAGAATGGGAATCCATGCTGAAACAAGTGGAACATGGCGAACTGTCGGCAACGTCTTTTATGGATCAGATTGCAGATATGAGCCGGACGCTGGTAAAAGAACATACTGCCCCGGAGGAACGTTTTGTGGATCTGTTCCCTTCTTCCAGAGGAACTACACATGAAGCCGTGGGGGTATGTCCTCGCTGCGGAGCCCCGGTATATGAAGGAAAGAAAGGTTTTTTCTGCGACAACAGGGAATGTTCTTTTGCTCTTTGGAAAGATAACCGTTTCTTTTCCAGCAAGAAAAAGTCCATCACAAAGTCTGTGGCAGCGGCTCTTTTGAAAGAGGGCCGTATTTCTATGTCCGGGCTTTACAGTGAAAAAACAGGAAAGACCTATGATGCGGAAGTGATCCTGGATGATACCGGCGGTAAATATGTGAATTTCAAGTTGGAATTTCCCGTAAAGAAAGGCAGGCGTAAATGAGTGATCGAAAAACCTTTGAATATGGCGGTTATCACTTCACGCCCATACGAAAATTTCACAAAAAAGAAGGCGACTTTTTCGCCATATCGAAACGGTTGGCAAGTGACCCCAACTTAGGGATGTGTACCTATCAGGAGCGGCAAAAGGTGCCCTATGACTACAAGGGGTTTTATGCCATCTCAACCGACAAAGAATGTGATGTTTTCCGGTGCGAAGAAAATGGCTTATTGTATGTGCCTGGAAAAAACGAACTTTTTATTTACCATGAACCGAAACAGAAAAAGCGGAACTCTATCGCCGATGCCCTTTCACAGCCCAGGAATGTTACTGACACAACTGGAATTTCCAGTGGCCGGCAAAGCAGTGCCCCGGAAAGGTAGGCGTTATGGCAGAGAGAGAATTGAACCGCTCGGAACGGGCTGCGATCCGAAAGCTGGTTACAGAGCTGTGCGCCAACTATGACTCTCAGGATAAGATCTGCCTTCCTTTGGACAGCTCTTGCTATATGCTGAATAAATGGTGGACCGGCGCTTATTGCAGGTACTTTGAAAAAGCGGTGCTGCCGGTGGATGCAGCACTGGAATCAACCATTACCGGCGAGGACACCTCCATGAGACAGAAAATATGCCCTGTGTGTGGAAAGGCGTATCTTCCTACAACTAGCCAGGCATATTGTTCTGATGCCTGCCGGATCTATGCAAGACGGAAATCCGAGCGGGAACGCAAACGTAGGAAGCGGCAAAACCAACCATGATATGTCCGCAATTTAGCCTTAAAAGTCCTTGATTTTTAAGGGTTTTTTGCACCTGTTTTTAAGGGAGCTATATAAGAATACTCCGGTGCTTTGAAATGAGGTTAAGTTGCGGACAAAACATATATTTTAACAAAAACGATAGGAGGCGATTTTTTGAATATCAACACGATTACCGCAGAGGATCTTCGTCGTATGACCGATAAGGAAGGACTGATTTTACAGGGCTGTGGCGGGGATCTGACAGAATGGGTGGATGGGATCAATGAAATGCTGACAAATGCAGGCATATTGAAAGATGGCAGTCAGTTTGAGAATGTGGCCACTTTTCAGCACGGCGAACTGACCTGTTTGCTTTACCCGTTTGATGATGTGAAACTGGATATAGGAAAACTTGCCCTGTGGCGTTTACAGACCCATGAAGTCTATGGTGGCACATGGCTGTCGGACTTTGTGCCGAATTATTTAGGCGGATTTATAGAAACACCGGGAGCGTTGGCAGATAAACCGGATTGTCCACTGATCGGAGCAGATGGGAACATTTTTAATCTGCTGGGTATTGCTTCTCGTACTTTGCGGGAGCATGGTCTGAAAGAACAGGCAAAAGAAATGTCTGATCGGGTATTTGCTTCCGGCAGTTATGGAGAAGCGCTCTGTATCATTGGCGAATATGTCAACATCACAGATTCCGAACCGGAGCATAAGAATTCTCTCCGCCAGCAGCTAAAAGCAACAAAACTGGTAGACCCGGTAAAAAAGCAACAAACTTCCAAACAGCAGGAACGATAAGGAGGGATGCGGAATGGAAAAGAAACTGACCTATGGTGTATGGGCGGTACGAAGCAGCACTTCTATTTTCGGACCAGCACAAAGCTGGTGCAAGGAAAATGGAAAACCGTTGGAATTTGATAGCAAAGCCGATGCTGAAAACTATGCAAAGGAAGCCAACGAGCATACGACGGCAAATGTCCGATACTATGTGAAAGAAAAAGAACCGGAACCCGGTGCTGTTCGGAAAGGAACATCTCAACCGGAGCTGGATGCACGCAGCCATGAAGAAGTGACACCAAGAAATGATGCAGCGGAAAAACAAAATGAGATTCCGGGCAGACAGATTCCTTCTCAAACAGATCCGCTGGTAGAAATCCGCTCTGCGGTTCATAGTAATTACGCAGGCATGGTCGCTATGCTGGGTGCAGACAACCGTGTATATTTGGGGCGTGAGGAACGCTGCCATTATCAGGATATGCAGCCATCTTACTATGACAATCAGGACGGGTCCCTGTGCTTTGTCTGTGATCAACCCGACATGTATTATTTTCTTTATGGAGAAGGCTGGGCGCATACCCAGGCGGAAATGCTGGAACGAGGGCTTACCCTGCGCCAGTATGAAGAATTTGCAAGACTGCAAAATGGGATCCTTGCACAGTTTACCACCCAAAGAGAAATCCTGTTTGCCGGACAGCCGTTTCAGGCGCCGGAAAGTTATCTTCGCAATGCGGAACTTTATGAGGAAGGCCAGACCGGCAACTACAATATGCTGGATGGCAGGCTGAACAACGAACCTCCTGTGCGCCCGGATCTGACAGACGGACAGACGGATGAAGAAATCCGGGAGTTGGTGCCGGAAGCAAAGCCGTCTTTGATGGACCGTTTGAAAGCAGACAAACCGGAGCATGAAGCAAGGCAGATGATCCCTCCTGTGCCGGAAAGGGAACTCTGATGGCCGGGGTAAGATTTGAGGATGTAGATCTTCTGGGTGCTCTTTCCCGTATCGTAGATCTTCATACCCAACATTATAAAGATGACTTTGACCTGGATAAAGAACTGATCTCAAAACTGGCTGTGTCAGACCGTTCAGAGGATAAACAGCTTCTTTGGATGTCACGCCCCTGCGGAACCTATACCCTGCGCGAACGGGAAGTTTATCTGGATGGAAGCCATGAAAATAAAGTGTGGCGGTTTTACCAGGAACAGACAAATGATCCCGTTTTGGCTTATGCCATCTCTTTGAAAGAAGTCAGGGACGGAAAAATATTTGGCGATCTCTATCCGCTAAATTATAGAGAACATGTGGAACGGATGAAAAAGCTGACCTGTCCAATCGGAAATGTAGCCGTTGCATTTGAGGATGGAAATGTTATCACGATTCCCTATCAGGAACGGAGACAGCTTATGAACCGGCTTATGCCAGAGCATGGAGTCCCTAAAACAATGACTTATCTGCCGGAAAATGAGCCGGAGCTGATGATGATCCTAAAACGGGAACGCCTCAAACGCAGCTATCATGCGACAGCCGGAAATCTGGAGGAATATCTTGATAAGCTGGAAAAGACCACCCTGCGGGAAAAACTCAAAAAAGCAAAGACGGCGGTTTCGACGCAGGAGGTCTCATCTTATAAAAGAGGGTTAGAACGATGAAGGGCGGGCATAACAAAAAATCTGTTCGCGTCGAATTTGTCATGTCCGAAGCGGAGGCCGAACTGGTAAAAGAACGCATGGCGGAACTTGGCATTACCAACCTGTCGGCATATCTGCGAAAGATGGCCGTAGACGGTTACATCATTCACCTTGATATGGGAGACATTCAGGAAATGATCCGACTTCTCCGCATTTGTTCCAATAACTTAAACCAATATACCAGACGGGCCAATGAGACCGGCAGTATTTATGCCGCAGATATAGAGGACATCCGCACCCGTCTGGACAGCCTTTGGGATGGCATGGACAAACTGATCCGGGGATTTGCAAACATTTCATAAACAGCCGGAAAGCCGTTGCTTTCTATTTTCCGTCACGGTAAAATTTTTATAAGGGCAGATGCCCTTCTGAAAGGAGGCAAAGCGTATGCGTTTGATAGGTAAATTACTGGCACTTCCCTTTATGCTGGTTACGGGGATTCTTTATCTGGTATGTAAATTTTTGGTGGTCCTTTCCGGTGCGGTACTTGGGATTCTTTCCGGAATCATCTTTCTGGCAGCATTGGTGCTGTTCTTTGCCGCAGGATTTTTGCCGGGTCTTGCATGGCTTATGATCGCCTTTCTTATCAGTCCATACGGTCTGCCTCTGGCGGCTGCATGGCTGGTAGGGATCATTGGCGGGGCAAACAGTGCCTTAAAGGATTTTATATTTGATTAAGTAGATTTGGCGGGGCGCATAGGAAGCCCCGCTCTTTTTCTGCAATTATAACTTCTCTGATTGAAATTAAGTTAAGGGGGTGACGAAAATAGCGACCACAAGACTGATGCCTCTGCATGTAGGAAAAGGTCGGGACATCTCTACTGCGATTGCAGATATTATTGATTATGTAGAAAATCCGCAGAAAACCGATTTTGGAAAATTCATTTATGGCTATGAGTGTGATACCCGGCTTGCTGATGCAGAGTTCCTTCTGTCCAAACGACAGTATGCAAATCTAACCGGCAGAAATCAGGGTGCGGATGATGTGATCGCCTACCATCTCCGTCAGGCATTTAAGCCCGGCGAAGTTACGCCGGAAGAAGCCAATCAGATCGGCAGGGAGCTGGCGCTAAAACTCACAAAAGGAAACCATGCCTTTGTCGTCTGTACCCATGTAGATAAGCACCATGTCCATAATCACATCATTATCAACTCTACTACACTGGACTGTCAGAAAAAATTTCGCAACTTCTGGGGCTCTACCTGGGCAATCCGGCGAATGAATGACAAGCTGTGTTTGGAGCATGGACTTTCGATTGTTGAAAATCCAAAACCCAGCCGGGAGCATTATGGCACATGGCTGGGAAATAAAAAGCAGCCTTCCTTTCAGGAGCAGATACGCATTGCTATTGATGCTGCATTAGAGGAAAAGCCAAAAGATTTTGAGGAACTTCTAAAGAAGCTGGAGGCTGCCGGGATTGAAGTTAACCGTGAAAGAAAACATCTTCGGTTCCGAGTTCCGGGACAGGAAAATTATACCCGATGCGATACGCTCAAAGGCGATTATACAGAACAGGCCATCAAAGAACGGATTGCCGGTACACGGGCAGTAAAATCCCGCCATGCTTCTTCAAAAAAACCGGTTTCCAAAGTTGGATTGCTGGTTGATATTGAAGCTGCGATCCGTTCCGGCAAAGGTCCCGGTTATGAGCGTTGGGCAAAAGTGTTCAACTTAAAACAGCTTTCTCAGGCAGTGCTCTACTTAAAAGAACATGGCGATATGGGTTATGAGGATCTTCTGGAAAAAGCCAACGCCGCTACCACTAATTTCAATACCTTATCCGTTCAAATTAAAGATTTAGAGTCAAGAATGAACGCCAATGCTGAGCTGCAAAAGCAGATCGTAAACTATGCAAAAACGCGGGCTGTCTATGTAGAATATCGCAAAGCCGGGTACAGCAAAAAATACCGAACAGCACATGAGTCTGAAATTCTGCTGCACCAGGCGGCAAAGAATCATTTTGACGAGTTGGGAATCAAAAAGCTCCCCTCTGTCAAATCTCTCCGGGAGGAATACACCAATCTTCTGGAACAAAAACGGAAAGCCTATTCTGCCTATAAGCAGGCCAAAAATGATATGAAAGAACTTCATAATGTTCGGGCTAATGTGGAATATCTATTGGAGATTTCTTCCCCGCCACAACCGCAGCGCAGCACAGAAAAATCCCGTCAATAAGGTTTGTCTGCTTTTCGTTTTCAGCGTTCCAACGGAACGCGCAGCCATTGCCACCGGCAATGATCTCAGGGGTTTGGGGATATGTCACCAACAAGCATTTAGCAGGAATTCCGGAACGGGATTTCTGCTAAATACGCAATCTTACGTAAGATTGCATTGCTTGCCAGTAGTTTTAAGAGTCTTTGGCAGAGGATCTGTTTACAGTTGCCGCATTGATAAACCTTTGATAACTGCCTATAATAGAGTTATTATTTTGAACTGCTATAACAGAGAAATGCAAAAAAATAAAATTTTTTGTCCGCTGTAACATTTCGCGGACATTTGCCTGTTATACTATCTGCAAAAAGCAAAGGAAGTGAGGATATGAAGCAGATTTTAATTGTCGAGGACGACAGTTTTTTGAATAAGATGTTAGACTATAACCTGACCGCAGACGGCTACGGCGTGACTTCTGCCCTAAATGCCAGAACCGCAGCCGACGCCATCCGCCAGCGGGAATTTGATTTAGTGCTGCTGGACATCAACCTGCCAGACGGCAACGGTTTTGAGCTGTGCAAGCGGATAAAGCCCCAGCACCCGGACACTATTGTAATTTTCCTGACCGCCAACAATCAGGAGAGCGACCAGATACGGGGCTATGAGGTGGGGGCGGTGGATTACATCACAAAGCCCTTTGTGATCGGGGCCTTGCAGCGAAAAATCAAAGCCATGTTCGCCATGCTGGAACACCACAAACCGGCCAAGGACATTTACGACGACGGGCGGCTGTTTCTGGACTTCTCGGAGCAGACGGCCTCCTTAAACGGCAAGCCACTGACCCTATCCCCGATGGAGTATAAAATGCTGAACCTGTTCCGCAAAAATCCCCGGCAAGTGCTGACCCGTGGGCAGCTTTTGGAAAAGCTGTGGGATATAGACGAGAGGTTTGTGGACGAACACACCCTGACAACCTCCATCAGCCGGATTCGCAGCAAGATCGAATCTGATGGCGGCGCGCCCTACATCAAGACCGTTTACGGTATGGGCTATCAATGGACGGGAGGCGAGGCAAAATGAAGGTTAAGAACCTCTCGGTAAAGCGGCTGTTTGGCCGGGTGGCAATAGGGCTTGTCCTCTCCATGTCCGGGATCACCATAGCCCTGTTTCTTGTGACAAAACAGACGGCGGTGCTGCTGACTGGCGGGGCGCTGTTGCTGTGCGCCCTTGTGGGGATTTTTGTACTGACGCAGGCGTTTGGAAAGCGGCTGTCGCAGTTTACCGCTGACCTGTGCCAGACCTTAGACCACATGATCGCCGGGAATGAAGCGCCCCAGCGCCCAGAGGACAGCGAAACCCAGCTTGCCAGAATTGGACATCGGCTGGCAAGGCTTTATCAGATCATGCAGGAGAACCGCCGCCGGGTGGACGAGGAACGGCAGGAGTTACAGACCCTTGTATCGGATATTTCCCATCAGGTGAAAACGCCGGTAAGCAATCTGAAAATGGCGACGGACACCCTGCTGGAAAAGTCTATGACCGAGGCGGAGCGCACCGACTTTATCCGGGGAATCCGCAGCCAGACGGATAAGCTGGACTTTCTCTTTCAGGCCCTTGTGAAAACCTCCCGGCTGGAAACAGGCGTGATCCAGTTGGATAAGAAGCTGGGCCGCCTATTTGATACTGTGGCGCAGGCCATGAGTGGGATCGTGTATGCAGCGGAGAAAAAGGAAATTGCCGTGTCCGTGGACTGCCCGGAGGATTTGACCGTTTCCCATGACAGCAAGTGGACATCCGAAGCCCTCTTTAACCTGCTGGACAATGCGGTGAAGTACACCTCGGCGGGCGGGAAAATCGCTGTGTCGGTGGTGCTGTGGGAAATGTATGTGGAGATCAAAGTGACCGACACCGGCAAGGGCATTTCCGAAAGCAATCAGGCTGCCATCTTCCGGCGCTTCTATCGTGAGGAAGAAGTACACGAACAGCAGGGCGTGGGCATTGGCCTGTATCTGGCCCGCGAGATCGTAACCCGGCAGGGCGGCTATATCAAAGTGGTTTCGGAGCCGGGCAAGGGTTCGAAATTTTCTATTATGCTGCCTACAAAATAAAACGCGGCGGACGGCCATTTCCGGCTGCCCGCCGTAAATTTTTTTGAAATGTCCGAGCGTTGTAACATTTCACCCCGATTTTCAATGAAATTTTTTGGCCGCTGTAACATTTCGCGGACATTTATGGTTTACCATTATGCTATCACCCAAAACAGGAGGCAAAGACCATGAAAAAAACGATGGCAATTTTATTTATGGCTGCTGTGACGCTATTGATACCATGTACGGCTTGTCAAGCAGCAGAGAACCACAATGAAGTACTGACACAAGAAAACAAGGAGAACGCTATTAACGGAGGATATACCATTACAGATATTACCGACCCCGTTGAAGTTCAAAGCTACATTGAACAGCAAGGCGGTGAATACACTGCCGATATTATGGCTGTTCATCAGGTTACATTTACCGATTACACTGTAAACGACATCACAAATCCGGCAGAAATCAAAGCCTATCTGGAAAGTCAGGGGCAAGAATATAATGAGAATATTACCGCTATTCATCAGATCACTTTTCTTGACGAGGAAGCAACACAAGAGGTTTCCCCTTACGAAGTTGGAAAAAATGAATACTTTGTAAAAGGGTTGAACAAGTCTCCGAAAACTGATTATGGAGATATAATTTATCAGAACATCTTTCCTGCTGGAAAAGTTATGATTTCTGAAAGTACCACACTACGCTCCAAAGTCGAAGCAAACGCAGGAGTGGATGCACAAGTTCTAACAGGACAACTGGGGTTTGAAGTAGAAGGTACAATAGAACGCACGATAGCATGGGAACAGACCTACGCATATCGGGTAAAAATCACTGCATATCCAAGATACCAAGTATATACCGGAGAACTTTGGGAGAATGATCCCGTCCTCGACGATCATATCGGTGACTTTGAAGTTTGGAAAGCCGTTGGATATGACATTGTAGATTCACGAGGATAATTTTTTATGGGGGATGTATGGGTGAGCATTCCCCTATTTTCTAAAGAATTGAAATGTCCGAGCATTGTAACATTTCACCCTGATTTTCAATGAAATTTTTTGGCCGCTGTAACATTTCGCGGACATTTGGGGTTTACAATGACCTTATCAACAAAAGTGAGGAGGCGACACAATGGAACTGACCCCGACCTTGATTTTGAATCTGGCGCTGCTGATCGTCCCGCCCGTTGCCCTTGTGCTGGTGTTCCGGCAATGGCTGGCCCGGCACATCCGCTGGACGGTTGCCTTGACTGCCCTCTGTGATGTTCTCCTATTTTGGGATGAACTGTTTTACTATGAGAGCTTCGGACTGTTCGCTGTGCTGATTCTGGTACAGTTGGCGGCCACCGGCACAGCAGCGTTCCGCATTTACAACAAACAAAGAAAGGATTGAATTTTATGAGCATTTTGCAGACTATCGACCTGAAAAAGTATTACGGCACAGAGCCGAATATCACCCGCGCCCTTGACGGTGTGAACTTCTCCGTAAATGACGGTGAATTTGTGGCCGTTGTGGGAACCTCCGGCAGCGGCAAGTCCACCCTGCTTCACATGATGGGCGGGCTGGACACCCCTACTTCTGGCAATGTCATTGTCCGGGACAAAGAGCTGTCGAAAATGAACGACGAACAGCTCACCATCTTCCGCCGCCGCAACATCGGCTTTATCTTCCAGAACTATAACCTTGTTCCCATCTTGAATGTGTATGAGAACATTGTCCTGCCGGTGGAGCTGGACGGGGACACGGTGGATCAGAAGTTTTTGGACGAGATCGTTCACCTGCTGGGGCTGGAAGATAAACTGAAAAATATGCCGAACAATCTTTCCGGCGGACAGCAGCAGCGTGTGGCTATCGCCCGCGCCCTGATTACCAAACCGGCTATTGTGCTGGCCGACGAGCCGACCGGCAATCTTGACAGCAAGACCAGTGCCGAGGTGCTGGGTCTTATCAAGCGCACCAGCGCAGAGTTCCGGCAAACTGTTGTGATGATTACCCACAATGACGACATAGCCCGTCTTGCAGATCGGATTGTCCGCATTGAGGACGGAAAGATTGTAGAGTAAGGAGGTGGCAGGCTATGACATGGCCTTTTGAGAATGATACCAGCGCCATTACAAAGAAGCTGGCAAATAAAAGTTTGAAAAGCGAGAAGCGCCGGAATCTGATGGTAGTGATTGCCGTTGCGCTGGCGGCATTTCTGATCTGCTTTACGGGAATTGTGTCTACTTCCCTGACACAAATGCAACGCAATCAGGTTCTCGATACTTATGAGGCGGTCTGGCTGGGCGTGGAGGAAAACGACATTGAAACCCTGAAAGGAGTGCCGGAGTTTGAGCGCGTAGGCGGCTACTATATGCTGGGTGAGGAGCTTTCAGAACAGGGCTATCATGCCTCTTATGTATATAATGACGCAGAAATGATGGAGATTGGGCGCGACCAAATGAAGCTATTGGAGGGGAAGCTGCCCCAAAAATCAAATGAAGTTGTCGTAAGCGAATACTTTCTCTCCACCTATGGAAACAATGCCAAGATCGGGGACACTGTGACCTTAGATACAGAGAGTTTTCATGGTGATTATGTCGTTACCGGCATTATGGACAGCGTAAATGAAAAAGAAGCGAATACCTGCGCTATCATTATCTCTAAAGCTGCTTTGGTGGGATGGGCAGGGTTTAACCCCGCTGGGTATCGCGCCTATGCCCATTTCAAAAACAGCGTCCAGTTGGACGAAGAACTGATGACCTCTTATTGCAGGGAGATTGCGGAGGAATATCAGCTTTCTATGCCCAAAATGAACAGCAAATATTTTGCTTATGCTTCTAAATCCTTTGATTTTTTACCGATTGTTGGTGTGATTGTTATTGTTCTGAACGGCGGCTATATTGTGATCCAGAGTATCTTCCGTATCTCCATCAATGACAAAATCCAAAGCTACGGGCAGCTTCGGACGATTGGTGCAACGCCAAAGCAAATCAAGCGGATTGTAAAGCGGGAGGGGCGCAAACTCGGCAGTATCGGAATTTTGATTGGTACAGTGTTGGGCGTATGTGGCGGTTTTCTCCTGTTTCCTAAGGGTTTTAACGCTGTTTCCTATGTGGCAATGGTTATTTTGACACTCATAAGCAGTTGGATCATGGTATCTGTTTCCATCCGTAAGCCGGTAAAAATTGCGGCAGGGATTTCCCCGATTGAAGCCGTCCGTTTTACCCCAGCGCAAAAGAATATCCGCAGCCGTAAAAAGAACATCAAGCTCAATCCTGTTTCAATGGGAATTGCAAATTTTAAGCGCGACCGAAAAAAGACCGTTGCTATTGTAGCCTCATTGAGTTTGGGCGGAATTATCCTGCTTGTGGTATCCTCCATTGTTTTGCTGCGCTCCCCAGAGGCACTTGCAAGACGATTTTTCCCGGATGGCGACTATAAGATTTATTTGGATTCAAAATTGCCAGAACAAGAAGTTATGGCAGCGGGAAATCCGCTGAATAAGGAATTAAAGCAGGAAATCTTATCTATTGATGGCGTTACAGATATAATTCCAAGCAGGCAATCTCTCCATGCAACCGTTAAGACCAACATTAATCAAACCTCTGGTATGTGTGATATGCTGAACGACCAGAATTATGCGGCAGTTGAAGCGGCTTTGACGGAGGGAACGATGCCAAAAGATTCCCACAGCATTGTACTTGAATATACTATACTAAATCACTATGAAGATATGGGGGTTGGTTCGACAGTTGACTTTTATTTTGGAGATGGACAACCGCCTGTTTCTGTTACCATATCGGGAGTGTATAATTCAAGCAAGGTATATACAGGACATGGAAAAATGCACCTCGATGGAGCGATCCTTTTTGCACCAGAAGCATTGTTCCACGAACTGTGCCCAGAAATCACTTCTTTTGATTTTTCATGGAGCATTGTGAATGACCCGAAAAAAACGGACTATGTGGGGGCTGAATTGAAAAATATTGTAGTCGCTCATACTGATATTGCATTAGATGATATTGATACTATAATTGAGTATGAAAAAATGATAAACTCTTTTGCGTTTGGCAGTATGGAGATACTTTCATGGCTGGTATTCCTCTTTGGCGTTATCAACCTTATCAATACGACACTCTCTAATCAGATGGCCCGAAAGCAGGAAAACAGTATTCTGCGTTCCATTGGTCTGACCCAAAGGCAGCTATACAAAATGAACATCTGCGAGGGGCTGTGCTATGCGCTCTTTGCAACATTGGCGACACTGATCGTTGGGCTTCCGGCTTCCATCTTTGCTTGCAGAAAAATGAGTGTAGGTTCTTTTGCCGGAAATGTAGTGCCTTACAAATTCCCGGTTTTGGAAATGGGACTGTTCATTCTGGTATTGTTCGGAATGGAGCTGATCTTGTCTGTATGGACAATCCGCAGACAGAAAAAACAATCTCTGATTGAACAAATGCGGGCGATGGAATAACCGTATGGGATTGGCGGGGCGGCGTGTGCTGCCCCGCTTTTTCCGCCATTTCTCAAAAAATTTTTGAAATGTCCGAGCGTTGTAACAATTCAGCCTGTTTTTTTGTCGAAATCAAAGGTACCTCGGACATTTGTGTAACATTTGTAGTTTATGCTTGTGGTAAATCAATATTGGGGGTGAGGACACATGAAAAAGATACTGCTGATCGACGACAGCGACACCTATACATGGTGTCTGCAAAAATACTTACAGCACCGGGGCTACCCGGTGAAAACGGCTTGTACGCTGAAAGAAGCGCGAGCTGCCATTCAAGAGGAAATGCCGCTGGTGGTCTGCTGTGATCTCGACCTGCCGGATGGTTCCGGCATGGACTTTCTGGACGAGGTGCGGATCACAGATAAGAAGCTGCCTTTTATTCTGGTGTCCTGCCATGACAAAGACGACTACGAACAGGAGGCCATGCGCCGGGGCGCGACGCTGTGCATGGACAAAATGAAAGGTCCGCTGCTGCAAGATAAGCTGGTGGAATACGCCTACCGGCAGTTGTCCGGCGAAAAGGCCCCGACTTTTCACAAGCTGCTCTTTGTCCATGCGGAAGATACCAGTGCCGGAGTGCTGCGGGCGGCTATGCTGCAAAAGGGCTTTGACCTGATTCTGGTTTCCTCGATTGGGGAGGCCAAGCGCCGGATTTTTGAGGATAAGGAAATTGAACTGGTCCTGTGCGATCTGGAACTGCCGGACGGCACAGCAATGGAGCTGTTTCATACGCTGCGGCGGGTGGCGGGGATGTTCCAAATGAAGAATCCCCCTGTCCGGCTTCTGCCGTTCTTTATCCTCACCGAGAGCAACGACCTTGCCACGGAATATGAATACCGGCATGAGGGCGTGAACGACTATATCACCGCCCCGGTGAATATCCCGGAGCTGATCCGGCGGGTTCTGTTCTTTGTGGAATGAAATCATTATACATATAAAAATATGTCTTTATGTCTTTGTAGTGGACAGGATAGACGCTTTTTTATGAGAAATTGGTCAGGACAGTAAATTTATTGTCCCGACCAATTTTTGCTATTATGAACTTTTCTTAAACTATATTGCTTTTTGAAACTCTGTGTGTTATACTGTTATACACAACAGCATAACAGTTAAAACACACGGAGGATGCAGCAATGAAACTGATTATTTCAAATGTATCTGGCGTCCCCATATACGAGCAGATTAAGCAGCAGATCAAGGCGGCTATTTTATCCGGCGAGCTTCAAGCCGAAGAAACTTTGCCCTCCCTTAGAACACTTGCCAAAGATTTAAAGATCAGCGTCTTAACAGTGACAAAGGCATACACAGAATTAGAGCAAGAGGGTTTTGTTAAAAATGTGCAGGGGCGCGGATGTTTCGTAATGGGTTCTGGTTCAGAACTGATTAAGGAGCAGCTCATTTGCAAAGTAGAAAACAATCTCACCGAAGCAATAAAAGCTGCAAGAATGGCAAATCTATCCACAGAGGAATTACATCGCCTTTTGGACATTTTAACGGAGGTAAAAACAGATGACTAATTATTTAGAGGTAACGAACCTTTCAAAATCTTTTGATTTTTTCCAGCTTCACAATATCAGCTTTACTTTGCCAAAGGGATATATTATGGGCTTGATCGGCCCGAATGGTTCAGGCAAAACCACGACAATCAAACTGATTTTGAATATGCTCAAGCGCACCGGCGGCACAGTCAAAGTGATGGGGCTGGATAATATCGCAGAAGAACAAAAAGTAAAATCAGAGCTTGGCGTTGTTTTCGATACAAATTATTTCAGTGATGATTGGAAAGTGTCGCAGGTTGAAAAATCCATTTCGGTATTTTATCCAAATTGGGACAGCCAGAAATTTGCGGATATGTTACGGAAATTTCACATTGTACCAACCAAAAAGGTAAAAGAACTTTCCAAAGGTATGCAGATGAAGTTAATGCTTGCCTGTGCGTTTTCATACGATGCCAAACTGCTGATCCTCGACGAGCCGACCAGCGGACTTGATCCGGTTTCCAGAGACGAACTTTTGAAAATTCTTTCAGAGTATATTGAAGATGGCGAGCATAGCGTTTTGTTCTCCACCCATATCACAGGCGATTTGGAGCGTGCGGCTGATTATATTACCTACATCAGTTATGGCGAGTTATTCTATACTGGCAGCAAAGATGATTTTGTGGATATGTTCCGCATTGTAAAAGGTGGAATTGAGGAACTGTCCGATGATCTGAAAAATAAGGCGGCTGGTATTCGTACATTCCCTACGGGATTTGAGGCACTGATGAAAACCGAAGATATTAACGGTTTCTCCAACCTGACTATTGAGCCTGCCACCATTGATGAAATTGTAGTGTTTACAAGCAAGAAAGGTGACGATTATGAGTAATATTTTGAAATCCACAAAATTAGATATTGCATTGGTAAAACCATATTTTAAGACAATTTGCTTTACCCTGCTTCTGCCGATTGTGTTTGCCGCAATCAATCGTTCTTTACTGACAGGGGTATCATTTGCCATGTGCTTTATTGCCATGACGACAGGATATACCTTTTCCATCACAGAGAAAAACAGCATGGATCGGCTGTTTGGTATTTTACCTGTTCGTAAAAGCGAGCTTGTGATCGGACGCTATGTTTTCGTCCTTGCCATGGGACTTCTTTCCCTGATTATTTCTTTGATTGCACAGCCGCTTGTCTTGAAAGTGCTGGGTGAAACAGTTGGCGTATTTGACATTGTGACTGCCGCTATTGCAGGAGTATTCTTATTTGCACTCTATACCGTGTTCCAGATTCCAGGATATTACAAGTACGGCTCAATCAAAGGACGGGTATTTATGTATATTCCAGTGGCCGGTTTTTTGGTGACTTTACTTCTTCTCTCGAAAATGCCAGCTATCGGGAACTCAATTATTTCAAGCGTTGAATCTTCTCCGATACTTCCTGTTTTGATTGTGTTTTTTTCTATTGTCGCGATGTATGCGGTTTCTATCATCTTGTCCATTCGGATTATGAAGAAGAAAGAAATGTGAGGTGATTGTATGGATTTCACAATTTTGGCAGTTGTGCTTTTGATTGGTGTTGGCGTTCCTATCCGTAATAAACTCATACGGAAATATCGGGATAAGAAGCAAGATGAAAAGAAAAATATGCCAGAGTAATTTATAAATAGCAGCACCGGAGAGTGGAGTTAGTATTTCCTTTCCGGTGCTGATTTTACATTTAGGACAATTCTGAAACATTTTTTATACTGGAGGTAGCAAGTCGTTATATCATAAAGCTTGGAGTTCTGTTATGTTTTGGATCGTTATTGACTTCTATTACGGTTAGTGATATATTTATTACAGTAACCGTAATAAGGAGGCAGGTGTTATGCGGGACAATGCGAAAGGTGGTGCGCTCACAGAGGTGACATTCTTTATTTTGCTCTCCCTTTATACCCCGAAACATGGATATGCTGTCATGCAATTTATTGAAGATAGTACAAAAGGGCGGCTCACGCTGGGGGCAGGTACTTTATATGGTGCGTTGAACTCGTTGCAGGAAAAAGGCTGGATTGCGCCTTTTGGAGATAGTGCGGGACGGAAAAAAGAATATCTCATTACAACACAAGGAAAAGAAATTGCAGAAAAGGAACTGATAAGGCTCAATGAACTTGTAGGAGTGGCCAATGGAATTATTGGAGGTGCAGTATGAGCAAAAAGTGTTATCGTTTCTTTGGCGGTTTGTTGACTGCCCAGGAACATTGGCTGAATAAAATGTCTGAAAAGGGCTATCGTCTGATTCGGGCGGAAAAAATGTTGTATGAATTTGAGGCGTGTAAACCGGATCAGGTAAAATACTGCGTGGAGTTTATCGCGCAAAAATCGAAAGCCAACGCGTCCGATTATCATGAGTTTTTAGAGGGGATGGGTTACAAAGTATTTTATAAAAACATCAACTTGAACTACTCTGTTGGTAAAGTACGCCTACGGCCATGGGCTGAAAAAGGCGGACGCATAGCAACAAATGCCACCACCTTTAATCGGGAACTGTTGATCGTAGAAAAAGATAATGACGGTAAGCCGTTTGAACTTCATACTTCTTATGAGGACAAGGAAAACTATTACAGAAATCTGCGTAATCCGTGGTTGCTGATACTGCTCATGTTTGCAATATTTGCGGTTGTAAATCGCTCGGTAGTTTTTGGTGTGCTTGCCCTGGTTTCTCTGATTCCTGTTCTCGTATATCAAACCCAGGTGATGCAGAACAAACGCGAAGGTAAGACAAAAGAATGGTGAGGTATTTATATCATGAATGAACGAGAAAAAACGATCCGATTATGGTTTGATATGTGGCTCAATCAGCAGGATATGGGCATTGATGATATTTTTACAGAAGATGTGATCTATACAGAAAGCTGGAGTCCCCAGTATAACAACCGAAAAACAGTAAAGCATTGGTTTCAGGAATGGAATACCCGTGGCAAGGTAGTTATTTGGGAAATCAAGCAATTTTTTCATAAGGGAGATCAAACGATTGTAGAGTGGTATTTCAAAAATGAAATGAACAATGGAAGTATAGAGGAATTTGACGGCATTTCTTTGGTTGAATGGACAGAGGACAATAAAATAAAGGCATTAAAAGAATTTGGGTGTAATCGCAATACCTATAATCCATACCAGGAAGGCGATACCCCTCAATTCAAAGCAGAAAAAGCGAATTGGTTTTGAATTGAGTGCTTATGGAGGTAAAAACATGATGTATCGGACAGAATTAGTAGAAGGAATTACCGTGGAAAATGTAATAGAGAAAATCAATGCAAAAATAGAAGAAATGGAAAAGGAAAGCTATCGACTTGTTACGATGTCTTTTTGGGGAACCGAAAGAGCTGTACTGGTTTTCAAAAAAGGGTTAAAGGGTAGTTTGCTTTAACATATATACTTGACTTATTCGAATGTCAATGGGAGAATGAGCAACTGCATATCGTATTTTTTTTACGGAGGCTGATATGAAAGAAAAAATATTGATAATAGAAGATGATCCGTTGATACGGAATGAATTGAAAACGCTGCTGCAAAGCAACGGCTATAAAACGGTGGCTCCGGAGGATTTTTCCGATGTGATCGATCAGATCAAAGCTGAGCAGCCACACTTGATTATACTGGACATCAAGCTACCGGGGACCAGTGGCTTTTCTCTCTGCACCGAGATTCGCACATTTTCCGAAGTGCCAATCATCTTTGTGACAAGCTGCAACACGGATATGGACGAGCTGAATAGCATTATGCTGGGCGGAGACGCTTTTATCACGAAGCCCTATAACACAGCGATCCTGCTTGCGAAAATCGCTTCTCTGCTGAAAAAAGCCTATCCCACACAGCAACGGGAACAGATGGTCTATGGAGATGCGGTGCTGCGTCTGGAATCCAGCAGTCTGGACTATCATGGACAGAGCGTAGAGCTTACCAAGAACGAATTGAAAATTCTCTATTACCTTTTCAAGAACGGAGGAAAAATCTGTTCTCGTGGAGATATGATTGAGTATTTGTGGGACAATCAGTTATATGTGGATGACAATGCTTTGAGCGTCAATATCAACCGCATCCGGGAAAAACTGGCGGGCATTGGTCTGACGGATTTTATCAAGACAAAGCACCGACAGGGGTACACGATATGAACAGCAGACGATATTGGAAAAACAGGCTGCCATTTCTGCTGACGAACCTTGTTTGTATGGCTGCACTCACTGTATTTCTGCTGGTGTGTGGCAATTCGGTTTCCGCAGTAGTATTGATCCTGATTGTATGGGCATTGATTTTGCTGGCTGGACTTGTCCTTGCTTACTGGAAACGGAAACGGCAGATGAAAAAACTTCTGGATATGGCGGAGCAGCTTTCCGAAAGATACCTCATTTCCGAAGTGATGGAGCTGCCGGAACAGGCCGAGGATCAGGTTTACTATCAGCTTTTGAAAATGGCCGGAAAATCCATGTTGGAGCAGATTGGAGAGATCGAGCGGGAACGCCTGGAGTACAAGGAATACATTGAACAATGGATTCACGAAATCAAAACGCCCATTACTGCCATGAAACTCCTATGTGAAAATCATCGGATGGACTGGACAAAAGAACTTCTGCTGGAGCTGGAAAAGACCAACCGCTTTACCGAACAGGCTCTTTATTACGCCCGCAGCGAACATACAGAGAAAGATTATTCTGTACGGGAAATGGCGCTGTCCCAAGTGGTGCATGGGGCGATTGCAGATAACAAATATCTGCTGCTCCAAAGTGGTATGCGCCTGGAAGTGGAGGAAATGCAGGACACGGTTTATTCAGATGAAAAGTGGGTGCGCTTTATTCTGAACCAACTGATTGCCAATGCGGTCAAGTATCGTACGGAACAGCCGGTTCTCCGCATTTCTACTCATAGACGGCAGGATCAGGTTGTTCTTGTCGTGGAGGACAATGGAATCGGGATTGCTGCGTCCGATCTGCCCCGTATTTTTGAAAAGGGATTTACCGGTCAGAATGGTCGTCTGATTCAGCAATCCACAGGAATTGGTCTGTATCTGTGCAAACGGCTCTGTGAAAAGCTGGGCATTGGCATTACGGCGGAGTCGTCGGAACATGGCACAGCTATTTCACTTTCTTTTCACATCAACTGTCTGATTCATGAAGTGCAGAGCTGAGAACTGTTCTGCACTTCTTACATTTTTGTTAGAACTTTGTAAGAAAACTTGATACAAACGAAGCCGCTCTTATTCTACAATAGAGATCAGAGGTGATAACAATGAAAGAAATTTTGAAACTGGATCATATCCAAAAATATTACGGAAATGGCGGGAATGTTACAAAAGCAATTCAGGACATCAGCTTTTCCGTTCGGGAGGGGGAATTTGTAGGGATCATGGGCGCATCCGGCTCCGGCAAGACCACCCTGCTCAACTGCATTTCTACCATTGATACCGTCAGTGCGGGACATATCTATCTGGATGGAACCGATGTGACGGAAATCAATGAAAAACAGATTGCCCGGTTTCGCCGGGAAAATCTTGGCTTTGTGTTCCAGGATTTTAACCTGCTAGACACGCTGACCATTTCGGAAAACATCGCCCTGGCGCTGACCATCAACAAGGTTCCAGCAGGCGAGATCGATGGGCGGGTGCGGGAAATGACCGGAAAGCTGAATATCACGGATATTCTGGACAAATACCCCTATCAGGTGTCCGGTGGTCAGAAGCAGCGGTGCGCCTGTGCCAGAGCCATTATCAACCAGCCTAAGCTGATTTTGGCGGACGAACCCACTGGCGCGTTAGATAGTCACTCGTCCCAGATGCTGCTTTCGACAATCCAGAGTATCAACGAAGATCTCGGAGCCACGATTCTGATGGTGACACACGACGCTTTCTCGGCAAGCTATGCCAATCGTATTCTCTTTTTGAGGGATGGGGCAATCTTTACAGAAATTTTCAAAGGCAGCGATTCACGCAGGACTTTCTTTGAAAAAATTCTGGATGTCCTCACCATGATGGGAGGGGGCGTGAGTGATGTACGCTAAATTGGCACTCCGTAATATCCGCAGAAGCCTGCGGGATTATATCATTTACTTTGTGACACTTACCTTGACTGCGGCATTGATGTACTCATTTTTGGCATTGGGCTTCTCATCAGATGTTCTTGCTATGGCAGAAAATATGTCGATGCTGACTACTGGAATTCTGCTTATGTCAGCTCTGGTTGCTTTTATGTCCTCGTTTGTGATCGGTTATGCGATCCGTTTTATGCTGGGACGACGGAAAAAGGAATTTGCAACCTACGAACTGATTGGCATGGAAGCAAAGACAGTACGAAATTTGTTCCTTGCTGAAAACAGCATCATCGGCACAGGAGCTTTTCTGCTTGGTTCTTTGGTTGGTACAGGACTTTCCGGTTTGCTGAATCAGGTGGTAAAAAATATCTTTGAGGTGCCGCATACCTATCAGGTTTCCTTTTCTCTCCAGGCATGGGCAGTAACATTTTTGTTTTTTGCCTTGATGTATGGTTTTGGGATGCTCCGAGCAGCAAAGATTATCCGGCATCAGAAAGTAATCGATTTGCTGTATGATAACCGCAAGAATGAAGAATACCGTTTCAAATCATTCCGCCATAGTCTTTTGGTAGTATTGCTTTCAATAGCCGCAATGGTTGCAGGCGTGATTTTGCTTGGGCGAATGCTTCAGACACAAACCAATGAAGCATTTTTGTACCTTGGCGGAGCCTGCCTGCTCATTCTGGTGGGTGTTTACGAGCTGCATCGCCAGATTCCGCTTTTGCTGCACCGATTTGCAAAACAAAATCTGCGCCATAAGTACAAAGAAGAAAATCTGTTCTTCCTGGGGCAGATTGGGCGGCGCATCCATTCTGCTGGCCGGACAATGGCTGTGGTGGCGATTCTTTTAACCATATCCCTGGCAACCATGTTTGTGGGACTTACAATGGGAGCAGGCTACAAAGCCAACATGAAAGCCTATTATCCCTATGATGCAGGCGTGGCGATTGATGCACCTTTGGAAAAATCCAACATGGATTCCATCGTTTCCTTTACAAAGGAGCATTGTGGAGTCGAGGATTCTGTGAGCTATTATCTGTATGCGGTTCCTGAAAAACCGATTGAAGCCTTGTCCTTGTCCGACTATAACCATCTGCGTGAAATCCTGGGGCTTTCTCCTGTTGTCATGGGCAACAACGAATTTTTGGTTCATTGTGATACATGGAACTATATGGACGGAATCCGGCAGGGCTTGAAGCAGCAGCCGGAGATCACATTAAATGGTCGAACCTTGACTATTGCAGAGACACCAATCCTGACGGAGCCGATGGAGCAGTATCAAATGGCCGGAACGAAGGGATATGTACTTGTTCTGCCGGATGAAGCAGCTTCACAATTAGTCGGAGAAAAAATCCGTCTGGCGATGAAACTGGAAGATGGCGGATACCCGGAATTGAAAAGCGACTTGAAGCAATTCCTGAACAGTGGGAAATGGCAGCCGGAATTGCAGTCCGGTCAACAGCTCCCGGAAAAAGTAACGATGGGTGTTACAGTAAAGGCATGGGGCGTTGCCAATTCGCTGACTGGATTTACAGCTATTTCATTCTGTGGATTGTATTTAAGCATTATTTTTATTATTCTATCCTGCTCGGTTCTTGCATTTGAGCAGCTTTCTGCCATAGACAAAAACCAGAAGAATTATGCAGTCATTGACCGTTTGGGTGTACCGGGCCGCAGGCAGGCTTCCCTGATCCGCAGGGAACTGTCCACAGTCTTTTTGATCCCACTACTATTCCCTCTTTTGCTGACGGTTTTGCTGATAGCAGGGGCACAGTTCTTTTTCGGAGAGGCAATTTTGCAGCAGGGACTTGTACCTCTTTATGGTCTGGTGACGATCCTGCTATTCTGTGCAATCTACTTGACTTATTTTGGTGCAACAATGTTCTTATTCAAACGGGTTATTCTTCGGCCGGAAATGAGATAAATGATATATTTTTTGTAAAATGCTTTTGTGGAGGTGATGTGATGGGACATTAGCTGTTTTTGATATAGAAGAATCCGGCAAACAGATTGGCGAAAAGTTATTTCTGCTTCTTAACGAGGAACAAAAGAATGCTCTAATGCAATATATTTTGGAACAAGGAGTCTGTCATGGAACGGTATTCAATTCCTGTCACACTTTCTCCGCAGCAGAGAAGAATCCTCTTACAGAAATACAAGAAGGCGAGCTTTATCTATGTCTGGAACACCGCACTGTCAGGGTTAGGGAACGGATTATCAACTTGACAAGTAAGGAGTTTGATATACTGGCATTGCTCATTGCCAATCCCAAACGTGTTTTTACTTACGAACTGATTACCGATTTGGTTTGGAAAGAGGATTGTGATTTCTATTCGAGAAAAGCGATTCATAATCATATAAGTAAGTTGCGTAAGAAATTGCGTTTTGAACCGGATCTTCCAAACTACATTGAGAGTGTCGCCGGGATCGGCTATAAATTTGAACATCTATAACATGAGCCCACAAGGTGTTGTTTCCCCTTGTGGGCTTGCTTTTTGCAGCATATATTCTAAGAGCAGAATATGTAGAAAATTGCGAATATAAAGAGTAAAAAGCGAATATCTGCGGACTGATAAAGGAAACATAACCGATATAATTTTCTCCCAAGGAGGTATCAAGCAGCCAATTCAGGTTCCTCCTTGATGGGAGGAAATGCCTATGCGTCTATGCAACACAGATCTGCAGATAAACTGCTTTACATTCAGTCACCTATACGTCGTAGTCCAGCTCGTATGGATTGCGGCGTTTTTGGTTTCGACAAAGTTTGAGCATTTTCGCTGTCAACCTCCCGGAAAAATTTCATACTGTTGCTTTGGCGCGCCTGTTCTTTGTACGGGCGCGCTTTTTTGTACCCTTTTTTTAATCAGAAAGAGACTTAGACCTTATCGCTGCCGCAGCCCACCCTCTGATTTCGATTTTTGCCATCAACTCAAACATCGAAATTGGAGGAAATTACTATGAAGAAAATCAATCTTCGGGATTATTACCCGTATTATACACAGGACATGATCGTTGAGGTGCCGGATGAAGTTGCTTTGTTGCTTCGGGAATATATGTTGCTGGAAGAAGCCTATCGGATTCGTACATACCGCTATAAAGCATTTTACTCTCTGGATCGAGACGAAGGTATTGAGCGTGAGATATTGCAAAAACCTCTTAACCCGGCAGAAATTTGGGAACAGCGTCAAATGACGGAGTTGATTTATAAAGGTCTTTCCAAACTTCCGGTAAAGCAGCGCCAACGAATCTATGCACACTTTTTTCTTGGCATGAGTAAAGCGGACATTGCAAGAGCTGAAGGAACAGATGCTTCTTCTGTTCGCAAGAGCATTAACCGTGGTTTGCACCAGTTAAAAAAATATTTTGAAAAAATTTAGCTTGCCCCGCCCTTTTTTGACTGAAAAATGTACTGAATAATAGAGGGACATATTCGGCGGGACAAGCCGGACGGGTGTGGTAAGGAAGCATATACGTCCCCCCACCCCAACTGTAATATCAATTTGTCTGCCATGCCCCTTGCTTGTTCCTTGACAACCGAATATACGCTGTTACAGGTACTTCATTCTGTGTTCCGAGCGGCAGATGGGGCGGCGCGGTGATAGGCGACCTAAGGAGGTGATGAATCCAGGCTGTCCGAGCGATAAACGCAACCTACGAAACCGGCTATGGCAAGCCGGACGCGATAACGACACAGATCATAATGGTACTTCTTCACAGCTTCCTAAAGACTTGGGGAGAGTTCCTGCAGCGTTTGCTTGCTCTGGCAAAGCGGCGGCGTATGTGGGACTATGATGCGGTGACGCTACCCGCAGCCTGTAACAGCCCCGTCCTTATAACAGAAGGACTTGCCGGGGTGCGTGGCAAATACGGCAGTAAAATCGAAATCAGATATAATGGGCCGGATTTATGTGTGTAATAACCATAGATCCGACCTATTCATATGGTTTTGATAACACAGTTTTCAGAAGGGAGTTGATACTATGGAATTGAACACCATTGTCAGTGAAGTGGGTACGCTGGTAGACATTCGGGATGTCTCTGTCAACAAAGAACTTTCCCGTGATGAACGGATTGCAGAATTTGTTCAGCAAATCAAAAATCCATACCATTTTAAGTGTGGACGTTTTACTGTACAAGCCAGTTTTTCTGCTGAAGGTGCTACCCTGGAAGAATGTATCAAGGGTATTTTGCGATAGCTGCAATTTTAAGAAAGGGGCTGACTTTTCCGTAAAAGCATGGTAGAATAAGAATCGGAAAAGGAATTGAATATGGACTAACCACACTTCTTGAATTGCGGGGATTTTTCTGTGCAACGAAAGGAGTGTTTTTTTATGCAGGTTTACAAAGCGATTAAGTACATCCGTCTTTCTTATACGGATGATAAAACAGTAGAAAGTGACAGCGTTGCTAACCAGCGGCGCCTGATCGATGACTACATAGCCCGACACCCGGAAATTGAGGTTGTGGCAGAAAAAATTGACGATGGTTATAGTGGTGTTTTGTTTGATCGCCCGGCATTTCAGGAAATGATGCGGATGATCGAACAAGGCGAAGCTAACTGCGTGATTGTCAAAGACCTCTCCCGCTTAGGTCGTGAGTACATAGAAACAGGCCGTTATATGCGCAGGGTATTTCCAGCCTATGGAGTGCGTTTTATCGCAATTAACGATAATGTGGACACGGAAAATGACGCTGCCGATGATCTCACGGTTTCTGTCAAAAACATTATGAATGAGGCTTACTGTCGGGATATTTCTGTTAAGACACGGAGCGCCCTGGAAGTAAAACGGCGCAGCGGGGATTTTGTAGGTGCTTTTACCATTTATGGTTATGTGAAAGTCGGAGATAAACACAAGAGCCTGGAAGTAGACGAATATGCTGCTAATGTTGTGAGGGATATTTTCAGAAAACGGCTGGAGGGATTCAGCGCTTCCCATATAGCGGATGAACTGAACCGATTAGGAATTCTTTCGCCTTTAGCGTATAAGCGCAATCACGGAATGCCTCATGCAAAAGGTGGCTATACAGACCGAAAGGATTGCAAATGGTCTGCAACTACAATCATCCGCATTTTGCAGGATGAAACTTACACCGGAACACTGGTCCAGGGCAAACAGACAACGCCCCATTTCAAATTAAAAGAGCGTGAGGACAAACCTTCTTCGGAATGGATTCGTGTGGAGGGAACCCATGAAGCGATCATACAAAAGCACGATTTTGATCTGGTGCAACGGCTCCGCAGGATTGACACAAGGACTTCTCCCAAATCGGATAAGGTTTACCTGTTTTCCGGTATTTTGATCTGCGGCTGTTGTGGCTGCCGTATGACCCGCAAGACGAACCGCTATAAAGATAAAGAGTATCACTATTATTACTGCCCGACCGGCAAAAAGAATGGCTGCACATCGTCGGTCATGCTGAAAGAGTCGGATCTGATTGAATGTGTGCAGGACAGTTTGAAAGGACATATTGAAAATGTTGCTTCTCTGGATGCCCTGCTGTCCAGTATCAGTCAGGAACGGATCAACCGGGAATTGGCGCAGGAATATGCCGCACAGATCAGAGTAAATGAAAAGCGTGTGGCACAGACCGAGGGCTTTAAGGCAAAACTCTATGAAAATCTGGTGAGTGGAATTCTGACAAAGGAAGAATTTCTCTCTTATAAGCGAAAATACAATGCAGATATTGAACTGTTCCAAAAGGCAATCGCTGAATGGAACGATAAACTTACAGATGTATTGGAAAACCGAAGCGAACGAAACCGTTGGATCAACCATTTTATGAAATTTTCTACTATGGAGGATATTGACCGCCGGGCAGTCATGCAGCTTATCCGAAGCATACGGGTAATGGGTAAAGATGAACTGCATATTGAATTTAATTACCAGGATGAATATCAGAAAGCAATCTCTTTGGCGGAACAGATTGCTACAAAAAATGAAGAAAGGATGGTGGGCTAAATGGCAAGAAAAAGCAGAAAACAGACGGCAGCGCCTATGCCGGCACCATCTTTATATGTACATGTGGCTCTGTATATCCGTCTTTCTGTGGAGGATAACAAAAAGCGGGGCTGCTCAGTAGAAAATCAAAAGCTGGTACTGAATGACTTTCTTTCAGATAAACCGGACTTCGTTGTGTATGATACCTATATTGACAACGGAGCGACAGGGACAAATTTTCACCGCCCTGGATTTCAGCAAATGCTATCTGATATTGAAGCAGGCCACATTAACTGTGTGATTGTTAAGGATCTTTCCCGATTAGGGCGAAATTCTATTGACACAGGTTATTATATCGAACAGTATTTTCATGCACATAATGTTCGCTTCATTGCTGTTACGGATCAGTTTGATACAGCGGATTCCGGAAATCTTCATGGCGGTATCATGCTGCCTTTGAAAAATATGATCAATGAAGCCTATGCTCTGGACATTGGACGAAAAATCAAAGCACAAGCGCGGCAGGCTATGAAAGATGGCGACTATATTGGTGCACGGGCACCTTACGGTTACAGGAAAGACCCTGATAATTGCCATAAACTTCTGATTGATGAAAATACTGCCCCTGTGGTAAAACAGATTTTTGAATGGGCACATGAGCATGTGTCTCTGAACCGGATTGTCCGCAATCTAAATGAGATGGGGATTCCGGCACCGAGCCATTATAAAAAGGCCACTGGCGAGATTACCAGTCCGGGCCTGATCGGAAGCGGCAAATGGCAGACCCGTACAGTGATGAAAATTTTAGAAAGCGAAGTCTATACAGGCGATCTGGTGCAAGGAAAAACAAAGATTGTAGATCATCAGCAGGTCAAGGCTGGAGAAGATAATCTGATTATTGCCAAATGCACCCATGAACCGATCATTAGCTATGAATTGTTTAATGCAGTTCAGGAATACAGAAAACAGATCTGTGAAGAAAGCAAAGCAACTCCAAAACGCCCCTACACGCCAAACATTTTCAAAGGCAAAGTGTTCTGTGCTGATTGTGGCAGAAGCCTTCACCGGCAACGTGCCGAGCGCCGGAAAGGCCCCGATACTTATTGGTTCCACTGCCTTACAAACAGCCGGGTAGAAAAAGATAGCTGCAAAGGCGCAACGATGCAGGAAAAGGAACTGATTTCTACTGTTACGGCTATTCTTGAAAAAGAGCTGACAGTTGCGCTGGGAATGTCGCTGCCACTCTTTCAGTTGGAGGCAAGACAAAAACAGGAAAAAGATAAGCTGAAAATTCAGATGTCGGCCAAACGGCAGGAAATTGAAAAAACACGCCGGCTGATCCGTGGTCTATATGAAAATTTTGTGCAGGGTATTTTGACAAATGATGAATACTTTGAATTGAAGGCGGATTATGAATATGCTATCAATGCTCTGTCTGGTGAGATTGAAGTATTTGAAAAATCTATGGACTCTCTGGACAACCAGCTTGCCCGATACCGTGCAATGGAAAAGGATGCAAAAACACTGGCACAGGATCATGTGCTGACTGCAGAACTGATCGAACGGCTCATTGAACGAATTGAGATCGACCACGAGCGGAATATTCATGTAACCTTCCGTTTCAAAAATGAATTTCAGGGAAAGGCGGTGGAACCGTGCGCAACTATGTGATTGCCCTTTATATCCGTCTTTCTGTGGAAGATTTCAAAACCGAAAGTTTGAGTATACCAAATCAAAAACTGATTCTTCGTGAAAAAGCTATGTCTCTGCCGGAATGGGATAACAGTGAGATTTTGGAATTTATTGACAACGGTCATACAGGGACAAACTTTGAGCGTCCGGCGGTACAGGAACTTTTAACAATGGTTCAGGCCGGAAAGATCAACTGTATTATTGTAAAAGACCTTTCCCGATTTGGACGTAACAGCATTGAAACCGGCTATTTTATTGAGCGGGTATTTCCTCTTTACCACACCCGTTTTATTTCCGTCAGTGATGATTTTGACACGGCTAATTTCAAAGGTGATACCGGAGGGATTGATATTGCTTTCAAGTATCTTATTAGCGAGTGTTATAGCCGGGATATGTCCATGAAAACCAAAAGTGCAAAATACGCAAAGATGCGTCGTGGGGAATATCAGAGTGTCATCTGTCCTTACGGCTATCGCAAGAGTGCAGACGGACGTATGGAACCGGACGAGGATGTTGCCCCGAATGTGCAGATGATATTTCAATGGGCGTCTGAAGGCAACACCGCAGCCGAGATCACAAGAAAACTGTATGCCATGAATATCCCCACCCCTGGGGAATATCGCAAACTTAAAGGCAAGGACTATTACAATGTTTCCCGAACAAACGGCGTTTGGAGTACATCAACGGTCCTGCGTATTTTAGAAGATCAAAGATATATCGGTACCTATGTAATTGGCAAGAGAAAGGTAAAAGAGATTGGCAGCCGACATACACAGTTAAAGGATGAAAGTGAGTGGTTCAAAATACCGAACCATCATCCGGCTATTGTAAGTGTGGATCTATTTGAGAAAGCCAATGCTTCAATTAAGCGTTTCTCTCTGTCAAATAAAAAGCCGCGTGATTATCTGCTCCGTGGTAAGGTGTTCTGTGGATGCTGCGATCATGCAATGTCTCTACGAAATGGTGCGTGGTTTTATTGCCGTCATTCCGAGGTGGCTGAAACGCTTCCTTGTCATGGTGTGCGCATAAAGATGGCTGATCTAGAGCAGGTTGTATTTGAAACAATTCGGGCTCAAATGTGTCCGACATTGGGAATTGATAGCAATAAGGATAAATTGGATTTGCAGACAGTCCAGCAGGCCGAACATGAAGAAAAACTCCGTTCTATTCAAGACAGCAAGCGGCATCTTTATGAGCAGTATGCACTCGGAGAGATTGATTTGGAAACCTATCGAACACGAAAAGCAGTTTATGACACGGAACTGGTACAAGCCAAAAATGTTCATGCTATCATCACTGCACAGACAAAGCAGATAAAAAGTGATTATGAGATTAAGCTGAAACAACAGGAAATTGTGCAGGAAGTCGGAAACGCCAACATGCTAACAAAAGCTCTGATTGACCGGCTTATCAACAAAGTTTACGTCTTTCCAGGAGATCGGATTGAGATTGAATATGCAACACAGGATTTCTTAGAAACTAAGGAATCCGAAAAGGAGGTATAACCGTGAACACCCATTTGAAACAGCTATGGGCAGCTATGAAGCTGCCCGAAAAACTTCAAAAAAAGTTATAAATTTTTTTGTCGTGGGCTTGACATACGGGTGCCGGATATCATGCACTCTGATTTGCTTCACACCGCTCTGCTTTTCATATCTCTTGAGTCGTTTCTGCAGTGTTCTTGCCACGATTGGAAATAATCTCTGGTTTTCTGGAAATCCATAGCGTTTCTTCACATATTCCTGAACTTCTTCTTTCAGAAAATTAGGAATGTCAATGGTGCGGACTGAATTTTCCGTTTTGGGAGTATCGATCACATCTCGCTTCTGAATCCGGTTATAAGTCTTGTTGATATGCAGCCTGTTCCCACTCATATCAAAGTCCGAAAGACTCAGTGCCAGAAGTTCCCCTTCTCTTATACCGGTCCAGAACAAAATTTCAAATATCAGATAATCCTCACTTTCCGGATCAATCACCGTAATAAAACGTTCATATTCTTCTTTCGTCCAGAATTCCAGCTTGTCTGCGTCCGATTTTCCCATACGCTTTACTTTCTTACATGGATTTTCCTTCAGATTGTAAATTTTCTGTGCATGATTGAATAATGCATTCAACTGGTTCTGAATCATGCGTTCATAAGTCTTGCTGTAACCTTTTTCCTGAATGGTATTCTGCCACTGGATAACATCTGCCGGTGTGATCTCATTCATTTTTCTTGTTCCAAAATACGGAACAATGTGCTTGTTCATCATGTGCTGCTTATTCCGGATTGAATTTTCTTTCAGTTCTTTTCTCTTGTCTTCAAAATAAACTTCGATGAAACTTCCCATCTCCATTTTCATATCCGCTGCAGTCTTTCTCATGAATTCCTTTTCATAATTCAATGCTTCTTTCTTTGTCTTGAACCCTCTTTTCAGCTTCTGTGTTTTCTTTCCTGTCCAGTCAATATAACGGAAGCTCACATACCAGGTTCCCTGTTTTGTGTCCTTGTAAGCTGACATTCTAACCCCTCCTTCACATTGCTCTCTGAGAGCATCCATAAAATTTTGTTTCCCAATAGGGACGTGGAATCTTTCCACGAACTGCTACATATCCTTCCTTTTCCAATTCATCATTGAGTTGTTTCAGAATAGAATATGCCTTACTGCGTTTCACGCCTAATTCTTCCATGACATCATCAACAGTCATCATATAATTAGTTCTCATAGCGTCCTCCTTTCCAGTCACTTTTGTGACTCTTTTGGTATTTTCTATCATAATTCACTTTTGTGGCTTTGTCAATAACCTTTTGCGAATTTAATTTTTATATTCCAAAGTGTTTTATAATCAGCTCTGAAAAAACAACCTCTTTCGCATCATTCACTTTTGTGCTAGAATAGAAGCACAAATATAATTAAGGAGGCAGCCATAATGGTAGGTAAAAAAATCCGGGCATTCCGGGAATTCAGAGGATACAGTCAGATACAATTAGCCGAGCTGTCCGGCATTAATGTTGGTACGATAAGAAAATATGAACTGGGAATCAGGAATCCAAAGCCGGATCAGTTAGAAAAGATTGCAACTGCACTGGGATTAAATGTCAGTGTTTTTCTTGATTTCAATATTGAGACAGTTGGAGATGTACTCTCCATCCTGTTTGCAATCGATGACTCTGTAAATCTTTCTCTCTCAGAGACGTCAAATCAGAAGATTGCAATGACATTTGATAATCCTACAATGCAGGATTTCTTTAAGAAATGGTGCCAGTTTAAAAATGTCTATGAAAAGGAAAAAGCTGAAATATTAGCTATTGAAGATGAAAATAAAAGACAGGAAGAACTGGATAAACTGAACGCTACCCAGGAAGAATGGAAATTGCGTGCTATGGGAACCACGATAGGATGCCATACTGTAATCAAAAAGGGAACCGAAGGAAATGAGATTAAAACATATGATCTAACTTAATAATCCACATTCTTTTATTTTGCATGTGTATAACGGCACATAATCTGTTATCAAATCAGTAAAAATTAGAAATTTTGTTATCATTCTGTTATCACAAACGGTTGTCAGGATACTCTCCCGGCAACCGCTTTTCTTTATCATTCGTTATTCTTTTCCGACTTATTTAACTTTTTTAAGCAACAGAAAAACCCGTAGAACCGAAGTTCTACGGGTATCTTACGTTTGGACACAACGTTATCTTGCGATAACAAATCTATATTCAGATTGTATTACTCGATGATTGTAGCAACTTTTCCTGATCCTACTGTACGTCCGCCTTCACGGATAGCGAAACGAAGACCCTGCTCCATAGCTACTGGGTGGATCAGTTCAACTGTCATTTCTACGTTATCACCAGGCATGCACATTTCGATACCTTCTGGTAATTCGCAAACACCTGTAACGTCTGTTGTTCTGAAGTAGAACTGTGGACGGTAGTTGTTGAAGAATGGTGTATGACGTCCACCTTCATCTTTTGTTAAAACGTAAACCTGAGCTGTAAATTTGTGGTGGCATGTTACACTGCCTGGTTTAACAAGAACCTGTCCTCTTTCGATTTCTGTTCTCTGAACACCACGAAGAAGTGCACCAATGTTGTCACCAGCCTGAGCTTCATCAAGAAGTTTACGGAACATCTCGATACCTGTTACAACTACTTTACGAGTATCTTCTTTGATACCAACGATTTCAACTTCGTCAGATACATGAAGTGTACCACGCTCTACTCTACCTGTAGCAACTGTACCACGTCCTGTGATAGAGAATACGTCCTCTACTGGCATAAGGAATGGTTTGTCTGTTGCACGTTCCGGATCTGGAATGTAGCTGTCAACAGCTGCCATAAGTTCCATGATCTTGTCGCCCCATTCGCTGTTAGGATCTTCAAGAGCTTTCAGAGCTGATCCCTGGATGATTGGAGTATCATCTCCTGGGAATTCATACTCGTCTAATAATTCACGGATTTCCATCTCTACTAATTCAAGTAACTCTTCGTCGTCTACCATGTCACATTTGTTCATGAATACAACGATGTAAGGTACACCTACCTGACGAGAAAGCAGGATGTGCTCTCTTGTCTGAGCCATAACACCATCAGTAGCAGCTACAACAAGGATAGCACCATCCATCTGAGCAGCACCTGTGATCATGTTTTTAACGTAGTCAGCATGACCTGGGCAGTCAACGTGAGCGTAGTGACGGTTCTCTGTCTCGTACTCAACGTGAGAAGTAGAAATTGTGATACCACGTTCTCTTTCTTCCGGAGCTTTATCGATGTTTTCGAAATCTACAGCAGCGTTACCTTCTACTCTTGCAGCAAGAGTTTTTGTGATAGCAGCTGTTAAAGTTGTTTTACCGTGGTCAACGTGTCCGATTGTACCAATGTTACAATGTGGTTTGCTTCTTTCAAATTTAGCCTTTGCCATTTTGAATAATCCTCCTTAATATACCTGCTTATGAGCAGATAATAATTACATTTTTGAATTTAATCAGCTAATTCTGATTATATTTCATCTTATACACTTTTTCAAGAGTTTTCTTGAATTTTGTATATTCAGACCTGCAAATGAGGCTGATCAAGGGATTTCGGTCAGCCTACGCTGACCGGCGCAAATGCTAATCCCTGTTGATTATAATTTATTAAGCGTTCTTATTAGATAACACTTTTTCCTGAACAGACTTCGGAACCGGCTCATATTTCTCGAAGAACATTGAGTAGTTACCACGTCCCTGTGTTCTGGAACGTAAGTCTGTTGAGTAACCGAACATTTCAGAAAGCGGTACAAAACCACGAACGATCTTTCCGCCGCCTAAATCATCCATACCTTCGATACGTCCACGACGAGAGTTGATATCACCGATAACATCTCCCATGTATTCTTCAGGCATTGTTACTTCTACTTTCATGATTGGCTCAAGAAGTACCGGATCTGCTTTCTTCATAGCATCTTTGAATGCAAGAGAACCTGCAATGTGGAATGCCATTTCAGAAGAGTCGACTTCATGGTAAGAACCATCATATACGTTAGCGTGTACACCAACAACCGGGAATCCGCCAAGGATACCAGCTTTCATAGCTTCTTCGATACCTTCTCCAACTGCCGGGATGTATTCTTTCGGAATAGCTCCACCAACAACTGTAGATTCAAACTTGTAAGTTTCCTCACCGTTTGCATCCATTGGCTCGAATTTAACTTTACAGTGTCCGTACTGTCCACGTCCACCTGACTGTTTAGCGTATTTGCTGTCAATATCAACTGGTTTTGTGATTGCTTCTTTGTAAGCAACCTGAGGAGCACCTACGTTAGCCTCTACTTTGAATTCACGAAGCAGACGGTCAACGATAACTTCAAGGTGAAGCTCACCCATACCAGCGATGATTGTCTGACCAGTTTCCTGATCTGTATGAGCACGGAATGTCGGGTCTTCTTCTGCAAGTTTTGCAAGAGATTCACCAAGTTTGCCCTGAGAAGCTTTTGTCTTAGGCTCGATAGCCAGCTCAATAACTGGTTCCGGGAATTCCATAGACTCTAAGATTACCGGATGCTGCTCGTCACAGATTGTATCACCTGTTGAAGTGAATTTGAATCCGATCGCTGCAGCGATATCTCCTGAGTAAACTTTGTCAAGTTCCTGTCTCTTGTTAGCATGCATCTGAAGGATACGTCCAACACGCTCTTTTTTGCCTTTTGTTGCATTTAATACATAAGAACCTGAGTTCAATGTACCAGAGTATACTCTGAAGTATGCCAGCTTACCTACGAATGGGTCTGTCATAATCTTGAATGCAAGAGCTGCGAAAGGCTCTTCATCAGAAGATTTTCTTTCAACTTCATTTCCGTCTTCATCAATACCTGTGATCGGCGGGATGTCTAACGGAGATGGCATAAATTCGATTACAGCATCCAGAAGTTTCTGAACACCTTTGTTTCTGTAAGCTGTACCACAGCATACCGGAACACATGCACATGTACATGTTCCTTTTCTTAAAGCTGCTTTCAGAGCATCTACTGAAGGTTCTTCACCTTCCAGATATTCCATCATTAAATCGTCGTCTAATTCGCAGATTTTCTCTACTAATTCTGTACGATATAATTCAGCATCTTCTTTCATATCTTCCGGAATATCAACGATAGAAATGTCATCGCCCTTATCATCATTGTAGATGTAAGCTTTCATTTCAAATAAGTCGATAATTCCCTGGAAAGAATCTTCTTTACCGATTGGAAGCTGAATGCAGATTGCATTCTTTCCTAATCTTGTTTTGATCTGTTCTACTGCGTTGTAGAAGTCAGCACCCAGGATGTCCATCTTGTTAATGAATGCCATACGAGGTACATTGTATGTGTCAGCCTGACGCCATACGTTTTCTGACTGCGGTTCTACACCACCTTTAGCACAGAATACACCTACAGCACCATCAAGTACACGAAGGGAACGCTCAACTTCTACTGTGAAGTCAACGTGACCTGGAGTATCAATGATATTGATACGGTGTTCTAATGCACCAGCTTTTGGCTTGCAGTTTTCCTGAAGTGTCCAGTGACATGTAGTAGCGGCAGAAGTAATTGTGATACCTCTTTCCTGCTCCTGCTCCATCCAGTCCATAGTTGCAGTACCTTCATGAGTGTCACCGATTTTATGGTTAACACCGGTATAGTAAAGAATACGCTCTGTTGTTGTTGTTTTACCAGCATCAATATGAGCCATAATACCGATATTTCTGGTTCTCTCTAATGGATATTCTCTTCCAGCCAAGGTTTTTTCCTCCTATAATCGATACGTCTCTATATGAGTATTTCCCTCTGATATAGAGTAATTCCACGGCTGCACGCAGCCGGGAATTCTGTAACACAAAATTTAGAAACGGTAATGAGCAAATGCTTTGTTTGCTTCTGCCATTTTGTGCATGTCTTCTTTTTTCTTTACAGATGCACCTGTGTTGTTAGCTGCATCCAGGATTTCGTTTGCTAATCTTTCTTCCATTGTCTTTTCGCCTCTTTTGCGAGAATACAATGTAATCCAACGAAGAGCTAAAGCCTGTCTTCTGTCAGCGCGTACTTCGATCGGTACCTGATAAGTAGCACCACCAATACGTCTTGCCTTTACTTCAAGAACTGGCATGATATTGTTCATAGCCTCTTCAAATACTTCGATAGCTGGCTTATCAGCTTTTGCTTCTACTCTTTCAAATGCACCGTATACGATTTTCTGAGCTACGCCCTTCTTACCGTCTAACATGATGTTATTGATAAGCTTTGTAACCACTTTGTTGTTGTATAACGGATCTGCTAATACGTCTCTTTTCTGAGTATGTCCTTTACGTGGCACGGTTCTTCCCTCCTTAAACATTATTCCGCTATTTCCCATCCGGAAATGCGATCTGATTAATTCATCGGTACTCACATGTGTCTTTCTAATGATAATGTGTTCGTGCGGGACTTTATCTATCCCGCCAGCCTTACGGCAGGCGTCAACCCGCAACCTACAGGAATCATAGTTCTGTTTGTGATACGATTCTGTCTTAATTTGTTACCGAAAATCAGTGATTTTCTATTTCTTAGCGTCTTTCGGTCTCTTAGCACCGTATTTGGAACGAGCCTGTCTTCTCTTAGCAACACCTGCTGTGTCAAGTGTTCCACGAACGATGTGGTATCTTGTACCTGGTAAGTCTTTAACCCTTCCACCACGGATAAGAACAACGCTATGTTCCTGAAGGTTGTGTCCTTCACCCGGGATGTAACTTGTTACTTCGATTCCGTTAGACAGACGAACTCTGGCGATCTTTCTAAGAGCTGAGTTAGGCTTCTTAGGTGTAGCTGTCTTAACTGCTGTACATACACCTCTCTTCTGTGGTGATGATGTGTCAGTTGATTTCTTCTTCAGAGAGTTGTATCCTTTCTGAAGTGCCGGAGCTGTAGATTTCTTAACTGCTGTCTGACGTCCTTTTCTTACTAACTGGTTAAATGTTGGCATTCTTTTCACCTCCTATGGTTCTTCTGTTGGTTGCCTGGCAAAATCTAATTTTGCTTCGCACACAAAAATGACGCAACATTCCTGTGCACGCTTTTCTTATTGTAGTATGGTTTTCCCAAACTGTCAAGTGGGGAAAATCACTTTTTTTCTCAATATTTTCGGATAAATTTAGCCATATAGCTCAATTCGCTACATGGCTAAACATCCATTTATTATCTATGAAATTTTCTCCGCCAGATGACAGGCAACAAAATGACCTTTTTCAATTTCACGCAGTTTTGGACACACTTCCCGGCATTGATCTGTCGCATACGGACAGCGCGGTGAAAAATGGCAACCTTCCGGAACATTCATCGGACTTGGCAGCTCACCTTTTAATTTAATCCGCTCTCTTTTCTTCGCTTTTCGTGGATCTGCTACCGGAATTGCTGACAGCAATGCCTGTGTATACGGATGAAGCGGATTGTCATAAAGCTCATTACTTGTTGTCACTTCCACAAGATTTCCAAGATACATGACACCAATACGTGTACTAATATAGCGTACCATAGACAAATCATGTGCCGCAAACAGATATGTCAGCCCAAATTCGTTTTGGAGATCTTCCAGCATATTTACAACCTGTGCCTGAATAGAAACATCAAGCGCTGCAATCGGTTCATCACACATAATGAATTCCGGATTCACGGTCAATGCTCTCGCAATTCCAATCCTCTGGCGTTGCCCGCCGGAAAATTCATACGGAAATTTAATCAGATCATCTGTCTTCATTCCTACTTTATTCAACAAATATTCCATTCGTTCTTTTCGTTCTGCTTCCGGCATTCCAATCTGTTTCAAAGGTTCATTTAAAATTTCTTCTACATTCCAGAATGGATTCAGTGCAGAATACGGATCCTGAAAAATAATCTGCATCTTGTTCTGAAATTCCTTCATTTCAGACGGTTTTGCATTTGTAATATCTTTTCCTTTATAGCTAAGCTTTCCTCCGGTAACATCATACATGCGGATCAATGTTCGTCCAAGCGTAGATTTACCACAACCGGATTCACCAACAAGACCAAATGTTTCTCCTTTATAAATATCAAGGTTAACACCGTCTACCGCCTTTACATACTGCGTCTTTCCTCCAAGCAGCTTTTTGACAGGAAAGTATTTTTTTAAATCTTCTGCTGATATCAAAATTTCCTGATTCATCGTCCGTCCTCCTATTCCTGTCCGTTCAGGAAACACATTGCACGGTGTGTTTCACTGAATTGTTTGTATTCCGGCATGGCTGTCCGGCATCTTTCGGTTGCAAATTCACATCGCTCCGCAAACGGGCATCCCTTTGGCGGATTTACAAGTGACGGAGGCAATCCATCAATTGACTGCAGCCGCTCTCCCTCTTTCAGATCAAGTGACGGAATTGCACGAAGCAGCGCTTTTGTATATGGATGTTTTGGATCATAGAATATCTCTTCTGCCGTTCCTGCCTCCATAATCAGCCCTCCATACATAATCGCAATCTTACTGCAAACCGTTGCCACAACGCCCATATCATGTGTAATCAAAACGATAGAGGTATGATACTCTCCTTCCAGTTCTTTTAGCAGATCAAGAATCTGTGCCTGAATCGTTACATCCAGCGCTGTAGTAGGCTCATCGGCAATCAGGAGTTTCGGCTCACATGCCAGCGCCATAGCGATCAGCACCCTCTGTCTCATACCGCCTGAGAACTCATGCGGATACTGTTTTACGCGCTGTTCCGGAGTTGGGATTCCAACCTTATCCAGCATTTCTACTGCTTTTTTCTTTGCCTCAGCCTTACTGCAATTACTATGTCTAAGAATGACTTCTTCCAGCTGTTTGCCAACTTTCACAAGCGGATTCAGCGCAGTCATTGGATCCTGGAAGATCATTGTCATATCCTTCCCTCTCATTTTACGGTATTCATCTTCACTCAACTTTGAGAGGTCCACTCCATTTAACATCAGACTGTCACTGGAAATTTCAGCATTCTCCGGCAGAATGCCAAGCACTGCTTTCATTGTAACAGATTTCCCGCTTCCGGATTCTCCTACTAAGCCGACAATCTCTCCTTCTCCTACAGAAAAACTCACGCCGCGGACTGCCTGCACTTCCTGTCCTCTGCTCTTAAAAACCGTTTTTAAATTATTGATTTCTAATACATTTTTACTCATTTTTCTCACCTGCCGTTATCTTCGGTTCTACAAATACTCTTAGCACATCTCCAAGCTTATTGAAAGAATATACTGTCAAAATGATCAGCACACCTGGAAGAATCGCCATATATGGCGCCTTTTGAAGATACTGCTGAGAACTCTGCAGGAGACTTCCCCAACTTGACATTGGAGCTGCAACACCAAGTCCCAGGAAGCTCAATGAGCTTTCTACCATGATCGCACTTGCGATTGCTGCTGTCGCTGCTGTAATAATTGTAGGAAAGACAGAAGGAAGCACATGTTTGACCATAATTTCAACTGCATTTACCCCAATAAATTTAGAATATTGTACATACTCTCTCTCCTTCGCTGAAAGTACCTCTGAACGCACAAGTCTCGCAATCTCCATCCAGCTGAACAGACCAATTACAATAATGATAGAAACAATTCCCCGTTTAAACAACAGTCCTACTACAGTAACCATAATGATCCACGGAATAGATGAAAATACATCAACAATTCTCATAAGGATATTATCTACTATGCCTCCAAAATATCCGGCTGACATCCCAACTGCAATCCCTATGAGAATGGATGTCAGCATTGCAAGTACTCCTACTACAAGAGAAACTCTTCCGCCGTACAGTACACGCATCAGATAATCGCGTCCCATTTCATCTGTTCCAAACCAATGTTCTGATGACGGCGGCTGAAGTTTATGCACTACATCTATAGCGTCCGGATCAATATTGATAAACACTACAAAAATACTAACAAGAATGATCACCACAAGATATATCGCTGCGAAAATAGCCTGTTTATTATTTTTAAATTCATATTTGACATTTTCCAGTCTTCTATTTTTCTTCATACTCTTCTCCCACCTATTTCATCGATTTAATTCTCGGATCTACCAGACAATATAAAATATCTGACAGTAAATTTCCAAGAATGACCAATGTTCCTGAAAGCACAAGCACACTCATAACAATCGGATAATCCATTGCCTGAATTGCCTTCACGAAATAAGGTCCGATTCCCGGCCAAGAAAAGATTGTTTCTGTGATTACTGCCCCTGTCACAAGCATCGGAAGCGCCATTCCAAGTTTCGTAATTAGCGGAATCAGTACATTTTTTCCTACATGTTTCAAAAGGATCTCTGCTTTTTTAGCACCAAATGCCTGCTGTACAATGACATAATCTTCTTTCAGCTGTCCAATTGTAGAACCCCTTACATATCTTGTCAGATCCGGAAGGAAACCAATCGTCAGCACAATGTATGGCATTGCAAAATGTCTGAAATAGTCTGCAATAGAATGTTCCAAACCAATGGTATGCATCCCCATAATCGGGAAAATTTTAAATTTATAGCCCAGGAAATACATAAGAATCATTGCAAACCAAAACGTCGGCATAGAAATTCCCACAGAACAAAGTCCGTCAATCACTTTATCCTGCCATTTATTTTTATGACTTCCTGCAACCAGTCCAAGCACAATTGCCAGAAAATATGCTGTTAAATATGCCGGCAGCACAAGCTGGATCGTTGCCGGAATACGGATTTTTAAGTCATATTTAATACTTGTATGAGATAACAGAGAATAACCAAAATCTCCCTGCATAATGTTCCCAAGCCAACGTCCATACTGAACGATCATCGGGTCATTTAATCCATAGGCTTCCTTTTTTGCCTCTATTTCTGCCTGCGTCATATCCGGTGTTGTGATGGAATCAATCGCATCATACGGTGCCAGATTGATCAATGTAAAACAGATCACGGTAATCAGGAGCAATAACGGTATCGCCTGCAGAATTCGTTTTCCAATGTATTTTAACATGTTCTTCTCCTTTTCCTGACAGAAGCGCCTGCGCTTTCCTGTCAGCTACTCTTAATCATAAATAGAAGGGAGGCCACTTTGTGCTTCCCTTCTACTGTCTGCCTCTATTTTAATTTCAGCTTCGCCATATCTCCGAATGTATAGATCGGAACAAGTCCGGCATCTTCAACACCTTCTACACGAGCAGATGTAACAAGTGTTCTTAAGTTTGTTCCAAATGGATAGAAAATAGCTTCTTCAGAAACCTTTTTCTGTACTTCTGTGTAGATTTCTTTTCTTTCTGCCTCATCTAATGTGGCATTTCCTTTTGCAAACAACTCATCAATCTCAGGACTTGTATAGTTGATCATATCATCTTTTGTAGATACAAACAGCATAGAGTACATGTCTGGATCAACTCCCATAACATATCCGCCAAAGAAGATATCGTAATCTGTATTTGTACGGTCATAAGCAGCTTTCATATATGCAGCCTGGTTCATTCCGCAAAGTTCAACCTGAATACCTACTTCTTTTAACTGTGCCTGAACTGTCAGCGCCATTCTCTGCTGGATGGAATCTTCCTCTACGAAGCAGAGTTTAAGAGCTTTTGCACCATTGGCTGTCAATTCTTTTGCTTTTTCCACATCCTGATCCCATTTTTCAACATCATCTGTGTAGTAAGCGTTGTTATATGGAAGGAAAGAGTATCCAAGTTCAAAGAACTCTTTATCGCTGTATGCTGCAAGCATGATCTCTTCACGATCCAATGCTCTTAACACACCTTCTCTGTAGCTCTTATCTTTCATGCTCTCCGCAACCGGGTTAAGACGCATATAAGCTACACGACCTTCACTGTAGTTTGTGATATTAAAATTCTCATTGTCTGCAAACGGGTCCAGAAGATCCGGAAGTGCGATCCATGCATCAACTTCTCCATTCTGAAGAGCGAGTGTTGCTGTATCATCTTTCTCAATAACTCTGTAAACAACTGTATCAATATTAGCTTCTCCGCCTGCATAATTCGGATTCTTTTTAAACTTTAAGTACTGTCCTGTCTTATATTCTTCTAATACATACGGACCAGCTCCTACAACTTCTTCTTCAAGCATATTAATATCAAATGTATTCTTTCCTTCAAAAATATGTTTCGGAAGAATGCTTGCCTCAGAAGACATAATTTCAAATGCACTTGCACAAACTGCCGGAAGTTTAAATTCCAATGTGAGATCATCCACTTTTGTTACTTCAATCGGTTTTCCTTCAATATACATATTCTGGCTGTTTTCATTCTGTGTATCGTAAGTATATTTCACATCATCCGCAGTTAATGGTTCGCCATCACTCCATTTCAAATCCGGTTTCAGCTTCATTGTGTATGTCAGGCCATCCTCAGATGCCTCCATACTTTCTGCTAAAATGTATTCTACCTTTCCATCCGGATAGATATAATACGCCGGTGAGTATAACAGATGACATGTCATCAGACCAAAACGGTCATCTGCTGTCAGTGGATTCAATGTATTTCCTGTATCACCACCGATTGCATAAGTAAAAATTCCATCTGTTCCTTTTGTTCCCTCTGAAGATGCAGTTGTCTCACCCTGAGCTGCTGCTTTTGATTTCGCTTCTTCCTCTGGGTCTGCTTTTCCGCATCCTGCCAAAGCTGATACAGCCATCACTGTACAAAGCAATAAACTTACCAGTTTCTTTTTCATGACGTTCCTCCTTATAATATAGGCTTTATGCCCATGTATTTGTTACGCTCATATTATATTAAATGTTTGTCAGAACGTCCAATTGCTATATTTAATATATTATAATCCAATTATTGACTTTTTCTATTTGCCAAATTTTCTGTATTTTTCACCAAAAATATCGCTTTATATTTACTCTAATTTCTATAAAATCACATGATTGTATCTTCATTTTGGGAATCGAAGAAATGCATTTTCTCAGGATCCATAGCGATCTTTACCACATCTCCTCTTTTCACTTCAATAGAAGCGGAAATCTTTGCCGTAAGATGGAATTCACCATGTTCGAAATAGAGAAGCGACTCTGCACCGAGCAATTCTACCACTTCTACCGTTTCTTCAATGACAGAAGAGGCAAAACACTCTTCGTGCTCACGATCCACATATAAATCTTCCGGACGTATTCCCATAATGACTTTTCGTCCTATATAATTACCTGCCTGAAGGCGGAATGCGTCCCGCGGATCCATTTTTATTTTCTGAGCGTCAAAATATAACCACACTCCATCTTCCTCTTCCATACAGATTCCTTCTATAAAGTTCATTTGCGGTGTCCCGATAAATCCTGCCACAAACCGATTCACTGGATGCTCATAAAGTTCTGATGGTGTACCTACCTGCTGAATCACTCCGTCTTTTAATACAACAATCTTTGTCCCCAATGTCATTGCTTCAACCTGATCATGGGTTACATAAATAAATGTCGTATCCAATTCTTTATGAAGCCGTTTAATCTCAACTCTCATTTCCGCCCGAAGCTTAGCATCCAAATTTGACAGCGGTTCATCCATTAAAAATACTTTTGGATGACGCACAATCGTTCTTCCGATTGCAACTCTTTGCTTCTGCCCACCTGACAACTGTCCCGGTTTTCGTTTCAACACACTCTCCAGTCCAAGTACCTGCGCCGCCTCGCGTACTTTCTCATCAATCTCTTTTTTCGGCAGGCCCGCTAATTTCAAACTATAGCCAATATTATCATAGACGGTCATATGCGGATACAGCGCATAGTTTTGAAATACCATGGCCATATTCCGTTCATAAGACGGCACATCATTCATTAATTCGCCATCCACATAAAGATTTCCTTCTGTGATTTCTTCCAGACCGGCAATCATTCTTAACGTGGTCGATTTCCCGCATCCGGAAGGCCCTACAAAAATAATGAACTCTTTATCCGGTATTGTTAAATTAAAATCTTTTACAACCTGAACATGATTATCATATACTTTACCTACATGTTCTAATACAATTTCTGACATTTCATCTCCTCCTCAAGCAGCGGCAGCAAGTATTCAACCGAATCAATCACATAATCTGCACCTCGCAGCTCCTTCTTTCCGCTTACGCCGCTTAATACACCAATCGATACTGCCTCGCATTGCTTAGCAAATCGGATATCATTTGCCGTATCTCCGACGATCGCAACTTCTTTCGGTGTAATTGCAAAACGCTCTGCAAATTGTTCCAACATATCCGGGGCCGGTTTCGGTCTTACGATTCCATTATCTGCTCCGAGATAATCAAGATATTCTAATACTCCAAGGCGCTTCATGCATGTCTTCGCCGATTCATAGGTATCCGCTGTTGCAAGACCGATGTAAATCTTCTTCTCTTTCAGTTCCTGAAATAACTCTTTCAGGTTTCCCAGAGGTATATATTCCTGATTTTTCTCAGTAACAATTCTCTGAAAAATCTTTTCCAGACGCTTTCCAAGTTCTGAATCTGAGTGTTCAATCAAGACTCCCATACGCGCAAACACAGCACGGATATCTGCTGCAATTTCTCTGTAAGATTTATATGCTAATGCTCCACATGGATCTACTTTCCCATCACAAACACCAATAGCCTCCATCACATAGCTGATTGTTTCCTCATCATGCGGTAATTCCTGCTCCGCAAGAAACTCTGGAATTGCACGCTCTGCAGCCGTCAGCCATAACGAAAAGAAATCAATCAGTGTTCCATCTTTATCAAATAAAATCCCTTTAATCTTCATTCTTTATCTTCCCTCAAATTTTTTCACTGCCTCAGCAAAAGTCATACATTCATGAGTTTTCCTTCCATGATACACCGGATTTACATAAGCCAGCAGTTCTCCTGCCTCATTTCTTACTTCCGCACGCATATAAGACCATTCTCCCTGCCTGAATTCTGCTTTTGCTTCCGCTGTCACGTTGCCATCTGCTTCTTCTGTCTGTCTAAGCAGTTCACGTCTTCCATCCCGAATCATATATAGACAAATACGTTCCGTTGTGGCATACACACGAATATGATACTCAACCGAAACCGTATCTTCTTCAAACTGCAGCTCATCTCCCGGCAAATAACAGTTTCCATTGCAGAAAATCTCAAACGCTCCCATACAGAAACGGCTTACATACATATTTCCACAGCGCACCCGTTTCATCAGTTCTTTGGCAGACAATCCTTCACAAAACACAAATGTTCCCGGATCTCCGGCAATGGATGGAAGTTCTGCACCGTCATAGCGCTCTTCTAAAAGATTGTGGGAATCACTTCCTCCCACTCCCCATATGTTCCATCCGTCTTCCCAAAGCAGGTCAAGAAATGCCACCGCCTGTTCATTTGCTTCTTTCGCATACGGATAAGTAGGATCATTGATCACCTCAAGGCAGTCCATATCCTGCAGCGCAAGACCGCCGTGTTTCCATTTCCAGATATGAAGAAATGGATGATTCACGCTGACAATCCAATTTCTTTCTTTTGCCTCCGCAATTGCTTCATACATGAATTGCTCAGAACTTTCATCTCCCACATGTTCCAGTAATTGTGGAAGCACTTTAGGCATCCGGTCGATACCAAAGAAATTACAGTGCCCCTGTTCTGTCGTAATTTCAATTCCCGGCAAAATCAAGAGTGACGTATCCACCCAGCCGGTATGAATCGCATTATGTTCTGTCGGAACATAAAAATCCAGTTCTGTCAGTTTCGCCTTCTCCATTGCAGATGCTGTTGTTTCTTTCCCATCAGAAAGTGTTGTGTGTGTATGAAAGTCTCCTTTATACCACATCGTTTCCCGACAGACTTCACGCTTCCAATCATAATGATCCAGCACCGGAAGCATTTGCTTTCTTCCTGATGTCTTCGAAATCCACTCCTGCTCTCCAATTACATCTGAAACCTGAAATGGCATTTTGCCGTCTTCCTCAGCAGTTTCATCATCAAAAGTCTCTAGCTCAATCACAAAATTTACCACCGCTTCTCCAAGAAACTGTGCAATGTACTCTGTAAACAAAAATAATTCTATTTTCCAGTTTCCAGCTTCGATTGATCCCGGCACTCCTCCTACAGATGTATCTTTTCCTCCCGAACCAATCAGTAATTCCCGCTCTCCATGCCCAAGAAGATGCCAAAGTCTTACCCTTCCTTCCGGATCATACACAACAAGATATCCCATGCCGGAATATTCCTTTTCTAATCTGACACGCAGTAACATCTGACTCGTAGCAAAAGGAATCCTTACGGATTCCTCGCTTCGTACTGCGGTAGATTTACTAATTTGAAATATGAATTCTTTCTTCATGTTACAATCTCCTCGTACATCCAAACACTATTTCGCAACACTATCCAGTGCCTTCTGAGCTGTAGCAGCCGCCTCTTCAAGAGCTTCTTTCGCTGAAATCCCTTCAATTTCCACTTTATCAGCCGCAATCGTCAGCGCATCAAAAATCTTACCTCCTGTTGGGTCTTCCGGAAGAATAGATCCATGCATTGCCTGCTGCAGCGGCACAAGGATCTGTGGGTTGCCTTCTGCATAATCTGCAAACTCCGGAACTTCCTGCGTGGATTCACGCACTGCAACATAACCTGTATTCATTGACCACTTCGCCTGATTTTCCGGAGTGGTAAAGAATTTCATAAATTCATATACACCCTGTTTTGCTTCATCAGAAGCACTGTCAAGCATAACATACTGAAGCGCGTCTGCTGTTGGTGCAGATTCATTTTCGCCCCATCCCGGCTGTTCCATCGCTGCTACAATGTTAAAATCAAGATCAGCCTGGTCTCCTGAAGAACCTGTGTATCCGCCTGCTTTATTTTGAAGCACATCATCAATTGTCTTATACCAGTATTCCCATCCCTGACCGCCGGAGTGAATTCTCATTGTTTTATCTTCATGAATCCATTTGCGGAAGCTTTCCCAGACTTCAACCCATTCATCAGAATTGATTAAAACCTTCTTTCCGTCATCACTCAGGATTTTCGCTCCGTTACTTAAAGCCGCATCTACAAGATTTCCTGACCCCCACATTGGCTCCCATCCATAAAATGCTTCACCTTTTGACATGGTTTTCGCTGCCTTCTCAAGATCCTGCCATGTCTTAATATCTTCTGCTTTAATTCCTGCCTCTTCAAATGCCGCTTTATTATAGTACATTACCTGTGTTGTTCCGTATGCAGGCATTGCAAACATATCATCATCATATTTTCCCTGATCAAAGAATACCGGAATATAATCATCTTCTTCAAAGCTGTCATCTTTTTCTATAAACTCATTCAGATCAGCCAGCAAATCTTTCTTGTAGAGATTCCGTGATTTATCCACATCAAGCAATGCCATATCCGGAGCATTTTTCCCTGCAATTCCTGCCTGAAGCTTCTCATACGTCTCTGTGTAATCCGCCTGTGTCGTACCAACAATCTCATAAGTATCTTGTGAATCATTAAATTCTTCTATCATATCGCCAAGTACATTTACTGCTGTCTTTCCGCCAGAATACCAGAAATCAATCTGTACTTTTCCGTCCTCTGTTTTCTGAACTTCTTCTGCATTTGCCGTTTTCTTTCCACATCCCGTAAATACTCCTGCTGCCAGAACAGCTGCCATACAAAGTGCAATCACTCTTTTCTGTTTCATGATTCATTTCCTCCAAATTTTCTATTAAATTTACTTTCTTAATTACTTTTTTGATATTAGCCTTTCATTCCCGTATCGCCGCCGATTCCATTGATAAACCATTTCTGCGTAAATCCAAATAATACAAGGAGCGGAACAATAATCAATGCGCTTCCTGCCATTACCAGCGGCCAGTTTGTTCCATAAGCGCCGCCTTCAATAAAGAAACGACGAAGTCCCTGAGATACCAGACTCATTTCCGGATCATCGGTAATTAATGACGGCCACATATAATTGTTATAACATGCGATAAAATTCATCAGCCCAAAGGTAATAAACGAAGACTTTGTCATCGGCGTAATAATTCTCCACAAAATCTGCCAGTGAGAGGCGCCGTCAATTCTCGCCGCTTCTACAAGCCCTTTTGGCACTTGCATAAAAGCCTGCCTTAGAAGAAAAATTCCGAAAATGCTGACCGCATTAGAAATAATCAGCCCCGTATATGTATTCAGCAGTCCCATATTTGCCAAAATAATATACGACGGAACATATGTGGCTGCGCTTGGCAGCATGTAAGTCCCCATAATAATCGTAAAGAGAAGATGCTTCCCTTTAAATTCCAGAAATACAATCGCATATGCAATCATTGCTCCTGTTACAATCTGGATCAGCAGCGTTACTGCTGAGACAAACAAACTGTTGCCGATATATCTGATAAGCGGAGATTCCGTAAACACATTTACAAAATTTTCCCACTGGGGATCTGACGGAAAAAATGCTGTCACATCCATAATCTCTGCTTTTGTTTTTAATGCACTGAGTATCATCCATATAAACGGGAATACCGTAAAAATACTAACTGCTGCTAGAACAATCGTTTTGCCTGCGAAGCTGATCCCTCGAAATACTTTTGTCTTCACAGCCAGATGCCCTGACTTTTCCTTCGGAAGACGATTCGGTGTCAGTGCAATTTTCTGACTTTCCATAATTTTCTTTCCTTTCCAAATAAACTCTTTTTACAACTAATAATGAACCCACTTCTTGGATGCAACAAACTGTATCGCAGACAATCCTGCTGTAATCAAAATCATCACAACTGCTACCGCTGTTGCCTGTCCCATATCAAATTCTTCAAATCCAAGCTGATAATACATATAAAGAAGGGTTCTTGTACTTCCCGATGGTCCTCCCTGCGTCAGAATCTGGATCTGATCATAAGCTTGCAGAGAATTAATCATCGTAATAATCATTAAGAAAAATGTTGTCGGCGAAATGCACGGAATTGTAATATCCCGGAACTGATGCCACCGATGTCCTCCGTCCATACCGCATGCCTCATACAATTCTGTCGGAACCTTTTCTAATGCTGATAAATAAAAAATCATCGAATATCCAATACTTTTCCATACGGTCACAAGAATTACCGCAAGCATCGCTGTATCTGAACTCTGAATCCACGGAAGCCCCGGCAGGTGGAAGAAATTTAACACCGCATTCGCCATACCGCTTCCCGGTTCAAAGATCCACGTCCACACAATAGATACTGCTACTGTTGGTGTAATCCACGGGGAAAATAAAATAAACTTATAAAATCCACTTCCACGGAAATTCTTCCTCAACAAGAGCGCTAACAAAAGCCCTCCTACAAGTGTTGGTACAAGTGTTCCGATCGTAAATACAAGCGTATTGATTACCGCCTCATAGAACCGGCTGTCCTGAAACAACATCTTAAAATTATCAAGAAACACAAAATCATACTGTGGGCTCATATAGTCCCAGTTCGTAAAGCTGATCATAATCGAACGACAGATTGGATATATCCAAAATACGACCAGCGGAATCAATGCAGGCATTACAAACAGAAATACATTTCCCGTATATCTGAGTTTCTGCAGTCTTTTCTCCTTCATCCTTAACTCTCCTTTCGAAAATGCATTCTACCGTACGAACATCAAATTCCAATGTAGAAAACTTAAAATCTGTGTAAAAAAATAGACAGGTCAATATATAACCTGCCTCAAAAATTTGTTTGACAACTTTTTACTTTAATGATATATTGATTTTAGTGGTTGCGCTGCGGAAACTTGCGATGCCCGCAGCCGGTGGAGTTCCATGCGTGGGCTCCACTTTTTTAATAAACAAAGGAGGTTTCCCAACATAGAAAATACAATTTTTTTCACATATGATGAACAAATTCAAAAACTCATAAACGAAAAACAGCTTATTATTTCCGACCTTGAAACTACAAAAAGTATACTGCAAAAATTGAGTTATTTCTCATTAGTTGATAATTATAAAGATATATTTACACACAAACCATCCGGAAAATATTTGCACGGTGTCACTTTTGAAGAGATTACAGCTTTTTATTACTTTGATGAAGAATTGAGAATCCTTTTTCTAAAATATATATTACATGTCGAACAATATTTAAAATCTATGCTAGCCTACTATTTTTGTGAAAAACACGGCACACAACAATCCGCATATTTATCTGTTAAAAATTATAATTGTACCCCAAAAAATTTAAACCAAATAAATCATCTAATCACAACTTTGGTAAAAACCATTTCTTTACCCAGCCACTACCGCTATATTATCCATTATGCAAAAACATATGACAATGTACCTTTATGGATAACTGTCAACGCACTTACATTCGGTCAAATTTCTAAAATGTATCAATATACTACTTCTGATATTCGCAGTAAAATAAGTCTTAATTTTTCTAATATATCAGAAAGTCAACTACATCAGCTCATTCGTATTCTCGCAAACTGTCGAAATATATGCGCTCATAATGAATGTCTTTATTCTTTTCAGATAAATGAAGCAATCCCTGATATGCCCTTACACAAAGAATTAAAATTACCACAGAAAAACGGACAATACTCAATTGGTAAAAAAGACTTATTTGCAGTAGTAATTGCCTTACGTTATCTAATTGACACCAAAGATTTTAAACAATTCAAAAAAGAACTTAACCAATTAATCCTTTCTGCTTTCAAAAATTGCCCGCATCTTACTCCGCAAGTACTATTTTCCAAAATGGGATTTCCAACAAATTGGAAAAATGTATAAAATAAGAGCATTCCTCTATAATCGTTTCCGATCATTTCGTAATGCTCTCATCTTTCAAATTCATTATATTACTTTTCTATACTTCTACTTCAATCAAGTCTTTTGTATAATGATTCAATACTTCGCATCCATCCTCGGTAATCAATACTAAGTCTTCGATACGAACTCCTGCAACTCCCGGAATATAAATTCCCGGTTCTACAGAGAAACACATACCCGGTTTCAGTACATTTTCATTCGTAAAAGATACATCCCCATACTCATGTACTTCCATACCGATATTATGTCCTGTGCGATGTGTAAAGTATGCGCCGTAACCCTGCTCTTCAATATAGTCTCTGGCTGCACGGTCTACATCGCAGAAACGCGCTCCCGGTTTCGCCGCCTCAATCCCTCTGCGGTTTGCTTCTTTTACCACTTCGTAAATTTCTTTTGCCTTATCAGAAGCTTTTCCGATAAACACAGTTCTTGTCATATCCGCGCAATATCCATCTTTCATGCATCCAATATCCAACACAACAGCGTTCCCGTACACCCCTTTTGAGTCATTCGGCTCATGGTGCGGATCAGCAGCATTATCTCCATAGGCTACAATCGGATCAAACGAATGTCCCTGAGCGCCGTTCTTCAGATAAATCTTCAGGAGTTCTTCTCCCATTTCTTTCTCTGTCATACCTTTTACAACAAGAGGAATCAATTCACCCATGCTCTTATCATTGCACGCAGACGCAGCCCGCATCTTCTCCTGCTCGTCAGCAGTCTTAATCTGACGGATATGATCAATGATATAAGATGCATTCACAAACTTTGCAGATGGCATCTTATCCATAAGCGCCAGAAGGAAACGTGCCGGCCATACTTTATCTACACCGATAACTCCATCTTCTGACATTTCACTAGCCAGCATTCCTACATAATCATCCGTATCTTCAAAATAGATTACTTTTGTTCCAAGAGTTTCTTCGTCCTGCGGAAATAATTTACCAATGATAAGCTTTGGTTCTTTTCCCTCTGCTAAAAGAAGAACCATCATTCGTTCGCCGCAATTTAGCATCGCGCCTGTCAGATAATATACTGCCATTGGATCTGTCACAAGAAACTGTCCGACGCCCTCTGCCTTCATCGATTCATATACTTTCGCTAATCTCTCCTGATTCATTGCAATTACCTCACTTTGCTCAAATAAAATCACTGAGAATATTATAAACTTCCAGATAGTAGAAGTCAATTTCCTCTTATCTTCTAATCCACTCTCCGTTTGTGAAATCCGGAATTGCTACCGGATGTCCGCCCATTGCAATAGATTCCTCTGACAGTGCAGAAATACACATCCATGATGCAGCATCATATACATCAATTGGACACGGTTCTCCATTGCGGATGCTTTCAAAAAACGCTTCAAATACAAGCCAGTCCATTCCGCCATGTCCGCCCTGAACTCCATCGTTCAAAAACTTCTGCCAGATTGGATGCTCATAATCTTTTTCATAGTCTTTTGCATTTCCCCAGTTGGCTTTGAAATCCCATTCTTCTTCTGCAGTATATTTCTTATCTACAAATACGGTATCATTTTCTTCTTCATACATTCCCTTTGTTCCGCAAACTGTGAAATCTCTGCTGTAGAAACGCGGAAGAGATGTATTCAGTGTAAGAAGGATTGTTTCTCCGCCCGCACATTTGATCATTGTATTTACAACATCGCCCTGTGCGAATCTTGTATTCATTAATTTCTCATCATCACTCATGCGATCTTTGATGTATTCCTGGATACCTGCAGATCTTGACGCCATAGATGTCAGAGTAAGCATACGGTTTCCATGATTAATATTAAGAATTCTCGCAATCGGTCCTAATTCATGTGTCGGATAGTTTTCACAGTTACGGTGAATATAGTTTCTCAGACGGTAGTGACGGTTCTTCTCACCTTCGCTGACTTCTTCACGCAGGTCATGCATATATCCTCCGCGGCAATGAACGATATCACCGAATAATCCCTGTTTTACCATATTCAGAGCCATCAATTCACGGCGTCCATAGCAGCAATTTTCTAAGAACATAAACGGTGTCTGTGTTGCCTCATATGTATCAACAAGATCCCAGCATTCTTTTACGCTGTAAGAACCACCAACTTCCATTCCGACAGGTTTTCCGGCTTTCATAGCATCAATGGCAACTTTAATATGACTTTCCCATGCGCAGGAAACTACTACTACATCCACGTCATCTCTTGCGATCAGTTTTTTGTAATCTGTCTCAGTTGCCGGTACATGTCCGCAAACTTCTTCTGTCAGCTTGGCAGCTCTTTCATTTCTGTCTTCATAAACGTCACAGACAGCAGTTACTTTTACTCCCGGCATCAGCAGAATAACATCCTTCATTAACCAATAGCCTCTCACTCCCAGTCCAACAATACCTACATTCAAATTCTTCATTTCTAATTTCTCCTGACTCTTTATTATTATAATAAAATATTACTCTTCACAGTTCTGAACAAAATTCTCAAGATCCACACTTTCTCCGCCATGGCATCTGGAATATTCTGCTGCGATCGCTATCACATGACTCTCAATCGAAGCATCAATTCCTGTTCTCAGACTGCTCTCGCTCATTTCTTCCTGCACTGCACTGACGAAATCATGAATCAACCGGTTATCCCCGCCTGCATGTCCGCTCATGTCTCCTTCTGTCGCACAGATCATTTGAGGTTCTTTCCCATAAGGAGTTACCGTAATCTCGTTGGTACTCAAATCCCCGATAATATCCCCAAGTGTTCCGCAGATTTTAATTGTACGGCCACCCTTGCTTGTAAATGCAGTCATTGTAAATGAAACTGTCACATGATCTTCAAATTCCATGTTCACGACTTGATGATCCACAACATCATTGTCGCAGGCATATACACACCTTCCATATGGTCCCTCTTGAATCGCCTGGTAAATGGCTTCCTCACTCAGATCATTTGGCGACAAAATACAGACCGGCCACTTATCACGCTCCGGATCAGCCTGCAGTCCTCGGATACCCGTTTCCGGATTTGTAATATAAATCTTCTCCGCATCATACGGGCACTGTTCTTTTACCTTACAGCCGTCCATACAGCGTTTTGCCGCTCCCTCAGGTGCATTCTCCGGTTTAAAAAGATACAGATCGCCATAAGAAGATACACGTTTGCATTTTTTTCCCAGCAGCCATGCAAACATATCAAGATCATGACAGCTCTTCGCCATGATCATTGGGCTTGTCTCCTCACTTTTTCTCCAATTTCCACGCACATAGCTGTGAGCCTGATGCCAGTATGTTACATTTTCCATTGCCTGAATCGTCACAACATTTCCAATCACTCCAGAATCAAGCAGTTCTTTTATTCTGCTGTAAAACGGCGTATAGCGCAGCACATGTCCGACTGCAACCATCTTCTTATGTTCATGAGCTGTCTTCTGCAAATGCAGGCACTCCTGAAGTGACGGCGAAATCGGCTTCTCACAGATAACATGATAGCCCTGCTCAATCGCTTTTACCGCCTGAGCTACATGCTGTTTATCCTGCGTCGCAATTACGCAAATGTCTGCAAGCTGCGGCTGCGCCAACATTTCTTCTGCACTCTCAAAACAGTTTTCCGGCGCTATGCCATACGTACGCTGCGCCTCTTCTCTCTTCGCCGCAATAGGATCTGCAACAGCAGTAACCTTCACTTCCTCCGGAGCCACAAGCTGATAGTGTGCATAAATATCATTCCCGCGGTTTCCAAGTCCCGCGATCGCCATGGTAACTACCTTGCTCATAGGATTCTCCTCCTTGTCTTTGTTTCTGATACAGTAACATATTACTCGTTCTATATTATTTTTAACATATCTGAAAACAAATTACTATACAATTTCAGAGATATAATCTTTGATTTTAGCTACCACAAATCACAATCCTCTATTTTCTGCGACTCTATTTCCCGCGAAAGATTCTTCCAAGAGCAATCACAACTCCGTAAAATACTCCTGCTACCGGCCAGATAATCCATGTCCGTTCCCAGTCCATCGTCAAGAAACTCCATCCGAGATAAATCGCTGTCACCGTGCACCAGTAAATCGTGTTAAGAATATCATTTCTCTTATTTTCTAACTTCTTTGCCCGCGTATAATCTCCTTCTTCAAGCAGACGCTGAAAACTTCCATACAAAATACAAGTCCGTACAATCATAAATACTCCCACAGCTACTAGCACAATACAGAAATCAAACCCTATAACTGCAGCCATTCCCTCTTCATCAATCGCTCCAAGTACCATGAGGGGAATCGCGCTTAAAATACACAGCACAACACCAAGTACAAGCCGGCGTCCATGTGTTCCTTCATATTTTGACTTCTGCTTTTCTACCATTCCACTTACACCGTACTCCAGTTCAATCACTTCTTTTTCAAGAAATTCATATGCTTCCAACTGTCTTCCGTAGAAAACAAAAATCGCTACCGCTGATGCTACAAGCAACAACAAAACAGTCATTCCAACTCCCGCCGCAGTCGCTTCTGAAATCATATAACCGCCTTCTGCATCCGACAAGCCTCCAAGCAAAATAAGAAGCACCGGAGACAAAATACAAAGCAGAACACCAAACGCAATTTTCCCGGCAGTCATTTGCACCATTTCCAAATAGCAGTTCGCCTCTTCCATAGAAATACTTCTTATCGGTTCTTCTGCATACGAATAGATTTTCGACTCCGGCAGATCTCCTATCTCATCGTTCAATTCTATCCTTTCAATGGCATCTTTCAATAAATAATCCGTGCTGACATCAAACACTTCACTCATCTTAATAATCTTATTCAAATCCGGCACCGATGCTGCGCTTTCCCATTTAGACACCGCCTGTCGGGACACTCCAAGCTGATTTGCCAGTTCTTCCTGTGACCATCCATTTCTCTTTCTCAAATCCATAATCTTATCCGCTAAAATCATCTTCATTCCTCCTTAAGTCATTTTCTCTCGCTTAAGCATCTTTAGCATAGCAGATTTAACAGTTGCAGACTACCATTTTCACATGGAAATGCGTCAACCGGCAGTTGCAAAAGCAGTTTTCGCCCCAATAACTGCCAAAAGTGCCGTCCAACCACCACATGAGTGATCAGACGACACTTTCAAAATCTTTCTTATAAAATCTCTCTTATAAATAATTTTTCGAAACAGTGTCCGAAAATATATACCGGCAATTAGCTTCTTGCAGCTCCGTCTACGGATAAGATCTCACCTGTTACATAGCTTGCCATATCACTTGCAAGGAACAGGAATGCATTTGCAACATCTTCCGGTTCTCCAACTCTTCCAAGAGGAATTGTTGCAATCAGAGGCTTAATCATTTCATCCGGAAGCGCTGCAACCATATCTGTCTTTGTAACTCCCGGCGCAACTGCATTGACACGGATATTATCACGGCCCAGCTCTCTTGCAAGAGATTTTGTCATACCATTTACCGCAAACTTAGATGCCGGATAGCCGCATCCTGAAGGCTGACCATAAAGACTTACCATGGAACTTGTATTTAAAATAACACCGCCGCCCTGCTCTTTCATAATCTTTGCTGCTGCCTGTGCACAGTTAAATACAGATGTAATATTCAAATCAACAATCTTCTGGAACTCTTCCGCTGTATAATTGTAAAGCGGTGTGCTCTGAGAAATTCCCGCATTATTCACAAGAATATCAACTGCACCAAATTCTTCCTTTACCTGAGCCATCGTCTCCGCAACCTGTGCAGCATCTTTCAGATTCGGACATTTGCCGCTCACCTTTGCATCCGGATATAACTCCTTCAGCTGTGCCAGTGCTTTATCGACTGTCTCCTGACGAGATCCCCATACAGAAACGGCAGCTCCATTCTCAACAAATTTCTTCACAACAGCAAAACCGATTCCACGAGTTCCCCCTGTAACAATTGCAACTTTATTCTTTAACATCGTAAACTTCCTTTCTTCTGCCCCTTAAGCAGATTCCAAATTAGTAATATACTGCTTTAACAAACTTTTAACAAATCAGTAATTATTACTGTTTTAGTTTACTCTTATTTTTTTGTTTTGTCAATAAAACGAATAGTTTTTAGAAGAAATATTCTTCCAACAATTACTCCCAGGCAATATCATTAATTTCATATACGGTTACAGTTTCATTTTCATCTCGTTTTACAACCATCTGCATCGTATATTTCTTTTCAAATGCTGTACCGCTTACCGTGCCTCTGATCGTTGTTTCACAGGATACAACACCCACATTTTCTTTCTCATATTCTGCCTGTTTTGTATCTGTTAATACAGTAGTAGCCTCATCTACAACTATTACTCCACTACTATAAAAAGCATCCCTATCGCTTTTTAGCGCTTCCTTCTGCGCTTCATTTGTTACGCTCTGATAGAGTATCTTATCAGCTAACTCTTTATCTTCTTCGGTACTATTAACTGCAAGAAAACCTTTTACCCAGTTGTTTATACCATTTTCAATTACATTTGAGTCATCATCAGAAAGAGGTGTATCTTTTATCGTCAACTGCTCATAAATTGTTAATGGCTTCTTTTCTTCTTTCTTTTTCTCTTTACCACATCCACCAATCAATATTCCTATCAAACAAATCATTATGATCAATAGTGTTCTGCCTTTTTTCATTCCAATCTCTTATCCTTTCGCTTGTTTCAAAAAAATATTGCCAAAAATGCTAAGCATTTTTGGCAATATTCTGATTTTTCACAAAAGACTACACTGTAAATCCTACGGTAAACTATTTACGTTTCTTTAACAGTGCAAGAATTGCTGCAAGACTGATACCTGCCGGTAAAACTGCTGCGATCGGATTCGTCTCATCGCCTGTCTTAGCAGATGTTTTCTTGTCATCTTTTTTATCGTCTTTCTTCTTATCGTCAGTTGTAGTTCCTTCGTTCTTGTCCGGATTTGCCGGTTTGGATGGCTCTACTGGCTTAGATGGTTCTACCGGTGTAGATGGCTGAATTTCTTCCATATCTGTTGCTGCATATACATATACTGTTGCTGCCCCATTTTCAATCGGCATATCACCAACATCTGCAAGTACATATCCCTCTGGAATATCTGTTAATCTAGATGTATTGAAATATGTTTCATTCTTATATGCATTCAGTTTACCATAACCAACTACAGCACCTGTTGTTTTATGTACATATGTGATTGTTACTTCCTGTACATTATCAATCTTACGAACCTTAACAATTGCTTCACCATTAGCAATTGGCATATCACCAACTTCTGCAATCTCATATCCGTAAGGTACATCTGTTAAGATAGATGTATTGAAGTATGTTGCTCCTTTTTCTACCTTAGCTGTTCCATAACCTACTACATATTCACCATTATCAGCATCTACATATGTTACTTTTACATATTCTGGTGCTTCTTCTTTGACTTTTCTTACTCCTACTTCTGCTACTCCATCAACAATTGATACGTCACCGAGTGTTGCAAGTTCATAACCATATGGAAGATCATTTAAGATAGATGTATTGAAGTATGTTGCTCCTTTTTCTACTTTAGCTGTTCCATAACCTACTACAAAACCACCATCTGCATCTACATATGTTACTTTTGCATATTCGAATTCAGATGCTTTCTTTACAAGACATTCCATTGATGATGCTGTACCTTCTGCAACTTCAATATCACCATAATTTACAGCTACTTCATAGCCTGCCGGAATATTAAAGTCAATATCGGCATTAAAAATATAATTTCCTTCTTCATTCTGGCGTCCACCTGTTAAAGTTTCTTCACCAACAACTTCCTGTGTTGCCTCATCTCGATAAACAACTCTTAAAACAGTTGCCTTAACTGTCTCGACTTTTCTTACAGTAACTGTTACTGCATCTGCTTCTCCCACATATACATCGCCTACGCTGCACAGTTCATAGCCTGCCGGCAATTTCATAAGCTTATCTGTATGGAATGTTGTTCCGCTTACCTTAATCGGCAGCACATCATCAAGCAGCTTTCCATCTTCTGTCTCAAATTTAACGTATACTGTTCTTTCTTCAACAGCTTTCTCTCTTACCGTAACCGTTACTGCATCTGCTTCGCCTACATATACATCGCCTACGCTGCACAGTTCATAGCCTGCCGGCAGTTTCGTAAGCTTACTTGTATGGAATGTTGTTCCGCTTACTTTAATCGGCAGCACATCATCAAGCAGCTTTCCATCTTCTGTCTCAAATTTAACGTATACTGTTCTTTCTTCAACAGCTTTCTCTCTTACCGTAACTGTTACTGCATCTGCTTCGCCTACATATACATCGCCTACGCTGCACAGTTCATAGCCTGCCGGCAATTTCGTAAGCTTATCTGTATGGAATGTTGTTCCGCTTACTTGAATCGGTAATACATCATCACTTACCTTAACACCATCTTCTGTTGCAAAGCTTACATATACCGTTCTTTCCTCAGCTGCCTTCTTTCTTACTGTAACCGTTACTGCATCTGCTTCTCCCACGTATACATCGCCTACGCTGCACAGTTCATAGCCTGCCGGCAGTTTCGTAAGCTTACTTGTATGGAATGTTGTTCCGCTTACTTGAATCGGTAATACATCATCACTTACCTTAACACCATCTTCTGTTGCAAAGCTTACATATACGGTTCTTTCCTCCTGCACAGTTTCTTCCTGTGCTGCTCCCTCTGGTTCTGCCGCATATGCTGGTACACTTGACCCTACTACTGTAGCAGCCATAATTCCTGCTAAACAAGCACGCATTAATTTTTTCCTATACATCGTTATTTCCTCCCACATTTTGAAATATTTTTCAATAGCAGATAACGCACTTCTATTGTTGCTACTATTAATGCTATCACTTTAAATATTGTTTGTCAATTACATATAATGCACTAAAATAATCTAAAAATTACACTTTATAAAAAAAGAAAATTTGTTTTCTACGAATTGCACAATGCTACATAATTTTGAGTGGATCCTTCAGTTCTTTTATTGGATGTTTTGCAACAACGGAAAGCCTGTGCATTAACATTTGGAACTGCTTTAGAGCAATCTCCATAGTCTCTTCCTTTGTGCGTGGCCAACTAAATGCTCCTAAAAGATTTTTGAGAATTCATAGTCTAACTTCTTTCTGGTATAAAAAGTTGAGTACTATACTTTTTAGACTAAAACGTTGTTGATCGTTTATCTAGACACCTTGAAAAAGGTGTGTCTGCATCTGCTACTTCCGCTTACCTACAACAAGTTAAAAAATGGAGTTCTTCTGAACCTATCATTTACATTGATGATAGTGATGTTGTTAAGCCAGATGGCTATAAATTTGAATCACTTGGAATTGTCCGCGATGGTTCAGAAAGTACATCCTCTAAAAGCGTTTATAAAAAAGGGTATCATGTAACCGAGGCTTGCATTCTTACTTCCGGCGATCATCCTGTTAGTATTTTTTCTAAAATACATTCGTCTCATGAAAAAGATTATAAATCTGCAAATACAATTACTTTCCAAGCAATTGAACAGGGAAAATCTCTCTTTGACAAAGCCACTTTTATCATGGACAGAGGCTACAGAACTTCGTAATCGCAGGAAAGGCAAGGTGAAAACAAATGTTTTTTACAAGGGCAAAGACCATGAAGCCTACCTTTCACATGTCAAAGTACAGATTACTGCATCCAGAAAGGACATTTATCTTGTGCTTGTTTACGGCATTATCGAACATCCGATGATGCTTGTTACTAATAAAGAAATCAAATCGAAAGACGATGTAATCCGGGTGGCAAGAACTTACTTTTCCCGCTGTAAAATCGAAGAATATTTCCGCTGTAAAAAGCAGATGTTCCAGTTCGAGAACTTTCGTGTGCGTAAGCTGAAGGCAATCAACGCGCTTAATTTTTATATCACCTTATGCATGGCATTTCTTGCAATGACTTCAATGGAATCAGTAACCAATGCCCTTAAGGTTTCCCTCATAAAGGCAGCAAATCCTGTATGTTCTAACGGGGCTTATTAAAGTGCCTCTATTCACGGAACTACCTTTCTTAAAATTTCAAGAATCGGCAGATTGACACTTTAGGAGATTCTATTCATTTTGAAATTACATTTTGCGGAAACTCAAGAAAATAACTAAATAATATTCTACATTTTTTGAAATAGGAGAAGCAGACCTAAGTGAGGTGGATAACTTTTAAAAATTTTAGAGAAATGTGAATAAACAATAAAATGCGTAAATGGTGAAGAATAAGATAAAAATAAAATATTTTATTCCTCATCGCTGTCAAGAAAGGCTATATCTTGTCAAAACAAAACAACTCTGGTAAAATGATTGTGGGCACTACTTGAAAACGGTAGGCGGTTAGTCCTTCAACAGAGGGACTGGATCCTCTGATTACATAGAAATCCTTTATGGGAAATCTGGGAAAGGAGGGCAAACTTTATGACTGATTTTGAACTGCTCTCTATCGTACTGATGATACTTGGTATCGTAGTATCGATTTTGATTGCATACATAGATCATACAAAAAAGTAACCGCCCCGGCCAAGGAAACGGTTACTTTTTAAAAAGTATACATACATCTTTGGACTAACCGCTTATCGGTAGTGCCTTTTTCTATTTTCATTCTATCAGAGATAGAGGAAGTTGTCAAATTCCTTTTTGATGTAAAATTTAATCACCACAAAAAATCGTACTAAACAAAAAAGAGGAGGATTCCTTATGGTCAATTTTACATCAAAAACATACCAAATGAAACGGGAAATTCTAAATTTTTCCAATAAAATTTCCAGAAAGCTTCCCAAACCCGATAGAAAATTTATAGCTGACATGAATTATGGCATTCTTGCTTCCAACGGTTGTCTGCTTACAGACATTGTTGACCAGCTACATGAGCCATCTAAAAAGATCAACAGTGTTGACCGTCTTTCCAGACATTTGTCAAAAGGCACACCAAAAGACGCATTGAATACCTACTTAGCCTGCTTAAAAAAATGGTGTCCCGCTCACCCTGTCATTCATATCGACGGTAGTAACATTGTAAAACCGGATGGACATAAATTTGAATCTCTTGGCTAGGTACGGGATGGTTCTGAAAGTACAGCTACAAAAAAGGTTTATCAAAAAGGATATCATATAACAGAAGCTACGGTTCTTACTAACAGCAATCAGCCGGTCAGTCTTTTTCCGAGTTCCATTCTTCAACTGAAAAAAATTTCACTTCCATTAATAATATTACTTTTTCAGCCATGGAACGGGCAACTGCACTCTTTGGAAAAGCAACCTTTGTCATGAATCGTGGCTATGATGATAACAAGATGTTTCTCAAACTGGATTCCATGAATCAGGATTATGTCATCCGTCTGACTGCAAAGCGCAAGCTCCTGTACCATAATAAGTGGGTATTTGCCACTGAACTGCGTAACCGCAGGAAGGGCAAAGTAAAACTTCCTCTGTACTATAAAGGAAAGGCACATGAAGCTTATCTTTCCCATGTGAAAGTACAGATAACCGCATCCAGAAAAGACATTTATTTAGTCCTTGTTTATGGGATCACGGATCATCCTATGATGCTTGCAACAAACAAAGAGATCAAATCGAAAGATGATGTGATAAAAGTTGCAAAGCTTTATTTTTCCAGATGGCGTATTGAGGAATATTTTCGTTGTAAAAAACAGGTGTTTCGATTCGAAAATTTCCGGGTACGCAAGCTGAAAGCAATCAATGCCCTGAATTTTTATATCACTTTATGCATGGCTTTTCTGGCTCACATTTCCATGAAACCTGAAACAAATACCCTTAAAGTTGCTATTATAACGACAGCAAATCCAATAAAAGAAAAAATATCTTTCTTCTATTACCGGCCGGCAAAAGGCATCTCTGGCATACTGTCCTATGCAAAAGAAGGCATCAGGCTATGGTTCAGATCAAAGCGTCCTGCATACCTTCAACTCTGCCTTGAGCTTGCTGTTTGAATAGATATCGTGCCATATGGATATAAAGGAATAGGTCTTCCCAAAGTCCGGTTCCGGCGGGGCTTATTAAAGTACCTCTAATCACATAACTGCCATTCTGAAATTTTCAAAAGATTGGCAGATTGGTACTCTGGACAGACATATTCATGTTTTAATTACAGTTTGCGGAAACTCAAGATTTTTGCACACCGATAATCTTATTGAACAGCTCTAACAGCACATCTTTCACACCGCCAGCATTGAATACCAGCAGTAAGTCCTTAACTAATTTCCACATTGTTTCATCACTCCTCAATCAAATCTTCTGTAGGTGTTGTCTGATTTTCTATTTTCCATCTCCCTCTGTCTGTGAATAATCCGGGCTCCGTGGTTCTTCCGTAATTATCCGTTTCTGAATTTCCACGCATATCTAAGTTTTGCCTCTAGTAAACGTTTTCTACAGCGTCCATACATTGTTCGTTTTATCATTTTTAACCGACTATTTGTCCCTTCTACAAAACCATTACTATAGTCATAGGCTACCGCATTTTCAACCGCATCTATGTCTCTTTTTAATCCTTCAGCAAAACTCTTTATTGCTTTAATCTCGCTTTTGCAATATTTTTCTATAAACAAGTTGTTCTGTATTTTAATCCTTCTGTCATTGTTCGGATATATGGTTGCACTTCAAAATATTTGTTTTCTTTTTGTTCTATCTTACACAAATAGTCAAAGGCATTACTCTTTGAACCTGTATATCCTTTTGCATAAATTTCTTTTATTGTTTTACTTTTACTCCACCCGGAATCCAAACATTGAATAATGAAATCATAAAATATATCCAATTTACTCTGCCGGATTCCGTACATACTTAGTTCTTTCGGATCTCCTTCACGATATTTTGCAATCGTATTTCGTCCTACCCCCATCCGTTTTGCTATCTCACGATAGCTACAGCCTTCACTTAAAAATTTCTGTATTTGACAGACCATTTTATACCGTTTTTCTGAAAAAATAGAAGAGTTATCCACAATAGATTCGATTTTTTTTACACGGTTCTTCTATAACTGTGGACTGCTCAACATGAGGAATACTTACTGTTGCCGGAAGTACATGATTTAGCGCCTTTTTGATTGTCTCCAATAAATTCTGATGTAAATGAAACCGGTCTGCCACCTGCATAACATCGGGTAAGTCTTCCGATATTACTTTTGCATATGCACTCGCCCGGTCACGAGTGACTACTTTTATATGTTTACTATTCTTAAGCCAATTTCTTAGTGCATCTCCATTTCTTCCATCCAACAGCGCAATTGGTTCATGATTTTCTTCATTTACAATAATAGTTCCATATGTATGTCGTTTTTTATATGCAAAATCATCCACGCCAATTACATCACCCACCTCTGGTCCGGGAAGAGATTCATACCTTCTTAAAAGCAGTCTTATAACAGTATCCCCACTAATTTTAATGCCAAGTGCCTTACAAATACGGGCGCAGCCTTCACAGCTGGATTCCATTGCTAATGTACAGATAAAATCAGCACATCGTTCTGTCATACGACTATAAGCATTAAGAAAACCATCAAATGTTTCAGCAAACGTTGTTGCTTCACAGCCATCGTTCATACATTCATATTCATGAGAACAAATTTCAAGTTGAGTCATCTTCCCTAAAATAGGGAGATCCTGTACTTTACGAATATACGTTCCATGATATTTATCTGTTATACAGCCACATTTCGGGCACCTACAATTCTTTGAAATTGATTTCATTCGTATTAATATCTGTTTTTCATATTCCCTGATCTCCGTTATATTTAATTCAGTTTCAGGATAAAAACTATTTATACATAATGTATTGTGTGAACCTGACATCTGACTGCCTCCTCATATCTTTTGATATGTTAATTATACTATATTTCCAATAATATAAAAAGGTAAAAACGGATAATTGCGGAAGAACCTATTGCATTGGAATACTCATCAAGCACCCCAACTATTGACATAGAACCTTTATTTTAACACAAAATACCGTACAACCACTATATCGAATGATTGAACGGCATTTTCTATAATATTTCATATAAAACTAATTTTCCAAACATAACTATTTTACCAGGTAATACTTTCTATTTCATACACAGACACTATATCGCCTATATAATCTACAACAAATTCTATTACATATTTTTCATTAAATTTATTATCATTTTTTTTCCCGTTCACTTCGGCTATGCATTCCACAATCCCCACTTCTCTTTTATCATATATAGCTTTTTTAGTGTCTCCTACTTCTACCCTAATTTCTTCAATCACTACTGTGCTATCTTTATAAAATTCTGTTCTTTTTTCTTCTAATTTTTCCCTTTGATGTTCATCAACTATACTGTTATATAGAGCATCATCCTTTAATTCTCGATTTCCTGTATCACTGTTTACTGCCAAAAAAGCTGAAATCCAATCACGAATTCCTTTTTCTACATTACTAACATCTTCTTCTGCTAAGGGTTCCTTTAATACTTCTAAATTTCCTGCCACTGTACCTATATACTTTTCTGTCTCTTTCTTTTGTTCTTCTTTTTGCTTTCCGCAACCTATCAGCACGGTCATTATTAAACACATCAACATTAAATAACCTATAATTTTTTTCATAATTTTTCCCTTTCACCCAACGCACTCGTATAAAAAGAAGTTTTATCCAAAAAATATTGCCAAAAACGCTAAGCATTTTTGGCAATATTCTGATTTTTTACAAAAGACTATTTTACAAATCCTGCAAAAAACTATTTACGTTTCTTTAACAGTGCAAGAATTGCTGCAAGACTGATACCTGCTGGTAAAACTGCTGCGATTGGATTCGTCTCATCGCCTGTCTTAGCAGATGTTTTCTTGTCATCTTTTTTATCATCTTTCTTGTTATCATCAGTTGTAGTTTCTTCATTCTTGTCCGGATTTTCCGGTTTAGATGGTTCTACCGGTTTGGATGGCTCTACTGGTGTAGATGGCTGAAGTTCTTCCATATCTGTTGCTGCATATACATATACTGTTGCTGCTCCATTTTCAATCGGCATATCACCAACATCTGCAAGTACATATCCTTCTGGGATATCTGTCAATCTTGATGTATTGAAATATGTTTCATCTTTGTATGCATTCAGCTTGCCATATCCAACTACATCTCCTGTTGTTTTATGCACATATGTAATTGTAACTTCCTGTACATTATCAATCTTACGAACTTTAACTGTTGCTTCACCATTAGCGATAACCATATCTCCAGCTTCTGCAATTTCATATCCATAAGGTACATCTGTCAAAGTAGATGTGTTGAAGTATGCTGCTCCTTTTTCAACTTTAGCTGTTCCATATCCTACTACGAATTCACCGTTGTCTGCATCTACATATGTTACTTTTACATATTCGAAGTTAACTACTTTACGTACTTCTACATTTAATGAATCTCCCTCAAATGCAATATCTCCTACTACACAGAGTTCGTATCCTGCCGGTACGTTCTTTAAGATGCTTGTGTTGAATGAATTTGCATCTGCCGGTACTTTGATCTCTTCAATTCCATTTTCAAATGGCATCTTTGTTTCTTCATCAATGTATGATACGTATACTGTCTTTTCAGCTTTACGTACTTCTACGTTTAATGAATCTCCCTCAAATGTAACATCTCCTACTACACAGAGTTCGTATCCTGCCGGTACGTTCTTTAAGATGCTTGTGTTGAATGAGTTTGCATCTGCTGCTAATTTGATCTCTTCGATTCCATTTTCAAATGGCATCTTTGTTTCTTCATCAATGTATGATACGTATACTGTTTTTTCAGCTTTACGTACTTCTACGTTTAATGAATCTCCCTCAAATGTAACATCTCCTACTACACAGAGTTCGTATCCTGTCGGTACGTTCTTTAAGATGCTTGTGTTGAATGAGTTTGCATCTGCCGGTACTTTGATCTCTTCGATTCCATTTTCAAATGGCATCTTTGTTTCTTCATCAATGTATGATACATATACTGTCTTTTCAGCTTTGCGTACTTCTACATTTACTGTATCATTATTTCCAACAAATACATCACCTGCTACTGCAAGTGTATATCCTTCTGGAATTGCTTTTAACATATTTGTATTAAAATATGTTACATTTGCTGCTAATTTAATTGTTTCAATTGCATTTTCAAGCGGCATTTTTGTATCTGCATCAATGTATGATACATATACTGTCTTTTCAGCTTTGCGTACTTCTACATTTACTGTATCATTATTTCCAACAAATACATCACCTGTTGTTACAAGTTCATATCCTTCTGGAATTGCTTTTAATACACTTGCATTGAAATATGTCGCTCCTGCCTCTAATTTCAATGTTTCAATTGCATTCTCAAGCGGCATTTTTGTATCTGCATCAATGTATGACACATATACTGTTTTTGCAACTTTACGTACTTCTACATTTATTGTGTCGCCTTCAAATGCAACATCTCCTGTTACACATACTTCGTATCCTGCCGGTACGTTCTTTAAGATGCTTGTGTTGAATGAGTTTGCATCTGCTGCTAATTTAATCTCTTCGATTCCATTCTCAAGCGGCATCTTTGTTTCTTCATCGATGTAAGATACATATACTGTTTTTTCAGCTTTACGTACTTCTACATTTACTGTGTCGCCTTCAAATGTAACATCCCCTGTTACACATACTTCGTATCCTGCCGGTACGTTCTTTAAGATGCTTGTGTTGAATGAGTTTGCATCTGCTGCTAATTTGATCTCTTCAATTCCATTTTCAAGCGGCATCTTTGTTTCTTCATCGATGTAGGATACATATACTGTTTTTGCAACTTTACGTACTTCTACATTTATTGTGTCGCCTTCAAATGCAACATCTCCTGTTACACATACTTCGTATCCTGCCGGTACGTTCTTTAAGATGCTTGTGTTGAATGAGTTTGCATCTGCTGCTAATTTGATCTCTTCAATTCCATTTTCAAGCGGCATCTTTGTTTCTTCATCGATGTAGGATACATATACTGTTTTTTCAGCTTTACGTACTTCTACATTTACTGTGTCGCCTTCAAATGCAACATCTCCTGTTACACATACTTCGTATCCTGCCGGTACGTTCTTTAAGATGCTTGTGTTGAATGAGTTTGCATCTGCTGCTAATTTGATCTCTTCGATTCCATTCTCAAGCGGCATTTTTGTTTCTTCATCGATGTAGGATACATATACTGTTTTTTCAGCTTTACGTACTTCTACATTTACTGTGTCGCCTTCAAATGTAACATCCCCTGTTACACATACTTCGTATCCTGCCGGTACGTTCTTTAAGATGCTTGTGTTGAATGAGTTTGCATCTGCTGCTAATTTGATCTCTTCAATTCCATTTTCAAGCGGCATTTTTGTTTCTTCATCGATGTAGGATACATATACTGTTTTTTCAGCTTTACGTACTTCTACATTTACTGTGTCGCCTTCAAATGTAACATCTCCTGTTACACATACTTCGTATCCTGCCGGTACGTTCTTTAAGATGCTTGTGTTGAATGAGTTTGCATCTGCTGCTAATTTGATCTCTTCAATTCCATTTTCAAGTGGCATTTTTGTTTCTTCATCGATGTAGGATACATATACTGTTTTTACATTAACAATTTTTTCCACAACAATTGTAGCTGCAGAAGTAGCTCCGAACGGAACTTCAAACTGTGTTGCCTCACCTTCAGCTAATTTATAGCTATCTGGAAGATAAAAGTCTGTTCCGAGCATAAATGTCCAGTTATCATTAGAAGAACCTTGTACTGTAGATCTTACAACTTCAGATCCAACTTCTTCTCCATCTTTTGTCACAAAAGTAACATTAAGAACTGTTTCTTTTATAACCTCTTCTTTTTTTACGATATTGACAGAAACTTTTCCACCTTCTTCTGCATACCAATCACCTGTCTGGCTAATCTTATATCCATCCGGCACGTGGCTCTCTAATTCGCTATAGCTGTGAGTTCCTTCTGTGAAATACAGCCACTCGCCTTTAACAACTATTCCATTTTCATTAACAAACTCAACTCCAACTTTTACATTAGCTGCTGGTTTCTCTGGCTCTTCTTCTTTTTTCACGATATTGACAGAAACTTTTCCACCTTCTTCTGCATACCAATCACCTGTCTGGCTAATCTTATATCCATCCGGCACGTGGCTCTCTAATTCGCTATAGCTGTGAGTTCCTTCTGTGAAATACAGCCACTCACCTTTAACAACTATTCCATTTTCATTAACAAACTCAACTCCAACTTTTACATTAGCTGCTGGTTTCTCTGGCTCTTCTTCTTTTTTCACGATATTGACAGAAACTTTTCCACCTTCTTCTGCATACCAATCACCTGTCTGGCTAATCTTATATCCATCCGGCACGTGGCTCTCTAATTCGCTATAGCTGTGAGTTCCTTCTGTGAAATACAGCCACTCACCTTTAACAACTATTCCATTTTCATTAACAAACTCAACTCCAACTTTTACATTAGCTGCTGGTTTCTCTGGCTCTTCTTCTTTTTTCACGATATTGACAGAAACTTTTCCACCTTCTTCTGCATACCAATCACCTGTCTGGCTGATCTCATATCCATCCGGTACGTGGCTCTCTAATTCACTATAACTATGAGTTCCTTCTGTGAAATACAGCCACTGACCTTTTACAACTATTCCATTTTCATTAACAAACTCAACTCCAACTTTTACATTGGCTGCTTTGTCTGTTGCTTCCTGCTTTGCCTGATTTGGCTCTGCCGCATACACTGGAACGCTCTGTGTGACAACTGTAGCAGCCATAATTCCAGCCAGGCATGCACGCATTAACTTTTTCCTGTACATTGTTCTTTCCTCCTAAACAATACATTTTTAATAATATTCGCAATAGTCAGATAATGTACTCTACCCTTTTTATTTATGCATTCACCCTTACAAGTCCATTTATTACTAGTAACTTACTATAATAATTATAAGGATAGATGGCATTCCCCTCCCATTGTTAGTACCTTAATACTATCACCCTATATATCCTTTGTCAATCTTGCCCAAGTACATATTGTGCCGCTTTTCGTACTATTTTTGCACATTTCAAGAAGTAATTTTAGTTTTCCCTACTGCAGTCATACTGGGCAATTGGCATATCTACTCATATCAATCCTTTCGATAATAAATTAACCAATATATTCTGACCCCACCAAAAACATATACTATGTCTAGGGCAGGGTCGGTAATTTCTTTATATACTTTTATTAAGCTAATTTAGCCGGGTTGATTTTTACACCAGGTCCCATTGTAGAAGTAAGTGTTACACTTCTTAAATACTGACCTTTTACAGCTGCCGGTTTAGCTTTCATAAGAGCATCGATAAGCGTCTGGAAGTTGTCCGCTAACTGTTCTTCTGTGAAGGAAGCTTTTCCAATCGGCACATGGATAATGTTTGTTTTATCTAATCTGTACTCAATCTTACCAGCTTTGATATCGTTGATCGCTTTTGTAACGTCCATTGTTACTGTACCAGCTTTCGGGTTTGGCATTAACCCTTTCGGTCCAAGTACACGTCCAAGACGTCCAACAACACCCATCATATCTGGTGTAGCTACAACTACATCATAATCGAACCATCCTTCGTTCTGGATTCTCGGGATCAGGTCTTCTGCTCCTACGTAATCTGCTCCTGCTGCTTTTGCTTCTTCAGCTTTAGCATCTTTAGCAAATACTAAGATACGAACTTTTTTACCTGTTCCGTGTGGAAGAACTACAGCACCACGGATCTGCTGGTCAGCGTGACGTCCGTCACAACCTGTTCTGATATGAGCTTCGATTGTTTCATCAAATTTAGCTACTGCTGATTTTTTCACTAATGCAACTGCTTCTTCTTTATCGTAAAGATTTCCTCTTTCGATTAATTTAGCAGCTTCGATATATTTTTTTCCTCGTTTCATCTTAATAACCTCCTAGTGGTATTATCGGGAGAGCCCCTCCCACGTCTACTGTTCAAACAAAGTGTCTGCGATTACTCTTCTACTTTGACACCCATACTTCTGCATGTTCCTGCTACCATGCTCATAGCAGCTTCTACAGATGCAGCGTTTAAGTCTGGCATTTTTAACTCAGCGATTTCCTGTAACTGAGCTTTTGTAATTGTAGCAACTTTATTCTTGTTCGGAACGCCTGAACCAGATTTGATGTTACAAGCTTTCTTAATAAGAACTGCTGCCGGCGGTGTCTTTGTTATGAAGCTGAAACTTCTGTCATTATATACTGTAATTACAACCGGGATAATTAAATCTCCCTGATCTGCTGTTCTTGCGTTGAACTGTTTTGTAAATTCAACGATGTTTACACCGTGCTGTCCAAGAGCTGGACCAACCGGCGGAGCTGGAGTTGCCTTTCCAGCAGGGATCTGTAATTTAATATAACCTGTTACTTTTTTTGCCATTTTATTGTACCTCCTTGTGGTAATTGCGGGGATGTTCCCTCCCACTTACTGTTACATCTTCTTGACTTCTGCGAAACTGATTTCTACCGGTGTTTCGCGACCAAATAACTCAACATTGATTGTCAGGCTCTGTTTCGGAACATTCATGCTCTGAATTACTCCGACTGTACCTTCCCAGGCACCGCCTGTTACTGTAACTGCATCGCCTTCCGCGAAATCTACTACGATATCCTCTTTCTGGATTCCAAGATTCATCATCTCAGCATCTGTAAGCGGTACCGGTTTCGATCCAGGTCCAACGAAACCTGTCACACCTCTTGTATTTCTTACGACATACCAGGTATCATCATTCATAATCATATGAATCAGGACATATCCAGGAAACATTTTCTTCTGAACCGCTTTCTGAGTGCCTCCGCGCATCTCGACAACGTCCTGCATCGGTACTCGTACCTCAAGGATCTGATCCTCAAGATGACGGTTCTCAATTGTCTTATCAATGTTGGCTTTTACTTTGTTTTCATACCCTGAATAAGTATGAACTACATACCATTTTGCCTCTGACATAAAATCACCTTTCATAATTGCCCTTGTTTATCAGTTTCTTATTTTACTAATAAATCAATTCCGTACTGTGCAATGATATCCACTATTGTGATAACTGCTCCAAGTACTACGGAAACAAAAACAACTGCAGCCGTCTGCTTTCCAAGTGTTTTCTTGTCTGGCCAAACAATTTTCTTAAACTCTGCCTTCAAGCCCTTGAACCAGCTTGTCTTCGGAGCATTGTTTTTTGTTTTTTCGCCCATAACATTCACCTCAGACAACTACTTTGTTTCTTTGTGCATTGTGTGTGATTTACAGAACTTACAATATTTCTTTGTTTCCATACGTTCAGGATGTGCTTTCTTATCCTTCATCATATTGTAGTTACGCTGTTTACATTCTGTACATTCCAATGTGATTCTTGTGCGCACAACTTCCACCTCGCTTCATGTTTAATTTCATGTTTCGTGTTACATGGCAGCTTGCGAGACTGCCCATTTTTAGGCATAAAAAAAAGACCTACTTCCATTCGCCTGTCTAGTATAGCATGGCGAATGGAGGTACGTCAAGTTTTTTTTGCAAAGTGAAAATTCTTCTATTTTTCTAAAATAATTGCCTGAATTTCGATGCCGCACTGCTGCAACTTGGAAACCTCTTCACATAATTTTTTATGACTGGATTTTTCACATACTTCATACAAAATGACATTAGCGATGTCTGCTGATTTTTTCATGGAATCTGCATCACCTAAGATACTGTTTAGCATGATAACTTCCAGATTGTATTTAGCAAATAGGTCTTTCACTTTCTGAATCATTTCGATGTTTCCACCAGTATGTTCTGCACTGAATAATGTTCCGGTCAGACAAACACCTGTGATATTTTTTTTGATTGCTGACATAATTACTGGAAGTAGCGCCATTTCTGCTGAGGTTGTCGGAATGTTTCCCGTCTTTTTCTCTAATTTATCAATCCACCGGTCAACAAAACATTTGAATGCTTTATTTTCATCTGTGATTGTTACAACAGGTACTTCCTGCAGCCCGCCAATGTCTTCTTTTGCATGAATGCGATCGCTGAATAAATATTTTATTCCAAAATATATGATTCCTAATATGCCTCCACCAATGAGTCCAAATACAACATAGAGTATATTAAACTGGCTGTTTTGTGTGTTAATTTCTATAGGTGCGGTTTGGTAAGACATTTTTAAATTCTCTCTGTCCGCTTCAACTTGCTTTAGCTTATCATAGTAATTCCATTTTAATCCATAATATGTATCTTGCTCTGTTGCAAGTGCAAATTTATTTGTTTCAACAACAGAAGCCCCCATGATCTCACACAGGCTGTTTTCTAATTGAATATTTTGAAGTTCAGTTTTCAAGATGTCAATGATTGACTGACATGAATCCTCATCAAAATGAATAACCGTGAACTCTAATAGCCCTGATGCCTCTTCATACATATTAAAGGATAATGACACTATTTCACGAATATAATCGTCTTCAATATCTGTATTTAACTTTTCTCTTACTTTATCACAAAAATCTGTCTGTTTTACAATTTCTTCACATGCATTTTTTACACGCAAAACTTCTTTCTGGTCAATTCCGCTCAACAGACATTCTACTTTTCCCTCAAATACATGATCCGGATTAACCTGCATTTTAATAGAATTTTCCAGATAATCTTTATACATATTGTAGAACTCTTTATTTCGCTCTAATGCTTCTTCTTGCCTGTCATATATTTTTTGATCATGAGCTGAGTAACTTATCTTTTTTGTTTCAGCATCAGTCTCTGGCACACTGTTATTATTGCGCGCTTTCAAGAAACTGACTGTAGCAACAGCTCCCATAAGAAGTCCGAACACAAGAACAAACATAATGATCTTTTTCCACTGCTTTAATATTCTTATCATCAAATCTGATATGTTTAATTTTCTTATTTCATTCATTATTTTTCTTTTCTCCATTTATTTATGCACAAACTAATTACCTCTCTGATATCAAATAGCGCAAGTACGATTAAGACGAATAAAATACCGATCAGGAATACAGTATTTGATATCAAATAAAATAAGATTACACTGATAATTAATGCAGTCAGTGCGTACAGAAAGTCTATTCCTAGTTTAATTCCCTGTAGTTTTACCATAGACCATATTCTTAAAACAAGTAATATGACAAAAGAAATCATTAATGTAACTACAACGCCCTGAATTCCAAATCTTTTTGCACTGAAAATGGCAAACACTACGTTAAAAACGGATGCAATCACTGTACTCGTCATAATAAACGATGTCTGCTTTTCTGTCATAAAAAGTGTACTGATAAATGCGGCCACCGCATTAGCTGAAACTCCGATGATAGTTGCCGGAATGATCCAGACTGCATCCTGATACTCCGGTCCGATATAGAACGGAAATACAATTCTGATAAAAATAATCAGCATTGCAATAATCCAACACATTGTTTTTAGCAGGATATCGACAAACGACTTGTATACTTTTTTTCGTTCCTCATCCTGGGCCATCAGGTATGCCGCCTCGTTCCATGCAAACTGGAAAATAGACATCACAACAGTTACGATACTTGCCAGTCTGTTGGCGACAGCGTATAATCCCACTTCAACTCCTCCGACATATTTGTCGAGAATGATACGGGAGTAACCACTCAAAAGCCAGTAGGATACGGTTGCAATACATAACGGAATCGAGAATTTTACCATCCGCTCTACCACTTTAAAGTTAATATCTTTTATACTAAAGTTTTTAATGAGCTTTAGTTTCCATTCAATCACAAGTATCTGGAGCAGAATTCCTATAATCGCAGATACATACAGCGATTTTACATCCCAATGGAAGTTTACGATTAAAATGACATTTAATACAACCGATACAATCGTATTTAATACCCCTGAAAAAACATATAACGTATTGTTTAAAAATACACGGGCAGAATACGCATATACATATTGGAAGGCAAACGCTAATCCATAGACTGCTACATATGGATAATAGTCAAATTTCATAAATGCATTTACAGCCGTCATTAATATAATGTATACCCCCACTCCTATGATACTCACAACGAATGTATTCGAAATTAAAGCATATTTGTCTTTTGTTTTTTCAGAATCAAAGGAAAAGCGAAAGACCGCATCCCATATCTGGACAAATGCGATCGGTGCAATTAAGTTTATGATAGAACATGCCAAATCATAGTTTCCATACTGCACCGGATCGATATAAACGGTATATAGTGGAAATAAAATAAAAATAACTAATTTGGATAATACATTCCCTGCAAAATAGACGAAAGCAGTTTTTGCAGCTCTTCTTAAATTCACTACACAACACCCCTTTTTCTATTTTTGCCAACCAATTAATCTTGCAACTGAACATTTTATTTTTGTTGAGAGCGGTTGCCAGCTCCCATCATAATGATGGATCGATACTGTCTGATCCGTGATATGCAATTTCCCTGTTTTAAAATCTTTCGGGCAAAGGTATTCGCTTGACAGTATCTGTGCTCCATTGATAACCTGACATCTATCCTGAGAATCGTAACCGTATTTTTTGAATACAAGCGTATTTCTATCCGGACATGGTGTCATATCATACTGACCATCCCCCAGTTTAAACTTAAGGTCCGAATACTGATCCAGGATTTCTTTTACCATCGGATTCTCTTTTTCAGCTCCAAAACCGATTCCCGTTGCAATACATTTATTTGGTGTTGCTTCAATACCAAAGAATGCTTCATTCTCTAACAAATCATCCAAAGGTTTTATCAGTTCCACATCTGTGTCAAGATAAATGCCTCCATAGTGATAGACGATATACAATCTGGCATAATCTGTGATAAATGCCCATTTCTTTGCCTCATACGCCTCACGGACATATTGATTCATGTTTAAATCAAAATTACTCTCATTCCACAGTTTTATTTCATAATCCGGACAATATTTTTTCCAGCTTTTGATACACTTTTCTGCCAGTTTCGGCAATTTCTTTTCGCCAAACCAACAATAATGAATTGTCTTTGGTATCATAACTTTTCCTCTAACCTTTCATATTTTTTCTCATTTTCGTAAACAGTGCAAGGAGCCACTCACTCCACACACCACACACAAAAACAATTTTATGCAGCCTGTCAATGTGATCTGAGGCTATATACAGACTCCTGTATTCTTTCATCATTTTTCTGATCTTTACAACTTCATTGTGATACTGCCTCCGATCTGTATTCATAATATTGATCAGAACAGAGAGCATCTGATTTGCATATTGAACTTTCTGTAAATCAATCGTTTCCGAAGTGAAGTGATTTTTCTCAAGCAATGTGACAATCCCTGAATAAGCATCCAGCACCGTCATTTTTCCCGTATTAAATTTGCTCCTTGTAATGCTGACAGAATCCTGTCGATAATAATACAGCGGAATATCCTGATAAACAACTTTGTCACATTTTGAAATATACTCACATGTAAACGGAGAATCTTCTCCTTTTCGAATCGTCTCATCATACAGCATATCTTTCAAAATGGTTTTGCGGTACATTTTATTCCACGCAAATCCATAATATTTTTCCGGCAGGATTGCATACTGCATCGCCTGTTCTCTATTTAAGACTTCTGTTTTTCCTGAAAACTTTTTCGTACTTTCCGGTCCATTTTCTTCCTTGATCTCAAAATTGCAGACAGACATATCCGCATCATATTTTACCAGATTATCAAACATTGTCTGGATCATATCTTCATGAATCCAGTCATCCGAATCTACACAGACGATGATTTCCCCTTTTGCTATTTTCAGTCCTGCGTTGCGTGCAGACGACAAGCCACCATTTTTTTTGTGTATTACGATGATTCTTGAATCTATTTTTCTATACTTTTCACAAATTTCCGGCGAATCATCCGGTGAACCATCATTGACTAAAATGATTTCCAGATTTTTATATGATTGTTTTTGAATACTTTCGATACATGTTTCCAAATATTTTTCCACATTATATATTGGAACGATTACGGAGATTAAAGGCTCATTTCCCATTTCCATCCACCTTCCTTTCTAAAACTTCTCTACCATTTAACAAAAAAGGTATCAAGATCAACACCTCTTGACAAAGCAACCATCATAAAAGCGATATTTATGAGTGTAAACAGAACAAACAATATCCGCTTATTCTTCCAGGACATCTCATCTTCTACCAGTGCAAATACCATAAACAGCATCATATTAAACAAACGATAGGTTCTGTTGAATTCGTTTAAAAACAATAAAAATCCTGAACAGCTTACACTGAATAATGTATAGCGGTATAAATAATTTACCGCTTTTTTATTTATCTCGGGAACAGAGAGATTATCGACAGACAAAACATTTCTTACGCCGAAATACCAAAGCAGTACCATAAGAAACACAGTGGAACCTGCCCAGATAATTAGTGAATCATACCCGTTATCTGCTGATAAGTATCCGTAGATTCTGTGAAAAAACGGTCCCTGGGCTGCCAGAAATAATAATATCTTCCTCCCGAACACAATAATAAAAATTCCACCGAATGCATGCAAGCCGATTTCAAATTTTGAGATCTCATAATTGTCCTTTTGTCTCACAAATACAACATACAGGAGCATAAGGGCAAAAAGTGCAGAAAAACTATGAAAAAGCACCGCAATCATACATACGATAATCATTTCCACTTTTTTATCATACAGACTCAGATAAAGTCCGTACAGAATCAGAAAGGTGGCAATTGTATTTCTAATCTGGATACAGTCATAATACATAATCATGAGCGCATAGAGGAACAATACATGATTGATATACGGGATTAGTTTTCCCCACTTCCAAAAGACAAATGCAATCAGAGCCATAACAAGAACTAGAAAGTATGTGTAACTTTCTAATCCAATCCCACGCAGGATAGAAGATACAAACCGAATCCCGATTTCTGAACCCATTTCCCCATTGTAAATCAACAAATAGTTAGAATAATCAGAATTATTTACGGAAAAGATCAAAAAGATTGCCTCTACAAGCAATAGCACATAATTCAAACCTTCATGTTTTTTATTATTTTGTTGTACAAATAAAAATATTGCAAAACATAAAATCAATATATATGTATACATTTCAACCTCTCTCTTAATCTACCGTAATATTAAAACTTGCCATAAATAAACGCAACCTGACCTACATATCCGAGTATCATCGTGATTCCTACAAATAAGAAAAAGAAAAATAATCCTGTGACCTTATTCAGATCAAACATTGGATATGACAATTCCAGGCGCCCCTTTACATCGCGTTTGTTTTTGATTATCGAATAGATAATTTCCCAGCATGCAAATGCAATCGCCAAAAATGTCCAAGAATATATTTGCTGTACTCCATCCTGGAACGTAACTGTTCTTACCAATATTTCAATTGCCTGTGAGAATGTATTTGCTCTAAAAAATATCCATGTAATACAGACAAAAATATAAGTTAGCACGATTGACCAGTATCCTTTCCGGTTCTTTTGCTCTGTTTTTTCAGAAGCAATCCGGCTTCTCACATTCATAAATTCTTTGTGAACAACCAGGGCTGCCCCATGAATACCGCCCCAGATAATAAAATTCCAGGAAGCGCCATGCCATAATCCGCCTATCAGCATCGTTGTAATCAGGTTTAAGTATCTACGGACCTTCCCTCTGCGGCTTCCTCCCATAGAAATGTAGAGATAATCCTGAAGCCAGGAAGATAAACTTATATGCCATCTTTTCCAAAATTCTGTTATATTACGGGAAATATACGGCAAATCAAAGTTCTTATCGATATGAATTCCGAGCATTTTTGAAAAACCGATCGCCATATCTGAGTATCCGGAAAAATCAAAATAGATCTGCAAAGAATAGCTAATGACTGCCCACACGCAGGTTGCCGAATGAAATGCTGTCGGAACATGAAACACTTCATCCACAAACACTGCCAAGTGATCTGCCAGCACCATTTTTTTGAACATTCCCATCACGACATATTGAATTCCAATCTGAAGATTCTGCAAATTGACAGAAGTATATCCATGTTTTACCTGCTCGAGGAACTTATTTGCCCTAACAATCGGACCTGATACAAACTTAGGGAAAAAAGCCAGATACAACGCCAGATCAGCAAAATTTTCCATGGGTTCATATTTATTGCGGTATAAGTCAATCAGATAACCAACAGCTGAAAACGTAAAGAAAGATATGCCAAGCGGAATAAATGGAATGATGCGCCTGTCAGAAGGAAACACCGTATGCACAAAAAAGTCACAGTACTTATAAACAATCAGCTGTCCTACAGAGAAAATAATCCCCACTGCAAAAAACTTTACGCACACTTGCTTGTTATTTTTATATTTCTTCATTGCCTTTGCTGCAAAATAAACAATGATCGTCTGAAGAAATAATACAATTGCCGTTTTCCAATCGGATACAAGAATAAACATATAGCTCTCAACTAAGAGGATTACGCTATATGTTTTGTAAGATGACTTCTTCAATTTGCGACAACTGCTTACATAACCCCAGTTAAAAATAAAGATTGCTATAAAAAATAAAAGATATCGGATACTTATAAATGCCATTATTCAGCCTCCAACTTTTGAATTTCAGATACAATTGCTTCAGAAATTAATTTGTGTCCATACTTATTCAAATGTCCACCTGCAGCCTGTGTATTGCTAAATCCATGAGCAACAAGGTGTTCTTCTTCGTAAAGTTTTGTAAAATCATCTGTCATATCATGAAAAGAAATCCCTTGTGCAGCACATTCCTTTTGAAATAGTTCTAATTTTTCCTCTGAATGGGTATAGGCAATGCTGCCGTCTTCCTCTATCATCTGCGGCGGCTGATATACGATGATTAGAGGAATTTCCTGCTCCTTTACTAGCTTAGACGCCTGATTCAAAAATTCTTTTAGCACAGCAGTGTATGCATCTGTATTCTCTTTTTCACTGTCATCATTATCAGAACTCTCCTGAGAGGAACTTCCTCCCTGCATATAAATCCAGTCCGATATTTGTTTATAAATGACTTTCACTGCTGGAATCTTTTGCAAATGATACATCAGTCCACTGTCATAAGATGGAATCGGTTCTGCTTCTTTATCTATAACTTTCTGCATCTCTTCTATGGATAAATCCACACTGTCAGTTACAAGGACAACACACTTTTGTGGAGAATGAGTTTTTAATGCCTTCTCCAGATTATCCACGCAGCGATAAAGTGTATGGCCAGACATACCGATATTATAAGTCTTATATTCTGGCAGCATCTGGTTCAACAAAGCCCCTGCATTTTCGCTTGCCTTTACCTGAGCACCCTCCATATTTGAACTTCCCATCAACAAAACATCCGGCTCATGATAAGCATTCTCTTCCTGATTATTAAATCCATAAGAATCCATTGTAAACCAGGCAAATCCTTCTTTCATATTTGATTTTAATTGATTCTTTTCCCACGTATAATCCGTTGCACCTGTCTGATTTGTGATGTGTACTCCGTCATACGAATATACGAGACAAAACAGTGACAGTACTATAAGCGCGCCAATGCCTGCAGCAATCGCCTTCCCTATCCAACAAACAACTTTTTTCATCTTATCTTTCAACTTCATTTATGACTTCTTTCTGTCCTGAACTACTACTTTACATTATTGCTCCAATATGTTTTGATCTGATCATAAGAATACTTCTGATCCCATTCCTTTTTTGCATTTTGAGAACAGGATTCCCAATACTTATAATCTGTTGCCAACTTTATGATTGCATGGCTCCACTCTTCTTCACCTGTCACTAAAAAACCAAAGTGATCTTTCACAACTTCTTTATTAAACCCAACATTCGATGCCACGACAGGAATGGATGCAGACATATACTGGATCAGCTTAAAACCGCCTTTTCCGCGAGTGAACTCATTATCCTCCAGCGGCATAATTCCAATGTGACTTTCATGCATGATATCCAATGCTTTCTCCCGCTCCCACGTTACATTTCTGAGCACCAGATATTTTGTCTGAACGTTCACTTCTTTATTACAGACACAGGTGAGTACCAACCTTTTGTTATACTGCTCTTCTAATACTTGCGCCACCTTTTCTAAATACGGAATACACTTCTCCAAGTATGGAATATTCGTTACCGTAGCAAGCCATATGATTCGTATTTCCTTCTCATAAACCTCTTTTCGCATATCTGGCTTCCGAAACTCTTTCTTTATGTAATCTCCGTCTGTCGTTGGAATATAATCTACTTTTGACCAGTTATCCTCTGATAACATGTTCTTCAAATATTCACTCAAAAGTGATATTTTATTCGACTCATTTTCCAATAATTCCCACTCGCTTTTGCTAATTTCTCCATTGAGTAAAATCGCGTCATCGATATCCCAGATCACATATGCCTTTTTCAGTAATTTTTTCTCAAGGAGGTAATGGATTTTCGTTTGAAATTTCGGACAAATCTCCCGATTTATAATCACAATATCCGGTTTATAAATAAACACGTCACATAATAGATCAAATATACTTTTGAAAACAATTACAATACTATAGATAAATTTGTTTAATAGATTATAATTAAAAAAATAATTTCTGTATACAGAATCCGGAACCAGTTCTCTGTACTTCATGGCCACAGAATCCATCTCCCGGAAATATTGGTAAATCCTATAATATCCGGAAGGATGAATCTTACAGTTCCGCAAATAGATCGATACCTTTTTTTTCACCTTCACATCTTCCCTTCGCCTTCAGACGTATAAATCTCTCTCATATCCTTTTCGATATTTCTTCTGTCTATCTTATCGAGTACTTTGTTCTGAACCTCTTCATCAAAACATACTCCCTTTCTTTCAATTTCCTGAATGAGGTCATAGATTTCCTGTGCCGCACGCTCATCTGCATCAAACAAAAATCCATTTTCTCTATCATAGATTAAATCTGTATTTCCTCTGATGCGAGAGGCAAGACAAGTTGCATTACATACCAATGCTTCCATCAGAGCAACAGATAATCCTTCTCTTTTAGAAGGAAATACGAAATAGTCGCATGATTTTACAATCGAGATCACATCTCTCCGGTAATTTAACAGATGCAGCCTGTCCCCACATTGCAAACTATCAGCCAATACTGACAATTCTTCCCGCAGATCGCCCTGCCCACAAATAAGATAATGGAAGTTCTCCGGGAGCCAACTTAAAGCTTCTACAACAACAGCGTGATTTTTATTTTTATTTAACTCACCCACAGAGACTATCAGTCTCGTATCAGCGCTCAGTCCTAATTCGTTACATAACTGCTCTCGTTTCGGTTCGATCTCCTGGATACTCTTTAAATCCATTCCAATCCCCGGTACATATTTTATGCATCCTTGTTTCTTTAATCGAAACTTCTTCGCTGCTTCATAATCTTCGAGATTAATTGTGAGCAATACATCTGTAAAATGTGCACCCAATCGCTCTACCGTTCCAAATATCAGATTCTTCAGCGGATGATTCCCCTTAAAGAAATGGAATCCGTGAGCTGTGTAGATCATTTTACAATGTTGATAATTGGAGCTCCGTCTGTTCGCCATCCGGCAAATGATTCCGCCAATCGGAGAATGACAATGAATTAAGTCATACTTCTGCTCATTCATTAACTTCAATGACATACGGTATGACTTCATAATTCCTTTTACATCTTGTATTTTTCTTGGAACCGGTATATGGTAATAACCAACATGCAGTTCCTCCAATGTCTTCTTAAGCTCCCGAATCTTCTCATCAGATATGGAGCTTCCGAACTTAAAGTTACATGCAACGTCTACCTGATATCCCAACTCTTGCAGCAATCTAATATTATTCATATTAAATTGCTGAATCATTGATGCGACCGAAGCAAATACTAACGCTTTTTTCATTCCCTTATCCTTTCAGTAAGTCTAATGGATTCTTCAAAAGAATACTTATTATAATCTTCTCTATAAGCGGACAATTCCTTATCAATCGTAAAATTGCCAAATACTTTATTAACATAAGTATTTTTCCCGCACAACATAATCAACGGGTTGAACAGCTTTGTAAACATAATCTTATGTTGATAGAGCTTTGCAATTGTATGTACTAACTGACTGGTACATACGTATTCTTTGTTCTGCGGCAGAAAAATCCCCGACTCTTCATTGTCAATCATTAATTTGACAAACTCCAACAGATTCCCCAAATACAACATACTTCGCTCATTCTTAATATTGGGAAATACCGGCGTCTTTTTGGCAAACTTTGCTAACATTGGATAATTCCCCTTTGAATCTCTTCCGTACACCATCGGCGGTCTTAGGATCACTACTTTAAACTGTTCATCTGCCAATGGCGCAATCTTTTGTTCAGCCTGCTTCTTACTGTCTCCATAAAAATTATCCGGTGTTAATGGCGTATTCTTTGTAATAATTCTGTCCTGTCCAATCTCTCCACTGCCATATACAATGATGGAACTCATAAAAATAAATTGCTTTACTCCAGACTGCTTCGCCTTCTTCGCAACTTCGTGAGTTAGATCTGTATTGACACGATAATACAACTCACGCTCACTTTCCTTTGGCGTAGAATGCGCCAATCCCGCAACATGATATACAACATCGTATCCAGAGAAATCATACGCATGCCAACCATCATTCTGCATATCTAGTTCATCTATAATATAATGTTCTTGATCTTGTTCCAGGTATGCACGGAAATTACTTCCGATGTAGCTTCCTTTTCCAGTAATCAATATTTTCTTCTTCATACTTCTTCAAATTATTCCTTTTTATTTAGTTTGCCGGTTCCGCCCTCTATGACACCGTCTGATTTCAACACTGAGAAAAATGTAAGCACAAAGCATTTCAGATCAAACAAGAAAGAAAGCTTTCTCACATATTCCCCATCCAGTCTTGCCTTTTCTTCAATCTCCAACTCATCACGGCCATTAATCTGCGCCCATCCAGTCAAGCCCGGTCTCACATCGTTGGCGCCATATTTATCTCTCTCTTCGATTAAATCATACTGATTCCACAGAGCAGGACGCGGTCCTACAATACTCATCTTGCCAAGCAGAATATCCCATATTTGCGGAAGTTCATCCAAACTTGTCTTCCTTAAGATTTTCCCGACCGCTGTAATATACTGTTCCGGATTCTCAAGAAGATGTGTCGGCATATCCTTCGGCGTACTCATCTTCATGGAACGGAACTTATGTATCATAAACAATTTCTTGTTCTTTCCCACACGCTTCTGTGAAAAAAATACCGGTCCCGGATCGGTTACATAGATTAAAATAGATACTATTAGAAATACCGGCGCTAATATAATTAAACCGCAGAGCGCCAAAACAAAATCAATACACGGCTTTACAACTCTCTCATATACCTTCATTCTCCGCTTTCCCTCTCATCTCAAATGTTTTTGCCAACAACAAAAAGGACTCCCGAATCTGGAAATCCTATATGCTGCCCTTCTATGAAATTAATCGATCTATTCTTTTATAAGACTTCATTATCATTCTCGTATACCTTGATCTTCATTTTCAAAAATCAGTTATCTCAAATTCTTCTTTATGACATTATATGCCACCTCTTACCATAAGTCAACAAAAAACTCCAGAACCATCGGCTCTGGAGTTTTTCTTCTGATTATTTAGTTTTATTTTCTTCTCTTAGCAGTTACGCCCATTCCTACTGCTCCTGCGCAGATTGCAAGACCTGCCAGCGCCAGTGTGATTGGCTCACCTGTCTGAGGAGAAGTTGCGCCGTTTGCTGCTGCATCTTTATCAACAACAAATGCTACCGGAGAAAGTGAAGTAAAGGTTGCTGTGATCGTTCCCTCTCCCGCTTTACTCTCTACTACTTCCCAAGCTCCTTTTGCTGTGTCAAAGTGGAGCACTGCTACTCTTGAATTTGCTGTTACGCCTGCAACTTTAAAAGTAATTGTCACAGGGAACTCGGTTCCTTCTGGTGCGATAACATTCTTAATGTCAACTACCTGCATGCCTTCTTCAAATGTCACACCTGCAACTTCCATCACTTCTTTTACTTTGTCGATATTCTTGATTTCCTCTACGGCTGCTGTTTCCTCAGCTGTAAAGTTTGTCTCAGAAACATTCTCAACTTTAATAGCAACTTCGTTGCCACTCTTGTCTGTTGCGGACTGAATCCCTGAAACAACTCCTGATACGGTTACGCTTGGCGCTGCAAATGCTGTTGTCACTGTTGCTGCTGCAAGCACAACTGCGCTTACCAAAGCTATCAGTTTTTTCCTCATGATAAGTTCCTCCTTTCTTACTTACTCATTTAAATATAATAAATACATGTCTATCTGTCAGCAGTTTCCACCGGCCGATAAAACATATTTATTACCATCTCATACAGTTCATCGTCATTTACAATAAACTCATCGTGTTCTGCCCCGGCCTGAACTTCTCCCGGTACTGTGTAGATGTCCTCAGATGCCAGTCCATATTCTGCCAGTTCATTTACGTCTTTTGCCGACATGTCCAAAACCATATAAGGCTCTAATATGCTGGAAAATGTCTCGTAATAGTTTCCATTCTCTCCCGCTATGGCTCTTACAGCTTTCAAAAGCTCCGGCACGAACTGTGTCTGACGCTTCATGCGGTCATTATTGCTGCCTGTCTCATCTGTGTTGCGGTATCTGATATATTTTTCCGCCTGCTCACCATTCAGCGTTACCGTTGCTCCCGCTGTAAATGCCGGATCAATCACAGTATAATCTTCCGGAATCGTCAGCGTAACACCGCCTACGGCATCCGTAACAGCCCGAATTCCTTCCATGTTCATGGCAACAGTTCCATCAATCGGGAGCTCGTAAAACAGCCTTGATACTGCTTTCTTCATAGCCCAGTTACTGCTCTTGCCGCCATTGGCGTAGGCATACTGGGTTGCGATCTGCTTGCGGATTGTTTTGGAATAATTCCCCGACACATCGTAGAGATCTACGTCCGTCATCGTATCTCTGGAAACTTGGATTACTTTCGCAGTTTTAGAAGTACGATCCATAGATACCAAGAGAATACAGTCTGCCTGTCCCGCCGTTCCCGGCGTCTCCTGTTCTGTCAGCATATCTGTCTTATCAATTCCTACGAAAAGAATATTTTTCAGATCAGAATTATATTCATATTCTTTGCCCTGATACAAAACTGTATTGCTCAGATCCTGTGCCGGAACCGAAGTTTCCTCTGTCTTCTTCTGATCCAATGTGGTCCACAGCCAATATCCTGCGATTAACAATACTGCCACACAGATCCCTGCAAAAATGATTTTAACTATCTTATTATTTTTCATCGATCAGTACTGCCTCCACAAGAAACCTCTGTTGTTCATTGCCCGTGCAAGTAGACAATGTTAAGATTCTGTCCTCGATCGTCACTGGGCGCTCTTTATTAATATAAGTATTCATATTCCGCATTTGAGAGAGGGAATCAAGAAATGTCTGATAATCCTCTGTATTGTTGAAATCATAGGAAAGCAGCAAATGTCTGTCATCGTAAGTCACTGCACCAAACACTTCATATGTATAAATATGCTCCGGTGTATAAATATAAATCTGCTTATGTTCTTCCATGTAAGCGCTGTCAGCATAATACTTCAAGCCGCCAAACATGGACTTGTCCCGCATATTATGTCCATACACAACGGTATTCTTATCTTGAAATGTCGTCGTATTCAGATTCTCTGTGTAAATGGAGCCCGGAAGTCCCTCTGCTCCTTCAATGGTATGATCCAGATAGTATTCCCGGTCATTGGCGCTCTGGACAATTGGGTAGTTCACTTCTGTTCCCGGAATTTCAATCCAGGCATAAATATCGGGATTCATTGCCTGCAGTTCCTGAAAGTTCACCGGAATCTCCACCGGCTCCGGAACTGCTTCCGGCTCCTCGGTCGGCTCTTTTTTGGGAATCTCTTTCTTCTCTTCCCGAACCTTCTCGTAAATGTTCTGATTGTCCTTCTGCTTCAGGAGATAGCTGCCTCCTACTGCAAAACCGCCTACAACGAGAAGCAGGCAGAACCAAAAAAGTATTTTACTTTTATTCATTCGAACCACTCTCTGTCCGCTGTCTGCGTGAAGCCTTCTCCATCGGAATCACAACAAGTGTCTTCAATCCAAGTGCGCGCTCAATATCCTCTTCTGTACGGATATTGTCATTCATAAGATGTTTCACTGTGATTAACCCTGCTACAAGCACAAAACCAAGAAGACATCCAAGCATGGTATTCTTCTTTGTATTCGGTCCACTCGGCGCTGTTGACACTTCTGCCTTTTCCACGATAGACGGCGGATCTGTCTTTGTAATCTCCGAAATTCTTGTTACCGATTCTTCTGCCACCGCATTAGCCACATCGCAGGCATCTTCCGGATCTTCTGCCACGGTTGTCAGCGTCAACATACGTGTCGCCGTATTAGAAACTGACAGCATCCCCATAATCTGCCCTCTCGTAAAGCTCTTTCCGTTCTCTCGCTTTAATCGCTCCGCCGCTCTGTCCACAACGGTCTTACTCGTCACAATCTTTCCAAAATCCTCTGCCAGCGCGCTTCCCAGCTGTAAGTCCGCCATAGAACTAATTGTTACCGTGGAAGACACCATATAGAGGGTTGCGCTGGACTGATAGGTCGGTGTAATCAGCTGCCAGGTTACAACAAAAGCCACTGCTCCTCCAGCAACAAATCCTATCAATAGTAACCACCATTTCTTTAACAGGGCGTACATTAAGGCAAGCAGATCGATCTCGCCGCCGTCCATCTCTCTTCTATTCTCTTCATTCATCATCTTTCCTGTACCCACCTATTTCTTCCTCTTTTCATCCTCATAGTAGTTCTTCTGATAATAGTTCTTATAGTTCTTTGCATAATAAGAACCACGTCCAATCTCTACTTTATTCAGCACCACCCCAAGAATGTTCGGATTCGCTGTCCGCATCTGCTCCACGGCCCGGCGGGCTTCCATTCTGGATGCCTTATCTTCTGCAAGGACAAGAATGGAGCCATCACAGTGCTTAGCAATGACAGCTGCATCTACAACGCTGCCAATCGGCGGTGTATCAATAATGATGTACTCAAACGTGTTTCGTACCGCCGCAATCAGTGTTTCGAAGCGATTATTCCCAAGCAGTTCTGTCGGATTCACCGGAAATACTCCTGTCGGAATCATATATAGATTGTGGATGTCTGTGGAATAGACAATCTCCTGCACTCCGGCATATCCGGAAAGGAAATGGCTTAATCCCTGTTCCATCCCCGTGGCATCCAAGCGATTAGCAAGGACAGACTTTCTCATATCTGCATCGACAAGTAAAGTCTTATACCCTGCATCAACAAACGTCTTTGCCATCTGAAAGGATACAGTTGTCTTCCCGTCTCCAGGCAGACAGCTTGTCACCGCAATAACCCGGTTCTCAATCCCTGTAAACTCGATATTCGTTCGCAGAGTACGATATGCTTCACGGATACGCGTGCTTCTCTCTAATTTATTATTAATAACGATACGATTCACAATTACCCTCCTGATTTCTTCTTTCTTATCACATAGTTCCCCTATTTTCACATCATTTAAACTATCATACTTTTTCCCCGTTCGCAAGGCAAATGTAATAATTGGTAACTATCTCCTATAGATATGTCTTCAAAATGCGGTTCATCTCGTCAAATTGCTCTTCCATCTCTTCCACAAGGCGGAACTGAGTTCTGGCACGAACGAGATTGTGTTCCGGATATGCCGTCTTAAAATACACATCTCCCTGAAGGAAGTCTGCCAGGAACCGCATACCACATTCTAATGTCATCAGTCTTGCTCCCCATGGAAGGCTTGCAATCTCTTCCGGAGTCAGAACGTCCTTGGCTGTCTCAAGATACCCCTTAACATACATTTCATAAAGATTGATATCAAAATGTACTTTCTCCAGATCTTTCTCATCTTCCTCTGCAGTTGACGCACCAAACCGGATGGAATCTCCAAAATCATTGGCTGCAAGTCCCGGCATGATTGTATCCAGATCAATAATGCACAAGCCTTTTCCTGTATCCGCATCGAAAAGAATATTGTTCAGTTTCGTATCATTGTGAGTTACCCGAAGCGGAAGCAATCCTTCTCCCAGCTGCTGCATGAGCACACCGCAGTCATTTTCACGTTTTAATACAAACTCAATTTCCGGACGGCAATGACGTGCCCTATTCTTCACATCTTTTCTCTGGGCATCGTCAAAATCCCGGAACCGTTTCACTGTATCATGGAACTGCGGAATGGTCTCATAGAGACTTTCTGCCGGATAATCACCCAACTGCTTCAGAAAATGCCCAAAACTGAGAGCTGACTGATAGAACTGTTCTGGCCGTTCCACCTGCTGATAGCATACGGAATTCGGAACATAATGAAGGCAGCGCCATGGCTGTCCATTATCATCTTCAAAATAGCTTTCTCCGTCTTTCGTCTTAATATAGGATAAAGTCTCCCGATCTAAGTCTCCACCGTCCTGACGGATGACATTTCTCAAATACTCCGTTACTCCAAAAATATTGTCCATGACCTGATCCGGGTTCTTAAACACATTTGTATTAATTCGCTGAAGCACGTAGCGCGGTACGTCCTGACCATCCTGCTCCGGCATATATACTGCATATGTCTCATTAATATGTCCTTCGCCAAACGGCTTCACATAGCTGCAGTTCGTTCCAAAGCCAAAGGCATATACCGCATCTTCCAGACTTCTGCTATCTGCTCCCTCAATCTTCCTCCTCGTAGAGAAAATCACTTCTCCTGCTTCCACCTTATGACCTTCCTTAATGGTGCAATGGGCCTTTACCACACTTCCAAGCCCGACATGAGCCCCTTTCTCGACAACGGAATCATGGTCTACAACAGCTCCACTGTTGATCAAAACAGCCTTCTCGATCCTTGTATTCGTATTCACAACGGCTCTCTGCATAATGAAACAACCCGGTTCGAACACTGCACTAAGACTTACGATAGCTGACGGATGTATGATCACCGGCACTTCATATCCTTCTTCCAACAGCTTCTCTGTCCAGAACAAACGAGTCTTATTGTTGCCAAAGGCAGCTACCGCAGCCGGATATTCGGAATGTTTTAACACATAGTCACAGCACATTCCGATGACATCCTCTGCTTTCGCTGCATCGTCTAAAAATACTACGTTCTCATAGCCAAGTGCTAAGGCCGTCTCCTTCACCATCTGGCCGAAACCGCCTGCACCAAGAATTAATAAACTTTTCATCTTTTGTTCACTCCTTTTGCTAATGTATCTTTAATTTTCCATAGTACTCCAATTAACTCCAGATATTTATTTTTTCTTTTCATTTTTAAAGTTCTCTATTAGTCTTTCTGTTTAGTCTCTTCCGACCTTCAGAAGCATTATCTTGTCAAATAGTATTATAAGCCAAATTAATATTTTTGACTGACTCTCTTACTATAGCGCCGGTTTAAACATTCCCAAGATATTGAACAATCTATCATTTAAATCCATTATAAATATCTTTTCTCAATGTTACTGCGCAAAACCGTCATGATATTCATCATGGTAATATGAATTATCTCCATAATCTTGATATGTATCATGATATTCATCATGATAATATGAATCATTATAAGAATCCCAATGACTATCGTTATATGCATCAATGTATTCATCTAAACTCTTTTTCTTCATATGTTCAATAATTTCTTTTACTCTTGAATTTTCTTTTGCCATATAACCACTTCCTCCATATATTAAATAATTTATAACAGTTCTTGTGCTACTTGCAAAAATCACGCCTTTTGAAAATGAGAGTCAGTCAAAACTACCGATTTTCCAATAATCTTAAACTTATAATAGCTTTATACAATCGGATTTATAATCTTAATTGTACCGCACCAAGATCCCAGCATAAATATAAAGCTAACTTTTTTCCTCTTCTAAAAATCCTTCAAAAACTTTTTTATATTGATTTCTTTCAGCTTCATATAATTTTACATATTCTTCTATTCTTTTACTTGACATAATGACATGCATGCACTGCTCTTTTTTTAAAGGAGTATTAACACCTTTTAATTTTTTATTTAAAAATTTATCTTTCTCTTTTATAAAATTAAAAAGCTTTCCTTTTTCTAAAATTTCTACAACAAGACCAATACTCTCCAATTCATTTTTAGTAATCGGATACTGATGGGAACTAACATGATTTAACATATAATCAATAACTCGCCTCGCTCTTTCTCCCTCTAAATATTTCAAACATAATTCTTTAAAATAGTTCCTTGAGGCAAAATAATTTGCAAGTACCTCCCAGTCAATATTTTTCATAAGATGTTCTACACTGTTTTTCTGCTCTAACAAGTTTCTTATAACGGTTATTGATATTCTCTTGTCATTCCATTCTAGCTGTGGTTCTGCGGGAGTCACTATTGCATTTCGCGTACATATTAATCTTCTCGCTCCCATTGCCACAAATGTGGCCGCAGAACTACATCTAGTACATACAATAATATCATATGACTTATAATGTAATCTTAATAGTTGAACCAATTTCGCGGCAGCTGCAAGATTCCCCCCTTTTGAGTTGAGCGCTAATATCATATGATCATATTCATGTAATTCTGAAAAAATATCTTCCATTTTATTCACAAATTCATATCCCAGAAAAGACTTTTCACCCATATTTAAATGATTATATGCAAAAACGATATGACTTTTTAATTCTCTTTCATACTCTTCGTACATGTTCATTTTTTATTCCCACAAAACTTATATTTGAATTAACATTATAGTATCCTGTTTTTTACATGTTCGTAAATTGCCTGCCGAATCATACAAAACTGGCTAATTTCTTCAAGACTTCCATACATATCATACGCTTCTGCCGGACATCCTCCATAACAGTTCGTATAAAAATTGCATTGACCACATTTTTTCTCAATTGCTTTCTTTCTCGTATCTGTTATGTCTTTAATTTTTCTATTAATATTTCCTATCTCTGTAGTCCGTATGTTCCCATAATAAAATTGTGGTATACCATATAAGCGATTACAGGCGTATAAATTCCCTCTTACGTCAAGTGAAACAAAATTTTCAAAACAATTTGGCGAACATTCGCAACTTTTCACTCTATAATCAGGTATTTTTAGCTTACATATTTCCTGAACAAACTCTTGAATCTGCCACGAGTCAACCCTTTTTTCTTCATCGCTCAGCCATATATCAAATAATTCACACCAAAACTGCACAAACTCTTTCGCAGACAATACATTTACCGTTTTGGAATCTTTCGCAAAAACTGGTCTTATATTACATTGAAGCTTCTCCTTTGCCAAAAAATCATATAGCTCTTTTGCTGTATTAATATGATTCCTATTAATTGACATGATCACTCCAAACTTTATGTTTTCATTTTGCAGTAAATGAATTTTCCTAAGCACTGTATTAAAAGAAGGCTTTCCATTTAAAAATATCCTTTCTTTATTTTGAAATTCATTAGCGCCATCTAGGCTAACGCCAACGCGGAAACAATATTTTTTAAATAATTGTATTGTTTCATCATCTATCAAAGTACCATTTGTTTGTATATGAAAACGAAACCTTTCAAGTTCTTTACAAAATTTGTCCAGAACCTTCGGGTGAACCAGCAGCGGTTCCCCACCATGAAAAATAATTGTCGGATGCGCAATATTTTTTGTCAATAAATTGATATCAGCAATCAATTGTTCCATATTTTCTCTAAAAGAAGCAGTAGCATTTTCTCTTAGCTGTTTTAAACTATTATTATGGTTTTGAGAATCATAACAATAACTGCATCGTAAATTACATTCATTTGACACTCTTAAAATTATTGTTTTCATAAAACCAGTCCCCTTTTAGTATATTACACTTTTTTCTAACTCCTGAATCTTTTAAAAAATCTCCTATAAAATATGGAAATGGAATAATTTCCATCCCCTTTGTTTTCAATTGTCTAATAGCGTCAATAAAATCTCCCGGCAAATATTCCATAAGTATATTCATCATATCTTTATATTTTTTATATGAATATCTTTCTACATAATCATTCATTAAATAGTCTAAAAAGATTATAAACAAACATTCCCTATCCAAATTGCCTTTCTGAATTAAAACTCCTTCATACTCAAAACCTTTTTCTTTTACATCATGCAACTCATAAGAAATTCTGCATATGTGATGTGAGTTATAAGGATCCACCACTGCATCATCAAAGTCTATAAATAACGGATAGCCATCTTTTTTTATCAATATGTTATTATGATGAAGATCAGAAAAATGAATTCCTTCTTTATTAATCAATTTCAAATTATCACTAAGAATAATAAGAATAGACATTAAATCGTCTAATGAAACTTCTCTATCTTTCAAAAATTCTCTCAAAGTCATAGACTCGTTAATATAATTCATAATCATCCCGTATTTTCCGGATGTCGTTTTTATTTTCTTTTTCGGTAAAACTCCTATTTCCCTTAGTGTATCGTTCTGAATCAAAATATCTAAAATTTCTCTTCTATGGGGTTCTTCTTTTTCGTATATTTTATATAATAATTTGTCTTGCAAATATAGTTTAGCTGTTCCGCCATCGTACCATAGATTCTTTTTGCTTAATGGTTCTTTCCCTTCTTCACATATTAAATACATTTATTTCCCTCTTGTATTTGTTAATTTCTTCATTATTAAGTTCTTGGAAATGATGACTCAATTCTCCTAATCTGCACCATAATCTATAATTACGATAATTATTAATCACATATTCATCAACATCTCTGTTTTCCACGTAACTTTGCAGGCAATTTTTTAAATATTGGTATCCACTTGTTCTATTAGAAATTTTAATACTTTTTATTGGAATATCAATACATTCTAACAAATTATGTAGCTCATGTGGATAGAAGCTTTGAAGCGCATATAAATAATTGATATTTTCTTTTTCTAAATTTCTGATTACAGTTTCATCACATTGCAAGGATCCACTTTTACATCCGCCACAATTATAAGAGCAACCATTATTAACTAAAAGCTTAATTTCAAATCCTTGTTCATATATTTTTTTTAACAACTGGGGCGAGCGCAAAAAATACTTTCCAACAACAACTGTATCAAACAATTTTGATATTTTACCTATTTTATCTATATTTAAATCATTATTATAACTATAAATAATTTCTTTGTCTGGAAACTGTTCGCGTACATAATCAGCTTGCTCCTGTAAACATGTGATTTGGTCAACTTCCATATAGCATTTAAGATATTTTAATGCCGATTGCACCTCTTCTAATCTCATTGTCGGTCTATTCAAAACACAATCCAACTTAAAACCTTTGTTTCTTATCAAATTAATAATATTATAAAATCGGCTAGTCAATTGCAAATCATGAAATTGTTCTGCTATTTTAGTTCTTGTATGGTACCTATCGCCTAGAGGCGGCGAAAAATAGAATGTACTAATATATGGAAAAAATTGTTCAATCAGTTTTTCATACTCAATAATCTCCATTTCTAAAGAGATTCCTATGCAAAATTTCTTTTCCATACCATTATCTCGCACTTCACATACCTCCTCCACTTTCGCTAAATTTATACTTGATAGTATTCTTGATGCAATAGTTTCACAAATCTAAATTCTTTTTACTTCTGTTTTTTATAAAACTGTAACGGTATTACTTCTCCAGAATCTACCTTCGTTCCTTCCGCAAATGATTTATTCCTTTTACAATTGCACCTGGAGCTAAATGACATCCTTCCTCTAAAATACAATCATGATCTACCATTGCCCCTATATTTATAATACAAGCTTTCTTTACTCTCGTTCCTGTATTAACAATTGCATAGGGCATAACCACACAGCCATCTGTAATCTCAGCAAGCGGGCTGACATAAGCAAGAGGATGAATGATTTTTGCAAGAAGAATCCCTGCTTTCAAAAGTCGATTTTCCCATTCTATCCGTACTTCATTATTTCCAAAGGCAGGATACATCTCTGTATCTGTATCTTTGAATCGGAGATAATCAGCACATTTTCCAATCACATCAGCTTTCTCAGCGTGATCATCCAGAAAATATATCTGGTCATATCTTCTCGTCTGCCTTGCAATATCTGCCACTACTTGTCCATGCCCACCAGCACCTAAAATAATTAATCGCATTCTTTTCTCCATAATTCTAATTCTTTACGTACATAAGGCAAAGAAAGTAATTTTTCTTTCACCTGCTCTACATTCCATAAATCTGTATTGCTAGAATTAAATTCTGTCAATTTATTCCGCTCTACATCCCCAGCTTTGAAGTACTTATCATAATTCAAATCTCTCTTATCACAAGGTACGCGATAGAAGTTCCCCATGTCAATGGCATTGGCACATTCTTCATTCGTGAGAAGTGTTTCATACATTTTCTCTCCATGGCGAATACCAATTACTTTAATCTCATTCTCTGAATGAAATAACTCTTTCACTGCTTGCGCCAATACTTCAATGGTACAAGCTGGAGCTTTCTGTACCATAATATCTCCAGATTCTGCATTCTGAAACGCAAATACGACAAGTTCTACCGCTTCTTCCAAACTCATGACAAATCGAGTCATAGATGGTTCGGTAATTGTAATCGGATTGCCTGCTTTTATCTGTTCAATCCATAGCGGAATCACAGAGCCTCTGGAACACAATACGTTACCATATCTCGTACAGCAGATGCTTGTCCGCTCTGGTGAAACTGTTCTTGATTTTGCTACAATGACTTTTTCCATCATTGCCTTACTTGTACCCATGGCATTAACTGGATAAGCTGCCTTATCTGTAGATAAGCAGATAATCTTCTTCACTCCTGCTTCAACTGCTGCTGTTAAAACATTTTCTGTTCCAAGAATGTTCGTCTTCACCGCTTCAATCGGGAAAAATTCACAAGATGGAACCTGTTTCAGCGCTGCTGCATGGAAAATATAGTCCACTCCATGCATCGCATTCTTCACAGACTGAATATCACGCACATCACCTATGTAGAATTTAATTTTATTACTTACTTCAGGATATTTCGCCTGATACTCATGGCGCATATCATCCTGTTTCTTCTCGTCTCTAGAGAAAACACGAATTTCCTTAATATCTGTATCAAGAAACCGATTTAAAACTGCATTACCGAAGGAACCTGTACCACCAGTGATTAAAAGTGTTTTGTCTTTAAATATACTCATTTTACTTTTCTTCCTTTATTTTTTACAATAAATTTTCAACCCCTATTAGCTTGTCCTAAACTAACTAATCCTACAATATTTAGAATTAACACTATTATATACTTCTTGAATTTCCTTTCAAAAGCATCAATACATCAAAAATATTTCATAAGATATACTACCAATCGTTTCAAATATACAATATCTACACTTAATTGATCTCCCTTACTTTCATTCTAATTTTTTCTACTGGTTTATTTAACTCTCTCCACAGCTTTCCTATAACTACAGATGATGCATAAGAAACAATAAGCAACACAAAAAATATCACTATAGGTATCCTCGTGAAATAAATCTCATTTTGAAAGAATTGATAACAAAAAAATGTATGTATCAGCCACATCGACATACTCTGACTACCTAATTTTACTAATATCTTATTTATTAAATTGCTTTCTTTCATTAGTGTAATCGGTAATATTAAGATTACAAACACTGCTGCCATAATCCAATCATATCCATCACCGAAATTATATCTAATCCACATTAACACAAACACTCCCATTACTGTGCTTAGACAAAATAACTTGCACCTTCTTAACATGTTTTTTATTTTTGAAAGGAAATTATATTTTGCAAAAAAGGATCCACATAAAAAAGCTGGCAGAAAATTCAATCCAGAAATTATTACTAAAATAATAGTAGAACTTACCGAACTCTCCAATATTAACCCTACCTTTTCCCAACACCCTCCCAAAACAAACAGCATCACAAATTCTATCCAAAAACCTTTTCTAATAAAAAAAATTTTAAAACCAACTGCATAAAAACAAAGAACAAGGACATAAGGAAAAAAGAACCACCACTCATTGTTATACATATGTGATATACCTATAAATCCTTTTATAAATACTCCAATATCAACGACATAATATTTTAATATGTAAAGTAAAGGAATAAAAATCAAAAAAACTTTCCAATAATTCAAATACAATTTTTTTATTTTATCTACGAGGCAGCGACTCGTTTCACTTATATTTGTACAATGGTAAAACGTATAATAATTACCATAACCTCCTAAGAATACATAAATCATCACACACAATTTTGAAAAGGATGCCAAAAAATAGGACAAATCCCCCCCTATGAATGAAATATCTATCATTTTATATGGGATACGATCTGGAAAACCAAATAAGTGATGAAATAACATCATACATATAGCAATTCCCTTTAATCTTAGCGTATCTTTTTTGGAAAAAGTTATCTCCTTCCCCATAACTTAACATTACCCTCTCTTTCTTTTCCAAATTTTTCCAAGTAACCATATCACTAATTTAGGGCTCTTATCAATTGCCAAGACAATTAGCTTATCTTTCTTTGTTAAATGTACTTCTTTTACAAATGGAAGACTTTTTCTAAGATAATATAAAGAGTCCATATAATCATTCATATTTTCTTTTACATTTTTCCATGGAATTACAATAAAAAGAGTTCTCGCTTGAAAGAGTGTTAATCTAGCAAAATATTTTTCTAACTTAGGAACATTAACGTGTGCCAATTCTTTTAATTCATACGCATTTTTAACCGAATCAACTAATGATTGTCCATAACCAGAATTTGTAATACTCCCTGTCCTTTGATAATAATTGTATCCAGAATAATCTATTTCCGCTATTTTCAAATCAAGAAAAAATATCTTGGATAAAAAAAAGAAATCTTCGTTAAGTCTTCCTTTTTCAAATCTTCTTTCATTAAATAATTCAGCTTTAAACAATTTGTCACAAACAGATTCTGACTTTCTTTTTTCACACATTCCTTGAATATATTCTTCGGAAGTGCAAATAGAAACTTTTCTCGTTCCTGAAGACTGATTCACTAATATTTTATAGTTAGAAGAAACGATATAACTTTTCATATGAACAATCGAAGCGGAATAATCAATTGCAACCATGACTAACGTCTCAATAGCATCTAACTCCAAATAGTCATCACTATCTACAAATGCAACATATGTTCCCGTCAAACAGTTTAAACCAGCATTTCTAGCATCAGAGAGACCACCATTTTTTTTATGAATAACTTTTATCCTAGAATCTTTCGCTGCATATTCATCACAAATATCAGGCGATTTATCTGTACTCCCATCATCTGACAATATAATTTCTAAATTAGTATATGTTTGACGTAATAAACTTTCAATACATTTAGGTAAATATTGCTCAACATTATATACTGGAACAATAATACTAATCAAAGGTTTTTCACCACACACTAAGTAAACACCTCCTGTATCGCATCCCAATTATCTTTATACGCAGTGTTATTTATTTTACATTGAAAATTATTTTTATAATTACTGTTTAAAATAAATGGACTTATTGCTTCTGCAATTCTTTCTGCCGAAAATGCATCTACTATTATTCCTGTCTCCTTATTAATCAATTGCTCAGATGCTCCCGAAAAATTAGTACACACTATCACTTTTTTAAGCACCTTTGCTTCTTCAATCGTAATAGCATATCCCTCATGTCTAGAGGGTTGTACATAAATATCTGACATTTTTATGTATGGATAAGGATTTTCTTTTCTTCCAAGAATAATAAAACAATCACTAACATCATTCTCATCTATCAATGATTTCATCAACGTTTCATCTTTCCCATATCCAATAGCGTACCAAGTAAATTTAAGTCCTTGTTTTTTTAATATTGACGTCGCCTTAATAGCAAGGTCAAATCCTTTTTGTTCAACAAATCGTCCTACTGTCACAATTCTAAAATTTTTATCTGTTTCAAATCCTCTATCCAATGATGAAAAATCCTCTGCTTTCAACAGAATCTCCTTTTCATCTACAATATTAGGAAGCGTAAATGCCCTATTACTGCAATTAGAACATATATTGCGAAATTCAGATGTAATTTGTTCTGAAACACCAAAAAATGCATTATAATTTTGTAACCAAGCATCATATTGAGCAATCGGGAAACCCGTTGTTATAAAGTCGTTGTGGATCCATGCATATTTTCTTTTTGCCTGCACTTTTTCCGCAACATATTTCAAGACAAGAGGAGAATGCATATGATAACAAACCGCATAATCATATTTTTCTCCTAGTATATTAATTTTGTCTAAAGAAATGTTTACAGGAACGGATATTCCTTTTACTATTCGACTCGTTATTATTTTAGCCGCTTCTATCATCTCGCCTTTTTTCATTCTCTCTGCAATTACATTTTTTAAATTACCACAATAATACTTTTTATCTAACTGTAAATTAATAAATTCGACATAATTGGGGAGCTTTTTTTCCATTTCCTTGTCTTGTGTATAAAAAAGCAGTACCGCCAAATCATATTCTTGCGGATTGAATCGATTCAATATAGTAATTAATTCTTTTTCCACTCCTCCACATACCATTGTTTGTAAGCAAAACAATATTTTTTTCAAATTACTACACACCACCTTTTCTGTTTTTATATTAAATAAATTCCAGAAGTTTATTTATTTCTTTACTATTTGATAAATCTATCCTCGATAAATTTTCTTCTATTTTTCGTTTTAACAATGGTTCTTTAATCAGTTTTTCAATGCCATTTGCTAAATCATCTGCACATGGTTTAACTACAATTGCAGTCTTATTATTTTCTAATATTTCTGCTGCAGCGATTTCCGTTAAAACAATTGGTTTTCCTAAAATTGAAGCCTCACAAACAGTTAAACAGTACCCCTCTGTATAAGATGGCTGTACATATATATCACACATCTTCATATATGGATATGGATTTGTTTTTGCTCCCAAAAATTTTACTGATTCAGAAACATTCCATTCCTCGCTTAGCTTTCTTATTCTTTCTAAGTCACTTCCATTACCGACAATATACCAGCGTACTTCTATACCTTTACCTTTTAATTTGGCAACGATTTCTGGTATCATTTCTTGTCCTTTTTCTTGACTTACACGTCCAACAGTAACAATCTTAACATATGTATCATTGACTGCTTCTTCTATTTTTTCCCTAGATAATTTTCTTATTTTTTCTACATTCAGCAAGTTTTTGTATGAGTCTACTTTTTCATCTAATCCTGTAAAATCCTCCAAGAACCTATTACAAACAGATGGCGATACACAATAAATCTTATCAAATTTATTATATACAGCATTGATATCTTGTTTGTTTATTCCTTCAAATGGATGCTCTCCATGAATCCAAGCAATTTTTTTCTTTGCTTCTACTCCATATAAAGTCATCAATAGCTGAGATATACTCATCCCGTGATAAGCTATTGCACAATCATATTCATCATCTTCATAGATTCCATAGTTTTTTGCTGTCAAATTATTTACTTTTACCCAGCGATTACTCAATCTTGTCCAGCAAAAGTACTGAAGAATATATCTTATCAAAACAAAATACTTATGATTCTGTATTAATTTTTTAATCGTCTTTTTAAAACTTGGTGTTTGAACAATTTTCACGGAAACCTCATCTGATAATTCCTTTATCAACTCACCCTCTGTATTCTTCATCAATATTACAACTTCACAATATTCTTTCAATTGATTAGCAAAATCTACACAAGCTTTTGGAATTCCTCCTATTGACATTTCATCCAATATAATTGCTATTTTCTTCATCGACTAACTTCTTTCTATAATATATATCCAAATCCTTTTTTCACAATCTTTGCTTTACTTTCTTCATCATTCATTAACTCATCTGGAAGTAAGTCTATCACCGGATATTCTTTCATTAAATCTTTCGTCTTATTTACATATTCATCATATGTGCAAAGAATTTGACACGGATTTCCTACAACAACAGAATTGTCTGGGATATCTTTGGCAACAACAGCACCGGCACCAATAACTACCTTATTTCCAATCGTTGTGTTTGGTAAAATAATACTTCCCCAACCAACAAATACATCATTACCAATATGTACCTTTCCAGCCTTTGAATATCCCACGGTCTTATATAAACTCGCATCATGAGTTAATATTTTGACCCCTGTTATAGTTACATTATTACCAATTTTTAATAAATATGGTTCCCCCATATCTATGCTCGAAGCAATAATATGCACATTATGTCCTACACTTCCACCTCCATTACGAATTTTCTCGATTATTCTTTCTGCAATCTGCTCATCTGTAGGTGTGGGTCCTTTTATAATCCTTATAATTTTATGTCCAAACTTCTTGATAAAATTCATCTTTTCAATCTCCTTTTTAAATCATCATACCGATTCCCTAAAATCTTTTTACCTAACCTATTCGGTAAATAATATAAATACTGTATGCGCGGATGCATTCTTAAGAATTTTCTCAACGATGATTCAGCTTCGCACCAAGATCTTTGAAAATGATGAATCGCATAGGTGTTAGATGTCTTATGAATTTTTTCTGTATAATAATTCTTTGGCGAAAAATACTCACACGGAAAAATTTCAATCCCTTCTACATTTTGTCGCATTCCATTTGGATTCAATCCATTTTTTAAAAGAATTTCCGAAAAATAATGAACATTCGTTGTTATATTAACCTGATTTTCATTTAAAATAAAATTCATTTCATCATATTGGTTTAACCATTGTTTAAAAAGTGGGTGGTCAGGTTCTGATGCCATTACTGCTGTCATTACATATTTTTCTTCCTCAAATCCTGCAACAGCCTTATATCCTAGTAAATCATCAAATGCTTTCAAAATTTCAACATCTGTATCAAAATATATTCCACCAACTTTTACAAGCACTAACAAACGCACATAATCTGAGACAAACGCCCATTTTTTGCTCTCATACGCTTCTCGTGCAAATCGATTTCTAGAAAAATCTATATTACTCTCATTCCACTCTATTATTTCATAATCAGGCATATGTTTTTTCCATGAAGCAATACATTTATTTACAGATTCTGGCTTTTCAGCATTTCCAAACCAGCAGTAATGAATCTTCTTAGGGATACTCATCTATTTTTCTCCTTCCCTCTCAACTATTCTTCCCCATATCTATTTTTGTAGTTCTAGATATCGTATTCTTCTTATGTAAAATATATCTCATTGTATCCATTATTTTTTGCAATACAATCGATCCATATAGTACAAAAACCGACATTCCCAAATTATCAGCCATATGCCGCACAGTTATAGTTCCCTTTTCATAGAGATAATAAATATAGACTTGAATTGACGTATTATATGCATTCATAACACCAAAATCATAATCCTGCCGAATTGCCATTGCCCATTGCTTCGGGTTTTCAGCATAAAGTAAATTCCCACCATGTGACAATCCATCTTCCAAGTATTCACAAAAATATATTCCCTCATTAAAATATCGAATCAAATATCCATCTTTCGCAATTTTATTCCACACAAGTCTCTCTGTTACAAATTTTTCTCCTTCTATTTCTGGAAACGGATATTTCTTAAGTACATTTGTATAGTATATTTCAGCTTTATCTCCATATATGTTATAGTTTCTACATTCTATTGCAGTACAATCTACATAGCTGCCATCAAAAGTTTTCCCAACTACTTCTCCATCTGGATGCACACATAAACCTTGTATTCCTGCATATTTATACTTAGAATCTTCTGAAATACTTTCATCAATCTTTACAACACATTCCAAAGCATCCTTACGCAACCAGTCATCTGAATCCATTAACAAAATCATTTCACCATTTACCAACTCCATCCCACGATTAATTGCTCGATGCTTACCACCATTTTCTGTTTTTTTATAAATAATCGGGAAAAAAACACTTTTTTCTTGAAAAGATTCTACTAAATCTTTTGTATTATCTGTAGATCCATCATCCACAATAACCCACTCAAAATTTTGATATGTCTGTTTTACAAGTGATTCAAACAATCTTGTCAAACAATATCCCCTATTATACGTAGGTGTAAATACTGTAATTTTCATTTTACTAACATTCTCCTTACTGACTGTTTCAATCGAATAATAAAATCTTCTTTCTTTTTCTTTCCAATCACTCGTCGCATCTTTTTATAAATTTCCGCACGTGACAATTCATTTTTCTTTCCTTGTATAAAAACTCCTAATTCACTGTGTTGAAGGGATTCCCATTGCCACATATCTTCTGGCATTGCCTTTAACCAATTATACAACATATCTGCTTTTTCACTAATTAAACATGAATTATTAATGCAAACTTCCAAAGCATATTTCCACTGATTCGACACAAAATATTGCTGAAATCTATCGGCCGAACGAGGATCTAATTGAAGTATGTTCAGCAGTTCTCTCACCGCAGCATTTATTGCTAGTATATAGAGTTCCCACTCTCGATATAGCTTTTTTACGCCGCTATCCTCAATTGTGCAATCATAATGATAGAATAACTCTGAAGATGTAACTATTTTTTTTGTATATGGAAGTATTTGAGAATTAAAGATAAAATCTTCACCAAATTTAATTTCCTTACTAAATCTAATATTATTATCCATAATAATTGATCTCGGGTATATTTTGTTGCAAACCGAACATACAATGGCTTCTATATTTTTTACTGATTGAAATCTAGATAGTAAATCAGTCGGTGTATAGCACGAATCATCAATGCAAAGTTTTTGGGTCATTGTAGGATACTTAGCTAAAAATGAATACACCCCGTATGAAGCTTCTTGATTTTTCATTAATTCCAACATGCTGTATACCGTATTAGACTCAATCCAATCATCAGAATCCACAAACATCAACCACTCACCTGTTGAATTTTCCATACCTTTATTTCTTGCAGTTGAAACTCCTGAATTCTTCTGATTAATTATTTTTACTCGCTTATCATTTTGAGAAACTTTTTCACATATAAAAAGACTATCATCACTAGATCCATCATTTACTAACACGATTTCTATATTAGAATATGTTTGATGAATTATACTATTCAAGCATCTCTTTATAGTTTTCGATGCATTATATACTGGAACAATAATACTAACCTTATCCATTTAATATTCTCCCTCATATAAAGTATCTTGCATACGTACATGTCCCCATTCATTAGGATTCCAATAAAAATCATAATTTTCCAGAATCCTGATTGTAAAAGCCGCCAAAATTACATCTATCTCTGAACTTGAACCAAATTCGCTCTTTTCAAGCAATACCAAACCAACATCATAAATATTGCTTACTAGTTGACTTATCGGCACATCGAACATATAACTACTCTCTCCTTCTGGAATACAATCAAAATCCACGCAAAAACTAGATGCTACTGAATAGCCTCTTTTACTCCAAAATGTAAATCTAACACTTGCTGATTGAATTTCCTTTTTTGCACTAATAGTTAACTTTAACTTCATATTATCGCCATAGCGATATTCATTTCCAGTTTCTCCCAAAAGATTAACTTTCATAAAACTTGCAATTCTATCGTTTTGTACTTCACAATAACGCTCTGTATCAATCAGACTCTTCTCTGAAAACTTTTCCAAATCCCCTACATGAGAATAAATTGCAATTGCTTCTTCAACCTCTCCATCAAATATAACTTTTCCATGATCTAAAACTACACATCGATCACATAATTGACGAATTGTATTCATATTATGACTAACATACAAGATTGTTCTTCCATCCTTCTTAGAAACATCACTCATTTTATCCAAACATTTTGTCTGAAAAGCCATATCTCCAACAGCCAATACTTCATCCATAATCAAAATTTCTGAATCAAGGTGTGCAGCGACAGAAAACGCCAGTTTTACATACATTCCTGAAGAATATCTTTTTACAGGAGTATCAATAAATTTTCTACACTCTGAAAATTCAATGATATCCTCCATCTTCTTATCTATTTCCGCTTTTGTCATGCCTAAAATGGCGCCATTCATATAAACATTTTCACGCCCTGTCAATTCCGGATGAAACCCTGTTCCTACTTCCAACATAGATGCAATTCTACCATTCATGCAAATTTCACCTGAACTCGGAGCTGTTACACGAGATATTAACTTTAGTAGCGTAGATTTTCCCGCACCATTATGACCAATTATTCCAACTCTTTCTCCCTTTTTAACTTCAAAAGAAACACCATTTAACGCCATAAATGTATCACCTTTATTATATTCTTTTGAACCAATTTTTTTAGTGGGATCATCCTTTTTCAATAATTTTGCCCCAAAACGTTGCAACTCATCACGGAATGTTGTTCCACCTATCTGCCCCAATTTATATATCTTTGAGACATTATTAATCTTCAACATCAATTCTTCCATATTTAATATCTATAATTTATTATCTTTTGTATAAATAACAAATTATTCTCCTTCCTACTAATTCTCTTAGATGCATTTTAAATTGTATCCATAAATGTACGCTCAATTCTACTAAATAAAATTAAACCAATAAAGAATAGTACTAAACTAATAATCCAACTCATAACATAATATACAAGATTAAAATATCCAAATCCAAACATTGCATAGCGGAATGTTGTAACTATTGGAGTTACCGGGTTTAACATGTACAAAAACATTACTTTTTCTGGAATCAGACCAAGACCGTATGCTATTGGCGAACCATACTGCCACAACTGAAGTCCAAATCCAACTAGCATCGCCAAATCTCGATACTTTGTAGTAACAGAGGAAATAATAATTCCAACGCCTACAGAAAGTATTAACATTTGAACAACTGTCAACGGAACTAACGCTATCATTGGTGTAATCTGAATACTTGTACCGCCTTTAATAATATAAAAACACCAAAAAATTAAAAACATTACAAATTGAATTCCAAATGAAATTAGATTTGAAATTGATGTTGCAATTGGTGACACTAACCTCGGATAATACACCTTTCCCATAGTCGCCTGATTACTCAAAAAAGTATTTGATGTTGCCGTCAAAGTTGTTGAAAAATAACTCCAACAAATATTACCTGCCATATAAAATAAAAATCCCGGAATAATAAAATCTCCTTCGATATCTGCCGTAGTAAGTCCTGCCAAATTACCAAAAACAATCGTAAAAACTACTGTGGTGAGCAATGGTTGAATGATAGCCCATAACGGTCCTAAAATAGTCTGTTTATATAATGCCGTAAAATCTCTTTTCACAAATAGCATAATCAAATCTCTATATTGGAATGTTTCCTTTATATGCAAATCTAAAAGCTTATGCTTAGAATTAATTGTATATTTATATGTTTGATTCATGTGTGTTTTCCCCCAAATCCTTCACTATTTCATAGTATAAATTCATATATTTCTGATAATTTTTATTCTTATCAAAATTTTTTACCGCATAATCTCTGCAGTTTTTCCGTAAAATATTACCTTGTTTCACTTTGTCCAATGATCTGATTACTTGATCTACATCATCCACTTTTACTCTATATCCAGTCTCTCCTTCTTCGACCAATTCTCCGCTACCACCAGAATCATATGTAACTACCGGAGTTCCACAACTAAGTGCCTCCATATTTACTGTCGGTAAATTATCTATATGAGTAAGATTTAAAAACACATCAGCTTGAGCATAATAATTTGCTAAAGTTTTCCTATCTTTAATATAGCCAACCGTCTTTACTCTACTGTCCTCAATATATTTTTGTTGATTCTCTAATGTACATCCAATTATCAATAATTTTCCTGAATTTCCTATAAATTCTAGTACTTTATTGCGTACTTCCGCATTTTCCACCTCAAACCACTTGTTTGCCATCGTAACAATCGTAAAGAAATCTTTATTTATTTCTTTATGTTCTGCAGGGCAGAAAATCTCTGTATCCACTCCATTATAAATTGTCTTAAATTGAGCTTTTCTTAATATTGGCGATTGTCGTGCCAAATCTGTTATCCAATAGCTACATCCAACAACATATAGTTGATCATAATCAAAAAGATCACATCGATCTCGGAATACCCGCTGCGAAGAATCTTTATACCTACTTGGAATGTCCATATATCTCTTTGGACATTGCTTACACACTTGTTTCCATTTTTCACATCCGATATCCGCAAAGTGATAACATTTTCCTGTAAAATACCAGCAATCATGTAAAGTCAATAAGATTGTAATTTCATTTTTCTTTGCAAAATCAACCAATAATGAAAGGTTCAAAAAATTACTATGTATATTATGCAAATGTATAATATCTGGATTTGCCTTATCTAATTTTTCTATAAGAATTCTTGTCGAAACCTTAGAAGAATAACTTTGTTTGCCATCGATCCGAGTTCGAAAAGCATGCATTTTCCAATCTATGATATTACCTACTTTAATTCCATTTTCTATATTATCATTTCCATCTTTATATACAACAATTGATTCTTCCTTATTCTTTTGTAACAATAAATCAAGATCACGTACGATTATTCCCGTACTTTTCTCACCATATATTGCATTTATTTGTACAACCTTCATTTCTTATACTCCTTGCCAAAAAAAACTATATGGTATAACATATGCCGAACCAATTGTTATTCCCAAATACATGTACAATAATCCCGCATATATTGTTAATTTTAACAACAGATAGCTTTTTCTATCAACTCTTGACGATGTTAGCATTCTAGGGATATAAATCGTCAAGAAAATCGAATAGTACCATACAATACGGAAAAAAACACTATTTACAGATACAAAAATCTGCAAAATTGTAGACATTCCCATGATTGATAACATTGCAGTTAATAATTCATTTTCTTTTTCATTTTTGTATGTAAAAAATAATCCCCAAGCAAATAATAAAAAATATACCACTAATGTAGTAATCCCTCCAGAACTCCCCGAATACGTTTCAAGTTCAAACCCTATCGCTTCAAATACTGATGTAGCTCTACTAGTCAAATTCCCTCGAAAAGCAAAAATGATTGGTAACAGTACAAAACAAATCTTTGCAATAAAGCGACTTTTCTTAAAGAAAGGTATAAAAAGCATAGGTAATATCATGAGACATGAACGATGCAACGTAATTCCTATTATTCCATATATTAACAGCTTCCATATTTTTTTTTCTTTCTTCAATAGTTCTAACACAAACATTACAGCAAATCCCAATGCCATCGTCTGTCTAATACCCGTCATTGAAAATTGAAAAAACATAAATGCCATCAATACTAAATAACTCATTCCATAATCATCAGAATATTTATATATCAAAATTGTGATTGGAATATAAAATACACATGCTGCAATTAAAGTTACTGCAACAAAATTGTGAAATATATTATCCACTAACCACTCGAAAATATAAAAACCAAAATCACGCTTTTCAAGTGAAATGATTTCAGCCAAAGAACTTCCAGATAATCTATAAAATGCCAAATAATAACCTGTTGTATCTGAACCAACTGTATTATGACGAAGACCTGTGATACAAATAAATAAACTACATATAACTATGCAATAAAATCTATTACTTATGTTTCCATTCTTTCTAAACACATTTAACACTAAAATCGTTACTAGTAAAAGTAAGTAAATTAACATTCTTCAATCACCTTATTAAAATCATCAAACAACATTTTTTGAACATCCTTTTTTTGATGATTATTCTTTCCACAAATATATGCTTTGTTTGCATATTCGCATATTATTTCATTGTTACAAACTATCTTTTTTATGTTTAAATATATTTCCTCTTCAGAACTTGCTATTATCGCAGCATCCGCCTTTTTCAAATACTGAAAAGCAGCATGACCTTCCCAACAGATTGCCATTACAGCACATCCGCTCGACAGGCAATCCATAACTTTTGTGGAAAAAGAATCTTGCGTTAGTAACCTATTTTTTTTATCAAAGCTTTCTATATGTAAAACGATATCAGATTTTTCATATATTTTGGGAAGAAGCTCTGGCGAAACTCTTCCATGAATAATAGAATGGATACCATCATTTAAATATTTGTTTTGAATACTTGTTACATCATCAGCAGTATATATGTTTAACTGAATCTGTGTCTTATCGTATTCTGCATTCACTTTACCTATTGCATCTGCTAATAGTTTTAACGTTTTCCATCTGTTGCAATATAATTTCCCAGCATATACAACTTGAATCGGATTATGAACATATTTATGGATTTTCTCCACATCAAATACACCACATTTCACCAAAAACTTTGTATTAACACCAAATTCTTTTTGGAATTCTTCCATCTGCCTTTCTGATTGACTATAAAATAATTTATACTGTGGAATCATTTTCTTCAACCATTTTCGAGTCCAAAATCTTCTTATCCAAAAAAACGGAGAAAATGACATTTGATGTAAAGAATATTCATCATCACCTGTGTAGGCTACAATAGGTGCGTTCGTAAATTGCGTAACTGTGTTTTCTAACCTACACATTTTAACCGAACCTCGGCGTTGAGAAAAGATAATGTCTGGATTAAATTCCTGAATAAATTTTTTCATATTTTCTAAATCATACTTTCCATATCTCCAAACAAAATCTCGTAAGAGTCTTGCTGGCTCTCCTGCAAATCTCTTCTTGATTTTTTTATTATCACTTATATCGCATCTTTTAGTTTCTTTTTCTAAAGTCTTTCCTTTTACCAACTGATAATATTTTCCGGCTCTTTCTTTTGTAAGCAAACTTTTTATCATATCATTTTCACCAATCAGAAAATAATGGTTGCTACATTGATTATTCGGCATTTGAGAAGATCCGGAAATTGTCCATATTTCAACATCTGAAAATCCTTTGAACCAATTGGTCATATTATTATTAGGTGCTGTTACATCATTCCAGCTTTCACTTAACAACAACAGTATTTTCATATACTTGCCTCCAAAATTTTTACCTTTTATCTTTGAAAGCATGATAAAATTTTTTTATCACATTATGGTATTGATCCGGAATAATGTGTTTTGTCCAAAAACTAATTGTTCCAGTTGCAACACAAGCATCTATCAAGCCTCTTCTTTCAAAAACTCTTTTAAACTTTTCTCTTTTCTTTACATATTTGTAAGACTTATTACTATGCGAACTCATGTTACTTAATGTAGCCGTTTCATAATCTGTTTCATACAATAAAAACTCGCTTTTTTCAAGAAACGCTAATGCTTCTTTTCCTTTTTCTGTACGTACCAAAATACAAGATACACCTTTTTCATTCCAATATGGGTCTGTTTCTTTAATTCCCCAAAAATCCCCAACTCGTATATCAGCTACACCTTTTGTTCCTCTAAACTTACATTGAAAACAGGACGGTCTATTATATACTTGCATACCATATCCTAAAAAAGTTCCATATAAAGTATTACACTCTATGCGTCCATCACCATATTCTTCTTCTAAATGAGGTACAAACCAACCTTTTCTTTTACTACGTGCGTTTATTTTACATAATTTAGCTTTATATTTCTTTTCTACATACTCTTTATATGCCTCAGCAATTTTATAGGAAGATACTCCCATACATACCAGCTCACACGTCAAAAGTGTACTATATGATTTTCCTAAATATTGTTGCATTGCATAAACATCACAAGGACATCCCACAAATAGTACCTGTTTTCCCCTTTTTAATTGTGATTCTACCTTTTGATAGACTATATTTTTTTCACTCTGCACATACTTTGAACTAGAACATGAAAACACATCTTCTTTATTTTCTGCTAGGAAATACTCTGTCTTTATATAATCTGTTTTGTAGCGAACACCAGCAATTATTCCTTCGTTATCAATTATTTTTAATGAAAGGGCTGTTATAAACCCTCCCGATGTACTGTTATACATAATCTTCGCATCTAAAGAGTAACCTGCATATGTTTTCATATACGGATTTTCTAGATTTTCTCTACTCTTAATTGGGCATATCTTAACACATAAACCACATTCTATACATAATTTATCATCAATAGTCGGATAAAGAAATCCTTCTTGATCATATCTCATAGTAATTGCATTTTTCGGACATTTATTAGCACAAGCACTACACCCACAACATTGTGAAACACAATCACCATTACTATTTCTTTTGTCTAGCCAAAAATTCTGTATACGTGACATCTTTTTTTATTCCCTTTCCACCTTGACACATCCAATACAATTTCTGCATCGAACTTAATTCTTTTTCTTTTCTAAGTTTATAACAGTTATAAATTCTCCACAAAAATTTCAATACAAAATTATTTTTATATAAATATTGTTGATATCCACCCAAATTGTAGAAATAATGTGCGGTATAACCATGAAACCATTTAGATTCGTTACTATAATCTACTGTTGCAATTTCCGCAGGATATTCATAAATTTTCATTCCTTTTTTTCTGACATCATGCTCAAAGAGCGAATCTTCGCCTCCTCCCCACTGAGTGCCAGAACCAAACTTTTCATTAAAATTAATATTAGTATCTTTTATTGCCTTTGTTTTTATAGCTAACATTGGGGAGCCATATGCCCTATGCAAGGGAGCTTCTTTCACCTCCGTAATTTGATAATAGGATTTTTTAATCTTATTATTAATTCTATTTAAATTGAAAACTATTCCTGTCGCATCCGTCAACTCTGAAAATGCATTTATAAGAATATCTGTGTATTCTTTTGCCATTAGTTCATCATCATCGCAAAATAAACATATATCACCTTTCGCATTTTTCAATGCCATATTTCTACTTTTTGAAAGACCTCTTTCAGTTGTAGAGATCATTCTCCAAAGATGTCCATTTACAACTATCTCTTGATAATCCTCTTTATCGCACTGATTAATAATTAACACATCACTATCTATACTTGTTTTATATGCAATATCAAATCCGTCTTGATGCATTACGGACATAAGAACTTCCACTCTTACTTCTTGTGACATACCTACCTCTTTTATTTAACCTTCCAATGCAGTTCTCAAATAGTCTATAGATGCTTCACGCATTTTCTGTAATATCTTGTTTACCCAAACATAATTTATGTTTTCTTTTGTAATGTTACTACAATCGTTCACATATCTTTCTTCTAAACCTAAACGTTTTAAAATCGTTATTTGCCTAGAAGACTGATCATACTGTTGGTACTCTCTTTTTATTGCCCAAAAATCTCGTTCAAAAATCATAGAAAACAACATTCCATGATAAGAATCCGTAATAACAACCTCTGCATTTTGAATCAAATTAAGGAAGTCATTAGGACCACAATCTGAGCTATTCACACTTGCATATTTCTCAACATACGACATTTTCACACCTATAGAATAACTATCTAAACCTTGTTGATTTAAAAATTCTACAATTCTTTTTTGATTCCCTTCAGAAGCTTCATCAAGGAAATACAGCACCACATATTTTCCTTTTGTTTTTATGTCAGAATATGCAAGCTCTTTCCATACTTTTTTCCCCAAGAGAAGCGTTGGATCTAAAACTACCGGAACTTCTCTCCCCGTCAACTCTTTTACTAAACGCTGTCCATCATCTTCTCTAATAGATACGTACGGAATTTCAGAAATATATTTTTTCATTTTTGCACGATTATAATTCGGAATATAGTTCCTTCCAATACTAGGTGCATATGCAATTCTTTTGTCCTTTGGCGCAAATCTTAGATACATCAAAGGATCAACATACATTGTTGTAGAACACCACACTTGATCACTTCCACATACAAATTTTGAATATTCATCCCTTTTTGCTATTTGAGAAAGCTCTTTATTCGAATAAAGTTTTTGTGTAATATGATTTTCTACAAAAGCATCAAATTTTTTAACTGTAACTTCAGTAAGCGACTTTGTTTTCACTTCTTTCATACTTTTCACAACACCTGCAATCAGCGATGGATGAAATATCATTTTCATTGCTGTCAGAAAAATCTTTTGCGGTCGAAAGTCATAATTTTTTGCTACATTTCCTTGTTCCCATATTATTTCTGACTCATATCCCATTTTTTTAATAGCCTCGCATAACGCATAGCATTGTAAAACGGAACCATAATTTTTTAAATTTGTTCTATTGACTACAGCTATTTTCTCCATAAAACCTCTCTTATATTCCTAACAAGTTTCTCTTTCTCTCTTCTATTTTTTGATTTAAAGTACCACCGTTTTCTTGCGCTTCTATTAATAATTATCATAAAACTCTTATATCTTTCTTCTACTTACTATTATTGATAATTTTTCGATACACCTCAAGCATAATTCCATTAGTTTTATCTATCGAATATTTTAATGATATTTCTCTACATTTTTTACCAACTAAGTCTTTATTTTTCAACATCTTTATCGCAAGAACTATTGCTCTTTTACAATCGTTAACATCATTTTCAAATAAATAACCTGTTACGCCTTCTATAACATACTCTTTTATACCTCTTGTATTCATACCAACCACTGGAACTTCACAAGATAATGCTTCTAATGAAGCCATTCCTAGTCCCTCTCGAATAGACGGAAATGCAAATAAATCTGCACAATTATTAAGTTCTACTATATCTTTCCTATACCCCAAAAAATGAACTCTATTGTTTACCTCCAATTCCTCTGCCAATTTTTCTAACTCACCTCTCTTGGATCCAACACCTACAATTACGTAATGAATTTTTTTATTATCTAAGCCTGCTATAGCTCTTATTATCAACTGATGATTTTTATTAGTATTCAATTCTCCAACAGAAAGAATCATAATTGCATCTTTGGAAACCCCAATCTCTTTTCGTTTTTCAATAATCTCGTTAACACCCATAAACTTCTTAAATTTCTCTGTATTAATTCCCACCCCTGGTATTTTCACAACTTTTCCTGCCTTAAATTTTCTTTCTGCTATTTTATAATCTTCTTCATTAATTGTAATAAGTACATCTGTAAAGTGGGAACATATCTTTTCAATTGGATAAAATACCATCCAACTTTTCTTACTTCCACCCTCATAAAAGTGAAATCCATGAGCCGTATATATAACCTTACAACCATCCCCTCTAATCTTTTTGGCTGCCAAACGCGCCAATACGCCTCCTATAGGGGAATGACAATGAATCATATCATATTTTTTTTCAAAACAAATATTTTGAATTTTCTTATAAGAAATCAAAATATCTTTTATGCAGCTTATTGATCTAGGAATTTCAACATTATACACACCAATACCACTGTTCTGTAATATTTTTTTTAACTCAATAGATTTTTTTCTACTAATATTACCAGGTTTTTCAAAATTAGCAATAACATCAACCTCATAACCAAGTCTTAATAAAATACGAATATTCTCCATATTAAACTGGTCTATCATCGATGCCACTGATGCCAACATCAGTGCTCTTGGTTTATCATGACACTTTTCTATGGGCTCCTCTTTATCTGAAAACCCTCTGCTTCCTTCCGTACGAGCAATAGATTCTGCCAATGACACCTGTTGATATTCTATTCCATCATATCTACTCATATTATGTTCATATACAGAATTTCCAAATGCTTTGTTCACTAGCTCTCCTATTTTCCCTGGAACTTTACTTCCAACAATAACAATCATCTTCATTACACGAATTAGTCTGATCTTTTTACCACTAGTTCTAGCAATTTCTTTTACCATTTCACTTGTCTTTGTCCACTCTGCATTTTGCGGAATCAAAACTGTTGCATTTTGATTTACGTTTTCAATCAACATAATTTGGCATAAGAATTCGCACAAATTATCAATATGTAGCATCGATCTTTCATTGTCCACATCTGGAAACACTGGCATTTTTTTTGCTAATTTTGCCAAAACCGGATAATTTCCTTTGCTATTTTTTCCATAAATCATTGGAGGACGCAGGACAATCACCTTAAATTTGTCATCTGCTAAATTTCTGACCGCAACATCAGCTTGGAGTTTCGAATCACCATAAAAATTAGCAGCAACAGGAACTGTGTGTTCCCCTACAACTTTATGTTTCCCATAAGGCACAGAGTCTCCATAAACAATCATAGAAGACATAAAAATGAATTCTTTCACACCATCTATTTTTGCCTTCTTACAAACTTCAACTGCCAAATCGGTATTTATTTCATAATATTTTGCTTTTGTTGACTCATCTACATTTCCAACATCTGCATGAGCGATACCAGCCACATGATAAACAATATCATATTCAGAAAATTTTTTCTCTCTCCATGAACCATCAATCATATCCAATGTATCAATTTCAATCTTAGGATATTTTGTTGATGCATATGAGCAAAAAGAATCTCCAATATATGAATTTGCTCCAGTAATTAAAACTCTTATTTTTTTATCTCTGTTTACAATTACTGCCTCGCCAAATCCAATATTTCCTATTATTTCTTTATCTGTTTTTCCGTTCATATACTGCCGGCCAACTTTTGCCATCTCTCCAGTTCCGCCTTCGACTACACTATCATCTTTTGCAACTTTTCCAACAGTCCCTAAGAAACACTTTACATCAAATAAAAGGCTTTCCTTTTCTACATATTCTCCATCTAATTTCGCTTTTACCGGAATCTCCAGTTCATCGCGTCCATTAATCTGCGCCCATCCTGTTAATCCTGGCTTCACATCATTCGCACCATATTTGTCTCGTTCCGCTATTAATACATCTTGATTCCATAATGCTGGACGTGGTCCAATCACACTCATATTTCCTACAAAGATATCCCAAATCTGTGGCAATTCGTCCAAACTATGTGCACGAATAAACTTTCCAACCTTTGTAATGTACTGGTCTGGATTCTCTAACATATGTGTTGGGACATCTCTCGGTGTTGATACTTTCATAGAACGGAATTTATGTAGCTTAAAAAACTGCTTGTTTTTTCCTATTCTCTTTTGCGAGAACAACACTGGACCCGGATCTTCAATGACAATCGCAAGAGCAATCACTGCGAATACCGGAGATAATACAATCAAACCGCCAAATGATAACATAATGTCAATCATGCGTTTTACATATTTATCATAAATTCCTTGTTTACGTTGAGAACCTCCAACTGCTTCAAGGTGACCTCTTACACCATCTGCATTTTCTTTATCATCATCATTTTGAACAAAAACAACCTGTTTCCCTTCCATTGGATTTTTTTCTTTTTGCTCTGTTTCATAAGTAGATGATTTTCTTTTAATTTTTGCCAATAGTATTAATCCCACAAAAGCTGTTCCAATCGCTGTTGCGACACACACAACTATTTTTTTGAGTTTACTTTTATCTATCTTCATAGAACTTTTTCCTCTTTTTTAATCCTCTGCCGGATGATATGTTGATACCATCTTTTCTACCAATTCTCTAATATCTCCTACATTTGCATATGCTTTATCCGTCAGTTCATCCAGATCCGCTAAGAACTCGTTAATATCAAATGGAATCGGCATACCGATATGAATCAATTCATTTTCTGTTCGTTTTAGTCCTTCTTCTGCCATCAGCTTCTCTTCATAAAGCTTCTCTCCTGGGCGAAGACCTGTATATTCGATCTTAATATCTTCATCCGGGCGATAGCCTGACAGACGAATCAGGTTTCTTGCCAGTGTATCAATCTTCACCGGTTCCCCCATATCCAGGACGAAGATTTCTCCTCCACGTGCATATGTTCCTGCCTGCATGACAAGACTGACCGCCTCAGGAATTGTCATAAAATAACGGATAATCTCTGGATCAGTTACCGTTACAGGGCCTCCTGCTTCAATCTGCTTTTTGAATAACGGAATGACAGATCCATTACTTCCGAGTACATTTCCGAAGCGCACTGCCACGAACTCTGTCCTTGCGTTTCTTAAATTCGCTTCCAAATTCATGTTTTTTAATTCTTTTTGAATGGCATGAGTAAATATCTGCGGAATTTCATCTGCTTTTCCTTCTTTTACCTTACTGTCAAAAGCCTGAATAATCATTTCGCAAAGACGCTTGCTTGCCCCCATAATATTTGTTGGATTAACCGCTTTATCTGTACTGATTAATACGAATTTCTTTGTTCCATGTGCAATGGCTGCAAATGCAGTCTTATACGTTCCGATCGCATTATTTTTAATAGACTCACACGGACTGTCTTCCATAAGCGGAACATGCTTATGTGCTGCTGCATGGTATACAATATCCGGATGATATGTTTTGAATACTTTGAACATCTTACGGCTATCTCTGACAGACGCAATGATCACTTCCAGATTTAACTGTGGATATTTCTTCCGAAGTTCCATCTGGATATCATAAGCATTATTTTCATAAATATCCAGAATAATAAGTTGTTTCGGCTCTCTTGCTGCTACCTGACGACATAGTTCGGAACCGATACTTCCGCCTCCTCCGGTGACGAGAACAACCTTTCCTCTAATATATTCTGTAATCTCATCCATATTGACAAGAATCTGTTTTCTTCCTAATAAGTCTGAGATTTCCACTTCCCGGAGCTTCGTCATGCTGACTTCCTCGTTGACAATCTGACTCACGCTTGGAACAGTCTGCATCCGGCATCCCGCTTCTTTGCACAGGTTCAGGATATCTTTTCGATTCTGTCCCGTTGTTGACGGAATGGCGTAGATGATACGATTTACATCATATTTCTTAACCATATCTACAATATCATATCGGTTACCCACAATCGGAATTCCTTCCAGAATTCGTCCCTTTTTCTCCGGATTATCATCAATGGCACAGACTACCTTCGCATAAACAGAATCTGCTTTCCGAATTTCCCGGATTAAAGTCTGACCCACTGTTCCTGCACCGATAACCATAATACGATCTCGTTCTTTTCCTTCTTCCTTTGTTTCTCCTTGCAGTGATCGGAGATAAAACCGGATATACCGATAAGAGAAACGTACGCCTGCACAGCATACGCAGCTTATAATATATCCCATAAAATAATAGGACTTTGGCATATGAAGCTCCATAAAGACTGCCCCGAAGATATAAACCGGAATCAATACCAGATCAGCCATGACTATACGCTTCACTTCTGCAATACTGACAAATGCCCATATACTATGATATAGCTTATAAATATAATAGATCACAATAGTAGATACAATCCAGAATGGCATTGACCAGAAGTAGCCTGCAAGATACTCTTCCGGTATCATCGCAATCTGAAAATCAAATCGCATAAACAGCGCCATAAAATAAGATCCCATCACAATTAATATATCTGCCAGACATAGTAATAACGATTTGTAGATCCACTTTAATTTCCATTTTTTCGTCATTTGTTCCATAGTTTCCTTCTTCCTCTCATTCATATCTCGTCACGCGAAAAAAGACTGTCTCTTTTTTTAGTCAGTCTTTTTCTTAAGTCAAATCATTTTCTTTTATTTCGTACAATATATACGGCTGCGCCCAGCACTGCCATGATCGCCGTTGCAATGACAGTATGTACCGGATTAATCGCAGATGTCCGTAATTCCCACCAGCTCGCATCCACATGCGTAAAAAGCAGAGTAAACGCTGCTGCCAGCATCATCAGGCCAATTGCAAATCCACTCATTACGATCTTCTTTTCATTCATACGCTTCACTCCACTTCTCTTGGTATTTCTAACAAATAACTTGTACTATGTTCCTAATTTCTCTTCTAGTATATTAATTTTCGCCATTTTCCGCAAGTGCTTTTTATAAAATGTCATAATTTGTCAAAATTCGTTCAATTTCATTCATCTTTTTTAAAGTTCGCTATGCATTTTTATAATGCTTTATAATGATTTCTTATATCTTTACTTTTTGTTTATAGATATTACTTATAACTAATCTTTCCACTCTCACTTGCCTTACGCTCTTTCCATCCGCTTTACTTCCCGCAGGACTTTCTCTGCTGCTGCCGGAATCCGTCCAAGTGGGTCTAGTCCCACATTCAATAAGTAGTTAATCCCCATATTATTCAGATGTTTCTTATATTGATAGATTGTCTCCGCTGATTTCCAGTCCTGATCGTGAGCCGAATATCCCCAGGAGTGGTTCATCGTAGCCGCAGTTTCATAAAGCCCGTTCGGAGAAGGCTTGAAACCATCCACCGCGTTGTAGTCGATTGTTTCTGACAGTTTCGCTATCTCCTGCGGATCTTTTGTTGCCTCCGGAAGCTTCTCCGGGATCTCGTTATCTCCAAGAGAGACGTAGTCATACATTCCGTTTCCAATCCGGGAATTGATGAGACAGTTCGGCTGTAATTCTTTTACCGTATTGTAGAGCTTACGGCTCTGCTCCAATGTCAATGTCATCGGAACATCAAACCACGCAGTACATATTTCTCCGTACTCACTCATAATCTCTCTTACCTGCGGAAGGATTTTCTTCTCAAAGCAGATACTGTAATCTTTCTTTACGTTCTTTGTCTCTTCGTCAATGACATCCGGGAAATCCCAACTGTTATCCCACGTTGTTCCGGCAGTTTCTTCATCATTGGACAGATAGCCACCCCCATGTTCTTCGTGCCAGTCCAGATCCTGAGAGTAATAGATTCCAAACTTCAGACCTTCTCGCCGACATGCATCTGCCAGTTCCCGGATCACATCGCGGCCAAACGGTGTCGCATCACATATATTGTATTTATCCGCTTTCGAGTGGTACATGGCAAATCCATCGTGATGTTTTGTTGTCACAACAAGATATGTCATCCCGCACTCTTTTGCAAGCGTTACGATCTGATCCGCGTCAAAATATATCGGATGGAATACCTCTGCCAGTTTCTCATATTCTTTATTCGGAATCTGAAATCTCGACTGAATCCACTCTGCATAGTTGCTTGAATATTCTCCCCGGTACTCTCCCGCCAGCAAAGAATATAACCCCCAGTGAATCATCATTCCATATTTTGCCTCTTTGAACCACTCTGTCATATTTTCCATCGTTCTTCCTCCGTTACGCTCTGCCCTTTCTTTCATTTTTTTCTTTATACATCCGTTCATCCGCAATGTACATTAATTCGTGATAATTGACGTCATTTCTATGACAATAGACATATCCCATCGAAAATTCCAGCGTAATATCTGGTATGTCCTTCTCCAGATCAAGCTTCTTTCCTCTTTGCTGCTTGAATTCTTCCACCTTTTTCTGAATCTCTTCTTCAGAATGAAAGCCATACAAAAAGGCTGCAAATTCATCTCCGCCAAACCTTGCGCTGATTCCATGACGATTGTCAATCTCTCCCAACATTGCTCCAATACACTGAAGGTATTTATCTCCGCTCTGATGACCATAGAAATCATTTATCTGTTTCAGACCATCTGCATCCAACATAATCATAACTGCTGCTCCGATTTTATCCGGTTCTTTAAAAAGCTGTTCCATACAGTCGTGGAACCCGCGCCGGTTATAAAGTCCGGTGAGACTGTCACAATTACTCTTCTTTCGAAGTTCATGCAATTCTTCCCACCATTGGGATACGTCCGTCACATAGTACGTGATACTCTGCTCATCTTCTGCAACTTCAATGCGAAGCTGCAGCCTCCTGTCGCCCCGGTTATATTCATAAATATTTTCTTCAGCATTCAGACAATTCTGCTGACTCTGCTCTAAACGTTCCCGAACAGTTTTAGCCAGCTGTGAAGATTCCGTCTGACTCTCCTTTTCAATTCCGAGCAGTTCCAGCATCCGTTCATTTATAAACTGCTTTTTATAAAATACATTTTCTTCAAAAATCCCAAGCGGAATCCGACCTTTATCGATGACATAAGATAACTTGTTCCAATTCAGCCGAATGCTTTTCAGCATCTGATTCAAATAGCGGATCAGCTCATCGAATTCCTGAACTCCTGTCTGAATCGTAATATTTTCCAGATTCCCTTCTTCTATCTTCTTTAGATCATTCACAATAAAATTCAAGTTTCCTGCCAGCTTCTTATTTACATACCACCCAATAATACCAATAACAGCCACTGTTGCCACAACAATATACAAAAGTACAATGACTGTCGAAGTAATAGAAAGCTGAAACGGATACAGGGATAAATAGGAGCGGACAAGAAGATAGTCTTCATATGTTTCTGAATAGACACAGTACTTTAGACCATTCCATTTGTAATGCTCTGTTTTTCCCACCCGGATTGTTTTGAAATCTTCCATCATAGCGCTGATATCTGTTCCAAGCAATTTCTCTGATGTGGATGCAATAATAATCCCCGTTTCTTTATCAAGAATGTGAAGATATCCACGGAAATCTGTTGGAAATGTGGATAACACGTTCTCAAGACTCTTTTCTTCGATTTCTTCCAGCACTCTCCTCGGTTCCATTCCAATCTGAACAATGGTTTTTCCGTCATTTGTCCACACAGCTGCATACTGCATCTCTTTTCCCTCAGCGGTGTTCGGCTGAATTTCCTGACAAAGCTTCAGTGAATGGTCAGAGAGCATTGGCTTGAAGAATTCCATCTGTTTTCCGGAGTCGAATGTATAATTGTAATATTCCGGATGCGTACCTGCATAAATTCTTCCATCACCGGTAAGGAAGTGAATCTCATCCACATCCAGCTTCTTTGCCAGCTCCTGCACGTGCGCAAGATCTGTAATTGCCTCCGGAAAATGCTCTACAAAATACGCAGCCATCTCAGCCGACCGAATACATTTTGTCGAAAAATCTTCTTTTGTCTTTTCAAGTGTTTCTTCATTCGTTTCGATTACTTGCGCAAGCTGACTAAAAACTTCCCTTGAACTTTCTTGTTGGCTTCTATGCTGCAGCAATAGCTGCAGATAAATATTAGCCGGAAGGATTAGCACGATCAAAATCACCATCATCAGCCTTGTCAGGCGAGGCAATGTTTTTTTGATACTGCTATTTTGCATAGGCGTTCCTCCATACTTCAAACTCATCCACCGGAAGTGGTTTCGAATATACATATCCCTGGATCATGTCACAGCCAACCTTACGCAAACTCTCAACCTGATTCTCTCTCTCGATTCCCTCTGCCACAACATTCATGCCAAGATCATGCGCAAGGCAGATCATATTCTCAACAATCTTCTGCGATTTTTCATTTTCATTCACAAAGAAAGCACGGTCAAGCTTAAGATCATCCGCATCGAAGTCTTTTAAAACAATCAGAGAAGAATAGGCAAACCCGAAATCATCCAATGCCACTTTCACCCCGTTCTTCCGGAACGTATCTAAAATCTTCTTTACAAAGGCAAACTGATTATCTTCCAAAAGCATTGTCTCTGTCAGCTCAATTTCGATCATTCCATCCGGAATCTCATATTTATTTTTAATTTCCAGATATTCATTGCAAATATCTGTTCCGGAATTGCGCAAATGAAACCGCGAGAGATTTACCGAAATTTCCATATCATTCCCTATGCTGTGCCAGTGATGAAGAAGTCTGCATACTTCTTCAAACATATAAAGATCAAGCTCTGCAATCTTTCCATTCTGTTCAAACAAAGGAATAAATTCTGATGGATAAATAAACCCTACTTTAGGATTCTTCCATCGAACAAGCGCTTCTGCTTCACAACATTTTTCGGAATTCAAATGGATTTTTGGCTGTAGATAAACTTGAAATTCTTTATTGCGAAGCGCTTCCTCAAAAACATTGTTCAGCCACTGTTCCCGCTTAAATTGTTCTTCGATTTTTCCTTCATACACCGTACATTTATTTTTCTCTTCTGTTGCTTCACTTGCATAGATTGCCTTATTCATGAGACCACTGATTTTTTTCTCTTTTCTGAATTCACATGCTCCAATTGTAAATTCCAGATTAAATCCCTGAAATTTCTGGTTAATCACGCAGTTCATCTGATTAATCGTATCGTTGATTCTAGATGCAATCTCTCCTTCTTCTTTCTCATTCATTAACAAAAAGAAATGATCCATACCGCTTCGGCAAAGCACTTCGCCCTCACGCAGTTCTGTTGAAAGCATTTTTGCAATAAAACGAAGGGTCCGGTTTCCATCTTCTTCTCCCCAGCTTTCGTTAATATATCGAAAATCTACTACATTCATATAAACGACCATATAAGACTGCGTATCTGATGTCTCAAAAATCTTCAAGCTTTCTCTTTGGAAACCTTCTCGATTATAAGATCCGGTCAGTCCATCTATATAAAGCGCCTTTTCTCTTTTTTTGTTCTCCTTCATATACCGGAAAATCAAAGCACTGATCAGAAGTACTACCCCACCGACAATAGCAATGTCCAACAGTATATATGGCTTTATCTGATTCGTAAAAATCTCCTGTGCCAACTGCTGGTTCTTCTCTGAAATATACTGGGCTGCCATGCGCTCAACCATCTCGTGAAACATCATCATATTACCTGCAAAACACCCAAGCAGTATGCATGCAGCTGTTATAATTCCAATTGTAAATAAATTATGTTTTTTCTTCTGCATTTTTCTTTCTTCCTTTGTATCCCCACGCCTGATTTCTTATTCTTACTCATTCCAAATTTTATAACCGTTTCGTCCTTGACGTTTCACTTTATACAACGCCAGATCCGCCTTTTCGTACAGATCACTGAAAACCGTTCCCTGATGATGTAACGGCACTGCCAGCATCACCCATCCCGGCTGACTGCCGGTATCCTCTCCTTCAAGAACAAAATCCATAATGTCATAATATTCAAATACAGTTCCTTCTTTTATCTTTCGGAGACTATCTGTTACTTCCTCTTGCCGATCTTTCTTGTATGTACTCAAAAATTCTTCACTTGTATGCAAAATCTCAAGGCAATCCTCCATCTCAGAATTCAATATACTCGTAATATAAGAAGTCACAAGTTCATTCTGCTCCATCTCTTTATCCAGTACCATCTCATGAATTTTATTCGAAGAAAATATAAACAGCCCAAACACTGCCAGCGTTGCCATAATACTGAGAACACCAAACATATAAACGAGATTTTTTCTTTTATTTTAGCAGTTACATAAGTAAAACACAAATACCAAAAGCAAAAGACCGCACTGGCTCAAATCACTTTTTTAACTTCTCGATTAGAAGATTATTTTCTAATAGTAATTTCATCAAAAACACTCATATCCGTGGTACGCACTGTTTTTATTGTAAGTGTCTTGTCCTGTATTGTAACAGCCGAAATCAGAGGTGTTTTCTCTGTTTCACCGTCATAAAAGGCAATATAATCTTTTTCCCCACTCTCTTCCTCATAAAACTTGCTTCCGGTAGAAGATGTCCCGGACAGATATAGTGTTTCTCCTCGATTTTTTAGTCCAGACGCATTTCCGGTAGACTTCATTCCTTCCATTAAATATGTTCTCGCATACAGATGATCATGACCGGACAGTACAAGATCTACATTCAATTCAGAAAATGCTTTGCTATACGCTTTTCGAAGATTCAGTATTTTTTCCTCATCTGAATGCGGTCCTGCGCTGAACATAGAATAATGCATCGTGACAACAATCCATTCCGGATTTGTATTTTGAATCGCCTTTTTTAAATATTCTATCTGAGTTGCGTAACTTCTGCTGTTTGAATTCAATGCGAAAAACAGAACTCCATCACGAGCAAAATAGTAATTCGCATCATTCTGTACACCCGGCGGCATAAACTGCTCTTCATAAATCTCTTTTACGGTGTCATGATTCCCTTTGTTCACCGCTACCGGAATATGTTTCAGTTCATCCGGACTTCTGAATTCATAGTATTCTTCTATTGCTATATCCGTTTTCGAACTGTCACATTGGTCGCCTGCCGATATCAGAAATTCTGCTTTCGGCAAAATCTGCTTTCCTACCTCCAGCGTCCTCTTCCACGCTTCTCCATCCTGCTGTGCACTTTCTCCGGCGCCAATCTGAGGATCTCCGGCAAATAAAAAATTTACTCCTTCTCCCTGTTTTGCAGTCGTAAACTCAAAAACTTCTGAACGTGCGCCGGTTTTTCTGTCACATAATCTATAGCTGTAAGTCTCACCGGCTCGAAGATTCGATAATCTTGCCTTATAGCAATACTGCCCTTCTATCTCAACTCGTTCCATTTCCAACTCTGTATAATTGAGAAAATCCTCTGCTTTTCTACAATATTGCACATTATAGCCTCCCTTTTGAGGCGCAAACCAATTAACTAACATTTGGCTGTTTGTATCACCAGGCTGCAGGATAAGACCGTTGGCCTCGAGAGTTTCTATCCCATTCCACTCCGGCGTTCCTTTAAACTCCTTAAAATCAAAATAAACATCGGAACTGTCCTCATGCATCTGATGAACCTCAACTGCAATGCAGTTTGTTCCGTCTTTTAGTACAGCAGTATTTTCTACGGTAAAAACCCGGTTCCAGGATGTTTCCACTCCCTTTTCTGCTCCATACCCGGTTCCTGGCTCATATCCTTCTGTCGGTTCATTATCTTTGTATATTTCTGTTCCATTTAGATATATGATTACAGAATCATCAAACTGTATTTCCCCGAAAAGTTGAAATAGCTCTCCGGCATCTTCCACCTCAAATTCTGTCCTAAAATAATAGACCGGTAAGGCTTTCTTTTTAGCAGAATAATAGTTCAGCAGATTCGAGGGATATTTTCCCACACGATCGTTTAGTTCTCCATAATAGCTTCCGAAACTTCCTTTGGCCTCTTTCCAGCCTTCAGTCTGATAGCCGACTTCGTTCCAGCGTTTTCCGCCGCTATCAATCGATGGTTCTCCTTCTGTATCCTTATACTGCCAATATGTTATCCCCGTTTTTACATAATGAAATTTTTCATCTCCCTGAATTTCTAGCAGTTCATCTTCAAGTATATTTTCATCAGCATAACGGTTCTGAAGGAAAGCAATCCCGCTTACCGCCACCAAAATAAAAAATGCGAGAAGAGTTCCTCCTACCAGTTTAAATTTCTCGTATTTCCTGTTCATATCGCATCCTTCATTTCCCTTTTTCATACAACTTCCTCCGCCAGGTATCGTACTATTCTCTCTCATGCTTCTTCCTTTTAAGAGTTCCCCATGTATCTCTATATTTCCGATACCCGATCAGTGCATTCATCCTCACAATCATAAGAATAAATCGCAGTCCTATCAGCTCAAATCCACTTAAAAATATAGCTTTCAGCACATCCTTCCATGATATGCGCATTTTTTTCATATACAGACGGGTGAAAAATGATATAAGCGTAAGAATGCACCCAAATGCTGCATATACTAGAAAGAACAATATCATAAAAGGCTCATTAATTAGATTTACTGCATACGAAAGGATAATCGTCAGTATTCCAAAGACTTCAATATACGGCGAAAGCAGCTCATAAATCCAGAAATATAGAAACGAAACCGCCCCTAAAAGTCCGTACTCTTTTTTCCCCACCGCATTTTTGTATTTTGTCAGACTTTCAAAAAGTCCGATATGCCATCGTCTTCTTTGTTTCATCAAATCTTTGAGGTTCCCCGGTACCTGACTCCAGCAGATTGCATCTGGCGCATACTGTATAGAATAATCAATATGATTTGATCTGCAAAAAACATGAAGTTTCACAACAAGTTCCATATCCTCTCCCATTGTGGTAGAGTCATATCCACCTGCAAGAAGAACTGTCTCCTTTTTAAATATTCCAAATGCCCCTGATATAATCAGGTTTCCGTTATAACGGTTCATAAAGATTCTGGAAGCAAGAAAAGAACGCTCATATTCAAGCACCTGCATTGCTACAATCAGCTTTTTAGGCATACTATAATCACTTACTTCACCTTTTACTAATCGGATACCGTTAGATACCGCAATCTGACCGCCACTGGCTACTACTCTGTCATCTTCCAGTATTGGTTTTGCTATTTCATAAAGAGAATTACGCTGCAGCATCGAATCTGCATCCATACAGATAAAATAAGGGTAATTTGATATATTAATCCCCATATTCAGACTGTCCGCCTTACCTCCATTTTCTTTTTGGACCAAAGTAATGGAAATCCCATTATAGACTGTTTCATAGATCGCCAGCTCCTTCTTGCAGTGAACTCTTCTTCTAATCGGCCTTTTTATTTTTTTCATGTGGAAAGCATCCACCAGATAGTCTACTGTTCGATCTGTCGATCCATCATCTACAACGATGATTTCATAAAGTTTATAATCTTGCTCCAGAAGTGAAAAAACCGTATCTACAACTGTCATTTCTTCGTTGTGTGCTGGAACAATTATACTGATGGGAATGTAAAAATCATGACGGAGCGTCCCTTTCATCTTTTCGTCCATTCGTTTCTCATAAAGCTCCGATGCTCCTACAACAACTGATAGAAAAAGGAAGGTGCTGTAACCAATCAAATAGATAACAAAGAAAACATCAACAAAAAACAAAAACAGTTTAATCGCATCCATCATCTGTACTTTCCTCCATTCCTATAAATTTATATTCCATCATTTCTTTTGCATATACATCCTTTTCTGTCTGTATGAATTCTTCTTTTCGTTCGTAATCAATTAATTTTCCGAGGGATTGAGCGCTATTATAACGAATATACCAACTTCGGCTTTCGCATCCTTTTTTCAATGCCTCGATAGTCCTCTCCCCGGGATATGATTCAAGGGTCAGTGCACTGAGCGCAGCATATTCCCAATCTGATTCACGCCAGTCCTCAACCAGACAGCACAGATATTCCCTCGCCTTGTCATACCTATACTTTCGAAAATAACGAATTGCTGCAAACCGAAGTTCTCTGTCATTTTTCTCATCTTCAAGAACAGTAAGGAGTCGTTCGGTAAAGTTTCCTGATATCATCCGGAAAAAGTTTACAAAACATATTTTGTAATAGGTTGCAAAATGAGTCCAGTTTTTCCATAATTCTTCAGCCAGCAATTCTCTGTCCCCTTGAAAAGAAAGCAGTCCGTCTGTTACCATTTTTGAGCTGTGTTCTATCCGCATTCTTGTCAAAATGTGATATGCTTTTATCACGTGTACAGGCTGTCCACCAGCATATAAGGCATAGAGTGCATTCTCTCGGCAGTAAATAGAATGATCCAATACAAGCCATTCCATCTGAAGTGCAAACGGATCTCTTGCTCCTGGACTGCACAGATGGTGCTGCTCTATGATGTATGCCATAAACGCTTTCTCCATACCTCTTTTTTTCATATAAACGCTGCTGAGCTTATAGAACAAATCTCTGTTATTTCCGATCCATTTTTCTATTTTTTCCTGTTCGCCCTTCGCTTCCAGTTCTTCTACTGCCTGTTGGAATAAAATAAGTTCAGAACATCTGCCCAATTTTCTGATCCAGAACTTTTCTTCTTTTTCGGATATCTTTTCGACGCCTGATATTTCCAACACTTCACACAGTTTGTTCATATACTTTCTCACCATTTCAGGATCTCTTTTTCTCTTAAAAAAGTCTCTGGCGAAATAAACCATATTAAACAACAAAAGACATATACATATGGCCATATATAAATAAATTAATAAATTTACCTGAAATACCATGAAAACTATCGCCCTTTCATATATTAACCACCCTTTAGGATTTAATCCTTATCCTTCCACAATTCCTGTAGATCATAATATCCTTGTTTTAACCGTTCGTGCCACGTGGGATTTGTGCCCCATCCTTCCAATTCAACCGTTCCCATCTTAATAGGAAGATGGATATTTGCATCTGCTCCTATGCCGGCATACATCTCTGAAATTTCCATTCCTTCTATTCCATAATTTTCATAGTAATCATCATGAATCATCATCTCCGAAGGATTATAGAAGTTCAACAAAGACCAAGGTAATCTGATTTCAATTTCATCCCCATTTACAATAAAATCAGACAATGAGTTGAAATCCGCTGAATCCGGATTTCCGTTTCCATACGTAAGTGTTCCTGTATCAAAAGTCTCTGCACTTTCGAATCCTTCCGGGGTGATTTCGAAGCTTGGATCATTCGCAATCTGCAGCATCAGATGTATCGGAACAAATTTCCCAGTGTCTTTCTTAGGAACATTTAAATATGCGTCTTCACCATAAACCCTCTGAGAATACATTGCTCTCAGCGCTTCATATCTTTCCTGTACAAGAATTTTGGTGTCCTCTCGCCCCGAAATAATCAGTACAAAATCTGCCTCCCGTTCAAATACCGGTGCTATGCTGTCACATGTTCTGCTGCCTGATTTCGGTGTCGTGTCAATCGGAATATAAAGTGTTTCATTTCCAAAGTGAAAATCGTCCTTGTGAACTTTGAAATAAACATATTTTTCATCATACTTACAGCTAAGCGACATTGTATCCGTCTCCATCACTATATCTGTTTCTTCCCATTCCGAAACATCCCCGTCAACATAACAGACACTTTCTACTTCACCCGGATCAAAAGATAGAATACCAAAATACTGTTCATTCGTCTGATAATCGCTCCAGTAGCACGTCTTTGTCAAATCTGTATAAGCCATCGTGTTCCACGTTCGCTTGAACCATTCATCCTGCCAGGTAAACACTACAGATCCAGCGCACCCCGATGCCATGATATCCTGATAGCACTGTAACAGTGCTTCTCCTTGTTCCTTCTCGCTCATCCCACCTTGTGAACGCCCTGTATTTCGATCCGACTGTGCTCTTCCTCTCGAAGAAGGAACTCCATATTCCGAGATAATAACCGGCATGGTATGATGTGCATTTATTTCAGTCAGATATGCCCTGTATGAGTTAAAGGTTCCATCTTCATCTGTAAATTCTTCTCTGCTTTCAATCTCCATACCCAAAACATCCATGAATCCGAGATAATCCGGAAAATACGGATAAATATGGTAAGATGCAAACTGTCCGGCTAGGAACTCATCTGTCGTTTTTATATGCTCTACATCCACCTGTTCAAATTTTCTAAAATACCATTCTACAAGCTGATCCCACTCAAGCGGATCTGTTGTTGGCCAGTTAGAAAAAGCAATCAGACGCTGACTCGAATATTTTTCTGTTTCATATTCTATAAGTTTATCCCCCACCTGCGCAAGCATTGCTTCAAAAGGCGTTGCTTCTTCTGTTGTGCGCATATATTTTCCCTGGTATGAATCCTTCTCCTCCTGCATATGATCCGTAAAAGCAACTGTCGTATCTTCCCACTCTACACCGAGGATATATCCCAGTACCCACGGAGAAATATCTTTTGTGTAACTCCCGCTTCCAAGATCTTCTCCTAATGAAAAGCTCTTATTTCCATGTATCATATCCACCAGAATCCTGCAATCCTTCAGAAATTCATTAAGAAAATCCTTGCTGTAGGCATCTCTGTGTGAATAAAGAATATAATCATCGATCCATACTCCGTGAATAACATAAAGTGGATCGGGATTATCATGGTTAAATTCCCAGACAGCATCATAAAAATCGTCCTGCAACAGGGTGTACACCCTTACACAGTTAGCTCCCATATCCTTAATCATCTGAAACCATCTAAGATAAGTTTCCTTATCAATGGCATAATCTGTGGCAAAATGACCTGGAATTCCCACTCCTATATTAACACCGCGTATTTCAAACGGCTCCATTCCATTCCCAGTATCCACAAGAATCTCCTTCTCTGAAACTGTTGTAAACGTTTCCACCTCTTTATTCATGTTAAAACTAAAGGAACTCCCTATCCTGTCAGAAACAAACATCCAGCAGGCCACCGTTATAATGACTGCTGTACATGCTATAATAAACTTTTTCATATGTATCTCCTGTAATCTTTCATGAGCCGCTGTCTTTTTCCGTTTAAAACTGATCAGTGGTTGAATTTTTTAACGGCAGATTCATGGCAGTATTGTTTTAAGACTTCAATATTCTCATCCAGCCACTCCAACCGCCCGATCAGTTTATCTGTCATCTGACCCACAGCCTCTTCGTAGCTTTCCGGATTTCTTTCATCTGGATGAAGCTTGTTTCGGCTGTCAAGATTCTCCGAATGAAAGCTATATCCCCATACAGCATAATTCCGGTCTACACCTTCTCCAAGATATTCTGTTACATCCTCTATATACTGCAGAACATTTTCATTGCTTAATATTCCCTGCCGGAATTCCCTATATCTGTTGATGATCAGATTGATATAGTTCTCATCTTTTATCATCATCCAGAACCATGGTGCCTGTACAGAAACAAACTGTCGTATATAAAAGTCATCTTCATTGTCCGTACTTATATTATTGAGATCATTGTTAAAATCCCACAGGCATGGTTTGATTTTTCCATTTACGTCTTTATAAAAATAAGTAGACAGATTCCCCGTATCATGCTGAAGAAATACTTCTGCAATAATAAAATAATCAGCAAATTCTTCAATATCGACATAATTATCAAATCCGTAAGCAAGCGTATCATAATCATAAGAATATAACGCTTTTTCAAATTTACTGAGATCTTTTTCAATGTAGTCCTTTATTGCAGGTGTAATCTGCTCTTCTCCCGGATAGACAAGATCAAAAAATGAATCCTTTCTAAGTACAGATGCATATTTTGTAAAATTATTCAATGCAGATACCGGAAGGCTTGTAGCATTATCAATTTCTACAATGTATCCTGTAACATTTTTCGTTAAGTTGGGGCGCTCTATATCTATTCTTCCCTCACCTCTACTGATAGTTTCCATCATTACATAAACACCCTGATACGCCCCATTCAGAATCACCTCACAGAACCTAACATCCGGTGCAAAATCCATAAGCTCACCGGAAAAATTCATAGCCATATAATTACGCATCAGAGTCTTATCTAAAAACGGGCCGTGGAGCGCCCAGTCATGCGCCGCCTCCATGCCCATTATCCTCCTATCCTGTTCAGTACCCTTTCCATCCACTGTCGTAATCGCATAAGATTTTTTATCAAACCATCTCGAAGTATTTCCCCGGACTCTTATGCTTATATTTGTACTGACTGCCGGATTGTCATTGACGGTATTATATGTGTCCTGATTGTCAATAATCTGCATTGTTGCGATAAGTTCACTTTCTCCTTCTGACGTAGTCGTATACTTTCTATGTGAATATCCTTCTTCATAATATGGTACTCCGGGAATTTCCTCACCAGTTTCTATTTTCACCAGGGGCAAATGTGTTTTCAATTTTTCTGTGTCTACTGCCTCGCTGTTATACTGAGATTCTGATATTTGCTCCGTATTTATCGCTTCCTGCGCATTCGGGATTGTATCTTCTACTGATGGATATTCGATATGCTGATGTGTCCTGTATTCCTTTCCTCCCAGTTCTGTCTGAGCCAAAAACGTACCGATTACTGTAAGCGCCGCTATAATCAGTACCCGATATTTGTTTTTCAAAATATTCCTCCTTTGACTATTTCAAGAATTACACAATAAAATCATTAATTGCTAATATCATCATCCTGAGCAACCACATTCACATATTCCACATGTTCAATCTCATACAGGCAGTCCGCAATACTCTCCGCACGGTTGCTTGCTTTCTCAAATATTTTCAGCGGAATCTCATAAATCAGTTCTATCGTCTGTTCCGTCGTATTTTCAACTCGCAAATCAATTCTCCGCGAAAAATATTCACTGACAACAGACATAATTCTTTTATCCGTACTTCTCGCTCCCCGCACAATCAAAAGCATACGACTTTCATTCTTAATTCTGCCAAGAATGAGAAGTATCAGAAACACAATTGCACTTCCAATTCCCGCTGTTATGTAATCTCCAACTCCACATGTAAGACCGACTACTACTGTCCAAAAAATGTATACCGTATCCCTCGAATCCTTGATAGCCGTCCTAAAACGGACAATTGACAACGCACCGACCATACCAAGTGATAATGCCACGTTATTACCGATCGCAGTCATAACCACTGTTGTCAAAACAGCAAGTACAACGAGACTTGTATTAAACTTCCGACTGTATACTGTACCTGTATGTGACATATAGTATGAAAGATAAATCACAAACCCAAGCGCTGCCGCAACAAGAACTTGAGTTACAATTTCTGTAATACTTAAAACTTCTACCTGTTGAATTAATTCATTCAAAAAACTGTTCATTTAAATCTCTCCTCCTTAAAATCTAAAAACCGCCTGACGGGCAAGTGCGTATTTACTGACTGCCATCTCACTTTTATTACTGATCCGCAAAATATTTTTTATATAAGACAGCAGAAAATTGTTATATTTCACTTCCATTACTACACACCCCGGATGCATAACCGGAAAACAGCCCGCATGTTCTTCCCAAAATCGTCCGGTTACTTTTGACGCTGATATATTGCTGTCAAAAGTAATCCTTGTGTCATTTTCCTTGAAAACAAATGCCCGTCTCTTATATTCAACAATGACTTTCGGCATATAACAATTCATCTTAAGCACTCCGTAACATTCTTTTGCAAAGGGCTCATCATATTCAAGGAGTACTTCATAATGTTCCTTCATTAATTCTTCCGCATGTTCTCTGGAAATAGTCAAGGAACGCTTCAACTGATTGCTTCCCTGTTTTTGCTTCATCTCCAAGAGTGCTGTCATATCTTGGAAATTGTAAATCCGCAGCCGCATCTTCCTACGGCACTCAACGCCCGCCAATTTTTCTTCAAAATCTTTATTTCCCAATGTATCGAAATACAGAGAACGTACCATGTATCCGTCGATACCGTTATGAGAATCTTCTTTGAATAATTCGGCAAATTGATGACTAAAGCGATAATACTGTTCACCGCTTATCAGAAATTTTTTTTCCTGACGAAATACCTTTTTAATCTGCATCCTTTTCCTCCAACATTTCTCTTACGGGACTGCTCCAGTGATAATCTCTTATCACATTTATATTTTCATATTCCTTTTGAAGTTCCTCCCAAGTCTCTTTTGCATTATCGATTCCTTTATTCCGATAAGTTTCTTTTTCTGTAAGACCATGCTTTCCTACCTCCTGAAACTCCAGTATGCAATGCAACTCCTTTCCGTATTTTTCAGAAAGCACAGCCTCTGTTTTAATTGCCTCAATTTCGTTACCGCAACTATAATTCATAACTGCCACTTCATCACAGGTCTCTTTTATCAGTTCTTCAAGTCCTGCAGTCAATCCTTGATCATCGTAATGCCGTGGTATACAAATCGCTGTGCGGAGATGATTTTTTTGAGCGAATTTATATCCTTTTTTCATACAACTTATATATCTGTCCATATACTCTTCTGGATTTTCCTTCCAATAATCCGATATATACGGTTCTATATCCAACATAACTCCGTCAAACCTTTCTTTTTCTGAAGACTGCATATTATACTGAACAATTTTCTCTAGATGTGCCAGCAGTGTTGCTCCATTCTCTTCATATCCCCATTCTACAGCACCAAGGAGCGCATACACTTCTATATTGTTGTTATGTAAGACTTTTACAAATTCTCTTGTCGACTCTGCTTCTGTTGTACCATCTGTTTCCTGATACCACCTGGTAATTTCTAGCTTCTCGGCAAGGTGAAGCGCTTCCTCTGGTTCACGAACAGCTTCCTCTGCCCACTCAAACATCCCCGTTTCCTGATATACCTTCTCCTGTTCTTTTCCTTTCCCGGCACAACCAGATACTGTCAACATAAATGTAAAAATAGATACTAAACTGTACCCATAAAAATAGATACTTAAGCGATTTCTTTTTTTATCACTTTTCATGGTATCTCTCCTCCATCCACCTTTTTAGTCATTTTAATCTATGGAATCATAAAAAATCTCTATTCTCACATATTATGTTCTTAGTATAAATTCAACAAGTCACACACCAGTCACAAATTTGAATTCTTTAAAAATTTCTTTATTTTTTCAACAGAAACAAAAAAACATCTTCCATAAATTTCCAGTGGAATTTATGGAAGATGCCTCTCTTTCATTATTCATTATTTATTTTTCTAATTATCCTACGCTGATCTCATCAATACTGTACTGCAGAACTACTCTCTTTGTCTTACCTGATTGATAGAATCTATCCTTCAGCCGATTAACCACCATCTTGGCGTCCTCATACTGGCATGCCGGAAGCATGAGCAGAAACTGATTCGCACTGTAACGACATATAACATCACTATTCCTAAGATCTCCGAGTAACGTCTTCTCCAGAATGCCCATCCCTTCACTTAACTGTCTCTGGTAGTCATCTTTATTTCTAAAGTACTTCAGATCAAGATACATACTCATTAATGCAAGATGAATAGAAATCCCCATTCGGTTGCTTGACCTTGACTCAAGTGCATAAATCTTCCGAAAGACTCCATATTCACACAAAAACGCACCTGTCGGATGCTCTTTTTCCTTTAGTTCTTCATGGATAATTTCAATATTACTCTCATGCTCATGCTGACGCTTCTGCATCTCCTCATAAATCGCCTGCATCTCTCCCGATGGACGTACCCCTAACATATCATAGAAATACTTAACTGTCTTCTCATAATGCTCAGCCGCTGCCTGGTGCTTATTCTCCGCAATCAGCGCTCTGAGAAGATAGCAATGCACGTCCTCATCTAACGGCTCAACCCTAAGCTCTTTTCGGCACAAATGCTCAAGATCAGCATATCTTTGTTCCTGTTCCATGAGCGCCGCCAACTTCTTAACTGTTGCCAAATACAATGTACTATAATACGTAGACATCGATATCACCCAATATTCTGCCGATAATTCCGGAAGAAATTCGCCGCTGTACAACTCAACTGCTTTTTCTCCCTTCTCACGATGCTCTTCAACACTGTTTTCACCCGCAAGACTGCTGTAGCACGCTTCGAATTCTTCTATATCTACTTTCATTCTAATCTGTGGATTCCACTGATATATTCCCCGACCGGTTATAATAAAATCATAATCTCCCCACGTTTTCTTCAAAAGGTTCCGAAGTCTGTACATCAGATTCTTAAGTTTCCCCATCGGATTATCACTTTCATTCTCCGGCCAAAGCATATCAATAAGCTCCTGCACTGTCTGGCTCTTATCCCTATGGCATATCATATAAGTCAGCAGTCTGGTCAGCATCTCGGAATGTATATTCTCCGCAGTCAGTACCCCATCTTTATTCATCATCTGAAAATTCCCGAACATTCTAACATTCAGTTCCGGATACTCTCTTACGCTAGCTTTCTCCATAATACCTGCTCTTCCCTCAAATTTTATCTGCATTCTCTTAAAATATGTAGTAAATACACTAATATCATATATCTTTTCTATATGTTTCACAAGTAAAATCTGTATACTTACACAATCTACTTTTTATACAGATATTTGTCTGCTGTGAACCTGTCACCGTATATCAAATCTGCGATTAATATAGAAAAACATTGCAGATCATTTCTGACTCTGCAATGTCTACCATTCTGCTTCCTTTTCTTCCAGTTCGATCGCGGAATCTATCAATTTGATTAATTCAAAGACGCTCCGAAATGGAATTTCTTTCTGCCCTTCAATCCACTTTACAGTCCCCTGCCACGTATGATTCTGCCTGCATTTGACACTAATAACGAATGTTTCGCCTTTGTTACTGCACTTTTTATGTGGTACTGACATCTGGCTTCCTCCTTCTGACCTTTTTTCCGACAGCATGACCTTACGCTTATAGGTCATTATACTCTCCGCCGGTCACACCACGGTCATACAAAAGGCTAATAAATTCAAGATCACTCTCAAATTCTCCAATCATATTTCCCAGTTCATCCCACATAATTCCCTGCCAGGAACTTCTAAGCCTAGAAATAAATGTCACATCTCTCGTCATCACACTGCCGAAATACTTCCTGATTTCTTCCGGTGTATGATATATCTCCGAAATACTGTGATATGCTGTGATCTCGTTTTCTCCAGATTCCCGAAAACTTCTTGTCTGGCGGGACGGCTGAGGTCTTCCAATCCTATCAAGTATTCTGTCAATCAAGATAAAAAGCTCTGAACTTCCATTAAACGCCATCTCATCTTTCACTGCAATTCCACAGATACTGCCCTTTATATCGCTGTCTAATGTTTTAATCGCATCAACACAGATTCTAAGTGTAGATACTGTAAATTCCGCTTGCATATATCCAGGCCTCTCCTTCTTATCTTCTTTCTGAATAATAGATTACCATGAAGCTAATAACTCTACAAGATGATATTCCAAAAGTCCGCATCCAGACCATTGCGCCAGACGAAACGAAGAGTCATCCTCTGCGTTCTACCGACGGCAATTATCAAATTATCTCAACAGCTTGTTTCCATACATATTTTTATTTTTCGTATATCTTATATGCATTTCTTGTCGTATTCTTTACCTGATACAGCGCCCGGTCTGCTTTCTCGTACAATTCCTCAAGAGTACTTCCGTGCTCCGGTACGAGCGCTATGCCTGCTGAAATGGTAATAGCGACTTTGACTCCTTCCCGTTCATAGACAAGTTCCATTTTCTTGAGAAGGCTTGTAAGTACTCTGTCAAGAACCTCCAACGGTATTCGCTGGATAAATACAACGAATTCATCGCCGCCCAGACGGCATACAATATCATACCTTCGAAAATGACTCTTCAAAATCTCTGCCACATCTTTCAGTGCTTCATCTCCGCACATATGGCCAAGCGTATCGTTCAGCTGTTTGAAATGATCCAGATCAAGCAGCATAAACACGCTTGTCTCTCCCGGACGCATTTCTGCTAATGCCTTCATAATATATTGTCTTCCGGCGCTTCGATTATAGACCTTCGTCAGAGGATCTACAACCGCCCGCTCTTCCAGATACAATTCTTTCCGCTTCTTATCATCAATATCCCTTACCGTAACAAATGCAATCAGATTGCCGCTCTGAGCGTCTCTCTCCAGATGCGTCTCACATGCCACCCAGAAAGTCGTTCCGTCATCCCGCAAATATTTGTATTCCCGGATGAAATTATTCTCTCCTGAGAGAAACCGTATTCTGAGACTGTCTACGGAACATTTCTCACAGATTTCCTCGCGGAACTCTTCGGCAACACACTTTTCGGCAAATTCTTTCAGAATTCTTGTATAGGTCATATTCGAATTATGCGCCTCCTCTGTCTGTCCGAGTACACGGTCAAGCGTTACATTGATCTCATATACGCCGATCACATCTGACATGAAAAAGCTTCGCATCTTCTTTTCCCGCTTTAACATCAGCTCTTTTTCATAATTCTCTGAAATATCATATATCATTCCGATAGAACGAACCGGTTCGCCGCTGGCGTTATAAAAATGAATAATCTTGATTCCATAATAATACGTCTGTTCTCCCCGCACCAGAATAATCCGTTTCTTCGATTCTTCCCGTCCGTTTTCCAGGTCATCAAACATTTCCGCGATTGCCCGCGCCATGGTCTTTTGATTTGTCTCACTGAAATACTTCAGCATTTCTTTTGAAACATTCTGAATCGTCTGAGGAAGCTGAAGCTTCTCATAGCTGTTATTACTTAGAAATCTCATCTCATCCTTCTGAGCATCGTAGAGAAATACCTGACTCTCCAACTCAGATACTGCCACCTGGAAAATATTATCCCGTATCTGAAGTTCCTGATTCATCTGTTCCACTTTCTTCTTCTCCGACCAGATCATATAGTAGATCACTATCACAAACAGCGTCAGTGTAAGCACTACCTGGAACGTCAAAAGCGATACGGAATCTGCCAGATAATGAACCCTTCCCTCAATTGTTTCTTCATTTACCACTGTGACAGCAGACCATCCATTGATATTGATCGGTGTAATATAGACGTACTCTCTTCCGGATTTTCTTTGAAGTTCCAGATACATTGGGCTCCTGGCCATAAGCTTGTCCTGTATCTTTTCTATGTCTACCGATGTTTCCAAATCCTCAATCTCTTCAAAGAAATTCGTTTCTTCCTTATCAGCTAACGCCTTTCCGTAGTTGGTCACATAATTACCCTCTCCGTCGATGATGTACATCTCGCTTTTTATGCCGCCCATCTCCACGTTGTCATATACCTGGAACGAATCGCACTCGATCACCCCGTAAAGAACACCTCTTACCGTGTCCTTCTCTCCATATATCGGAACTGCAAGAAAAATAATCTCCTCATCTATAATTTTAGATTTCATAGAGCCGGTAATGATCTCATGACCTTTCATGCACTCACGGAAGTATTCGCGCTCTCCTACATTCAATGTCTTTCCTGCTGTAGTGATCGCATTCCCGTCCGGCAGTGCAATTCCAAACCGCAGGATATCCAGATTCTCGTCTTTCAGAACTTTCCGCAAATATTCAAAATTCTCTTCCTGCTGAATATCTTTCGTATCTTTTAATGTCTCTGCAAGATTTCTCAGAAAGCTCATGGAAAGATTGATTTTCGTCTCAACAATCTCCGCTCCCTGATTCGCTAATCCTGACAGGGAAACGACGGCATTATTCTGCTCTTCCTTTTGAACGTTTCTCTCAAAATTCACAAAATATATGTTGATCAATACAAGTATCAGCACTATAAAAAAAACAACTGCAATCACTCTTTGTGTTTTCTTACTTTTTCTTTCCTGCATTTTCATACCGCCTTACTCTTATCCCAGTATTCTTCTAACCGACGCTTCTCCGGCTAAAATTCTATTATGTAAATTGTACCATACTCAGAGAAAGGTTACAATGTTGAATGTGGCCGTTCTTTACAGCTATTCTTTATACTTCACATTCCAGCTGGCAGTCATATGGCTCCTGCTCCACATGTTCCTGACGGTATTCTTTTGCCTCTGCACATCCCATTTTCTTATAAAATGCCTGGGTTTCCACAGCGGAATGAGCTGAAACATAAAGCTTCTTTGCTCCATGCTCCTTTGCCCATTGCCGGTCTGCCTGAAATAACTCCCGGCCGATCCCCGTTCCGCGCATATCTTCTGATACATGGATGCAGGTTAGATCTGCATATCTGTGTTCTCCGCCGAAGATTTCTGCCTCCACAGATGTGAAGCCTTTTAGCTTTCCATCTGAAAATGCTCCGTACACAAATCCTCCTGTTCGAATGGTATTCTTTAAGCAGGTAACAAGAAATTCGTACTCTTGCGGTGTCCAGTCATCAATAAACGGATCCGGCTTTATTACCCACTTTCCTTCCTCCCGGCGCCAACAGTCATTTACAACCTGATGCCGGATAAAATCTTTAAATAATTCTTTTGTAAGTTCCTCTTCTTTTATGACTCTGTATTCTATCATTACGCTTCTCCTTTATCTTCGTTTTTACTAAGATAGCGCCACAGCGTTGTCCTGCTGATCCCAAGCTGGCGCGCTGCCGCTGCACGGTTTCCGCCGTGCGCCGCTACAGACTGCTCTACCACGTCATGAATGATTTCCTCCAACGTCACTTCTGTATTGGCAGACGGCTTATTGGGTATGAAATTCTTTTTTACCGGACGCTCTTTCGCAAGAAGTTCTGCAACCGCATTACTTCTAATATAACTGGAAGTTGCTGTTGTTGCAAGGGTGCGGAGAATGTACTTAAATTGTGTATAGTTATTTGGCCAGTCATAACGGCGCAGCATTTCGATCGCCCGCGGTTCAAATCCGGATATCTGTTTTCCCAACTCTACTGTCAGACTGCTGAGATAGACGCTGGCAAGGGAAGAAATCTCATCCGCCCGACTGCGAAGTGACGGCAGATTCAGCATCAGACACCCAAGCTTTGACTGAAATTTTCTCATACGCTCCGGCTCCGGCTCGCCGTCCGGACAGACATAAGAGAAGATCAGTCTTACCCTTCTGGCAAGCCCGGTCTCATGGATCACGGAAAGCAGCTCCTTTGCTGTTTCCTCTTCCAGCATCTCGAAATTCTGAAAATAGATTGTGTTGCCTGTAGCATTTAACGGCGAATTATCGTGCCATAAGAGAAAATCCCATCCCTTTTCATTGACCAGTTCACAATTCACAAGAACAAATGGTTTGTTGACTCGTGAACTGTGCAGATAAAGAAACCATGCAATCTGTTCTTTGCCGGTTCCCGCCTCGCCCCGGATCATAACCGGCTGGCGCACTTCCGCCAGTTTTAAGATTTCTTCATCCATCGTCCCCATGGCGCCGCTTGTATTGTAAAAGCTTGTTGTAAATAAGTATTCACATTCTCCTTTATTCATAGACCGGATACCCTTCCCCCAGCTGGAGTGCATGGAAATCCTGGAAGGAACACAGTAAAACAGGCAGTAACGCTTCTCATCCATTAGCAATGTCTGTCCCGTAATCCGGTATAGCTGATCCCGCTCGGTATAGTAAAATTTCAGTGAACTGTTTGACGGCACTTCCCGCAGATGGGATTTCAAAGTCTCTACCAGACCGGCAGACGGTTCTGTCGGACTGCTGTAAAAAATCCTTCCGTCTTGCTGAAGTACGACAACACGCCCATTCTGATCTTTTGTGATACTTCTAAGAAACATATTTTCCTGCCGTACCCGCCCAAACCACTGACTGATATTGATCGCCTGGTCAAAGGCAGCATGCATACTTTCCACACCCGATGTAATGAGAAATGCATCCATCCCCATCTGACGCGCAATTCTGTGGGTTACCATATCGCAGACAACCATGTGGTAGCCTTCCTGTTTCAGATGCTTCAGAAGTTCCGGAACTTCATCGGCATGTTCTACCGTAAGGATCGTCAAGTGATAATCCAGAAGATCACAGAGCGTATGCGCCGGCTCTGTAATGCTTGAGAACCCGACAATGGCATAACGCCTGGAATAGTTCTCAGCAAGCTTCATCGCACTTAGCACATCATAGACGGAAAGCGGAATCTCTACAACCGGAAGCTCTGTCATCTGCCGTATCATCGTTGCAGTTCCTCCTCTGGAAATAATACAGTCATAAGAGTTCATCGGAACATGCTGCACAATGGCTGCTCCTACCTCAAGATCTCCTGTATAAACATCAAGCTGTACGTTCGGATACGCTTCTGCAGTACGTTCCATAACCGTACGCATTCCTTCATAAGGTGCAATTCCAAGAATTCGTGTATGTGTGTTGACCAAAATCAATCCCTCCGTTTCGTTTTGTTACCATTATATCAGATGATTATACAAATTGCACGTTTTATGCGTTTCATTTTAAAACATTTTCATCATTATTTCAGTATTTTTTCAAATTCGTTCTAAATTGGAACATCTTTCTTCTGTTTTTTCCGTGCGAAGTTTCCTAAAATTCGTCATAATAACAGTAACGAAAGAGAGGAGGGGGAAGACCATGAGCCTTCTTTTGATTATCGCGGACGATTTTACCGGCGCACTTGATACCGGAGTACAGTTCGCTGCCCGCGGAATCCGAACCCAGGTTGTCGTAGATACGGAAATTGATTTTGCTTCTCAGAACGCAGAAGTGCTTGTCATCGATACAGAAACAAGACATTTGCCGGCTGACAAAGCATATGACATTGTATATCAACTGACAAAACGCTGTCTGAAGACAGATATCCACTATATTTATAAGAAAACAGATTCTGCACTGCGCGGAAATATCGGAGCTGAGCTTGCCGCGCTTCTGGATGCAAGCGGATGCAGACAGCTTCCGTTCCTTCCGGCATTTCCACAGTTGAATCGTATTACAAAGAACGGCGTCCATTATATCGACGGTGTTCCTGTAACAGAAAGTCCTTTTGGTATCGATCCATTTGAACCGGTAAGACATTCCGTTATCACAGAGCTGATTGCAGAACAGACCGACTGTCCGGCACACAGTTTCCCGGCGTTAAATGAGACTGATCCGGTTCCCCAGACAGATGGGATTCTCGTCTTCGATGCGGAACATAGCAAAGAACTGACTGCCACGGGAAAAGCTCTGTTCCGGCAAAACACACTTCAGATTATGGCAGGCTGTGCCGGTTTCGGCGCATCTCTTCCGGAACTTCTGAATATTACTCCGGATACGAAACGCACCTTTCCGAAGCTGGACGAACGCCTTCTTGTCGTATGCGGAAGCGTCAATCCAATCACACTCGCACAGCTAGACACAGCAGAACAGGCCGGATTCTCCAGACTTCGCCTGACGCCGGAGCAAAAACTCACATCCGGTTACTGGAAAAGCTCTGACGGCACAGAACATTTGAAACAGATTGAATCTATGCTGAAGAAGAATCCTCACTGTATTATCGAAACAAACGATCCGGGCGGAAATCAGCTGACTGCCGATTACGCGGCTGCTCACGATATGGATCTGGAAACAGTCCGTGTCCGGATTGCCGGAAGTCTCGGAGCACTTGTCGGAGAGATTTTCACAAGCCCGTCTCTCGGCACGCTGCTGCTGACCGGCGGAGATACGCTCCTGCAGTGCATGAACTGCATTGGCGTCAGCGAACTTGAACCAATCTGCGAGCTTGCCAAAGGCGTTGTACTCGCACAGTTTACTTACCACGGCTGCACACGCCATGTCATCACAAAATCAGGCGGTTTCGGTCAGGAAGATCTTCTGATCACACTTGCCGACAGAATAGGAGGAAACTAATGACATACAAAAAACTGCCAGGATTGACCTGGGACGGACAAATTTACGAAAATGAAGAAATGGGCACATACGAAGCGCTTCTTCCAACAGGCGGATATCCGACTGCCCACGCGCCGGCAATGGCAGAACTGCCAAACGGCGATCTGCTCTGCTGCTGGTTTGCAGGTACTTATGAAGGAAGCGCAGACATTCATATCATCTGCTCTCTTCTGCCAAACGGAACTGATAAATGGCTTCCTCCGGTTGACATTTCCGGTGATCCGACAAGAAGCGAACAGAACCCGTCACTGTTTTACGGACCTGACGATGCTGTGTGGGCTATGTACACTGCTCAGCTTGACCGCCAGGAAGGCAAAGACAATATGCAGTTTACTTCTGTTGTGCGCTGTCAGAAAAGTACCGACGGCGGACGCACCTGGGGCGAATATGAAACAATGTTCCCGGAAGAAGGTACTTTCTGCCGCCAGCCGATCCAGATTCTTTCTAATGGACGCTGGATCTTCTCCAACTGGATCTGTACCGATTCTGAAGACGGACTCTCCGGCGATCCAAGCGCCTTCCGTATCTCCGATGACGGCGGCAAAACATGGCGCATGGTCATGATGCCAGAGAGCAACGGACATGTGCACGCCAATGTGGTAGAACTTGAACCGGGACATCTTGTGGCATTTATGAGAAACCGTGAAGCATACCGCATCCACAGAAGCGAATCCTTTGATTACGGCGATACATGGAGCGTTCCAAAGCCGACACCGCTTCCGAATAATAACTCAAGCATCAGCGCCATCAAGCTTCAGAGCGGACGGATTGCCATTGCCTATAATCCAACCTGTACACCGGATCCGCAGCCTGGCAAAGCTGCATGGCCGGGACTTCGCTGCCCGGTTGCCGTAGCCCTTTCCGAAGACGGCGGACTTACCTTCCCGATCATTCGCTGGATGGAGCGCGGAGAAGGATTTATCGGAGAAGAAAATAAAACAAACAATAAACAGTATGAATATCCTTACATTATGCAGACACGCGACGGCATGATCCACCTTGCTTATGCCGCACGCACACGTCTCGGTGTAAAATATATGTGCTTCCGTGAGGAAGACGTACTCGGCGAGAAACGCGAACGTGTAGGACTTTACAACCCGACAGCCGCGCAGAGCCATTAGAAATTCATTTTTCATAAAAAGGAGTGTTTGAAATTATGCTGACAACATATAACCTGAAGATGCCGCACGCTGTTTACGGCGGAGAAAATGCTATGGACAATATTACAGCGATCCTGAAATCCCGCGGCTCTAAACATGTGGCAATCTTTACTGACAAAGGGATCGAAGCAGCCGGACTGTTCACACTTCCGGAAGAAGCAGTGAAAGCTTCCGGAGCCGATTACTATGTACTTGACGATCTTCCGGCAGAACCAAGCTACATGGCTGTACAAAAGCTTGTTGACCAGTTCAAAGAAAGCGGCGCAGATATAATCATTGCCTGCGGCGGCGGAAGCGTTATGGACGCAGCAAAGCTTGCCAGCGTACTTGTAACAGATGAGTACGGCGTCAAAGAGCTTCTGGACGATCCGGGACGCGCTAAGAAATGCGTACCTGCCATTCTGATCCCGACAACAGCCGGAACCGGAGCGGAAGTAACTCCGAATGCCATTGTTGCCGTACCGGAGAAGGAACTGAAAGTCGGTATTGTAAATGAGAACATGATTCCGGATTATGTCATCCTTGATGCACGCATGATCAAGAATCTTCCAAGAAGCATCGCGGCTGCAACAGGAGTAGACGCCCTTGCCCACTGCATCGAATGTTTCACAAGCAATAAAGCAAATCCATTCAGCGACCTGTACGCTCTGGAAGGACTGGATCTGATCCTGAACAATATTGAGAAAGCCTGCGATGATCCGGAGGCAATGCAGGAGAAAAACCGGATGCAGATTGCAGCTTACTACGGCGGCCTTGCCATTACCGCAAGCGGTACAACTGCTGTTCATGCACTCAGCTATCCGCTTGGCGGCAAATATCACATTGCCCACGGCGTTTCCAATGCCATCCTTCTGGCTCCGGTCATGCGCTTCAACGAACCTGCCTGTCAGGAACGTTTTGCAATTGCATATGACCGCTGCTGCCACGATGAAGTAAAGATATGCAAAACTGCAGCCGAAAAATCCGCATGGATCATCAATCGTCTGGAAGAGATCGTAAAACATCTGGACATTCCGACAAGTCTGAAAGAATTCGGCGTACCGGAAAGCGATCTGGAAACACTTGTGGAATCCGGAATGCAGGTACAGAGACTTCTCGTAAATAATCCTCGCACCTTAACAGCAGACGATGCAAGAGAGCTTTACAAACAGATTTTATAAAAACATAAATGCAATCATAAATATTTTCCACAAAGGAGGACATTTTACCATGAAAAACATCGAATTAAAAGGAATTATCCCGCCAATCCTGACTCCAATGAATGATGACGAATCTATTAATGTCGCAGAACTCCGCAACCAGGTTGACCGTATGATCGAAGGCGGCGTTCACGCCCTCTTCCCATTCGGAACAAACGGCGAAGGTTATATTTTAAATGCAAAGGAAAAACAGCTCGTACTTGAAACAGTCATCGAGCAGTGTAACGGACGTGTTCCGGTTTATGCCGGTACCGGATGCATTTCTACAAAAGAAACAATCGAACAGAGCAAAATGGCACAGGCTGCCGGAGCTGACGTCCTTTCTATTATTACACCAAGCTTTGCCGCTGCAAGTCAGGAAGAGCTCTATGTACATTACAAAACAGTCGCAGAGGCTGTTGATATGCCGATCGTTCTTTATAACATCCCGGCCCGTACAGGAAACGCGCTTGCCCCTGCAACAGTAGCCCGTCTGGCTCAGATTGAAAACATTATCGGCGCAAAAGATTCCAGCGGAAACTTTACAAACATCCTCGGATACATTGATGCCGGAAATAAAAAAGAAAACGGTAAGTTCTACACATTATCCGGAAATGACCAGCTCATCATCTGGACACTGCTGGCAGGCGGTACCGGCGGTATTGCAGGCTGCGCTAACGTTTACCCACATACAATGGCTTCTATCTACAACCTGTTTATGGAAGGTAAGATTGAAGAAGCAAAAGCTGCCAACGAAAGCATCCAGAGCTTCCGCGCATGCTTCAAATACGGCAATCCAAACACAATCGTTAAGACAGCAACACGCCTTCTCGGCTACAATGTAGGACCATGCCGCGCGCCATTTAACCAGGTTCCGGAAGAAGGTATTGAAGCAATCAAGAAAGTTCTGAAAGAAAACGAAGCAAAAGGAATGCACTAATTGCATAAAGAAGGGAGCACACTACAATGAGTGTTAAACCAATCATTGGGATTACTATGGGAGATCCGGCCGGAAACGGCCCTGAGATCACCGTCAAGGCACTTGCACATACAGATATTTATGACCGCTGCCGCCCGATCGTTGTCGGAGATATGAAAATGATCGAGCAGGCCGCACGATTTGTCAACCGGACGGATATTACAATCCATCGCTGCGAGAAAGTAAGCGACGCGCTCTTCACTCCCGGCACAATCGATGTTCTTCACATGGAATTAATTCCGGATGCGGAAGCATTTCCAATCGGTCAGGTAAGCGTAGAAGGCGGAAATGCTGCTTTCCAGTGTGTCCGCAAAGTCATTGAGCTTGCAATGAACGGCGAAGTAGACGCAACCTGTACAAATGCCCTGAATAAAGAAGCAATGAATAAAGCCCTTGAGTTTTATCACGGCGAAAACTCTGACGGCCACACACATTTTGACGGCCATACAGAAATCTACGCAACTTATACCGGCACAAAGAAATATACAATGATGCTGGCTCATCATGATTTGCGCGTTGTCCATGTCTCCACACATGTTTCCCTCCGTGAGGCTTGCGACCGCGTAAAGAAAGACCGTGTGCTTGATGTCATCCGGATCGCAGATAAGGCATGCAAAGATATGGGCATCCAGAATCCGAAAGTAGCAGTTGCCGGGTTAAATCCGCACTGCGGTGAAAATGGTCTCTTCGGCACAGAAGAAATCGAAGAGATCAAGCCTGCCATCGAAGCAGCGAAAGCGCAGGGCATTAATGCCGTCGGACCGATTCCGCCGGACAGCGTCTTCTCAGAGGCACTTGGCGGATGGTACGATATCGTTGTCTGCATGTACCACGATCAGGGACATATCCCGCTGAAGACAGTGGGCTTCGTTTATGACCGCGAACTCCAGACATGGAAAGCGGTAGAAGGCGTCAATGTCACACTCGGCCTTCCGATCATCCGTACAAGCGTTGACCACGGCACCGGCTTCGCTCTTGCCGGCAAAGGTACAAGCAATGAATTAAGTCTTGTCAATGCCATCGATTATGCGATCCGCATGACAAACGGACAGAAAAAATAAAAAGAAAATGCAGCACAAATGCCGACCTGCTGGGGCTTCACTCCCACAGGCCGGCATTATTTTTTACCATATGTTCTATTTCGAAACACTTATCAACCTTTTGACGGTAAATGTTTCATTTTTCAACATATTTTTATGCAAATTTTATAATTTTCCTCTATGTGTTTCTAATTATAACACATCTGCCTGCTTATTTTCTTGTTGCTATTTCTGTCATCTTGTATACTAAACCCAAGTTAAGAAGATATGTTTTGTGCAAAGTGGCAGACTTTGTACACGGTATCATCTAAAGAATGGAGGAGAACTATATGACAACACAAATGATTATTGCTATCGCAATTACCGTTCTCATGATCATTTTGATCATGCAGGATAAGCTGCCATTCGGCGCACCGCCACTTCTGGCATGTTTACTGCTTGTTATTTTCGGTATTGCTGATATCAAGTCTGCATTTGCCGGATTCTCTAACTCAACAATCATTATGTTGGCTGAATTCATGGCAATCATTGCAGCGCTTCAGAAAACAAGCTTTATTGTAAAATTCAAAGAGACCATGTTTAACATGGCGAACCGGGGAGGCTTCAAAGCCTACATGCTTATGATCCTCGTTGTTATGCTTGGATGCAGCTTATTCGGTACAGGATCCACAGCATACTATGTAATGACCATCGGCTTACTCTCTACTCTGCCATACAGCCAGAAACTTCCGCCGTCAAAGATCATCATGACTGCCGGATTTGCTGCTAACCATCCGCTGATTCCATTTAACACTGCTTTACAGTACGGTATCGTAATCGCAGTACTTGGAAGCGCCGGTATCACTGCAAATATCCCGGTTGCAAAATTTGCTATCGTGAACCTGATTCTTTCTCTCGGCTTCTTATTAAACTGTGTAATTCAGTACAAATACCTGCCAGATCATCCGATCGCCGCAGCAACAGAAGAAGCAAAAGCTCAGGGCGTTCTTGAGACAAAGCTTCCAAAATGGAAAGAAAATGTTACTTACATTGCATTCGTTGTAGCTGTTATCGGTATGCTGCTTCAGAGCAAAATCGGTGATGCAGGTTATGCGATCGCCGGTCTTTCCGTAGGCGCTATCCTCGTTGCAGGCGTTATGGATTTCAAAGAGATCCGCGATGCGATCAGCGCTCCGATCATCCTGATGTCTGCCGGTGTTATCGGTGTTGCAGACGCGCTCGGAAGTACAGGTCTTACAGACCTTGTCGGATCAAAAGTAGCTGAAATGCTTGGTGGAAACATCAATCCATTCATCATGATCTTCGCATTCTGCATCCTGACAAGCGTACTTGCAACAATGACCGGTTCTACAATCGGTACTGTCTATGTATTTGCACCGCTTGCAATCGCAACTTGTGTAAATCTTGGATTTGATCCAACAGCCGCTGCCTGTGCAATCGTTATTTCCGGATGGTGCGGACACTTCCTTCCAATCGACGGTATGCCTGCGATGGTAATGGGCGTTGGTGATTACAATATCAAAGAATTCTGGAAGTTTACGATCCCGCAGTACTTCATTCGTCTGCTTGCTTTAACAGCCGGATCACTGCTGATCTTCCCGGTATAGTATCGGATCGCATTGAATGTATAGGAGTTGATTCATTATGAAAAATAATTTTGAACTTGTGCACGTTGGCATTAACACACCAAATGCTGACGAAGCGCTGAAACTTGCTGAACTGCTCAGCATGATGTTTAATCTTGAGCCTCGCCACGGACAGAAATCCGAATTCGGCGGACCGTACTTCGAATGTATGAAAGCTCCGTTTCTCGGAAGCAATGGACACATTGCTATGCAAACCGATGATCTGGAGGCAGCTGTAGAAGAACTGAAAGAGAAAGGCTTTTCTTTTCAGATGGATACAGCAGCTTACACAGAAGCGGGCAAATTAAAAAATATCTATCTGAATGGAGAATATGGTGGTTTCGCCATCCATATTTTACAGAAATAAATTCCTAATTTCCTCAAAACGGCAGCCGGTTCCAGGACCGCTGCCGTTCTTTCCTTTTCTGGTTTTTATTTTCTTGTAATGTAAATCTGTCCTGAAACCGGAACATAAACTGCAATTACATCAAGGCTTCCCTCAACTATTTTCGTCTCCGTTACTGTTCCTTTATAATCTTTCACAACAATCTCATATGTTCCATTCACTTCTGATTCCAGAAGGATTCTTGTTGCCTTAGTACCATTTAAAACGATGTAGCTCTTAGCTTCTTCCGGAAGCGCGATCACACGGTTCATTGTATAAACGGCTCCAATCGCCTGTTTATTGCCAATTACCCAGACAACCGGATAAAGGTTATGCGGTTCCTCCGGACGGATTTGCGTCTTCTGAAGCAAATCTTTATGTTCCCGCATAAAATCCACCCAGAATTTCAGCATTTTCTTCATTTTCTCTGTAGTTTCTTCAAGTTTGACTGAAATCTGTACTGTCGCAAAAATGCTGGAAATAATCTGCAGAGCTGCCAGTTCCGGAGTTTCTTGCGGATGCCACATCAGCGGATCTGAGTGAACTGTTGTAGAACCGGAAAGCATACGAAGATCTACAATACCGACTCTATTTCTAATCGCTGAATTCGGGCAGTCTGTTACCCGAAACATGTTCCCATATCTTCTCATATTAGGCCCGATATAGCGCTGACGGAACTCTACCATGACCTCCGGCAATTCTTTAGAAATTGCAGCATAAATCTGAAGCATTAGCTGATCAAGCGCATCCTGGACACCGCAAATATCCATTTTATCATTGTATTCCGGTGTATCTTTTCTTGCTATAATCTGATCGATAAAGTCAAGCTTAAATCCATCAAGTCCCCATTCTTTCATTCCTCTTACATAGGTATCAACAAGGTACTGCCTTACTTCCGGATATCTCGGATCGAGTACTCCTGCTTCCATAGAATCTGCATAGAACAGAATTTTATCTTTGAATTCATCCCACTTTTCTGCCTTGCATCCGAGAAATGGCACACTGTACCAGATCATATATTTCATACCCATATTGTGTACTTTCTCAACATGTTCCCTGAAATCCGGAAATCTGTTTTTAGAAACTTCCCAGTCGCCGCAGAATGCATAACCTCTATTATTGTCATCCGTTTGCCATCCATCATCCAGAATCACTGTCTTAAATCCGATTTCTGAAGCAAGCTGACATTCTTTTTCAATCTCTTTGTCTGTCAAATTCTGATGATAAGAGTACCATGTAGAATATACCGGTTCTCTTGTCGCTTCCGCCGGATCAATCGGTATGATACCACAATCTGTCTCCCACCACTTTGATACTGCTGCGATAGACTCATAGAACGGAATATCTCTTTGATCCAGCAGAATCTCAAGCTCATATGTTCCTGTTCTTGAAATGTAAGCATTCGGAACTTTTATCTGCAGGAGTACTGTTCCATCTTCCTCATGGATTCCTGCTCGAAATTCAATAATTTCTTTTGTTTCTGACAATCCTACTGTGTATCTGTTTCTTCCGTCCTCACTAAACAGCGTCATGATTGGAGCAGAACTTGCTGTCATACTTCTGAAATATGCATCCCAGTCTGCATTAATTGAACGATCTGCTCCACAGTTCGGATGCCATACACCTGCACAGTCCAGATATGGGAAAATCCATGTAAGTTCTGTATAACCATTTTCCTGAGCTTCTTTTACTGCATTTTCTTCAACAGCAAAGCTGCATTTGTAAATCACAACTCCGGCTTCTTTTTCTACTGTCTCAACATTCAACTGCACCTGTTCTGTCTTTTTGATTCCGCACATTTTCGGCATAGTATTTTCCTCCTGATTTTCACTTAAATTATTTGCATCTAAATTTCAACTGTAATAGTTTCATCCGGCAGTATCTGCCTGCCATTTACACAAAGCAGCGTCTTTGTCCGATTTGTAAAAATAATGTGATCCTCTTTGAAAGAGATATCGACCTCTGCGTCAAGCATCGGGCAGTTCTTGATTTCAAACCATGTAAGTTCTTCATTCTTTGCAGGTGTAATCATAACCTGTTTTGCAGGCGCATCTACATAAACACCTGCCACACCACACACATAAGCACCAATGACTGCATAAGACACTTCCGGGTACTCTCTTCTTGCAAGAGAAGGATTGATAAGCTCTTTCAGCCAGTAGTATGCTTTCTCATTCTGGTGCTGACGGAAGAATAGTTCTGGATAGTGTGACATACTCTCCACATTCACGGCTTTTCTGTTCTCAAGGCTATATCTGTGAAGAAGTTCTGTATGTGCTTTTCTCTTTTTCGCATCTTCAATCACATTATAATATAAAAGTGAGAGTCCGTGTCCCATTTCCGGGCTATGGGCGAGTGAACCGCCATCTTCTTTTATAAGATAGAATGTACCTTCCTCCTCATCCCACCATTCATTTTCCAGCATTTTCTCAAGCGCTTCTGCTCTCTCTTCACAAATCCGCACAGAACCAAGCTCTCCTCTGAGACAATAGATCGCCGCTGCAGAACGATAACCGCGGATCTCAATCGCAAGCATATCTACAAGGGCTTCTGCATTTTCAAAGCGGTCATCTTCGCAGTATGACGGGATTCCAAGACGGGAGTTTTTGTATTTACGCTCCAGAAGGAAGTCACCGTCTTTATCCCAAAACTCAGCATATTTATAAATTGTCCAGTCATAGAACCGTACAAAATCTTCATCTTTAATATAGTCGGTATCTCCTGTCAGGCAATACATTCTATAGCAGACGTCTAACAGTTCAAAGTTCGCCGGAAGATTATACCAGAAATCTTCATCGCTCGCATAATCTACCGGACATGGACGATAATCCTTGTCAATCTCCCAGAATGTACAGTACTGTCTGCTTACTGCAATGTTCTGCACAAACCGTCTTAGCATATTTTTTGTATGAGATCTAAGTCCCAGCATCTCCGCCCCTGTCGCATGATGCGCAACATCACGGATGCAGAAAGACATCCTTCCTGGGAGCGCTGCCTCATACCAGTCTCCCACAAGGTCACCCTCATGACTATATAAAAGCGCTTGTTTTTTTGCCCATTCAAATCCTTTGTTCAGTTCTTCATTTGATGAATAGAAAGTAATTTTTCCTTTCACTTTCGAATCCTCCTCTATCCTTTTGATTTTAGAAGAAAAGGACTTCTGTTAAGAAGTCCTTTTTGCGGCTGTCATTCTATACGGATACAGCTCTTTATAAGCGCAGCAGTTATTATTGTTTTACCGCCCCAAGTGTCATACCACTCGTAAAGTATTTTGAAAAGAACGGATAAATAACAATAATCGGCAATACAACAACGATTGTAATAGCGGCTCTGACTGTCAGCGGCTGAATTCCTCTCATCGCCTCTGCCAGCATCGTGGAATCTGTCATGTCCTTCAGTGCACTTGCCTGATTTAACATTCTGTATAAAATAATCTGCAGTGTATCCCATGTTCCGCTCTTACTGTAAAGATTAACATCAAACCATGAATTCCAATGACTGACACCGGTATAAATAGCAATGCAGGCAAGCATTGGTTTACTTAACGGTAATACAAACTGTGTGAAAATTCTTAACTCGCTGGCGCCATCTACTCTGGCTGCTTCAAAGAGCGCCTCCGGAATGTTTTGGATGTAAGAAGCACACAGCAGCATATAGTAGGCACTGAAAATGCTCGGAAGCCAGTACACTGTTAATGTATCAATCAATCCCAACTTTGTCATTAACAGGTACGAAGGAATCAGTCCGCCGCCAAAATACATTGTAATCAGAAATAAGATTCGCATGAACTTCCGTCCTGCAAAGTTCTGACAGCTTACAATATACCCAAGCAGTGCGTTGCCAAGAACTGCCGTTACAGTTCCAATAACTGTTCTTAAAATCGAAACAAATGTACTTCTGTAAATATCAGAGTTATTTAAAACATATTTATAATTATCCAAAGTAAATTCTCTTGGCCATAAATAAATTCCGCCTTTAACGGCATCAGATCCTTCATTTAATGAAATTGCAAGTACATTAATGAATGGATATACAACAATAATAACAAATAAAGTAAGGAAAATGACATTCAAAACATCAAAAATCTTTCCGGCCCGTGTTTGTTTTATATAAAAAGGACGACTCATATTGCTACCTCCTAGAAAATTGATGTGTCCAGTTTCTTTCGACAGAACCAGTTGGATGCCCATACAAGAATGACACCGATTACTGATTTCATCAATCCGACTGCTGTACCTACCGAGTAATATCCGAGCTGAATACCATATCGATAGGAATATGTATCGATAACATCCCAATATGCCTGTGTAGCTGCATTTCCAAGTACAAGATGCTGTTCAAATCCTGCATTTAAAATACCTCCTACACCCATGATCCAAAGTACAACGATTGTTGGAAGAATTGTCGGAAGTACAACATGTTTGATAACTCCTGCCCGAGTCATTCCATCAACCGCACCGGCCTCGATCAGAGACTCATCAATTCCTGACATTGCAGAAATATAGATGATTGCCGACCAGCCTATTCCTTTCCACATGTTCACAAGCGTGTACATTACCCAGTAATATTTTCCTTCTGTCAAAAATGGAATCGGCGAATCTATCAGTCCGATCCGCATCAATATATCATTAATAACCCCTTCATTAGACAGCATCATAAAAATCATACTTCCTGCAACAACCCATGAGATAAAGTGCGGAAGGTAAGATGTTGTCTGAACTACTGTTTTAAATTTTTTGTTTTTAACCTCATTTACACAAATTGCAAAAACAATCGGCGCTGCAAATCCAATCGTCAGCCCCAGTATACTCATTGCCAATGTATTTCGAAGCAGCTGAAGAAAGGTAGGACTCATAACAAAGTCTTTAAAATACTTCAATCCAACAAATTGACAATCCGCAATTGACATACCCGGTATATAATCTACAAAGGCCATTAGCAAGCCATACATTGGTACATAGGCAAAAATAATTACCCAGATAATGATCGGAATGCAAAGGAGCCAAAGCTGTCTTTGTTTATTAAACACTTTTATTCCGTGTCTGATTTTCTCTTTCATATCAGGCCTCCTGAATTCAAATTTGTAAGAAAAGGAAGCTTATTTAGCTTCCATTTTCTCCATATTTTTCTGATAGTTCTCACTTAATGCTGTTTCCAGCGTATCGATTCCGGCAGTTGTTAATGCATCTTGAAGCTGTTTCCATGCTGTCTCAAATTCTTTTTCATTATTTGCCATAACCGCATTTCCCCAATTTGCCTTCCATGCATCTGCAACAGCCTGTTCCGCTATCTTTTGTTCATCTGTTTTTACACGAAGTGTCAATGCAGAAGAGTCATAAATTGTTCCGTCCAAATTCTCAATCATCATACTCTTCCACTGGTTGTCTTCATACCACATCTGATTTGGCCAGAAATCATGTTCTCCGTCTTCCCATCTTGACTGATTTACAAAGAGCCACGGCATTCCTTCTTCGTAGTATGCATTGTCGTAGGACCATTTTTCTGCAAGGATTTGTTCTTTTGCTTCTGGATCTACTTCCCAGTTTCCTTCTTCATCAATATTCCAGAATTTGATTTCTTTTCCTGTATCGCCAATCGGTGTTCCGTTTGGAAGTCCCCATCCGGTTAAAGCATTTCCCATATCGGTTGCCTGGAAGTTGATAAACCGCATGATTGCTTCCGGATCTTTTGCTTTGTCTGTAATAATCGTGCAGTAAGATCCAAGGAAGTTTTTACCGCTTAAATTTGCTGTTTCTGCCTCTTCATCTTTGAAACCGATCTGAACAAAACGTTTGTCTTCCGGAGTATTCGGATCGTCTGCCTGCCAGATTTCATGTCCTGACTGATAGGTAATCCACCATTCGCCAACACATCCGACAACCCTCTCATTAGAGAATTTTGTCTGCCACTGCTCATAGTTGTTTGCAAAAGAGTCCGGATCCAGTGTTCCGTCCAAATGGTACTGGTTGAAATATTTTGTCATTTCTTTTCCTTCATCCGTAAATGCCCAATGCGTGAATTCGCCATTGTCATCAATTTTGTAACCGGATTTTAATCCCCAGAAACCACTTAGCATGGCAGGATCTGTATAATGTCCGGAATCAGAATAGAACGATAATGCATATCTGTCTTCTCCGCTTGGAGTTTTTGGGAATTTCTCAAGGATAGCGTTTAGTGCATTATAGTAATCCTCCGGTGTCTTAATCTCCGGCGATCCGATTGCTTTCCACTCATCGTAACGGATGTGTGCGCAGCGGTCAGGAAGTTCTTCAATGGCGCCCATAAGCGTTGGCACATAGAATAATTTTTTATTTTCATCCAGGAACAGATTATAATGGTCTCCCATACTCTTTTTTACATCTTTTCCTACGGTATCCATATATGGAGTCAGTTCAACGGCTTTACCCATTTTTGTGAATTTCTCAACCATAGAAAATGGAACATAAGTAATTACATCCGGATAATCTCCTGAAGCGAGAGCAAGATTCAGTGCTTCATTCCCATCGCCGGACACATGCTCTACATTAACCTCAACATTGAATTCGTCTTTCAGATATTTAATACTATTTTCTTCTCCCACTTTCTGGGCCTCCAGCGGTGCGTAGTAACCACTGGCATCTAACACATTGATTTTCAGTGTCTCCTCCGGTTTCTCCCAGCCGAAACGGTTTACTTCTCCACTGCCTTTGAATGTGCTTTCTTTTTTCACTTCTTCTTTGGCTGCTCCACTGCCACATCCCGCAAGCATAGAAGCTGCCAGGACAGTTGCTACAAGTGCGTTCATAACTTGTTTTTTCTTCACTTTCCCTTTCGATATCTGTATGTTCAGACATCTTCCTCCTTTTCTCTTATTTTTGTTTCCTTTTTTATTCTTACGCAGGATTTCTGCATAATCCTCATTTATATTGCGAAAGCTTCCTTCTATCTGTCACATTTTTTTAGTTGGAACAGACGCGAGAAGTTGTCTCCCTGAATCTCCCAGGCAACTCCGGCAAGACCTGCTGCGCTGTCTGATACACTCATACCGGCATACATCAGCTCATCTCCGCCAAACATTCCATAATTCATGTTTGCTCCGGAATGTTCTTTCACTTCATATACTCCTGAAATATCAAGTCCTTTCAGATATATCCGCTCAAACTTTCCATTTGCCGGCTGAGCGATTCTGAAATATGCAACGAGCGCTTCTGACTTGTCTTCGGAAACAACCATCCATGCCGAAGAATTATTCTCAAACGGACTCTGCAGGCGGTAGAATGTGCCTTTCTGAATCAGCCCTCTGTTCTCCTTCATAAATGCAATCTGCTTCTTCATCTCTTCCAGCTCTTCTTCCGGAAGCTTTGTAATATCAAGCTCATATCCGAATGTTCCGAAGTATGCTACATTTGCTCTCATATCAAGTGATGTCGCTCTTCGCACCTGATGATTCGGAGATGCAGAAACATGGCTTCCCATACTGCTTAGCGGATAAGCGAGTGATGTTCCGTACTGAATCTTGATTCGATCTACCGCATCTGTATTGTCTGATGTCCATGCCTGCGGTGCGTAATACATCATGCCAGGATCGAATCTCGCTCCGCCGCTGGCACAGGATTCAAATAAAATATGCGGAAATTCCTGAGTGAGTCTCTCGTAAAGGCTGTAAACGCCGAGAATATATTTATGTCTTACTTTTCCCTGATAAGCCCTATCATTTCCGTTTGAAAATACTTCTGAAAATGCACGATTCATATCCCATTTCACATAAGAAACCGGAGCTTCTCTCAGAATCTTGTGCATCTGTTTATAAATATAGTCAACGACTTCCTGTTTTGAGAAATCAAGCACATACTGGTTTCTGCTGTGACAGTAATCTCTTCTGAGGTCTGCGAGCAGCCATTCCGGATGCGCACGGAATAAATCGCTGTCTTTATTCGTCATCTCCGGTTCAAACCAGAGTCCGAATTTCATTCCCATTTCTTCAACTTTCTTTGCAAGTCCTGTAATTCCATCCGGAAGTTTCTCAAAGTTCGGATACCAGTCTCCGAGGGAACAGTTATCTGTATTTCTCTTTCCAAACCATCCGTCATCAAGAACAAAGAGTTCAATTCCAAGTTCTTTTGCCTGACTTGCAAGCCGTACAATCTTATCTTCATTGAAATCAAAATAAGTTGCTTCCCAGTTGTTGATCAGGATTGGGCGTTCTTTATCCCTCCACATTCCTCTTGCAAGTCTTGTCCGGTATAATTTATGGAATGTCTGACTCATCTTGTTGCTTCCCTGATCAGAGTAAACCATAACTATTTCAGGTGTCTGGAATGCTTCACCGTCTTTTAATTCCCAGCGGAACTCATTTGGATGAATTCCCATAATGACTCTTGTTACGTCATATGTATCTACTTCTACCTGTGCAAGGAAATCACCGCTGTACACAAGGCTGAATCCCATTGCCTCTCCACTAAATTCATCTGCATGTTTTCTCTTTAACATGATAAACGGGTTAAACTGATGGCTGCTGCATCCCCGCATACTATAAATCCCCTGTATTCCATACTCCAGTTCTCTTGTATGTACATGTCTTTCACGAATCCAGGAGCCTGCCAGCTCTGTCATCTCATACTCCTTATCCGGAAGATCAAGGCAGCCGCTCATACAGTTCAGAAGTGTAATCCCTTCCGGATGTCTGCAGACAAATTTTGCATTTCTTGTGATAACCGGCATCTCATTATAAATTGTGTAGGATAAAATAATCTGTGTGTGAAGCAGTTTATCTTCAAGTACAAGTTCAAGCGTATCTGCCTCTGTCTCATTTTCTACATAAGTTGCCGGAAGCCCTTCCAAATTCTTCTTACCTTTGAAAATATTGTGGCTTACATATTTAAAATCAACAGCCCGGCTTCCATCTTCTCTCTCCAGCTCAAACGCCGGATATCTTGTATCGCCGGAACCATATGTTGGATATTCCTGGCGAAGATGCTCAAGTGAAAATTTACTTTCCCCATCAAACGGATACGGCGCCATATCTCTTCTGGCGTATTCAATCAGATATCCAAAATCTTCTCTGTCATTTAAGCGTCTGCCGTAGTAAACATGTCCCGGCTGCCCATTTCTCATAATTTTGATAATGTAACTGATCTCAGCGTTATAAAGGTGAAATTCTTTTGTTTGTTCATGAAATATAATTGGCATAATCTTATATTCTCCCTATACTTGACTTTTCTCATGCTTCCTTTTATTCTAATAGTAACTATGATGAATTCTTTATTTCAGAATACGATAGGAGTGTTTCCCAAATGAAAATAAATAAATTCTACAACACTGCTGATTTCCAGTGCCTTGACAATATCGACCATCAGACAAATGATCTTTATCTGACACGATGTGGAATCCAGCACTGCCCTCCCAACTACTCATGGGGGCCGAAAAAACGTCCTCAGTACCATCTGCATATTGTACTTGATGGAAAAGGCTATTTTGAAATTGACCACAATATTTATCATTTGGAACGCGGACAGATCTTTCTGATTCCTCCGAATGTTGTATCCCGTTATTACTCTGACAATAAGAATCCGTGGACTTATGCATTTATCAGTTTTCAGGGAAATAAATCCTCTCTCTTTGCAAAACAGGCTGGATTTACTGCTTCGCCTTACATTCGTGACTGTATTGCCAAACCGGAAGAGTATCTTGCACTAATTGAAAAAATGTTGGAAACAACTCAGCTGACTATTACAAATGAACTCTACCGCGCCAGTTATCTTTTTTCTTTTTTTGCACTCTTAACTTCCACAAGTCGATATTCTCAGGAGATCAAATCACATCATGATTATCTTCCGAGTACTTACTTTGAGCATGCCCTCAAATACATTGAACTGAATTATCAGCAAAACATACATATCCAGGATATTGCAGACTATATCGGAATTACCCGTTCTTATTTATTTCATCTGTTTAATAAAGAATTAAAAATGTCACCCAAAAAGTATCTTCAAAATTATCGTATTGAAAAAGCAAAGTATTATCTTGCTTCTACCGATATTTTCGTTAAAGATATTTCTCGCACGGTTGGCTATGAAGATCCTCTGGCATTTTCCAAAATTTTCCGGAGTGCTACCGGATATTCCCCTTCTGAGTACCGCAAATATAAGTCGGAGGCTTCGAAAAATTGATCTGTATTCTTTAATTAAAATTATATTGAACAGATATAATTATCAAATGGAAAAATGACTAATTTACATGCAAATATGTCAAACCTTCGGCATTTTAAACAAAAAAATCAGTCATAGCGTCTGGACTTCGTCATTCCAGATACTATGACTGATAAATAACATATTAGACAATCTCTGCTTCTGACAGACATTGCCGCTGCAGTATCGTTACTGCTTGTTTAAAATATATTGCAGAAATGCTTTTTTCCCTTCTTCATGTTTCGTGTGCTGCATCACAGAAATATATGCCTCTTCATACACTGCCCCCAACTCCTTCTGTAACAATACAGAATCACTGACAATCACGGCATCTTTTTTCTTACTCAGCCTCACTTTTGTCGCACCCAGATCCTGCAGCATCTTTTCCATGTCTCCAAATGCATTCTGCTTGCTAAAATGTTCATATACTTTTTCCGGACAAATAAAAATATCTACAGCACCTGCTCCAATCAGAGTACTGAGCGCCAGCATTGTGTCTGCCGACTGTTCTTCCGCCGAAAAATTAGTCTGAATCACGACTTTATCGTATTTGCCGTTTTTCCCCATGTATTTTTTCAGTGCCGCTTCAAACGAAGCCGTATCACTTTGTCCGGCACCGACTACTACTGCATTAACAAGCACGTTTTCACGGCTGGCTGCATAAGCAGAATAAGCCACATGCAGAATTACGCCTGCAAATACCGGTACAAGAAGCCATATTTTGTAATAAGTCCAAAGATAATCCAGTTTTTCTTTTAAACTCATGCCTTTCATTTTTTCCCGCATTGTATATCCTCGCTTTCTTTTCCGTTCATCTTTGCACAAATTGTCTGCATACAATTCATCAGTTGGATAACATTATAAGCAAAAACGATTTCCGCTACAAGTCTAAATTACTTTTCTGTTATATATTTTCATTTCTAAAATGAACAATCTATGTTACACTAGATAAAATAAGGAGGAACTATTATGGAACACAATACATTACCTCATCATCACGGAGAGTCTATGGACGAACTTCTCACACATATCCCGGATATCAATGATTTCCAGACGGTCGCTTCCGTCTTCAAGCAGCTAAGCGATCCAACCCGCGTGCGGATCTTCTGGATCTTATGCCACTGCGAAGAATGTGTCATCAACATTTCTGCCATGATGGAGATGAGCAGTCCGGCAGTCGCCCATCATCTGCGCCTCTTGCGTACGAGCGGCCTCATTGAATCCAGACGCGAAGGCAAAGAAACTTACTACCGCGCCAGCCAGTCTGAGAAAGCGCAGTCACTTCACCGGATGATTGAACAGATGATGGAGATTTCCTGCATCGGAACTCATTAGAACAGCAATGCAATATGATAGATCACAAAGGATGCAATCCATGCAATCACACACTGTCCTGCCGCCATAGCGACAGCCCATTTCCCACCGAGTTCTCGTTTCACTGATGCAATTGCTGCCACACAAGGCGTATAAAGCAGGCAGAACACAAGCAGCGCTCCTGCACCCGCAAGTGTAAGAGAGCTCTGCAAAGCGGCTGTGCTGCCGAATAACACGGTAAGAGAAGATACGACACTCTCTTTCGCCATGACCCCTGAGATGAGCGCTGTCACAATTCTCCAGTCTCCAAAGCCAACCGGAATAAATACCGGCGCAAGAACGCCTGCTGCAAGAGCCAGCATACTATCATGGGAATCGGAAACCATATTAAGTCCTGTATCAAAGTTCTGAAGGAACCAGATTACGATTGTGGCAAGAAAGATTACCGTAAAAGCTCTCTGAAGGAAATCCTTCGCCTTATCCCAAAGCAGATGAAGCACATTCTTCGCTCCCGGCATACGATAGTTCGGAAGCTCCATAACAAACGGTACTGCTTCTCCTTTAAATGCTGTTTTCTTAAAGATCAATGCCATCAAAATTCCCATTACAATTCCAAATACATACAGCCCGATCATCACAAGCGCACCGTGTTTCGGGAAAAATGCTGCCGTGAAAAATGCATAGATCGGAAGCTTTGCCGTACAGCTCATAAATGGCGTCAGAAGAATCGTCATCTTGCGGTCACGCTCAGAAGGCAGTGTACGGCTTGCCATAACTCCCGGCACCGTACATCCAAATCCAATGAGCATCGGCACAATGCTTCGTCCGGAAAGACCGAGTTTCCGAAGAAGCTTATCCATGATAAAGGCAACTCTTGCCATATACCCGCTGTCTTCTAACAGAGACAGGAAGAAAAACAGTGTCACAATAATCGGCAGGAAGCTTAACACGCCGCCAACCCCATTAAAAATACCGTCAATCACAAGGGAACGAATCACTGAACTGACATTTGCAGCCGCCATTGCCTGATCTGCCAGCACTGTTAAAGATTCAATTCCGCTCTCAAGCAGTCCCTGCAAAAATGCTCCAATAACATTAAAGGTCAGCCAGAATACGAGTCCCATAATTGCCACAAATGCCGGAATTCCTGTATATTTGCCTGTAAGAAGCCGGTCAATCCTGCGGCTTCGAATACGTTCTCTGCTTTCTTTTGGTTTAATAACCGTCTTACTGCATACCATTTCGATATAGTCAAAACGCATCTGAGCCACTGCCGCCGAGCGATCCATACCGGTCTCCTCTTCTGTCTGCTTCGCAATATCTTCCAAAAGCCGTTTTTCGTTTTCTGTAAGCTTTAACTGTTCTGCGAGCTGATCATCGCCCTCCATCATTTTGCTCGCCACAAACCGAATCGGAATCTCTGCCTGTTGTGTATGATCTTCAATCAAATGCATGACCGCATGGATTCCCCGGTGAAGTCCTTCATCTTTCTTACAGAAATCAATTTCCTGCGGCCGCTCCTGATATTTGGCAACATGGACTGCATGGCGCACCAACTCCTCAATTCCTTCGCCTTTTGCCGCTGAAATAGGAATTACCGGAACTCCGAGAGCTTCTTCCATTTCATTGACAAGTACAGATCCGTCATTGATTAAAAGCTCATCCATCATATTCAGCGCCACTACCATCGGAATTCCAAGCTCCAGAAGCTGCATCGTCAGATAAAGATTTCTCTCGATATTCGTTGCATCTACAATATTGATGATTCCTTTCGGCTTCTCCCGGATTACGAATTCTCTCGTCACAATTTCTTCACTGCTGTATGGCGACATGGAGTAAATTCCCGGCAGATCGGTAATTAACGTATTGTCATAGCCTCTAATCACTCCGTCTTTTCTGTCTACGGTAACGCCCGGAAAATTTCCTACATGCTGTTTCGATCCTGTCAGCTGGTTGAACAGCGTTGTCTTTCCGCAGTTCTGATTGCCCACAAGTGCAAATGTCAGTGTCTCATTCTCCGGAAGCGGCTGTTCTTCCTTCCGGTTGTGGAATTTTCCTCCTTCTCCATATCCCGGATGGTGCGTTTCCTGCCGCGCTGCCTTTGTCTGCCGCGGCTGTACACTTCCTTTCTTTGGTTCATGTGCTGCACTGATCTCAATGTTCTTCGCATCGTCCAGACGGATTGTCAGCTCATAGCCATGGATCCGCAGCTCAATCGGATCTCCCATAGGCGCATACTTGATCACCGTAACTTCCGTTCCCTGGATCAACCCCATATCAAGAAAGTGTTGGCGTAACGCCCCTTCGCCGCCAACAGACAGTATCGTTGCCGTACTGCCAATCTGCAATTCGCTTAAATTCATTATATCACTCTCCTCATTAGTTCTGTCTAACTTATGAACTAAAAGACAGCAACGGCATTCACACCGCTGCGTCTTCTATTACCTTCATTTTACGTTCATTTTTCTTTCTCTTCCTGTCGACAAATCTCCACATCTTCATCGAACAGATTTTTTGCTCAATTATTATAACATACTTTTACAGAGAATGCACCCTTAAAGCGCGAATTGCATTTAAAACTGCAATGACCATAACACCGACATCTGCAAAGATCGCAAACCACATATTTGCAATACCGATAGCTCCAAGACCAAGACATCCAAATTTAATTACAAGAGCAAATATAATGTTCTGGTATACAATACCAAGACATTTGCGGGAAATTTTAATCGCTTTTGCGATCTTCATCGGATCATCGTCCATTAAAACAACATCTGCCGCCTCAATGGCTGCATCCGATCCCATAGCTCCCATGGCAATTCCAATATCTGCCCGTGTCAAAACCGGCGCATCATTGATGCCGTCTCCGACAAATGCCAGTTTCTCCTTGCCGGATTTCGCAGCCAGAAGCTCTTCTACCTTTGTTACTTTATCTCCCGGAAGCAGTTCGCTGTATACTTCATCAATTCCAAGACTTCCTGCGACTTCTTCTGCCACCCGTTTTGCATCTCCGGTCAGCATAATGGTCTTCTTCACACCGGCTTTTTTCAATTCTGCCAGCGCTTCTTTGGCGTGTGGTTTTATCACATCCGAAATTACAATGTGGCCTGCATATTCTCCATTGATCGCCATATGGATAATTGTTCCGACCTTATGGCAGTCTTTATAAGCAATGCCAAGCTGATCCATTAATTTACCATTTCCTGCCGCTACTTCATTGCCGTCTACCTTTGCAATAATGCCATGTCCGCTTACTTCGCTGACGTCTGTTACGCGATTTCTGTCAATTTCTTTGCCGTAAGCCCGCTGAATACTCTTACTGATCGGATGCGAGGAAGCACATTCCGCCAGTGCCGCATATTCCAACAGTTTCTCGTCCTCCAGCTTATTGTGGTGGATACCACTTACTTCAAATACTCCCTGTGTTAGTGTTCCTGTCTTATCAAATACAACGCAGTCAGCCTGGGACAATGTCTCCATATAGTTCGATCCTTTAATCAGAACGCCTTCCTTGCTGGCACCGCCGATTCCTGCGAAAAAGCTTAGCGGAATACTGATGACAAGGGCGCAAGGGCAGCTAATAACAAGGAACGTAAGGGCACGGTAAATCCAATCGCTCCAATGAGCAGGTCCGCCGAGGAAAAGCATCTGTACCAAAGGCGGGATGACTGCCAGCGCAAGGGCTCCATAGCAGACCGCCGGTGTATATACTCTTGCAAATTTGGAAATAAAATTCTCGGATTTTGACTTGCGGGAGCTGGAATTCTCAACAAGCTCCAGAATCTTGGAAACGGTAGATTCCCCGAATTCTCTTGTCGTACGTACTTTCAGCACACCTGTCATATTAATGCATCCGCTAATAATTTCATCGCCTGACTTCACGTCTCTTGGAAGACTTTCTCCCGTCAGCGCGCTCGTATTTAAGCTGGAAGCGCCTTCTAATACAATACCGTCAATCGGAACTTTCTCACCCGGCTGAACAATAATTACGCTGTCCACCATAACTTCATCCGGATCTACCTGCTCAAGTTTCCCATCTCTCTCTACATTAGCGTAATCCGGTCGGATATCCATTAGCGCACTGATATTCTTGCGGCTCTTTCCTACAGCATAACTCTGGAATAACTCCCCAACCTGGTAGAACAGCATAACAGCAATCGCCTCGTTATAATCTCCGCTGCCTGAATAAATTGCCAGTACAAATGCACCAACAGTAGCAATTGCCATAAGGAAATTCTCATCAAATACTCTCCGGTTTACGATGCCCTTTCCGGCTTTTCTTAAAATATCATATCCAATTACCAGATATGCTGCCAAATACAACAACAGCTGAAGCAGCCCCCTTACCGGAACGATATTCAGCAGAATTACCATAACACTCGCTATGATAATGCGGGTCAGCATCTTTTTCTGTTTCTTATTCATAACGGCATACCCTCCTTTTATCTCATATTCCTCTGAAATTTATTTATCGGATTCCTCTTATTTTTATCATATTTTTGCACCCCGTTTGCAAGTTACATTCGGGGTGCATCCTTATCTTTTCTCTTAAAATTCAATTTCGCAATCAGACTCAACTTTTTTGCAGGCTTTCAGAACTTCCTTCATAACTGCTTTCGGTTCTGCACCTTCTTCGAACTCAACGATCATTTTCTGTGTCATAAAATTCACTGTCGCATCAGCAACTCCGGCTGTCTTCTTTGTAGCTGCCTCCATCAGATTTGCACAGTTTGCACAGTCTACTTCAATTTTGTAAGTTTTTTTCATGGTATCTTCTCCTTTTTCTCCCATACTTCTTCGCTTCAACAATTAAGTAATTGTTTAATCTTTATGGTTTTACTATATCCGATACACACAGAAATGTCAAGAGATATATAAATTTTTGAGAAAAAAAGACCAACCCGCGCTTTGGCTGGTTGATCTTTCATTATATTGTATTTATTTTTCAGTTTTTTCGTAATGATATGTCGGAACCAGTCTCGCCACATGCTCACGGATATCTCCTTTATCTTCATAAGCGTGGTCTTTCAGTTCCTTCAATTCATCAAAGAATTTCTCTTCATCGAAATCAATCGGCTTACCGACATAGATGAGTTCATTTTCTGTCTTCTGCAGTCCTTCTTCATTCATAAGAAGTTCTTCATACAGTTTCTCTCCCGGACGGAGACCTGTGTATTTGATCTCAATATCCACATCCGGCTGCAGACCGGAAAGCTTGATCATATTTGCCGCAAGATCAGCAATCTTCACTGGCTCACCCATATCCAGAACAAAGATCTCACCGTCTTTCGCATAAGCGCCCGCCTGAAGTACAAGCGATACTGCCTCCGGGATTGTCATAAAGAAGCGGATGATATTTGGATGTGTTACCGTTACCGGACCGCCTTCTTCAATCTGTTTTCGGAAAATCGGAATCACACTTCCGTTACTTCCAAGTACGTTCCCGAAGCGTACTGCTGCGAATTGTGTATGTCTTGACTCTCTCGCAAAACTCTGGATTACCATTTCACAGAGACGTTTTGATGCTCCCATAATATTTGTTGGATTTACCGCTTTATCTGTAGAGATCAGGATAAACTTATCGGTATGATACTCTTCTGCACATTTTGCCACATTATATGTACCGAATACATTATTCTTAATTGCTTCGTTTGGACTGTCCTCCATAAGCGGCACATGTTTATGCGCTGCCGCATGATATACAATCTGCGGACGATAATCTCTGAAAATCTCTTCCACACGATGCGTATTTCTCACAGAGCCAATAAGCACAACCAGATCCAGTTCCGGATGTGTTTTTCTCAGTTCCAACTGAATGTCATACGCATTATTCTCATAAATATCAAATATGATCAGCTGTTTCGCACCGTAGTCAGCGACCTGACGGCAAAGCTCACTTCCGATAGATCCGCCGCCCCCGGTTATAAGAACAACTTTTCCTTTGACATATTTCATAACAATCTCGAGGTCTGTTTTGACCGGATCTCTTCCAAGAAGATCATTGATATCTACTTTTCTTAACTGTGAAACTGTAACTTCTCCTTTTACAAGTTCGTATGTTCCCGGAAGAACAGATACACGGCACTTGCAGTCCTTGCATATTTCAAGAATTTCTCGTTTCTGTCTGTTTGTCATTGATGGAATTGCAAGAATAATCTCTTCAATACCATATTTTCCCACTGCTTCATGAATATATTCACGTCCTCCAATGATCGGAATTCCAAGAAGATATGTCCCTTTCTTATGCGGTGTGTCATCAATGATACATGGAATCTCACGATTCAGATAACGACTCCCTTTCAGTTCTCGCACAAGTGCAGCTCCTGCTTCACCAGCACCAATAACCATTGTACGAACTGGTTTTCCAACATCCTCAACCTTTAATCTCTGCTGCCATGTTCTTACAAATCGATAGAAAAACCGGCCAGCTGTAATAAACACCATCAGAAGAACTGTGTTAATTGGATAGTAGCTTCGCGGCATCTCAATTCTCATAAAATACATTCCAATAATCTGTACCGCACCAGCTACAATACAGGCCATCACAATATTCACTTCTTCATTTACACTCGCAAAGCTCCACAAACTGTCATATAGCTTAAAAAATGAAAAAATGATAATTGCCGCTATTGTATTAATTAATGCATAATGCTCATATCCTTCAATATATTGCACATCGATCATTTTATAAGAAAAATCAAATCTTGCCAGCAATGCAAGAATGCAAGATGCTTGAATTGCTATCACATCATATATCATCAGCAAAAACACTCTTGCTTTTTTGCTTTTGTAATCTACTGCTTTTTCCACTTTATCTCCCTCTGTTTTCTTCCAGTCCTTTAAACTATTCCGTAAGAACTTCTCCATTAATTACTTGCTGCATTTTCTGCTTAATAGATGCCACTGATGCCTCATCTGGCCACATTACATATAATAACTGTGAGCCTGATGAAAAACAAGCTTCTTTGCCTCCCTGTCCAATTGCATTCGCTGATACAATATTCCACTCTGCACCGTCATTTAACTGCATTTGAATTAACTCTGCCATTTCTTCTGATGTCATATTGGTCTCTACGCTGTCGCTGACTTCTGTCAGAAGTTGATTTGCATTTTTTAAAATAGCCGGAGACATTGCCTTTCTAAGCATCGCTGTCAAAACAGCCTCCTGATTTCTTCCTCTCTGATTATCCCCTGCTGCAAAGCTGTGACGCTCTCTTGAAAATGCCAGCGCTGCTGCTCCGTTTAAATGATTTAATCCTTCATTAAACGTATACCCTCCTGCACTGAATGCATACTCTGAATTGACATCCACTCCTCCGAGAATATCAACAATCTTAATTAATGATGTAAAGTTTACTTTTGCATAATAACTGATATCAATTCCATAAATAGACTCTAATGTAGACATGGATGCATCTACACCATAAATTCCGGCATGTGTCAATTTATCCCTTTGTTCTCCTGAAATATCCGGAATCGGAACATAATAATCACGAGGAGTTGTTGTTAATAATATCTGTTTTGTTTTTGTATTTACAGTTACAATAATATTAACATCGCTTCGGCTTGTCATAGTGATTGGCCCAGACACATCAATACCACTGATATACAAGCTGAATGTATCCTGATTTTTTATCTGATCCGATGACTCTCCTTCAATTTTAGTATCAATTCCATACTGATAGAGAATTTTTACCTGATCCGAATATCCTTCGATCAGCTCATCCAAAATACCTTCAAATGCCTGATTATAAATAGCTGCTTCCACTTCACCATTTAAAAGTGCTTGTCCTAACTCCTGAACAGTTGCATAGTCTGTTACATTAATCTCTCTTCCCACAGTATCATTGATTTTCTGAATCATCAAATCAGTATTATCTCTATCTGAAACTATCTGCTTTCCAAAACGATAATTTCCAGCATCTTTCAATTCAACTGCTGCATCTTCTTTTTTCACAACAACAATCATATTATCTGTCTTATATGTTGCACCGCCAACTTTTCTCATAGCATTGTCTGTCTTTAGCAGCCAGAAAAGTGCAAATACTGTTGAAATACACACAATAATACTAATAACAATTCCACCAATGTATGCTTTATTTTTTACAAACTGCAGCCCAAATGAAACTGCCAGCAGGAGAAAAAGTACCACTCCCATCACTGCAAGATATTTCATTGGAATCATTCCACTTGTCCAGAGTACACCAAACAATGTCAAACTGCAAATTAACTGAATAACACAGATTAACTTTCCTACAATGTGTTTTCCCATAAATACCCTTCTTTCTTAACTGTATATTTGTTTCTTTTATCATCTGAGTTTATATTTTTTTATTTCTAAGAACTGCAACACCATTCCTCCAGAAAATCTGCTCCATATAATCATGTCCATGCTTTCTTTCAACATATACTGCAGCTTTTTTTATGGCCGGAGGTCGATACTCCGGATCATGTGCATCTGTGCCTACCAAATGTACAAGATGTTCTTTCATTATAGATTTAATAAAATGTTTTATCGTAAATCCACCAATAATACTAGATGCATTTACCTGAATATAAGCTCCCATTTCTACAAGAGAACGAACCTTATCAATATTTTTTGTAAGACATAAATAGCGCTCCACATGAGCTATAATCACACGGTAACCTTTCATCTGAACTTCCTGGACCGCTCTTTGAATATAAGAAAACGGAGCCTCCGTTGAAAATTCAATTAGAATATAACTTGATTTTCCAATCGTTGCAATTGTACCCTGATCAAGCTCTTCCAGAATCTCCTGAACGAAAAATACTTCCATGCCAGGGTAAATCTTCATATTCATATTCATCTCTTGAATCAGTTCTTTCACTTTCTGAAGCTGGCAATTCAATTGCTGTATTGACGCTTTTCCACGGCGGTCATGGTGATGGGGCGTCGCAACAATTGCGCGTATTCCTTCTTGATAAGCGATTTTTAACATTTGTTCCGTATCTTTTAGATTTTTTGCACCGTCATCAACTCCCGGTAAAATGTGGCAATGCATATCAATGTATTTATTCATTTTCATTTTATTCTCTATAAATCTTCTCCAATAGCAAACGTTTCTTCTATCTGCTGCTTCGTCTTCAGTACAGCAGCCGAATATCTTCCCATAATCAGTACAACTTCTCCGTCTTCCACAAGATATTCCTCATACTCTGTAGTATAGCCTCTGTCATAAGTATACATCAAGCGGTACATTTTCCCTTTTTCCGGAACTTCTGCTCTCCAGACAGGAATTGTCACTTCTTGAAGTTTTTTGCTGTTATTGACAACTATTATAATCTGTTCGTTCTCTAAAAATCTAGAAAATGACAAAATATGTTCATTCCATGTCAATATTTGCAGAGAGCCGCTGGTAAGGGCCGGATAATTCTTGTGGATTCTGATCATTTCCCTGTGGAAGTCCAGCATGAGCTTATCTTCCCGTCCCCACGGATATGTTCTTCGATTATCCGGATCTGTAAAGCCGCAAAGCCCGGCTTCATCTCCATAATAAAGTGTCGGCGCTCCGATCCAGGTCATCTGCATAACAACTGCTTCCCGCATAACTGCCGGATTGATATTTTTATTTGCAGCCTCCGGTCCGAGATTCTGTACACGTCCTACCCAGTGATTCGTTCTTGTCAGAAATCTTGAATGATCGTGATTGGAAAGCTGATTCATCGCCACCATCAGGGACGGCATCATCATACTGCTCATATGATGTTTCATCACATTGACAAAGTTATCTGAATTATTCAAAAGATCCTGACGGAATTCATCACTGTGTTTCTCCATTCCGGTAAGGAACCATGTTACCGGTTCCATAAACGCATCATAGTTCATAACAGTGTCCCACTCATCTCCCTGAAGCCATTCCTGTGGATCTCCGTAATGTTCCGCCAGAATAATCGCTTCCGGATTCGCCTCTTTCACTGCTTTTCGGAACTTTTTCCAAAATTCATGGTTATAATCATTGGTTTTGCCGAGATCTGCCGCCACATCAAGGCGCCAGCCATCCGCACAAAACGGTTCAGACACCCATTTTCTTCCGACATTGATAATATAATCTTCCAGTTCCTGCGACTGTTCATAGTTTAATTTCGGAAGTGTGTTGTGGCCCCACCAGCCTTCATAATTGTCATTGTCCGGCCAGTTTTCAGATTCTCTGCTGTAAAAATTAAAATAATTTCTGTATGGACTTTTGGAAGAAATGTATGCACCTGGTTCATAACCTTCTACATTATGATAAATATATTCCCGATCCATCCATTTGTTAAAAGAGCCACAGTGATTAAAGACTCCATCCAGAATAATTTTCATTCCTCTTTTATGGACTTCCCGGATCAGCTCTGCAAGATATTCGTTGCTGGCTTCCAGATTTTCCTTATCCGTTGTCCTTAGACGATACTTCCCGGCAGAACAATTATTTCCTTCCCAACCCTGCAGCAGATTCCCGCCATCATTTTTAATAACGGCAATATGCGGATCTACATAGTCATAATCCTGTGTATCATATTTATGGTTGGAAGGTGACACAAAAATCGGATTGAAATAAATAACGTCTACACCCAGTTCCTGAAGATAGTCCAGCTTCTTCATCACTCCCTGCAGATCGCCTCCGTAAAATTCTCTTACATCCATGCTGGCAGGATACTGATACCAGTCTGTTACCCGGATGCTCTTGTCTCCCAGATACATATATTCGCCGGTTTCTACATCATTATCCGGATTCCCATTACAAAAACGATCTACATAGATCTGATACATGACAGCGCCCTTTGCCCATTCCGGTGTGGAAAATCCGGGCGCTATCATAAAATAATAATCATCAATCACCTTTTCTGACGGACCGCATTGCTGATAGTAGATATGCTCACTGCCGCTTTTAATCTCGAAACAGTATCGGAATTGGTCTTTTCCAAGCTGATAATTGACGGTATAGTAATCAAAAAGCCCCCGGCTTACTTCCTTATGCATCAGATATCTGCTCTTTTCTGTCACAAGCCACACTTCATCCGCATCATTCTTAGCAGTACGAAAGCGGATGGTTACTATCTCATCCGCCTGTGGCTCTGCCGGGTTTATATAATTGCCGGTTCCGTCGCTGTAAAGTGCCTCTTTATTCATACGCTATCCCTCTGCTCTGTCCGGAGTTTCAAATAATGCCTCAAATTCTTCTCTCGTAATCTTTTCTTTCTCCATCAAAAGCGCTGCACAAGAGTGAAGTACCGGCATATACTCGTCCAGAAGCTGTTCTGCATGACGGTAGCATCCGTCAATGATATTTTTCACTTCCGCATCGATTTCCCCTGCGATCCGCTCTCCATAACTGCGTGCCGCATGTGCCAGATCCCGACCGATAAATACCTCGTCACTGTCATCATCGTAGTTGATCGTTCCAAGTCGCTCGGACATACCGTATTTCGTTACCATTGCTCTCGCTGTCGCTGTTGCCTGTTTAATGTCCTGTGAAGCTCCCGTTGTAATATCGCCGAAAATCTTCTCCTCGGCAATACGGCCGCCTAATGATACTGTAATATCCTGCAGCATTTTGCCTTTCGTCAGAAACATTTCATCCTGCTCCGGAAGCGGCATCGTATATCCCGCTGCCCCTGCTCCGGTCGGAATAATGGAAACACTGTAAACCGGTCCCACATCCGGAAGCACATGGAACAGAATCGCGTGGCCTGCCTCATGGTAAGCTGTAATTCTCTTTTCTTTGTCAGAAATCACACGGCTCTTCTTCTCTGCTCCGATTCCTACTTTCACGAAAGAATGGCGAATGTCTGCCTGTGTAATATACGGACGGCTGTCCTTCGCCGCATAGATTGCCGCTTCATTGAGAAGGTTCTCAAGATCTGCACCGGTAAATCCTGCTGTTGTCTGTGCGATCTGCTTCAGATCCACATCATCTCCAAGCGGTTTCCCCTTCGCATGCACTTTCAGAATCTCCTCACGTCCCAGTACATCCGGACGTCCTACAACAACTTTTCTGTCAAATCTTCCCGGACGAAGAATCGCCGGATCGAGGATATCGACACGGTTCGTTGCCGCCATTACGATAATGCCTTCATTGACTCCGAAACCGTCCATCTCAACAAGCATCTGGTTCAATGTCTGTTCCCGTTCGTCATGGCCGCCGCCCATTCCGGTGCCGCGCCGTCTTGCAACTGCGTCAATCTCATCAATGAACACGATACATGGAGCATTTTTCTTCGCATCTTCAAACAAATCCCGGACACGGGAAGCTCCAACACCGACAAACATCTCTACAAAGTCAGATCCTGAAATACTAAAGAACGGAACACCCGCTTCTCCGGCAACTGCTTTCGCAAGCAATGTCTTACCGGTTCCCGGAGGTCCTACAAGAAGTACTCCTTTCGGAATTCTTGCTCCGAGCTGTGTGTACTTTGTTGGATCCTTCAGGAAATCAACAATCTCCTCCAGCTCTTCTTTCTCTTCTTTCAACCCTGCAACTTTATCAAAATTAACTTTCTTATCTTTATCTGTGCTCATCTTGGCGCGGCTCTTCCCGAAATTCATTGCCTTCGCGTTCGCACCGCCTCCTGCCTGCCGATTCATCAGCAGAAATACAACAAGCACTGCTACGATGGAGATTCCCATCGGAAGAAGTACTGTCGTAATCCAGCTTTCTTCCGGAACACTCGTGACGATAAAATCAATCTTTTCTTCTTCCAGCTGCTCCTGCACTTCGTTGACATTAGACACGTTCAATGTCTTTGTCTCTCCGTCATCCAACGTAAAGACGATCTGTCCCGTTGGGATAGAACGGTCCTGATTAATTACTGCGCGCTGAATAGATCCACTTTCAAGCGCCTCCTGATATTCACGATAAGTAAATTCCCGATCCCGGTTCTGCGCCTGATTTGTAAACCAGAACACTGCAAACAGCGTCACCAGGAACAAAATAAAGGTCGCACCCCCAAATCCTCTGTTCTTATTACTGTCCAATTTGCTGCTCCTTCCTATTCAATTCCTTCAACAATACCGATATACGGCAGATTTCTGTACTTCTGTGCATAATCCAGACCATATCCTACGATAAACTCATCCGGAATCACAAATCCTGTATAGTCTACCTTCACTTCTCTGACACGGCGATCCGGTTTGTCAAGCAATGTGCAGAGTTTCATGCTCTTTGGTCCTCTCTTAGCAAGGATCTCAAGCAGATAAGATAATGTTCTTCCGGAGTCAATAATGTCTTCCACAACAAGAACATCCTTTCCCTCCAGACTTTCGTCAAGATCTTTTGCAATCTTTACGACACCGCTTGATGTTGTTCCATCTCCGTAGCTTCCCACACTCATAAAATCCATTGAAACCGGAACAGTGATTCTCTTAGCAAGTTCACACATAAAAAATACTCCGCCTTTTAAAACACAGATCAGATGTACCTGCTTTCCTGCATAATCTTCACTAATCTGTTTGCCCAGCTCTCTGATTCTCGCATCAAGTGCAGCTTCTGAAATAAGTTCTCTAATTGTTTCTGACATCTTTTTCTCCTCCATGTATCGTGATTTCTAAAATTCTTTCTGTTTCTTCTAAGACATATGCCGCGCATCCCCTGCGATGCCCTGCTATCCACAGCACATGACTTCCCTGTGCAACAAGCCAGATCCGGTCTCTCTCTTCTTTTGGAATCTTTTCATTAATAAAATAAGATTTCAATTTCTGCTTTTTCCCGGACTTATCAATCATAATATAATCTCCGGGACGCCGTTTTCTGACTATTACAGTATCTTTTATTATATCATAATCAAACCATTTCGTATATATATTATCTGGCACATTTATAGCATCTGAGGAAGATTTTTCTATTAATTTTGCAGTAATAACGCTATTTTCTACTCTTAGCTGCATTCCCGGAACAATCGGATACGAAGCCTCTTTGCTGTCTGTTTCTCCTTTTCGTTCCCGCTGATTCTTTTCTTCCATTTTCTTAATGCAAATGCACGCTTCTTCATGCACGGCTGTCAGCCGATACGGCAAAGACAGTTTACTTCCCTTTTGCTGATCCCACATAGAACTCAACAGCTCTACATGCTTTTGACCGATATTTTTCTCACTCCCCGCCGCTTCCGCAATGACACGGTGGCAGAGCATATGAAAAATGACTTCCGCGAGCGCTGACTTTGCCGCTATGCGGATCATTACTTCCTCTCCCTCTATTTTCACATAGTCATCAAAGGCTTTCTCCACCTGAGTATTCATATAATCACTGATTTGCCGAAGCTGTTCCATTGTCTGATTTATATGCGCTACTGCTGCCGGATTTATTTCCTCTTCCAAATACGGTATCACACAATTGCGAAGTTTATTTCTTGTGTAAATATTTTCAAAATTAGTTGCATCTGTACAGTAGGATATCTGTCTCTCTTCCAGGTACATTTCAATTTCTTTTCTTCCGACACACAAAAGCGGCCGGATCATGCTGTCGGACACCGGACGCATTCCGCCAAGTCCCTGCAGCCGGCTCCCTCTGATAAGATTCATGAGAAATGTTTCTGCATTGTCATCACTGTGGTGAGCCAGCGCAATTTTCGTTCCGCCATATAGATCCCGTTCTTTTTGAAACGCTTCCCGGCGTACTTCTCTCCCAGCCTCTTCTGTAGATTGTTTCCGTTTTTTCGCTTCTAATTCCACATCATAGTAATAAATTGTACAGGGGATTTTGTATTGTTCTGTCAGTTTCTTCACAAAAGCTGCGTCCGCATCTGCCGCTTCCCCACGCAGCCCATGATGCACATGCACTGTGCGGATTTGAAACCCAATCTCTTTTTGCAGATCCATTAATACGAAAAGAAGGCATACCGAGTCTGCTCCCCCTGATATGCCTGCAATTACAATATCTGATTGTTCCAGCATATGATATTTCTTCACATATGCTCTGATTTTTTCTATCATAACTTTGGTCCTGTCATCTATGCAGTAATTCCTGCTCTATTATCATTATTAGATTCCAGTACAAATATAATGAATTTTCCGCTCAAAGTCAAGCTTCCCGCTTTCTGGCACATTTTCTTACACATTCTCCTATTCCGAATTCTCACATTTCAAATTCTAAGCATTCCAGATTCCGATTACGAGTACCGTCATGTCGTCAAGCGGTTTCTCTCCGGTAAAATTCAACACCTGTTCAAGAATATGTTCTGCCATCTCCGTTGGGTTCTGAATCTCTGTTCCTTTGATAATCGTTTCCAGCACAAGTTCCTGCTCACCTACCGGAAGCGCATCCATAACTCCGTCTGTTACCATTACTACTACATCCCCGCTCTCAAGCTGCCTTGTTACCGTATCAAATTCCAGATTCTGCACAACACCAAGCGGAAGACTTGTTGAGGTAATCCGTTCCACTTCTCTTCCGCATTTTACAAATGTCGTAGAAGCTCCGACTTTTACAAATTCACACACACCGGAATACATATCAAAGATGCTCATATCAATTGTAGAAAAACAGATTTCCTCCCGCCCCGCTACAAACGCTGTATTCATGAGCTGAAGCGCCATTTTATGCGGATATCCGGCTTCCAGAAGTTCCTCCAGAAGTTCTACCACACGGGCGCTCTCCCGAAATGCCTTCTCTCCCGATCCCATTCCGTCTGAGATTGCCGCTCCTTCCTTTCCTCCCGGCAGTTCCATCATAAGAAAATTATCTCCGGAAATCTTATCGCATCCCTTTCCGATCTTGGCAACACCCCGCAGCGAATAAAAAGAAGCGCTTTCCATACATACAACCGTGCAATATTCTTCCGGCAGGATCGGACGTTCATCTGCCTGAAGAATCAGATGTTTTCCTGTACAGGAAGACACAATCCTTGCTACCTCTTTTGTTGTAATACACTGATGCTTCATCGCCTTGATCGTAACATGGATTTCGTATCGCCCGTTTTCCGTTACAAAAAACAGGCTTTGAAGAAGACGTATACCGCTTTTCCGGAAACGATTCCGCAGTTTTTTCTCAAGATGCTCATCCCGAAAGATACTGGCTCCAATCTCCTTCGCCGCCTGTCTTACCACTTCTGTAAACAAATTCATTTGCTTTGCACAGCCCTGCCGGTTCTGCACAATCCGATTATTCCAAAGTAGCTCCTGTTTTGCACTTCCAAAGGCTTCCAGCAATTCTTCCAGCAGCTGCTCTGAAGCACAGCACCGCTTCTCAAGTTTCCGCTTCATTTCAATATTCAAATCTGCACCGTAATTCTCAATTGTCAGAAGAAGATCGTAAATAAACTGCCGCATCTCTGTCTGCCGTTCTTTCATACAAATCTCGTACTCTGCACAGGATGCGCACACCTTTCTATGTACCTGGTCGAGCATCTGTTCCACTTCTTCCGGTGCAAATGTTTCTTTCGTCCCTTCCAGACTCAGAAATATGCCGGACAGCTTCTGAAGTGATGCGGCAAATTTCTCAATCTGCTCTACATATGGGTTTTCCATCACCGTCATCTGCTCTTTCGTGTCTCTCATATTCAGTCCTCCTCATAAACAAAAGAAACTTCCGGAGACCTCTGTCTCCGGAAGTTATCTTTCGTAAAATTTATTAATCATATTTATTTTAGTTCTCTGGCTCTAATATAATCTCATCCGGATACACAAGTCCCAATTTCTCACGGGCAACTTCTTCCGTATATGAATCGGATCCTACATATTCTTCCAGATCGTCAATCTCATCCGCACGTTCTTTCGCTTCATCAATCTGACTCTGCAGCTCTTCCTGCTGCTCCTGATATGCGGCGTTCTTCGCTTTCAAGGACATATTTCCAACTACTACCACAACTACGAGAAAGAGCATGACTCCACTAATCATCAATATACTCTGTTTATGATGCAAAATACGCTTTCTCTGCTTTCTCGCGCGGCTCTTCTGCTTAATGCCTGCCATTGCATTCTCCCTTACTTTCTCTATCAGGTTATCCGTTATCATGTTTATATTAACGTCTTTTCCGGGAATGTTCAAGTGGTTTTCCCCTTTTTCCGGAAAAACAACCCTTCAGAATCCGACATATTTTCCCGATCCATGTCAGTATTCCATACCCGGCTGCTCCTCCAAGACATACGCCAAGCACAAAATACCACCGAATACTGCCGTCACAGGTAAGATACATTTCCCGAAATAAAAATAATGCTGTCCAAAACCAATATATAAGATCTTCTGCCGCAACAACTGCCATTTTGTGCTTCACAATTCTTCGGAAAATGCGAAGAGATGTATAAACGCCCCAAATAAAAAAACCGGTAAGAAGCGCATCTGCAAAAATCGCTGCCTCTCGTTCAATTCCTAAGATCATAGGCTATCGGAACAGCTTGGCAAACAAATTCTCACCCTGCTTGCCCACTGCATGAATTTCTGAATACGCGATACTGTCAATCGTCCCGGACAGATCAACTTCTCCTTTTTCCAGGCTCAGGCGGTTCACATGCAGATCACTTCCTTTTACCATCAGCATCCCCTGCTCTGTTTCAAGAAGGATCTCATTCAAGTCAAAGGAAAGCACATCCAACACCCCTGTTACTGTACTTGTTTTTCTATTATTGACAACTAGTTTGTGTGCTTTCTGAATCTGTCTTTCTTCCATAAATTATACACTCCCTCCACACAACATGTTCTTCTTTCCTAATTGTATGAAAGGTCGTCCGCATTTATGCCAGAAACTCTCTACAGATAGCGGAAGAGGTCTTTCGCCTCATCTTTCTTCGTTGTTTCCTGAATCTGCAGCACCTCTGCCTTTACCGTCTTTGTTCCAAACTGGATCTCAATCACATCGCCCGGTTTCACTTTTACAGAAGCCTTCGCTACCGTTCCATTCACAAGCACTCTTCCGGCATCACACGCTTCATTTGCCACTGTCCGGCGCTTGATCAGTCTGGATACTTTTAAAAATTTGTCTAATCTCATCTTTCTTTCTCCTAAAAAATGGCATTATAAGCTGCCTTATAATGCCATTTGTATTCAATCTATTCTCGAATCTTACTGGATTGCATCCTTGAATGCTTTACCTGGTTTAAACTTCGGTGACTTAGAAGCCGGAATTACCATTGTGCTTCCTGTCTGCGGATTTCTTCCTTCTCTTGCAGCTCTCTCGCTGACTTCAAATGTACCAAAACCTACAAGCTGTACTTTTTCACCTTTTTTTAATTCTTCTGCGATTACATCTACAAATGCTTTTAAAGCTTTTTCAGAATCTTTTTTTGATAATTCTGCATTCTCAGCGATTGCTGCAATAAGTTCTGTTTTATTCATGAAAATTCTTCCTCCTCTTGTTATAGAACTCTGGATATGATAAACAGCCCCGATTGGCTGAAGTACCAGCGTGTTAATATCTCTCTCAGTATAACCACGCGTTTTTCACTTTGTCAAGAAAATTCGCCTGTATCTGCACATTTTCCGGCTTTTTTCGATGATTTACAGCATTTCCTGAATCATTTCGAGAATCGTCTTTCCTAACTCTTCGGATTTGCTGTCTGCATCTGCCAGAGAAGAGCCTTTCACACCATAGTAGAATTTTACTTTTGGCTCTGTTCCGGATGGTCTTACACATACCCATGCCGCATCATTTAACTCATAATAAAGCACATTTGAGTTCGGCAGTCCCGTCGGCGCTGTCTTACCTGTTGCAAGATCCGTAATTGTATCTGCCTGATAGTCTCTCACTTTTTCTACTTTATATGCACCAAATGCTTTTGGCGGTTCTTTTCTAAGTGTTTCAAGAATCTCCTGAATCTTGGCAAGTCCTTCAATTCCTTTTAAAGTGATAGACTGGATATCGTCTTTGTAATATCCGTACTTCTCATAGGCATCGATCATAGCATCCCATAGCGTCTTGCCCTGTGTCTTATAGTAAGCAGCCGCCTCGCAGAGAGCCATTGTTGCAACAATCGCATCTTTATCTCTTGCATGTGTTCCGATCAGACATCCATAGCTCTCTTCAAATCCAAATACATACTCGCCTTTTCCGCTTGTCTCAAAGCCAAGAATCTGCTGTCCGATATATTTGAATCCTGTCAGAACTTCAATCAATCCGATGCCATTTTCTTTTGCAATGGCATCAGCCATATTCGATGTAACAATTGTCTTAATCAGATATCCGTCTTCCGGAAGTCCTTTTAATGCTTTTCTCTGTGTGATCTCATAATCTGCCAGCAGACAACCGGACATATTACCGGTAAGTACTTTATACTCTCCTGATACTGTATCTTTTACATAAACGCCAAGACGATCTGCATCCGGATCTGTTGCAAGTACAAGGTCTGCATCTACTTCTTTTGCAAGTTTTAGTCCGAGTTCAAATGCTTCTTTTGCCTCTGGATTCGGATAAGAGACTGTCGGGAAATTACCGTCCGGAAGTTCCTGTTCTTTTACTACATAAACATGCTCAAAACCAAGTTCTTTCAAAACACGTCTTGCCGGAATATTACCGGTTCCGTGAAGCGGACTGTAAACAATCTTCAGTTCGCTCTTCATCTTGTCAATGGCATCCTGATGAAGTACCTGCTTCTTCAGCTCGGCGATATATGCATCGTCAATTTCAGAGCCGATCACAATATACAGATTCTTTTCCTTTGCTTCTCCAAGGCTTACTGTCTTACATTCATCATGGCGCTCGATTGCATTCACCTCATCCATGATTCCTTTATCATGCGGCGGTGTAATCTGTGCTCCATCTTCCCAGTATACTTTATATCCATTGTATTCCGGCGGGTTATGGCTCGCTGTAATATTAATTCCGGCAATACATCCAAGTTTGCGCACTGCATAAGATAACTCCGGTGTCGGACGAAGTGATTCAAATACATATGCTCTGATTCCATTTGCCGCAAGACAGAGAGCTGCCTCATCTGCAAATTCAGGAGACATCCGACGTGAATCGTAAGCAATCGCTACTCCCTGTTCCTGTGCGCCCTTCTTGATAATATAGTTCGCCAATCCCTGTGTTGCCTTGCGGACCGTATAGATATTCATCCGGTTTGTTCCTGCCCCTATAATTCCCCGAAGTCCTGCCGTTCCGAATTCCAGCTCCTTATAGAAGCGCTCCTTAATCTCTTTATCATCTTCGGAAATCGCCTGTAATTCCGCTTTTGTCTCTGCATCAAAATATGGATTCTCAAGCCATTCCTGATATTTTTTCTGATAGTCCATTGTAATCAACCTCCTGGATTCCTTTCTTATGCGAATTCTCGCTTTCTCTTACCGTTAGGTAAATGTCTAAAGATAGTTTTATTATACACCACTTACCTATAAATGAAAAGAAAATATGTCCCCTAAAAACTGCTTTTTCTCCTTTGTTTCCTGGACAGAAAGTACCAGTTTCTCGACACTTTTCTGTGGAATCCTTGCTTTATTTGACTGATAATATGTATTGGCTGCTTTAAAAAATTTCTCCGGATACGCAAGACGCAGCGCCAGGTATTCCATTTCTTCCCCGGAAAGCGGATGGATCCTCGTATAAGAGCGGATGATCTGCTCTCCCAGATGTCTGTCCCAATGATTCTTTTCCATAATCTTACGCATGAAATAGTAAAGATCTCCCGCCTGAATATCAATTCTAAAATCATCAAAATTCACAGTAGCGATCCCCTCTGAAGTCATAATCAGGTTATGATAATTATAGTCTCCGTGCACAAGCGTCCGCTTCCTTTTACTTTCCTCATAAAGCTTCCGGCACTCCTCTGCCTTCCCTGTGACTTCTTTCGCAAATGCATACATTTCTTCAAAGCAGCTCAAAAACAATAACTCAAATTCATTCTTTGCCGGGCGTTTCCGTATAAAACCTCTGATCTTGCGAAGTTTCTGGTTGTATCTTTGAAGTTCCTCCTCCGGTTTCGTACCAACCGGTACGTCGCCCTGAAGATTGTCTGTCGGTTCTGCAAGCACATTATGCAAAAATGCCAGATTTTTTACTGCCTCTGTAATCTCATACTCTTTCTGTACATTGCATTCCCTGCCTGCAAACCATTTCTTTACAAGATAAACCGTTCCGTCTTCCAGCTTCGAAACAAATGCTCCTTCTTTATTGGCGATCGGATTATCCACTAATCGGCATCCACCCGCCCGCAAATGCAGACAGAGGCGGTCCATACTCTCCGCCCGCCTCTCAGACATTCCCGTGTTCTGCACTATGCAGAGCCCACGGTCTGTATCGAGCAGAAAGCTGTTCCGCCCCCGCTTTATATTCTTCACTTCTATATCATATTGTTCCAAAACTTCTAATTCATACTCTTTCATACTTACCTCCAGAATTCTTACTTCGTTCCCTCTAATGTATGAATTCGTCCCGATAAGTATGACTCAACCACAAGAACAGTCCGCGCCTGCCTCTTAGATCAGTTTCAGCAGTTCGTCCTTTGTGTTTTTCCCCGGATCCGAAAGGACTGCATCAAGAAGCTTCTCTAACGTCTCTCCAACGGCTTTTCCCTGTTGGATTCCGGCTTCTATTAAATCTTTCCCAGTCACTGCAAGCGTTTTCAGCGACACACAGTCTCCCTTCTCCAACGTCTCATGATAATACTGTTCTACCAGAGCAAGATTTTCCATCTTCTCTGCCCTTCGGTATTCACTTTGCCCCATCATATCTGCTCTTCGCAGTTCGATGTAATAAGGAAAAAGTTCTTCTCCGATGATTGCCATACTCCTGCGCACATTTTCCGGAGTCGCCTTCGTCTTATAATGATAATCGTGATATAAAACAAGCTTGCATACATTTCGCAGCGTATAGTTGTCGAATTTCAGCCGTTTCAAAATAACCCTCGTCATTTCCTCGCTACGTTTCCCATGTCCTGTAAAATGCGCCACACCTTCTGCATCAATACTTTTCATATCCGGTTTTCCAAAATCGTGAAACAGCGCTGCCAGACGGAGTATCCTGTCATTTCTCACAGCACAGATTACATGGATTGTATGCTCTCCCACATTACAAAAATGATGCGGTGTTTCCTGCGTGGTATCCATCAGACGATCAAATTCCGGAAGGATCACTGCCGTAATCCCAAGCTCATATGCCTCCCGGATCAATTCCGGATGCGGCGATGTCATTAGCTTCACTAATTCTGTCTGGATTCTCTCCGCACTAATCTGACGCAGATTGCCTGCAAGTGCTCTGATTGCTTCTTTTGTCTCTTTCTCGATTTCAAATCCAAGCTGCGCCGCAAAACGCACCGCCCGCATAATACGCAGTGCGTCTTCTCCGAACCGCTCTCTGGCACAGCCGACACAGCGGATCATTCCCTTCTCAAGATCTTCCATTCCGCCAAAAATGTCTACCAGCCCATCTTCATCATTGTACGCCATTGCATTAATCGTAAAATCCCGACGCAGCAGATCTTCCCTCAGATTTCTTGTAAACTGCACACTCTTCGGGTGGCGGCAGTCTTCATAATCGCCGTCTACCCGGTAGGTTGTCACCTCAAACCCTTCTCTGTCCATCAGGACGGTAACAGTGCCATGCTCAATCCCCGTATCTACCGTATGTGAAAACAGACTTTTAATCTCCTGGGGAGAGGCAGACGTGGTAATATCCCAGTCTCCCGGAACTCTTCCCAAAATAGAATCGCGTACGCAGCCCCCGACTGCGTACGCCTCAAATCCATTCTCTTGAAGTGTATGAATAATTCGATTAACGTTCGGCGGTAAATTCATTCTCATGAACGACTTCCCCCTCGTTTCTAATATGCCTTGCCCCAGTAAACCATACTTCTTGCCGGTTTTCCACAGCATACGCAGACGTCAGAAATCTGTTCCTGCTCTTCCGGAATACATCTTGATGTCACTCCGCCGGTCAGTTCTTTAATCTGTTTTTCACATTCTTCACAGCCGCACCACATTGCCTTAATAAATCCTGGTTTATTTGCAGCAATTTCTTTCATCTCATCCATATTTGCAGCTGTATAAACACGCTCATCACGATATGCTTTCGCTCTGTCATACATATCTTTCTGCATTGTCTCAAGAATCTCACCGAGTTTCACTGTGAGTTCATCAAGAGAAACAACAATTTTCTCTCTTGTGTCACGGCGTACAACAACTGCCTGATTATTCTCAATGTCTTTCGGTCCAATCTCAATACGAGCCGGAATACCAAGCATTTCCTGCTCACTGAACTTCCATCCCGGGCTCTTCTCAGAATCATCAATCTCTGCACGATATCCGGAAGCTTTCAGCGCCTGAAGCAGCTCGTTGGCTTTATCAAGTACACCTTCTTTGTGCTGTGCGATCGGAATTACGCGCACCTGAGTCGGAGCGATTCTTGGCGGAAGCACAAGGCCGCTGTCATCTCCGTGCACCATAATAATTGCACCGATGATACGTGTAGATACACCCCAGGATGTCTCGTAAACACTCTTTAACTGATTATCTTTATCAAGATACTGAATCTCAAATGCATCTGCAAAGCCGCTTCCGAAGAAATGGCTTGTACCTGACTGAAGCGCCTTACCGTCATGCATCATTGCCTCGATCGTATAAGTATCTTCTGCTCCGGCAAATTTCTCACTGTCTGTCTTTCTTCCGACAAGAAGCGGAATTGCTAAATCCTGCTCTACAAAATCTCTGTATACCTGAAGCATTGTCAGCGTTCTCTGTTCTGCTTCTTCATAAGTCGCGTGGATCGTATGTCCTTCCTGCCATAAAAACTCTCTGGAACGTAAGAACGGTCTTGTTGTCTTCTCCCAGCGAAGAACAGAACACCACTGATTCCAAACCTTCGGAAGATCACGGTAAGACTGTACGGTTCTGCTCCAGTAATCGCAGAATAATGTCTCAGATGTCGGACGGATACACATTCTTTCCTGAAGCGGCTCCATTCCTCCATGTGTTACCCATGCAACTTCCGGTGCAAATCCTTCAATATGATCTTTTTCTTTCTGAAGAAGGCTCTCCGGAATCAGAAGCGGCATGTAAACATTCTCCACACCTGTTGCTTTAAAACGGGCATCCAGATCTTTCTGGATATTCTCCCAGATTGCATAGCCGTTTGGCTCATAGATCAGGCACCCCTTTACACTTGAATAATTACAAAGCTTTGCTTCGCGGACAACATCTGTATACCACTGAGCAAAATCCACATCTCTTGATGTGATCGATTCAACAAATTTCTTTTCCTTTGCCATTGTCTCATTCTCCTTTTCACTTCTATTTCTTAATAAGATTTTTTCATGTGCAACAAAAACGCCGAAGCTCAAATCCCTAAAAGGGACCGAAAACTTCGGCGGTACCACCCTGATTAACTGTCATCTGATCTTTTGTCTTCCAATCATCTGACAATTCTCTTTCCAGCCGTTATCGCCGGCCGCTACGCTGCATTTTCATGCAGAGACTCCAAGGCAGGTTCCATACGTTTCCTGGAAAGATGTCTCACCACTCATCTTCTCTCTGTGCCATTCCCGGTATGTACTAATCCTCTTCCATGTCCAAAATATATTTAGATAATGGTTATTGTAAAGGAAGAGAGGGGGGATTGTCAAGAGGGATTGCTGCGCATTCCTTTACCCGCATTCCTTTACCCGCATTCCTTTACCGTCAACTTCAATGAAATCCCAATATTAAATCTTGATACAAGAGTCCTAAAATTGGTTTAAAATAGAAATCTTGACAGGTGCAAAAAAAAATAACCTATATTATTTTCTTTTTGAATTCTTCATATGTAATACGTTCTTTGGTAAATCCTTGACCATTTACCTCATTAATCTGATTAATGGTAAGAAATGCAAATGGATCTGTTTCACATATCATCTCTTTCAAATCAAATAATTTTTGTCTTGGAATCACACACATAACCCCTTTCTGTTCTTCACCGCTATATCCCGTCTGTATGTGAAAGAGTGTTACTCCTGCTTCTATGTCCTGCAATATTTTTTCCTGAATCTTTTTATACTCTCTTGAAATAATCATTACCTGCATAGAGACCTTTCCATTTGGAACAACTTTATCAATCACAACCGTTGCTAGAAGAGTCAGTATAATTCCATAAAGTATTTGCTCCATATCCGAGAAAGAAGCCTGTAAACCCAAAACTAAAAAATCTACTATATACACCGTAACACCGACTGAAAGAGACGTTTTTTTGTTTGCTATCATGGCAATAATATCTGTTCCACCCGTTGATCCTCCTACTCTTACTACAAGGCCCATACTAACGCCTACAAGAAGTCCTCCAAAAACAGCAGACAATAGTATATTGTCTGTCATTTTTGTGATTCCTGGAATTTTCTGTAACATTTCAAGAAATAATGGATAGATAAATGTACTCAATAAAGTTTTCTTTACGAATTCTTTTCCCAGAATAAACCATGCTATGATAAGCAATATACTGTTCAGACTAAGGACAATAATTGAAGTCCGAATTCCCCAAAAATGATTTCCTGCAATTCCTAAGCCGGTTGCCCCTCCCATCGGAATCCCTGCCGGAACAATAAAAGCAACTACAGCAAGCGCTAATATTGCATTCCCGGTTACAACACCCAATAAATTCATTAATTTTTCGTTGGTGTTCTTTTTCATTTTGTCATCATCTCTATAATCTTCTTATTTGTTTCTTTTATTTCTTCTGCCACAATTCCTTCCCCCCTACTGTTCATTTAGATATATATAATATCCGACAATTCCTGCTTCCAACTCCTTACATTTACTCCATCAGTACTATTACATTGTCGAATTGACTGGCCGCCTCTTCGATCTTCACTCGGTTTCCAAGTACGCAAACAACTCCCTCTTCAGTAAAGCTTTCCATTACCTGATGCCTGTTTTTCAGATCTTCTTTCTGCGCCTTTAGCAACCTTTCTCTAACTTTTTCCCTAACCCGCGGTTCTTCCTGCCGCAGATACCAAGAATCCATTCGTTTTGTCTGTACATATGTTTTGGGAGTTCGGTCATATCCGGCAACAGCACCAATCTTATAATTCAGAAGCTCCTGTTCCCCTAGTTCAAGATCTTTTAACCACCTTGCAGTGTTGCGGAAGGATTCTATCGTCCTTTTTACGTTCGGATCTCGATAGGAACTCATAGTCCAGCTTTGATTTGGGAGTACAGACATCTGACAGCCGTAAGCCCCTCCTTCAGCACGGATCTTTGCCCACAAGTAATCAAAGCTTACCATTCTGCCAAGAAGATAATCCTCACCGGTATATTCCCCGATTCCTCCAAGCGCAACATAAGATACCTCCGACGGAATGATAAATGCCTCCGATTTTCCAGGAAGCAATTTGTCCTGATACCATCTAGGTTCCCTTTCCCTTATACTGCTGCAGAACCCAGAATCCGCGATCAACTGGCGGAAATCGGCGTAAGCTTTCTCTGTACCTGTAAAACTTATCACCAGATTGGACTTACGGCAAATCTTCTTCTGAATTTCCTTAAGTTCCCGGATCATCTGCCCATGGTCTGCGTCAAAGTTCTTCAGAAGCTTTCCTAAGAACTGATAATAGTAAATTCCGTTATAGCGTTCCCTTGCCGCTCCTTCCGGCATATAGTGTGCGGCCGCGCGTCCGGACGCATAGCTGTTCCCACTGGTAACAAATCCCCTTTCCAGTTCCATCCGGCTCTGCCTGATCCTTTTCAGAATAATCTCCGGATGCTCCAGAATGGTATCATACAGCAGCTCTTCCCCCAGTTTTACCGCTCTCATAAGATTCTGTTCCAGACAGCTGATATCCATCGCAAATTTAAGCCTGACATGCCGGATATCATCTGCATTGGTGTACGCTTCCAGATAAGCCCTTATATTTCCAAGCCACATATTCTTCTCAATCACTAATTCTTCCAGGCTGTGCGTTCTCGTAGGAAGACTGCCCAGAAGTTCGGAAAACAGCTTTGCATAAGGAACTTTCTCCGGCTCCAGATCACTGATATCAAAATAGTAACTTTGATATACCACTCCTTTTGAAGGGATCTCTTGTTTCAAATATGTAATACCGGATTCTTCCTCTGCCCTTGTGAGCGGCTCCTCCTTTTTATGAAGCAGATCATCCGCAGACAGACCCGGCAGGTCTTCTGTCTCTTCTTCCTGCCCTTTCTCTTCGGCCCTTTCAAGAGGTTCCAGGGAAACCTCTGCCTCATAATCATTTTCCAGGAGGATTTCCCTCAGAAGTGATTCAAAATATCCTTCCTTTACAAGGGTTCTCATCTTCCTATATGTTTCTTCAAATTCTATCATCTCGCAAGGTCTGGTTCCCTGCGCCCATCCGCCGGCAATATCCAGTACATATTCAATTCCCTCCGGCTGGCTCCCGCCTTTTTCCCTCATCCAAAATTCCAGACGGTTGATCGCCGAAACCAATACCTCTTCTCCGATTCCTTCTCTGCAAAGTCTGTCCGCCTGTTCTGTGATAACCGTTTTCAACCGGCCGGCAGTTTCTTTGTCTGTATTCTTTATTTTAACGGCAAGATAGGGCTGTCTGATACCATCCATGATAAAATACTGAATCTCCGGGATTCCCAGGCTCTGAATAAGCCCTTTCTTCATCGGCGCCTCGTCTTCCCCCATAATCGCCTGCATAAGGATATAGACTGCATTCATACGTTCCCGGTTGTCAAAATCACCCAGACTATATGTGCATGACGCAAACACACCCTGATTGCCGAACTTCTCCTTATCATACAGCTTATTTCGGATTCCCTTTACGGGTTTCTGCAGCATAACCGGCTTCGCAGGTTCTAAGCGTTTCATTTTTCCCAGATAAACTTTGTCAATATACTCCAATATTTGTTCCGTATTCATTCTCCCATATAGAACAATACAGCAGTTGGAAGCATTATAAAACGTCCTGTAATATTCCAGAAATTCCTCATAAGATAGCGCGGGAATCGTATCCGGAAATCCTCCGGATACAAAACGATAGGCCGTTTCCGGAAACATTGCCTTAGACATTTCATCCTCTAATATGCTGTCCAGGGATGAGAAAACACCCTTCATCTCATTATAAACAACGCCGTTAATCTCCGGAGCTTTTCCGTCTTCACACTGAAAATGCCAGCCCTCCTGTTCAAAGATCTCTTTATCCGTAAGAACATTCGGACAAAATACCGCGTTTAGATAAACGTCCATCAGATTCATAAAATCCTTCTCATTCTCTGTGCAAAAGGGATATACCGTATGATCCGGATATGTAATTGCATTTACGAATTCTGCCATGGAATGTTTCATCAGATTGACGAACATAGTTTTATCCGGATATCTGCGGGAACCATTCAGCACAGAATGCTCCAGAATATGGAAAACTCCCGTGCTGTCCTTTGGTATGGTCCGAAATCCAACCAGAAAGCTCTTTTTAACGTCCTGATTGTCTATAACGACGACCTGCGCTCCGGTTGACAGGTGCTCCATCTGAATAATATCTCCTTCGACCTCACGCACATACTTCTTTTCTTTAACTTCAAATCCATAGATTTTTTCCCCGGTTTCCATATCCATTCCCTCTTAATACATGAATTCTGTGATCTTCTCTTTTATTTCCTCAACTTCCATCACGCCTACGTTCTCAAACTTTTTTTCACCGTCTTTGTAGAATCGAACAGTTGGAACCGCAAAAATGCGATTCTCTTTGCCAAGCTTCGGATAATCTGTAGTGTTCACTTTTACGATGTTGATAAACGGAAGCTCCGCGTCTAACTCTTCCAAAATACGTGAAAAAGCTTTACACGGTACGCATGTTGTGGAAAAGAAATCCACGATCACGAATCCTTCCTTAATCTGCTCTTTAAAACTCTCATTATCTGCATATTGAATTGCCATCTACTCTTTCTCCTTAAAAAAATTTTCTATTACGTATTCTTTTACTTTCTTCGAATAATAATTTACATAAAACATAATTTCCGAATATTCATAAGTATTGATTTTTTCTGCATTTTCTTTCGTTTCATGCCAGAATTTCACGTACTCTTCCATATCATCACGGTATTGCTCCATCGTATATCCGACGCCGTCTTTTTCTGCGTATTTTCTCCCCAAAAGATATCCGCAAAGCCTGTTCCATGAATCGTTCTGCACGCTTGCGAATAATTCATAATAGCTTGAGAACGGCATCTTCCCTTCAAAGTCCTCTGGCGTCATGGTTTCCAGATTCAACCCCTGTTCTCTGGAGATTGCCTTCAATCTCTTAATTTCATGATCTGTCATTTCTTTCCAGTCAGCCTTCTTAAGATCGAACGTACTTGCCTCAAATACTTTGTCCATCACATATTGGACGACTTCGTATGCCTCGTTCTCCGCAATCTTTTTTTTCTGCTCACAAATCAGATAATCCTCATATTGTTTTACATTGCTCACTCCTTCAATTTCAAGAGCTTCTATCATCTCGTCCGTGATCACAGGAATCTTTTTTTGCTGAATGGAACGAACTGTTACGATCACTTTCTCCCCACTAACATCTAGCACGCTGACCGTTCCTTTTTTCAGCCCGATGCACATCTCTTCCAGATTCTTGTGAAAGAACCCCTGTCCTACCATAATTTCCAGATTCTTTCTGCTAAAAAACGGATTTGCCGATTCCATATCGCATACAATAAGCACTCCGGCCGTAACTTCCTCCACTTCTTCCCATGTGCTGTTCTTGTTCTTTATAAAATCTATTTCTTTCTTGTACGCCTTCTCATCAAGCTTGAATACTTTCTTGTACATACTGATATCCACCTGATCATATTCGGCAAACGATAAAACTTTTGACTTCATCTTTCTCCTCCTAAAGCGTAAGCTTCGCATATTTATTTTTCAGAAGCTGCAGTACTTCCGTATATTTATCGCGGCTCACCATAACTTCCCCCGCATATCCTTCGAAAATCAGAGCAAAATTTTTCGCTTCGTTATCTGCCCGGACATAAGATACTCTGGAAAGATTCACGATAAAAGACTGATAGCACCGGTAAAAATTATACCCTTCCAGAATCTGTTCCAATTCATTCATGGAATATCCGGAAAGAATCATCTCTTTTCCGTCCACCATCACCATCTTGTTCTTTCGGTCCATCCGTTCGATAAAGAGAACCTTATCAATATCCACAAGCTGATATCCGTTTCGCGTCTTGATCATCATAGAACGGTTCACAGATAACCGTTTGTATTGGAGCAGCTCAAACAAATACTGCAGCCGCTTAACCACCCGCTGAAGCACACGGTTATCAAACGGAAGCCGAAAGTATTCATCGCAGCAGCAGTCAAATACCATCCCCGCCTCTAACTTTTCTTCCGAATACAGCGCCACAAAAACATCCGGCTTTATCTGGGACAGATTGTATGCCAGAAAGGAGCCGTCCCCGCTGTATCTTGGATTCCCTGTTCTGATGTTGATAAATACCGCGTCCACCTCGTTCAGACAGATATATTTATTGGCTTCATTGATTCCGTCAAAGGTTTTCACAATATCAAATAAATTATAAAATGCCAGCAATTCTTCCAGCTGTGTACGCAAAGTTTCGTCTTTTTCTACCAAAACAAGCTTCATTTTCATCAATCAATTCTCCTGACCAAATTCTCCAAACGCTTTTTCTAACGCCTGCACATCGCCTTCATAATAGGTTAATAAAAGTGCATAAGGACCGTTTTTCTTCGGCATGATAATCATACCGGAGCCATATAAATCAATCTCTCCTTTTGTCCTGAGACTCTCATATGCCTGATACTCATCAGATTCCGGGGCCAGATTCTCCAGATCCCACCAGTATATTTCGGCTCCGTCATACTTTAGAGCAAGCGTACACAGACCTTCCGCACTGAGCGTCACTTTACTGTCTGCATGGATCAGCCCCTTCTCCTCCAGAAATGAGACGAGTTCATCTACTGTCGTATTCCAGACAGGCGCTTCCCTGTCTTCTTCTTCCGGCACGACTGCTTCTTCCTCCTCCTTTGGAGGCGTAAAGTCTTCGGAAGACGCCACATATCCCACCATCCCACAAAAAAGTAACACGAAAAGCAGGGAAGACACAATCGTAAATTTCTTCATAATCATTCCTTCTTTCTTTTAAGATGCCTCAGCGGACTGCAGATATTCCTGATAAGTCCTGCTTACGGCAAATACTTCTTCATGGGTTCCGCAGGCTTCAAGACGTCCGTGATGCATAACGACCAGATAGTCTGCTTCTGCAATCTCGCGCATATCATGGGCGATGAAAACAATTGTATTGCCTTCCATCTTCTTCCTGATACCATGATAGATCTTCATATATGTGTCATGGTCCAGATTCGCCCCCGCCTCGTCGAGTATCAGATAATCCGGCTTCGCAATCAATGCCCTGGCAATGGCAATCCTCTGTTTCTGACCGCTTGACAAACGGTTCCCCGCCTCTCCAAGAGTCGTATCATATCCGTTGGGAAGCGCATCTATAAAAGAATCCGCTCTGGCTTCTCCTGCCGCTTTTTTCATCTCTTCCTCCGGCGTTTCTCCTTCTGTGCCATACAGAATGTTATCTCGGATCGTACCTGACATCAGCGGATTGTTCTGAAGTACATAGCCAAATTTTTTATGACATTCCTGGGGACTCGTTTCGCATATCTTGTTTCCTCCAACCCATATTTCTCCCGAATCAGGCTGGTAGAATCCCTGTAGCAATTTCATGACCGTAGATTTTCCGGAACCGTTATCTCCGATCACCGTCGTCGTCTTTCCTCCCGGAATGCAAACGGAAAAGTCATGAAGGATTTCTTTTTCACTCCCATATCCAAAGTTCACGTTTTTGAACACAATATCTCTGTTCTCGGATTCTGTCCAGGAATTGCCTTTTTCCGTATGCTCCTCTTCCATATCAAGAATATCCCCGACATGGACAAGTGCGCCTTTCGAACCCATCACGTTCTGCCACACCGTCAAAAGCTCCGCCATATAGAGATTTACCTGCGTCATATAGGTGCTGAACATATTAATCCCTGTCGCTTCCATTTTCCCGGCGTTAATCAATCTGGAACCGCCCACTGCCATTACGACAGTCGTAAGAAGGGAGTATAAGGAATTGGTCAGAACCTGAATCTGCTCCATGAAAGCATAGTATATATCTGCCTTATACCGTGAATCAATTGCCGCATATCCGCTTTCCAGCTCTTTCTCTTCCATTACCTGCGCTTTTACATATTTCCCGGCCGACAGGTGTTCGGAGAAAAAGGTGGTCATTTCATTCAACGCTGTATAGCGCTTTTTCATTATGGTAAACTGCAGCTTGCCGACGATGATAAACATTGCCACCGCAACCGGTATGCAGAGCAAAAGGTATGCTGCGAGAGGCGAATTGTATTGATACAAGATCATACAGGCGCGGATAAATCCGAACAGCGACGCAGCTCCTGAGAATATTCCACTGATCACCAGAGTCGCCTGAGTTACGTCGTTCGTAACGGCCGACACCAGCGAAGACGGCTGTCCCTTTTCGAACTGATCCATCGGAAGATGCAGGATCTTCCTCCACATCGAAAACCTTACCCGCAGGATCACTTTTTGATTGGCATACTCCTCCACAAGCGGTCTCAAAAATCCCAGCAATGCATTAAAGAGCGTAAAAAAGACATAGCCTAAAATAACAGAATTATATAGTTCCCCCTTGTTCACACGGACCAGATACTTCGATACTCTCATTCCGACCTCGGCATAAACCACGCCGCTTCCGAATGCGATCAGGTAGAGCCACCAGGGAATTGAAAGCCTTCTGTAAAAGCTCAGAAAAAATGATATCACATGTTTGTTGTTTTTCATCTGCCCTGTCCCTCACTTCCTATTAATTCTCGGTAATATGTATTCTCGGCATATACTTCCGCCGGTTCTCCCTGACAGATAATCTTTCCGTTATGCATTACTATGATATAATCTGCTTTCTGTACGGTCTGTCTGTCGTGGGCAACCATAAGCACGGTTTTACCTTCCATATGCCGTTTCACACTCTTCCATACCTGATCTTTTCCCCGGATGTCCATAGCCGCGGTCGCCTCATCCATAAACAGATAATCCGATTGTTTTAGAAGCGCCCTCGCAAAAGCAATCCGCTGTTTCTGTCCGCCGGAAAGCTTCTCTCCCTGCTCGCCTACATCCGCCAGGAATCCCTCCGGCTGTTCCCTGATAAAATCCATGATTTCCGCGTCCGTACATGCTTTTTCCAGTTCTTCATCCGTGACTTCTCTCTTAATTCCGAACAGGATATTGTCGCGTATCGTTCCTGCAAACAATGTACTTTCCTGTGTTACATATGAGATTTCGCTTCGGAAGCTCTTGAGCGAATACCGTGCGGTATCTTCGCCCCCAAATAAAATCTTACCTCCCGAAACCGGATACATACGCTCCACCAGATTCAGAAGCGTCGTCTTTCCGCTTCCTGACGGTCCGATAAGCGCCGTCACACGCCCTGCTGGTATCTTCAGATTGAGTTTATCGAATATCGGTTTCTCCTCATAGGAAAAATCAACCTCTTTTAATTCAATATCTCCGCTGAGCCGTTCCACATTCTCGCCGGCTTCTACATCTTCTTCCATTTCTTCCATAATCTGGGCTACTCTTCTAGTTGCTCCCTGAGACCCCTTAAAAGTTGTCCAATATACACAATACGCGCTGAGCTGATTAACGATGTTTACCGCAAATCCATAATAGGCAATCCATTGGGTAAGCGTCAATGCGCCAGATGAATAAAAGTTTCGACCTACCATCACAATCACAATAAACTGCATAGCGCCCACCAACGCATACATCGGAGTGGAGAATCCAAGCCACGCATTCAGAATTGAACTTTTATAGAGCCCTTTCATCTTCTCCTGCCCTGTCTGAAACTCCTTTTCTTCTTTTCCGTAAGATTTGATTAGAAGAAGATTGTTAGTTTTTTCTGCAATTGTCTGTGTTAGCTCTGCATTTTTTTGATTTACCAGATCAAGCACTCCGAACTTCATCTTTCCCATGACGAATGCAATGACTAAATTCAGCGGAAGTACCACGATCAGAGCAATCATCAGCTTCTGGTCGTAGGATCCGATTTTTCTAAGCGTAATGACCAGCGTGTACGCGGAAGTGAGAATCACAACAAATACTTGCATGATTAACTGACTGATCGCCGTGATATCCGTTGTAATACGGGAAATCATTTCTTTGGGATTATTTTTTTCGTAATATCGAAGTGGCAGCCTGACGGTCTTACTCCAGATCATTTTCCTGATATTACGGTCAATTCGCGCAACACACAAGTTACTCATAATCTTACTGACCGAACTGATCAGCTGGGATAGTAATGTAAAAGCCAAAAACGGAAGAACCACGGTGCCAAAATTCACATTTCCGGCAAACAGTTCGGCCGTGTATTCCGTTACGCTGATTCCTACGTTGGTAAGAAGAGCTGTAATGGCAATATATGCAAGAATCCATAGATAAGGAAGTCTTGCCTTCTGCAGCATGCGAAAAAAGCTTCCCATGCTGCCCCTGTCTTTTCCAAAAACCCGTTCCATATTGTTTCCCTGCCTTTTCTTAATTTCAGAGCATCTGCTTTTGTACTTCCACAGTTATATTGAAGCTGCTATTCGTTTTTCAGCGTTTCGAACGCTTTGACCGCGTCCTGTTTCTTTTCATAGTCCTCTGAAAATGCAATCGCGTAAGCTCCGTTTGCCGCTTCCGTCTCAAGAACCGCGGCGCCTCCGGCAAGGACTATCGTTCCCTGGTTAGCAGCCATAGACTCATAGTTTCCATATAAGTCTGTCTTGTTTTCCTGATCCCACCAGAACAGCCAGAGTCCCTCATAATCATATGCTTTATCCGCCACTTTCGTCTCAGTAAACTCCCCGTTCGTATTGTCTGTGAGATATCCTGTTGTTTCATTGATATCAACCGGTTCGCAGTCCTCCGAAATGAATCCTTCCTGCTCAAAATAATCCACCATATCTTCATACGGAGAAGTCGAGGTATTCACTTCAATTTTTTCTTCTTTCGGCGTACATCCCGCCATCATTATACATGCAGTTGCTGTAGCAATAATAGCTACTACCCTCTTCTTCATCTTTTTCGTTTCCATCTTATCCAATCTCCTTTTATATAAATTTTACAATTAGTTATTTTATTTTTACAACAAAATCAGCAGTTTAACAAGAAGCTTATTCTATTCTGTCCTAAATCTCGTTCATAGTGTCTTTTATCTCTCATCCCATTACTTTCCTGCAATATGTGGGAACGCATTGTAAGTGCTTCAAATGCATGTGAAGTATAAAGATGTGAAACACAAATGTTAAATGTATATTGAGTTGCAAAAGGCACATTTCCGGCTCTCCCGAAAATGTGCCTCTCTTATTGCTTTTGTTTTACCTGATTTATTTCATCATGGATTTTTTAATTAGTTCATGTCTTGACATAATATATAATATCAAGTCATTTAGCAGATCTCAGCTCCTGCCGGCATTTCTTTCTCCGGAACCATCAGTGACAGATTTCCTTCTGCATCTTCTGCACAGAGAATCATACCTTCTGACAGGATTCCGGCCAGTTTTGCAGGTTTCAGGTTTGTAACAACCATAACTTTTTTGCCAACCATTTCTTCTGCTGAATAATGTGCCTTAATTCCGGATACAATCTGACGTACCTGGCTTCCGATCTTTACCTGTGAGCAGAGTAATTTTTTACTCTTTTTTACTTCCTCGCATGCAATGATCTCACCTACCTGGAACTGAAGTTTTTCAAAATCATCAAAGGTAATCTCTGCCTTTGGCTCAAGGTCGATTACATTTTCATCTTCCGCTTTCTCTTCTTCTTTTTCTTCTGCCGGATGAAGTTTTGCAACTTCTTCCATGACTTCTGCAAGATCACGGCGTGCAAATAAGATTTCCGGTTTTTCAACAACATTTCCGCCGTTTAACTGTGCAAGAATTTTCTCTGCTGTTTCCGGCATAAATGATGAAAGAAGTTTGGCTCCCTCGGAAATGCTTACAATCAGATTATAAAGTACTGTCTCAAGACGGTCTTTCTTCTCTTCTTCTTTTGCAAGCGCCCATGGCATTGTTTCGTCAATATATTTATTGCAGCGCTTAAATACATTGAAAATCTCTGTGATCGCATCTGCAACACGAAGCTTATCCATCTTCTCATCTACTTTTCCGGAAGCCGCCTCTACAACTGCTTTCAATTCTGCATCTACCGCTTCTGCTGCACCTTTATCTGCAACACTTCCGCCAAAGTATTTATTTGTCATAGAAATTGTACGGTTCACAAGGTTTCCAAGTGTATTGGCAAGATCTGAATTCAGACGTTCTACCATCAGTTCCCATGAAATCACACCGTCATTATCAAACGGCATTTCGTGAAGTACAAAGTAGCGTACTGCATCCACGCCGAATAATTTCACAAGCTCATCTGCATAGATTACATTTCCTTTTGATTTACTCATCTTTCCATCGCCCTGAAGCAGCCACGGATGTCCAAAAATCTGTTTCGGTAGCGGCAGGTCGAGCGCCATCAGGAAAATCGGCCAGTAAATTGTATGGAAACGGATAATGTCTTTCCCGATCAAATGCAGATCTGCCGGCCAATCTTTCTTAAACTGTTCTGTACTTTCGCCATCGCAGTCATAACCGATTCCTGTAATGTAGTTTGTCAGCGCATCCAGCCATACATATACAACATGCTTCGGATCAAAATCTACCGGGATTCCCCATTTAAAAGATGTTCTTGATACACAAAGATCCTGAAGCCCCGGAAGCAAGAAGTTATTCATCATCTCGTTCTTACGTGATTCCGGCTGAATAAATTCCGGATGTGTATTAATATGCTCGATCAGTCTGTCTGCATACTTACTCATTTTAAAGAAATATGCTTCTTCTTTCGCCGGAACGCACGGACGTCCGCAGTCAGGACATTTGCCGTCTACCAGCTGGGATTCTGTGAAGAAAGATTCACACGGTGTACAGTACATTCCTTCATAATGTCCTTTATAAATATCTCCCTGATCGTATAATTTCTTAAAAATCTTCTGTACCTGTTTTTCATGGTACTCATCTGTTGTACGGATAAATTTGTCATAAGAAGTATTCATAAGATCTGCAATCTCTTTTACCTGTGCAGCAACTCCATCTACAAATTCCTTCGGTGTCACACCGGCTTCTTCTGCCTTTAATTCGATCTTCTGACCGTGCTCATCTGTTCCTGTCTGGAAAAACACGTCATATCCTTTGCTTCTTTTGTATCTTGCAATTGCATCTGCAAGAACAAACTCATATGTGTTTCCGATATGTGGTTTGCCTGATGTGTAGGCGATTGCAGTTGTCATATAAAATTTCTCTGCCATTTTCATTACTCCTTCTCTTTGAATATTTTTATTACATTGGATTACGAAAAAAATTCCTATGTAATAAAAAAGCCTTCTGTCCAAGTATCTTCAAAATACTCAGACAGAAGGCGATGATTCGCGTTACCACTTCTGTTCATCCCTGCCTCACGGCAAAGACCTCTGTAAGTGCCTGCCAGCACTTCCCGCTGTAAAGGGCGGTACCCATCGCAGATTATCCACACTGCTGTCGTTCATCTGCGCCGCTTGGAAGCCATCTTCAACTGTGTTCCATTCATTCCTCTCAGCTACCGGAATCTCTCTGTAAAACTTCCCACAATCTACTCTCTTCGTCATTGCGTTTGCATTGTTCATGTATAGTAAATCGTAACATATATAAAGCTTCATTGTCAATGAGGAAATATTGTAATAACAGGGCAACCGCATAAAAATAATTAGTACAAAAATCATCACTTTTCTTGTATACTAAAAGAAAAGTGGTGATTTTTATGTTAGAAATGAAACAGTATTTTTTAGATTTAGTAGACAGAAGAGATACTCGGGGATTGCGTCACAATCTCGCAGATATTATAGTTATGAGTATTTATGCCATTTTATGTGGTTATACGGATGCAGAAAATATGGCATTTTTTATGAAACTTCAAGAATCCTATTTTTCTAAGATGTTGGACTTGAAATATGGTGCTCCTTCTGCGGATACTTTACTTCGCGTGTTTGCCATTATAGAGCCAGAGAAGTTTATGGAGATGTTTTATCAATGGATCCGAGATGTGTTGGCAACAATTCAAGAAAATAAAGAAGCGAAGCCACAGCATATAGCCATTGATGGGAAAGCTGTCCGTGCAGCGGCGGTAAAAGGCGGACATATCCCGTATATTATTTCGGCATATTTAAAAAATTATGGACTTTCCATCGGTCAGCTGAAAGTAGGGGAAAAGACCAATGAAATCAAGGAGATCCCAAAGCTGTTGAAAGAACTGGATATTACCGATTGTGTGATAACGATTGATGCGATAGGATGCCAAAAACAGATTGCAAAACAAATCATAGATCAAAAAGGGCATTATTGTCTTGCGGTAAAAACGAATCAGGCAGTCTTGTACGAAGAAATAAGAGACTATTTTTCTTATGCAGAAAAAGAAGAACCAGAAAAACTCAATACTTATGAGACAATCGAAAAAAATCATGGTCGAATTGAAAAGCGAAAATATTGGATTTCCTCAGATATTGACTATCTTACAGGAAAAGAAAAATGGAAGAACCTGAAAACAATTGGTAAAGTAGAAAGCATTCGAGAAATGGATGGAAAAAGAAGTTTTGAAACTAGGTACTATATTCTGGATCAAGAAATGACATCGAAAGAGATGTCACAAATTGTAAGGGGACATTGGGAAATTGAAAACAGTCTTCACTGGGTTCTAGATGTCCATTTCCGTGAAGATGCCTGCAAAATTAAGGAAGAAAAAGCGATGCAAAACCTATCTCTGATTAGAAAAATCTGTTATAACCTCATGAAGTTGGATAAACGATTTGATAAAAAGAAAAAAATGACCTATAAGAAGATGAGTATGTTATATACATGCCATTTAGAATATGTGCAAGAATTAATTTTTGAGAACATTGTAGAAACTATTTAAAAATATCCATCTAGGGAAATATTTCTCTAAATGGATATTTTTTATGCGGTTGCCCTGATTGTAATAATCGTCAATTGATAGCCTCCTAAAAGTATGCTATAATCCCGCCAAGGGAAACCTAAGCCAGGCGGCTTCCCCTCTTTTCGGAGGGATACCCCTCCAGACGAAAGAAAGGAGGGTGATGCAAGTGTATGTTACATATTCTGATTTAATTCAGTTATTCGTATTCATTGTTGCTCTTGTAGGTCTTTGTTATGAGATTTTCAAGGATAAAAGAAAGTAGCCGCCATTACTCACACTAATGACGGCTGTTTCACATAACAGTTTTTAGTAATCGGGTAAGCCGCTTGAGGTTTCCCATTTTTGTATTTTTACTATAACACACTCAAATAACTTCTGCAAGCCTCTCCGGAAACGTATATACATTAAACGATTCCCCTCTCGCAAATCCAACAAGAAGGATTCCTTTCTCTTCCCGTCTTTGGGAGTTAGCACTATAATATTTGGGAGTTTATTCCGTTTTGGAACAGCCACAGTCAGCATAAATGCTGGCTTTTTTTGTTTTTTAAAAACTTGACAAAAAACTTTTTTGATAATTGAATATATAGTGCTATAGTGTTATAATATAAGAGGGTGATTTTATGGCGTATTTTTTAAAGAAAACAAAAAACAAAAAAGGGATTTATCTTCAAATCTATGAAAGCTATTACGATCCGGAGCGTAAAGGTGGCGCACATCGTTCTTATAAACCGATTGGCTATGTCCACGAACTTCAGGCAAACGGCATTGAAGATCCGATTGCTGTTTTCGGTGAAGAGGTACAAAAACTCAATCAGGAATATAAAAAGAAAAAACAGACTGAAAAAGAACGGAAGATATCAGAAGAATCTCCGGAAAAACTCCTTGGCTACTTCCCTTTAAAGAATCTCAACGATTCTCTGGGATGTAAAAAATATATTGATCTTATGCAGACAGCAACACATTTCCGATTCAATATTTTTGATATGATGTCAGATCTTATTTATGCAAGAGTGGTGCATCCCTGTTCAAAGCTGAAAACGTATTGGGAGGTGATTCCCAAACTGTTTGGAACACATGCTTTCTCCCTCGACCAGATTTATTCCGGCCTTGAATACATTGGTTCTGAATACGAAAAGGTGATTGAGATTTTCAACCATCAAGTAGCTTTGAAATATCCATTTGATACTTCTCACTCCTATTTCGACTGCACGAACTTCTATTTCGAGATTGATAAAGAGGATCATTTCAGATTAAAAGGTCCTTCAAAAGAAAATAAAAAGGAACCGATTGTTGGTATGGGACTTCTTCTTGATGCAAACCAGATCCCAATCGGCATGAAGATGTATCCGGGAAATGAAAGCGAAAAACCTGTAATACGGGAAATCATAGATGAATTAAAGCAGCGAAGCCACATATCCGGCAGGACGATCCAAGTGGCAGATAAAGGACTGAACTGCTTCAACAACATCCTTCATGCCCTGAAAGCAGGAGACGGATATATTTTCTCAAAATCTGTAAAAACGCTTCCCGAAACAGAAAAAACATGGGTACTTCTTGAAAATGATTATGTAGATGTTAAAACTAAAAAAGGCGAAGTCCTTTACCGTATCAAAGAGTGTGTGGATGATTTTTCTTATTCCTATACGGATAACGCCGGACACCGGAAAACGCTGAAGCTTACAGAAAAGCGTATTGTGACATTTAACCCGAAGCTTGCCGAAAAACAAAAATATGAAATTAACCGACAGGTAGAAAAAGCAAAAAATCTCAGGGCATGTGAAGCAAAGAAATCGGAATACGGAGACAGTTCCAAGTATGTTACCTTTATTTCTACTGATAAGAAAGGGACAAAAACGGCTGGAAAAGTCAAGGTCGAGATAAATGAAAAGGCAATAGAAAACGCAAAGAAACTGGCAGGATATAACATGATTATAACTTCTGAAATCCATATGAGCGCTTCTGAAATCTACGCTTCATACCACAACCTCTGGCGGATCGAGGAATCCTTCCGTATCATGAAATCTCAGCTTGATGCCAGACCAGCTTATATGCAGAAACAAGAAACCATCACAGGGCACTTCCTCATCTGTTATCTTGCCGTGTTATTAACAAGGCTTTTACAGATACATGTATTAAAAGACGAATATGGAACGGAAGAGATTTTTGATTTTATACATGATTTTAGAGTTGCCAAAATCTCTGACCGAAAATATATAAACCTAGCCAGAAGTTCCTCTTTCATTAAGGAGTTATCTTCCAAGACAGGATTGCCTCTTACCTCTTATTTCCTTGGAAACGAAGACATAAATAAAATGCTAAGCCATAGGTTTTAATCCGTGGCTTAGCACTACTTTTTTAACTTAACTCCGAAAGACAGGAATAACTTCTGCAAGCCTCTCCGGAAACGTATATACATTAAACGATTCCCCTCTCGCAAATCCAACAAGAAGGATTCCTTTCTCTTCTGCCAGCTCAACAGCTCTGCTCGTCGGAGCCGACACGGCAATCAGTGTTGGTGCGCCAATGGCTGCTGCTTTTTCAAGGATCTCTGCTGCCACACGCCCACTAAAAACAATCGTCTTATCTGCTGTGTCAATCTGTTCCCTGACACATGCACCAAGCAGCTTCTCCACCGCATTGTGACGGCCGACATCCTCACGCATCAAAAGGATTTCCCCATCTTTCGCAAGTGCCGCGCTGTGGACTCCGCCGGTAAGACGAAACCGATGTGAACGCTCATCAAGCGCAGCTGCAAGCGACATGATCTCTTTCGAAGAAATCTTCTTTTCTTCCGCTTTTTTCCCCGTTTCTTTCGCATCCTGCCTGCGCATATCACACTCTTTATCTGCTACAACTTCGATTCTGTGTTCCTGCTGCTTAACACAGATTTCCTTTATTTGTTCTGATTTCAGAATATAACCTTCTAAATACAAAAATCCATACGCAAGATCTTCCAGATACCATGGTGAGCAGAAAAATGTATGTATCATTTCTCCATTCAGATATAGATCATATTTTTCTTCCGGAACAATGTATTTTTCTTCCTTAGAAAATTCTCCTGCCCGGAAGCATACTGCCTTTTGCAGCACATATTCTGTTGTATGTTCTTTTTCCCTTTTTAAATTTTTCTCCATCCCATATTCTCTCTTCATCACCAAAATGCAGACACAGCCACCGCGGCCGCGTCTGCATTTTTTCATACGAAATCTCTGCTATTTGCAAAAATCTACTGTTTATTCTGTAATCTTCTCCACTTTTACTGTACAAACTTTATATTCCGGCGTACTTGAAATAGAATCAAGCGCATCACTTGTCAGCCAGTTTGCACCGCCCTCAATATAATGGAACGGCATCCAGCATTCACCCGGATTCGTCTTATCTGATACATCTGCTTTCGCCTGAATTGTTCCGCGGCGAGAAGAAATCTGAACCATTTCCCCATTCTCAATACCAAGTTTTTCAGCATCCTCTGTATTAATCTCGATAAATGATTCACCTGCAATTTCATTGATTCCTGCTGTCTTATCCGTCATTGCACATGCATTATAATGATATAAGATACGTCCTGTCATCATAACCAGAGGATATTCTTCATCCGGAAGTTCCATGGAAGGCGTATATGCTGCCGGACGGAAATAGCCAAGTCCCCGCGCAAACTTACCGACATGCATGATCGGTGTTCCAGGATGTTCTTTCGATGGACATGGCCACTGTAATCCCTGTCCTGCTACTTCTTCGCTGTCCAGTCTTGCATGACTGATTCCGCCAAATGACGGTGTCACAGAAGAAATCTCATCCATAATCTCTGCCGGTGTCAGATGTGGCTGTGGATACCCCATTCGTCTCATAATTTCTGTAAAGATCCATGTATCCGGTTTTGTATCACCGGCAATCTCAACAGCTTTTCTGACGCGCTGTACACGGCGCTCTGTATTCGTAAATGTTCCTTCTTTCTCAGCATAGGAACGTCCAGGAAGAATTACATCTGCAAGTTTTGCAGTCTCAGTCATAAATAATTCATCTACAACAAAGAAATCCAGCGAACTCAGCGCTTTGATCACATGGTGCGTATTTGGATCTGTACGGACCGGATCTTCTCCAAAGATAAACAAACCTTTCACTTCTCCTGTCAGCATTTTCGGGAAACAGTCTGTTGCTTTTGTTCCGATATTCGGATTCAGCTTCGTTCCCCATGCCTCTTCAAATTTCTCAAGAACACCAGGCTTATCAATATTCTGATATCCGGAGAACTGATTCGGAGATGCTCCCATATCACATGCTCCCTGCACGTTATTCTGTCCTCGAATTGGATTTACACCGCATCCAGGTTTTCCAATCTTACCGACCATCATAGCCATATTTGATAATGACATAACGCCTTCTGTACCTGTATGATGTTCTGTTACACCAAGACAGTACATGATCGGCGCGCGATTTGCAGTAGCGTAAATGCGCGCTGCTTCGCGAAGTGCATCGGCATCGATTCCACAGATTTCTGCTACCTTTTCAGGTGTATAATCCTTCACTAATTCTTTCATTGCTTCGAAATTCTCTGTGCGCTCTTCAATGAATTTGTGATCTACAAGATCCTCTTCAATAAAAATGTGCATCATACCATTTGCAAATGCAACATTTGTACCTGGTTTTAATTTCAGATGAATATCTGCGTCTTTACAAAGATCAATATCACGCGGATCTACAACGATCAGCTTCGCGCCGCGCTGTACTGCCTGGCGCACCTGCATTCCAAGTACCGGATGCGCATGTTCCGGATTAGATCCGACAAGCATAATCGCATCCGATTCATGAGTAATATCATAAATAGTGTTTGTCATGGCTCCGGAGCCTAATGTGGTTGCCAAACCGGCAACAGTCGGAGCATGTCAAACGCGGGCACAGTTATCGGTATTGTTGCTCTCAAATGCTGTTCTTACCATCTTCTGAAGCATATAAATATCTTCATTTGTAGAACGTGAGCATGCAAATCCGGCCAGTGCCTCACCTCCGTATTGTTTTTTAATTTCAGTAAATTTAGATGCAACAAGATCAAGTGCCTCATCCCAAGTTGCTCTCTCAAACTCGCCTGTCTCTTTATTCTTAATTAATGGATAACGGATTCTGTCTTCACAGTCAACAAAGTCAAATGATCCGCTTCTTCCTTTCACACAGAGCAATCCGTGATTGGACGGTCCATCTGCCCCCTGAACATCAACAATCTTGCCATTCTTAACAATCAGATCCATCTGACATCCGGTTGCACAATGTGGGCAAGTTGTACGGACTTTCTTCACTTCCCAGTCGCGGTAGTCTTTTCTTCTCTTAATAACAAGCGCACCTGTCGGACATGCCTGTGCACAGTTACCGCAAGATTCGCAAAGCGATTCCTTCCAGCCTTCGCCAAACGGAGCTTTTACATATACTCTGGCTCCATTTTTTTCAAGTGAAAGCGCATGTCTTCCGGTTGCTTTTGCACAAGTGCTGATACAGCGCTGACACTGGATACAAAGTCCCGGATCATAAGAAAGAAACGGGTTCTCTGCACACGGTTCATGCTGCACATCTCCGTGGGATGCTTTAAAGTTCGGAACATCAATTCCGTACTCTCTCGCCAGAGCCTGAAGCTCGCACGCACCATTTTTGATACATTTGAAACAATTTGTCTTATGTTCTGCCATAAGAAGGTGAAGTGTATTCTTGCGCGCTTCAATAACTGCTTCACTGTCTGTCTGAATCTTCATTCCCTCTCTGACTACTGTATTACAGGCTGTTGCCAGACCTGCACGACCTTCTATCTCTACTACACAGATTCGGCAGGATCCAATCTCATTAATCCCTTCCAGAAAGCAGAGTGTCGGAATATGAATTCCATTTTCTCTGGCTGCCTTCAGGATTGTCTGGCCTTCTTTTGCCTGAATCTCCATGCCGTTTATCGTTACATTAATCATAAATCTCTGCCCCCTTCCATTGCTCCGCATCCATAATGGTCACATCTGAGACAGCGGCTTGCCTCCTGCATTGCCTCTTCATGTGTCAGAAGTTCTTCCACATGCTCAAAGTCTTTCTTTCGGATAAATGCCGGACGCTCGCCAATCTCAGTACGTCCCATAAATGTCCTCATATTTTCCTTCGGTTCCGGAACAACTGCTTCACACAGTAAAGTATGATGATAGCCAAGATATTCATCAATATTATGCGCTGCAACTTTTCCTGCTGCGATTGCACGGATAACCGTAGACGGACCTGTTGCACAGTCTCCTCCTGTAAATACTCCCGGAAGTTCTTTTACTTCTGTATCAAGTCCTGCCTGAAATACATTTCTCTTAGCCGGCATACCGAATTCTTCAAACGGTGCAGACACAATATCCTGTCCTACTGCAATCATAATCACATCTGCCGGGAATTCCTGCTGCGGTTTATCTGCATCTTTCGGAGCCGGACGATCTCCTCTATATGCACTGATCATCTGAGGCTGTGTAACAAGTGATACACAATTTCCATCTGCATCTTTCTTAATCTCTACCGGTGACTGCAATGTTACAAGAGCAATTCCTTCCATAACAGCTGATTCTACTTCTGATTCCAAAGCTGTCATATCTTTCTGACGTCTTCTGTATACAATCGAAACTTCTTCTGCATTACATCTGACTGCACTTCTCGCACAGTCCATAGCAACATTACCTCCACCGATGACGAGAACTTTCTTTCCAGTGTAATCCGGAAGATGTCCATTGCCGATCTCATCGAGAATTTCTACCGCAGACACAACATTTTTCGCATCTGCTCCCGGAATATTCAGTGTCTTTCCGGTCTGCGCACCGATCGCAACATACATTGCATCATGCTTCTTCTGTACTTCTTCGATAGAAATATCTTTGCCGACAGTTGTATTGTATACTACTTCAATATCTCCTGCGCCAAGGATAGCACGAATGTCTTCATCAAGACGGTCTTTCGGGAAACGGTAATTCGGGATTCCATAGCGGAGCATTCCGCCAAGCTTATCATGTGACTCATACACAACAGCCTTATGTCCCATTAATGCCAGAAAATAGGCTGCTGTTAATCCGCTTGGACCTCCCCCGATAATACCAATTGACTTTCCTGTTGACGGATTCGGAGCCGGTGTCTTCACTGTATCTGCCGGCATCATATCAACAGCATATTTTTTCAATGCACGGATATTGATCGGAGATTCCAGCATCTTACGTCTGCAGCGCTCTTCACACGGATGCTCACATACCATTGCACATGCCGTTGGGAATGGATTGTCCCGGCGGATCAGGTTAATTGCTCCTGCATAATCTTCATTACCTACAAGTGCTATGTAACCCGGAATATCTACGTGTGCCGGACAAAGTGACACACATGGAATTTTCTGTCCAACACAATCAAGACATCTCTGATTCTCGATATGGCTCTTGTACTCATCTGCAAAAAGTTCAAGCCCTTTTAATACTTCATCAGCAGCATTCCAACCAATGGCACAGTCTGCTGAATCCCGGATCATTGTCGCCATCATTTTAATATTTGCCAACGTCTTTTCTGTAGCGCATCCATCCAATACTTTCTGCATCAGACGTGCTACAAGAGGGAGCCCATCCCTGCACGGTACACATTTTCCGCAAGTCTCATTTGCAGCTGTCCGCAGCATAGAAATCTGCAGTGTGATCGGACAGCTTCCCGGAGGATATACCTCAACCTTATGAGAAAAATGCCGTGCAATTTCATTCATTTTTGCGTCATAACCTGACGGATCAGAAAGATATAATTTGCCCATAAATTCCCTTCTCTCTTATTCTTTGATAGAATATTATTTTTAGTTACTGATTTATGATCCTTTTCATTAATCATCTTTTAAATATACAAACCAATATGCCACGCCTACGAGTATCGCTCCACCGATAATATTTCCGATTGTTACCGGTAAAAGATTGGCTGTAAACATTGACCCCCATGTCAGACCGGATACATCAACCTGTGCGGCTTCTGCCATGAGCATATAGTTTTCATTTCCCTTTGCAAAAAGCCCTGCTGAAATATAGAACATGTTTGCAACACTATGTTCAAATCCACATAATACAAACATTGCAATCGGGAAAAACAATCCGATAATCTTAGAAGAAACCTGTTTTGCCGCAAATGAGATCCACACTGCAATACATACAAGGAAATTACATGCAATTCCTTTGAGTACCGCATCGCCGAACGAAATGGATGTCTTTGCCACAGCTGTACTGATCAGGGCAGAACCTACATTAAAAGTATCTGTCTGATGACCAAATACACATATCGCCGCAATCAGCATACTTCCTGCAAAATTTCCAAGATATACGACAATCCAGTTCTTTAACATTCCTGCAATTGTGATTTCTTTTTTCAATAGCGGAATTACAAGAAGACAATTCCCTGTAAAGAGCTCACTTCCTGCAAGCAATACCATTGTCAGACCTCCCGGGAAAAGACATGCTCCGATGATCTTTCCTGCTGCCCCCGGAAGAGCCGCTCCCGCAGTTGCAGAGGCAATTCCTCCCACTGCAATAAACATTCCGGCAAGAATACCAAGCACAAACATCCTGGCAACCGGCATATTTACTTTTCCTTTCCCTATTGCGATATAATTATTCGCGATTTCTTTTGGTGTATTCATAATACCCTCTCCTTCCTTTCATCTATTTCCTCTATATCCAGCAGCTGTCTTTGCTTTCGCCGCCGCTGTATGTTTAAATGAAACAGACTTCTAACATTGTTCCCTTCTCCAACGGCCCTGCTCCCTCCGGCACCATTGCCAGAAGATCGCAGTCATCCATCGATGAAACAGAACCATTTCGCTGATTCTCAAGCGGAGTAAAATACAGCATTCCATCCTGATAGGATGATTTGCCTTTCAGCACTCTCATAACCGGACAAGATTTCCCAAATGTTTCTGTGAGCCGCGCCTTTGCTCTTCGGAAATCAGTCTTTGATCGTCCGCATAATTTCTTTATACACGGAAGTCCTACACATAGAAGGCCGGTGGCCGCTGCTCCCGGATTCCCTGACAGGCTGAGAAGCAGCTTTCCGTCTTTTCTGGCTGCCAGCATCGCTCCTCCCGGTTTCAGCCGGATTCTGTGAAACAGCAGCTCGCCGCCAATGTTCTCGATCACCTCCGGCAGATAGTCATAATCCCCGGCAGATACTCCTCCTGTTGTAATAACTATGTCACTATGTAAAAGTGCTTTCTCAATCACTTCGCTGAGCTTCTTTGGATCGTCTGAAACAATACCGGAATGAACCGGCATAACTCCATACTTTCTCAAATATCCTCCAAGCAGATACGGATTTGTATCATAAATCTTTCCATATTCCGGTGACTGCTGCGGACTTAAAAGTTCGCTTCCGGTACTCACAATGGCTGCCACCGGCTTCCGATAAACTTTCACTTTGCAGATTCCCTGGCCTGCCAACAGTGCAATGTCCGATGATCCCAGACATTTTCCCCGATTCAAAAGCCGTACGCCACTATGCACGTCTTCTCCGATCTGCACAATATTCCCAGGCTTTACCGGAGCAGTCAATCTCACTTCTTCCTCTGTAAATATTGTACGTTCATGCATAACAACAGCGTCTGCTCCCTCCGGCACTGCCGCTCCTGTCATAATGCGGGCCGCATGTCCTCTCCCGATCTCATACTGTGGAATATCTCCTGCCGCAAGCGCTTCCGTTACTTTTAGAACAACCGGTGCATCTTCTGATGCTCCTATCGTATCTTCCGAACGAAGCGCATATCCGTCATACGCACTTCTTCGAAAATACGGTACAGCCAAAACAGCATCCACATCTTCTGCAAGTATCCTTCCGTAAGCCTCCGAAAGCTCACACATTTCTGAAGAAACAGCTTCTGTCATACTGCAAAGTAAATCTGCAGCCTCTGTAATTGTCTCAATCTTCATCTCTCATTCCTCTGCCTTTTCTCATTGATGTCTGTATACTCTGGTATTTACTACTCAGATTTCTATGTATTCGAATACGTTTCCACAAGGAGCCTATATTCTTCCGGTGTATTAATGTTCTGAAGCTGCCACGAGTCCTCGCCTGCTTCTGCAAAAATCACATTCAGCTTCTCAAGCGCCTGCATCATCCGCAGTTCTCTCTTCTCCAGACATTCCCGAAACACCGGCAGACAGCTGCTCTGATACATCCCGCAAAGAGGATGAATGCGTCCGTCCTTCGTCCGTATAATAACAGCATCCACATCTTCATCGGACAATTCGCACAGTTTTTCCGCCAGCTCTCCGGAAAAAAGCGGAACATCACATGGAACCGTCAAAAGCCGGTCAAAATTCCCTGCTGCAAATGCACTGTAAATGCCTCCCATAGGACCATGATCCGGATACAGATCTTCAATCATCGGAATTAAAATCTCTTTATGTCTGTCGAATCGATCCACAGAGACAAGCACTTCTCCGTATCCGCTAAGCTCCTCTGCAAGATGCTCCAAAAATGTCATTCCATTTATTTTCAGGGAGGATTTCTGTCTGCCCATCCGACTGCTCTTACCACCTGCGAGAATTAAATATCCTGTCTTCATTACACCCCTCCTGATGGATTGTATTTATTCCTGTACACGCATATGTATTTGTGATTATATCACATAAAAACTTTATTGCAAGCAAAATGCCGCATTTTGTTAGTACGTTATTTTTTAGTCAATTTCCCCAATAGATATTGTCATATTTTTGTCATTTTCTATATATACTGTACAAAAAATCACTTGGAGTTCTTATGCACAAAATTCTCTCGTATAAACGAGCTGCTCTCTTCCTTCTCTGCTCATTTTTATCCTTTTTTGCCGCCGGATGTCAAAATACTTCCACCGTTCAGGATGAAAATTCTGCCTTTCGCAAATTCACACACACGCTGTTCTGTCAGGAAGTCTCATCAGATACCCTTACGCTTCACTATACACTGCAGCAGCCTCAGATTTACGGCATTAAAAATCCTCCTGTTACATACGGTTCCTTTTCTTCCAATACCGCCGGGGCAATGGCCGCTTCTGAGAATCTTCTGCACGCATTGGAACAGTTTCATCCCACTGCGCTAGATAAAGAAAATCAGCTGACTTATGATATTCTCCAAAAATACTTTCAGACCAATAATGCCCTCGCACCATATCTCCTTTACCAGGAACCGGTCAACCCGACTACCGGGATTCAGGCACAGCTTCCTGTTCTTCTCTGTGAATATCAATTTAGTAATACAAAAGATGTGGAGATCTATCTGGAACTTCTCTCTAAAACGCCGGAATATTTGCAGTCGCTCTCTGAATTCGAGAAGGCCAAATCCGATGCAGGACTTTTCATGTCTCATGCCGTTGCAGAAGATGTGATTGCCCAGTGCCGCTCCTTTCTGGAGATGGGCGACGAAAATTATCTCTATACAACCTTTCAGGAACGGCTGAGTCATCTGCCCGACGTTTCTAATGCGGAGAAAGAAAGCTATCTTAGTAAAAATAAACTCCAGGTAGATACTTACGTTCTTCCGGCATTTCAAAATTTTGCAGATGCCATCTCTGCGTTAAAAGAAACCGGAATAAATAACAAAGGTCTTTGCTTTTTCCCGGAAGGGAAAGCTTACTATGAAGCGCTTGTTGCCCACAACACCGGTTCCTCCAGATCCATTAAAGAACTCCAGACACTTACAAAAAAGCAGATTACACAGGACATTTCCGATCTTCAGAAAACTGCGGAATCATTTTCAAAAGAAAGTACAACAGCAGCATCCTCTGATATCACTTCCGCCGCGATTGAAGAAGCCCTTTCCGATCCCGCTGCCATTATGAATGATCTGCAGACACAATGTAATACCGCTTTCCCGGAAGGTCCGGATGTACATCATACGATCAAATATGTTCCGGAATCTCTTGAATCCTACTTAAGCCCTGCCTTTTATCTGATTCCGGCCATTGACAACAGCGATGACAATGTCATTTATATCAACCGCAAACAGACAATGCAGGGAATGGAACTATATACGACGCTCGCCCATGAAGGATACCCGGGACATTTGTATCAGACAACGTATTTTGCTGCATCCAATCCTGATCCGGTGCGCAGTATCATCAATTTCGGCGGCTACACCGAAGGATGGGCAACGTACACAGAAATGATGTCCTTCTATATGGCTCCCATCTCCAAAACACAGGCTTCGCTGCTGCAAAAAAATAAATCCGCTGTCCTCGGGCTTTACGCCCTTGCAGATATGGGTATCCACTATGACGGCTGGACACTGAAAGATGCCTGTAACTTCTTCCGAAACTACGGGATTTCCAATGACAATGTTGTGCAGGATATTTACGAACTGATTCTTTCTGATCCAGGAAATTATTTGCGGTACTATATCGGTTATCTCGAATTTCTTGAACTCAAACGTGACTGTATCCAGAAAGACGGGGAAAACTTCTCCCAGAAAGATTTTCATAAAACCATTCTGGAAACCGGTCCTGCACCATTTGACGTATTAAAAAAACAGCTCGGACTCACCGCCCGAGCTGTTTTTTATTATTGCATTATGATTATTGCATTATGATTCTTCCGTTATACTTATTCTTCTACAACGAATACTTCTTTTCCCATTCCACAGATCGGGCAAACCCAATCTTCCGGAATATCCTCAAAAGCTGTTCCCGGAGCGATTCCGCCGTCCGGATCGCCGATTTCCGGATCATATACATATCCACATGGTTCACAAACATATTTTTTCATAGTTGTCACCTATTCCTTCCTTATACAAATTATGCTATGATATATCTGCTATATGTCTGCACAACTAGCAGTATCTCAAGACGCTTTCATTATATACTAATGTCCTGAAAATTGCTACTAAAAATTTTCTAAAGTTTTTGCAAATTTCTTAAAGAAATTTCTCAGCACATCTCTTTTAAAATTTTCAAAATGCAGACAACGATAACCGTTATTCAGATTCTCAGGAGGTTTTTTATGGAAGAACAAAAACAAACGACATCAGCTCCTGCAAATGCAATTACAGAAGGAGTCATCTGGAAACAGCTTCTCATTTTTTTCTTCCCGATCATGTTGGGAACCTTTTTTCAACAGCTCTACAATACCGCAGATGCTATCATTGTAGGACGCTTTGTCGGCAAAGAAGCTCTGGCCGCAGTCGGCGGCTCCGCAAACCAGATCAGTAACCTGATCATCGGATTTTTCGTTGGAGTCTCTTCGGGAGCAACTGTCATCATTGCCCAACACTACGGTGCACGAAAGGAAGAACCCCTTTCCCATGCACTCCATACCGCAATGGCATTTTGCATTTTCGGCAGCATTGTCATTACCGTTATCGGATATGCCGCTGCTCCGGTATTTCTGCGCTGGATGAATACGCCAAAAGATATGATGCAGGATTCCGTTACTTATTTGCGTATCTTCTTTCTCGGAATTCTTTTTGTATTTATCTACAATATCGGTTCCAGCATCCTTCGCTCTGTCGGAGATTCCAGGCGACCGCTTTACTATCTGATTGTCTGCTGCTTTTTAAATATCGGTCTTGATCTTCTGTTTGTCCTCGTATTTCATATGGGAATTGCAGGAGCGGCTATCGCCACGGTACTTTCACAGGCTGTCAGTGCAATCCTCATAATATTGGCTCTAATGCGGACAACAGACATTTACCGGCTTCATCTCCGGCGTATTACATTTTATAAACAATCACTGGAAAACATTTTACATATCGGTATTCCTGCCGGACTGCAGTCCGTTATGTACAGTGTCTCAAATATTATTATCCAGACTGCGTTAAATGCACTCGGTACCGATACCGTTGCAGCCTGGACTGCATTTGGTAAAATGGATGCTTTCTACTGGATGGTCATTTCTGCATTCGGTATCGCCGCAACTACTTTTGTTGGTCAGAATTATGGCGCCGGCAAATATACACGCGTCAAAAAGAGCGTTTCCATCTGTATCAAAATTACACTGGCTGCCGCAGTTATCATGAGCGTCTTTTTCCTCACAGCCGGCAAATACCTCTTCCATCTGTTTACAAGTGATCCGGCTGTCATCCAGATCGGTATCCGTATTTTAACCTATATGGCTCCGGCATACGCATTATTTGTATTTATTGAAATTTATTCCGGCGCACTTCGTGGTATCGGTGACGTTATCATTCCGGCTATTATGACTTGCTGTGGTGTATGTATTTTCCGTTCACTCTGGGTATTTATACTTGTACCGCTCTCTCCAACAATTGAGACAATCACGCTCAGCTATCCTGTTTCCTGGGGAATTACTGCTGTTCTGTTCATCATATATTGGAGAAAAAAACAGAAACACTTTGGCTGCGATACAGACAGTATTTCCACTTAATAATGTATATAAGCATGCTGTTTTTCATAATAAATCCCTATGTTCACAGTTTTTTCACAGAAAATTAGCACTCACCTCTTTACTTTGCTAATAATATGTGTTATATTACAACTATAACAAAGGAAGGAGATATGACTTATGATGATGATGCCTAGTATTTTTGGAGAAAACTTATTTGATGACTGGATGGATTTCCCATTTGATAACTTCTGGGATAAGAAAGATCCTCTCTATGGCAAACATGCAAAAAACATGATGAAAACAGATGTCCGCGAGACAGAAGATTCCTATGAACTTGATATCGATCTTCCGGGATTTAAGAAGGATGAGATATCTGCCAAGCTTGATAACGGTTATTTAACTGTCTCTGCTTCGAAGGGACTGAATAAAGACGAGCAGGATAAGAAAGGCAACTATATCCGTCAGGAACGCTATGCCGGTGCTATGAGCAGAAGCTTTTATGTCGGTGAAGGCATTGGTCAGGAAGAGATTAAAGCCAGATATGAGAATGGTATTTTGAAGCTGTCCGTTCCGAAAAAAAATAAAAAAGTAGTTGAAGAGCACAAACAAATTGCCATTGAAGGATAAACTCAATGAATGTATGAAAACAGGCGCCGATCCCATACGGGATTGGCGCCTGTTTGTTTAGAACTGCCAGCCGTTGAACTTAAATGTTGTCGGTGACACATTTTCCGGATCATAACGTTTCAGCATTTCTTCATACCGCTCTTTATAATCGTTATCGATTTCTGCCTGCGGGAATACTTTACTTGCCTCGTGGAGGAAGTGGAAGGAATCTCTTCCCATTTCCTGTCCGCGGCGTGTATGTTTGTCCAGTGCTACATCCGGGATTTCCGGAAGTTCTCCCATTGCAAATCCTTTCATACAAATGTTCTTTAACAGATCGCTGGATCTGTCTTTCTGTGACTGAACAAGATAGCGAATCGCGTGGATGAAATAAATCGGGCGGTCTCCGTCAGCATAATCAAATTCTTTTCTCATCTGGAACAAGCTGTTTACTACAACTGCTGCCATCGGATTTCCCATTCCAATATCTTCTACAGAAATTGTCAGAAGACGTCTCCACATCTTTTCTTCCAACTCCGGAGATGAAATATATAATTCGTACGCAAATTTGCAGGCATCTTCTTCATTTGCCCGTCTGATGCTTTTCTGCAGCGCTGAAATTACTTCATCGCAGTAATAGCCATTGCGTGTTGTGATTGACTGCCATGGATCATACATTGTCTTTTTTACCATTCGAAATCTTCCTCCTCTTCAGCTTCTTTTAATTCTTTTTCAATTGCCTGTTTCTCATATACCTTAAAGAATGGGTAATAGAACAGTACACTTAATGCGATACATAAGAACATAAAGATAACATTTCTGAAATCCATTCCTGACATCCATCCCTGAATAAAGAACGGAATAAAGGATGGATCTGCAATATATCCCGGTGTAATAAATCCAAGTACCTGTGCATAATATCCCAATACAACACAGATAGATGGTGTCAGGATATATGGAATTGCAAGAACCGGATTATATGTCATCGGCACACCAAAAGTGATCGGCTCATTAATAGAACAAATTCCCGGCACGATAGAAATTCTTGCAAGTGATTTTAACTTCGCAGATTTGGATTTCCACATCAGTATGATCAATCCAAGAGTTCCTCCTGCACCTCCGAGCATTGCATAGCGGAATAACTGAAGGTTCATTGGGTTTGTCGGTGCCAGTCCGTCTGCTACAAGCGCAGCATTTGCACCTGTTCCGGCAATACCGATCATGAATACAATTGAGAATACAACTGATGTTCCATTGATTCCGAAAAACCACAAAATATTTGAGAACATAATAATTCCGGCGTATACCCAGATGTTATTTCCTACATCAATTGCCGGTGTCAGCAGTCCCATAATTGCTTCCGGAATAGATTTTCCAATAACAGCAATTAATATGAGGTTTACACCATATACAATAATAATATTTACTAAAAGCGGAAGTAATGAGTTTACAAATGTTCCGACCATACTTGGCACAGATGACGGGAACTTCACTTTAATTCCAAGCTTATCTACCATACGGTTAATTTCTACACATACAAAACTCAGGATTAAAGCAATAAATAATCCATCGCTTGTCAGATACTGTGATGTGATTGCTGAAATAGTTGCATCGTCTCCAACCGGAACCTGAACAACTTTTGAACACACAAGTAAGAATACTGACATTGACATAATACCATTTACTGCTGCGTTCATTTTATAGCTCTTTGCCAGACAATATGCAACAGAAAATGCAGTCATTAAGCCCAACATTCCAAACGTCATATTATATGGTGCCAAAATCCATTCGCTGTTTTCAACTGCCCATTCTTTCCAATTGATCAAAAAGCGGATAAACATATTTGTCGTGTTCATATCCACTGTTTCCAGATTGATCGGCGGGTTATTTAAAATCATAAAAATAGAACCGATAACAAGCAGCGGTAATGTCATCATCATACCGTTAGATAACGCCTGCAGATGTCTCTGATTCCCCAGTTTCGCCCCCAGCGGAGATAAATATTTCTCCAAAAATTCCGTGAATTTCTTCATAAGTATATATCCTTTTCCTCTCGTTTACTCTCTTACTTTCCTGCCGCCCGCATCATTTTAATTGCAGATTTCAGAACCTTCTCACCATTCATCATTCCGTAATCTCCGGAATCAATTACAGCAATCGGAATTCCTGTCTTTTCATATTCTTTTACTGTCTGGTCATACAGATATTTCACCTGCGGTCCAAGTAAAATGCAATCCGGATGTTTTGATGCAATAATCTCTCCGAGCTGCTCATGTGGAAATGCTGCAACTTCCATATCCAATTCATGTGAATCAGCAACTTCCTGCATCTTAGCAGCTAACATACTTGTTGACATTCCTGCACTACAAAATAAATATACTTTCTTCATATCATTTTCCTCTCTTTTACGCTTCTTTTGCTTCTAAAATGGAAATGCGTTTATAAGTATCAATCAATTCTACTGCCAGAATCTTACATGTCTCTGCTGCCATTAACTGGTCTTCTGCATGAATCAGCAGTAAATTCGGTGTCTCTGTCATATCTCCGGCAGCTTCCTTCTGGATTAGATCTGCATGTGCTTTATGTGCCTGCAGAAATACATTGCTTCCTTCTTTGATCATCTTCTCTGCTTCTTCATAGTTCCCTGCCTTTGCTGTATGGATTGCTCCCATATACGCGCTTTTTGCCTCTCCTGCAAAAGAAATAATCTGAAAACAAATAAGTTCCAGTCCTTCCATTTTCCATCCTCCTCTCTTCCGCTTTTTAACTCTTTCTTAAAGTATAACTCATATTCATTTATTATCTTCCACTTCTTCTTCCTAGTATTAGGAAATACGCTGCAATTTAGGAAAAGGATATATTTACAATAATGTATCTACAAAACTCTGATAATCCTGCACCTCCACAAGTCTGGCAAATTTTTCAGAATCAGAAACGACATCGTCAAGCCAGTCAAAAAAGATCTTTAAGAAATTTCGATTTTCTTCTGTGATTGCAAGCAAAAAGACAAACCTCACTTCATAGTTCCCCCATTTGACAGGGCGCTTTAAAATTGCGGTACTGATTGCCGAATGTATTGTCGCCTTATGAGACATATTATGCGGAATGGCGAATCCATGAAAAAACGAAGTCGGAGAAAGACTTTCTCTTTTTAAAACTCCCTCTTTAAAATCTTTTTTTACATATCCGCGGGCATACAGACGGTCACACATAACAGATATAATTTCTTCCGGCTGTTCTTCCGTCATATCGACGGTAAAGAAATCCTTTCTGATAAGATTTAAAATAAAAAACTGAAAATTATTTTTATATCGGATCTGATCCATCCGATTTAAAGTCTGGAATACAACAGCTTCATCCTTATAGTCAAAAAACATAGATATTTCGGCTGTTATAATATCGAGCGAATGTACTACCGACTGTGTCGCAAGAATAAAATCCGGTCTTTTTTCAAGTATGGCAGATTCTTCAAAATAGCTCATACAGTCGATTATTTCAATCCGGTCATCAAACCGATTCATAATCTTCTGTACACAAAGCTCTTTTACTGTCCTATTATGAGGACAGATCAGAATACCTCTGTACTTTCTCCTTAAATTCGCCCGTTCATATGCAGAGCCAATATGAAGCGCAATGAAAGAAATCTCATTTTCGCTGATAGTGATCTGCAGATAATCTTCCATAATCTTGCATACCCACACACCCATCTCAAATATCAATGGGTATTTTCTCTTCACTTCTTCCAGACATGTATTATCAATCTTCACATGTTCATAATGCCTCTTCAAAAGTGATACCATATGCAGCTCCAATCCAAGCCTGAATTCTTTATCTTCACTAAAATCAATGTCAAAATGTTCCTTAATTTCAATGATGATATGTTCTACCAAATCAGAAACAAATTCTTCCATCTGTTCTTTTTCAAAATAATTTTTCTTATTTCCCTGCTTCAAATACACTGCAAAATCCGAAACTTCCGTTTCCACAATATTCAGAGTCAATCTCCGGCTGAGTTTATCAAAAAATCTTCTGGAAATTTCATATTCCGGAAGGTTTTTCACTTCTTCCTCTCTGCCTTCCTTCTCTAAAAAATGATACGAAAAATTTCTTTCCAAAATGATTCCGATATGAATCAATAAAGAGGGTATTCTTCTATCACTGATTTCATAGTGAGCCTCTTCCAAAATCTCTTTCAGAACTTCCTTTACTTTTAAGAGATCAAACTTTTTAAAATTTTCTGCTATCTTATTCAAATTCAGCAAATTGCCGCTCATATGAAACAAAATCAATTCTTCATAAAGATGTCTTTTCTCTCGTTCTTCCCCAACAAGCTGCAGCATATTATTTTGGCGAACAATCTTTAACTCCGGATAATTTTCCAGCAATCTGCGGATTTTGTTCACATCATTTTCAAGAGAAAATTCTGAAATACACATCTGTTCTGACAATTCATAGAAATTTACCTGACTGCTTTCCAACAACATTTTGAGAAGATACCTCCTGCGCTCCTCTCCTGTTTCCGGAAGTGTTTCTTTTCTGTCCTCAATCGTTCCTTTCACTTTGCTTTCCTGAATTCGATATCCTTTTCGAAGATTCGATTCAATTACCGTTTCCCTGTAAAATTCATTAATTGATGCAATATCATTTCGAATCGTGCGGTCCGAGACATTCAAAAGTCTTGCAAGATCTTTTCCTACAATCCAGTCTCTCTGCTTATTCATAAGCGTTACAATCATTTGTTGTCTTTTTGTCAGCATGGGGTTCCTCCCGTTTTTCTCTCGTCGTTCTTACCTAATATATATCATATCGGCTGACACTTCCGCTGTCAATCTATCGGCTTTTTTACTACACAATCCACCGATTTTTTTACTGCCAAAATGACTGCGCATCTGATATACTACTAAAAAAATCTATTTTACGCGAAAGGAACTGCCATGGAACACTACAATAGCAAACCTTTAAAACTAATCTATCACACAGAAGCTCCCGACAGCTATGAAGGATGGGAAAAGTGGTCTCTTCCTCTTGGCAATGGCGGAATTGGCGCAAGTATTTTCGGCGGCATTATGCGCGAACGAATCCAGCTAAATGAAAAATCTCTCTGGTCCGGCGGACCATCCAGACGAAGACCGGAGTATCAGGGCGGAAATCTTCCTGAAAAAGGGCGAAATGGCGAAACACTCCATGAAATTCAAAACCTTTTTCTTTCCGGAAAGGTTGATAAAGCCCGCAAACTCTGTGATGAACTCACTGGGCTTTTTGATGAAGAAGGGGCTTGCGGATATGGTTTTTTTCTAAGCTATGCCAATATGTATCTGGATTTTTCGCAGCCTGATCCTTCTCATGTAACGAATTATACACGATCTCTTGATCTGGACACTGCCCTTTGCAGCGTATCCTTTGACTGCGACGGAGTTCACTATACAAGAGAAAGCTTTATCAGTTACCCGGATAACGTACTTGTCACAAAACTATCCTCCGATCATCCTGACGGACTGGATGTGAACGTTTCTGTAATTCCTGACAATACTCCTGGTGATTCCTGCTGTCCGATTGCTCCGATTGCCTATCAGCGCCACTGGAAAACCTCTGTAGAAAATGGATGTATTTCCATTAACGGAACATTAGATGATAATGACTTAAAATTCTGTTCTCACACCCAGATCCTGACCGAGGAAGGAGAATATCTGTCACTGCCGGAATATGTATCAGTCAAACGGGCAAAGTCTGTATTTCTGATTACTTCTATTGGAACAGATTATAAGAACGACTATCCTGTTTACCGTACGGGAGAAACTTCTGCCTGGCTTGAAGCGCGTATTCTCTCTTATGTGAGCCGCGCTGCTGCCTTTGTACAGCATGATTCCTATGAAGAGCTTAAACTAAGACATGTTACTGATTACTCTAATCTTTTCCACAGAGTCCGGCTGAATTTAGAGAAACAATCCACATCCTGCAATGAAATATGCACAGCGCAGGGGGAAAAAGCATGGGAACTCTCAACAGATACATTACTGGAAACTTACCGTCAGCATACGGCTTCTGACGATGCACAGCGTTATCTGGAAACACTCCTTTTCCAATACGGGCGCTATCTGACGATTGCCTCCTCAAGAGAAACGCCTCCTGATGATCCTTACCGTGAAACCTTGCCTTCTAACTTACAGGGAATCTGGGCCGGTGCAAATAATTCTATCTGGCATGCGGATTATCACTTGAATGTAAATCTGCAGATGAATTACTGGCCTGTTTATAATACAAATCTGGCTGAGTGTGGAAAGCCGCTCATCCGATACACCGATTCTCTGCGGGCTCCGGGCAGGGTAACTGCCGCCATTTATTCCGGAATTGCAAGTACAGAAGCACACCCGGAAAATGGTTTCATGGCTCATACCCAAAATACGCCTTACGGCTGGACTTGTCCCGGCTGGATCTTTGACTGGGGCTGGTCTCCGGCTGTTGTGCCGTGGCTCTTACAGAATTGTTGGGAATATTATGAATACACAAACGATATCGAATATCTTCGAAAATACATTTATCCAATGATGAAAGAAGAGGCCATTCTCTATGACCAGCTTCTTGTAAAAGATCCTGACGGACACTTGATCTCTGCCCCATCTTTTTCTCCGGAACATGGGCCTCGCACTGCCGGAAATACTTATGAACATACACTGATCTGGCAGCTCTACCACAATGTAATCCGGGCAGCCCGCATCCTCAAGACTGACGATACACTTACAGCCGTCTGGGAAGATCATATGAAACGGTTAAAAGGTCCGATTGAGATTGGTTCTGATGGACAGATTAAAGAATGGTATGAAGAAACACTTGTAAATACTCTTGGACAAGGATTTGAACACCGGCATATTTCGCATTTGCTTGGCGTTTATCCGGGAACTCTGATTTCTTTAGACACCCCGGAATTTCTGGAGGCCGCAGCAATTTCCATGAACTGCCGGACAGACGAAAGCACCGGCTGGGGAATGGGACAGCGCATTAACACATGGGCGCGGCTCCATGACGGAAACCGCGCCCACAAACTTATTACTGATCTGCTGAAAACGGGAATTATGACGAATCTTTGGGATACGCATCCTCCATTTCAGATTGACGGCAACTTTGCCCTAACTGCGGGAGTCGCAGAAATGCTTCTCCAAAGCCACCTTGACTGTATCGATCTTCTTCCGGCACTGCCGGATGCATGGAAATGCGGTCAGGTCAGCGGACTCGCTGCCCGTGGTAATCTGCGCATTTCTATGTGCTGGGAAGAGGGACAATTACAGGAAGCCACTATCTTCTCTAATAACGGAGGTCCGGTGCTGCTTCGTGTTCCAGACGGCTATTCTCTCTATGTATCCCGTCAGGATCAGCAGCCGGTTCCTGTTTTCAGCGCCGGCAACGGAAAAGAAGGATTTCAAAGTGACTCCGGTATTTCATATTGCTGCCGTTTTCTCGGCCGGTAGATCTCAGATCCAATGGCTCCCGCGACAATGATGACTGCACCTAATATCTGCAGTCCTGTCATATACTCACGAAAGACAATAAATCCTACCAAAGTCCCTACTACAACTTCCAGTGCGGACAAAATACTTGTCGTGGTAGCCTCTACATACTGAGTTGATTTCACACAGGCAACATTTGCCACCATCGTACAAAGAATTCCGATGCCAAACAAATCCACAATGAGATTTAGCACCGGTGTCTGTGTCAGGTGTGCAATGGCTGCCTGTGGTTTCATTCCAAATGCAAGTACAAATGCACCTCCGAGAAACCCATACACAAGAAGCGTGTCTCTCTCATAATTTTTCGCAAAAAACTTTGGAAGCAGAATCTGAAGCGCTACTCCGATCCCATTGATCACGCCTGCCAAAAGACCAATGGCGTCCAGCTTCAGATTCCCTGCTCCGATCAGGTTCGCTACAAGCACTGCCCCGATTAGGCAAATGCCGATCGTAACCATTTTACTTTTCTCAAGTTTCTCCCGAAACATTACTCTTCCAAGAATTGCCACCCATATCGGACTCATAAACATCAGTACCGTTGCCACCCCAACAGGAATTCGGGATACTGCCACACTATAGCTGACAAAACTAATACTATAGGCAACTGCCCCATATAAAATACAAATGACAAGACCTCTCACATCAATTTTAAGCGCCGACGGCTTTGTAACAAGCAAAAACAAAAAATACGCTGCCCCTGCAAGAACGCACCGAAAGAAAGAGATCTCAATCGTTGAAAAATGATACTGTGACAGATCGCGCACAAATACTCCCATAATCCCCCACATTACCGCAGTAATCACTGCGAGCGTGATTCCTTTACTGCGATTATTCATGGCATTTACCTCTTTCATAAATCATCTGATCTTCTTTCACTGTCATCATTACCTGAACTTCCGCCAGCATTTCCGGATCTACTTCCAGAGGATTTTTATCAAGCACTGCAAAGTCAGCAAGTTTTCCGACAGAGATTGTTCCCTTTCTATCTTCTTCGTGGTATTGGTAAGCGCCATAACTTGTAACTGCCTTCAGCGCCTCCAGCACCGAAATTCTCTGTTCTTTCCCGATATCTTGTCCGGTTCTTGAAATCCGGTTCACTGCACAGGAAACCGTTCTCATCATATCCGGTGGAACAACCGGGCTATCCTGATGAAAAGTAAATTTCATACCGCAATCAACAGCATCCTTTGCCGGTGAAATCCTGCTGCCCCGCTCTATCCCAAAGTTCTTTAAATGGATATCGCCCCAATAGTAAGTATGTGCCACAAAGAAACTCGGCATCATTCCCAGTTTCGCCATGCGCTGAAGCTGCTCTCTTCTCACAAGCTGGGCATGTACCATTACCGCCCGGTAAGTATCCTGACTCTTCTCTGACGCAAGCACCTTTTCAAATCCGGTAATATACTGCTCTGCTGCGGCGTCTCCGTTACAGTGTGCCAGAAGCTGCTGCTTTTTCTCAAGTGCAGTCCGAATGTAAGATTCCAGCACTTCATCACTGTGGATCGGATAACCACAGTAAGATTCTTCGCCAACGTACGGTTCCAGCATCCACGCTGTTTTTCCCTGTGGAGAACCGTCCAGAAAAATCTTATATCCGCCAAGTTTCAAATGTTTATGATATTTTCTATCGTACTCCGGCATTTCATCCGGTAACTCTGCTGCCGTCATAATATCCACATAACCGACGATATCCAGCTTAAGAATCCCCATATCCGATGCAGTTTTCAACAGTTGAAAAAGCGGGCGGGCTACCATTCCATCCTGTACTGTTGTAATTCCATAGCTGGCATACAATTTCTGAGCCTCCCGGAAAAGATTCATCAGCTCTTCCACTGATGTCATCGGCAGTTTTGACTGAAATTCCAGAAATACTTTCTCCTCCATATATCCATTCAGAGTGCTTGTTCCTTCCACTCTTCCGTAACGCCCGTCTGCCCGGTCCTCTGCTGTCTCATCGATTTCCTGAAGTTCCAGACCTTTGCTGTTTGTAACCCCCATATGAGAAGATGCATGGATCAGCAGCACCGGATTGGTATCACTGATCTGATCCAAAATAAACCGATCCGGATGCTTTCCTTCTGCAAGAAAATTATGATCATAATTGCATCCAACGATCCACGCATCATCAGATAATTTTCGCTTTTCCTTAAAATTCTTCATCTCTCGGATAATATCTGCAAAACTATTACAAAGCGACAGATCACACTGCGTCATTGCGTTTGCCGTTCCGGCAAAATGAGAATGGCCGTCAATTAGTCCCGGTAACATTGTTTTCCCTTCCAGATCAATGATACGGTCCCCTTCACTCCGAAGTTTCAGCAATTCTTCTTTCGTTCCCACCGCCTGTATGATACCATTTTCTGTGCAGACCGCTTCTGCATACAAATTATTTTCTTCCATTGTTAAAATGGTTCCATTTATATAAAAAGTTTTCATAAACTCTCCTTTCTTTTGTTAGAAGTAGTATTTTTCCTGCTTCACTTATAATACGACTGACAGACTAATATCCATTCATATTTTTTATTCTTTTTTATTTCCATTTTGATTATAGCATATCAGTTTAAGCAAAGAGACAATTTTTCTAATTATATTTCCACAATCTTTCTGCCGTCGGCGCCCAGTTGTCTGCATACTCAACACATTTATCACACAAATGATCTACACTTTCCGGCGACTGAAGGTCGGTAGAAACTGCTCCGGTACGATGAATCATTTCCCTTAGTTTTTCCGGATTTTCCAACATCGGACATGGACGCAAATGATTTTCATTAAACGGTTGTCCATCATGATACGCCATAAAAACAGGTGACTGCAGACATTCTAATAATGACTTTTCCCGGATATTCGAATCGGAATAATGTACAAATACACAAGGGTCTACATCGCCATTGGCATTGATATGAAGATACCTTCTTCCGCCGGCAATACAACCGCCAACATATTCCCCATCATTCTGAAAATCCATCGCAAAAATCGGTTTTGTTCTTCTAATCTCACGAATTCTGTGATACATAAATTCTCTCTGCTCCGGATTCGGCAGAAGTTCCGGTACTGCATCGTTTCCTACCGGCATATAGTGAAAATACCATACAAATTTTGCTCCCCATTTTATCATTTAATCCACAAATTCGAATGAACTGATAGAATCTAAATTCTGACTTGTATAACAGCATGAAATTCCAAATGGAAGACGTTTTTCCTTTAACAGCTCCATTGCTTTTACCACTTTCCGGTAAGTTCCATTTCCTCTTCTTCCATCCGTCGCTGATTCGAATCCCTCAACACTGATAGCCGGAATAAAGTTCTTAACCCGAAGCATTTCATTTGCAAATTCCTCATCAATCAATGTTGCATTTGTAAAACTCAAAAACTGACAGTCATGGTGTTTTCTGCATAAGGTAATTAGGTCTTTTTTTCTTACAAGCGGCTCTCCTCCTGTGTAAATATACATATAAATGCCAAGCTCTTTTCCCTGCATGATAACAGAATCAATATCTTCTATCGTCAGATTCAGCTTATTTCCATATTCAACAGCCCAGCATCCCGTACAGTGAAGATTGCATGCAGAAGTTGAATCAAGAAGAATCGCCCACGGTATATTACATCCGTATTTCTTTCTGCTTTCCTCCTGTTTCGGCCAACCGACAATATTGGCGTTAAAGAAGAAATTTTCCAACGTCGCTTTCATTACTTCTTTATCAATATCTTTGAATATACTCATAATTAATTGATACATATTGTTCTCAGGATCTGCTAATACATTGCGAAATGCGGCTCTTTGCGTCGGAAAGCTGTTAGGTCCCTCCCCCGCAAATTTATCTACCAAATCCATTAATTTGTGAACATTTTTTTCTGGATCTTTTTCTAAATAATCAAACGCTTTTTTCAATGTTGCTCTTTTCAACTCATTTGTAAATCCCATACCAAAGTCTCCTTCTTATTTTTCTTTTCTGTGCTGCTCATTTTCTTTTCCGTAAATTTCAATTGTATAATCTCTTCGAAATGTGTTAACCGTATTCTGTACTACATACAAATTCATAACCCCATATGCCAAAATCGTTAATCCGATTACTCTGATAATTAATCTTGTCCCACGCAGCGGCGCTGCTGCCAGTAAACCGCCGATCACTGCCGTTATAAGTCCAATGATAAGTATAAGCCACCAACTCTTCATTCCTATTTGCCGTGCATCAATTGCTGTCTGAATCTTCAGTAATGCTTCCATTAGCATAAATAATCCAAGACAGATTGTGAGAATCCGTATCATATCTTTTGTCCACATAAGCATCAAAATCCCTATTACAATCGATACAATTCCCATCGCCAGATCATGCTGAAACGCCAACTGCAGTAAATCTTTTGAAAAATATCCAATTACTTTAGCGATACCGATGCTGATAAATAATATTCCTCCAATCTTATATATCCACTGTATTCCAATCTTTGGATATATCATTAAAAAAATTCCATACAGAAGCAGCATAAAAGATACAATACTATATACGATCTTTACCTTTTTCAAGACTTTCACCTGATCACCTTCTTTCTCTTCTCTTATCCGATGCCAACACCATATCTGAAAAATGATTAAAAAAATACAGACAAAACACTGATTTCATCTGTATTTCATACATTTTCAGTTTTTTGTCTGCAAATTTTAGTTTTTTAAAAGTTTTATCTTCTCCTTAAATTATCTTTACAGAAAGATTTTTTTTGATACAATAAAAGAAAATACGGATTTTCTATGAGAAATGGAAGTGACTCAAAATGTACACCTATGAAGAATTAAAAGAGTTCGTGGATCATTGTCACAGATGCCCGCTTTGTCAGACTCGTACCCGTTCTGTCATGGGAAAAGGCAGCCTGCATGGAGAAATTCTTTTCATTGCAGAAGCCCCAGGCTACAATGAAGACCGGGACGGTGTTCCCTTTACCGGAAAATCAGGCGAATTATTTGATCGATTATTAGATGAAATTGGAATGAAACGCGAAGAAATCTACCTCACAAACATTGTGAAATGCCATCCGCCCGGAAACAGAGATCCTTATCCGGAAGAACAGGAAGCCTGCATCCCATATCTAAAGTATGAAACTGCACTTCTTCGCCCAAAGATTATTGTATGTCTTGGAAGAATTGCAGCACAGCGAATCATACGGCCGGATTATCGGATTACAAAAGAACACGGTATGTTTCTTGAACGAAAAAACACCTGGCTGACTGCTGTTTATCATCCATCCGCTGTACTTCGGGATCCGGCAAAGCTGCCCCTAATCCAGGAAGACTTTCGTAAAATCAGGGAATTGCAGAAACAATTGACTTCTTTCCCAAATAATTAAAATCATCACGGAGGCGTTATTATGTTTCAAAAATTAGTCGCTGTTGAACAGCTAAACCTTGTACCTCATGCAAATGAAGAAATCGCAAAGCGAGCTCTTGAATATGTTCACTATGAAGATATACCGGAAACAGAAGAAGAAGTTATCCGGCGTGCAAAAGATGCAGATGCAATTTTAGTAAATCTTACAACCCAGATTACGGCAAATATCATCGAGCATTGTCCGAAGCTGCGTTATATCGGAATGTGCTGCAGTCTGTATGATGAGAATAGTGCAAGTGTCGATATCCGTTGTGCAAGAAAGCATAATATCATTGTAAAGGGTGTAAATGATTATGGCGATAACGGCGTAGGCGAATATGTTGTGGCAGAATTATCCTCACTTTTACACGGATTTCATGGTAAACGCTGGGATGAACGTTCCTTCGAACTTACCGGTTTTCCTGTTGGAATCATCGGCATGGGTGCGACCGGAAAAACTGTAGCAAAAGCCTTGCATTTTTTTGGTGCAGATCTTACCTACTACAGTCGAAGCAGAAAGCCGGAGATAGAAGAAATGGGAATTTCTTATATGCCATTAGACGCTCTTTTAGAAAAGAATTACTGCATCTGCACATGTCTCAATAAATTTGTCACACTCTTAAATGAACCTGAATTTGAAAAACTGGGAAACCATAAAATTCTTTTTAATACCGGTCTCACACCAGCCAGTGATCTGAATGCACTAAAACAATGGTTATCTCATGGAGACAATTATTATTATTGCGACAGCAATATGGCATTAGGCGATCAAAGTCTGAGAGACTATGAACATGTAAGCTGTTTCGGCGGATATTCTGGCGGATCTTATCAGGCAATTGAGCGATTAACAGAGAAAACAATTCAAAATATGGATGCGTTTTTAAAAGAGGATTAAGATTAATTTCATTACATAATGTGGCAACAAATTCAATAGAGCTCATATCAAAAATTATAAATTCTGATACGAGCTCTATTTTTTATATTTCAACAACAATTCTTATCTACTATTTGTTTATATTAAGAATCACAATTTCACTATTACTTCCAATCCGCATAGGCATTTGAAAAAATCCCACTCCAGAAGAGACTATACTTTGTGTATCATTCTCTTTAAAATATCCATAATATCCTTGTTTTCCATATGCAAGTCTGGTAAATATATTTGCCGGAAAAAACTGTCCTTTATGGGTATGACCACATAAAACCAAATCCATATGGTTTTCTACTGCTTCTTTTATTCCCAGTGGATTATGATCAATAACAATTTTCAGTTTTTTCTTGTCAAATTCCTCTTTTTCTACTCCTGAAATAATATCTTTTAATGATTTTCTGTCCGGATTTGTTGTCACGTCATCTCTTCCAATAATAATACAGGAATCTGCCGTTTCAACTTCGTCTATCAATAAATCAATCTCCGCCTTTTGATAAAAATTTTGCATTACTGCAGAACATGAACCTGGATCATGATTTCCCAATACAGCATAAATTTTTCCTTTCGGTCTCAGTTTTCTAAGAACTTCCGCTATTTTAGCTTTATCACAATACTCAAAAGCTTCTACATCAAACATATCTCCTGCAATTATAATCTTATCTGCGTGTATACGATTTACCATAGATACCATTTTCTCTAATTGCTTCAAATTCACAAAGGTTCCAACATGAATATCACTTAAAAGAACTATCGTTTCCTTTTCTGTACAGTGCTCGATTGAAAGCTTGTATTCTTTTAAATATATTTTTTTTGCATGTACAAATCCGTAGCAAGTAAGAATCATCGAACTTATCATCGGAATTATATACCATTTATCCTCCGGAATCCGGAACAACACATCTGCAATATCATAAACCCACAGAGCTAATACAAGATATAATAAAAAACAAACAATTATGCTGCATATTTCATAGAAATTTCTTGTAACTTTTTTCTCTTTTCCACACTTCAGATATAAAAACATATATCCTAAAAGTACTGCCAAAACAAGAAAAATTTCCAAAGTAAAATCATAAGCAAAAACGCTCTTTAGCATTTTTCCCATACGATCTGATACATAAAAAATCGACAGTACAGAAAATATGCCAAAAAGATATTCAAACATTTTTCCGCGAATAAATTTCCCAAAATATTTCATTTGCTCGCACACTTCCTTTTTAGTAAAATTGTTTATTTTCTTCCATAGGATTTATTATATGCGATTTTATAAAAAAGGTAAATGCAATATTATTTCTAATTCAGCTTCATTCCATCTTTGAAGGCTTCGCCTACACGCTCAGTTACTTTATAATATCCGTGCGTATATGGATCAAAGGCAATCGCATTTACTAAGGACATATCAAGCTTCCCATTAGGCATAACGCTTTCATCCGCAGTAACATTTACCACTTTTCCGATAACACCACAGCCATACTCATTATTCTGATATTCGATATATTCACATTCCAGGCAAAGTGGGAACTCATTGATAACCGGAGCGTCTACTGTTTCTGCTTTGCTAGCAGTAAGCCCTGCTTTCTCTAGTTTGTTCATAATTTTGTTGCCAGATGCAACACCAAAATAGTCTGCCTCAACTACATGCTCAGCATCCGCAATGCTTACAGTAAATGCGCCTCTTTTTTTAATGTTTTTTACTGTCTTATGAGTTTCAGTTAAGTTAAGCGCTACCGTTCCCCGCTCCTGCATCATTCCCCATGCGGCATTCATAACATTTACGTTTCCATCTTCATTATAAGTAGCAACCATCAATACCGGCATTGGGAAAATACCCTCAGTGATATCTAATTTTTTTCGCATAACAAGACCTCTTTTCTACTAAAATATTGACAACTTAGTTCCGTTAAATATAATTATAAGCAACAACATAGAAAGAGCAAGTACTGATATTTAAGTAAGATACTATCTTGGAGGAAAGCGTTATGATAAAAAACTATATTGAACATGCAAATTTTAAAGAAACAGGATTTTACTATACCCTGTCTCTCATTTCAGGAAAACATAAACCGGTAATCCTGTACTGCTTAATGGAATTTGAAGTAGTAAGATTTAATGAGCTGAAACGCTATTTGAAAACTGTTTCGGATAAGACATTAAGTGTAAATCTAAAAGAGTTGGAAGCAGATAATTTAATTATACGCAAAGAATATCCTCAGATACCTCCTAAAGTTGAATATTCTCTTACAGAAAGAGGCAAATCTCTCGTGCAGGTACTGGATAAACTTTGCGTATGGGGAGAAGAAAACAGACTAATTAACGATAGATAGCTTGTGCATTCTCCAATTTTTTTCTGTACGATTGCATCTCTATCACTTAGTAATCCGAGATGCCATTATCCATCACTCCTATATTTTCTATGTTACTTAAATCAGTATTATATCTTTCATAATTGGTTTTACCATCTTCGTTTTCTCCTTTTTGCTCTTTCTATAAGAATATATTGACTTTTATAGCATCTTTACTTGCAATGATAGCGTACTTTTCCTTCACTCTTCTTCCCATATTCAATTGCCTCCTCTGGACAGCAACAAATACACGCCATACAGTGTGTACATTCGTTTCCCCAAACAGGCTTACCTTTTTCCAGCCGAATATTGTTTAACGGACATAAGGACGCACATTTTCCGCATCCGATACAGGAATCCTTCGCATAAAACGGTGTGGCTTTTACAAATAATGGATAAAATAATTGATTCACTAATCCGCTTAAAAGCCCGTCCCATAAATGATTCTTTCGCTCTGGAAACATCTTCGCCAACTGGATACAGCTAATTGCTTCTTCGATTGTAACATCTGCCGCTGCTATGATCTTTTCTGCCTCTTTTTCATCCGGCACCGGAAACATGGCAATGTAATTCTCAGGCATAATAATCTGCACTGTCCCCATATACTTCCAATCTTTTTTCATGCACAGTTCCCTGTTGTATCGACCTGCTTTTCCAATAGAATCTCCACAATTCATTACAAACCATACGCGTTCTACATCGATAAATGACGTTTGCAAAAGCCATTCTTTAACCAAATTAGGTATTCTCCAGGCATAGGTAGGTGTCACTATAATCAAATCTCCTGAACCCCTAATGGAACTGGCATCATTTTGTTTTATTCGATCATTGATACATATCATGTCATCACAAGTTTTTTTCGCAATTTTTTCCGCAATATATCGACTGTTTCCAGTTCCTGTAAAAAATAAAATCATAATCTCAATCCACCTCTCAAAAAATTGGGCTTTATACATTACTCATTCACAATAACCTATACAATCCTTTTCAAATTGTTCTGCTCCAAAGTTATTTATATATTATATAACTTTTTTGTCATTTTTTACAATGATTGAATGTTTTGCAGCACTATGTTATCATAAATCTATTCTTTCATTTTAGAATGCTATTACTATATTTAAGGAGATTTCTATGACTCACTATTTACTATTTACTGGTATCGTAATCGCCGTTTGTCTCTTTATGAAACGCTTTTCTGAAAAAATACCAGTTCCTTCCCTAATTATTTTTCTTATTCTTGGCATGCTCTTTGGAATTGACGGAATTATACGGATTCCTTTTGATAATTATGAGCTATCCGAATATATTTGTTCTTCCTGCCTTGTTTTCATCATGTTTTATGGCGGTTTTGGAACAAATCTGCACGCTGCAAAGCCCGTAGCCTCTCGCGCTTTTCTTCTTTCTTCGCTTGGCGTACTTATGACAGCCGGATTAGTCGGCCTATTTGTTCATTTCCTATTCGGTGTACATTGGATTGAAAGTTTTTTAATCGGAGCTGTGATTTCTTCCACAGATGCGGCATCTGTATTCAATGTACTGCGCTCTGAAAATCTTGCACTAAAATATCATACGGACTCATTGCTTGAATTAGAGTCAGGATCTAATGACCCTGTCTCCTATATGCTGACAATTCTCTTGTGTGCCATTATGACAGGGAAAAATATATCCATCCCCTCAACTCTGTTTCTACAGATTTCTATTGGAATTATCGGCGGCCTTTTCCTTGGTTGGACAGCATCCTTCATACTGGCCAAATATGCCGCTTTTTCTTCTGCTGGACGGACTATTTTTCTATTTTCAATTGCACTTATTTCTTACGCTCTGCCTACAATTCTTGGTGGAAACGGATATTTAAGTGTTTATTTTTCCGGTATTATACTGGGCAATCATTATCTTCCAGAGAAAAGATCTCTCGTTCACTTTTTTGATGTTTTAACAGAAATTGCACAAATGATAATCTTCTTTTTACTAGGGCTTCTTGTAACTCCATCACAACTCCCTCTAGTATTTTTTCCGGCGTTTTCCATAACACTTTTTCTCACATTTATCGGAAGACCATTTTCTGTTTTTATGATTCTTACACCTTTTAAATCATCTTTAGCACAAATTGGCATCGTATCTTTCGCCGGACTCCGAGGAGTTGCTTCCATTGTATTTGCAATCTACATTGTATTGGCAGATATTCCTCTTCCTTTCAACATATTTAATCTTGTGTTTGTAATTGTACTTTTATCCTTGTCATTCCAAGGCACGCTCCTTCCTTTTGTTGCAAAAAAGTTAAATATGATTGATTCAAATACAAATATTTTTAAAACTTTTAATGATTACCAGGAAGACTCTGATGTGAATTTTATCAAAATTCATGTTACAGATACGCATCCTTTTTCCGGAAAAACAATAAAAGACCTTTCACTTCCCAGAGAACTGTTGGCAGTACTACTATTAAGAGAACAAACAACCATTCTTCCCTCCGGAAACACCTTACTGCGCGCCGGTGATCTAGTTGTATTTGCTGCACCGGAATTCACGGACAGAAGCAATCTGACCTTACAGGAATCTATTATTTCAAAAAGTCATAAGTGGAATGGAAAACTGATTAAAGATATTCCAAAAGATAAACATTTTCTTATCATAATGATTAAGCGAGAAGATCAGACAATTATTCCTAACGGCGATACGAAATTACTTTTGAATGATATTATTGTTTCAGCCAGATTTTAAAATTCTTTAAAAAATTTAATAAGGAACTGTGCTCTAATTTTAAATCAGCTTGTGCACAGTTCCTTATTTTTATACTACTTATTTCGTGGTGCAATGTGAGCAACGAATATTCATCCTATTATATACTAGCAAAAATGGAAAAAATCATTTGTATGGTGTCAAAAAATAATAATAAAAAACGGACAAAACTTTTAAAGAACGCTCTTTATTCGATGACATGCAGACCAATGTCCACATCCTACTTCCTGAAGTTTTGGCTTTTGCTCTTGACATTCTTTCTTCACATAAGGACATCTTAGAGCAAAAGCGCAGCCTTCGAACAATTCTCCTTTTGCAGTCTTATCAGCAAATTCATAATCTGCACCTGTATAGAAACATCTAGTGCCGAAATTGGTTCATCACACAAAAGAAACTCTGGTTCTAGCGCCAATGCTCTCGCAATTCCAATTCTCTGTCTTTGACCACCAGAAAAATCTCCTTGTTGTATGTACCCGATTACATTCATTATGTTTACTTCCTTTCATTTCAAATACTATGACCTATTATAGTGCTAAAAATTTCTGCTGTGTTATAGAAAAAGGCAAGTAAACCTTTTATTTATTGATATTATCTATATTATAGTTCATTCTCTTTCTAAGTAAAACCTTATTATAATTATGTAATTCTATAATCTGGTACGACGTAAAAATAATTTGCATCTAAAAAAGGCGGTTGTAAATAAAGTTTGCTAGACTTTATAACATGAAACAGTAAAATAGAATTAACAAAAGGAGGTCGATATAATGAAGATAGGAGAAACGATTTTAAAATTACGAGAAGCGAAAAAAATGTCTCAAGAAGAGTTTGCACAACATTATCATGTGACGAGGCAAACTATTTCAAATTGGGAAAAAGAAAAAAATTATCCGGATTTGCAAACATTAGTCCAGATTAGTAACGAATCAGGAATTTCACTAGATTCTATGCTCAAGGATAATTTTTCTCTAGTACAAGAAATTGATAAAAAAGTGCGGCATCTAAAAATATTTAAAATTGGAACAACCATTGTATTAGCGATAGTCCTTTTAATTTCATCCTATATCGGAATTCAAAAAGGACGACAGAATCATCTCATCCGGACATATGAAGATACGTTAGAAGAAATGGGATTTGAAAAGGAAGGAAATAACTATTACTTAACAGATTCTGATTTTAAATATGAAGTCTATATATTTGACCGGCCGGATATATGGGAATTGAATCAAAAAATGAGTGATAGCGAAAAATTTATAATAGCCACACTTCTTGAAAAGAATCCTGGTTTGAAAGACAATTTAGATGTTACCATTCGGAAAACAAATGATTTTATAACACTTTATCTTTCCAAAGGAAATCACACGATAAATGATACTTCTCCACAGATCAGAGAATATAGCCTTGATAAAAATGGTCAGATCAAGCATAAAGAAAAAATGGATACAGTTGATTATGAAATATATGACCAATTGAAAGATGAGATAGCAAATGGTGTAAAAAAACTAAATGAAATGTATTCAAAGCTTTACGAATAAGGCGCATAAAAGCCCTGTCAAGAGCCTTCCGCCATTGGCGATACTTTGCACTCTTTACTGGGCTTTTTGTTTGCTATATCTTTCATATTGTGCATGTTCTGACTAATTGCTGAATTACATTTGTTTTCTTTTTTCTAGCTGAGATGCCTCAGCCCAATCGTTATAATTTCTTCACATGCGTTAAACATTATCCTGAACCTGTGGCTCTGGAATATGCTTATATAAACAATTGTCTTCCTCCACCATTACATCATAGGATGGTTCGTCCTTCTGAAAAAAAGTTCCATAGGCATCTACAACATATACATACCCTTGCTTAACAATACCATTGATTTCAAAACTTACTTTGTCATTTCTTTTATATTTCGGTTTTCCTAACATAATTATACCTCTTCAAAAGCTCTAATAAAATCCTGATTTATTTTTCTCATCCTTTTTGCAATTTCTGCTAATCATTCCGCAAGGTTCATCGCCAAGAGGATTGGAACTTCCGTCCCCACGCTTAGGAGAGCGAATAGGCGCTGTCAACTGTTTAATATCTTATTCTGTCAATAATTGATTCCTTCTTCACATTTTTACTTAATATAAAGGACAATATCATCTGCATAATTAATAGTACTAAAATCATAATCAAAACTTCAGTTATCGGGAAGTGATATGTGCTGATCCCAAAGAATCCTTCTTCCTTTGAGTATAAAAATGCCCCATATCCTGCCGGAAGTCCTATAATCAAAGAGATTAAAATTGAACCTACGGTGAAGAAGATACCCTCAAGCTGAAGCATTTTCCCTAGCTGCCTGTTACTCATTCCAACCGCCTGAAGTATACCGAACTCTTTTTTTCGTGTGATTACATTCATAATCATCGTATTTGCCATATTAAGGAAACATATTGTTCCAATCAATCCAAGAAACGTGTATGCCATCACCTTAACAAGAAGCGTCTGTTTTTCGGCAAGCTCGTATACTTCATCATAACTCTCCCAGTAAACATGTTCATCATTTTCATAAAGCTGCTCTATTTTACCCTCAACAGCTGTTTTCGCGTCATCATCACACCAAATCCAAAGATATGCATAGCTCTTATCGTATAATCCAAGCTTTTTAGCAGTATCTTCTGTTATAACATAATCTGCCGATACACTTCCGAAAGAACCCATAGCTTCTCCACTATACTTAGCACTTGATTCATCACTATTTAATGTTACATCAAGTTTATCTCCGATTTTTTGTCCTGATTCTTTCATAAAATGAGAAAATGTATATACATATCCATTGGCTTTGCTGACGGAATCATAAGTAAAATCTCCGACTACTCCTGATTTTTCAAGTTCATTTTCAAAGCTTTCTCGATCGAATATTGCAACATCTCGTTTTACTCCATTTTCAGTAAAAGTAAGATATCTTCTTGTCTGTGTTTTTTCTACACCGTCGATTGCTTCAAACGCTTCTATTACTTTATCTGTAATCGGATTGCGCTTTATAATCTCATCAAGATTGTTTTCTGTGTAAACCTGATCTGAATTATCATAGTTTAGCTCTATCTGATAATCGCCATACTCCACATTGTTTCTGGCATCATATCCCGGATCAATACTGCTTGTAAGACTTGATATTATAACAAACAAGATACATGAAAGTCCCATAACAAATATGGTTATAACATTTCTCTTTTTATTAGTAGCAAGATCTGATTTAATCAGTCCCATTATACTTAATGCCTTATGACCTTTTCTGTAACCTTTTTTGCTTACTGTAGACTCTTCGTATGAAAACGCACTGACAGGCGTAATTGTTGTAACCGTTTTGACCGCTCTGATTAACGCAAGTCTTACGGTAATAAGTGATATCAGCGCTGAAATTATAATAACAGGCAGAGAAAATAAAGAAACATCTTTAATCGCCAAATATTCATTACTATCTCTGGCAAAATCCATTGCAGTGTTAAATAAAAGTGATGTTGCAAAATACCCAACTACAAGACCAATTGGTATTGCAAATATTGAAAGAAGCATTCCTTCTGTTACAATTATTTTTTTCATCTGCTTCTTTGTTGCACCAATTGCTTTGATTTTTCCATACTCCTGTATTTTTCGTGCAATTCCGATTTGGAATATGTTGTAAATAACAACTGCTGCAAAAATGACTACAATCAGACAGATAAAAACACATGGAATCAAAACTTCTGCAGTTGGTGAATATTTTGTTACAATGAGATTTCCATTCTCTGATATTGCTTTTTCATCTACCCCAAGCTTATCTGCAAGATCTTTAATCAGTGCCTTTATCTCATCATAATCGCCTTTTATGCTTTCATTAAAAGTGAAATATGCTGTATATCTTTCTTCTCCGTCAGAAACTCTACTATCATAACATTTCTTTGAAACAAGAACTGTCGATGATTGCTGACTTTCGTTCCCGACGCCATCTTTCATTATGCCGGAAATTACAAATTCATGATTTTGAAAAGCTTCCGTTCCATTTCGCCTTACAGGAACAGTTACTTTATCTCCAACTTCTATATTGTTATATCCCAGTTGTTCAAAAAATACTTTTGACGCTGCAATTTCATTTTCATCTTCCGGCATCTTTCCATCTCTAATCATCGTGTATGCGTTTGTCATAAGCAGCGCATTTTCATCTGCCCATACTAACTTAGAATGTCCTTTTGTGTCAGATTCACCGATAGATGCCATCAGACCAATTTCATCAAACTCCCCTCTTTTTCCCATTTCATTGATCTGATCATTATTCATGCCGGCAAATGCACCAATATAGTTTCCATATAGATTTTCTGCATTTTCAATATTGCCTTTTATACCGCCATAGCCAAATGTTCCTATAGCAGTAATCAGCATCGTTGTAAGTGCAATTGCCGCCATGATAAGAAGGCTTCTTGTCTTATTTTCTTTGTTATTGCTTATCGCTATCTTTCCCAAAATCTTCATTTTAGCTCAGCCACCTTTCCGTCCTCAATGACAAGGATTCTGTCTGCCAGCTGGGCAATTTCTTCATTATGCGTAATAATCACAAGCGTCTGACCATATTTTTCCGCAGACAACTTCAGCATCGAAATAACTTCTTCTCCTGTCTTAGTATCCAGATTTCCCGTCGGCTCATCAGCTAACACAATATCAGGCTTTGAAGCCAGAGCTCTTGCAATGGCAACTCTTTGCTGCTGTCCTCCTGATAAGGTGGATGGAAGATTATTTACCTTTTCTTCTATTCCCAAAGTTTTTAAAATATCATTGACATACTTTTCATTTGGTTCTTTTCCATCTAATCCAAGCGGCAAAACCACATTTTCATACACATTAATAGATGATACCAGATTAAATGCCTGAAAAACAAAACCAATCTTCTGTCTTCTAAACACTGCCAGTTCATCTTCAGACATCTTGAAAATATCTTGCCCCTTTATGAATACTTTGCCGCATGTAGGATAATCAAGACCTCCTAAAAGATGTAACAGCGTACTCTTACCGGAGCCTGACTTTCCTATGATTGCAACAAATTCGCCTCTTTTAATTTCTATTTCCGTATTCTGAACTGCCTTTACCTGGTTATCTCCTTCACCATAATATTTACACAGGTTTTCTGTCCTTAAAATTGTATCCATATTGATTACCTCCTCTTTACTGTTCATATTACAGCAAAAGCATTACCGTTTTCTTTCAGAATAAAAATAAAGTCTTACAGATTTGTAAGACTTCACTGAATGATTGGGAGATGAACAACGAATATACTGCCCTTCTTTTTTCCATCAACCACATTATCTTTTACCATAATTGTCCCATTATGCTCTGATATAATACGCCTTGCAAGATAAAGCCCTACACCACTGCCTTCGACTGAGCTGCTGTTATTCCCACGATAAAAACGCTTAAATATACTGTGCTTTTCTTCATCGGAAATTCCTGATCCCTGATCTTTAAATTCAATTCTTACCATTGCATTTAGCTTCATAATGTGAATTGAAATATTCATATTTTCGTCAGAATATTTTATTGCATTATCAAGAATATTAACAAAGGCTTCTGAAAGCCATTTTTTATCGCACATTATAGTTGGCAGCTTATCTTCTCCGCAGTCATCAAAATCTATTGAAATATTCTTTTCATCTGCTTTTAACCAGATACTGTTTACTGCTTCTAAAACCGAATCAAACAAATTCCCTTCCGTAAGCTTGATATCTATCATTCCGCTTTCAAGTCTCGAAATATTGACAAGAGAAAGAATTAGTTTTTCCAATGCTGCAATTTGAAATCCCATAAGAGTTTCCAATTCTTTTCTTTCATCTGATGAAAGTTTTCCATTTTCCATTAATTCATAAGTTGATTTTATTGCTGCAAGCGGAGTCTTTAGCTGATGTGAGATATCGGTAACCACATCCTTCGTTTCTCTTTTGTCATTTTCAGCTTTTTCTTTCACAACAGAAATACTGCTGTATAAACTATCGATTAAAGTCTCAAGTCGTGCAATACTTAAATGACACTCTGATCCGGCAAGATTTCTAAACTCTGATTCAGAAGGATTATAGCTTCCGTCTTTTAAAGCATTAAGTGTGCGCTCAATATCCTCAATGACATAATTATATTTATTTTCAATTTCTTTTTCCTGTCTTTTTAAACTTACTGCAATAACAAGATATACTACAGAAGATGAAACAAGCATAAATATCGTTGATTTTATAAATTCTCTATATGTACTGCTTGCATTATCTTTTATGTATCCGTATTTTTCCAAAACAGTTTCTGCTTCTTCTAAAGTCATTTCACTTTGCTGTTTTTCGGCAAGTATACTTCCAAGCCTCAAAGTCTCGTCTTTATATGAAAAATATTCTTTTGTAATCACTGCAGCATTCAACAGTATCAATGCTATCAAAGGGATCATGTACCATTTGAACTTTCTAATTTTTGACATTCCAGACATACCCAAGTCCTCTTACATTTTTAATCAGATTCTTCCCGTCATCTCCTGAACTAAGCTTCTTTCTTAATCTTGTAATATTCACAGCAACCGTGTTTTCATCTACAAAGTCACTATCGATATCAAAGATTTTTTCAAGTATCTGTTCCTTAGATAAAATAATGTTTGGATTTTCAATAAACATCAAAAGGAGTTTCCATTCATTCTTTGATAATGAAACTTCGACGTCATTTACATAAACCTTCATTGCAGTTTTCTCAACTTTTACATTGCCTGCTTTTATAATCTTGTTTTCACTGGCACTTTCTTTTCTAAAGTATGCATTTATTTTCATAATAAGGACTGATAAGCTAAAAGGTTTTGCTATATAATCGTCTGCGCCCGCTTCATATCCCATTACCATATCCGTTTCCTGATCCAGTGCAGTAAGCATTATGAAATGTGCATTTGTTTTATTTCTAATGCTCTTTATATAGTCAAGTCCGCTGCCGTCCGGAAGATTAATATCACAAAGCAGCATTTCCGGAGTAAATGCTCCCATGATACGCTCTGCCTCCGATATACTTCCTGCCGTCTTAACTTCATACCCTTCCTTTTGAAGAGAAATTTCTATACTTCTTCTAATACTTAATTCATCTTCTAATATTAAAATCCTTCCCATATATCTATCCCTTCCATTGTATACTCTAATATTAACTCATATATATTAACTCAAATAGTATAACATATATAAGAACGAATAGGTGGTGTCAATTCCGGATGCCGCAAAGAAATCTACAAATCTGGGCAAGTTGACGAAAAAAAATTTTGTTGATCGCAATTCAATCTATAATAATTATTCTTTAGAAAGTAGCGTCAACCCTCCTCGTCTAAATCTAATTTTAATACCCCAAAATATATTGACCATATATGAAATATAATTTATTATTTGAGTATAAAACAACCATTATAAATCCAGTATATCAATAAATAGGAGGGTGCAAAATATGAACGAAAATAAGATTTCAAACAGCATTTATATTTCTTTTGCCACATTGGAAGTTATGTTGGGAATATATCTTTCTGAATCATATGACAATGGCGGTTGGTTTTTATTTTGGCTGATGCCGATCCTTCTGATCATGATACCTTGTTATAGAATAATTAAAGAGAATTGGAAATCAAATAACTAGGGGCTATTTTTTCATAAAGTTCTTTGGTGTGAATATGTGATTTATTTTATATTTGGTTATAAATTCAGAAACCATTAAGTTCCAGTTTGGTTTTGTATTGTCGAGCCTCTCCTTTATGGACAGGCTCGATTTTTATTTTCCAGACACTGTCCGAAAGATCTCTCGTAAATTATTTCTGTTGTTTATTATTTTAATAATTCTGCCAGATAATGTTCATCCTTGTTATGGGAGCCATTATATTTTTTATACTCTTTGATGCATCGTACCAGCAATTCTGGATTATTTCCAAAATAATCCGTATAGAACGATGTACTGTTATCATATTTTTTCTTTCCACATTTGATATTTGCCTTTGCAAAATCTTTGGGTTTCATGCTTGATTTTACTTTTTCATAAGCACTTGTCAGTTGCTCGGCTATAATAAAGAGCATCTCTAATTCTGGTTTTGTACAATATTTTTCTACACTAACAACTTTATGCTTATATTCCGGTGGGATCTTCATTGCATCACTTTGTTTATCTCCAATGCGGTAAATTTTTACTTCACCTGAATAAATATTTAATTCTGTCCGCACTTGGGCAGAAGACTTAATTTGTCTTGCATGATAAGGCGTCAATCCAAGTAAATCATCCTCTGTAAAATTCAGGCAGTCATTTTTCAAAAGGATATTTATGATTTCCCGTTCATTCGGTCCTTCACACATAATAAGCAGCTTCATTTCTTCAATTCTTTCTTCAAACACATCAATTCTTCATAGTTGACAGCTGTTTGAAAAACATTATTATAAAACTGCCTGCTTTTTAATAATTCTGGCCTGATGTCATATCCGCTATACATATTGGTAAGATATACTTTTTCATTAGCTCTGGAAATAAAAATATTATCCTGACGATTGAACAAATCCAGTAATTCGCAATAGTGAGTAGTAAAGATCAATGTCGCTTTGTGCTTATTTACAGACTTATCTTTATAAAGGCTAATCATATTTTCCACTAATGTTTTATGAAAATGATTTTCCACTTCATCTACAATGAGATCAAAGCCATTCTGCAAAGATGCAACAACCAGGATATATAAAAGCATTCCCTTTGTAGTACCACTGGATAATTGATACAAAAGCTCTTTGTCTGAAAGAGTTCTTTCCTGTCCGCAGAAAACCATTTTATAATTATGGTCATCCAGTTTTTTTAAATCTGAAATATTTTCATCAAAAATAGAAATTACTTTGCTTAATATATCCGTTGAAATATGATAATCTTTCAGTGTGGCAAAAAGCAAACGATACGTATCTGCACCATTTCCAAAACTATCAAAATAAATTGCTCTTGTTGCTTTCTTCTTCAACACAAAAAATATACTGGAAGTATCTTCTGGAAGTTCACCTGGTGCATTTACATCAGAAAATCCTTCCTCAGTATAAATTCCTTTTATGTTGCTCTTGTAATATTTCTTTCTACGGATTCTTTGATTCGTAAAAATAGCCTTACTTCCAATAGAATCGCTATTCCTAAGAACTGTCTCGTAACGGTAAATATATCCATCATAATAAAAGTCCATCAAAAGTTCCACGTTTTCAAAACTGTATGGCTTTGCTTCCAGGCGGAAATCACCAAGAATAGAGAAGCACGCATCTAATAATTCAACTGCTGTGGTTTTTCCAGAAGCATTCTTTCCAACAAATGCCATCGTGTTATACGTATACAATTCGTCAGCAATTTCTTGCAGCTCGTACTCTTTATCTTCTAATGTTTTTTTTGATCTTGCCACAAGATCAATTTCAAATTCATCTGAACAATTTTTGAAGTGGTTCGCTTTTACATGCAATAATTTCATCACTTCTCACCTCCTACCCACATCATATCATTTTATAGATATTAAAACAATAAAAATGTTCTAATTTAGATATTATTAGGATATTATATCCATTTTCCATTATTATATGCATGTGGTTACTTTTCCTATCTGATTAGTCACTTCAAGATGATACTAACTATTTTTCTCTACACAAACTTCTTCTTTGTTAATCTATAACTCATAGAAATCAGATTTTTATCTCATCTTCTTCCACACTTCCATCTAAAAGAATACTGATCCATTGTTCTTTATTCATGTGATATGCTGGAAAGTATCCTGTTTTCTGTCTCAGAGTACCTATGAGGAATAGATCACACTTTCCTCCTTTAGTTTATCCAATTTTCCTCTTACCAAATTTTTAATAAGGCAATGATTTCCCGCTTCATCATGACTGGCGTGTATCTGCTTGGAAAGTATTTATAAAGCTGTTCATTGGTAAATGCAACTCGTGTGATCTCACCTTTTTTAACCTCACTCATGATTTCCTGCATCTTTTCCAATGTTAGTTTTTTCTTTACTTAATTTTTTTATTCTTTGTGCCTGAGATAATGAGGGTATAGCCTGAGCATAATCCATAGCCTCCAACAATTGTTTTTGCTCCTCTTTCTCTAAAACTGATATTTCTACTGCCGGATTAAATGAAATCAATTCATCATCCAGTCTTTGTAAAAATTCTGATATCAGCCACGTTAGAGAAATATAGCGTTATATCGGCTTTACACTCTCATCACATTCCGCACTGATAATCTCCACAGTTCTCCTTTTTTGCGTTTTGTGGTCAACTTAACCTTTTTCCCTTTTTGATCTTTTTTCAGCACATCATTCTTCATTTTGTAAGCAAACGCTTTTTCACTGAAACTGATTTTTTCTCTATGAAGATTGGAATCCACCATACTAAAAATGGATTCATCTTCACTCATCACCCGTATATAACCAAGAAGTTCTGCTGCATGTCTTCTCCTGTATCCCGCTGTAATTTCATAAACACCATCCGGAACAGGTCTTACAATTAATGGTTTTAATATTCCATACTTCTCAATACTTTCCTTTAGTAGATGCATCTCCTTATCATCTTTCACCTGAAAAGGATAATCTTTAAAAGAACGGAGTCTTTCAATCTCAATTTCAATAATCTTTTCCTCCTTCTGGATCCAATAAAAAAGCCCGTTTGGATCCGATTCTCTTTCAAATCAGTTCCAAACGAGCATCTCGTTTTTTATTAGTTGTCAGCTAACAATTATTCCATTGTATTAGCTGAAAATCATCCTCACAGCAATAAGCTCATACATTTTTATTTTATAATAAGGATAATAAAAAACCTCCAAGTGCCAGTCTAGCAAACAAACCACTCGGAGGTGCAAATAAATGCTCCCTAATTATATCAAAGATTTACTTGATTTAGAAGATATTATTATCACAAAAATAGTTCATGCAGATAAGTATGTGAAATTCTTTCTGGACACCAAACCCAAACTACATATTTGTCCGGTCTGCGGGAACTCTACATCTAAAATTCACGATTATCGTTGGCAGACTATCAAAGATTTACCTTTTCAGTTAAAGAACTGCTATCTTTTCCTTCATAAACGGCGTTATGTATGTTCTTGCGGAAAGAAATTCTATGAGGCCTATGAATTCCTTCCCAGATATCTGCATCGGACAAAACGGCTTACATGGAAAATAGCGGAGCTTCTGCATGAAACTGTTAGTTTAAAATCTGTAGCAAAACATCCAATGTTTCTGTCACAACCGTCTGCAGAATACTCGACAGTATCCACTATTCCTGTCCGTCTTTAAAAGAATCTGTTTCTATCGATGAATTCAAAGAAAATGCCCCCACAGGTAAGTATCAATGCATTCTTGTAAACCCAAAGGATCATTCCATTATGGATATTCTTCCTGACCGTACACAGTCTCATCTTACTTCCTATTTTCGGGAAATCGATCGTGCTCAGCGGCTCAGAGTAAAGTATTTCATCTGTGATATGTGGCAGCCCTACGTTGATATTGCCCATACTTTTTTCCCGAATGCAAAAGTATGTATTGATAAATATCATTTCATTCGACAGGTCACTTGGGCTATGGAAAATGTCCGCAAACGTCTGCAGAAAACCATGACCGTTACCATGCACAAATATTATAAACGTAGCCATAAGCTTCTCCTGACCAGGTATCAGAAACTAAAAGAAGAAAACAAAAAAGCGTGTGACCTGATGCTTCTGTATAATGATGATCTGCGATTGGCACATTGGTTGAAGGAAAAGTTTTATGATCTCTGTCAGGACACTAAATATTCTCGGCAACGAAAAGACTTCTATGATTGGATAAAAATTGCAGAATCTTCCGGATTAAAGGAATTTGAAAAATGTGCTGACACATACCGCCGCTGGTCAAAAGAAATATTAGATGCTTTTAAATACGGAATCACAAATGGGACGACAGAAGGTTTTAATAATAAGATCAAGGTACTAAAGCGAACCTCTTATGGAATTCGAAACTTTGAACGTTTCCGTACCAGAATCTTACATAGTACAAACTAAATAGAACCTTATAAACAAGACTGGCACGAAGGTTTATTTTTCATGCCCTAATATAAGTATAGAACTTAAAAATGTAAAAAAGGCTCCAAACGCAGTAACGGGGCGGGATTCCTAAGAATCCCACCCCAAAACTTGACATAGAGCCCAAAAAAGCGCCCCACAATTTGCATTTTTACAAATTATCGAACGCTTTTGGCTACCGTCCCGTATAGGAATCGAACCTATAACTGAGTCTTAGGAGGACCCTGTTATATCCATTTAACTAACGAGACATACTATAATTTCCGGCTAAACCTAAGTTTCCACCGAAAATTATACTATACCTGGCTTCAAAAGACAAGGACTTTTACTGAAAATTGATCCGTCCCTGAAGCAATATTTCACCTTTAAACCGCCTTCCAATCTCCGGTTCTCCTGACAACTCTGCCATCGGGACACAGACATCAAAATGCAGGTCATTGACATTCAATGTAAGAATATACAGCGTCTCATTTGTTTTGTCATTCACAACCATCTGCATATCCAGTATTTCTCCAAGAATCGAATACAACGTACATTCCAGTCCATAAGGCATAAAGTAGGTTGCAACAATACTTAAAACGTCTTCTTTTCCGATTCTCTGTGATACTTTTGAATATGTATCGATATCATCAAGCGTCAGACTTTCCAATGCTTGAGAATCTCCCTGTCTCGCAGCGCTGAGCAGCATCATACGATTATGAGCCTCTTCCTGCTGTGCCTGTTGGACTGCTTCATTCTTCACGATCGGAAGCAGTATTTTCCCCCGGTTAGCGAGTCCCGCAAGCGTAACACTTGTTGACCTTGTTCCCAGTGTCTGAAGCTGATATTCCTTCATATATTCCACATTATTTTGTAACTGAAATATTATGCTGACGCCTACCCTGGCGTCCTCACAGACGCCAAGATAAGCCTCTTGATCTATTTTTTTCTCTACAACTACATCGGCGTAGGAGGTAATTCCACTTCCTTCAAAATACGGAAAGTAGTATTCTCGTTCAAATTCATCCCAGTCATTTATTTCTCCGCAGGACTTCACTCCGATTCCAATTCCGTACTCTCTTACAAACTCGCAAAAATCACAATCTTTTGTCAGCTCTGCCAACGTATGACTTGAAAAATCTTCTTCTGTTTCCTCCAGAAGCTCTCTCTCCTGCCGACGGGTTGTAATATTTGAAAATCCAATTGCTTTTAAATATTGATGCATCAAATCCTCTTCCTAGCGTGTCACAGGCTGAAGTTCTGTCTTTCCTCCCATGTATGGCTGTAATGCCTCCGGAATCTTCACAGAGCCGTCTGCCTGCAGATTGTTCTCTAAAAATGCAATCAGCATTCTTGGCGGTGCTACTACTGTATTATTAAGTGTATGTGCGAAGTATTTACCGTTTTCACCATTCACACGGATTTTCAGACGTCTTGCCTGTGCATCTCCGAGGTTTGAACAGCTTCCTACTTCAAAGTATTTTTTCTGTCTTGGAGACCATGCTTCTACGTCACAAGATTTTACTTTTAAGTCTGCCAGATCTCCTGAACAGCATTCTAATGTACGAACCGGAATATCCAATGTACGGAAGAAATCTACCGTGTTCTTCCACATAATGTCATACCATTTTTTACTTTCTTCCGGTTTACATACAACTACCATTTCCTGTTTTTCAAACTGATGAATACGATATACTCCACGTTCCTCAATTCCATGTGCACCTTTTTCTTTTCGGAAACATGGAGAATAACTTGTTAATGTCTGTGGAAGTTCGCTCTCATCCAACATCTGATCGATAAATTTACCAATCATAGAATGTTCACTTGTTCCGATCAGATACAGATCTTCACCCTCAATTTTATACATCATTGCATCCATCTCTGCAAAGCTCATAACACCTGTTACAACGCTGCTGCGAATCATGTATGGCGGAATATAGTAAGTAAATCCTCTGTCAATCATGAAATCTCTTGCATAAGAGATTACTGCAGAATGAAGTCTTGCGATATCGCCTTTCAGATAATAAAATCCATTTCCTGCCACACGTCCGGCAGCATCAAGGTCAATTCCGTCGAAGCTTTTCATAATATCTGCGTGATATGGAATCTCAAAATCAGGAACAACCGGTTCTCCGAATTTTTCAATTTCCACATTTTCACTATCATCTTTTCCAATCGGAACAGAAGGATCAATAATGTTCGGAATTACCATCATAATCTGCAAAATACGATCTTCTACTTCTTTTTCTCTTGCAGACAGTTCTTCGATTCTTCCTGCCTCTTCAGCAACCTGTTTCTTATATCCTTCTGCTTCTTCTTTCTTTCCCTGTGCCATGCAAGCACCAATCATTTTAGAAATTTTGTTCTTATTTGCCCGCAGAGCTTCTACTTCCTGCTTAATATTTCTGTTTTCTACATCTAATTCGATTACTTCATCTACCAACGGAAGTTTCTCATCCTGAAATTTATTTTTAATGTTCTGTTTTACTACGTCTGGATTACTTCTTAAAAATTTAATGTCTAACATGTTTTTTCTCCTTTATATCTCATTCTTTAAAATCTAGGCCATAGGCTTCCTGAAAAATTGCTCTGTCCAGGGATTCTTCCTCTTCTTCACACAATTCTATATAACTCTGGCCTTTAATTACTTCTTTCATATAAGTATAGCATCTTTCCTGGGTGTGCATGACATTTAAAATGAAACCATTGTCATCTCCATCTAACAATGTCAGCGCAAAACTTAATTTATGCTCCATCCCCTCAAATGCATTATACCGCACAATACCTACTTTCTGGTAATGTTCTTTCAAATGTTGACTAATTTCTTTTAATTCATTCTCGATAGTCCCGGTTTTTTCCGCCATCTGATCTAATTCGAGGAATTTCTGGTTCATCTCTTCTTCCAAAGTTTTTCCATCTTTTCCTTTCATAAACCTGTTATAGCTGTTTTTTAACCGGTTATATTTCATATTCACACTGACTGTAAAGAAAAACAACAAAACAATCACAATGAACATTGCAAGAAACAGATACCCCGGATCAAATCCGATGCTTTCTAACATCCTGCTTTCCATATACCATACTCCCTTTTATCTAACTGTTCTTTCCTGATTGTTCTCTATTTCATCCCCATTACCATCTCGAATATACGTTCGAGATCGTCTTGTGAATAATATTCTATTTCAATTTTTCCTTTTCCGTTACGTTTCTGATTAACGTGTACTTTCGTTCCCATTACAGATTTCATTTTTTCTTCTAAATCACGATAAATGAAATCATTTTCAACTTCTCTTTTTGCTTTCTCTTTTTTTGGAGTTTTCAAAGATTTAATGAGTTTTTCCGTTTCACGAACACTTAATTTCTCATCAAAAATCTTGTTTGCAAGTACATATTGCTGTTCCTGATCTTCAATTGCCAGCAAAGCTCTGGCATGTCCGGTTGTAATCATGTCATCGACAATCATCTGTTGAACTTTTTCATTTAATTTCAGAAGACGCATGGAGTTTGTTACTGCTGTTCTGCTCTTAGAAACTCTTTCGGCTACTTCATCCTGCTTTAAATGAAATTCTGTAAGCAATTTTTTGAAAGCCATAGCTTCTTCAATGGGATTCAAATTTTCTCTTTGGATATTCTCAATCAATGCAATCTCTACGACTTCTTGATCGGTAAATTCCTTTACAATTACCGGAACTTCTTTCAGACCAGCTATCTTTGCAGCTCTCCATCTTCTTTCTCCTGCAATGATTTCATAGTAATCATTTTTCTTCTGTACAATAAGCGGCTGCAAAACTCCAATTTGCTTAATAGAATCTGCAAGTTCCAAAAGTGAATCTTCTTCGAAATTTCTTCTCGGCTGTTCACGGTTCGGTTCAACCTTCGTAATCTTCACCATCTGTTCGCCGCTTTCGCGGATTTCAAAATCTTTCTTCTTTGCCGGAGTTTTTTCCAATTGCACAGCTTTTTCCGGAAGTTTATCATGTTTGTGATCCGGAATCAAACTATCTAATCCCTTTCCCAAACCGCCTCTTTTTACTGCCATGATTATTCTTCCTCCTCTCTTGCAATCACTTCGTCTGCCAAAAGCATATAGCTCTCTGCTCCTGTAGATTTCGGATCATATATATTGATTGGAAGTCCGTGACTTGGTGCTTCTGCAAGACGGATATTTCTAGGAATAATTGTCTTGTAAATCCTCTGTTGAAGATTGTCTTTCACATTTTCCACTACTTGTAGTGAAAGATTTGTTCTTGCATCATACATAGTAAATACAACGCCTTCCATTTCCAATAGTGGATTCAATCTTTCTCTAACAAGTTCGATTGTATGAATTAATTGGCTTAATCCTTCCAATGCATAATATTCACACTGAATAGGTACGAGAACGGTATCTGCGGTTGTCATCGCATTGATCGTCAACATACTCAGTGACGGTGGACAGTCAATAATTACAAAATCATAATTATCTCTAATCTTATTTACCTCATCGCGAATAATAAACTCTTTATTCTCCACTCCGATCAATTCAATTTCTGCTCCCGATAAATCTATATTAGTTGGAAGAACATCCAAATTTTCTAATGCTTCTTTGCAGAGTACTTCCTCGATTGTTGCCTGTCCAATGATCAGATCATAAACTGTCTTTTCTACACCATCTTTATCTATTCCGAGTCCACTTGTCATGTTACCCTGCGGGTCCATGTCAATCGCTAAGACCTTTTTTCCTTTTGCTGCAAGGCATGAAGACAAATTGATGGATGTAGTTGTTTTTCCTACGCCGCCCTTCTGATTTGCAACGGCTATTATTCTTCCCATACGATGTCACCTTTCTATATCTATACTCCTGTTTCTTTCATACCTACTTTCGCTGTAAGTGTGTTACTATATGATTATAGCATCTTTTTTCTTTAGATTCCATAAAATGTTTCACGTGAAACATTTTTTATTTACTTTTTCTTTATGTTTCATAAAGATTTTATTTGACTTTCGTTTATAAATACTGCTTTTTATAAAACGATTCATATGTTTCACGTGAAACATGTAAATCGTTATATTTTGGCATCGCTATGTTTTTGAAAGTATTCAGATGCGAGGATACTATACATTGCCATATCTCCAATTCCACTATTACTCCATCCGGCCTGTCGTAATGTTCCTTCGTATTGAAGACCACACTTTTTCATTACTTTACCTGAGCCCGGATTTCTAAGATCATACATGGTTTCTATTCTATTTACACCTACTTCTTCAAATAAGAATGAAATGATTGCTGCAAATGCTTCAGTTGTATATCCCTGACCCCACCATTTTCTTCCTATGCAATATCCTATTTGTACTTTTTCTACTCTTTCATCTAATTCTACTACAGATATGGTACCTATAACTTCTCCAAAGGATTTTGGCACAATTCCCCATTGATAAAAATCAGATTTTTCATATTGACTTTTCCATATTTTTAATATATCTTCCGCCATTTTTATTTCTTTATTTGCTGGCCAAGTCAAAAATTTTGTAACTTCCGGATCATTTGACCAGTTTTGAAACATATTTTCTGCATCTTCGATTTCCAGCGGCCTTAAAACTAATCGTTCTGTTTCCATTCTAATTGTTCCTTTATGTTGCATACCGGTTTCTCCTTTCGATGTCATACTTTTGGCACATAATTCTTTTTCTTTAGAAATTACTAAATATTTTATCACACTTTTTCCAATGTTTCACGTGAAACATTTTCAAAATATTTTCTTCTTTCTTTTTACTTTTCTTGAACAAAGGACTGTAGTATAATAAGAACTATGAAATACTTTAATTGACCGATAAAGAAAGCAGGTGTATATATGAACGGGAGTTTGACAGTTGAATATTAAAAAAAGTTCTCACAGGTCGCATAAAACCTGCTTTTTTTATGTCAAATTTTCTGTTTTTATAGCTGTTATTTTATGTTATTGTATGATATAATAAGGGATAGGAGGGATGACAGATGAATCTTCATATAACAAAATCAAAAAATGCAGAGTCCTTTTATATCTGTAAATCTTATACAAAAGCAAATGGCAGCACTACTTCAGCTATCGTCCGCAAGCTGGGAACCTTAGAACAACTTTTGCCTGAACATGGTCCTACAAGAGATGATGTCGTTGCATGGGCAAAAAATGAAGTGAAAATAGAAACTGAAAAATATAAAAAAGAAAAAGAAGCACAGACAGTATTGATACCATTCCATGCGGATAGACAATTAGATTATGACAAGCAGGTCTTCTTCCGTGGTGGCTATCTGTTTCTCCAATCCATTTATTATCAACTACAAATGAATAAAATCTGCCGGAAACTGAAACAGAAATATAAATTCAAGTATGATATCAATGCGATCCTCTCGGATCTGATTTATGCAAGAATCTTAGAACCTTGCAGCAAACGTTCTTCTTACAAAGTTGCATCTGAATTCTTAGAAAAACCATCCTATGAACTTCATGATGTCTACCGGGCATTGGATGTACTTGGTGCGGAATGTGATCTTATTCAGTCTGAAGTTTATAAAAACTCCCACTTCCTTGGAAAAAGAAATGATAAGATCCTTTATTATGACTGCTCGAATTATTACTTTGAAATTGAACAAGAAGATGGAAATAAAAAATACGGGAAAAGTAAAGAACACAGGCCAAACCCGATCATCCAAATGGGATTGTTTATGGATGGAGATGGGATTCCCCTTGCTTTTTCTCTTTTTCCGGGAAATGCAAATGAGCAAACCTCTCTCAAACCGTTAGAAAAGAAAGTTCTTGGAAATTTTGGTTGTCAGAAATTTATTTATTGCAGCGATGCCGGGCTTGGCTCTGAATCAATCCGGGAATACAACCACATGGGGGAACGGTCTTATATCGTAACCCAGTCCATCAAAAAGCTGAAGAAAGAAGAAAAAGAATGGGCATTAAATTTACAGGGGTTTAAAAGAGTATCAGATGGAACCCCTGTTGATATCACAAAACTACCAGAAGATGATAAAGGACTTTATTATAAAGACGAGCCCTACACCACAAAGAAGCTGCATCAACGCCTGATCATTACCTATTCTCCTAAATATGCCCTTTATCAAAAATCTATTCGAGACAAACAGATTGAACGGGCACAAAAGATGCTGGATTCAGGGAACACAAAAAAGAACCGAAAAAATCCAAATGACCCAGCACGTTTCATCGGAACGATCGCTGTAACAGAAGAAGGGGAAGCTGCTGATGTAAATCATTATCTAGATGAAACCAAGATTTCTGAAGAAGCCCAGTATGATGGCTTTTACGCAGTATGCACAGATCTTTTAGATGACGAAGTTAGTGATATTTTAAAAGTAAGTGAAGGAAGATGGCAGATAGAAGAATGTTTCCGGATTATGAAAACAGATTTTTCTGCAAGACCTGTCTATTTACAGGATGAAAACCGGATCAAAGCACATTTTCTAATCTGTTTTCTTGCATTGACCATATACCGTTTCCTTGAGAAAAAACTGGATACTAAATATACATGTGAAGAATTATTAGATGTTCTAAAAGAAATGAATTTCGCTGAAATACAGGAACAGGGATTTATTCCTTTATACAAACGAGAAAGAATTACGGATGATCTTCATGACGTCTGCGGTTTCCGAACAGATTATCAGTTCATAACAAAAAGTAAGATGAGAAATATTCAGAAAAAAAGTAAAGGGAAGGAATAAATTACTATATTTCGAAACAACGACAAAAATCGCTATACCCCAGTAAACATGAGGGATACAGCGATTTTTTCTTTTTCTAACTGTCAAAGATGGGATTTTATCACACTTTTTCCAATGTTTCACGTGAAACATTCTCAAAATATTTTCTTCCTTCTTTTTACTTTTCTTGAGCAAAGGACTGTAGTATAATAAGAACTATGAAATACTTTAATTGACCGATAAAGAAAGCAGGTGTATATATGAACTGGAAGAAAAAACTAACTACTTGTGCTGCTGCCGCTGCTGCGGCTTCATTTTTCATCTATACAATGAACAAACTTACATACTTTCTTGCCACTGTAGACAATCTCTTGAAGACTACTGATGGCAGAACCTATGAATGGAAATTTGGAAATATTTTTTACACAAAGAAAGGAAACGGAAAACCACTTCTTCTTATTCATGACTTAAATCCGTCTTCCTCTGGATATGAGTGGCATCGCATTGAAAATCAGCTTGCAAAGAAATATACTGTTTATACAATTGACCTACTTGGCTGCGGACGCTCTGATAAACCCGATGTAACTTATACTAATTTTTTATATGTCCAATTAATTACTGATTTTATTAAAAATGTCATCGGAGAAAAAACAGATATTATCTCTTCCGGAGAATCTTCTTCCTTTGTGACAATGGCTTGCAGAAATGATGATTCTATTATTGATCGAATTATAATGATCAATCCACTTTCACTTCAGGAGTTATCGCAAGTTCCGACAAAAAAAGCAAAAATACAGAAATTCCTTATTTCTGTTCCTATTTTGGGTACATTACTGTACAATATCCTTGTTTCTCGTCGTGAAATTGAGTCTGATTTCTTTATGGATTATTTCTATAGTCCAAGTAAAGCAGAAGATTCCTATTTAAAAACGTACTATGAAACTGCTCATCTTGACAGCTGTCATGGAAAATATTTGTATGCAAGCTTACGCGGTAATTATACTAAGGCTAATATTACTACCGCATTAAAAGAACTTAATAATAGTATCTTTATTTTATCCGGTATCGGTACACCAGATAATAAAACTGTTGCTGAACAGTACAAACACCTTGTACCTTCTATTGAATCTGTTGATATCGATAAAGCGAAAGGTCTTCCACATCTGGAAGTTCCACTGGAAGTTTTAGAACAAATTGCTATCTTTTTTGATGATGCTATCGATAGTATCGCAGACGATATTTCAAACAGCGCTGCAGACAGTGCCTCTAATATCACAGATAATGCAGCTAATACAAATGATAGCTCTAATACAAATGATACAGCGCATAATGTAATATAACTTATATATGAATAAATATGGATTTTCTTAACGAATACAATTTATTAAAACACACATACTAATTTATTGAAATCACAGGAGATTATAACATGAAATATTTAATTGCATCAGACATCCACGGTTCTGCTTATTATTGCCGCAAAATATTAGAACAATTTGAAAAGGAAGCTGCCGATAAGATTATTTTACTTGGTGATATTCTTTATCACGGTCCGCGAAATGATCTTCCAAAGGAATATAACCCGAAATCAGTTACAGAAATGCTGAATTCTATGAAAGATAATATTTTTTGTGTCCGCGGAAATTGTGAAGCCGAGGTAGATCAAATGGTTTTAGATTTCCCGGTACTGGCAGATTACGCACTTTTATGTGAGCAGGGTACTATGATTTTTATCACACATGGTCATCTTTATAACCTGACAGACTTGCCAAAAATCGGACCAAACGATATTCTCCTTCACGGTCATACCCATGTACCTGCTTTGGAAGCTACCGAGCACTGTATTTATATGAATCCAGGCTCTGCTTCTCTCCCAAAAGAGAACAGTATTCCAAGCTATATGACATTGGAAGATGGACATTTTCTCTGGAAATCTCTTGAAACCGGTGATATTTACAAAGAGTATACACTATCAGAAAAATAGCACTGTCAGAAATTCTATGATAGATTCTCTGAACAAAATTCTGAATAAAATCAAAAAGCGAAGCCATGCTGCATCTCTAACAGCTGACTTCGCTTTCTGATTATCTTTTTCTTTATGAATTCCTTTATGAATTATTTTAGCGGTTCTTTTGCCGGAAGCCCTGCTTTTCTAGGATATTTTTTTGCTGTAGCCTTTTCTTTTTTTATAGCTACAAATGATCTTCCAATATCACTTCCCGGAAGCTGAAATTTTACAACATCTGCTACCGTTCCGCCAAGAATCGATACGGCTTTTCTGGATGCATCAATTTCTTCCTGAATTTCACCTGATTTATAAGAAATAAACTGTCCCCCAACTTTTGTGTATGGAATGCAATATTCACTGAGTGTTGCTAAATTCGCAACTGCCCTGGATACACAAAGATCATATTGCTCACGGTATTCTTTCTGTTTTGCAAAATCTTCTGCCCGGCCATGAATTGTTTTAATATCCTGCAGCCCTAATTCCCGGATTACTTCATCAAGAAACTTGATTCGCTTATTCAAAGAATCAAGTAATGTAATCTTTAAGTGAGGAAATGCAATTTTCAACGGGATTCCAGGAAATCCGGCTCCTGTTCCAATATCGATGACTGTATTTACTTTACTTAAATCTATGGCTTTTACAACAGCAAGACTGTCTATGAAATGCTTTTCATTTACTTCTTCATACTCTGTAATTCCCGTCAGATTCATCACTTTATTCCATTCTACCAACAGTTCATAAAACTTATCAAACTGCTGCTTCTGCTGTTTTGTCAATACAAGATTAAGCTCCTGAAGCTTTTCATCAAATAACTGACTCATTTTATTTCCCTCCAAGATAAACAAGAAGCACTGAGATATCCGCCGGAGAAACACCGGAAATCCGGGATGCCTGTCCGATAGATCGCGGTCGGAATGCCTTTAACTTCTGTACTGCTTCAATTCTCAAACTTTTTACATCATCATAATTAATATTTTCCGGTATTTTCTTTTTCTCCAGTTTTTTAAACTGTTCTACCTGTTTCGCCTGACGCCGGATATAACCGTCATACTTAATATTTATATTTACCTGTTCTTCTACTTCTTCGCTGAATTTTCCCGGACGTGTACTATCGATTGGTTCTATCGCTTCATACGACAATTCCGGGCGGCGAATCAATTCTGCCAGAGAAGTTCCTGACGTAAGAGGTGTACTTCCATACTGCGCCAGAAGTTTCTGCACAGGTTCAGAGTTACCCACATGCGCATGCTCCAAACGCTCTACTTCTCCACAAATCTGCTGTTCTTTCTCCAAAAGATGTTGATATCTCTCTTCAGAAATCAGTCCGACTTCATAACCAATCTTCGTCAGCCGCTGATCCGCATTATCCTGTCGAAGAAGAAGTCTGTATTCTGCTCTGGATGTCATCATTCGATATGGCTCATGGCTTTCTTTTGTTACAAGATCATCGATCAATACGCCAATATATCCCTGTGAACGGTCAATGACAATCTGTTCACGGCCGAGAATCTTTAAAGCTGCGTTAATTCCGGCAACAATCCCCTGAGCCGCTGCTTCTTCATATCCGGAACTTCCATTGAATTGTCCGGCACTGTAAAGTCCGCTGATATCTTTGAATTCCAATGTGGCATCCAACTGTCTTGCATCGATACAATCGTATTCGATTGCATAGGCATTTCTCACAATCTTCACATGTTCAAGTCCTGCCACGCTGCGGTACATCTCATACTGTACATCTTCCGGAAGAGAACTGGACATTCCTCCCACATACATCTCATTTGTATACAGTCCTTCCGGCTCAATAAATACCTGATGTCTGTCTTTATCGGAAAATTTTACCACTTTGTCCTCTATAGACGGACAATACCGTGGCCCGGTTCCTTCGATCATACCTGAGAATAACGGCGAACGATCCAGATTGTTCCGAATGATTTCATGTGTCTTTTCATTTGTATAAGTAAGCCAGCATGATACCTGGTCAATCTGTACATCTTCCCGGTTTGTTGTAAATGAAAACGGAACGACCCGCTCATCTCCAAACTGTTCTTCCATCTTACTAAAATCAACTGACCTTCGGTCAATTCTTGCAGGTGTACCTGTTTTAAAGCGGTACATGGTAATTCCAAGCCGCTTTAATGCCTCTGTCAGGTAATTAGCCGCCTGAAGCCCGTTAGGACCTGTTTCACTGCTGACATCACCATAAATACACCTTGCTTTCAAATATGTCCCTGTACAGAGAATTACAGCCTTACAGCGGTATATACATCCGGAATATGTCTGTACTCCTGTTATTTTCCCATCTTCTGTCAGAATATCTACTACTTCTGCCTGTTTTACTTCCAGGTTTTCCTGATTTTCCAGTACAAGCCGCATCTCCTTTGTATATTCTGCCTTATCTGCCTGTGCGCGCAGTGAATGTACCGCCGGGCCCTTGGATTTGTTCAACATTTTGGACTGGATAAATGTCCGGTCGATGACTTTTCCCATTTCACCGCCCAGAGCATCTACTTCCTTTACAAGATGACCTTTTGAACTTCCGCCGATATTCGGATTACACGGCATTAACGCAATACTTTCTACGCTGACGGTAAATACAATCGTGCGCAGACCAAGCCTTGCAGATGCCAATGCCGCCTCACAACCTGCATGTCCTGCGCCAATTACTACAACATCATATGGATCTTTATTTTCCCATACAGAATTTACTGAATATTTCATTAACCAAATCTTCTCCTATCGTTTCTCCGGTAATACTTCCAAGCGCCTCATAAGCATCCATCAGATCAATGGAATAAAAATCTTCCGGCATCTGATTTTCTATACTTTGAAGTACTTTTTTCAGACTTTCCCGAGCATCCAGAAGCGCTGTCTTATGCCGGACATTTGTAATATAAACTTCATTATTAAAAGAAATATCTCCCTGGAAGAACATCTCTTTCAGAACCTGTTCAAGCTCTCTGATTCCGGTTTCTTCCTTTGCAGAGATTTGGATCATCGGTTTTTGAAGCTGATTCTTCAGCTCTTCTTCCGTTACAACTGATTCCAAATCTGTTTTATTTAACAACACAATTGCCTGCTTGTCCGCGATCATCTGCATGATCTCACTGTCATTTTCATCAAGCGGCCGGGAAACATCTACTACATAGATGATAAGATCCGCGTCATTCATCTGTGATTTAGCGCGGTCAACCCCGATCTTTTCCACAACATCTTTTGTATCGCGAATCCCTGCTGTATCGATAATATTCAGGCTTACTCCGTGAAGGTTAATATGTTCTTCAAGAATATCTCTTGTTGTTCCTTCAATATCTGTTACAATAGCCCGTTCTTCTCCTACAAGTACATTTAACAGAGAGGATTTTCCTGCATTTGGCTTACCGACAATAACCGTACGGATTCCTTCCTTCATAATACGGCCGTTATCCGCAGAATCTATCAGCTTCTGAAGCTCTTCAAGAAGCTTCTCCACAACTCCCCGAAGTGTTTCTCCATAGCCATCTACATCAATATGTTCCGGATCATCCAGCGCAGTTTCAATGAATGCTGTATGATACAGGATTTCCGCGCGGACTTCTCCAATCTTTTCATGAACAGAACCTTTCAGCTGACTGACAGAACTCTTTAGTGCGTACTCATTCTGAGCTTCAATGACATCAATAACTGCTTCTGCCTGAGACAGATCAATTCGTCCGTTTAAGAATGCTCTTTTTGTAAACTCTCCCGGCTCTGCCGGTCTTGCACCATACTTAATCACAGTTTCAAGGATTCTCTTAACAACAAAAACTCCTCCATGACAGTCAATTTCTACCGTATCTTCACCCGTATAACTGTGTGGCCCTTTCATCAGCATCACAAGCACTTCATCAATAAATTCTTCGCCGTCTGCAATATATCCATAGTGGATTGTATGGCTTTTCTGATCAGCCAGACATTTTCCGGATTTACTTCTATATATTTTTGTAATAATATCTAATGCATCTTCGCCGCTGATCCGCACAATTCCAATGCCGGAATTTGACATTGCTGTTGCGATCGCAGCAATCGTATCTTTTTTTAACATAGCCTTCCCTTTCCTTTTTTCTTCAAGAACGCAAATTTATTATATTATATTTTTATCGGCTGTACAAGAACAACCATCAAACCACACCTTGCCTTCATATAAAAAAGACAGTAAAGTATGATACCCTACTGTCTTCTTCCTTAAATTACTTACGATTCGGAGTTACTACAACTCTTCTGTATGGTTCCTCTCCTTCGCTGTGAGTAGATACATAGCGATCTGCCTGCAGCGCTGAGTGAATGATTCTTCTCTCATACGGATTCATTGGTTCAAGAGAAACCGGTTTTCTTGTACGTTTTACTTTTGATGCAATATTTTTTGCAAGATTTTCTAATGTTTCTTTTCTTCTCTTACGGTAATTTTCTGTATCTAATTTAACGCGTACAAATCCTTCCTGATTTTTGTTAGCAACACGGTTTGTCAGATACTGAAGTGCGTCCAGTGTCTGTCCTCTCTTACCGATCAGGATTCCCATGTGTTTTCCTTTCAGCTCGATTGCAAGAGCGCCTTCCTCATCAATCTCTGTTCCAATCTCAACTTCCAGGTTCATTGTCTCAAATACACCTTTTAAGAAATCCACACAGGCTGTCTTTGTTTCTTCTGAAATCTCAGCAAGCTTCACAGGTTCTTTTTCCTCTTCCTTAACCGGAGCAACTGTTTCTTTTACTTCCCGGTGAAGTTCTCTTGCAGCATCCTTTTTGAACTCTTTTTGTTCTTTATGCTCTTTATGTTCTTTGCGAGATTCTTTTTTTGGTTCTTTCTTGAACTCTTTTTTCGGTTTTTCCTTTGCCGGCTCTTCTTTTTTAATTTCTTCTTTCGGAGGTTCCACTACCTTTTTGCGGGCTTTGATTACAGCCTGCTTACGGCCGATTCCAAAGAAACCTTCACTTCCCTTTTCAATAACATCATATTCTAACATATCGCTTGTGATTTCCAGCTCAATCAAAGCTTCTGTAATCGCATCACTAAGCGTTCTCGCTGATACTGTGATTTCTTTCATAATTCGTGCCCCCATCCAGTCACTATTATCATTTACTTATTTTTATTGCTCTCGTTAAATTCTCTAACCATATTTGCTTTCGCTGCAAGACTTCCCTGTTTTGCATTCTTATTTTTCTCTGCAGCCTGCTGAAGCTTCTCATCACGCTCTTTTGTTGACATCTGCGCTGTCTTCGGCTCTGCAATATTGCGAACATTCTTCTGAGCCATCTCATTTAATGTAGAAGCCGCAACGCCCTGTTTCTCACGTTTCTTCGCAGCTTTTTTCTGGTTCTCTTCAATCATGGACTCGATAGATTTCTTATCCATATATCTATTTACAGCCACCTGCTGCACAGATCTTACAACTGCACTGGCAATCCAGTATAAACCAATACCTGACGGGAATGTGAAACACATTACCATTGAGAAAATCGGCATTGTCAGGTTCATCATCTTCATAGAAGAAGCAACCGGGTTATCCGGATCTGTCTCCTGCTGCGGCATCAGCTTCATGTTCAGCCACTGTGTAAATCCGGAAATTAACGGAATTGCAACTGCAAGAATGATAGAAAGAATCGCACCTGTCTTAATTGCATCCATGAACAGAGTCATTGGTGTCTCGGCAATATTGATGCCGAGGAAACTGTTCAAATGGATCAGACTGCTCTGTGTATCTGTAATTAAATCTGCCATACTTGGAATCTTGTCTGCAAGTTCTGCCCAGGATTCACTCTGGAATTTATACAGAACATCTACGATCGTATTCGCTTTTGTATAATCAAAACGTTCCGGACTGATATTGATCGGCGCTTTGCTTCCGATCTTCTCAATTGCTTTTAATGCAGAATCAGAACTTAAAATACTATTTACAAGCGGCATATATGCTGCTTTAATTCCGTTTACGTACGCCGGAATGTTCTGAATTACTGCGAAAAGTCCCATGATCAACGGAAACTGAATAAGCATTGTGGAGCAACCGCTTGTCGGTGAAACACCGTATTTCATGTAAAGCGCCTGCATCTCTTCCTGCTGCTTCAGCATAGATTCCTGATCTTTCTTTCCTTTATATTTCTTTGAAATCTTCTGAAGCTCCGGATTCATGACTGCTGACATTTTTGAGAATTTCTGCTGTTTGATCGTCAGCGGAAGCATCAATGTGTAAATAACAATTGTAAAAAGAATGATACATAAACCGATATTCTGAATACCGATTGTATCAAGCACAACAAAAATACCATTCATTAATTTTCCGAGCAGCCAAGCGATCGGTCCAATAATAAATGAATTTGACTGTGTTAATAAAACTCCTGACATTTTTTCTCCTCCATCTTTACCTTTTTTTAAGGTACAGGATCATACCCTCCTTTTGAAAATGGATTACAGCGCAAAATCCTCCATAACGTCAAAAGACCGCCTTTGAATGCACCATATTTCTCAATCGCTTCTATGCCATACTGAGAACATGTCGGTGTGTAGATGCAACAGGCCGATCTTTTTAATCCCGATAAATATTTCTGATAAAATTTAATCATTCCGATTAATATTTTTTTCACTGCTGATATCTCCATTTATATCATCTATAATATTATGAAGTTTTCCCAAGTGGAGTAATGCGCTCTCTATTTCCTGATATGTTCTGCCTTTCGCGCCTGCTCTTGCTATAATAATAATATCTAATCCACATTGGAATCTGCCTTCTTGTAGTCTGTAGCTTTCTCTGATCAGACGTGTAACACGATGTCTGACAATACTATTGCCTACTTTTTTACTGACAGAGATTCCCACCCGGTTCTTTCCCAGGTGATTCTCCATCTGATACATAATCAAATATTTGTTTGCAAAAGACTTTCCTTTTTTATATACATACTGAAAATCGTGATTTTTTTTCAGTGATTCGGAAAATTTCATTCAAAGTTCTCCTTTTCTTCTTTATATATAGAAGAAAAGGCCACATATATGCGGCCTATGCTGATAACTGTTTTCTTCCTTTTGCTCTTCTGGCTGCTAATACTTTTCTTCCGCCAGCTGTGCTCATTCTTGCTCTGAAACCATGAACTTTAGCTCTGGATCTCTTTTTTGGTTGGAATGTCATTTTCATTGATATCCACCTCCTTACTGAATTCAAGTACTTTATATAATATACTTGCTGCAAATTATATACGATTATTGTCATTTAAGATAAATATATTCTTTTAGACATCGCTCATAATTATAGTCTGAAACCGGCTGAAAGTCAAGATAATCCTTACATTTTCTTTTGTTTTCTATCACTTTTTTCTTTTCCCCAGAGTTATCCATATATTATCCCCTTATCCACATGTTATCCACAAAATGTTGATAACTTTGCTTTTTTTGGGGGATAATTAGTGGAAAGTATATGGAAAGACTTTGGATATTATCTTTTTTTTAACAAAGAATGGCTTAAAATCGGTACTTTAAGATGTTCAAAAAGTTATCCACATTTATTTTTGATTGCCTTAACATCTTTTTTGATGTAGAATATAATCAAGTATGTATAAGTATATGTAGGAGTTTGGATGATGAACATAGTAGAAGAAAAATGGACAGAAATAATACAAAAGCTGCGTTTTGAATACTGTTTATCAAATATTTCATATGAAACGTGGATTCTCCCACTAAAAGTGTATGACGTTATCGATAATACAGTATTTTTGTCAGTCAATTTAAAGGCAAGCGTCGAGCATATTAAGAATAAGTACCTGCTCCCGCTTCGAGTCTGCATTGCAGAAGTAACCGGTACAGAGTTTGACATCAAATTTATTTCCGAAAATGATTACTCGGAACTTGATGAGATGAAAAAAGAAATCAAAGAAACAACGGAACAGAAAAAACGTTCCAAATATCTTAGTGAGAAGGCAAACCTTAACCCTAAGTACACATTTGACACATTCGTAGTCGGAGGCAACAACAATTTTGCGCATGCGGCTTCCCTTGCTGTGGCCGAATCTCCGGGTGCTGTATATAACCCTCTCTTTTTATATGGAGGTGTTGGACTTGGCAAAACTCACTTGATGCATTCCATTGCGCACTTTATTCTGGAACATGATCCGTCTAAAAAAGTGCTTTATGTTACAAGTGAAACATTTACGAATGAGCTGATCGACGCCATCAAGAGCGGACGTACCGGCAATGAATCTGCCATGGCCGCTTTTCGTGAAAAATATCGTACAAATGATGTTCTCTTAATTGACGACGTCCAGTTTATTATAGGAAAAGAAAGTACACAGGAGGAATTCTTCCATACGTTTAATCATCTTCATGTATCCGGCAAACAGATCATTATCTCCAGTGATAAACCACCGAAAGATATTGAAACATTAGAAGCCAGACTCCGTACACGCTTTGAGTGGGGCCTGATCGCTGACATTTCATCACCGGATTATGAGACAAGAATGGCGATTTTACAGAAAAAAATCGAAATTGACGGTCTTGAGAAATATCATATTCCTAATGACGTACTACAATACATTGCATCTAACGTGAAATCAAACATCCGTGAACTGGAAGGCTCTTTAAATAAACTGATCGCACTTTATAAGCTGAATCAGACCGGTGGCCGCAGCATTATTATTGACATTAATCTGGCTGCCGAAGCTTTAAAAGACATTATTTCACCGGATGAGAACCGTCAGATTACACCGGAATCTATCCTGGATGTAATTTCTGAACACTTTGATATTTCAATCGCTGACTTAAAGAGCGGCAAGAGAAGCGCTGACATCGCAATTCCAAGACAGATTGCCATGTATCTGATCCGCACAATTACCGATACGCCGCTAAAATCCATCGGGATTATCCTGGGCGGCCGCGACCACTCAACAATCAGCCACGGCGTAGACAAGATTGCGGCTGATTTAAAGACAGACGAAACATTAAGTAACACTGTTAATATTATTAAAAAGAAAATTAATCCTGTTTAAATATACTTCAAGTTATCCTAAAGTTATTCACACCATATGGGGATAACTTTGAGCATATCTTGTGGACAAGCTGTGAACAGACTGTTGATACACCTTGAAGGCCTTTTTTTCGGATTTTTTTATCCAAAGGGCGTTCACATGTCATCATTTTCTTTTCCACAGAGTTTTTAGACCGAAAAAGTTGCGTATTTACACGGCTCACGAGGGTTATCCACATATCAACACCCCCTACGGCGGTTACTGCGGACAACTTTTATATATTTATATATTCGCACACCCAGAAAGGAGTTATTCACATGAAAATCGTTTGCACCAAATCAAATCTGGTAAAAGGTGTCAGCATTGTTTCCAAAGCAGTACCTTCTAAAACAACAATGCCGATCCTCGAATGTATCTTAATTGATGCAACAACAGACATCATTAAATTAACAGCTAATGATATGGAACTTGGAATTGAAACAATTATTGAAGGAGATATCTTCGAGAAAGGTTTAATTGCAATTGATGCACGAATTTTTTCTGATATTGTAAGAAAATTACCGGATAATACTATTACAATTGAAACAAATTCTAATTTACAGACATTGATTACTTGCGAAAAAGCTAAATTCAACATTTCCGGCAAACCGGGAGATGAATTTTCCTATTTACCTTATATTGAGAAAGAACAGGCAGTCACTTTATCTCAATTTACTTTAAAAGAAGTGATCCGCCAGACAATTTTTTCTATTGCAGACAATGATAGTAATAAATTGATGACTGGAGAATTATTTGAAATCCATGATAATCAGCTAAAAGTTGTTTCCCTGGACGGACATCGTATTGCGATTCGCAAAATCGCATTGAAAGAAAGCTATCCGGATACAAAAGTTGTTGTTCCGGGCAAAACTCTAATCGAAGTGAGTAAGATTTTATCCGGTGAAACGGAAAATGATGTCAACTTATATTTTACAAAGAATCATATTGTGTTTGAATTTGATAATACGGTTGTTGTTTCCCGACTCATCGAAGGAGAATATTTCCGCATCGACCAAATGTTGTCTAATGATTACGAAACAAAAGTAAAAATCAATAAAAAAGAACTGTTAAACTGTATTGACCGTGCAACATTATTGGTAAAAGAAGGAGATAAGAAACCAATCATCATCAATATTGGTGATGAAACAATGCAGCTGAAGATTCAGTCTCAAATTGGTTCGATGGATGAAGAAATTATGATTGAAAAAGAAGGAAAAGATCTGCTGATTGGATTTAATCCTAAATTTTTGATCGATGCACTTCGTGTGATTGATGATGAAGAAGTGAATTTGTTTTTGATGAATCCAAAAGCACCTTGCTTCATCAAAGATGAAAATGAAACTTATATTTATTTGATTTTACCGGTCAACTTTAATGCCGGAGTATAGTCGGAGAGGAAAAAGATGCAGGAAATTACAATTAGAGATGAGTTTATTAAACTTGGTCAGGCAATGAAACTGGCCGGTCTTGTAGAATCCGGAGTAGATGCGAAAATCGTGATCCAGAACGGAGAAGTAAAAGTAAATGGTGAAGTAGAAACCCGCCGCGGGAAAAAGCTGCATGAGGGAGACATCATTTTCTTTGAGAATGAAGAAGTAAAAATTATCAGATAGTTGGTAGACATATGATTCTGAAATCATTAAAGTTAAAAAATTTCCGAAATTATCATTTGTTGAAACTTGATTTTAATCATGCAACAAATATCTTTTATGGTGATAATGCCCAGGGAAAAACCAATATTCTTGAAGCAGTCTATCTCTGTGGGACAACAAAATCCCACAGAGGTACAAAAGACAGAGATATGATTCAGTTTGGAAAAGAGGAATCTCATATTGAAATTCTGGTAGAAAAGGACGGAGTTCCTTACCAGATAGATGTACATTTAAAGAAGAACAGCCCAAAGGGAATTGCCATTGATAAAATTCCGATTCGCAAGGCAAGTGAGCTGTTCGGAATGATTCATCTTGTCTTTTTTTCACCGGAAGATCTGAATATTATTAAAAATGGACCGGCAGAACGGCGAAGATTCATGGATATGGAGCTGTCTCTGCTCGATAAGATATATTTAAGTGATCTGTCCAGTTATAATCGAATCGTAAATCAGCGAAATAAGCTGCTGAAAGAGATTCCTGACAGAAGAGATCTATATGATACGCTGGAAGTATGGGATATGCAGCTGATTGATTATGGCGAACGGATTATGGAGCGGAGACGGAAGTTTGTGCGGGAAGTAAATGAGATTGTCGGAACAATTCATCAAAAACTTACCGGAGAACGGGAAAATCTGGTTCTTTCTTATGAACCTGGCTGCGGCAGTCTGTCTCTGGAAGAAGCTGTCAGAAAGAACAGGGAAAGGGATATCCGGATGAGGAGTACTTCAACAGGACCGCATCGGGATGACATCTGTTTTCTTGCAGATGATCTTGATATACGCAAGTTTGGATCACAGGGACAGCAGAGAACGGCAGCATTGTCATTAAAATTATCAGAAATTGAACTTGTGAAACAGGTGCTTCATGATACACCTGTTCTTTTGCTTGATGATGTATTATCTGAGCTTGACAAACATAGGCAGAATTATCTGTTGGATAGTATTCAGGGGGTGCAGACACTTGTGACTTGTACCGGTCTGGATGAATTTGTTAATCACAGATTTTCAATGAATAAAGTGTTTCACGTAAAAGATGGTGAAGTCACTGGAGAAAATTAGGAGGAATTAAAATGGGTAGTACAGTAAGTACAGAATACGGCGCCGACCAGATCCAGATATTAGAAGGACTGGAAGCGGTAAGAAAAAGACCTGGAATGTACATAGGAAGTACGTCATCGAGAGGACTTCATCATCTCGTGTACGAAATCGTAGATAATGCAGTTGATGAGGCGCTGGCAGGCTATTGTGATACGATAGATGTGGCGATCAATCAGGACAATTCTATTACAGTTATTGATAATGGGCGTGGAATTCCGGTTGGAATCAATCACAAAACAGGGCTTCCGGCAGTAGAGGTTGTATTTACTGTTCTGCATGCAGGAGGTAAATTCGGCGGTGGAGGATACAAAGTATCCGGAGGTCTGCATGGTGTAGGCGCCTCTGTTGTAAATGCGCTGTCTGTGTGGTTAGAAGTAGAAATCTGCAGCGGCGGCAAAGTTTATATGCAGCGTTATGAACGTGGCAAAGTAGTCAAGAAACTGGAAGTGATCGGCGAATGTGATATGGAAAAGACCGGAACAAAAGTAACATTTCTTCCGGACGGAGAGATCTTTGAAGAAACCGTATATGATTACGATATTTTGAAGCAGCGGCTCAGGGAAACTGCATTTTTAACGAAAGGCCTTAGAATTGTTCTGCACGATTACAGAGGAGAAGAAGTAAGAGAGCATACATTCCACTATGAAGGCGGTATTAAGGAATTTGTTGCATATCTGAATAAAAGCAAGACACCGTTATACGAGACAATTATTTATTGCGAAGGTCTGAAAGACGGCGTTGCGGTGGAAGTTGCTCTGCAGCATAATGATTCCTTTACAGAAAATACATATGGATTCGTTAATAATATCACAACACCGGAAGGCGGAACTCATATTGCAGGCTTCCGTACTGCGCTGACAAAGACATTTAATGATTATGCAAGAAAAAATAAATTATTAAAAGATAATGAACCGGATTTATCAGGAGAAGATATCAGAGAAGGTTTAACTGCGATTGTCAGTGTTAAGATTGAAGATCCTCAGTTTGAAGGGCAGACGAAACAAAAGCTTGGAAACAGCGAAGCGCGCGGAGCTGTTATGAGCGTTGTTGCATCACAGTTGGAAATTTTCCTTGAACAGAATCCGTCTGTCGGAAAAATGATTGTTGAAAAATCTGTTATGGCACAGCGTGCAAGGGAAGCCGCAAGGAAAGCGAGAGATCTGACAAGAAGAAAATCTGCACTGGAAGGCATGTCTCTTCCGGGAAAACTTGCAGACTGTTCGGATAAGAATCCGGCAAATTGTGAGATTTATATCGTAGAGGGAGATTCTGCCGGCGGTTCTGCAAAGACAGCCCGCGACCGTGCGACTCAGGCAATCCTGCCGCTTCGCGGAAAAATTCTGAATGTAGAAAAAGCAAGACTGGATAAAATATATGCCAATGCTGAAATTAAAGCAATGATTACTGCGTTTGGTACAGGAATTCATGATGATTTTGATATTTCAAAGCTTCGATATCACAAGATTATCATTATGACAGATGCCGATGTCGATGGAGCACATATTAGCACATTGCTATTAACATTTTTGTATCGTTTTATGCCGGAGCTGATCAGACAGGGATATGTATATCTTGCACAGCCGCCGTTATATAAGCTTGAGAAGAATAAAAAAGTCTGGTATGCATACAGTGATGCAGAACTGGATAAGATTCTTTCAGAAGTTGGACGTGATCAGAATAATAAGATTCAGCGTTATAAAGGTCTTGGAGAAATGGATGCAGAACAGCTTTGGGATACAACGATGGATCCGCAGCATCGAATCTTGAAACGTGTTGTAATGGATGATGAAACATCTTCTGAACTTGACCTGACATTTACCACATTAATGGGAGATAAGGTAGAGCCAAGACGTGAATTTATTGAAGAAAATGCAAGATTTGTAGAAAATCTTGATATTTAATCTGTGGATGAGAAGGAGAGTAAGACATGGAAGACAACATTTTTGATAAAGTCCACGAAGTAGACCTGCAAAAGACAATGGAGAAATCGTATATTGATTACGCCATGAGTGTTATTGCATCCCGGGCGCTTCCGGATGTAAGGGACGGTCTGAAACCGGTACAGAGAAGAATTTTGTATTCAATGATCGAACTGAATAACGGTCCGGACAAACCGCATCGTAAATGTGCGCGTATTGTCGGTGATACAATGGGTAAATATCATCCGCATGGAGACAGCTCGATCTATGGTGCACTCGTAAATATGGCTCAGGAGTGGTCTACAAGATATCCCCTTGTAGACGGACACGGAAACTTTGGTTCTGTCGATGGAGACGGAGCTGCTGCCATGCGATATACAGAGGCAAGACTCAGTAAGATTTCTATGGAGCTGACAGCAGATATTAATAAAAATACTGTAGATTTTGCTCCAAACTTTGATGAGACAGAAAAAGAGCCAACCGTGCTTCCGGCAAGATTTCCAAATCTTCTTGTCAATGGAACATCCGGAATTGCAGTTGGTATGGCGACGAATATTCCGCCGCACAATCTTCGAGAAGTGATCGATGCAGTGGTGAAGATTATTGATGATCAGATTGATGATAATGGAACAACGACAATTGAAGATATACTAAAGATTATTAAAGGACCTGATTTTCCGACAGGAGCAACGATTCTTGGAACAAGAGGAATCGAGGAAGCTTATCGTACCGGAAGAGGTAAGATTCGTGTGCGTGCAGTAACAGACATTGAACCGATGCAAAATGGCAAGAGCCGTATTGTTGTCACAGAATTGCCGTATATGGTAAATAAAGCACGCCTGATTGAAAAAATAGCAGAGCTTGTGCGTGACAAGAAAATCGATGGAATTACAGATCTGAGTGATCAGTCGAACCGTGAAGGTATGCGTATCTGTATTGAGCTTAGAAGAGATGTCAATGCAAATGTAATTCTGAATCAGTTATATAAGCATACGCAGATGCAGGATACCTTTGGTGTAATTATGCTGGCGCTTGTTGGAAATGAACCAAAGGTGCTTAATATTCTCGATATGCTGAATCTCTATCTGAAGCATCAGGAAGAGGTTGTCACAAGAAGAACGAAATATGAATTAAATCGTGCAGAAGAGCGGGCTCATATTTTACAGGGCTTGTTGATCGCACTTGATAATATTGATGAAGTAATCACAATTATCCGCGGTTCCAAAACAGTACAGATTGCAAAGGCAGAATTGATTAAACGTTTTGAACTGTCTGAGGCACAGGCACAGGCGATTGTGGAAATGCGTCTGCGTACGCTGACAGGTCTGGAGCGGGAAAAACTGGAAGCAGAGTATGCGGAACTGATGAAACGAATCGGCGAGTTAAAAGCGATTCTTGCAGACAGAAAACTGCTTCTTGGAGTAATCAAGGAAGAAATTATTGTAATCCGTGATAAATATGGTGATGACAGAAGAACATCGATTGGTTTTGATGAGTTTGATATTTCCATGGAGGATCTGATTCCGGAACAGAATGTTGTTATCACAATGACAAAATTAGGATATATTAAGAGAATGTCTGTAGATGCATTCAAGAGCCAGAACCGGGGAGGTAAGGGCATTAAAGGAATGCAGACACTGGACGAAGATTATGTAGAAGAACTGTTTATGACTTCTACACATCATTATCTTATGTTCTTTACGAATACAGGACGGGTGTACCGCATGAAAGGTTATGAGATTCCGGAGGCAAGCAGAACGGCAAGAGGAACAGCAATCATTAACCTGCTGCAGATGATGCCGGGTGAGAAAATCACTGCTGTCATTCCGATTGAGGAATACGAAGAAGGACATTATCTGTTTATGGCTACAAAGAAAGGTCTTGTAAAGAAAACTCCGATTCAGGATTATGCAAATGTAAGAAAGACCGGACTGGCAGCAATTACCCTCAGAGAAGATGATGAATTGATCGAAGTAAAGGCAACAGATAATGAGCGGGATATTATTCTTGTGACAAAATACGGACAGTGTATCCGCTTTAATGAAAGCGACGTAAGACCGACCGGAAGGACTTCAATGGGGGTTCGCGGTATGAATCTCGGCGATCGGGATGAAATCGTTGGAATGCAGCTTGATATACAGGGAGATTATCTTTTAATCGTATCTGAAAAAGGTATGGGTAAACTCACAAAACTGGAAGAATTTACAAAACAAAATCGAGGCGGCAAAGGCGTAAAATGCTATAAGATTACTGAAAAGACAGGAAATGTCGTAGGCGTAAAAGCAGTAGATCAGGACAATGAGATCATGATCATTAATACAGAGGGAATTATTATCCGTATGGAATGCAGCGGCATATCTGTTCTTGGACGAATTACATCCGGTGTCAAACTGATCAATCTGTCAGGTGATGACAAGGTAGCAAGTATCGCAAAAGTAAGAGAAACAGAAGAACAGTCTGAAGAGGAACAAGAAACAGAAGAATAAGAGATAAAATAATTTTCTGTAATCAAAAGTCTTCTGAAAAATTCATGCAGAATTTTTCAGAAGGCTTTTTTCAGTTCGAAAAAATCTGTTATAATAAATAATAATTACAGAAATATCCTGAGGAGGAAATATTATGCCAATTATCTTTCATGAACAGTCAAAAGAATTTCATTTGTACAATCAGAGTATCAGTTATATTTTTAAAGTAATGAAAAATGGACAGCTAGGTCATATTTATTACGGTAAGAAAATTACAGATTGCGATGATTTTGGGTATTTAATTGAATATGCAGGAAGAGACATGACTCCGAATTGTTTTGAAGGAAATTACAGATTTTCACTGGAACATTTAAAACAGGAATATCCGGCGTATGGTTCAGGAGATATGAGATATCCGGCATTTGAGCTGGAACAGAAAAATGGGAGCAGAACTGTTGATTTTCAGTATAAAGAGCATGTGATTTTTGCGGGCAAGAAGAAGTTAGAAGGATTGCCGGCTGTGTATACAGAAACGGATTCAGAAGCAGCGACACTTGAAGTGGTACTGGAAGATAAGCTGCTTAAAACAAAAATCATTCTGTCATATACCATTTTTGAAGCATATCCGGTTATCACAAAACATGTAAAATTCGTATGCGATAATCAGGAAGGAATTACAATTTTAAATGCAATGAGCGGCTGTCTTGATCTTCCGGACAAAGAATATGAAATGATTGAACTTGCCGGGGCATGGTCAAGAGAACGGCATGTTCAGACGAGAGAGCTGAATTATGGAACACAGGGCATCTACAGCATGAGAGGCGGAAGCAGTCATCAGTTTAATCCGTTTTTGGCATTGAAACGACGAGAGACAACGGAACGTGCAGGCGAAGCTATCGGATTTAGCCTTGTATATAGCGGCGATTTTCTGGCACAGGCAGAAGTTGATAATTTTAACGTAACAAGAGTTGTACTTGGAATTCATCCGAATGAATTTCGCTGGAAATTAGAAGAAGGAGAATGTTTCCAGACACCGGAGCTTGTTATGGTATATTCCGGAAGTGGATTAAATGGGATGAGTCAGACATTTCATGAGCTGTATCGTACAAGACTGGCAAGAGGTCAGTGGAGAGACCGGGTGCGGCCGATTCTTATTAATAACTGGGAAGCCACTTATTTTCAGTTTGATGAAGAAAAGATTTTGCAGCTGGCAAGTCAGGCGAAGAAAATCGGGATTGAGCTGTTTGTGTTAGATGACGGATGGTTTGGAAAAAGAAATACAGATACCTGTTCTCTCGGCGACTGGTATGTTAATAAAGAAAAGCTTCCGGGAGGAATTAAAGGACTGGCAGAGAAGATTGAGGCAATGGGAATGAAATTTGGTCTGTGGTTTGAGCCTGAGATGACAAATAAGGACAGTGATTTGTTCCGGGCACATCCGGACTGGCTCCTTGTAGATCTGAGAAGAAATTATTGTCATTGCAGAAATCAGTATGTACTTGATTTTTCAAAAAAAGAAGTCATAGATTATATTCATCAGCAGATGAGAGAAATTCTCGGATCAGCTCCGGTATCTTATGTAAAATGGGATATGAACCGTTCTTTTTCGGAAGTATTTTCCAATGGCAATGACAGTATTTATCAGGGAAAGGTGCGGCATAAATATATTCTCGGTGTATACGAGCTGTATGAAAGATTGATTCAGGAGTTTCCGCACATTTTATTTGAATCCTGTTCCAGCGGAGGAGCCAGATTTGATCCGGGGATGCTTTACTATGCACCTCAGGCATGGGCATCAGATGATACGGATGCAGTAGAGCGTATTAAGATTCAGTACGGAACATCAATGGTATATCCGTTAAGCAGTATCGGAAGCCATGTATCTGCATCGCCAAATCATCAGGTTTTTAGGGACACCCCGTTGGATACAAGAGCAAATGTGGCATATTTTGGAACATTTGGTTATGAGCTTGATATTACAAAACTTCCGGAAGAAGAACTGGAAGAAATGAAACGCCAGGTAGCATTTATGAAAGAATATCGGGAACTGATTCAGAAAGGATGGTTCTACCGCCTAAAAAGCCCATTTGAACAGCTTTCATCGAATGACAGTTCTTCTGCATGGATGGTTGTTTCAAAAGACCGGAAAGAAGCGCTTGTTGCATATTTCCGTGTACTGCAGCCGCCGCAGGGAAATTTTCAGAGGATTCAGCTGGAAGGACTTCTTCCGGATCAGAGATATGAAATTACGGAATATGGAAGTTTTGGAGAAAAGACAGAAGAACACCTTCATTACGGAGATGAATTATTGAATGTGGGATTAAGCGTATCAGATTTTTCTTCCGGGCTTCATGATATTTTAAGAGAACAGCAGGGAGATTACTTTTCAAGATTGTTCAGAATAAAGGCAAAATAAAACAGAGAATCAGGTGATAGAATGGAACAGAAACATGATTTCGGAACAGGAAAAGTATCCAGAAATATTTTAAATCTTGCAATTCCAATGACATTGGCCCAGTTAATCAATCTTATGTATAACATTGTAGACCGAATCTACATCGGACACATTCCGAATGCGTCATCGCAGGCGCTTACGGGAATCGGACTGACGCTGCCGATGATCACCATTATGATTGCATTTGCCAATCTATTCGGAATGGGAGGCGCGCCGTTATTTTCTATCGCAAGAGGAGGAAATGAGGAAGAACGTGCCGGAAATATTATGGGGACAACCTGTTCCATGCTGATTCTTTCGGCAGCAGCGCTTATGGCATCCGGATTTCTTCTGAAACGCCCGCTATTATATTTATTCGGAGCCAGTGACGCCACATTTCCGTATGCAAATGATTATATTAGTATCTACTTGTTAGGAACAGGTTTTGTGATGCTGAGTCTTGGTATGAACAGCTTTATCAATGCACAGGGATTTGGAAAGACAGGGATGCTTTCTGTTCTGATTGGTGCAGTTGCCAATATTGTTTTAGATCCGATCTTTATCTTTGGATTTCATATGGGGGTAAAAGGCGCTGCGCTGGCAACAGTGATCTCACAGGCCATGTCTGCAGTATGGGTAATTCATTTTCTTACAGGCTCAAAGGTACTGATCCGACTGGAACGCCGAAGAATGAAAGTACAGCCAAAGCTTCTGAAAGAGATAGTAGGACTTGGAACATCCGGTTTTGTGATGGCGGTAACAAATGGAATCGTACAGATTGTTTGTAATGCGGTTCTGGCCGGGTTCGGCGGAGATATTTATGTTGGTGTTATGACCGTATTAAACTCTGTGAGAGAAATTACACATTTGCCGGTAACCGGAATTACAAATGGAGCGCAGCCGGTTATAGGATTCAACTACGGTGCAGGAAAATATGATCGTGTAAAAGAAGCAATCCGTTTTATGTCAGTCGTATGTATTGTGATTACACTTGGAGCATGGGGTCTGGTGGACTTTTTCCCGGAATTTTTTATAAAGATGTTCAGCAGTGAACGGGCTTTGCTTGAAGCCGGAGTCCCGGCGATGAAAGTATATTTTTTTGGAATTTTTATGATGGCTCTGCAGTTTGCAGGGCAGTCAACCTTTGTCGCTCTTGGATTTTCCAGACATGCAGTATTTTTTTCTATTTTTAGAAAAGTAATTATCGTTGTGCCGCTGACATTGCTGCTTCCGTATATTGGCGGACTTGGTGTGATGGGTGTGTTCCTGGCAGAACCAATATCCAATTTTGTAGGAGGAACGGCATGTTTTATGACAATGATTGTGACGGTTAGAAAGAGATTGAGGGAATCTATGTGAAAAGAGCATTTTTAGAGAAAGAAGTTCATTGCTGCACTACTTGTCGCCACAATCATTCTGTAATATAATAAGACCTAGTACGAGAGCAGCAATTGCTGCAGAAGGGAAGGTATAGAGAGGTGCGAAACATACAGGTAAGTGAAATCACAGAGCGCGTCAGAGAAATGTGTATCAGAGCCAATCATTTTCTTTCAGAAGATATGGACAGAATTATGAAACAGGCAGAGGCGAATGAAGAATCTCCACTCGGAAAGAAGATTCTTGGACAACTTCAGGAGAACCTGAAAATCGCAGCAGAAGATATGATTCCAATCTGTCAGGATACAGGAATGGCAGTTGTATTTCTTGAAATCGGACAGGAAGTACATCTGGAGGGTGGACTTCTGGAAGATGCGGTAAATGAAGGGGTACGCCGGGGCTATACAGAAGGATATTTGAGAAAATCAGTTGTAAAAGATCCGCTCATCAGAGAAAATACAAATGATAATACGCCGGCAGTTATTCACTGCAGAATTGTGGCAGGGGATCAGGTAAAAATTACAGTTGCACCGAAAGGATTCGGCAGCGAAAATATGAGCCGTATTTTTATGCTGAAGCCAGCAGATGGAATAGAAGGTGTGAAGGATGCGATTCTAACAGCTGTGCGGGATGCAGGACCAAATGCATGTCCTCCTATGGTAGTCGGAGTTGGAATCGGCGGTACATTTGAGAAATGTGCTCTTATGGCAAAACAGGCATTAACGAGAGAAGCGGGAACACATTCAGAAATTCCATATGTAAAAGAGATGGAAGAAGAACTTTTGAGAAGAATTAACGGATTGGGAATCGGACCTGGAGGTCTGGGTGGAAGAACGACAGCGCTTGCAGTGAATATCAATACTTATCCGACACATATAGCAGGACTTCCGGTGGCAGTAAATATCTGCTGTCATGTAAACCGACATGTGGTAGAAGTGATATAGGAGGAAAGAAAGATGGACAGACAGATACGAGTTCCGATTACAAAAGAAGATGTAAAGAGTCTGAAAGCAGGAGATTATGTATATTTAAGCGGTACGATTTATTCGGCAAGAGATGCAGCTCATAAGAGAATGATTGAGACGATCGAAGCAGGAGAAGAGCTTCCGGTAGATCTGACTGGACAGATGATCTATTACATGGGCCCATCTCCGGCGCGAGAAGGACGTCCAATTGGCTCTGCAGGACCGACAACAGCGAGCCGTATGGACAAGTATACACCGAAGCTTCTTGATATGGGACTTGCAGGAATGATTGGAAAAGGAAAACGTACAAAAGAAGTGATTGATGCAGTTGTCCGCAATACTTCCGTATATTTTGCAGCAGTGGGCGGAGCAGGAGCGCTTTTGTCTAAATGTATTAAAAAGGCAGAAGTGGTTGCCTATGACGATCTTGGCACAGAAGCAATCCGTCGTCTGGAAGTAGAGAATCTTCCGGCAATTGTTGTAGTAGATTGTGAAGGTAATAATCTTTATGAAACAGCCATTTTAGAATATCAGACAGAAAAATAAAAGAACAGAAGGGATATAGCGGGCAATGAAAAGAATTTTAATCATGGTACTTCGCAATATTATACTGGTACCGTTTATGTGGGTAAAACTATGCTATCATGCATCCCATGTACAGAAGTATACAGAAGAACAGCATTATAAAATGCTGCGGTTTATTACAAAACGAGCGAATATCGGTGGAAATGTAACAATAGAAACATACGGTGAAGAAAATATCCCGAAACAATCAGGATTTATGTTTTTTCCGAATCATCAGGGAATGTATGATGTTTTGGCCATTGTTGCATCCTGTCCGAAACCATTTTCTGTTGTAGCAAAAAAAGAAGTGGGAAACGTACCATTTTTAAAACAGGTATTTGCCTGTATGAGGGCATTTTTGATTGACAGAGACGATCTGAGACAATCAATGCAGGTAATTATGGATGTAACGAAAGAAGTGCAGGGAGGAAGAAACTATCTAATCTTCGCAGAAGGAACACGCTCAAAAGAAGGAAATAAGGTAAATGAATTTAAAGGCGGAAGTTTCAAGGCAGCAACCAAAGCAAAATGCCCAATTATACCGGTGGCGCTGATAGATGCTTACAAACCATTTGACACAAACAGTACTGCACCTGTAACAGTGCAGGTACATTTTCTTCCGGCAATAGAATATGATGAATATAAAAATATGAAAACACCGGAAATTGCAGAAATGGTAAAAAATCAAATTCAAGATACAATCAATGCTCACATAAAATAAATAGAGAAATAATAAGGCAAGATATGGTAGAAAGATATTCTGTAAACACCATATCTTGTTTTTTGTGATAAAAAGCAAAAAAATATAAAAAAATCATTGACATATTCATATGTGTTTAGTATAATACATTTTGCACTGTGATGCACAGTTAAATATGGAAATAAGAATTCAGGAGAAATACTCAAGTGGCTGAAGAGGCGCCCCTGCTAAGGGTGTAGACGGTTCGCGCCGTGCGAGGGTTCAAATCCCTCTTTCTCCGCTCTTTTTTCAAAAAAGAAGAATGAAAAAAGTTTGAAAAAACTTGAAAAAACTTCTTGACAAAGCAAAACAGATGTGATAATCTAAATGAGCTGTCGCAAAGACAACAAGGACTTGAAAAAATAAAATAAAAAAGTTCTTGACAAAGCAAATCAGTTATGATAAACTAGATAAGTTGTCAAACGACAGAGAACCTTGATAACTAAACAATAGACAACAACCCTGAAAATTTCTTTAAAGAGATTTCAGAACGAGTTGGACACAAAAGTCTAACGACCTAAAAACAGTAATTATGGATGAATTAGCTAGCAGTTGATTCGCCAAGAACAAACACTTTTAACGAGAGTTTGATCCTGGCTCAGGATGAACGCTGGCGGCGTGCTTAACACATGCAAGTCGAGCGAAGCGCTTTTATGGATTTCTTCGGATTGAAGTGATTGTGACTGAGCGGCGGACGGGTGAGTAACGCGTGGGTAACCTGCCTCATACAGGGGGATAACAGTTAGAAATGACTGCTAATACCGCATAAGCGCACAGTACCGCATGGTACGGTGTGAAAAACTCCGGTGGTATGAGATGGACCCGCGTCTGATTAGGTAGTTGGTGGGGTAACGGCCTACCAAGCCAACGATCAGTAGCCGACCTGAGAGGGCGACCGGCCACATTGGGACTGAGACACGGCCCAAACTCCTACGGGAGGCAGCAGTGGGGAATATTGCACAATGGGGGAAACCCTGATGCAGCGACGCCGCGTGAAGGATGAAGTATTTCGGTATGTAAACTTCTATCAGCAGGGAAGAAAATGACGGTACCTGAGTAAGAAGCCCCGGCTAACTACGTGCCAGCAGCCGCGGTAATACGTAGGGGGCAAGCGTTATCCGGATTTACTGGGTGTAAAGGGAGCGTAGACGGAAGTGCAAGTCTGATGTGAAAACCCGAGGCTCAACCACGGGACTGCATTGGAAACTGTGCTTCTAGAGTGCCGGAGAGGTAAGCGGAATTCCTAGTGTAGCGGTGAAATGCGTAGATATTAGGAGGAACACCAGTGGCGAAGGCGGCTTACTGGACGGTAACTGACGTTGAGGCTCGAAAGCGTGGGGAGCAAACAGGATTAGATACCCTGGTAGTCCACGCCGTAAACGATGACTACTAGGTGTCGGGCAGCAAAGCTGTTCGGTGCCGCAGCTAACGCAATAAGTAGTCCACCTGGGGAGTACGTTCGCAAGAATGAAACTCAAAGGAATTGACGGGGACCCGCACAAGCGGTGGAGCATGTGGTTTAATTCGAAGCAACGCGAAGAACCTTACCTGCTCTTGACATCCCTCTGACCGGCAAGTAATGTTGCCTTTCCTACGGGACAGAGGAGACAGGTGGTGCATGGTTGTCGTCAGCTCGTGTCGTGAGATGTTGGGTTAAGTCCCGCAACGAGCGCAACCCCTATCTTCAGTAGCCAGCGGTAAGGCCGGGCACTCTGGAGAGACTGCCAGGGATAACCTGGAGGAAGGTGGGGATGACGTCAAATCATCATGCCCCTTATGAGCAGGGCTACACACGTGCTACAATGGCGTAAACAAAGGGAAGCGAAAGGGTGACCTGGAGCAAATCTCAGAAATAACGTCTCAGTTCGGATTGTAGTCTGCAACTCGACTACATGAAGCTGGAATCGCTAGTAATCGCGAATCAGCATGTCGCGGTGAATACGTTCCCGGGTCTTGTACACACCGCCCGTCACACCATGGGAGTCAGTAACGCCCGAAGTCAGTGACCTAACCTTAGGGGAGGAGCTGCCGAAGGCGGGACGGATAACTGGGGTGAAGTCGTAACAAGGTAGCCGTATCGGAAGGTGCGGCTGGATCACCTCCTTTCTAAGGAAGAAGAAGTAAGAGCTGTTGTCTATTGTTGAGTTATTAAGGGAGTCTTCGGAGAAGGAGTGAAAGAAGAAGTTCTTCACACGGAGTGCGAAGAACAGCTTTCGTACTAAGCTCGAGAAGACCTCGCTAAGTACTCAATGCTTCTGGTGGCGATGCGCTTAGGGGAGACACCCGTTCCCATCCCGAACACGATGGTTAAGACCTAAGCGGCCGATGGTACTGCACTGGAGACGGTGTGGGAGAGTAGGTGGCCGCCAGATTATAAAAAAAGATAAACCAAAGGAAGGGATGACAAAATTCCGGAGGGGAAGCTTTCATATAGATACTGGCAAGAACCTGGGGAGGTTCGAGCTAACCCAACCAACAGGGAAGTGTTGTTTAGGATAGCTGGTTTTACCAGTGATCAGGGTTCTGAAAAAGTTCAGATTTCTGATGACTGATAAAACAGTCAATGTACCTTGAAAACCGCATATAAGAAATAAATTGATGAAAATATCAAGACATCCGAGGTAATTGTTATTAGATAATAATTATTCGAAACACTGATTCAAATGAATCAAACCTAATTACCAACGCATGCAACGCTATGCATGTGTAGCTAACGTCCATTCCCGTGGATGAAGGCAAGTTGGTTATGCTAGAAAGAGCGCAGGGTGGATGCCTTGGCACTAAGAGCCGATGAAGGACGTGATAAGCTGCGAAAAGCTTCGGGGAGGAGCAAATATCCAACGATCCGGAGATATCCGAATGGGGAAACCTACTTGAGAAGCCCTCAAGTATCCATACGCCAATCCATAACGTATGGAGGGGAACCCGGTGAACTGAAACATCTAAGTAGCCGGAGGAAGAGAAAGAAACATCGATTTCCAAAGTAGCGGCGAGCGAAATGGAAAGAGCCCAAACCCGGATGCGTGCATCCGGGGGTTAGGACCGCAACAAGTGACTCGTATATTAGGAGAATGGTTTTGGGAAAGCCAGCCAGAGAGGGTGAAAGCCCCGTACCTGAAAATAGAAGAGAGCGAGCGGGATCCAGAGTACCACGAGACACGAGAAACCTTGTGGGAAGGAGCGGGGACCACCCCGTAAGGCTAAATACTACTTAGTGACCGATAGCGCATAGTACTGTGAAGGAAAGGTGAAAAGGACCCCGGGAGGGGAGTGAAAGAGAACCTGAAACCCTGTGTTTACAAGCTGTGGAACCATAATAAAGTGGAACCGCGTACTTTTTGTAGAACGGTCCGGCGAGTTACGTCGGCTGGCGAGGTTAAGGACTTTAGGTCCGGAGCCGAAGGGAAACCAAGTCTGAATAGGGCGCCAAGTCAGCCGGAGTAGACCCGAAACCGGGTGATCTATCCATGTCCAGGTTGAAGTTGCCGTAAAAGGCAATGGAGGACCGAACCCACATCCGTTGAAAAGGGTGGGGATGAGGTGTGGATAGGGGAGAAATTCCAATCGAACCCGGAGATAGCTGGTTCTCCTCGAAATAGCTTTAGGGCTAGCCTCGATAGAGTCACACGGAGGTAGAGCACTGAATTTCCTAGGGGGCGTCAAAGCTTACCGAAGAATATCAAACTCCGAATGCCGTAGTGATGCTTATCGGGAGTCAGACTACACGAGATAAGTTGGGTAGTCGAAAGGGAAAGAGCCCAGACCTGCAGCTAAGGTCCCAAAATGTGTGTTAAGTGGAAAAGGATGTGGGATTTCAAAGACAACCAGGATGTTGGCTTAGAAGCAGCCATACATTAAAAGAGTGCGTAATAGCTCACTGGTCGAGAGGTCCTGCGCCGAAAATGTCCGGGGCTGAAACACACTACCGAAGCTCAGGAATCCTGTAAGGATTGGTAGAGGAGCATTCTTAGGGCGGCGAAGCAGTACCGGAAGGAGCTGTGGAGCGTTAAGAAGAGAGAATGCCGGAATGAGTAGCGAGATGGAGGTGGGAATCCTCCAGGCCGAATATCTAAGGTTTCCAGAGTAAAGCTGATCTGCTCTGGGTAAGTCGGGACCTAAGGCGAGGGCGAAAGCCGTAGTCGATGGACAACAGGTTGAAATTCCTGTACTGCAGTATGACAGAACTGTGGGGACACGTGTGGAGAGCATAAGCCGGGAATGGAAAGACCGGCGCAAGCGGGGTAGGTGTCACATAGGAAAATCCGTGTGATAAGCCGAAGACGTGATGCGGAGTGAAACATAAGTAACGAAGTATGTGAGCCATGCGTCAAGAAAAGCCGCTATTGTTTGTACTGTACCCGTACCGTAAACCGACACAGGTGGATGAGGAGAGAATCCTAAGGCCGACGGGAGAAGCATTGTTAAGGAACTCGGCAAAATGACTCCGTAACTTCGGGAGAAGGAGTGCCATGTAAAAGTGGCCGCAGAGAATTGGCCCAAGCAACTGTTTAGCAAAAACACAGGTCTATGCGAAACCGAAAGGTGAAGTATATGGGCTGACGCCTGCCCGGTGCTGGAAGGTTAAGGGGAGAGGTTAGCGCAAGCGAAGCTTTGAACTTAAGCCCCAGTAAACGGCGGCCGTAACTATAACGGTCCTAAGGTAGCGAAATTCCTTGTCGGGTAAGTTCCGACCCGCACGAAAGGCGTAATGATTTGGGCACTGTCTCAACAATGCACCCGGTGAAATTGAAATACCAGTGAAGATGCTGGTTACCTGCGCCAGGACGGAAAGACCCCATGGAGCTTTACTCCAGCTTGATACTGGGATTCGGTATTGCATGTACAGGATAGGTGGGAGACGGAGAAATGGTAACGCCAGTTGCCATGGAGTCGCTGTTGGGATACCACCCTTGCAGTACTGGATTTCTAACCAGCAGCCGTGACCCGGCTGGGGGACAATGTCAGGTGGGGAGTTTGACTGGGGCGGTCGCCTCCGAAAGGGTATCGGAGGCGCTCAAAGGTTCCCTCAGAATGGTTGGAAACCATTCGAAGAGTGCAAAGGCAGAAGGGAGCTTGACTGTGACACCGACGGGTGGAGCAGGTACGAAAGTAGGACTTAGTGATCCGGTGGTATAAAGTGGGATTGCCATCGCTCAACGGATAAAAGCTACCCTGGGGATAACAGGCTTATCACTCCCAAGAGTTCACATCGACGGAGTGGTTTGGCACCTCGATGTCGGCTCATCGCATCCTGGGGCTGAAGTAGGTCCCAAGGGTTGGGCTGTTCGCCCATTAAAGCGGTACGCGAGCTGGGTTCAGAACGTCGTGAGACAGTTCGGTCCCTATCCGGCGTGGGCGTAGGATATTTGAGAGGAGCTGCCCTTAGTACGAGAGGACCGGGGTGGACTGGCCGCTGGTGTATCTGTTGTATTACCAAATGCATAGCAGAGTAGCCAAGCCGGGACGGGATAAACGCTGAAGGCATCTAAGCGTGAAGCCCCCCTCAAGATGAGATATCCCAACGTAAAGTTGTAAGACCCCTTGAAGACGACGAGGTAGATAGGACAGAGGTGGAAGTGTGGTAACACATGTAGCTGACTGTTACTAATCGGTCGAGGGCATAACCAAGTGAGGTAAAGGATAGGAAAGTGAACGGAGGATGAGATTTCTTGTATGTGGTTTTGAAGGTACACCGAAAGCAACTTAGTGAATGCGACCGGTAAGGAAGCATGAGCTTAGTGCGAGGTGGTTCGCGAACCTTAATGAGCGTAAGCGAGTTTAGTTGAGCGGACATACCATCTAATATTCCTCCTTAGCTCAGTCGGTAGAGCACTCGGCTGTTAACCGAGTTGTCGTTGGTTCGAGTCCAACAGGGGGAGTTAAGGGCGGAAAGCCCCAGAAAGATGAGGCTCCTTGGTCAAGCGGTTAAGACATCGCCCTTTCACGGCGGTAACACGGGTTCGATTCCCGTAGGAGTCATTTACACGAAAGTGTAAAAAAAACACTTGCAAAATTGTGTGTGATGTGTTATTATAACATAGTCATGCCGATGTGGCTCAATTGGCAGAGCAGCTGATTTGTAATCAGCAGGTTATCGGTTCGAGTCCGATCATCGGCTTTATGGATGGTTTCCCGAGTGGCCAAAGGGGGCAGACTGTAAATCTGTTAGCAACGCTTTCGGTGGTTCGAATCCACCACCATCCATTAAAAATTATCGCGGGATGGAGCAGTCTGGTAGCTCGTCGGGCTCATAACCCGAAGGTCGTAGGTTCAAATCCTGCTCCCGCAACTCAACTTATTATTTTAATAAGTTACGCCCAGATAGCTCAGTCGGTAGAGCAAAGGACTGAAAATCCTTGTGTCGCTGGTTCGATTCCGGCTCTGGGCATATGGAGCATTAGCTCAGTCGGTAGAGCACTTGACTTTTAATCAAGTTGTCCGGGGTTCGAATCCCCGATGCTTCATTAAAAAAGAGAGTCTTAGTTGGCCCTCTTTTTTAATATCTAAATATGATAATTAGTTATTATGATATGCCGATGTGGCTCAATTGGCAGAGCAGCTGATTTGTAATCAGCAGGTTATCGGTTCGAGTCCGATCATCGGCTTTACGAAAAGAATCTCAGTTTCGAGGTTCTTTTTTTGTACTCGTTTGGAATTGACAGATTCCATAGAAAAATTATATGATGAGATAAATTAGGAAAGAGAGGGCTTATCATGGAAATTGATAGATTAATGGAGAAGATCGGATTAAGCGAATGTGCAGTACAATTTGTAAAAAATTTTAAAATGCCGGAAAAAGTATATCAGGAATGGAAAGAATTATTTGATACAGACTTGAAGGCATTTTTCGAAAAAGGAAAAGAAACAGAGAATTTTGAACAGACGGTATTGTATCTGTATGTTCATTTTGCGGCAGAGGCATGGAAATGGTTTTGCGAGGAAGGTATTTCTGAAGAAGTGTATATGTTAAACATGAGAGACATTGCAATCTGGGCAAATGCTTATGAAAAGAAAAATGGCTGTCCGGGACTTCGGGAAGCTGGCTGGATCAGTCTCTCACTTCGCGGTAAATTATTCCGGCTTGGAAGACTTCAGTTTGAACCGATTGAACTGGAAAAAGAAATCAAAATAGAAAACAATACTTATCCACAGGGGATGAAGGTATTGAACGTACATATCCCCGAAGATGGTAAGTTATCAAAAGATGCATGCCAGGAAGCATTTGAAAAAGCAGAAGTATTTTTTAAAGATCGAGGATTTACAGGAGAAAATGTATATGTCTGTGAATCCTGGCTGCTGTCTCCGGTACTGAAACATTTACTTGGAGAAGAAAGTAATATCATTGATTTTCAAAATCGTTTTGAAGTGTATGATATTGTATATCCTTTCCGTCAGGCAGAGGAAAGGATCTTTGGTGACATATCAGAAGATAGACAATCTTATCCAGAGACAACAAGTTTGCAGAGATCATTTAAAGGATGGCTCATGGAACACCCGGAAGATATCGGAATGGGAGTTGGAGTATTTCAATACAAACCGATATAAAACTTTATTTATAGAAAAAACAAATAAATAAATGCATTTATAAAATAATTCAATTAGACGCATCTATGTATGATTGATAAAATATCTAACGAAGGAAAGTATACGAAAAGGAGAGATATAATTATGAAAAAGAGAATTTTATCAGTTATGCTCGTAATGGCAATGACAGCCGGTATGGCAGCCGGATGCGGCAGCAGCGATAAAAATACTGACAGTAATGCAAAAAAGGATAATGCTTCCGGAGAGAAGGTTGTTCTGAATTTCTGGTGTCATCAGAATGACGCCTGGACTGTTTCCTATAAGAAAATGGCAGAAAAATTCAATAAATCCCAGGATAAGTATGAGGTAAAAGTAACAGACTATCCGTTCAGCGCTTACAACGAAAAGATTCAGACTTCACTGACTTCTGCAAAAGACGGAGCTGACATCCTGGCTGTATGGGGCGGAATGGCGCCTGATTTTATTAAGACAGATGCTCTTTCTGAAGTTCCGGAAGATCTTGTTTCTGAATTAGAATCTGATTACATGGATCCAACTCTTGGTATTTATAAGAAAGATGGAAAATACTATGGCGTTCCGATGGAATATAACCTTGAGTACGGCGGAATGATCGTAAATAAAAAAATGTTTGAAGAAAAAGGAATTTCTTATCCGACAACATGGGAAGAATTAAGAAAAGTTTCACAGGAGGTATCTGTTTCTAACGGCGATCTTGTAGAAGTAAAAGGCTTTGAAATGCTTGATGGAGACTCTTTATTCTGTAACTATCTGGCAATGATCCTTCAGCAGGGCGGACAGTATTTGAATGAAGATAATTCTGTAAACTTTGCAACACCGGAAGGTATTAAAGCAATGGAAGAGATCTTGAGCATGGTCGATAACGGAGAATGTGATCTGGAACATTTAACAAATGGAGATTACTGCTATAACGATGTGTACCAGGGAATCGGTTATATGGCATCTGTTGGTTCCTGGGCGATTTCTGATGGATTAGAGAGCTATGACCTGACATACGGTGAAGATTTTGAATATGCACAGGTTCCAATGTACGGAGATAAGATGGGATTTGCATCTGAAACAGGTTGGGGAATCATCGTACCGGAAGTAGGAGAACACAAGGAGGGTGCATGGGAATTTGTAAAATTCTTCAGTGAACCAGAAAACCTTGTAGAGCATAATATTGCATGTGCACAGCTTCCGCCAAGAAAATCTTTATTAGAAAATGAAAAATATAAAGAAGAACTTCCACAGGTTGAATTTTTACTGGAAATCTTACCGGACGGACAGTGGATGGGACCTTACAACACATCAGATATGAGAACAAGATTTAATGAAATGTTCATTGACTTATGTCAGTCTGAAAACAGAGATATTGAGAAAGCTCTGGCAGATGTATCAAAATCTATTTCGGAAGAATGTCAGATTGGATATTCTATGGAATAATTGAAAAATGAGAGGGCAGGGGATAAACTTCCCTGCCTTTTTTAGAAGGTTGATTAACTGCAGGATGATATGATATTATGGAATATCAATAAATCATCAATAGGTTTTAAAGGCGGTTGATAGAAAGGAGGAAGAGATGAAAAATAATAAGTTTGTGGCAGCGATTCTCGTTCCCGGATTTTTGCTGCTGTTTATATTTTCAGTCTTTCCATTATTTTATGGACTTGGGATATCATTTTTTGAATATAATCCTGTAAACAGCACCCAGCCGTTTCTTGGTTTGGAAAATTATAAGCGTATGTTTCAGGATGAAGTCTTTTATAAGGCAGTCATAAATACACTTGTGTTTTGTATCGTGGCAGTTCTTGGAAATATTGTGATTACATTGTTTCTTGCACAGATTATTTCGGTATTGCCGTCAAAAGGAATTAAGACATTTTTCCGGACAATTTTATTTATTCCATGTATTGCTCCGATGGTAGGAACTGCGCTCATCTGGAAATATGGTATCGTTGGTACAAGAGGCGGACTTTTGAATGAAATTATTAAATACCTGGGGGGAACACCAAAGAACTGGGGGTTGACAACATGGCAAATGTTTCTGATCGTGATTGTATTTACACTATGGGCAGATATTGGATATAATGTGGTACTTTTTACGGCAGGTCTTGAGAGTGTTCCAAAGGAATTCGATGAGGCAGCGGCAATTGACGGAGCAGGTCCTGTAAGACGTTTTATTTCTATCCGGCTTCCACTAATCGGAAGAACATTTGCTTTCGTGGCAATTATGACGATGGCAAACTATTTTCAAATGTTTGCCCAGTTCAAAGTATTTGTTCCGGATGGCGGGCAGAAGGACAGTGCAATGGTACTGACAAATTACATCTATCGAATCAGTTTCACGCAATTTGATATGGGCTATGCATCGGCAGTTGCAACGGCATTATTTTTGATGATCTTTGTGGTTGCTATGATCCAGAACAGGATGATGCGGGCAGATTGGAGTTATGAATAATGGAACATAAGAAATTTAAAGCGTATCATATGATAATTATTTTATTTCTGGTCGCGTTTTCTGCTGTGATGATGTATCCGATTGTATGGATGTTTTGTACTTCCTTTAAATCAAATGCAGAAATCCATATGAACAAAACGCAGTTCTTTCCTACAGAATGGACGATAGAAGGATACGAGACAGCGCTTGAGAAAGCTCCGATCGGAACATGGTTTTTCAACAGTGTTATGATTACAGCTGTTGTAACAATGATCGTAATCATTACAAGTACATTGCTTGGCTATGTATTTGCAAAATATGAGTTTAAGCTGAAAAAACCGTTATTTATGCTGCTACTGGCAACAATGATGGTACCTTCACAGGTAACAATGATTCCACGTTATCTGATGAATATGAAATTAGGACTTCTGAACAGTCAATGGGCGCTTATTATTCCTTCGATGGTCAGTGCGTTTTCTATTTATCTGGCGAAGCAGTTTATTGAAGACATTCCAAATAGTATTTGCGAAGCTGCCAAGATTGACGGGGCGGGGCCGATGAAAATATACTGGCATGTGATTTTACCGATGATCCGGCCGGCAATCGGTTCAATCGGAATCTTTACAGCGATGGCGCACTGGAATGATTATTTGAATCCATTGATTATGCTGAATGATAAAGAAAAAATGACACTGCCGCTGGGACTTGTATATTTTTCAAGTCAGCGAGGAGAAGATCTTGCAGCAATCATGGCAGTAGGAACAATGATTATGGTGCCGATGATCATTATTTTCCTGATTTTCCAGAAACAATTTATTAAAGGACTGGCTCTAAGCGGAATTAAATAAATGGCTCCGATAGATATTGATATCCGAGACAGATTGACCTATACTGTAGATATTAAAGTCTGCCGACAGTGGAAGGAGAAATGAATTTTTATTGGAGGATATTAAAAAATATGGAAAGCAAATATATTAATCGGTATAATACATTTTGCAAAAGTATGAAAAACTTGGAAAAGAGTAAGAATGCCGATCCGAGTGCAGATTTTGTATTAGCAGCAACTGTATTAAATTTTAATTTTACCTTTGATATAGCTTGGAAAGTTATGAAAGATATTCTAGTAAAACAAATGGAAATACTGGATTTTGCGATGGGTTCTCCGAGACAGGTTATGCAGCAGGCATTTGTGAATGGTATTATTGATAATGACTGCTGGCTGCAGATGTTAAAAGATCGAAATCAACTAGCGCATGATTATGATGGAACATTTGCCGCAGAGAAATTTCATGATATTGTAAATACATACTATGATTTATTTGAACAGTTTCGAGATACATGTGAGAAATATTATAAGTAATTTAAGAGTGGATGGGTATCAGAGAGAGGATGCTCATCCTTTTTATATTTATGAATATTATTAGTATAGCGGAAAGTAGTTACAGTGGTTTTGTTGAATATGCATAAAACTTAAGCTATAATAGACATAGAATTTCATTTGAGGTATTTAAACATGAGACTGGGAGACTTATTAAAAAAAAGCAGAATAAAATGTAATATGAAACTGGAGGAAGCGGCAGAAGAGCTTGGAATCAGCCGTCAGAGACTGTCTAACTGGGAAAACGGCGGGAGTGAACCGGATCTGGAAATGGTTAGAAGAATGGCAGAATTATACGGTATGACAGTGGATGAACTTTTAGAAAGTGATTTTTGCGGGAAAAGCACCGGGAAAGAGAAAGAAACGGTTAATGAAAGGCAGCAGACTTTTTGGGAACAGTATGAAAAAGAGATAGCTCTTGTCGGAATGTTCTTTAGTATGCTTACCGTTACTCCACCTGTCATCTGTTGGTTTGGCTGCATTTATAACTTTGGAATGTTATTTATTTACCCGAAGAAAAATCTGGAGAGAAAGATGTATTGGCTATTGAAAGGAATGGCTCTTATTGGTCTGGGGTTGTCCATAAATAATATTGTAGTCCCAATACTTTATTTGAGGATGTAGTTATGCAATTAGGAGATCGTTTAAAGGAATATCGGAAAAATCATTCCATGAGTCAGGAAGAATTAGCTAAAAAAATGAATGTAACACGTCAGACTGTATCGGCTTGGGAAAATAATAAAGCAATGCCTTCAGTCAGCACAATTATGATGCTGGCAAATGAGTACCATGTTTCGATAGAAGAATTATGTGGTCTGGAAGCGAAAAAAGATAATACAGAATCTGCTCCGCAGACAAGCAGATTCTGTGATAAGCTATTTGATCTCAAACATGAAGTTGTAGAGATGATTCTCTATCTGATCATGATGGTTACGACATGTTATTTCATGTATTTTGGCGTTCTGTTCGATGCATATGTGCTGATCTTTTACAAATGTGAAAATAAGAAAATACAGTTTTTGTTAAAGATTGCAGCAGTAATCTGCTTGGGAGTTAGTATCTATTTCGTATTTTCTTTTCTGGCAGTATTTGGTACAGAAGGTACTACGACAATAGAAAAATTATAAAAAGTAGGCAGTGATTTTAGAACCAGAAAGAACGGCTTTGAAACCATCAGAATAAGATTGTGAGTTTAAAGAATATCTAAATCGTAGTGTGGCAGTTGTACCTGAGTTACGTGTAGCAGTCTGTGAGATAATTTTAGTACCTGGATAAGAGACAGATGGAGAACCTGCTTTTGTGATGGCATTGTTGGAAATCGTTATAACCATAGAAGCAGTCCATGCATTGGGTTTTGTCTTAGTAATACGATAAGATCCGGATGCAATGCGGGATACAGGTGTCAGTGGTTCAAAGGTAACAGAATATACTTCGCCATTGGCATCTAATACAGTAAAGGTTTGTGTTTCGCTGCAGGTTAAGTCATATTCGGCTACAGTAGAAAGAGCACTTGTTTCTGACTGTGACTGGAAATTTGTGTCAGATGCAAATGCTGTTGCTGAGAGATTGCTATTCATGATAGCAAAAGTTAAAAGTGATGCAAGAAATAGTTTTGTTTTTGATTTCATAAAGAAAACCTCCTAGAAAATAATTGATAAAGATATAGTAGCTTGAAAAATAGCGTAAAATCAACAAAGTACATAGAAAATTGCGTTTTGTCAAAGGATATTTGCGTAAAAAGCAGGGTTGATGTAGTTGAGAAAAGAAAAATTGCGGTTTTTGACAGGGGATTTGCTTTTGGTGATAAGAATTGTAGGCTACAATAAATGTAAATCAAACAATTCCGGAATTAAAATGAGAGCGTAAGGAGGTAATTATATGAAAAAATTAGTATCCCATTTATTGGTAATTTGTATGATGATTTTTATGAGTTCTAATGTTTTAGTAGCAGAAGCAAATTTTGATAATAAAAATAGTAAAGTTATAGAATTTATTGGAGAGGATGGATTAGAATATGAATATGTTCATTATTCAAATCCGGTTAAATACGAATATGATGGAAAAACACATACTTTGTTAGGAAGTATTAGGAAAAAACAAAGTGAAGATGCAGTTTCAACATATGATTATCGAGAATGGAAAGAGTGGTCGGTTGTTGACTATGGAATTACACAATCATTTGTAAATATGTCAGGACCATATTTTGTTAGAAGTGTAGCAAGAGGAGAGTCCCATGAATATTCTGTTGAAAAATCTGTGTCTGTTAGTGCTAAAGCAGGAATAAACATTCCAGTTGGAAGTCAGGCAACTGTTAATAGAGCCTTACAAGGTAGTTTTTCTTTAGGAGCTACAGGAAATTATAGTACTCGTATTACGATTCGTCTTAGTGGTCCGGACAGTTCAGCTTTTAATACAAGAACATTTTATTATAAAACAGGGTATCATAAGCATAATATTACGGTTATAGAAACCTTGCGTTCGAATTGGGACGGGGTAATTAGAGAAACTAAATATAATAACTGTACGGGATTCGAACCAACATATCAGTCTTATTCGGAAGATAGTAATGTATAATGTTAAAAAGAAACGAAATGTTAGAGAATAAAACATACCTAAAAAAATTTATTATATGCTTATTGTTTATGCTCACTGTAGGAAGTCTGATCGGTTGCAAAAAAGAAGAGATAGTATATCTAGGAATTGATGCGGAAATTATTGAAATTGATTTAGAAAACAGCCAGATCGAGATTGAGTATATGGGCGAAGCTCAAAAGAGTAAAAAATATATTGATTGTACAGAAGCTATAGAAGCATATAGAATTTTATATTGTAATTATGAAACAGGAGATGTTGAAACAATTTCAATCAAAGATTTAAAGGTTGGTGATGAAATTATTCTCGGATTTGAAGAAGAAGAATACTCTAAAATTGATGAAGAATCGGTAGTGAAAGTGATGCAAATACAACTAGCGACACAGAGATTGAATTAAGTTCAAGTATCAGGTAAGGTCACAATTTATAGCCTTACCTGATGCTTATTAAGGAGGAAATCATTTGAAGAAAAAAGTATGGAATGGGATTATTATCGGAATAGCTGTTCTGATGTGTTCAGTCGTTCTTATTATGGTACTGCAAAAAGTTTTATGGCAGCCGGAAAGTAAAAATAATGAAAATAAAGTTGTGTCAAAAGAAAAAGATGAAACAAATGTTAATATTCCGGTTACTATAGATGGAGAAGTTATGCCGTACAGTGATATTATATCCGAGATAGGAGAGACATTTACAATTGAACCATTTGAAGTTCAAGTACAGGATATTTATGCGACAAAAGGTCCTATTGATTCAGATGCAGCATATTATGCAAAAAATGATTTTTCTCATGTACTGCCGGTGGAATTTGGCGAAAATAATGAAATTTTGAATGAATATTCGTATCTTGTGTGTCCGGTTGAAATTACAAATATATCAGATACAGAGCAGGAATTGTACATAAATAGCTTTACATATATTTTGCTGACGGATGAGAAAGATGATATTGATTATGAGAGTAGAAGTTTGGGTGAGCTGCTTGGCTATAAAACAAGTAAAGATGCTTATGAAAGAAATAAAAGTTATGCCAGAGTGATTTTTCAATCTGGCGAAAAGAAGCAATATAATCTTGTCTTTATAGAAAAGGATGATGTTCTCACAGGATTTGATTTATATATCAGATATAGCATGGATGGATGTTTTGATCCAAGATATGCGGAAGGTGTAAGATTTATAAAAGCAGATTTAAAATAATGGAGATAGTGGCATGATACAAAGATTGGTAAATATTGAGTTAAAGAGAGCTGTGCATAGCAGAGGTTTTTGGATCAGTCTGATAATTGGTTTGAGTATTTCTATTATTCATATTATACATAATCTTGTTGGAGTTGTAGGATATTGGAATCAGGCTGATGAAGTATGGATAAATTCTTTTATTTATCCGGAAACAGTTTTTTCACATTGGATTGGCGGCAATACCTATAATATTGAAGGCTTTTTATATTTTTTGATTTTCCCGATTTTGGCTGTTCTTCCATGTAGTGCAGGATTTTATGATGAAATAAAAGATGGTTATTTTAAACAGGTATTTACACGATGCTGCCGGAGTGATTTTTTAATTTCAAAATATCTTGTAACTTTTTTGATGGGCGGTATTGTGATAGTTGTTCCATTGATATTAAATTTGATGATTTGTATGACAATGCTGCAAAGTTTAGTGCCTCAGGAAATTGCCGGGAAATTGGTAAATGCATCCGTATTATGGTATGGAATTTATGAAACACATCCGTATATGTATTTGTTGATTTTCTTTGTGCTGGAGTTTGTTTTCGGGGGAATGATGGCATGTCTTTCTCTGATGTTGACATGGTTCTCGGATAAAAAAATAGTAGCGCTATTATTTCCGTTTCTTTTGAATATTTTCATTTATTCGGTATGTATGATGACGGGACATCCGGATGCTGTGAAATATTCTCCGGTATATTTCCTGCTTCCGGCAATAGGGTGTCCTTCATGGATGTTGTTGATAGGATATTTGATCGTATTGGGAGGAGTAAGCGGTTATATATTTTTTCAAACAGGAAAAAAGACAGATTTATATTAAAAGAGGAAAGACGGTATGGAAATTCGACATTTGAAAATAATTATCTTGACAATCTTATTGTACATATCTAATTTATTGTTTCTGAATCTGCAATTAAGAGTTTTTGACCGATTTGGATTGGCGTATTGTGCAATGGATGGAATGGCTATTTTGAATTCTCCATGGACTTTTGGTTTAGTCTCTGTGCCGCTGTCATGGTTTTTATTATTTGCAGATGAAGAAAAGATATATAGCAGCAATTATATTATCGTTCATATTAGTCGTAAAAATTTGTGGAAAAGACAAGTCAGAAGATTGTTCATCAGAAGTGTTGGCTTTGTCTGCATTGAATTTATAACGGCAGCGGCGGCGTGTATTCTATCCACACCGGAACTTTGGAATTGGGATTCCATGTATAGTTTGTTTTTCAGTAAAGTAAATCAAATATGCGAAAGTTCTCCGGCATTTATCGGCGCTGCATTTTTCCTGTTAATGCTTTGGAAAATGTTTTTCATTTCATTAATATTTCGGATATTATCGTGGAAAGAAATGGGGATATGGACAATGTGGATAGGATATGCGATCGTTTTAGTGATCGAATGGGTATTCCCAAAACTGCCGGTATTTTTTAATTTATTCACGGTACAGTATCGTTTTGCAGCAGGAACGATATCCATATTAGCGGAGGCAGGAGCGGCATGTATATTGACAGTGATTCTTTATAAGGCAGGAGAAAAAGTTATTGAAAAGAAAGAATTCATGTAAAATCGGAAAAGCATTGAGACAGGCAGTTGCATTTGACGTGCGGTGCGGATTTCTTCAAGTGAGAAAATATTATATAGTACCGTTTATATTGGCAATATTCGTCTGTACTCAATTTTATAATTATAAATCTTACGGACAGGAAACGCACGTATGTTTTACTTTTTTGGATTATCTGTATCGGTTTATGGAAGGGGTTCCATTTTTAGAAATTACGGAAAATACCATTTTTAAAATTCCGGGAGAATGGTTTTTGTTTTATACGCTCCTTTTATTTAGTGGGATGATTTATCCAAAATCATATGTGAACGGAATGGGCATACAGAATATGGTTAGAGTGCGAAGCACGAAAATCTGGTGGCTGTCAAAGTGTATTTGGATGTTTGAGCATATTTGCCTGTATTTTAGTGTACTGTATGTTGTGATTTTCCTTTTTTCCTGGAAAATGGGATCATTGAAACCTGTATTTACAACGATTGATATGGGGTTAATAAATGAAGGAACTATCAAGACAGGAATATTAGTATTTGGAGTTCTTCCAATCTGTACAATATATATGATAAATATCTGGCAGGTTTTAATATCTTTTTTAAGTAATTCTCTGTTAGGAATGTTAGCAGGAATTAGCGTATTAATTGTTTCGGTATATTTACAGCAGGAATTGATACCGGGGAATTATTTAATGGCACTTAGGAATCAGAGTTTTACAATAAAGGGCGTAAACACAATGATTGGAATTTCCTTTAGTATTTTTATGAGTGTAGTCGGAATTTTGATTGGAAATGCAGTTTTAAAGAAAAAGGATTTTCTGAAGAAGAAGGGGGATTTTTAGATGCATATTGATATTCAGCATTTTACAAAAAGGATTGATGGAACTGTAGTGTTGGATGATATTTCACTTCAAATGGAATCAGGAAAAATCTATGGATTTCAGGGAAAAAATGGTTCAGGTAAATCAATGCTGATGCGTGCAATCTGCGGTTTGATTCATCCGACGGAGGGAAGTATAAAAATTGATGAAAAGCTAATGGGAACAGATATTTCATTTCCGGAAAGCGCAGGAATTTTGATTGAAAATCCAGGATTTATATCGTCCTACTCAGGTTTGCAGAATCTAAAACTAATTGCGTCAATCAAGAGACAGGTAAAAGAAGAATATATAAAAGAATTGATGGAAAGATTTCATTTAGATCCGGCAGATAAAAAAGCTTATAGAAAATATTCACTTGGAATGAAGCAGAAATTGGGAATTATAGCGGCGATTATGGAAATGCCGGAATTAATTATTCTGGATGAGCCGATGAATGGTTTAGATGAGGAAAGCATTGAGATTTTAAAAGATATGATTTTAGAGCTTAAAGAGGAGGGTAAGTTAATTATATTATCTTGTCATGATTCAGAGGAATTATTATATCTTGCAGATGAAATTTTTAATCTAAAAAATGGAAAATTGATATAAGAGGTAATTCTATGAAGAAGAGGATAATGACCGGAATTATTGTTATTATAGTATTGTTTGGAATATGGGGGATTCTGGTAAAGAGAGCGAATAAAGAGTTTCCGCAAACAAAAGAAATTGTATATAACAATAATGAATGGGTAACCGCAGAGGTGTTAGGTAAAAATATAGAAGTGAAAGTACAGGATGGGTATTTCATGGAAGAGCAGGAAATCAGGGATTCAGGAAAAGTACCGGAAGAAGCTTTCTTTACAACAGATATTCGTCTGTTGTGGATCAGATTTTCTGTTCGAAATAGTGGAACAGAAGCAACAGAGGTAAGTCCGCTTCAGCTATCGGCAGAGTCGCGAGGCTGGTCTAATGTTGCTGATCGTGAATTTCTGTCGTATTTATCTGAAGATGATGAAGGATGGAGCATTCAGTTATCAGCAGGAGAAGAAAAAGAATTTTGTTACCCATATTTAATGGTGCAGCAGAATTTTAGAAAATCGGAGTGGGAAAAAGTGTATGAAAAAGAATATTGGATGACACTTAGCTTATATCCGGAGAAAAAAATGATTCCGATAGAAATAATATAGAGCGAGGTTATGCATATGGAGCAATTAAAACAAAATTACTATGGAAGTCTGTGTACAGAAATGTATGAGATTTTACATAAGGAACCACCAAAGGATGAACTGGAGTTTTATCTTTCTTATGCGGAAAAAGATATGAAAATTCTGGAGGCGTTATGCGGCAGCGGCAGATTTTTCCTTCCATTTTATGAAAAAGGATTTGATATCAGCGGGATAGATTTATCAGAGGAAATGTTAAGGAAACTGAGAGAAAAGGCGCCCGATGCTAAGGTAATTCAGGCGGATATATTGAAATGTGACATAGAAGAGAAATTTGATTATATTTTTATCTGTGCCAGCTCTGTTGCATTGTTTACAGATATAGAGTTGTGCAAACAAATTTTAGCGAAGCTGAGGGGAATGTTAAAAACTGGCGGTAAGTTAGTCTTTTCAGTAGATACGATAGAAAATAAATGCGAAGATGATAGTGATTATGAAGTATCGGCAGAAGTGAAAACAAAAGAAGGATATGACTTAATCTTAAAAAGCAGAAATTTCTATGATGAGAAAAGTCAGACACAGTTTATGCCGGGAATTTATGAATTATATGATGGATCGAAATTATTAGCGAGGGAAGAAATGGATTTCCAGATACATCTTTATAAGTTTGGAGAAATGGAACAATACTTGAAGGAAATTGGTTTTACAGATGTGAGAACGTATTCATCATTTTCAAAAGAAATTGCAGTAGATGATCAATGCGAAATGCTTTTTTTTGAATGTAATAATTGTTAAGTAAATGTAAGAAAGATTCTATTGAATAAATTTATAAACTTATCTATACTGAACATAACCACTAATTATCTGAAAAGAGGTGCTTAATATGAAGAAAAGAAAGAAAATTCAATATTTATTTTTAGTATGTATTATAATGACTGCTTTTGTATTTAGCGGATGCGGTTCAAAGAAGCAAAATGAAGCGCCGAAGGGCGACAATGGTTCAGCTGCACAAGAGGCAGATGACACAAAGAAAGAGCCTGAGAATTCCGAGACAGAAGATTTTGAAATCAGCGAGGGAGCCAAGAAAACGCTTGAACTTATGACTGTCTGCCCGAATGAGGAATTATATAATGAGGAAACGATGACGTATCCAATTGGTCTTACAGCGGAAGAAGTGACAGAAGAGCAGAAGGAAGCGGCGAATCAGGCAGCAGAAGAAGCATTTGAAAAGTGGAAAGGTTATATTGGAGAATATTATGATGAGAAAGGTCTTGAATCATCTCGGAACAACGGCGTTTTATATTACTATTTGAGCAGGAATCAGAACATTGAACTGCGAGAATTAGAGGTTGTGGAGAAGACAGAAAAATCAGAAAGAGTTAAGGCAACCGTTCTTGTGGATGGCACAGCAGAAGAGACGGTATTTGATTTCAGAAGGAATGATAACGGACTAATCTGGACAGTGGAGATAGAGAATGAATAGTAAATAACCAGTCAGGGCAGTTTTCAGGCTGCACATTTGATATGTGCCTGAAAACTGCCCTGGTTTTATAGTTCTGAAAAGAATTTATTTGCTGTATTTTGCAATCTCACGATTGACTTTATTTCTCAGTGAGATGAGATACATGTCTGATTTTGGATATACTTTAAATGTCAGAGGATCGGCAAGATCTTCTTCCATTAATTCTACGACATGTTCTTTGCTTGTCAGAGATGCAAGAAGCTTGAATGCTCTTACGTCATTTAATGCTTCATCGTGAACCATCATACGGATGGATTCTTCCGGATGTCTGTCAGCGCCCGGATATACGAGGAAGGAGTCTCCTGATGGGAATGCATAGCCTGCATCTGTAATTTCGTATGGATTGATATGTTCTTTGGAGAACTGTGTGTTGTAGAAATTATAGCCCCAGTGAAGGATTCCTTCGATATCAAATTTGAATAACTGTGCGCCGTAGATACGGTTTCTTGCTGATGGCATGGACATGAAGCGGTTACTTACTTCATAGAACTGTCCAACGCAGTAGTATGTCCACAGGTGAGGTACATTGTGTTCGATGAATGGTTCGATTTCGTTATTTCCAGGAATCGGACGGTCAACAAGTCCATTTTCATAGAAATCATAAGTGGATAATGCATCAAATGTATGATAGCCTTCAAGCAGATCTCCGAGAGAGTCTTTGGCAGCTTTGAATGTCTCAAAGTGTGCGCCAGGTTCATCGGAAATATGGAAGTATGTAATATCTGCAATGCCCCATTCTACTAATTTCTCTTTTAATGCCGGGAGATATACATGAAGGAAATTCGTGTATTCGCCGACTGCAGGTGTATGCCATCCGAAGATATTTTCTTCTTTGCCGTCTACTGTGGCAACGATTCTTGGTGCGTAGTTTGCGCCCCACTGTGAGAACAGATGAGACATTTCAAAATATTTGATGCCGTATTTCTGGCCGAGGTCAACCCAGCGTTTCAGACGATCAAAGTTGAAATGATATTCGCCGTTCTCTACTGTGATCTGAACAAGCTGAACTGTTGTACGTTCTCCTCCAACTGCGATATCAAGAGGCGGTGTGAACATTGGTGTCAGGAGCATGTTGCATCCGCGGGAAACGTATTCCGCAAGGAAGTTCTCGATGATCTGCCAGTGTTCTTCAGAAAATGCATCTACATGATAGTAGTCAGCAAGACAGTCAGCGTGGAACCATTCTGTATGGATCAGATCCTGTTCCGGAAGAACGGCGTCAATGATTGTTACTTTTGTAGAAGCGCTGCATACGACTTCATTTTCGCTATTGATAAACTGAAGTTCGATTGGATATGTTCCGGCAGCGGCATCTTCAGAAACAATCACATCGAACCAGACGCTGCGCCATTTGTTCGGATATGCAACAACTGTATTATCTTTTAATTCACGGAGAAGATCCGGATACATTCCGGAACCTGTCTTCAGATAATTGTCATCAAGGATTCCGCAGTCAGAGCGTCCGACCGGAACGTATTCAACACTTCTTGCATGAATCATGTTTTCAATCGGGGAAATGACCTTTAATGTTAGATTTTGTTTCATAAATCCGACATTTTTAATAGCTGCCTGGAAAGAAATCGTCTCGTTCTTTAAAGAAGTCATTACGAGACATTCTGTCTGATATTTTGGTTCTTCATCTGCAAATACTTTCGCAAGGGAACTTAATAATTTAAGTTCAAAAGTAGGTGCTTCTAATTTTCTCATGATATGATACCTCACTTTTTTATGATAAGTCTATTATACTCGATATGGGTGGAAAGAGCGATAGAAAAAATACATATATTTATAGAAGAAATGAATATGTACCGAAAGAAAATATATTGAAAAAAATGTCTTTAAAATGTAAGAGTTTTGTCATGGGATTCACGTTGAGATATTTATTCGGTTAAGGTATAATGAGACAAAACGCAGGAGGTATATAATGATTCGAAATATATTGGATTATCTGGAACATTCTGCAGAATGTTATCCGGATAAAATAGCATTTGCAGATGATAAAGATAAATGTACATATCGGGAACTGCTGGAGAGAGCAAGAGTGGTTGGAACTTGTCTGGCACAGCAAACGAAGAGAAGAAGTCCGATTCCGGTATTTATGGAGAAGGGTGTTGCCGCAGTGACAGCATTTATGGGAGTTGTACATGCGGGCTGTTTTTATGTTCTGCTGGATCCGAAACTTCCGGCAGAAAGACTCAGGCAGATTCTGGTTACTCTGGAAGCGGATCTGATACTAACATCAGCTTCTTATCATAAACAGTTGGAGAAGCTTGCATTTACCGGGGATGTTGTTGATCTGGAGGATGCATTGGAAGTTGAGCCGCAGGAGGAGATACTTCGCAGCATACGATCAGGCAGTATGGATACTGATCCGCTGTATGCTAATTTTACATCCGGTTCTACCGGTATTCCGAAAGGTGTTGTAGTATGTCACCGCTCAGTAATTGATTTTATAGAGGAATTTACACAGTTATTTCAGATTACGTCAGAAGATGTGATTGGCAATCAGGCGCCTTTTGACTTTGATGTATCTGTGAAGGATATTTATTCGACTTTGAAAACGGGCGCTACGATGCAGATTATTCCGAAACAATATTTTTCTTTCCCGGTGAAGCTGCTTGATTTTCTTGTAGAGCGGGAAGTTACTACATTAATCTGGGCGGTATCCGCCCTCTGCATCATTACAACGCTGAAAGGCTTTGAATATAAGATACCGACGAAGGTAAAGAAAGTGATTTTCAGCGGTGAAGTTATGCCGGTGAAGCATCTGAATCTCTGGAGAGAGGCGCTGCCGGATGCAATGTATGTCAATGTCTATGGTCCGACAGAGATTACATGCAACTGCACCTACTATGTAGTTGACCGGGAATTTGCCCCGGGAGAGGTGCTTCCGATCGGACGGGCATTTCCGAATGAGAAAGTATTTCTCCTTGATGAAGAGGATCATCTTGTAACTGACGAAGGGGTAAAGGGAGAGCTTTGTGTAGCCGGAACAGCACTGGCACTTGGATATTATAATAATTCAGAGCAGACGGCGAAGGCATTTGTCCAGAATCCGCTGAACAGATGTTATCTGGAACGGATTTACCGGACGGGAGATCTGGCTTATTACGGTGCGGACGGGAACCTGTACTTTGCCTCCCGGAAGGATTTTCAGATTAAACATATGGGACATCGGATTGAACTTGGAGAGATTGAGCTTGGTCTGGAGAAGATTGATGAGATTGTGAGAAATTGCTGCATCTATGATGAAGAGGAGCATAAGATTATTGCGTTCTATGAAGGGGAGATTGATAAGAAGCAGATTATCCGTGCACTGGGAAAGACGCTTCCGGGCTTTATGATACCGAATGTATTTGTGCAGCTTGAGACACTTCCGGTTACAAAGAATGGAAAGATTGACCGGAAGCAGTTAAGAGAGAAGTATGAGAACAGTTTGGAGGAATAATATGGATAGAGAAGTACTGAAACAGATCAGCGAGCGCTATGAGACGCCGGCATATGTGTTTGATCTGGACATGCTGCGTGAAAGAATCCGGATGATGGAAGGAATCCTTGGGCGGGCGCAAATCTGCTTTGCCATGAAGGCGAATCCATTCTTGGTGCAGTGCAGGGAGCTTGGGATCAGCAAATATGAAGTATGTTCGCCGGGGGAATTTCATATCTGCGAGCGGGCCGGAGTTTCACCGGAGAAGATTGTATTGTCAGGAGTCTACAAAGCAGAGGAAGATGTACGTCACACAATAGAAAGTTGCGGGAATAAAGCAACATATACGATAGAATCAAGGTCACATTTGGAATTGTTGGAGCGTCTGGCAAAGGAGAAAGGAATTGTTCTTCCGGCGTTGATCCGGGTAACAAGCGGCAACCAGTTTGGGGTAGATGAGGAAGAAATTTGTAAAATAATTGACAGCAGAAACCAATATCCTCATATAGAGTTTTGCGGTCTGCAGTATTATTCCGGTACGCAGAAGAAGAAACTGTCAAAAATAGAAAAAGAGCTTGTTCATCTGGACGAATTTATACAGAGGTTAGAAGAAGCGTATGGTTATCAGGCGAAAGAATTGGAATACGGACCGGGATTTTATGTGCCGTATTTCGCCGGAGATCCGGAAGTGGATGATCAGGAACTGCTGAAAGCATTTGCAGCACTTTTGGAAGGACTGCATTTCCGGGGACATATTACACTGGAAATGGGGCGCTATATTGCAGCGTATTGCGGTTATTATCTGACGCGGATCGTGGATCAGAAGATCAATAAAGAACAGCGTTATGCAATTGTGGATGGAGGAATTCATCATTTATCTTATTTTGGACAGATGATGGCAATGAAGCTTCCGCATTATCAGCATATTCCGGCAGAAAATGAGATTAAAGAGAGTGATGCAGCAGAAGAATGGAATATCTGCGGCTCTCTCTGTACCGTCAATGATGTGATTGTGAAGCAGCTTCCGCTTATCAATGGAAGGGTGGGAGATCTTCTTGTATTTGAACGGGTAGGAGCTTATTCTGTGACAGAAGGAATCTATCTGTTTTTAAGCAGGAATCTTCCGCAGATACTTACCTATGAGAAGAAAGAAGGAGTGAAGGTATTGCGTCCGGAAATCGCATCAGATATGCTGAATGACGGAAGCATAACCTTAAGAATTTCTGAATCCGTTGCATTGCGGTAAAAACTCATGTATGATGAAATTGTTTATGTATAAAATATTAAGAAAAAGACAGGAGAAAAGAAAATGGAACAGTTAATTGAAATTTTAGAAGAGATCGCGCCGGATGTGGATTATAACGAATGTACAACATTGATTGATGATGGTTTGTTGGATTCTTTCGCGATTTTATCAATTGTAGGGGAATTAGAAGATGCATTTGATATTTCAGTGACACCGGCAGAGATTATTCCGGAGAATTTTAATTCCGCAGAGGCGCTTTGGGCAATGGTGCAGAGACTTCAGGAAGAATAAAAGGGGGAAGGAATGTCTTTTATATCAATGAAATTCCTGCTGTTCATTTTCTTTGCGGCAGCAGGATATTATTTGATTCCGAAGAAGTGGCAGTGGGGATGGCTGTTGTTATTCAGCTATCTCTACTATCTTTCTTCCGGATGGAAAATGACTCTCTTTCTCATCTATGTGACGATGGTAACATATGGAGCAGGACTTGCGCTTCATGCAGTGGAGGAAAGAGATTCGCTTGATAAGCAAACGAAAAAGCGCCGCAAGAAACAGGTATTGATTCTGGCGCTTGTTCTTGATTTTGGATTACTGGCGATTTTAAAATATACGAATTTCTTTATTGAGAATCTGGATTATCTATTTCATCTGGAACTGAGCTTCCGGAACCTGATTCTGCCGATCGGACTTTCTTTCTACACATTTCAGTCGGCGGGATATCTTATGGATGTGTATTGGAAACGGTGTGAGCCGGAGCGCAATCCGCTGCGATTTGCACTTTTTGTATCATTTTTTCCGCAGATTCTTCAGGGACCGATTGGAAGATTTGACCGTCTGGCACATCAGCTTTATGAATCACATTCCTTTGACCGTGTGCGGATAGAGCGCGGTGTGCAGAGAATTCTGTGGGGATATTTTAAGAAACTCGTAGTGGCAGATACAGCTGCGATTTTTGTAAATGCTGCATTTGATGAATATACGACCTATACCGGAATTGCAATCTTTGGCGTGCTTGCCTATTCGGCACAGCTTTATGGAGATTTTTCGGGAGGAATGGATATTGTAATCGGAATTGCCCAGCTATTTGGAATCGAGCTGGATGAGAACTTTAAACGTCCGTATTTCGCAGTATCGATTACAGACTTTTGGCATCGTTGGCATATTACGCTTGGAACATGGATGAAAGATTATATTTTCTATCCGCTGTCTCTGTCAAAATGGATGGGAAAACTTGGAAAATCCGCTAAGAAAATATTTGGAAAGACATACGGGAGAGCGCTGCCGATCTGTCTGGCAAATATTGTTGTTTTCCTTGTAGTCGGAATCTGGCATGGCGCTGCATGGAAATTCATTGTGTATGGTTTGTACAATGGTCTGATCATTGGATTCAGCGGCCTGATGGTTCAGAATTACCGGTCATGGAAGAAACGTCTGCATATCAATGATAAGAGCAATGGATGGAAAGTATTTCAGATTGTAAGAACCTTTTTGCTTGTGAATATTAGCTGGTTTTTTGACCGGGCAGATACGATTCCGCAGGCGCTTCAGATGATGAAAAATGCTGTGACGAATTTTGCGCCGAAACAGCTCCTTGAGATTCAGGTAGGAACCGGGAATGCGGGAGTAAAATATACGATTCTGGCGCTTGGAATTCTTGTGATTTCCTGTCTGGCAGTGTTTGTTGTCAGTCTGTTACAGGAGAGAGGAATACAGATCAGAAATGCATTGGCAGCACGTCCGTGGGTAATTCGATGGATTGCTTATATGGCGCTTCTTATGTCATCGGCTATGCTCGGACAGCCGCCGGATTCTACAGGAGGATTTATTTATGCGCAATTTTAAAAAGTGGATACCGCCGGTAATATTTTTGCTCCTGTTTCTGATTGCAAATGAATGTCTTTTGATGGCGCTGCGGCCATTAAACCTGTTCCGAAATGATATGCACAATCTTCGGACAAAACAGTATGACAATGTATATGTGGGAACGTCTCATGGAAAGGCAGCATTTCATCCGGCAGTACTTGATGAAGTGACCGGAAAGAAAAATGTGAATATGTGCATTGGAGGTCAATGGACGATTGATTCGTATTATATTTTAAAAGAAATGCTTCGTTACCAGAAGCCGGAGAAAGTAATCTATGAGTTGGACCCGGGCTACTGGATCACAGAATGTTCGCTGGGGCCGGACTATGCGACTGTCTATGAAGAGATAGAACCATCGCTTGTAAAATTGGAATATTTCCGGGATAAAATGCTGGATATTGATTTCCGTGCTACACTTTTTCCGTGGTATGTATACCGTCAGGGTTATAAAAATGTTATAGCGAATCTGAAATTAAGGACAAGCGATGCTTATAAAAATTATGAAGATACTCTTTACAGTAATGCAGAATCTGTTTATGGACCGAATGGAGCGTTAAATCTGCAGAGAACAGGAAGACCGCCGCTTGACTATGAATTTGAAGTGTGGGATGACGATAAGGTAAATGAAGAGTCCGTCAAATATTTCGAAAAGATTCGTAAGCTTTGCGAAGAAGAAGGGATGGAACTGATTGTTGTGACAACACCGATCCCGCAGGAGACTTTAGCAAAATATGAAAAAGAATATGAAAATGCCTATGATTTTGTTGCAAAGTATATGGAAGAAAGAGACATTTCATATTATAATTTTAATGAAATTGAAATAGAAGGATTTGACAGGTCTGTAAATAGCTTTAATGATTACGAAGGACATATGTATACAGACATGGCAGACATTTTCAGCAGAAAGCTGGGAGAGATTCTAAAGGGTCATAAGTAAAAGCAGAAAGAGGATGAAGATATGAAGCAAAGCAGGAGAGAGTTCCGGAGAATTGCAATCGCATTGTTCTTTTCAGCAAGTATTTTGACCGGCTGTCAGAAAGAGAAAGAACCAAAGCCGCCGGAACCGATCCAGGCGGAAGAGCCGGAAAAAGAACAGCAGAATATCGTAGACGGCAAAGATAATGTGGAGATTACAGGAACGATAGAGGGGCTTACCTATACTTCAGCAGACGGAAGAATCTCCATTACGCTGCCGAATGAATCATGGCAATGCGAGTCCGATGCAGAGGGGAGCGCCACGTTTATTTCTGATGAAGGTTTGATCTCAATTGTCAGAATGGACGGAGTAGAAACCGTGCAGTCAAGTATTTATCACAGTCCGGAAGAGTATGTCAGTTATTTGAAGGGAACTTCTCCGAGTATGGAGGGGGAAGTGGTAAGCTTTGAAAATGCATCTGAAAATGGTGCGGATACCTTTCATGCGGTTTATCACTATACCGGAGAAAGTGAATACAAATATGCGGTATCAGGCGGCGTTGGATTTGAGGACCACTGCTATATTATCAGTGCAAGAATGATGACAGAGGATGAGAATGCGCTGAATGAAGTTATAGACAGCGTTTATCATTGTAAGATTGAGAAGTAGCCAGAAGTAGCGTAACGAAGATTGAGAAGAAAGATGATGAAGAGATTAGATGAAAAACTGGCAGAATATTCTGTCGGAGACAGTTATCCGTTTCATATGCCGGGGCATAAGAGAAACGGGAAGCTGCCATATCCATTGCCGTATGGGCTAGATATTACGGAAATTGACGGATTTGATGACTTACATCATGCAGAAGGAATTTTAAAAGAGGCACAGGAAAGAGCAGCAGAAATTTATCATGCAGAGGAGAGCCATTTTCTTGTCAATGGAAGTACCGTTGGAATATTAAGTGCAATTCTCGGAACAACGAAGCGGGGAGATAAGATTCTTGTGGCGCGCAATTGTCATAAATCCGTCTACCATGCCATTGAAATGAATGAACTGCAGCCGGTGTATATTTATCCGGAATTTCTTACCGAGATGCATTTGAATGGAGAGATTTCAGCAGAAGAGATTGAAAGAGCGCTCCGGGAACATGAGGGAATACGGGCAGTTATGATTGTATCTCCAACTTATGACGGAGTAGTTTCAGATGTGCGTGCTATTGGGGAAATCGTTCATAGATATGAAATCCCGCTGATCGTTGATGAGGCACATGGAGCTCATTTCGGATTTGGAACAATATTCCCGGAGAATTCGAATATATGTGGAGCGGATATTGTAATTCATAGTCTTCATAAAACATTGCCGTCTATGACACAGACGGCAATTCTTCATATTAATGGAGAACGTATAAATCGGGGGCGGGTACGAAAATATCTGCACATGCTGCAGAGCAGCAGTCCGTCCTATGTTTTGATGGCATCCATAGATGCGTGCATGGATTTTCTCCAGACAGAAGGAGAAAAATGGTTTTGTGAATATGAAAGCATGCTTCTTGCGGCGTGGGAGAGACTTTCGGGTTTAAAGCATTTGAAGGTAATAAAAACGGAGCAGTTTGATCTGTCAAAGATTATCATCTCGACATTGAACTGCAATATGACAAGCGGAGAATTGTACCACATTCTTCTGGAAAAATATCATCTTCAGATGGAAATGAAAGCAGAAAGTTATGTACTTGCCATGACGACAGTATGTGACAGCGAAGAGGGAATGAAACGTCTTGTGGAAGCGCTGTTTTCTATTGATGAAGAACTGAAAGAACAGAACTTTGATACAGTGTTTACAGAAGAACGGTTCCCGGAAGCGGATGTATGTATGACAAGCGCAGAGATAGAACGCCTTCCGGAAATAGATTTTGAGATAAGACCGTGGGAAGACTGTGAGGGTTGGATCTCGGCGGAATATGCATATCTTTATCCACCGGGAATTCCGCTTCTTGCGCCGGGAGAGAGGATAAATCGGGCAATCATTGACTGGCTTATGCATTATCGGGAAATGGGCTTCTCGGTTGAAGGATCTATGACAGAAGGAATGTTAAAAGTAACAGGAGAGAGAAACAATGAATAAGAAGACAAAAATCATCTGTCTTGAGGGGCTTGACGGTTCCGGAAAGACGGTTCAGACAACATTATTGGAAGAATATTTGAAACAGAGCGGGAAAAGTGTATTTTTGATTGATTTTCCGCAATATGACAGTTTCTTTGGAAAAGAAATCGGACGGATGCTTTCGGGAAAAGATGCGGTAAATGCAGCAGAAGTGGATGTGTATTCGATGAGCTTGTGGTATGCGGCGGATCGCTGGAATAGTCTCAGGAAGGTTGATCTTAGCCAGTATGATTATGTAATCTTCAACCGCTATACACTTTCCAATGCGGTTTATCAGTGCGCGAGAGGATTTGGGAGCTACCGGAAAGAGTTTGTTGACTGGATTTTTGCGCTGGAGCAGGGAGAATTCGGACTTCCGGCTGTAGATCTTTATCTGTTTCTTGACGTGAATCTGGATGCCAGCAAGAGCAATGTAAAAGAAAAAGGGCATCGGGATTATGTTGGCGAGCAGGCAGATGTATATGAAAGTTCTAAAAATCTTCTCACAGATGCGAGACAGATTTATCTGGAAATTGCGAAAGAAAATCCTCAGGTGAAGGTAATTTCCTGTATGAAAGACGGCAAACTGCAGCCGATTGATACAATCCAGGGAATGATCCGGGAAGCGGTTGATCTGGAAATCAGGAAATAATTCTATATATTCACAAAAAAATATGTTATGATGTAATTGATATGAAAATTGCGTTCTATGTGATTTTATATACGGTTTTGGAAAAGAGGAATCAATATGGTAAATAATGGATTTAAAAAAATCGTTGGTCATAAAGAGATTATTGATTATATTCAGACAGCAGTAAAAGAAGACAAAGTTTCTCATGCATATATTTTGAACGGAGAACGCGGTTCAGGTAAGAAACTGCTGGCGAATTTATTCGCAATAACACTTCAGTGTCAGAACAAAGAAGGCCTGGAGCCTTGCTACGAATGTCAGTCATGCCGGCAGATTATGAGTGATAACAATCCGGATGTCATTCGTGTGACACATGAGAAGCCGAATACGATCAGCGTAGATGATATTCGTGAACAGATTAATGCAGACATTCAGATCAAGCCATACAGTGATCCGTATAAGATTTACATTGTCCCAAATGCGGATCTTATGACAGTACAGGCGCAGAATGCACTTCTGAAGACAATTGAAGAGCCGCCGGCATATGCAGTGATCTTTTTGCTGACAGAGAATGCAGAGACGCTTCTGCCAACGATCCGGTCACGCTGCGTTATGCTGAAACTGAGAAATATCAAAGATAAGCTTGTGAAGAAATATCTTATGGAACAATTGGAGATTCCGGATTATCAGGCAAATATCTGTGCATCTTTCGCGCAGGGCAATATGGGAAGAGCGATCATGCTGGCATCTTCTGAACATTTTAACGAGATCAAAGAAGAAACGGTTCAGCTTTTGAAGTATATCAGAGATATGGAACTTGATGAAGTAGTTCAGGCTGTGAAGAAGCTCGGAGAATATAAGCTGGAGATCACAGATCTTTTGGATCTGTTTACAGTATGGTATCGGGATGAACTGCTTTATAAAGCAACGAAAGATGTGAATGGAGTTATTTTCTCAGATCAGCTCGGCGTAATTAAGGAACAGGTAAAGAGAAGTTCTTATGAAGGGCTGGAAGCAATTCTTTCTGCAATTGAGACTGCAAAGACAAGATTGAAAGCCAATGTAAACTTTGATCTTGTTATGGAATTGTTATTATTGACGATAAAGGAGAATTAAAGAATGACCACAATTATAGGAGTCAGATTCCGGACTGCGGGAAAAATATATTTCTTCGCACCGGGAAAGTTTCCGGTAAAGACGGGAGATCAGGTCATTGTAGAGACAGCAAGAGGAGTAGAATTCGGCAATGTTGTAACAGGTCCGAAAGATGTGGAAGATGATATGATCACACAGCCTCTCAAATCAGTGATCCGGATCGCGACAGAAGAAGATAAGAGGATTGAAGTAAAGAACCGGGAGAAAGAAAAAGAAGCTTTTAAGATCTGCCTTGAGAAGATTCGCAAGCATGGGCTTGAGATGAAGCTGATCGATGCAGAGTATACATTTGATAATAATAAAGTATTGTTTTATTTTACAGCAGACGGAAGAATTGATTTCCGTGAGCTGGTAAAGGATCTGGCAAGTGTGTTCCGCACAAGAATTGAGCTGAGACAGATCGGAGTCAGAGATGAAACGAAGATCCGGGGCGGAATCGGAATCTGCGGACGACCGCTTTGCTGCCACACATATTTGTCAGAATTTGCGCCGGTATCTATCAAGATGGCAAAAGAACAGAATCTGTCACTGAATCCGACAAAGATTTCAGGAGTATGCGGACGTCTGATGTGCTGTCTGACAAACGAAGAAGAGACATATGAATATCTGAACAGTCGTCTGCCGTCAATCGGAGATACTGTAACAACAGTAGAAGGACTGAAAGGCGAGGTACAGTCTCTGAGTGTTCTTCGTCAGCTTGTGAAAGTCGTAGTGACACTGGAAAATGACGAGAAAGAGATTCGGGAATATAAAGTAAGCGAGCTGAAATTCCGTCCGAGACATCGAAAGAAAGAAGTGAAGCTTTCGAAAGAAGAGATGAAAGAGCTGGCTGCTTTAGAGAAGAATGAAGGAGCGTCAAAATTAAATGACAACTAATCTGAAACAAGGAGAACGTCTGGATGATCTTCAGATCAAAGGATATGAGATCATTCAGCATCCGGGGAAATTTTGTTTTGGAATGGACAGTTCACTTTTGTCAAGTTTTGTGAGAGTAAAGTCCCAGGATCGGGTGCTTGATCTCGGCACAGGAACAGGAATTCTTCCGATTCTTCTGGAAGCAAAGACAAAAGGAAAACATTTTACCGGACTTGAGATCCAGGAAGAGAGTGCAGATATGGCGAGAAGGAGCGTCCTGCACAATCATCTGGAAGAAAAGATTGAGATTATAACAGGAGATATCAAAGAGGCATCCGCCATATTCGGGCATGTCTCTTTTGATGTTGTTGTGACAAATCCGCCCTATATGATTGGACAGCATGGGTTGAAAAATGAAACGGATGCCATGACGATCGCGCGCCATGAGACATTATGTACGCTGGATGATATTTTGCGGGAAAGTGCAAAGTTGCTCCCGTTTAAAGGACGTTTTTATATGGTGCACAGACCATTTAGGCTGGCAGAAATTCTGTCAAAAATGGTGGCATATAAGATTGAACCGAAGCGTATGCGGCTTGTATATCCGTATGTAGATAAGGAACCGAATATGGTGCTGATCGAAGGCGTTCGCGGAGGTAATTCCCGGATGACGGTGGAGAAGCCGCTGATTGTCTATGAGAAAGACGGAAGTTATACGCAGGAAGTGCTGGAATTGTATCAGCCGAAATAAAGATAGAAGAGCAGATAGAAGAACAAGGGGAAATAGTATGGCAGGAACTTTGTACTTGTGTGCGACGCCCATTGGAAATCTGGAAGATATGACCTTTCGGGTTATACGCACGCTGAAAGAAGTTGACTTAATTGCAGCAGAAGATACAAGAAATAGTATTAAGCTATTAAATCATTTCGAAATAAAAACTCCTATGACGAGTTATCATGAATATAATAAGATAGAAAAAGGAAGAAAGCTCGTTGAGAAGCTTCTGGAAGGACAGAATATTGCACTGATTACTGATGCCGGAACGCCGGGGATTTCCGATCCGGGAGAGGAACTTGTGAAAATGTGCTGTGAGGCAGGGGTTACGGTAACCTCTCTGCCGGGAGCCGCTGCATGTATAACGGCGCTTACTATCTCAGGGCTTGCGACAAGAAGATTTGCTTTTGAAGCATTTCTTCCAACAGATAAGAAAGAGCGGCAGGAAGTTCTGAAGGAACTGGTGAATGACACGCGGACACTGATTCTTTATGAAGCGCCACACAGACTTGTCAAAACACTGCATGAACTGTCAGAGACATTAGGGGAAGAACGAAAGATTGCCGTGTGCCGGGAACTTACGAAGAAACATGAGACGGCATTTCGCACGACGCTGGGAGAGGCAATCGACTATTACGAAGAAAATGAACCGAAAGGGGAATGTGTTCTTGTAATAGAAGGGCGCAGCAGAGAAGAAATTAAAAAAGAGCAGCAGATGAAGTGGGAAGAAATTTCCCTGGAAGAACATATGGCACATTATGAACAGCAGGGAATGTCAAGAAAAGAAGCAATGAAGTGTGTAGCGAAAGATCGGGGAATCAGTAAAAGAGACGTGTATCAGCAGCTTTTATAGAATAGTTTAGAAGGATTTAGAGTTAAAATATTGCGGCAGTTTTGAAGGGAATTTCAAAACTGCCGCTTTTGTAAGTAATTGTAGAAAATTTGTTAGAGTGATTCAAAACTAAAATCCAAAGTCATTCAAATCATCTTTCAGATAAGAAATACATTTTTGAATATTGCCGTGTTCCAGCTCCTGAATGATATTTTCGTGGAAACGGACATCGTTATGAGGAGTAGCGGTTGTCCAATTCTCCCAGTAGAATTGGGCGTAGGCGCGTTTTAATCTTGTCATGGCAGCTGAAAGCTGTTCCAGTGCGTAGGTATTATGTGAAAAAGAAGCAAGCTTCAAATGGAATTGGGTATTTGCTTCCCAGTGTGTCCACATACTTTCTTTCAATGTCTGTTCGCAGAGTTCATCAAGCCGGCGAAGCTCATTCAGATCATCTGAGGTAATAGAGGAAAAACTCTTCTCTAATAAGAAGCCTTCCAGAGCGAAACGAAATTCCAGAATATTGCGAATGTCATCTCCGGTAAGGCGGACTACTTCATATCCATAACGAGGATGGCTGATGAGAACTTTCTCATTGCAAAGTGCAATTAGGGCATCCCGGACCGGGGACTTGCTGCAGCCGTATTTTTCAATCAGCTCCCGTTCTGTAATGATATCATTTGGCTTATATTCAGAAGAAATGATACTGTTCATGATATTTTGGTAGACAGTATCTTTTATTGTACGATTTGCTTTCATTTAAAGTCTCCTTCGTCTAAAAAAGACATATGTTTTCAGTCAATTTTACCAAAAATAAATGCGCTTGTAAATATCGTTTGCTTCAAGAGAAAAAATCCTTTAGAATAGAATGTAGATAATACCAGTGATAATATCAGAGGAGGAACAAGAACGAATGGAAAAGACAGATAAGAGATATGGTACCTACGTCCAGATTTTGAAAGAAGAACTGATTCCGGCGATGGGATGTACAGAACCGATCGCATTGGCGTATGCGTCAGCAAAAGCGCGGGAAGTACTTGGTGCGATGCCGGAAAAAGTACTGCTTGAAGTAAGCGGAAGTATTATTAAGAATGTCAAATCAGTAATCGTGCCGAATACTGACGGCTTAAAAGGAATTCCGGCAGCAGCGACAGCGGGGATTGTAGCAGGAAAAGCGGAAAAAGAGCTGGAAGTCATTTCTGTTGTGACAGCAGATGAGATTGCAACAATGAAACAGTTTCTGGAAGAAGTACCGATTCAGGTAAAACATGTTGATAACGGGCTGACATTTGAAATTATCGTAACAGTATATAATGGGGATTCCTATGCGAAAGTTAGAATCGCTAACTATCACACAAATATTGTTCTGATCGAGAAAGACGGAGAAAAACTGCTTGAAATTCCGGTAAAAGGCGAGAATGAGGAAGGGTTGGCAGACCGTTCACTTCTTAATATGGAAGGAATCTGGGATTTTGTAAATTCTGTGGAAATTGAAGATATTAAAGAAGTGATCGGACGGCAGATTGAGTATAATACAGCAATTTCAGAAGAAGGACTTCGGGGTAACTATGGAGCTAATATCGGAAGCGTTCTTCTTGATATGGAAGGAAATAATATCCGTACAAGAGCGAAAGCAAAGGCAGCGGCAGGATCTGATGCGAGAATGAATGGATGCGAACTTCCGGTTATTATCAACTCCGGCAGTGGAAATCAGGGAATGACATGTTCTCTTCCGGTCATTGAATATGCAAAAGAATTAAAAGCAAGTGAAGAGCAGCTTTATCGTGCTTTGGTGCTGTCTAATCTTGTGGCAATTCACCAGAAGACAGGAATTGGCCGTCTGAGTGCGTATTGTGGCGCTGTATGTGCAGGGGCAGCAGCCGGAACAGGAATTGCCTATCTGTGCGGAGGCGGATTTGAAGAAGTGACTCATACAGTGGTAAATGCACTTGCGATTACATCAGGAATTGTATGTGACGGAGCGAAAGCTTCCTGCGCAGCAAAGATTGCATCTGCAGTTGATGCCGGAATTCTTGGATATAATATGTACATCCGCGGACAGCAGTTCTATGCGGGCGACGGAATTGTAACAAAAGGAGCTGATGAAACAATCCGCAATGTAGGACGTCTCGGAAAAGAAGGTATGAAAGAGACAAACGAAGAGATTATCGATATTATGGTAGGCGGAATGTGTTAATCATTTATAGCATATTGGTTAATAGCACGCTTTTTTAGGAGGAAAAGGCATGTTGTATTTGTCATGCTTTGAATTTCCTGATATTGAGCAAGAGTATGATTTTATTTTTCGCCAGAAGAAGACTTGCTATGACACATATTATCCATTTCAGATTTTATCAAAACATCAATTTCGCAGAATTGATTTCGAACCGATGACAATTCTGTATGGTGGAAATGGCTCCGGAAAGACAACGGCGCTTAATGTGATCGGAGAAAAGCTGGGACTGCATAGAGATTCTTTGTACAATCGTTCTGGTTTTTTTGAAGATTATATTCAGATGTGCGGCATGAAGTTAGAGCGGCGGGTTCCAAAAGACAGTGCAATCATTACAAGTGACGATGTATTTGACTTTATGCTGAATCTTCGCAGCATTAACGAAGGCATAGACAGAAAACGTGAAGAATTATTTGAAGAGTATCTGCAGGCAAAATATAACCATTTTCAGATGAAGTCTTTGGATGATTACGAGCAGTTAAAGAAAGTAAATGCGGCAAGAAGCAGTACACAGTCAAAATATATCAGAAAAACGTTGTCAGACAATGTAAGAGAACACTCCAATGGGGAAAGTGCGTTTCTTTATTTTTCAGAAAAGATTAAAGAAAATGGACTTTATTTGCTGGATGAGCCGGAAAATAGTCTGTCACCGGCAAAACAGCAGGAGCTTTTACGTTTTTTAGAAGATTCTGTGAGATTCTTTGGATGTCAATTCATAATTGCAACACATTCTCCGTTTCTTCTTTCGATGCGGGGAGCAAAAATCTATGATCTGGATGAAGAAATCGTTGATGTAAAACGGTGGAGTGAGCTTGAAAATGTGCGGGCATATTATGAGTTTTTTAAGAAACATGAAGAGGCATTTGCGGATAAAAAGAAGTAAATGTCTGTTTTGAATGTAAAAATATTAAATAAGTATCAGGAACATATTAGGAAAATACAAAAAAGAACGTCTGTAAAATCAGGTTTATATGCCTGGATTCTACAGACGTTTTTCATTTTCTTTGAATTATCTTAAATCGTCAAGATTTTCCGGAAGACCGAACAGAATCTGCTCGCCTTTATTGACAACGATACAAGGAAGACCGACACGATTGTTTTCTTTGATAGCATCAAACTCAGGTCTTGTATCACGATATGCAAGAAATTGCTTCAATGGAAGCATACCGGAAGAAATATCGACAGTAACAAAGTTAATGCCTGCTTCGGAAAGAGCCTCTTTCACTGGTGGACATCCCGGTCAATGTGAACTTGAAAATAAAACGATTTTTTTCATGAAGAAAACCTCCTTTATAGATAGAATAAATAAATCTTGTACAACTATATACGGATTCTATCATAAAGTGGTGAGAAATACAAATAAAAAACAACAAGCCAAGTAATGTAAATTTATCAGACAAAAAATGTTCTTTGGCATCTTGTACAGAATTGAAAAAAAAGTTTGTGCAAGTAGAGTATAGCGTATTTTTGCAATATTCTATATACTAAGAACAACGAGAAAAGATATGCGTGAATGATTGTATTAATAATTATGGAAAAAGATTTTTAGGAGGAAACACTGAAATGGCAAGTTTATCATTAAAACACATTAACAAGACATATCCGAACGGATTTGAAGCTGTTAAAGACTTCAACCTTGAGATTGAAGATAAAGAATTCATCATCTTCGTAGGACCATCAGGATGTGGTAAATCAACTACACTTCGTATGATCGCTGGTCTGGAAGAAATTACATCCGGTGAATTAAAGATCGGAGATAAAGTAGTTAACGATGTAGAACCAAAAGACAGAGATATCGCGATGGTATTCCAGAACTACGCTCTGTATCCTCATATGACAGTATATGACAACATGGCTTTCGGTCTTAAATTAAGAAAAGTTCCGAAAGATGAGATTGATAAAATGGTTCATGAAGCAGCAAGAATCCTTGACCTGGAACCATTATTAGATCGTAAACCAAAAGCTTTATCAGGTGGACAGAGACAGCGTGTTGCTATGGGACGTGCTATCGTTCGTAGCCCGAAAGTATTCCTTATGGATGAGCCGCTTTCTAACCTTGATGCTAAGTTAAGAGGTCAGATGCGTATCGAGATTTCTAAATTACATCAGAGATTAGGTACAACAATCATCTATGTAACACATGACCAGGTAGAGGCTATGACACTTGGTACAAGAATCGTAGTTATGAGCGCTGGTATTGTTCAGCAGGTAGATACACCTAAAGCATTATATGATACACCATGTAACTTATTCGTAGCCGGATTCATCGGATCACCACAGATGAACTTCTTAGATGCTACATGTAAAGTAAATGGCGGTAAAGTAAGTCTTCAGGTTGGAGCTGCAAACATTGCACTTCCAGATGCAAAAGGTAAGAAATTAATCGAAGGTGGATACGAAGGAAAGACAGTTGTACTTGGTATTCGTCCGGAAGACGTACATGATGAGGCTGATTTCATTGCTAAATCTCCGGATACATGTATCGAAGCTACAATCCGTGTATACGAGATGTTAGGTGCAGAAGCAAACTTATACTTCGATTACGAAGGAGCTAACATGACAGCTCGCGTTGAGCCAAGAACACCAGCAAGACCTGGCGATACAGTGAAGTTTGCATTTGACGCAGATAAGATCCATGTATTTGACAAAGAAACAGAGATGACAATCACAAACTAATCTGATTTGTGAGAAAGATACAGAAGCTGTTGTTTTGCAATAATAGATTGTAAAGCAGCAGCTTTGTTTATAGATTTTATATAAAATGGCGAAAACAATGTTTCGATATGAAACAAAATTGGTTAGAATGTTCTTGACAAACGAAAAGAGAAAAGGTATATTACTGTGTAGATAAAAGGGAGTAACTAACATTCCGGAAGATTTGTGGAATGTTTGCGATGTCGTCAATACGATGAATAGATCATCCGTATCGTAATGAAATAGTGAGACTTTTATTGTACTGTTTTAGTGCAATAAAGGTCTTTTTTTATAAGGTAAGATCAGAAGAAGTGATGCAGATTCTGAACTGCCGGGAAAAAGACCTTGCACTAAAGCGTAAAAACTGTAATGGCAGTCAATACTAAAAAAGAAATGGAGGACATGGATATGCAGGAATGGTATCAAAAAAATGTCGACGATGTGCGGAAAACATTAAATGGACACAGTAATCCGCTGACATCACAGGAAGCGAAGCAGCATCAGGAAAAATACGGCAAGAACGAACTTCAGGAAGGAAAGAAGAAAAGCGTTTTCCAGATTTTCCTGGAACAGTACAAAGATTTTCTCGTTATTATTTTGATTATTGCAGCAATCGTTTCCGGATTCTTAGGAGATTTTGAGAGTGCAATTGTAATTCTGATCGTAATTACAATGAATGCGATTCTTGGTACGGTTCAGACCGTGAAAGCAGAACAGTCACTGCAGAGCCTGAAGAAGCTGTCAGCGCCTGAAGCAAAAGTAGTAAGAGACGGCACAGCAATTAAAGTTCCGGCATCAGAAGTTACTGTAGGTGATGAAGTAATGCTGGAAGCCGGAGATTATGTACCGGCAGATGGACGTATTCTTGTAAATGCAAGTTTAAAGATTGACGAGAGTGCGCTGACTGGAGAAAGTTTACCGGTAGAAAAAGATGACAGTGTGCTTACAAGCGAAGTACCGTTAGGTGACAGAGTGAATATGGTATTTTCAGGAAGTTTTGTCACATATGGTCGTGGATCTTTTATTGTAACAGAAACAGGTATGAATACAGAGGTAGGAAAGATCGCAGGTCTTCTTGAGACAGCGGCAGAGAAGAAAACACCGCTTCAGGTAAGCCTTGATGATTTCGGTAAGAAACTTTCTATCGCGATTCTTGTATTCTGCGGATTATTATTTGGAATGAACGTACTTCGCGGTAATCCAATCGGAGATTCTTTCTTATTTGCAGTTGCACTTGCAGTAGCAGCAATTCCGGAAGCGCTCAGTTCTATCGTTACAATCGTACTTTCTTTCGGTACACAGAAGATGGCGAAGGAACATGCGATTATTCGTAAGCTGCAGGCAGTGGAAGGACTTGGAAGTGTGTCTATTATCTGTTCTGATAAAACAGGTACTCTGACACAGAATAAGATGACTGTTGAGAAATACTATGTAAATGGAAGTGTTGTTGAGGCAGATGCAATCGATATGAAAGATGATCTGACAAAACGCCTTATGAATTACAGTATTTTATGTAATGATGCCACAGTAATTGATGGAGAAGAAATCGGAGATCCTACAGAAACAGCGCTTGTTGCTCTTGGAAATAAATACGGTGTGGATGCACTTGTTCTCAGAGGAGAAAATTCAAGAGTTGCTGAAGTTCCGTTTGACAGTGACAGAAAATTGATGTCTACAGTTCATCCGAACTCAGAAAGCGGCAATACATTCTATATGATCACGAAGGGAGCCGTAGACGTACTTCTTGACAGAACAAACAGAATTATTGAGAAAGACGGTATTCGTGAGATTACAGAAGAAGATAAGAAAGCAATTGAAGAACAGAACCAGGCATTTTCAAGATCAGGACTTCGTGTACTTGCTTTTGCATACAAAGAAGTGTCTGAAGAGCTTGTGAAGAATGGTGTTTCTGTTAATGATGAATATGATTATACATTTGTAGGTCTGACAGCAATGATGGACCCGCCGCGTGTGGAATCTATGGCGGCTGTTGCAGAATGTAAGAAGGCAGGAATCCGCCCGATCATGATTACAGGTGACCATAAAGTTACGGCAGCAGCGATTGCAAAGAGAATCGGTATTCTGGAAAATGAATCTGAGGCATGCGAAGGCGCTGTGATCGATCCGATGTCAGATGAAGAACTGAAAGATTTTGTAGAAGGTATTTCTGTATATGCGAGAGTTTCACCGGAGCATAAGATCCGTATCGTAAAAGCATGGCAGGAAAAAGGAAATATTGTTGCTATGACAGGAGACGGTGTAAATGACGCGCCGGCTCTGAAGCAGGCAGATATCGGAGTTGCTATGGGTATTACAGGAAGTGAGGTTGCAAAAGATGCATCTTCTATGATCCTGACAGATGATAACTTCGCGACAATTGTAAAAGCAGTAGAAAACGGAAGAAATATTTACAAAAATATTAAGAGCGCTATTCAGTTCCTGTTATCAGGTAACTTTGGTGCGATCCTGACAGTATTATTTGCTTCTGTTGCAAACCTTCCGGTACCATTTAAAGCAGTCCATTTGTTATTTATTAACCTTCTGACAGACAGTCTCCCGGCGATTGCACTTGGACTTGAGCCGCATGTTGAGACAGTTATGGAAGAGAAACCTCGTCCGCATAATGAATCTATCTTAACAAAAGATTTCCTTGCAAAGATTGGAACAGAAGGATTTGTTGTAGGATTCCTGACAAGTATTGCATTCTTAATCGGTTTATCAAGAGGAGGTGCAGATCTTGGAGCAACAATGGCATTCGGTACATTGTGTACAGCAAGACTTGTACATGGATTTAACTGTAAATCAGATAAACCTGTTATCTTTAAGAAAGCATTCTGGAACAATATTTATTTAATCGGTGCATTTTTAATTGGACTTATCCTAATTTCAGGTGTATTATTAATTCCAGGGCTGAAGAATGTATTTGATGTAGTAACACTTAGCTGGACAGAATACGGTATGGTATGCGGTCTTGCAGTGCTTGTACTTCCAATCGTTCAGCTTCTGAAATGGATCATCAAAGGAAGGAAATAGTGAATGAATTTTTCTAAGGAAAATATTAAGCAGATACGAAGTCTGATTGTCTTTACGCTGTTATTGCTGATTGGATTGTGGAAATATGAAGTTGTATTAGATATTCTTGGATTTGTGTGGGGAATTATATCGCCGTTTATTCTCGGAGGTGCGATTGCATTTATTCTGAATGTACCGATGAATTTTATTCAGAAGAATTTGTTTGAAAAGAATAAATATTTTCAGACTGAAAAAGGAAAGAAACTGCGGGATAAACTGGAAAATACAGTCAGTCTTGTCATTACAATCTTTTTGGTAATCAGTATTTTAGCAGTTGTGATCTTTGTCGTTGTGCCTCAGCTTGGTAAGACATTTGTAACACTAAAGCGCAATATAGAAGTATTTATCCCAAAGATTATGGCAGATATTGCAACGTTATTTGAAAATAACCCGCAGATTCTGGGAGAGCTGAATGGACTTCAGTTAGATTGGAAGCAGCTGAACTGGGATAATATTCTAACAACGATTATCGACTTTTTCCGTCATGGTGCAGGAAGTGTGCTTGGAAGCACTTATCAGGCAGCAAAGGGAATTGTAAGCGGTATGGCAACATTCTTCATTGCGTTTGTATTTGCATGTTATATTCTTCTTCAGAAAAAGAAATTAGCAGTACAGATTCGGAAAGTAATGTATGCATATCTAAAGACAGAGCAGGTAGAGAAGATTTTGGATGTTTGTTCATTGACTTACAAAACATTTTCCAGCTTCTTAACCGGTCAGTGTATGGAAGCCGTTATTCTTGGAACGATGTTTTTTGTAACAATGGGACTTTTAAAGTTTCCATATGCACTGCTTGTAGGTATGCTGATTGCGGTAACAGCGCTTGTTCCGATCTTTGGAGCATTTATCGGCTGTGCAGTCGGAGTGTTTCTGATCGTGATGGTCAGTCCGGTAAAGGCATTGGCATTTATCGTATTATTCCTTGTTCTGCAGCAGATTGAAGGGAATCTGATCTATCCGCATGTAGTTGGAAATTCAGTCGGACTTCCGTCCATGTGGGTGCTTGTAGCAGTTACACTTGGAAGCAGTTTAATGGGAATTGTGGGAATGCTCGTATTTATTCCGATTACTTCTGTTATTTACAGTCTGCTTCGCAGAAGTGTGTATGCACGGTTGGAGCAAAAGAAAATTAAGTTATAAATGAAAACCGTTCGTCATATAGTTTGGAGAAAACAATATGGCGGGCGGTTTTTTCTATGCTGAATTGGCTTTGGGGCGGTATGATTTTTATTGGTGTGATTTATGGAGCATTTAATGGCAGGATGGCGGATATTACAAATGCGGCGCTGGACTCATCCAGAGAGGCGGTAAGCTTATGCATTACGATGATGGGAGTTATGTCTTTGTGGGTGGGACTTATGAAGATTGCAGAAAGTGCAGGAATCATAAAAGGATTGTCAGCAAGGATGAAGCCGATACTCCGGTTTCTGTTTCCGGAAGTACCGGATAATCATCCGGCACAGAAACATATGGCAGTAAATATGATTGCAAATGTTCTGGGACTTGGATGGGCAGCAACTCCGGCGGGGCTTAGAGCGATGGAGGAGCTTCGGGAATTGAACAAACAGTCCTGCAAAAGATATGGAGGTTCTGCAGCAGTGGCAAGCAATGCGATGTGCAATTTCCTGATTATTAATATTTCATCGCTGCAGCTGATTCCGGTAAATGTCATAGCTTATCGAAGCCAGTACGGCAGTGTGAATCCGGCAGGAATTATTGGAGCAGGAATTGTGGCAACGGCTGTGAGTACGGCGACAGGCATATTATTTTGTAAAATGATGGATTGGAAGAAGAAATAAGTATCAGTAGATGTGGAAAAAATACTTGCATATTGTGGAAAATACGTTATAATAAAACGAGTGTTGTGGAAAACACATGCTTTTTTGATAAGGATAATTCAATAAGACAGTTCGTGACCATCCTGTCTATAAATAAAACTAGGGATTGCAAATTGAAGTACGCCCGGGCGTACTTTTATTTTGTTGTGGTATGATGGCGCTTTCGAAAAAAGGCGTCTTTTTTACTTTATAGGAAAGTTCGACTTTCGTCGAACTTTTGAATGAAAATAGCCCGCACAAAGGCGGGCAAAGGAAATAGACGGTTTGAGTTTAGAAGATATAAAAACCTTCTTCGCCGAAATCGTCATCATCCAGATCATCAAATTCGTGTAAGAAATAATCCATATCCAAAAGATCATCATCGCTCATGTCGCGGACTTCGTCAGAAGTCATGCCTTCTGGAGGATTTTTAATATACTGTTCCCGAAGTTCCTTTGCAAGTTCTGCCTCAGTGATTCGTTTCATAGTGATAGCCTCCATTTCCATATTAGATACGTTGATTGTACCATGTAACAGGAGACTGTGGAAGAGAAGAAGGAGAGGCAGGAGAACGGCATCGGTGCTTACGCATCACTCTTTCATATAATTCATGCAAAGGAACAGGTTCATGGTTGAAATATAACTCAAGGAAAAGCATAGTTGTACCACAAGAAGGGCATTTTAGAGGATCATAACCAAAAGTATGAAGGATAGAATCTCGCCACCGATTAAAGGAAAGAAATATTTTGTGCTTTTCCCTGGAGATTGCTCTGTGAAGAGATTGGTCAGATTTACGATGTCTGGCATATATGCCGTAATAACGAATCATCTTGAAATGTTTTTCAGGGATATGCTGAGTAAGTCGTGCCATGAAATCAAGAACAGGGAGAGTTTCAGTGACCAGTTTTTCGTCTTCATGACGATTATAGTGAAAAGTAACAAATTCACCGTCGTAAGAATCAATACGAGAAGTTGCAATGACTGGTCTGCCAAGATAACGGCCAATGTACTTAATCACATGAGAGGGGTTGCATTTATTGGGCATAGCTCGAACATAAAAACCATTTTTATGTTCGGTGTAGATAGAAGCCTTAAGTTTTTTAAAGGAGTCACCGAGCTTAGAATGTAACTCGTTCAAAAGAGCCGTTTGGAATGAATCGCGCAAAAGCCTATAATTGAAGTGTTTTTTGTGACGCCAATGAAGAGAATTCCCAACGCCGCCTTCGGAAATGAGACAATGGATATGGGGATTCCACTTTAAATCTCTGCCAAAGGTATGAAGAACACAGATAAAGCCAGGAGTAAAGAGTTCGGTTTTGTTATCTTTATGGAACATGCGAGTGACAACACTGTTGACAGCAGAGAAAAGGCAGTTTAAAAGAGAACGGTCATTTAAAAATAGAGGACGTAGTTCTCGAGCAATGGTAAACACACAGTGGCGATGCTGGACATTGATGATCTTAAAAGACATAGAAGTAGTTCTGTCGATGGAATACATGTTGCCGCAGGTAGGACAAAACCTAGAATGACAGCGGAAAGGAACATATTTGAAATTTCCGCAGGAAGGGCAGGCATACATGGCACCGCCAAAAGAAGGATCGCCACAATGAATCATTTTTTCTACATTTTCGATGACGGAGTCACGAGGATGTTGAATATAAATCATTTCCTCAAAATGGTCTTTAAAAATTTTTTGTAAAACATTCATAAGACTATTATGAGGGAAAATGAGAAAAAAAGAAACCCCTAACCCCTCAAGAGTGAGGGGAAGGGGAGTTGAAGTGTCGGAGACACTTTTTTATTTCATAGAAAATTATCCGTTAGCCGTGTCACGCGCGCGGAGAATCACGTCTGAGGGATTTTTTCTATGGAAAGATAGTGAAAAATTATAGAGAAATACAGGAGATCAGCGAAAGAAGGAGGAAGAACGCATGGAAGAGAAGTTTGAACCGGAACGATACAGTGTGATTCGGGAGAAAAATAAGCGGGAGATTGTGATGCTGCGTGGAAGCGGCTGTAAGTGGAAACGCTGTGCATTTTGTGACTATCATTTTGATGCTTCTCCGGATGAGGAAGCGAATTTCCGGATGAATGAGCAGGAGCTCAATAAAGTAACAGGTCTGTACCATAAGCTGGAAGTAATTAATTCCGGAAGCTTTTGTGATCTGGATGAAAGAACTATTGAAAAGATTATTGCTGTCTGCAAAGAAAAAGAAATCGGAGAAATTCATTTTGAATGTCACTGGATTCACCGAAGAGAAGCGGCAGATTTTCGGAAGAGATTTGCTGATCAGGGAATGATTGTAAAGATCAAAACGGGAATTGAAACATTTGATCAGCATATGCGTCAAGACGTGATGAAAAAGGGGCTTCCGGAAAATGATCCGGAAGTGATTGCACAATATTTTGATGAAGCATGTTTTCTGTTTGGACTGAGCGGACAGACAGAGGCATCTATGCGATATGATATTGAAACAGGACTGGCACACTTTGAACGGATCTGTCTCAATATTATGGTGGAGAATACAACTTCGATAAAACCTGATCCGGATGTAATCAAAGTATTCCGGGAGCGGATCTATCCGGATTATATTGAAAATGAGCGGGTAGATATTTTAATGGAAAATACAGATTTTGGAGTAGGAGGAGAAAAACATGTCTAATGAAATGCTGTTATGTATTTCTGTAATACTTTTGTTTGGAGGAACATTATTATTTTACTATCTAATGGGAATTACCGGGCTATACTGCTGGACGGTACTTGCAACGATTGCTGCTAATATCGAAGTATTGATTTTGATCAGAGCGTTTGGTATGGAACAGACGTTGGGAAATGTTATGTTTGCATCTACATTTCTCGTAACAGATATCATTAGCGAGATTGGAGGAAAAGAAAAAGCAAATCGCGCAGTGAATATAGGGATTATGACATCTATGATGTTTATTTTGATCTCGCAGTTATGGCTGCTATATACACCGGCACAAGGGGACTGGGCGATGCCGAGCATTCAGGCGATTTTTTCCAATACACCGCGTCTGATGCTTGTAAGTTTTGCCGTGTATGCAATCTGTCAGAAATTTGATGTATGGCTGTATCATAAATGGTGGGAATTAACAGATAGGAAATATCACGATCACAGCCGTTTTCTGTGGCTGCGCAACAATGGATCTACAATGATCTCACAGCTTTTAAATACCGTGTTATTTACGCTCGGAGCCTTCTGGGGAGTGTATGACGGAAAAACGCTTCTGTCTGTACTTGGTTCAAGCTATGTGATTTATCTTGTAACAAGTCTTATTGATACTCCATTTGTGTATCTGGCAAGAAAAATTAAACCGAGAAGTGAAGCATAATATTTGGAACATATTAAAGAAAACTCCGCATATTCTGTAAAAAGAATGGTGCGGAGTTTTCTTATGAGCGTGTTAATGTATTGTTCAGACTATATTGTTCCTTTTATTATTCTGTCTATTGTGGTGTATGGACTTCTGGAACAGGTCAATGTGTATCAGGAATTTATTAAAGGAGCAAGAAATGGATTTTTGACAGTTGTGAAGATTATGCCAACTTTGATTGGTCTGATGGTAGCTGTTGGAATCTTGCGGGCATCCGGATTTCTTGATTTTATTGCAGTCTGCATCGGACGTGTCAGCAGCAAAGTCGGGTTTCCGGGAGAACTTGTTCCGCTTACGGTAGTAAAGATGTTCTCCTCTTCAGCAGCATCGGGGCTTCTGCTGGATGTGTTTAAACAATATGGAACAGATTCCTATATCGGTATGATTGCATCCATTTCTATGGCGTGTACAGAAACGATTTTTTATACAATGTCTATTTATTTTATGACAGCCGGTGTCAAAAAGACGAGATATACTCTTGCCGGAGGACTTGCTGCCACATTTGCCGGACTTGCAGCAAGTGTGATTCTTGCCGGTATGTAGAAAAATACAATCTGCTGTTCGTTTTTTCTTGGCATTTTCTCTGGATTGCGTATAATAGAAGTAGAGTGATAGTGAAAATTTCGGAAAGGAACAGGTGTATATTTATGAAAGTATTGGTCATTGGCGGTGTTGCAGCAGGAACAAAAGCTGCGGCAAAATTAAAAAGAGAAGACCGTTCTGCAGAAGTAACGATCGTGACAAAAGGCAGGGATATTTCTTATGCAGGCTGCGGTCTGCCTTATTATGTGGGGGATGTGATTCCGGACAAGGAACAGCTTATTGTAAATACACCGGCAAAATTTGCAGCGCTGACAGGAGTGAAAGTGCTGACGGAACGAGAAGTCACTGCATTACATCCGGATACAAAAGAAGCTATTGTGAAAAATCAGCGCACAGGAGCAGAGGAAAGCTATTCTTTTGATAGATGTATCATCGCTTCCGGAGCATCCGCGATTGTTCCGAGAGTATCAGGCGCAGATCTTCCGGGAGTGTTTACAATGCGGACACCGGATGATGCTATTGAGACAAAGGAATATATGATTTCTTCCGGAGCGAAACGTGCAGTTGTTGCAGGGGGCGGATTTATCGGACTTGAGATTGCAGAGAATCTGATGGCACAGGGATTGTCTGTGACAGTAATTGATATGGCTGATCAGATTATGCCGGGATTTGACCGTGAACTGGCAGATTATGCGAAACGCCATTTGGAGAAGAAAGGGATCAAAGTACTTCTGAATACGAAACTCGAAGCAATTCTTGGACAGACAAAGGCTGAAGGTGTGAAGACAGATCAGGGTGAGCTGAAAGCAGATATGGTAGTCATGTCTCTCGGAATTCGGCCAAATACCGCCTTCTTGAAAGACAGCGGTGTAGAATTGATGCCAAATGGAACCATTGTGGTAGATGAGATGCTGCGGACGAATGTTCCGGATGTATATGCAGCAGGCGACTGTGCATGCGTAAAGAATCGTATGACAGGCAAAACAGCGTGGTCCCCAATGGGTTCTTCTGCAAATATGGAAGGGCGTACACTGGCAGAAGGCATTGCAGGAAAATCAGTTTCTTATTCGGGTGTACTTGGAACAGCAGTCATTCGTCTTCCGGAATTGAACGGAGGAAGAACCGGGTTAAGCGAGGAAGCTGCGAAGGCAGAGGGATATGATACAGAGACAGTGACTTGTGTTGTAGATGATAAAGCGCACTACTATCCGGGTGCAGGTTCCTTTATTATTAAATTAATTGCAGATCGGACAAGCCGCAGACTTCTGGGTGTTCAGGTACTTGGCCAGGGCGCAGTGGATAAAGTTACAGATATTGGAGTGGTTGCACTTACAATGGGAGCGGAGCTTTCACAGCTTCAGAATATGGATCTGGCGTATGCACCGCCATTTTCCACAGCGATCCATCCATTTGTGACAGCAGTCAATATTCTGGTAAATAAACTGGATGGAGCACTTGAGAGTATGACTCCGGCAGAGTTTGCCAAAGGCGCTGCAAAAGAATATAAAATCGTGGATGCGTCTTTGCAGCCGTCTATTTCAGGAGCGCCGTATGTGGATGTAACTGCCGTGGACGGACCAATTGACGGTCTTGAGAAAGATGAGAAATTACTTCTTGTCTGTGCAAAAGGAAAACGTGGATATCTGCTTCAGAACCGTTTGAAATATTACGGATATACGAATACGAAAGTGCTTGAGGGCGGTTTATTTGTCAATACTGTTAAAGTGCAGGAAGAAGTTACAGTAAGTCAGGAAGATATTACAAGAGTAAAAGCGTGGGGATTCCTGCATAATAAAGGTACGAACAAATTTAATGCCCGTATTATTACAAGAAATGGAAAGATTACAGCAGATGAAGTAAGATGTATTATGGAAGCAGCGGAGCAGTTCGGAAGCGGAGAAATTGCGATGACATCCCGTCTGACAGTGGAGATTCAGGGCGTTCCGTTTGATAAGATTGAGGATCTCAGAGCATTTGTGGCAGAGGCTGGTCTGGAAACCGGAGGAACCGGATCAAAGGTGCGCCCGGTCGTATCATGTAAAGGAACAACATGTCAATATGGACTGATCGATACATTTGCGTTGTCAGAAGAGATACATGAGAGATTCTTCCACGGTTATGCAAATGTAAAACTTCCGCATAAGTTCAAAATCGCAGTAGGCGGATGCCCGAATAACTGTGTAAAACCGAATTTGAATGATATTGGAATTATCGGTCAGAGAATTCCGGCGTTTGAAGCAGAGAAGTGCCGTGGCTGTAAAGTATGCCAGATTGAAAATACATGTAAAGTGAAAGCGGCAAAAGTTGTAGACGGAGTGCTTCGTATTGATGAAAATGAGTGTAATAACTGTGGTCTCTGTGTTGGAAAATGTCCGTTCAAAGCGATTGAGGACGGTACATACGGTTACAGAATCTATATCGGCGGAAGATGGGGCAAGAGATTTGCACATGGAAAACCGCTGTCAGTTGTATTTACAGAGAAAGAACAGGCGCTTGATGTGATTGAGAAAGCAATTCTGCTTTTCCGTGAACAGGGAGAGACGGGAGAGAGATTTTCTGATACGATTGAGAGACTTGGATTTGAAAATGTGGAAGCACAGCTTTTGAGCGATGATATATTCGCACGCAAAGATGAAATTATCGGAGCGAAACTTCATCTTGTAGGCGGGGCAACGTGTTAAGACAGAAAAATAGGAAGGAACATAGAAAATGAAAAATGTAAGAAAGATAGCAGAGGATTTATACTGGGTAGGGGCAAGTGACAGAAGACTTGCATTATTTGAAAATGTGTATCCGTTGAGAGATGGAGTTTCTTATAATTCATATCTTTATGTAGATGAAAAAACAGTACTTCTTGATACGGTAGATCATTCTGTCAGCAGACAGTTCCTGGAAAATATAAAAGGTGTACTGGGAGAACGCGCCCTTGATTATGTAATAGTTAATCATATGGAGCCGGATCACTGTGCAGTTATTGAAGAATTAATCCTGCGCTATCCAAAACTTCAGATTATCGGAAATGCCAAAACAATCGGAATGGTAAAACAGTTTTATGATTTCGAAGTAGATTCCAGAGCATATATTGTAAAAGAAGGCGATACATTTTCTACAGGAAAGCACGAACTGAAATTCGTGATGGCGCCGATGGTACACTGGCCGGAAGTAATGGTAACATATGATGTGACAGAAGGAATCCTCTTCTCTGCAGATGCATTTGGCTCCTTTGGCGCTCTAAGCGGTAATGTATTTGCGGATGAGACAGAATTTTGCTGTGAACAGATAGATGAGGCAAGAAGATATTATACGAATATTGTCGGCAAATATGGTATGCAGGTACAGGCATTATTAAAGAAGGCATCCGCTCTGGAAATTAAGATGATCTGTCCGCTGCATGGCCTGATCTGGAGAGAAAATATAGAAAAATTTGTTGAGAAATATCAGATGTGGAGTACTTACACAGCCGAAGAAAATTCAGTTTTAATTGTGTATGGTTCTGTCTATGGCAATACTGAAAATGCAGCAGAAGTTCTTGCGGGTAAGCTTGCAGATCAGGGAATCAAACATATTAAAGTATGTGATATTTCTAAGACAGATATTTCTTATGTGCTTGCAGATACATTTAAATACAGTCATATTGTATTTGCAGCTGCAACATATAATAATGGAATTTTTACACCAATGGAAACATTGCTTCACGATTTGAAAGCGCATAATGTTCAGAATCGTACGGTAGCTTTGATTGAAAATGGTTCCTGGGCGCCTGCATCCGGAAAACAGATGGCAGAACTGATCGCAGGACTTAAGAATGTTGAAGTGCTGGAGGAGAAAGTAACGATCAAATCTGCACTGAAAGATAATCAGGAAGAAATGCTGGATGAATTAGCACAGAAGCTTGTGGAGAGCTTGAAAAAGTAGTGTTTGGAGATGGAATCTGAAGGAATGAAAGAAGCTTGAGAAGCTGGGAGTTAATAAGATAGTTCCAAATAGAGGGCAGGTAGACTCATGTGAGTTTCACCTGCCTTTGCAATTTTTTATAAAAAGAGGCTTTTGTATATAGAGAAAATCAATAAACATATTTAAAATAACAATTATATAAAAGTGCTAGGTTTTGTTATACTATTTTTATACTATAGTCTAAAAGTAAAGGTAGTATTGGAATATGGATTTATTAAAGATGAAGTATTTTAAAGATGTGTTTGAGCTTAAAAGTTTTACAAAAGCTGCAAACATTAATTTTGTACATCAAAGTGCAATTACACAGCAAATTGCTTCCATTGAAAAAGAAATAGGGGTAATCTTATTTATTCGCGAGCATGGCAAAATAGAATCGACTTTACAAGGGGAAATTTTTTATGAGGAATGCGTATGTATTTTGGAAAAATATAAGAATTTTTTGAAAGAATTAAAAGATATTTCTATGCCGGAACCTCAAAAGAAAAAAATAGTGATAGGATTTTCCGGAGCAATGGAAGACAAATTTTCCAATTTAGTAAGTTGTTATTGCAAAAAGAATTCAGATGTGAATCTGGAATTTGTTGAAGGAAATTATGCATCACTATGCAATAAATTATTGAATCAAGAAATAGATGTTGTATTTGGCGCGGCTTGTGAGCTTGAAAATATTCCGGGAACAGAATGGAATATTTTATTTCGGGAAAAGCAGATGGTATTAATGTCTAAAGAGAATCCGTTATCTGTAAAGGAAAAAATTAAATTAGAAGATTTGGAACAACAGACGTTAATTGTTCCTTTAATTGATATGGTACCTAGTTGCCATAAAAAAGGGAAACAGCTAAAAACAAAGTCAAAGTATAAGATAGATATTAAGTTTTCAAATTCTTTCGAAGCAATAAAAATGCAAGTACGAAGTAATCAAGGAGTTACGTTTGCAGCAGAATCATTTGAGGATTATAATCATGAAGAATTTAAAAAAGTGTTAATTAGCGATATACATTTTGTGTGTACATTGGGAATTCTCCACTTAAAAGATAATACAGATCTAATTGTAAATCATTTCATAAAAGTAATATTAAAAGAATCAGGTAAGTTGTTATGACTTTAAAAAAGATGAAATATTTTATTGATGTAATGCAGCAGGAAAGTATTACGAAAGCTGCAATAAAAAATAATATAACGCAATGTGCTATGAGCCAGCAAATAAAAGCTATTGAAAAAGAATTGGGTGTACTCTTATTGATAAGGGGGAGAAACCAATTAATTCCAACAAAAGAAGGAATATTGTTCTATACGTTATGTAAAGATTGCACAGAAACACATAATAATTATATGATAAAAATAAAGAATACATAATTATTATATTACAGATATAAATACATAAGATAAACTGATTATGACATGGTTATTTCTAATTTTACATTTGACTTGCCTATATATATAATTTGAAATTAGAAAAGGAAAGTTAAATGGAGGAAGAAAACATGAAAAAAAGAGTAGCAATGATGTTAGCAGCAATGTTAACAGTATCAATGTTTGCAGGGTGTGGAAAGGCTGAAAACAAGACAGAAAATGATGTTAATCAAAAAACTGTAGCAGAAGAATCAAAGGAAAATGATCCGATTGTGATTTCAACAACTGGGCAACATGCATTCTTTTCTGAAACAAACGAAGAAACCGGAGAACTTCAAGGATTTGAAATTGAAGTATGGGAAGAAATCGGAAAACGTCTCGGGAGAGAAATAAAGTGGGAAACAGCAGGATTTCCAGGCGTTATTGAATTGTTAGAATCTGGACGAGTAGATACTGTGGCAGATCAAATTGGTATTACAGAAGAACGAGAAGAAAAATATTATTTTAGTGATGTGTATTTCTATGTTCCATATAGAATTGTGGTTGCGGAAGATAATAATTCTATTAATGAGGTAGAAGATTTATTTGGAAAAAAATTAGGTCTTCTGAGTGATGATATTGCTTATTCGTATTTTGATGAACTGGATCCGGAAGGAAAGATCGAATATGTAAATTATGAAGACAGTGCAACAGTTCCGGCAGATGTGGCGGTTGGAAGATTGGATGCAACTTTAATGTCTTCATTACATATTGAAACAGTAAAAAAAGAATCTGGTTTGAAAATTAAAGGAGTAGGCGAACCGGTTTATACAGAAAATGCAGGCTATCCTTTTGCTAAGACAGAAGAAGGAAAAGCTCTTCGAGATGATGTAAATAAAGTATTAAAAGACTTAAGTGACGAAGGCTTTATGAAAGAAACAGCTGTTAAATGGTTTGGATTTGATCCAATGGAATAATGTTTTAAAAGTTAGAGGGGTATAAATGGACATTTTTAGAATAGATTATTTTTGGAAAATGATTCCTAAAATATTGCATTTACTTCCCGAAACAGTAAAAGTTGCATTGTTTTCGCTTTTGCTATCCTTAGTCTTTGGGCTAGTACTGGCAATTATAAGACAATATAAGATAAAAGGGTTATACTTTATCAGTTCAGTATATGTTTCCTTTTTTAGAGGAACACCATTTATTGGGCAGCTATTTTTGTTTTATTATGGTTTTGCACAATTTAGTGATACAATCAGAAGTATGTCACCATTTACAGCAGTTATAATAGCACTTAGCTGTAACTATTGTGCATTTATGTCAGAAGATATAAGAGCTGCGTTAAATTCTGTTGATAAAGGACAGTATGAAGCCGGATTATCAATTGGTTTAAGGCCAATGGCAGTCATTAGAAAAATTATTTTGCCGCAAGCTGTAAGAATTGCAGTACCAGGATTATCTAATAATTTTATAAATCTTTTTAAGTCTACAGCTATTGGATTTATGATAGGTTATAAAGATATGATGGCAGTTGTTAGCATGGAAACATCCAGAACTTATCGATTTTTAGAAGGCTATGCGGCTGCAATGCTTATATATTGGATTATTATATCAGTACTTTCGGCTTTTCAGCAGTATTTTGAAAAGAGACTAAATCGCATTTATTCATAAGGAAGAAGTTAATGATTAAAGTAGAAAATTTAAAAAAGAATTTTGGCGAGTTACAAGTATTGGATGGCATATCATTTCAGCTTGATACAGGAAAAGTTCTTGCTGTTATAGGACCTTCCGGAACGGGAAAATCCACATTGCTGCGCTGTATTAATTATCTTGAAAAGCCAGCAGAGGGGATGATTACAATCGACGATGTCTTGCTTGATGTGAAAAGTGCTAAAAAGGATGATATTTACCGTTTAAGAGAGCAAACGGCAATGGTATTCCAAAATTATAATTTGTTTAAGAATAAGACTGCTCTGGAAAATATTATGGAGCCAATGGTTTCAGTTCAGGGGATGTCAAAATTATTAGCAAAAGAAAAAGCGACAGAGATTTTGGAATCAATAGGACTTTTAGAAAAAGCAGAATATTATCCGGCACAATTATCAGGTGGGCAGCAACAGAGAATTGGAATAGGACGAGCAATGGCTGTCAATCCGAAAGTAATGTTGATTGATGAACCAACTTCATCGCTTGATCCGGAATTAGTAGGTGAGGTTTTGAATCTTTTGTACAAATTGGCGAAAGAACGTACAACGATGATTATTGCTACTCATGAGATGAATTTTGCAAAAAATATTGCAGATTGGGTAATTTTTTTAGAGGACGGAAAAATTATTGAGGAAGGTTATCCAGAAGATTTTTTTGAAAGACCTAAAACAGAACGAGCAAAACAGTTTTTAAACAAATTTGTAGTAGATAAACAGTAGTGAGTTGATGCTTCAATGACAGAGTAGTCATTGAGCATCAACTTTTTCTATTAAAATTTTTATTTTTCTGCGAATGCTTTTGCAATTGATATTGTTTTTTTCTTGTCAATAAGCTATCATATCAAATGGAACTTTTTTGTAAATGCCGATAAGTGCGAGATATTTTTGGGGATAACTGCGTGCTTATGTGGATATCTTTGGAGGAAAATAATGAAATTGGGGAATAAATTAATTGCAGCATTTCTGGCAGGAGCTATGATTCTGTCCGGCAGCGGAATCACAGCATCGGCAACGGATACGCAGAATGAGTCTGGGCAGCCGCCGGAAGATCCGACAGCACAAAATACAGAGGGACAGGCAGCAGATCCGAATGCAGGATATAAAATTGATCCGGTAACGATTGAATCGTCAGCGATGCCGATGACAGAAGAAGATATTGAGAAGCAAATGGCGGTTCAGCTCTCAATTAAGCCGGAGACAAATAGTCTTGAAAATTGGCCGCAGGGACCGGATGTGACGGCAGACAGCGCTATTGTGATGGATATAAACAGCGGAGCGATTCTCTATGGGAAACAGGTGGATAAGAAAGAGTATCCGGCAAGTATCACAAAAATTATGACAGCGCTTCTGGCGTTAGAGAACGGAGATCTAAATGCAGATCGCGTTACATTTTCAGAAGACTGTATTAATTTTCTTGAATATGGAGATGCTCATATTGGGATGCAGGCAGGAGAAGAAATTTCGCTAAATGATGCGATGTATGGAATGCTTCTGGCGTCTGCCAATGAAGTTTCTTATGCCATTGCTGAGAATATCGGAAATAAATTGGGGATCGGTTACACTGGATTTATTGAGAAAATGACAACAAGAGCTCAGGAGCTTGGTTGTAAAAATACTCATTTTATGAATGCAAATGGACTTCATGATCCGAATCACTATGTTTCTGCAAAGGATATGGCAATGATTAGTGCAGAGGCATATAAATATGAAGCGTTTCGCAATGTGATTAAGACACAGCAGTATACGATTCCGCCGACAAACTTAGTGGGAGAACAGCGTACATTTCAGCAGAATCATAAGATGATCTATGAAGGAAATCAGTATTATTATGATGCCTGCACAAGTGGAAAGACAGGATATACAGATCAGGCCAGAACAACTCTTGTATCTTATGCAGAGAAGAATGGGATGCAGCTTGTCTGTGTGGTGCTTCGCACAAGAGGAGGCGTTGCATACACGGATACACAGGCGTTATTTGAATATGCATTTAATAATTTCCAAAAGGTATTATTAAAAAATGTAGAGACTTCGAAAGATTTTTCCAAAATTCCGGAGGATGCATATGTGATTCTTCCGAAAACTGCTTCGACAGATGAACTGATGGAGAAGATAGAGAAGACAGTTTCTCCGGCAGAAGATAATAAAAAAGAAGCAGAAGTTACTTACACTTATGGAGATGTTCCGATTGGAAAAGCGACACTGGCTTTTTCGGAAGGATATCTTCTGAAGCAGGAGAAGAAAACAGAAGAAGCTGATGGAAAAGCAGAGAAATCCAAAGAAGAAAAAAAAGAAGAAGGACTTCCGCTCTGGGCAAAGATTTTGATTGGAATCGGAGCAGTCATTCTGATTGCCGGAATCATCCTTTATATTTATGTTCGTCGTGAGAAGGAAAAACGCCGTCGCCGGAATCTGAAGAGAAAGCGTGCGAAACAGCGGGAAATGGAAGCTGAGGAAAGACGAAGAAGTGCAGAAAGACAAAAGCATCAGCAAAACCGTCAGCGAAACCGCCAGAGCTATCCAACGAATTATGAAGGAAGAGCAGGAAGAAATGATATCAAACGCAGAACGGATTTGAATTACAGAAATGAACAGTATCGCAGCCGCTACGATCATAGTCATTCTGCAAATCAAAATCATTATACGAGAAATCGTAAAGGTTAAATAAAATCACTCTTTACTCTTGACATATTCGCAGATTTTTTTCTATAATATAAAGGAATTGTGTAAATAACAAAGGCATTGAAGAAGACAGTAAGATCTGTTTGAAAGGCAAAGCGAGCCGGAGAGGGTGCAAGACCGGTGCGAGTAAGCAGATACGAAGATCACTTCTGAGCTGCACGCTGAAAAGGACGAAGAAGATTCGGAATGATTAAGCGCTGCCGGGATTCTACCGTTAACAAGAGCGCATATGTTAGTATGCAGTAACAGGTGGTATAACGATATGCTTATGATGTAGTAACAGCAGATTTCGTCCTTTTACAGGGATGGAATCTGCTTTTTGTTTTACGGAGATATATCCTCCGCAAGGCAAAAGCGCACTGCAGAAGGTGCCTAAATAAAGAAGACATGAAAGAAAATTCAGGAAAGGAAGAAAGATCATGTATCAGAAAGTATCTACAAATTTGAATTTCGTAGAGCGTGAGAAGAAAACAGAAAAGTTTTGGGAAGAAAATGATATTTTCAAAAAGAGTATGGAACATCGCAAAGAAGGAGAGACGTATACATTTTATGATGGTCCTCCGACAGCGAATGGAAAGCCGCACATCGGTCATGTGCTGACACGAGTTATCAAAGATATGATTCCGCGATACCGTACTATGAAAGGCTATATGGTTCCGCGTAAGGCAGGATGGGATACGCATGGACTCCCGGTTGAGCTGGAAGTTGAGAAGCTTCTTGGACTGGACGGGAAAGAACAGATTGAGGAATACGGTCTGGAACCGTTTATCGGTCATTGTAAAGACAGTGTATGGAAGTATAAAGGAATGTGGGAAGATTTCTCAAAGACAGTCGGATACTGGGCTGATATGGAGAATCCATACGTTACTTATGATAATAATTTTATCGAATCTGAATGGTGGGCATTAAAACAGATCTGGGAGAAAGGACTTCTCTACAAAGGCTATAAGATTGTTCCATATTGCCCGCGCTGCGGAACACCGCTTTCCAGTCACGAAGTTGCACAGGGATATAAGGATGTGAAAGAACGTTCTGCTATCGTAAGATTTAAAGTTGTTGGCGAAGACGCTTATTTCCTTGCATGGACAACAACACCGTGGACATTGCCGTCTAACGTGGCGCTCTGTGTGAATCCGGAAGAAACTTATGTAAAAGTAAAGAATGATGGATACACATATTATATGGCAGAAGCTCTTGTTGAAACTGTTTTAGAGGGAGACAAAGAGATTCTTGAAACTTACAAAGGAAAAGATCTGGAATATAAAGAATATGAGCCGTTATTCCCGTTTGTTGAACTGAAGAAGAAAGCATACTATGTGACATGTGCAGATTATGTTACATTGACAGACGGTACCGGAGTTGTTCACATTGCACCGGCATTTGGTGAAGATGACTCTCAGGTAGGAAGAAGATATGATCTTCCGTTCTTACAGTTAGTTGATGAGAAAGGTGAGATGACAAAAGAAACACCGTGGGAAGGAACATTCTGTAAGAAAGCAGATCCAATGGTATTAGAAGACCTTGAAAAGAGAGGACTTTTGTTCTCAGCGCCGAATTTTGAGCATAGCTACCCACATTGCTGGAGATGTGATACACCGTTGATCTACTATGCCCGTGAGTCATGGTTCATTAAGATGACAGAAGTGAAAGATGACCTGATCCGCAATAACAATACGATCAATTGGATTCCGGAGAGTATCGGTAAAGGACGTTTCGGCGACTGGCTTGAGAATGTTCAGGATTGGGGTATCAGCCGTAACCGTTACTGGGGAACTCCATTAAATATCTGGGAATGTGAGTGTGGACATCAGCATGCGATCGGAAGTATTGAAGAGTTAAAATCTATGTCAGATAATTGTCCGGATGATATCGAGCTGCACCGTCCATTTATTGATAAAGTGACAATCAAATGTCCGCACTGTGGCAAAGAGATGCATCGTGTTCCGGAAGTAATTGACTGCTGGTTTGACAGTGGAGCAATGCCATTTGCACAGCATCACTACCCATTTGAGAATAAAGAAGTATTTGAACAGCAGTTCCCGGCGAACTTTATTTCTGAGGCGGTAGACCAGACTCGTGGATGGTTCTACTCACTGTTAGCAATCTCAACACTGATTTTCAATAAAGCGCCGTATAAAAATGTTATCGTACTTGGCCATGTTCAGGATGAGAATGGACAGAAGATGAGTAAATCCAAAGGAAATGCAGTTGACCCGTTTGACGCACTTGAGACATACGGAGCAGATGCAATTCGTTGGTATTTCTATGTAAATAGTGCGCCATGGCTTCCGAACCGTTTCCACGGAAAGGCAGTTGTAGAAGGACAGCGCAAGTTTATGGGAACACTTTGGAATACTTACGCATTCTTTGTACTGTATGCGAATATTGATGGATTTGACGCAACAAAATATACATTAGAGTATGATAAGCTTCCGGTTATGGATAAATGGCTTCTGTCCAAATTGAACTCACTCATCAAGACAGTTGACGATAATCTGGCTAATTACAGAATTCCGGAAAGTGCAAGAGCACTTCAGGATTTTGTAGATGATATGAGTAACTGGTATGTCAGAAGAAGCCGCGAGCGTTTCTGGGCAAAAGGAATGGAGCAGGATAAGATCAATGCATACATGACATTGTATACAGCGCTTGTAACAGTATCGAAAGTGGCTGCTCCGATGATTCCGTTTATGACAGAAGATATTTATCAGAACCTCGTAAGAGGAATCGATGCAAATGCTCCGGAAAGTATTCACCTTTGTGATTATCCGGTGGCAAATGAAGCATATATTGATAAAGAGCTGGAAGAGAATATGAAAGAAGTGCTTGATATCGTTGTAATGGGACGTGCATGCAGAAATGCAGCAAATATCAAGAACCGTCAGCCGATCGGCAAGATGTTTGTGAAGGCAGAGAAAGAACTTCCGGAATTCTATAAAGAAATTGTTGCAGAAGAATTGAATGTCAAAGAAGTAGAATTTACAGATGATGTAAGAAACTTTACTTCCTATACATTTAAACCGCAGCTCAAGACAGTCGGACCGAAATACGGTAAGCTGCTTGGCGGTATCAAAGCTGCGCTCACATCTTTAGATGGCAATGCAGCTATGGATGAAGTAAATGCAACAGAGCAGTTAAAATTAAATGTGAATGGAGAAGAGGTAGTGCTTCTTCGTGAGGATCTGCTCATTGATATGGCTCAGACAGAAGGTTATGTATCTGAAAGTGATTATGGAGTAACCGTTGTACTTGATACAAATCTGACACCGGAACTTTTGGAAGAAGGTTTTGTAAGAGAGATTATCAGCAAGATCCAGACAATGAGAAAAGAGGCAGACTTTGAAGTGACTGATAAGATTAAAGTCACATACGAAGGAAGTGAGAAAGCAGAAGCAGTTTTTGAAGCCCATAAGGAAGAAATCGGCAGCGAAGTTTTAGCAACAGAGGTGAAAAAACAAACTCCGGCAGGATATGTCAAAGAATGGAGTATCAACGGTGAGAAGGTAACACTTGGAGTTGAACGATAGAATCCAGAAAAGAAGAGGGTAAGGCAATATGTATTATAGTTCTGAATTAAGAGGAAGGTTTGACAAAAAAGCATTTCAGAAAGAAGTAACTCACAATGTCAAGACATTATTTCGAAAAGAAGTAGAGGAGGCAACACAGGAGCAGCTGTTTCAGGCTGTCTCCTATGCTGTCAAAGAAGTAATTATTGATGATTGGCTTGCAACACAGAAGACTTATAAAAATGAAGAGCCAAAGACTGTCTACTATATGTCAATGGAGTTCCTGATGGGACGTGCGCTTGGAAATAATCTGATCAACCTTTGTGCATACAAAGAAGTGAAGGAAGCGCTTGATGAAATGGGAATCGATCTGAATATCATTGAAGATCAGGAACCGGACGCAGCTCTTGGAAATGGAGGTCTTGGACGTCTTGCAGCATGTTTCCTCGACTCCTTGACAACTCTTGGCTATCCGGCATATGGATGCGGAATCCGTTACCATTATGGTATGTTTAAACAGAAGATCAAAGACGGCTTCCAGGTAGAGAAACCGGATGACTGGTTGAAGAATGGAAACCCATTTGAAATTCGTCGGGATGAGTATGCAAAGGAAGTACGTTTTGGAGGAGATATTCAGGTAACCTGGGATGAAAAGACCGGACGAAATCATTTTATTCAGACAAACTATTCATCTGTTATGGCGATTCCTTATGATATGCCGATTGTTGGATACGGCAACCATGTAGTAAATACACTCCGGATCTGGGATGCGAAAGCGATCACAGATTTCCAGTTAGATGAATTTGACCGTGGAAATTATCATAAGGCAATCGAGCAGGAAAACCTTGCAAAAACGATTACTGAGGTACTGTATCCGAACGATAATCATTACGCAGGAAAAGAACTTCGTCTGAAACAGCAGTATTTCTTTGTATCTGCCAGTCTTCAGACAATTGTGGAACGCTTCAAACAGACACACAGTGATCTGAGCGAGCTGCCGAATAAGGTTGTGATCCAGATGAATGACACACATCCGACAGTGGCAGTAGCAGAGTTAATGCGAATTCTTCTTGATGATGAAAACCTGCTCTGGGAAGAAGCATGGGATATTACAACGCGGACATGTGCATATACGAACCATACGATTATGGCAGAAGCACTGGAAAAATGGCCAATCGATCTCTTCCAGCGTCTTCTTCCGCGTGTATACCAGATTGTTCAGGAAATTGACCGCAGATTCGTTATGAAGGTGCGGGCAATGTATCCGGGAAATGAAGAGAAAGTCAAAAAGATGGCAATTCTTTATGATGGTCAGGTAAGAATGGCTCATCTTGCAATTGTTGCAGGATTCTCTGTAAATGGTGTTGCAAGACTTCATACAGAAATTTTAAAACATCAGGAACTGAGAGACTTCTATGAGATGATGCCGGAGAAGTTCAATAATAAGACAAACGGTATTACACAGAGACGTTTCCTTCTTCACGGAAATCCGCTTCTGGCAGACTGGGTAACAGAACAGATCGGAGATGGATGGATTACAGATCTTGCACAGATGAAGAAGCTGAAACCGCTTGCAGATGATGCAAAGGCAAGAAAAGAATTTATGGATATCAAATACCAGAATAAAGTGCGTCTTGCAAAATATATTAAAGAACATAATGGTGTAGAGATTGATCCAAATTCTATTTTTGATGTGCAGGTAAAACGTCTCCATGAATATAAACGTCAGTTACTGAACATTTTGCATGTGATGTATCTGTATAATAAGATTAAAGAGCATCCGGAGCTGTCCTTCTATCCAAGAACATTTATTTTTGGAGCAAAGGCATCAGCAGGCTACACAAGAGCAAAACAGATTATTAAGCTGATCAACTCTGTAGGAGATGTGATTAACAATGACAGAAGCATCAATGGAAAGCTGAAAGTAGTATTTATCGAAGATTATCGTGTATCTAACGCAGAATGGATCTTTGCAGCAGCGGATGTGAGTGAGCAGATTTCTACGGCATCAAAAGAGGCATCCGGTACAGGCAATATGAAGTTTATGCTGAATGGTGCGCCGACGATTGGAACAATGGACGGAGCCAATGTAGAGATTGTAGAAGAAGTCGGAAAAGAAAATGCATTTATTTTCGGATTAAGTTCAGATGAAGTGATTCATTTTGAAAATCACGGCGGATATGATCCAAGAGCAATTTATAATAATGACTGGGAAATCAAACGTGTTGTAGATCAGCTTGTAGATGGAACTTACTCCTGCGGAAATCCAGAGCTGTACAGAGAGCTTTACAATTCGCTTCTGAACAGACAGGGATTTGATCCTGCAGACAGATATTTCATCTTAAAAGATTTCCGTTCTTATGCAGAGGCACAGACAAAAGTTGAGGAAGCATACCGGGATAAAGACAGATGGGCTAAAATGGCAATCCTGCAGACAGCATGCTGCGGTAAATTTACATCTGACAGAACAATCCAGGAATATGTAGATGAAATTTGGCATCTCGACCAGGTAACTGTTACAGAAGAAGAGGTAGAAAATGTATAGTTACAGCTATGGATACGGTGATTTGGGAGAGCATATGCTTAAAAGCTTTGTGATGATCTATCTTGTATGTCTCATGGGCGTACTGATTGTTGCTGTAGGAGCGTATGTCCTGAAAAGCTATGGACTGTATAAAATTGCAGAGAAAAAAGGTATGGAAAATGCATGGGCTGCATGGATTCCATTTGTGAGAACATACTATCAGGGAGAACTTGCGGGAGAAATTGAAATAGGAAGAAAGAAACTGAAAAGACCGGGAATCTGGATGCTTCTTCTTCCGATTGCAGGAAATCTGCTTGCAGCAGCTCTTGTACTGTTCGTAATTGTCGCTGTAGTATTTGCAATGCTGGAGAATTTTGTTGCAGGCAGTTTTATTCTGTCAGCAATACTGCCGGTATTTGTTATCGTCTTTGGAATCGCAGGCACAGCAGTTTCTCTGGGAATTATGGTAGCGCAGCATGCGCTGAAAGTGTTTGTAAACCGAAGAATTTATCAGGGAGCGACAGAAGACAGCATGGCGTTATTCCATGCCGTTGCAGGACTTTTTGTACCTGGCTATGAAGCGGTCTGCATCTTTTATTACAGTAGAAAATATGAGTAAACAGCATATATGAATGAAATCCTCCATATAGTATTGTATGGAGGATTTTTTTATGAGACAGCGAAGACATCATAGATACGGTCAACTTTTTTCTACGGTAGTGGCAATTATTCTCCTTCCGTATATTGTTACAGTATTTATCAACGGTCCGGCAGTATTGACCGGAGCAGAGGTGGGAGAGGACTATCTGTTTGTAGAAGTAGATGGAAAATCAAGAGAAATTCCGGTGGAAGAATATGCGATAGGGATTCTTGCCAGGGAAATTCCGGTAACATATGAGAAAGAGGCGCTGGAAGCTCAGGCGGTCATGCTTCGTACCAGAATGTATAAACAGATTACGGAGGAAGGAAAGTCAAGTATTTTTACTGACAAATATTTTGAAGAGAAAGAGATGAGGAAACAGTGGGGCAGAGTAAAATATGAAGAATATCGGGCAGCGCTTAGGGATGTGTGGCAGGCAACAGAGGGCCAGGTGCTTACTTACAGAGATGTTCTGATCACAACGCCGTTTCATCAGCTCAGCAATGGAAGGACAAGATCAGGAAACGAAGTGTTTGGCGGCGAAGGATATCCATATCTGCAGATTCGGGAATGTCCAAAAGATGTGGAAGCAATAGATCAGACGCAGACGATGCTGATTGAAAAAGGAGACTATGAAGTGCTTTCTACAGACAGCGCCGGATATGTATTGCAGATCAGAGAAGGAGAGAAGACGATGACCGGAGAAGAATTCCGCCAGGAAAAGGGACTTGCTTCCGCATGTTTCGCTCTTCAGGAATATGAGGATAAAATCCGGGTAACAACGCAGGGCAATGGCCACGGAATTGGATTAAGCCAGAATATGGCAAATGAAATGGCGAAAGAAGGAAAGACGCATGAGGAGATATTGGCATATTTTTTTGCAGATACAGTGATTCGGGAAGTGGCGGAAATTTTGTAAAAGAAATGAGAAGCGGGAGAGAATAAGCAAATCACTTTCTGGCAAAGCTATAGCTAGAGGTGATGAATAATGAATAATAACAGCAATGAAACTCCTACAAAAGGAAAAAAGGGCGCATCTGTAGGTCTTGTAATCTGTTTCGTGGCGGCAGTGGCAATGGTCGGCACATATACATTTAAGAATTATAAGAATTCAGTTGCAGACGAAATGGCAAAATCTCAGGCGAAGCTTGAACAGGAGCTTGCAAGAGTAGAGGAATCAAAGACAACGAATACAACAAATGTCATTCAGGAACAGCAGCAGGAAAATGCAGGGGAAAAGAAAGGTGCCGAAGATACTTCGTTGGAAAATGATAGTACAGAAGAGACAGCACAGGATCATGCGGCAGAAAATAATGCTGTAAAGGAAGAGCCGGATGTTCAGACGGAGAATACAAAAAGTACGTCCGGAACAGCTGCACAGCTGTCATATTCGGAAGCAACAGAAATGCTCTGGCCGGTAGATGGAAATGTGATTATGAATTACAGTATGGATCAGACGGTTTATTTTGCAACGCTGGATCAGTATAAGTATAATCCGGCAATGATCATTGCCGGGGATGCGGGAAGTCAGGTAGTCGCATCGGCACGCGGAATCGTAAAATCCATTGAAGAAAAGGCCGATACCGGGCTGACGATGACACTGGATATTGGAAGCGGATATGAACTTGTGTACGGACAGCTCAAAGACTTGCAGTTTCAGGAAGGCAGCCTTGTAGAGGCGGGAGAGATGATCGGTTATGTGCAGCAGCCGAGCCGGTACTATACAGTAGAAGGATGTAATCTGTATTTTCAGGTGCTGAAAGATGGTGCAGCCGTAGATCCGCTTGATTATCTGGAAGCATAACAGGAAAAAATAATAGAAACTATAAGGGAAAAAGCGGCAGAAAGCCGGTCTCTAAAAAGCAGATTTCAAATCTGGTGAAGGAGGCCGGTTTTTCTTTATGCAGTTGTGATATAATAAATCCTGTGACAGATAGTGAAAAGTGGAAGTTACATTATGACAGTAACTAATAACTGACGCGGGGAAATCTGTTCAGGAGGAAGAGAATGAATTACACATATATTGTAGAGTGCAGTGACGGAACATTTTATACAGGTTGGACAAATGATCTGGACAGAAGAATTGACGCCCACAACAGCGGAAAAGGCGCCAAATACACAAAGACAAGGAGACCGGTTACACTTGTCTATTATGAGATGTTTGAGACAAAAGAAGAGGCGATGCGGCGGGAATATGAGATCAAACAATACAGCCGCAGACAGAAAGAAAAATTGATTGACGGAAATAGTCAAGTAGTTTCAGAAAGGCAGACAGAAAGGAAAGGATGGAACGATATGAGAAAAGTTATTTTATTTATTGCAATGAGTCTGGACGGCTATATTGCAGATAAGAACGGCAGCGTTAGCTGGCTGCAGGGACAGGGAGCAGATGAAGAGAATGTAGATACTTACTCTGAGTTTATCAAAGACATTGACACTGTATTTATGGGGTGGAATACCTATCATCAGATCGTAACAGAGCTATCTCCGGAAGAGTGGGTGTATGAGGGACTGAATACTTATGTTTTTACCCACAGGAAGAATACAGAAACATTACCATTTGCGGAACAAATCTATTTTACGGAAGAAGATCCGGTACAGCTTATAAAAGAGTTACAGGAGAAAGAAGGAAAAAATATCTGGATCTGCGGCGGAGCAGAGCTTGTCCGACAACTGAGGGAGGCAGAGTTAATTGACCGTTATCATATTTCAATTATGCCGACATTAATCGGGAAAGGAATACGGCTGTTTGGAGAAAAGGATGAGGAGAACAAACTGCGTTTGATGAAAGTAAATCATTACAATGGAATTACAGAGCTGATTTATGAATTAAGATAATAGTCAGAGCTGCTAATTATAATAGATGATAGCATAAGCATAGCCCGGAGGATAAATTCCGGGCTATGAACGCTTGTGAATCATCTCAGAGAGAGTATCTTATAAAATATATACATACATTAAAATAAAGTGGCAGAAACTTCCAGCCATAACAAAAAGATGAAAGATCTCGTGACTTCCGAAATTCTTGTGACGGTTATTGAAGATTGGCAGTTTCAATGCGTAAATAATGCCGCCGACTGTGTAAATGATACCGCCTGCCAGAAGCCATCCAAATGCAGCAGGACTGAGCGCATCGACAATCTGACTGTAAGCGAGGATGCAGGTCCATCCCATTCCGATATAGAGAAGAGAAGATACCCATTTCGGACAGAATACCCAGAACGCCTTGAGAATGATTCCGACTGTGGCAATGGCCCAGACGAGCGTCAGCAGGATAACGCCGGTGTGCTTGTCGAGTACAAGAAGACAGACTGGTGTGTAGCTTCCGGCAATCAATACAAAGATCATCATGTGATCCCATTTTTTCAGAGCAGTATTTACTTTTTCAGAAATATTGAATGTATGATAAGTCGTACTTGCAGCATAGAGAAGAATCAGGCTGATAATATATACGGTAAGTGCAAAAACAGCTGTATGGTCAGGATTGTGCGCCGCCTTAAATAATAATGGAAATGCGCCAATAATTGCGGCAACCATAGCAATAAAATGAGTAATAGCACTTCCGGGATCTTTAATCTTATCTAAAGTCATAACATTACCTCCAATAAACAACAAGTAGTTTTCAAAACTACGTTATGCGATATGGTATATATTATACTCTTTTTTCGAAAAAATCAACCCCGGATTCTTATTTTTTTGAATTTCAAAGTATTATTTGCAGGAGGCGTCTGGCTATTGTCAGGAGTGGAAAACTGGCATGGTTTAAAATGAAAAAATTGGATATTTTAAGAAAGCCAGTATTGTGTTAGCATAGGTGTACAGAAAAAGGAGGAAGTCATCTATGAAAAACACAAATGGAAAAATTATGAAGCTGGCACAGACAGCACTGATGGCAGCATTATGTTATGTATCTTTTACATTTTTACAGATTAAAATTCCGATGCCGGGCGGAGCAGATGCAACGTCTCTTCATATTGGAAATGCATTTTGCGTATTAGGAGCGCTTTTCCTCGGCGGATGGTATGGAGGTATGGCAGGAGCCATCGGTATGACGATTGCCGATCTTATGGATCCAATCTATATCGTAGGAGCGCCAAAGACATTTGTATTGAAATTATGTATCGGATTGATTACAGGATTTGTGGCACATCAAATTGCCCATATCAATGAGAGTACAGATAAAAAATATGTATTTAAGTGGAGTGTGATCGCGTCAGTCGCAGGACTTGGATTCAATGTTGTGGCAGATCCGCTTGTAGGATATCTCTATAAACAATATATCCTGGGACAGCCGCAGGAGATGGCAAGCGTTCTGGCGAAATGGAGTACTGCAACAACATTTGTCAATGCAGTTGTTTCTGTAATTTTAGTTGGATTTATGTACAATGCGCTTAGACCGGTTTTGATTAAAACAGGAATTCTTGTCACAAGAGGAACTGTTCACAGAAATGCATAGTGAATCTTTGAAATAATTTTATTTTTAATGAAGTAAAGAAGAGGGATGCCGAATCAATCATCATTTGATCTGGCATCCCTTTGAATTACTTATTAGATATTAAGACTTCTGATTAGCCGAAGTATCTCTTTAACAGACCTTCGAATGCTTTTCCGTGACGAGCTTCGTCTCTAGCCATCTCATGAACTGTATCATGGATTGCATCAAGGTTAGCAGCTTTAGCACGTTTAGCAAGGTCAAATTTACCTGCTGTAGCGCCATTCTCAGCTTCAACTCTCATCTCAAGGTTTTTCTTTGTGCTGTCTGTTACAACTTCACCTAATAATTCAGCGAATTTTGCAGCATGCTCTGCTTCTTCGTAAGCAGCTTTTTCCCAGTAAAGTCCGATTTCCGGATATCCTTCTCTGTGAGCTACTCTAGCCATTGCAAGGTACATACCAACTTCTGAACATTCACCTTCGAAGTTAGCTCTTAAATCAGCGATGATATCTTCGCTTACGCCCTGAGCTACTCCAACAACATGCTCTGCTGCCCAAGTTCTTTCGCCAGCCATTTCCTGGAATTTCTCTGCCGGAACGTGGCACTGTGGACATTCAGCTGGTGCATTTTCTCCTTCATAAACATAACCGCATACTGTACAAACCCATTTTTTCATTGTGATCATTCTCCTTTTCTTTATTAAAAAATATTTTTGTTTTGAATTGATAATAGTAATTGTTACTGATATTAATTTACCATATTCTTACTGTAATGTCAAGACTTTTTGGATAATTTTTCGTTTTGGTTTTCGATTGTCTGCTCAGCCGCATGCTTCAGGCATTCGCCGCATTTACCATAGAAAACAATATTATGCTTTTCGATTTTTCCGTCAAAGTTTTTCTCTGCAAGTTCATTGATGTGATCCATTGTATCGATATCAAGATCAAACAATCGGTTACATTCGGAACAGTAGAAGTGGTAATGTGGTTCAGTCCTTCCGTCAAAGCGGTCACCACCATCGGAGGTTGTGATTTTTGTAGCCTCACCGATATCGGCAAGCAGATTCAGATTGCGATAGACAGTTCCAAGACTGATGTTCGGAAAATCTTTTCGAACATGCGTATATACCATATCTGCAGTTGGATGTTCTTTCGTAGAATTTAGAAATTCTTTGATCGATTCGCGCTGCCTGCTGTATTTTAATGCAGCCATACAATGTCCTCCTTTCTAGCTTTAATAATAGTAATGATTACTTTTATTGTATTTTAGTTTATTCATGTACAGAAGTCAATACAATCATGCAAAATGTAACAATTTGTAATAATTTATATGTTTTATGTATAAAAAATGACAAATCATCCATAATATGTCGATAGAAAATCCTTATAAAAACGTTGACAAACGGAGTTTATATGTTAGAATATAAAACGTAACAAATGTAACATTTATGTAACAATTTTAAAATGCATAATGGAGGGAGATTTATGTATTCAAAATCACTGAAGTATGGACTGCTTGCAGCGGCGCTTACAGGAACGGTATTCTGGACCGGTAAGCAGGCATTTGCGGCAGATACAGAAGAGAAGCTTGCTGAGCCGAAAACAGGATCAGCAATGATATTGAATGACGGTGATTCTTCCGGTCAAGTGATAGAAACAGAAGAATATGTCACACCAACCGAAGAGGGTGAGTATTTAGATATGGGCTTTACGAATGTAGATGAAGGAAGTTTTCTTTATATAAGAAGTGAAGCCACAAAAGAAAGTGAATGGGTTGGTAAACTTTATCCGGATTGTGCTGTCCATGTCCAGGGAGCTGTGGGAGAGTGGATTCCGGTAGAATCAGGCGGAGTGACAGGATATGTGAAGTCAGAATTCCTTCTAACAGGAAATGATGCACAGGCAAAGGCAGAGGAACTGATAGGTGAAGCGGCTGCAAGGGGAGAAGCGGTTGCGAAACCGGAAGAGACTGTATTTGCCTATGCACAGTCACGGGAAGCGGAAGCAGCAGCCATTGCAGAAGCTCAGGCAGCAGAAGCAGCCGCCCGGGAAGCAGCGATACAGTCTCAGTTACCTGCAGGTCAGGCAGTTGTTGATTTTGCCTGTCAGTTTATTGGTAATCCTTATGTGTGGGGTGGAACAAGCTTGACAAATGGAGCGGACTGTTCAGGTTTTGTACAGGCGGTGTATGCGAATTTTGGAATTAGTATGCCAAGAACATCGAGTCAGATGAGAAGTGCCGGCGTGGAAGTTTCCTTTGAACAGGCGATTCCGGGAGATGTATTTTGTTATGAAGGACATGTCGGAATTTATATAGGCGATGGTCAAATTGTTAATGCAATTGATGAAACACATGGTATTGGAATTTCGTCAGCAACCTACACGAACATTATCACAATTCGGCGACTGGTGTAGACAACGTCGAATGATAGGGAAAAGGAAAGAGCATCTTCGACAAGATGTTCTTTTTTTTGTGAAATTGTCAGATGCGTGGAAATAAGAAAATGTCGAAAACTGTAAAGGAGCAATGTACAAAGTGCATAAATTTTAGGAAAAAAGAAAGAAAATTGTCAAAACAGGTTTTCCGTATTATCCACATAGAAAAAACCGAAAATAGTGGAAAAAGCTATAATCCACATTACTTATCCACATTATCCACACTGTTTGATGTGGATTTTGTGGATTATTTAGGGGAGAAAAAGAACGGATGTTTTGTTTAGATATAATAAAAATAGAATTTTGTCGAAAAAAAAGGAAAAAGATATTGACATTTGAGATGTCAAAATATGACAAAATTTTCAATTAAAATGTATAGACAATTAAAAAGGTAAAAGAATAAATTTTTTGGTCGCAGTTGATAATTTATAGAAGCCGTATTATAATATGGATTATGTAATAGAAAAGGAGGAAGTTGAAATGGCAGCTAGAATTTCTAAAGAGATTACAATCGGTGAATTACTGAGAATGAATCCGGAAGTAGCTCCAATCCTTATGGAGATCGGAATGCACTGTCTTGGATGCCCATCTGCTCAGATGGAATCACTGGAAGAAGCAGCTATGGTTCATGGTATTGATCCAGTGTTATTAGAAGAGAAGATCAATGCATTTTTAGAGGCAAATGCTTAGTCGGATAAGAATATAAAAAAGAAGCTGTCGCAGATTTTGGGACAGCTTCTTTTTTTTGCTAAATGGCCGCTAATGTCTGAACAGCCATACCAGATACGATCAGTTCACAATGTTCTTCCAGATAAGCAAGAGATGCAGAGGATGCTTTCTCTAAAGATCCGTATTCTGTCAGCATGTTGCAGATCCGGTTGAAATCAGTGTCAGAGAGATCTGACTTGGTGACTGCAAGCAGATATAGTTCACTTTTATGATCTTTGTACAAAGTACTGGCTCCATAGTACATCGGTGCAAGTAAATGGGATGCTTCGATGACACTGTCAAGATTGCCGAAGGAGAACAGCCTTACAGACGGCTTTGGCGCCGGTGGTGTCTCAGGAACTTTGGCAACTGCATTCTTTACTTTATCTAGTATATCAAGGAGCTGTTCTGCACCTTCGAGTTTTTCAAGGACAGCCTGCTTCTTGGCATCTGTTGTATCAGACGGAGAAGGAGCAAACTTAGAGAACCGGGTATCCAGTTCTTCTGGGTCCTCTACTTTCGTAATTATCAGTACAATGGAATCTGCCGAAGGAATTGCCTCGATCATCAGAGGCATGTCATCTGCCTCGAATCCAAATTCAGAGGATGCCTGCTGCATCATATCCTGGAAAAGTGATTTTGCTTTTTCAGATCCGTATGCCAATTCACTGAGTTTCAGGTGGCGGTCATCGAGATCTGCTCGAGTCAACGTACAACGTATCTGGTTGTCGTTTATTTTTTCAATTTTCATAGCATCACTTCCTTCTATCAATAAGATATTCTTACTTTTTAATAGTATAAACAAAAAATAAAAAAATGTAAAGAAAAACGGCAGAAAGTTATATATATGGAATTTTAATGAAAAAAAAGATAAAAAGGCTTGCAAAAGAGGAAAGAAATTCGTATAATTTCCACAAGAAGATAGTATATTCTACGGCTGTGTCTACAGAGAAAGGAGGATATACTTAGAACTCACATATCATTAACGAATCTGAAAGAAATTTTGTCTATTATTTTTAATCTGTTTTATTTCAATGCCATTTCCGGCAATTAATCATCAAGAGAAAATACTTAAAGTAATTAGAACAGAACGTTACTTATTAATTTGATTCAGTACTATCTTCGGATAAGCAAACAGACATATCATGTAATAATATATCACAAGCCTTATGGAGAATGTCTGTTACAGCGGCAGCCGTTATCATTTTAGAAAGGATCATACTATGGGGGTGGATCAGGACAAATATCAGGAGCTGTTTAAAGAACTGTCACTGTATGAGAAATATGGGATTCCGATTATGATGGATGGAAAACCGGCAAGCCCGATGCAGATTACAACAGCCCATATGGTAAAGGAAGAAAAGAGCTATATGAGAGATTATATCCTTGATAACGACGGACATATCAGTGAACTTTGCTTTTACACATTGTAGAAGAATCGAACTCAATGCCCCGAGGATGCTTTGTCTGTTTTTAGGAGGAGAAATTGTCGAAATAGTTAATGACGAATAAGTAAAATATTGTTATAATAAGGTCTGACAGGAGGGATTAAATGGACGAACAAAGAAGAACAGAGAATCATCCTGAAAGACGCCGATCATCCGAGAGAAATTCGCAGGAAGTCAGACCGCGACGCCGGATGGAAGACAGGACGCAGATGGATGTGAGGAATAATGAACATGCGAGAAGAGTGAATTCCGGCAGAGCTTCAAATACAGGAAGAAAGAGAAAGAATTCACGCAGAAGACGCAGACGAAATGCAATCATCCGAGTAGGAGTATTATTATTCCTGATTGTGATAGCCCTTGGAACAGCTTTATTTTGGTTGAGATATGGCCCATCGAAGGAGAAAGCAGATAAGAAAGAATATTATGGAATCAATCAGGAAAACCAGCTTGCTGTCATTGTTGGAACAGAGAATCTGAAAGCGCAGGGAATGCTTTATGATGGCAGACCGTATATTGAGTATACTGCCGTCAGAGATTATGTGAATGAGCGATTCTACTGGGATGCGAATGAGAATATTTTACTTTATACGTTGCCGACAGATGTTGTTTCTGTGGGAGTCGGAAGCAGTGAGTATACAGTAGGAACAGCAGTGAATGCTGAAGAATATGTGATCTTGAAAACAGAAGGACCTACTGCATATATTGCTCTTGACTTTGTACAAAAGTATACGAATTTTGATTATGAGATGTTTCAAAATCCGAACCGTGTTGTCATTACAGCAGGATTTGGAGAAATTAAGGAAGCAGTTGTCCGGAAAGATACGCAGGTTCGCGTACGCGGCGGTGTGAAAAGTCCGGTACTAACGGAACTCAGTAAGAAGGATAAGGTTACATTTATTGAGAATGAAGGCGATTGGAAAAAAGTCCGTACCAATGATGGATATATCGGTTATGTGAAAGGAAATTGCCTGAAGAAAGAGCAGGTAAAGAAGTTATCGCGTGCTTTTGAAGAACCGCAGTTTACGAGTATCAAAAGAGACCGTACGATTAATATGGCATGGAATATGGTAACGAACCAGAGCGCTAATTCCGGTGTGCTTGAGACAATCGCGAATACAAAAGGTCTTACAACGCTTGTTCCGACATGGTTTTCTGTGCAGGATACGATGGGGAATCTGATTTCTATCGCGAGTCCGGAATATGTGAATTATGCACATCAGTCCGGAATTGAAGTGTGGGCGATGGTTAATGATTTTGACCATGGGTTTGGCGGTCTTACGACAGCAGAAGAGATTCAAGAGATGCTAAGCTACACTTCAAGACGTGAGAACCTGACAAATCAGTTAATAGCTGCGGCAATTCAGACCGGTGTAGACGGAATTAATGTGGATTTTGAGCATATTTATACAGAAGAAAGCGGATTCCATTTTATTCAGTTTATCAGGGAATTATCTGTGAAGTGCCGAAAGAATAATCTTGTATTATCTGTAGATAATTATGTGCCTCAGGGATATAATGCCCAGTACCACAGGAAAGAACAGGGAATTTTTGCTGATTATGTGGTCATTATGGGATATGACGAACATCAAAGCAATTCTTACGAAAGCGGTTCGGTAGCTTCCTATGATTTTGTGAAGGAAGGAATTGAGAATACGCTGAAAGAAGTTCCGGCGGAGAAAGTAATCAATGCCGTTCCGTTCTATACAAGATTGTGGTCTGAACGTCCGAAAACCGAAGAAGAACTGGCGGAACAGAAAGACACAGAGGCGGCGAAATATCCGATGGCAATCGAATGTGAGACGCTTGGAATGTCAGATGCACAGGCGAGAGTAGCAGCGGCTGGAGTTACAGCTGTGTGGGATGAAGCTACGAGACAGAATTATGCCGAGTGGGATGGTGCAGATGGAAAGAAATACAAGATATGGCTTGAAGATGCAGCATCGCTTGAAGAGAAGCTGAAATTGATGAAGGAATATCAACTGGCGGGAACCGGCGCCTGGAGAATCGGATATGAAACTCCGGATATTTGGGAATTAATATTGAAATATGTAAATTAAAATTCAAGAAATTGGAAATACTCCTTTCCGGACAAAACTGTGAGATGATCAGTATGATTAGCAAAGAGAATGTCTGGAAGGGAGTATTTTTTGTTTAAGTCAATGGCAGAGAAAATTTTTAATCGGATAAGGAGAACGAATTAGTTGAATGAGGACGGAGTATCGCCCTGTATTTCATAATCGCCGTAAATATGATCGATAATCTTGCCAATGCATTCAAAGGAATCTTCTTCTGTTACATAAATGTCCGAATCAATGACATTAAGAGAACATAAAATGCGAGTATGTTCCGTTTGATAAAGCATACGAATATAATAAATTCCATTCAGGCAAAAAATACCCATCTCATTGTGTGCTGCCGGTGTGCGGGAGAGAGCAAGAATATCATATTTCTTAAATACAGGTGCATATCGATCCAATTGTATCTGAAAACAAAAATCCATACCAGGCACGACATGTTTTTGTTTAATACGAATCACACGGGGGAAATCTGAAAGTAAAAATCCGGAATTTTTCTTGCGAAGGCCCGGAAACATACATGGAAATTCTACCCAGCCTTCTTTCTGGGCGCGGGTATGTTCTTCGTCGATTACCATTTGGACAAGATGCTTGCCGGCAGGAGGGAGCTCGTGATATTTTGTGATTGCAATCTTTTCCTCATTTGTTAATTCGAGACAGCGGCCGTTTGTACCAAAGCTTCCAAGCAGCAGATCGCGAAAGAGATAATTGGCATCTACATCAAGTGCGATAGCTAATGCAATAAAAATATCTGGTTTTGGATAGCTGACACTGTTTTCATAATTTGCGATGGCAGAAGGTGTAACATGAACCATATTGGCGAGCTGATTGCGAGATATATTTAATTCCATCCGACGCTGACGGATTCTTTCACCGATTCCCATAAGAAATCCTCCCTTATACATTTTTACCTACATGCTATAAAATAAATATACTATAAAAAACTTGTAAAATCAATTATAGTTACAAGAAGTTTGTTATAAATTGTTGACAATATCCCTGTTATACCGTAGACTGTAATAAGAGTTTATAAATTGTATTTTTTAGTAACAGAAGTGATAAGCTTTTCAAGAGTGTCCCATTCTTTTTGATTTAATTCAAGAAGGGACAGGATAAGCTGTTTTTTAAAAGAACCGGCTTCTTCTCTCAAAAGGGAGCCAAGCGCTTTGGAAAGTTGGATATCAGGGTTGACTTCTGCGTACATATTTCCGAGACCGGTGCGAAGCCAGTCTTCGTTTACGTTAAATTCGCGGCATATCGAAACAATAATGGCGTCAATAGGAACACGGGCGTCAGTTTCGTATGCTGCGATTGTATTTCTTGAGACACCGATTCTGTCAGCAAATTCCCGCTGTGTCATACCGGCATTTTGCCGTATTTCTTTGATTCGTTTATTCATGATAAATTACCCTTTCTTACAGAAAATGATATATCAACTTAAAAATACAATATAATTCAAAATGACTGTAACAGTTCTAGTATATAGTAATCTAAAAGTTATACGTTGTCAACAAATAAGTGCTACGTTGTAAACAAAAAACATTGACAAAAGTTGCATAGGGACATATAATGGGTGCAGTATGGTAGTGTTGTTTTGAAAAAGAGAAAGGAAGTAGAGTAATGAGAGAAACGACAATGGATATACTATTGCGAATGGGGATTCCGGCAAGCGTGAAAGGACTGACTTATATTTGTGATGCGGTGGAGCTGTTTGATACAGATCCTTATTATCCAGACGGAAAGATATGCTCTCTTTATATGGACATTGCTAAAAAGAATAATACAACTGCCTCCAGAGTGGAACGAGCGATTCGTCATGCTTTTGAGACCGCGCTGACAAAAGGAAATCAGGAACTGCTGGATAAATACCTGGATACAGCTAATACGCAGAATTCGAATTTATTGAGAAGTCTGTATTTTCGGCTACAGATGGAGTATAAGAAGACAACAAAGAGAAATCAGTGCAGCGCAGTAACATGTGAGATTAAAAAACAGATTTATCAGGAAGCCATGGAGGTATTCCATGACGAATTAGAATTGGCGCTGCAAAAATTAATGGATTCCGTGGAAAGCGGATATATGATGAAAGTATAAAAATGAAAATAATAGAGTGGAAAATTATTAATAAAGCGGGTTATAAATAAAAGCTGTCAGAGAAACGTGTTTGTCTGGCAGCTTTGCTGTTATTTCAGAATAGCATTGAGGGAATGAACGTGTGTTATTTATCATATATATGTAAACAAAAGCTGTGAAGGAAGCAGAAATGAAGCGAAAACTGGAACTGACATTCGTACTTCTTCTCATGATTGGAGCGTTAATCTTCAGCAGACGTTTAAGCAGGATGATTGCTCAGGAGGCATCCGGAAAAATAGACTCCGTTGATGTAATCATCGATGCAGGGCACGGGGGAACGGATCCGGGTAAGGTTGGGATCAATCAGGCGCTGGAGAAAGATATTAATCTTGAAATTGCGAAAAAACTTGAAAAACTCTTAAAAGAGAAAAACATTTCCTGCAAAATGGTGCGGACAGAAGATAGATTGCTTGCTCCGGAAGGATCAAAACAGAAGAAGATTGAAGATATGAAAGAGCGAGTCAGAATGATTAATGAGATACGACCGACACTTGCGGTCAGTATTCATCAAAATAGTTATACAGAAGAATCTATAAAAGGGGCGCAGGTATTCTATTATAAACACTCAAAAAAAGGGGAGGAACTGGCAAAACAGATGCAAGCGGCGCTCAAAGCTTTGGATGAAACAAACCATCGGGAGGCAAAAGCAAACGAAACGTATTATCTCCTAAAGAAGACGGAAGTGCCAACGATCATCGTAGAGTGTGGGTTTTTAAGCAATCGTGAAGAGGCAGAAAAACTCTCGGGAGAAGAGTACCAGAATGAGGCTGCGAAAGCGATTGCAGAGGGAATAGAGCAGTGTATTTCCCTTGTCAAGCGTTAAGAAATTCGCTATAATGGGGACTATGGAAACAATTATTAAGAAAACAGGTACAAATGAATTAGAGAAAGAAGCAATCCGACAGGCTGGGGAGATATTAGAGGATGGAGGGCTTGTGGCGTTTCCGACAGAGACTGTTTATGGTCTCGGAGCGAATGCCTTAGATGAGGAGGCCGCAAGGAAAACATATGAGGCGAAAGGACGCCCGTCTGATAATCCTTTAATTATTCATATTGCAGATATTGAAGCGCTGGATGAGATCGTAAAAGAAATCCCGCCGGCGGCTCACAGTCTGGCGAAGCGTTTCTGGCCGGGACCGCTGACGATGATCTTTGAGAAGAGTGAGATTGTGCCGTATGGAACGACAGGAGGTCTCGATACAGTTGCAGTGAGGATGCCGGCGAACGATACGGCGAGGGCTCTGATTCGTGCAGCAGGAGGATATGTGTCAGCGCCAAGTGCAAATACATCAGGACGGCCCAGCCCGACAGAGGCATCTCATGTAGCGGATGATCTGAGCGGTAAGATTGATATGATTCTTGATGGCGGCAGCGTACAGATTGGTGTGGAATCTACAATTGTAGATATGACGGTTGTTCCGCCGATGATTCTGCGTCCGGGAGCTGTGACGAAGGAAATGCTGGAAGAAGTGATTGGCGAAGTTGCTGTTGATCAGACGCTTCTTTCAGATCAGAGTAAGGAGGCACCGAAGGCGCCGGGAATGAAGTATCGCCACTATGCGCCGAAAGCAAGGCTTACGATTGTGGAAGGTGAGATTCCGGATGTTGTGAAAGCAATCCGGCAGCTTACTTACGACAAGATCCGGCTGGGGAAAGGCGTTGGGATTATTGCGTCCAATGAGACACAGAAAGATTATACTTATGGAATTGTGAAATCGATAGGAACACGGGAAAATGAAGCAACAGTAGCAAAGAACCTGTATCGGATTCTCAGAGAATTTGATGAGGAAGAAGTGGAGTATATCTACAGTGAGGCATTTGAGGCAGACGGAATAGGAACAGCAGTAATGAATCGTCTGATGAAGGCAGCAGGGCATCAGATCATTCCCGCTTCAGAGATTGTAAAGCTTCAGAAATTCCGGAAAATTATCTTTGTCAGTGACAGCGATAACAGTCGTGGACCAATGGCTGCAGAACTTTTGCGGTCACAGCCGCTGAAACAGGAGTATGAGATCAGTTCCAGAGGCTTGGTAGTGCTTTTTCCGGAACCTGCCAATCAGAAAGCGGAAGCGATTATGAAGAGCAAGCAGCTGACGCTTGAGAATCATCAGGCAGAAGCATTTGATGCAGAGGTACTGACAGATGAGACACTTGTTTTGACAATGAGTGAAGAATTAAAAAATAAGATTCTTGCAGAATGTGAAAAATGTGAGAATATTTATACATTAAAAGAATTTACCGGCGGAGAAGGGGATGTTATATCACCTTACGGACAGCCCCTTGCAAGTTATGGAGAGACTTTTGAGGAACTTGCAGATCTGATCGGAAAACTTGCAGAAAAGTTAAATAAGGAGGCAGAAGAAAAATGATAGCACTTGGATGTGACCACGGTGGATATGAATTGATGCAGGAGGTCATCAAATATCTGGAAGCAAATAATCTGGAGTATAAGAACTTTGGATGTCATGGAGAATCTGTAGATTATCCGGAATACGGAAAGCTTGTAGGACATGCTGTTGCAGAGGGCGTATGCGAGAAAGGAATCCTGATCTGCGGAACAGGAATCGGTATTTCTATTGCAGCGAATAAGATCAAAGGAGTGCGCTGCGCACTTTGTTCCGATTGCTTTTCAGCGCAGGCAACGAGAGAGCATAATAATGCAAATGTACTGGCAATGGGCGGACGTGTAATTGGACCTGGTCTTGCAGTTAAGATCGTTGATACATTTTTAAATACAGAGTTTTCAAATGATGAACGGCATGTAAGACGAATCTCACAGATTGAAGACTAGAAACGATATGAAAGACCGGACAACGGTCAAAGAATAGAGGAGAAGCATATGTCAAAAGTACAAGTGATGGATCATCCGCTGATTCAGCATAAAATCGGAGTGATCAGGAGAAAAAATGTCGGAACGAATGAATTTCGTGCAATTATCAGTGAAATTGCGATGCTTATGTGCTATGAAGCAACAAGAGATCTGAAGCTTCAGGACGTTGAGATTGAGACGCCGATCTGCAAGACGGTTGTAAAAGAATTATCCGGAAAGAAACTGGCGGTTGTACCGATTTTAAGAGCAGGACTCGGAATGGTGGACGGGATGCTTTCTATGATTCCGGCAGCTAAAATTGGACATATTGGACTTTACAGAGATCCGGAGACATTAGAACCGGTGGAATATTATTGTAAACTTCCGGCAGATTGTCAGGAGAGAGAAGTATTTGTAGTAGATCCGATGCTTGCCACAGGGGGCTCAAGCGTTGCTGCCATTCAGATGCTGAAGGATAAAGGTGTGAGAAATATTCATTTTATGTGTATTATTGCCGCTCCGGAAGGTGTGAAAAAGATGCAGGAATGTCATCCTGACGTGGACATTTATATTGGAGCGCTGGATGAGAAATTAAATGATCACGGCTATATTGTGCCGGGACTTGGAGATGCAGGAGACCGTATTTTCGGAACAAAATAATGGAGGTGGCAGAAATGCCAAAACGTAGCGACTATATTTCCTGGGACGAGTATTTCATGGGAATTGCGAAGATGTCCAGTATGCGTTCAAAAGATCCGAATACTCAGGTGGGATGCTGTATTGTAAGTCAGGAGAATCGTATTTTATCAGTTGGTTATAACGGATTTCCTATGGGGTGCTCGGATGATGAATTTCCGTGGGACAGAGAAGGGGAAGATCCGCTTCAAACAAAATATCTGTACACGACACACAGCGAATTGAATGCAATTCTGAATTATACCGGAGGAAGTCTGGCAGGATCTAAGCTGTATGTATCGCTGTTTCCGTGTAATGAATGTGCGAAAGCGATTATTCAGAGCGGAATCAAAGAAGTAATTTATGACTGTGATAAATATGCCGATACACCGTCAGTCATCGGTTCCAAGCGAATGATGCGTGCGGCAGGCGTAAAGATTCGTGCTTATGAACGCAGCGGAAGAGAAATTAAGATTCAGGTATAAGTTTATTAAAAAATCTCCCAAGTGGGGAAATGTCTGTACTAGAAAGACATTTTCTCCATTTCGGGAGATTTTCATTATTGCAGCCGGGCCTGTCGCAGCAGAAAGCAATATCGTTTCCAGGCGGCATTTCCCTCGTAAATATAGTAGTCGATAAGATCGGGATCAAGGGCAGATTGAAAATTAATGTGTGCCAGTTCCATTTGCGTTTTTGCTTTATTGATTTCATCAAAGAGAAGCTTCTGATCTGGCGGAATTGTCTGCTTTTTATGAAAAATTCCCATGACAGCTCCTTTCTGTAGGTATTTGTAACTGTAGTATGTGCCAAAATGTGTATAAAATACCAATACTTCACATATACATAAATCAAGAAAGAAACAGGTGGCAAAATTATGTCAGAGAGACGAGGGTTTTCGATAGCAGTACATTTCATAGTGCGGGCAATTGTGGGTATGGCAGTGATTTATGGATTAAATTTATATTTGGAATCTCAGCAGATTCCGGTTGCGGTCGGTATGAATCCGGTGTCGCTTTTGACATCCGCAATCCTTGGAATTCCTGGGGTTGCGCTCCTTTATGCGATTTTGTTCTATCAAATTTTGTGAGACTTTCACAAAGTTGAAGAAACTGTGAAAAGATTATGGACAAGAAATTTTCTTGTGCTATAATATGCCTACAAGTAATTTCTAAAATTCTTATTTATCTATTTTATCTAAGTTCATTTATCTATTTTTAAGTCTTTATGTTTCAGTAAGAATTTCCAGATTACGCGAATACAAAAAAGAAAGGAGGACATGCTTGGAGGAGAAAAATTTTGTAATCTGCGACAGCGAACGGGAGTATGGAATCCGTTTTATGGAGCGGGTGCAGGCACATGCAGAATTCTATGTGCAAGTTCGGTGGCTTTCTTCTGTAGAAGAGGCAGTGGAGTTTTTGAAAAGACGGAGAATCTATATCTTGTTGATCGGCGAGACATTTCCTGTAAGAGAGCGAGAGAAGATTGCCTGTGATCACTGCTTTGTTCTAGTTGGGGAAGGGGGATGCAATCTTGCGGACAGAGAAACAGCCGTCAGGAAGTATCAGCCGGCGGAAGATATTTTGCAGGAAATTCTGGAAAAGTGTCTTGAACGGCAGGAGGCATCATTATTTCGGCTTGTCAGTAAAGAACGACGTATAATCGGTTTCTATTCTCCGGTGCAGAGTACGGCACAGACGAGAATGGCTTTGGCGCTTGGAAAAGAGATTGCCAGAAAAAAAGAAGTGCTTTATCTTAATTTTCAGCCTTATTCAGGATGGTATCAGGAAGGAGAAAACTACAGAGGGCTATCGGAACTTATTTATTACATTCGGCAAGGCGATCAAAGGACAGGGATTCGGGCAGGGACGATATGTCGTCATATAGACGGAATGTCAGTGGTACTGCCAATGGAAAATGGAGAAGATTTGAAAATGGTATCCTGGGAAGAGTGGGAGATGCTGCTTGGACAAATCTGCTCTGAAAGTAAGTTTGAAGTAATTCTTCTTGATCTTGCGGAATGTGTGCAGGGGCTTCTTCCGATGTTGGAACTTTGTGAGGAAATTTATATGCAAAATGCATCAGATGAAGAGGAAGAAGAACGGATATTACAGTTTCAGACGAATATGCGGCAGATGGGAAAAGCGCATCTGTTGGAACGAATCCGGTTTGCGGAAGAATAAAACCGGCAAGGAAGGAGAAGCGTGGAACAGAGGAAAAGAAATGTATGGATAGAAGAAATCCAGGAAGAGATTTTGAGTGAGATAGATCTGTCGAAAGAAGTGGAAGATGATACGCTGGCAGAAATGATCCGTGAGATATTAGAATTGCATTCCAGCCGGGAATTTATTCCACTGAAAGAAAAGGCGTCTATCGGAAAAGAATTGTTTAATACCTTTCGGAAATTGGATATCATCCAGGAGTTTCTGGAAGATGAAGAAGTAACAGAGATTATGATTAACGGTACAGAGAAGATTTTTGTGGAAAAACACGGACAGCTTTATGAGGCAGAGAGACATTTCTATTCGAAAAAGAAATTGGAGGATGTCATTCAGCAGATTGTAGCCGGAGCGAACCGGATTGTCAATGAAGCATCGCCTATTGTGGATGCCAGGCTGCCGGATGGCTCCAGAGTAAATGTCGTATTAAGTCCTACCGCTTTGAATGGACCGATTGTTACAATAAGAAAATTTCCAAAAGAGGCAGTAACCATGCAGCAGCTTGTGTGTTGGGGCGCTCTTGATGAAGAAACAGCAGAATTCTTAAAACTTCTTGTTAAATCAAAGTATAACATCTTTATTAGTGGAGGAACCGGAAGCGGGAAAACCACATTTCTAAATGCATTGTCAGAGTTTATTCCAGAAGATGAGCGAGTTATTACAATTGAAGATAACGCAGAGCTTAAGATACAGGGAATCCGAAATCTTGTGCGTCTGGAGGCGCGCAACGCCAATGTAGAAGGCATTGGAGAGATTACGATTCAGGATTTGTTTAAATCAGCCCTTCGGATGCGACCAGACAGGATCTTAGTTGGGGAAGTGCGCCAATTTGAAGCATTTTCTATGATTGAAGCAATGTCATCAGGGCATCCGGGATCTATGAGTACCGGGCATGCCAACAGTCCACAGGATATGTTGATGCGGCTTGAGACAATGATTTTGACCGGACTCAACATTCCGCTTCTGGCAATCCAGAGAAAGATTGCCTCCGGCGTGGATATCATAGTGCATCTGAGCCGATTCAGGGATAAGAGCAGAAAAGTGGCGGAGATTGTTGAAGTACTTGATTGTGCGGAGGAGGGGATTCGTGTGAATAAGTTGTATGAATTTGTGGAAGAATCTGTCAGCTCAGGCAAGATTTGTGGAAAGTTGGTGAAATGCGGTGCGCTTACGCAGAGAGAAAAATTACTGGCAGCAGGATATTCGTAAAAGAGAAGTGTTAAAAGGTATCGTGCAGGGAACAGCACTTACAGGAGCAGCCGGATATCTTTGTTACGGAAGCGGAATCGGAGCATTTTTGTTCCTGCCGTTGACAGTAATCTATTTGGTATATTATCGCAAAGAATTAGAGAAAAAACGAAAGAGAGAGTTTGGAATACAGTTAAAAGATATGATGCAGTCAGTAGCAAACGCATTAAAACTTGGATATTCTGTGGAAAATGCACTGCTTCAGGCACAGAAAGATCTGGATAAATTGTATTCATCCCAATGTCGTATAAACAGAGAACTCCAATATATGAGAAGACAGTTAGAAATGAATGTTCCGGCAGAGCAGGTGTTGGAAGGATTGGCGAAGAGGACCGGTCATGAAGATGTAAGAGCATTTACTACAGTAATGGTACTGGCAAGAAGAAATGGAGGAGATCTTGTGGAGGTTTTGCAGAATGCGATTCGCCAGCTATGTGAGCGGATGGAGGTGAAGAAAGAAATTGAAGTAGTTTATGCAGCGAAGAAAATGGAATTTTATGTCATGTCCGGGATTCCGGCGGGGATGATTGCGTACATGAAACTGTGCTTTCCGCAATTCATGGAAATGTTGTATGGGACAGCCTTTGGAATGATATTCATGACAGTGTGTCTGGCAGTATATGTGTCAGCATTTCTGTGGGGAAAGCGGATTATTGAGATTGAAGTTTAGAAAGAATTTTGAAGGAGGGAGAAAAAATATATATACGAAAGCAGAGAGAACAACAGAAAGAACGCTGGATCGGAAGGAAAGAGGTCCTCCGGGCAGGATTGATTCTTTTATGCACAGCAGTACTTGCAGTCGGGCTATATTTTGTGGATAAAAAAGCGGCAGATTTGAGTAATGGTGGAAAAATTGAACGAAATGGTTATGGCGGTGCAAAGAAAACAGAGGAGTTATATGTAGAGGCAGGTGGAGAGCGGGAAAAGGTTGTCATAGAAATACAACCTCAGACATATACGGAAAAGGAGCTGGAAGAGTTGTGGCCGAAGGCAAGAGATGCGTTGGATCAAGTGATTCTTGGTGAAAATCATTCCGAAAAAGAAATTAGAAAACCGCTTGTCCTGCCGACAAAAGTGCCGGGGATGGAAATTGCTGTCCGTTGGGAATTCAGCAGATATGATGTAATTGATCTTCAGGGAAATATTCTTTCGCCGGAAGAAACAGGAACGCAAGTATGGATTACAGGTTATATGAAATGCCAGGAGAAGGAAGCCGTTTATGAAAAAACAGTTACAGTATACCCGAAAGAAAAGCTGAGTGTATTTGCCAAAAAGGCAAAAAAAGCAGCTGAAGATGCGGGAAGAGATCAAAAAAGCGAAAGATATTTGGAACTTCCCGAGGAAGTAGAGGGAAGAAAGGTTAGATGGGTGAAGAAGGCAGAAGGGCGGTCTGCTCCTGTACTGGGAATTGGAGTAATTGCGGCAGCAATTTCTTTACTGCTGACACGCCAGGAGGAAGAAAAACAGAGAAAGGGGAGGGAAGAACAGCTGATACTTGATTATCCGGAGTTGTTACATCAGTTTACGCTGCTGACAGGCGCCGGAATGACAGTGAGAGCGGCGTGGAAGATGATTGTAGAAAGCTCGGAACAAAGTGATAGAGAATTAATACGGCAAATGCGTTGTACACTTCGGGAAATGCAAAGTGGGATTCCGGAAGAAGAGTGTTACGAAAGATTTGGAATGCGCTGCAAAACTGCAGCTTATATGAAATTTGGCGCAATGCTGTCTCAGAATCTGAAAAAAGGTGCGAAAGGGATGGGAATGTTGTTGAGAACGGAGGCTGCGATTGCATTTGCAGATCGAAAACGACAGGCAAAACAACAGGGAGAGGAAGCAGGAACGAAGCTTTTGATGCCAATGTTTCTAATGCTTGGAGTGGTACTGCTGATAGTTGTAGTGCCGGCATTTTTCTCCATGAGCGTCTAGGAATGTGGGGAAATTTTTGAAATGAAGGGAGAATGTGTATGAATATGTTATGGATCAGATGGAAACAAAGCATTGAAAATTTGAAGGAAGACAGTGGGATTGGTGTTGTAGAAGTATTGTTGATTTTGGTGGTACTGATCGGTCTTGTGCTAATCTTTAAATCACAGCTGACAAGTATTGTGAATTCTATTTTTCAAAAAATCGTTAATGAAAGCTCAGGAATTTAAAAGTTTATCCGGCAGTGTACATGCAGAAATGACAGTGTTTCTCAGCTTACTATTTGTTATATTTCTTTCATTTATCGGTGGAATTTTAGAGAGTGCATCGCTGCAGGGGATGAAGAGTGAGAAAAGAGCGGATGTCAGTCTTGCAATGGATTCGGTATTTGCTGAATATCACAGTAAATTATTTGAGTTGTATCATATTTTCTCATTAGATGGAAGTTATGAAAGCGATACCTATGAAGAGAAAAAAATATGTGACCGTCTTAATTATTATGCCGGAATGGAAGCAGAGCATGAAATTGAAAAGATTCAAATGATGACGGATCATAACGGACAGGCGTTTTATGAGCAGGCAGTCCGTTGGATGGAAACAGAGATTGGTCATGGTATTTTGGAACAGATTCCGAAGATGGAAGAGTTGTGGAAAGAACAGGAAGAGCAGTATACCGACAGAGAGGAAGAATTGGATCAGGCATTGGAAGAAGTAGAAGAGGCACTGCCGTCTGAAGAAAACCCGTTTACAGATGTTATCCGAATGAGAAATGATGATTTTCTGAAGAAGATTCTTCCAAAGTCAAAACAAATCTCCGAAAAACGAGTAAACCTGTCTGAGCTGCCAACTGGGCGGAGACTGTTAAGCGGAAGAGGAGAATTTTCAAATCAGGTTCTGGGAAATGAAACGGTATCAGATATTTTATTCGGAGAATATATGCTTCGTCATTATAATAATGGAGTTACAGAAAGAGAAGACTGCGGAAAGGGATTGGCGTATGAGATGGAGTATATTCTGGAAGGAACAGATGAGGATGGGGAAAATCTTACCAGAGTATTAAGGAAAATACAGGGAATTCGTCTTGCATTAAATTATGGTTTTCTTCTGTCAGATGCGCAGCGGTGCGCGAAAGCACAGACATGGGCGGCAGCACTTAGTGCAGTAATTCTCATGCCGGAGTTGACAGAGGTATTAAAACATGCCTTGCTGCTTGTGTGGTCTTACAGAGAAACAGTTGCAGATCTTCGGATATTAATGGCGGGAGAGAAGTGTGTTTTCTGGAAGACAGACAGCAGTTGGAGGACAGAATTTTCAGAAATTCTGATTCCGGATGAGCAGACACAGGAAGAAACGAAAGATGAGAGCGGAATCAGATACGAAGATTACTTGCGGATGTTTTACGCAGTAACAGCAAAAGAAACAATGAGGATGCGCGCGATTGATATGTTGGAAATAAATCTGAGGAAGCAGGAAGGAATGGATTATTTTCGGGCAGACAAATCTGTAAATAAAATAGAGATGCGTACAACATGTACATTTCGGCGAGGGATCAGCTATCAGTTTAAAACATGTTATGAGTATCGGTAAGGAGGTGAATATGGATGCCTTTTTCATCCATATATTTACGCAAACAAAATAAAATAATATTAAGAAAGGAGAAAGACGCCGACATATCTCTGACTAAGAGGAAATCTTCCCACAAATCTGTGAAAAAGGCATCTATATTTGCCTCTTTGCCGGGAAGCATCACGCTTGAAACGGCATTAATTGTACCATTTTTCTTTCTGGCGCTTGTATGTCTGCTGTATCTTATTGAAATAATGACGCTGCAGGTATCGGTAAAGGAAGGCTTGCGTTCAGCAGGAAAAGAAGCAGCAGAGCAGGTCTATGGGATACCGGCAGTTATTACTTCAAAAGTCGAAGAGGGGGTAAGAGAAAGCGCAGGAAGGGAACGGCTGGACAATAGTCTAATCAGCGGCGGTGCGTCAGGAATTGATTGTCATGGTTCCTGGTATTCTATGGCAGATGGAATTGTTTATCTAAAAGCAGTGTATGAAGTACGTCTGCCGATTCCGGTTATGAGGATTCCGCCTGTTCGCTGTGAAGAAAAAATACGGGTAAAAGCATGGACAGGATATCAGGGCGGAGGACTTGAAGGAATACTGCCGACGGAAATTGTCTATGTGGCAGAAACAGGGATTGTGTACCATAAGAATCCGCATTGTACTTATCTGGAACCATCCGTACGGCAGGTTTCGGCAAATAGTGTAGAAGAACTTCGAAATAGCAGCGGGGGAAAATACTATCCGTGTCATTCTTGTGGAAATGCAGCTCATACCGGCCATTATTATATTACGGACACAGGAGACCGTTATCATACTTCAGCAGCGTGCAGTAAACTTCAGAGAACAGTATATGCGGTAGAAAAAAGTGAAGTCAGAGGAAAGGGGGCGTGCTCAAAATGTTCACGATAGGAGCGCGGTCTGTTGAAACAATTGCTGTAATATTAATGATCGGGCTTGGCATGCTTGATTGGAAACAGCATCGTCTTCCCAAATTACTTTTGGGAGCGCTTACCGTTCTGGCAGTGATTGCAAGAGTCGGTGGCAATATATCATTTCCGGTTTTCATATCCGGAACGATTCCTGGAGTATTATTTCTCATTCTTAGTTGTATGACGAGAGAAGGTGTTGGATACGGAGATGGATGGATTGTATTGATTCTTGGGGTGGTATTTGGTTTGTGGAAAACAGTATATATTTGTATGATTGCTTTATTTGGTATGGCATGTGCAGCAATATTTGGTATGTCATTTCTGCACTGGGATAAGAAAAAGCGTCTTGCGTTTGTTCCGTTTCTTGCAGTGGGATGTTTAGGGGTGATCTTGATTTGAAATATAGAACAGATATAGAAATGTGTGATAAATATAATTTGAGAGCAAGCTTTACGGTCGAAACAGCAGCAATATTTCCTGTAGTTTTTCTGGTAATTGTCAGCGCGGTGTACCTTTCTTTTTTCTTTCACGATAAACACATTCTGCAAAGTGCAGTGATTGAAACAGCAAGCATTGCCAGTGAGAGAATGAGGCTTTTAACGCCTCCGGAGACAGAAGAGCTGGCTGGACATTTGCAGGAGCGGATTCGTGGGAAAATGATTTATTTTTCTGCAGCAACGGTAGAAATTGTATGTGAAGAGGAAAAGGTAGCGGTAAATGCAGCTGCATATAAAAGACGAATGCGCATTCGGGCAGATGCGGTTATGAATATCACTATTCCGGAACGGGAAGTTCGCAGAGTTAGACATTTTAGAGAAGTGGGGGAGTAGACTATGGATATATCTTACAGAAGAGAATTAAATCGAACACAGTTGATTTTGGAAGTGGCAGGAATCAGAGAGAAAGATTATCAGGTTTATATGCTTGAGGAAAATCGACCGGAAGGAATTTTGCCGATCATAGTACAGGGAGTAGGGACAAAAACACAGTATAAGTATGATATCAGTGGAAAGATATCTATTCGCGCTCTTTATGAGAAAACAGGAATACAGTTTGATGAGATTTGCAGTCTTATAATACAGCTGACAGAAACGATAAAATGTTTGGAGGCATTTATGCTTGATCCGGATAGAATCATATTGGAACCGGAATTTATCTTTTATGAAAAGCACAGATTTTTATTCTGCTATTATCCGCTTCATACAGGGAATCTTCATCAGGCGTTTCGTGAGTTTTCCGAGTACTTAATCCGTCAGGTAGATTGTGAAGACAAGACAGGAATTTGTCTCGCCTATGAATTACATAGAATTACAACGGCGGAAAACTATTGTATGGATAGAGCGTTAGAACAGGCATATCGGATGATGGGGGAGCAGGAAAAGGAAGAAAGTGAAGCAGAAGAAATTTTTAGATATGAAGATATTATTGAGGAAGAAGGAATGGGAATCGGAATACTCAGAGAAGCAAAAACACCTTTTGGTAAATTGACGGGACTATTTGGAAGAAAGCGGCTTCGAGATACTGAAACTTATTAAAAACTCTGGAAAAATTGAGAAAATAAGGATTGTAGTGAAATTTAAACTATACTATAATAGACTCAAGTACTAAAATTGGTAAACATTAGAAAGGAAGCCGGCATGACAACAGGGAAAAAGGCATGGATGACGATAGGGATTGCAGCAATTAATATCGCTGTATTTCTTGTACTGGAATGTATTGGAAATACCGAAAACGGCGCATGGATGCTGAAAGCAGGGGCTATGTACGTTCCTCTTTTTGAGAGCGGGCAGTACTATAGAATTATTACAAGTATGTTTCTGCATTTTGGATTTCATCATCTGGTAAATAACATGTTTATGCTTTTTGTTCTTGGTTCTCAAGTTGAGTTTGAAACAGGAAAACTAAGATTTTTGTGTATTTACATGCTTAGTGGAATCGGCGGCAATCTGTTCTCTATGCTGAGTGAGATACAAACCGCTGATTATGCAGTTTCTGCCGGTGCATCCGGAGCCATTTTCGGTATGGTAGGCGCTCTCCTTTATATTGCAATACGCAATGGAGGCAGGATCGGAAGTCTGACCTGGAAAGGAATCCTTGTCATGATTTTAGTTACATCTTATTATGGGTTTACAACTGCCGGGATTGATGTTATGGCTCATATCGGAGGTCTTATATGTGGATTTATCAGTTCCATATTTTTTTACCGGAAGAATTACCGAAAAGGTAGTTCCGTATCCGATATTGGAAGTCAGATCTAGTGTACCCATATGCGAATTGACGATTCGTTTTACAATTGCAAGTCCGATTCCGGAGCCGCCTTTTTTGAAACTGACAAAGGGATCAAAAATGCGGTCAATCTGTTCAGGGGCAATGCCACATCCTGAATCGGAAATGGTAATATGGAGTTTTCCGCAGCGCATGAATGCTTTGAGGTGAATAGAGCCGGTGATATCGCCTTTATGTTCCGGATCGATGGCCTCAGAAGCATTTTTTAGCAGATTAATCAAAACTTCTTTCAGTAAGGTCGGATCACCCACCAGGTCTGGTAGTTCCGGCGCAATATAAGATGTGAATTCAATATCTGAAGAAGAGATTGATGCTGCAAAAGAAAGAGCAGTGTGCTGAAGGAATGGTGTTGTATGTATTGTTTCAAATGAAGGTGCGGCACCGTGTCCGTAAGCGGATAGTCTCGTAAGAAGTTCTATCATAAATTCTACATCATCGAATAAAGAGTCCCAGTGAGTATAAGATGCCACTTCCGGGTGCTGCTGTTCGATAAGCTGCAGTGTGCTGTAGATGATTGTCAGAGGATTTCGCAGTTCGTGAGTCATCTGACTTAAAGAAAATGAGTTGTCATCCATCGTATTTAAAAAAGTATTTGTTATCATATTTATCCCACCTTTCTATATGACAAGTCTAGCACTGGGTAAATAATTATACAAATAAAATCAAGAAACAAATTGTGACAAATTCCGCAAGAATAGTAAGTTATAATAGCAAATGAGGTGTTGAAAAATGAAAAAAGATGATTGTATTTTTTGTAAATTGGCGAATGGTGAAATCCCGACTGCAACATTATATGAGGATAATGATTTCCGGGTAATTCTTGATCTCGGACCGGCATCAAAAGGACATGCACTGATTCTTCCAAAAGAACATTATGATAATTTATATGAGCTGGATGACGAGACTGCATCAAAAGTGCTTGTACTTGCAAAAAAGATGATTACAAGAATGACAAAGGCGCTTGGATGCGATGGTTATAATCTTGTCCAGAATAATGGAGAAGCAGCCGGTCAGACAGTTCATCATTTCCATCTGCATCTGATCCCGCGTTATAAAGACGATCAGGTAGGACTGGGTTGGAATATGGGTAAACTGACAGATGAGGATAAAGAAGAGATATTAACAAAATTTCACGAGACGATATAGCATAATCAATACAAAGGATAAGAACCTGAGAATGAGATCCATAGGGATGAGGGTATGAATAAACAAGAATTACAAAATGAATTTTGGAATAAAATTTATGATGATTATGCTAAAGTGATTTTAAATATAGCCGCTGATATTTTGAAAGATGAACATCTGGCACAAGATGTCGTGCAGGAAGTCATGTATAAATATTATGTTTATCTTCGTGAAAATGATGTTGAATTTGAAAAAAGCTGGTTGATTAAAGTAACAAAAAATGTCTCCTTTAACTTAGTGAAGAAGCTGAAACATGAATTGGACTATATAGATTTTGATCAGCTCCAGATAGAGGAGGATGAAATGATAAACGGATATTCAAGTACAGAAGATGCATATATCCGTCAGTTTTGTCAAAGGGAAGCGGAAGAATTATGCAATCAGATTTTTGAAGAGGCAAAGCATGAACATAAGAACGCATACGAAGCGCTTAAGGCTTTGTATCAGAAGAAGGAAACACGAAAAGAAACTGCACATCGGCTTCATATGTCAGAGAATGCGCTTTATACAATGATGTCAAGAACCAAGGCAAAGCTAAAAAAGCAATATGGCAGTAAATACACAGAGATCACAAAGATATAAAACGAACTGTTGCAAAAAGATTTTAAATACAAGGCAAGTGTCGGAAAGCTCCGAAGAAATTGTCTGTAGATAAGTTCTATTTTGCAACAGTCCCATAAAGAATGAAATAGTTTTTTGAAGAACTATTTTGCAGCCTGTTCAATCAAATGAATGATTGTATCAATGGAATCCTGCTGAGAAGATTTTCTCATTGCACTGATATAGGACTCCCGATTGTCATATAGCTTGTGAATAGTATCCAGAAGAGAGGTATTTGTTAAATTCTCTTCTTCCAGTACAAGGCTGAAGCCTTGCCGTTCGAAGGAACGGGCATTCAAAATCTGGTCTCCGCGGCTTGCATTTGCAGAAAGCGGAATTAAAAGGGTAGGTTTATGCAATGCCAGAAGTTCACAGATTGCATTGGCACCGGCGCGGGAAATAACAATATCTGCAAGCGCAAACAAATCTTTGAGTTCTTCCTTAATGTATTCAAACTGGACATATCCAGGAAGATTTTTTAAAGAATCATCAATTTTTCCTTTTCCGCAAAGATGCACAACATGAAAATCTTTTAAAAGTTCCGGAAGGACGGCGCGGACTGCATTGTTGACTGCAACAGAGCCGAGGCTTCCTCCGATAATAAGAATCACAGGTTTATCCGCAGTCAGATGACAAAAATCAAGGGCTGCGATTTTATTTCCGTGAAGAAGTTCCTGACGGATCGGGGAACCGGTCAGAACTGCTTTTTCTTTCGGGAGGTGTTCAAGGGTCTCCGGAAAATTGCAGCATACTTTCGTTGCGGAAGGAATAGAAAGTTTGTTAGCGAGACCCGGTGTCATATCAGATTCATGAATAATTGTAGGAACGTGTCTTCGCTTTCCAGCCATAACAACAGGAACAGATACGAATCCTCCTTTAGAGAATATGACATCTGGTTTTAGTGTTTTAATTAATTTATTAGCTTCGCTGAATCCTTTTAATACGCGGAATGGATCAGAAAAATTCTTCATGCTGAAGTAGCGGCGAAGCTTTCCGGAAGAAATTCCGTGATAAGGTATTCCGAATTGTTCGATTAGTTCTTTTTCGATTCCATTGTAGGAACCGATGTAATGGATATCGTAATTGAGTTCCTTCAAACGAGGAAGCAGGGCAATATTCGGTGTAACATGTCCGGCAGTACCACCGCCGGTTAATATGATGCGTTTCATAAAGTTCCCCTCCTAATATTTTCTACGATTATCTTAACAGATTTAAAAAAAAGTGCAAGATAATCAGAAAGAAAGAGGCTGATGTATGGATGAAAAGAAAGAATTATGCAATAAATCAAGTGAGAATAGAATAAAAAATCCTTCCGAACATTCTGAACAGACAGGGATGTCTAATCATTCTGTGCTGAACCCGACACCGGAAATGAAAGAACGGCTGGAAAAGCGAATTGAGGAATATGAAAAACAGAGAGAACTTCAGGAACAGCTTTATGCGCAGTTATCCGAAGAAGACAGAGAAGCGTTGAAGCTTGGAAAAGAACTCCAAAGGCAGCGAAAGATAGAGGCTTCCTCAAAAGAATCTCAGCGAAAGAAAAACAGATGTACCAAATCTGGCAGTTGGAAGAAAAATATTGTATCAGCGGCTGCGGGAATCGGAATTGTAATAGCAGTGACCTCTGGCTTTACTATTGCCAGTGTCGGAGGACCAAAACAGGCGTTGAAAATTGCGCGGGAGATGTTTGGAGAGAGAAATCGTATTACAATTAATGGTGTAACAGAAGAGGAAAAAAAAGAGTCTGGAATGGATAGCATGGATGCAGAAGAGCAGGCATATCAGCAGATTAAAGATGAATTGGGATTTGATCCGGTAAGACTGGGATATCTGCCGGAGGGGATGGTGTTTGAGGAGAGTGTGTTAGATGAAACATCACAAGATGCCTATTTATATTATAGAACAGGAGATAAAACAGTTTCTTATTTTATAAAAAAACATTATACAGAAGGTAAACTTTCGGCAGATATTGAAGATGAGATGATATCTCAATTTTATATTCCAACCAATGAAATTAACATAAAGATTTCAGAGTATGTAATAAAAGGCGGGATAGAAAAAAAGTATATGGCAGAATTTGTGTATAATGATACATGGTACTGCGTGGCAGGGCAGATTGAGAAAAAAGAAATGGAAAAAATAATAAAAAATTTAATTTTTTTATAAAAATGTGTAAGGTTTTTGTAAATGGATTGTCTAATATATAAAGGAGGCAATCAAAATGAAAAAAAGAATACTTCAATTTATGGCTTTGATGTTAACTGTTAGTAGCATGGGATCAATTCCAGTGATAGCATCAGCGAATGAGAATACACAAAAAGAAACGTATTCTGAAGGATATACGGAACAAGTTCCGTATGGTGTCTATTTGCAGATGGGAACTTCCAGTATTAACAAAACAGGAACTGGAAAAATTTATGCCAAAGGTGTTACTATTGCGGAAATGAATGTACCGAAAATTTCTGTCGGAGTTCGAGTAGAGCGTTTAATAGGAAATGCCTGGGTACAGCAGGATTATTTTTCCGCGTCAAAAACGAACACCTACACAGTAACAGCTAGTAAAACATTAACAGTACCAATCGGATATTTTTATAGAGTAAAGAGCATCCATACAGCACATACTGACAGTAGCAGTTCCTGGACGGAAGGTCTGTACATTTAATTAATTGCTAATTCAGTAACTATCAACAAGATTATTTATCACACATCAATTAAGTTATTCAAGTAACCCGTCAACAATATGATTTTTGCAACAAGGGGCTCTGCCCGCCGCTTTCATAACATACAATACCAAATACCAAAAAACAATAATATGTAAACAACAAACCATACAGCTCTTAATGAGCAAAGATGAAAGCGGCGGGCAAAGCCCCTAAAAAATCATTTCTTTTCTTCTATAGATCAGCTTTAGTATAGCATTTCGGTAAAAGAATCACAAGAAATAAAGAAACAGTTTCCATACTTTGCGGAACTTTTAAATGCAGTAAAAGTATATAAAAGGTTTCGTGTCTGATAATAAAAAACACCTCTCCGAAACAATTAGATTTGTAACGGACAGGTATCTTTTCATAAAATATATACAAATATATGCACATCTATAAGACATGTCTTGTTTGTCAATTTGTTTACTTATTATCTTGTTGTTCTAATGCAAGTTTTAAAGCTGTAGCAAGCTGATCCGGACAGGAAGTTGATTTTGTTCCGCAGCGAATTCCTTCTAAACGGGAAATTGCTTCATGTACATTCATTCCCTGAATAAGAGATGCAACGCCTACTGTATTTCCCGGGCATCCGCCAACAAATTTAACTGACTTAATGATATCATCTTCGATTTCAAAAAGAATCTGCCGTGAGCAGACACCTTTTGGTGTGTACTCCATAATATGTTCCATGATAAAATCCTCCATTATTTACTGATTTATTTGCTAGGATATTATATCAAAGACATTTTAGGATTGCTACAATTATGTGAAATTTCTATAAATGTCTGCAATAATTGAGATTGTCTTTATACGGATATTATTGCTTGTAAAAGACTTAGAGAGTCTGTATAATAGCAGTAATTATGAGATAGATAAAAAGGAGATTCTAAGTTATGATAGGAATTATTGGAGCAATGCAGGATGAAGTAGAGACTCTGATCTCTGATATGAATGTAGAAGAAAAAACAGAATATGCATCTATGATTTTCCATAAGGGAAATCTATGTGGTCAGAATGTTGTAATTGTGAAGAGCGGCATTGGAAAAGTAAATGCTGCAATTTGTGCACAGGTTTTAGTAGATAAATTTCATGTGGATAAGCTGATTAATACAGGTATTGCAGGTTCATTAGATGCAGCAATTGATATCGGCGATATTGTTATTTCCACGGATATGGTTCAGCATGATGTGGATGCATCAACTTTTGGAGATCCGGTAGGACAGGTGCCAAACATGGATGTATTTTCCTTTCCAGCAGATAAAGAGCTTATAGAAAAAGCAGTCGAAGCGAATACAGAGGCAAATCCGGATATCCATACATATACTGGACGGATTGTCAGTGGAGATCAGTTTATATCTGATAATGCAGTCAAAGAAAGACTTGTGTCACTCTTTGGGGCGAAGTGTACAGAGATGGAAGGAGCTGCGATTGGACATGCGGCATACTTGAATAAAGTTTCGTGTGTCATAATTCGTGCAATTTCGGATAAAGCCGACAATAGTGCAGAAGTAGATTATCCGGAGTTTGAAGCGAAGGCAATTATCCATTCTGTAAGGCTTGTGAAATGTCTTCTGAAAAAACTCGGCTAGGATAAAGAGTATCATTTGATAAGATGCGACAGAAATCAGTTGGCGGAATGTAGAAATGTGGCGAACGATTTGGACTCCCTTTCCTTCTTTTTTGCGATATAATGTGTGCACAGTGAAACACAGAGAAGAAAAGAAGGAGGGAACAATTACAATGTTAAGAACAATGGTAGATTATAATGTAATGTTCTATGTAATGGGAGTTGTGGCTGCAATAGGCGTTTGCAGTAAACTGGTTTCTCAATTTGCACTGAAGAGACTTGTGCGTGCATCTGGAAACATGAATAAGAGTACACATAAGCTGATGAAACTAATGAGAGCAAAATACGAACATGCCTGTATGGTCAGTGACAAGGTACAGAATGTTGGGGCGTTTGTAGACAAGTACGTTTTTGAATATCGAATTTTAGGGCTTCGTCTGCATACATGGCAGCAGATGCAAAAGCAGACAATGTGGATGAGTGCATTGCTCGGTGCGCTCGGTGCGTGGATGCATTATTATGTGTATGGCATGGGAGAAGCAATTTATCGATATGCAGGAAGCGGTGCAGTGCTGATGATGCTTTTGTTTCTTTTGCATATTACAACTGATGAGAAATATCTGTTAAAATCTTCTAAAACATATATGATAGATTATCTGGAAAATGTTTGTGCACATCGATATGAGAAGCTATATCAAAAAGAGACAGCGCTGAGATCTTCTTGTGAGCGGGAGCAACTTGTGAGTGAAGAAATACAGAAGAATGGAGAAATCTTTCTTTGCGAGCCCATGGCAGATACAAAAGAAGAGAGCAGCAAAGAGGAGATATCTCCGGAGGCAGTACAGATACAGGAAGCACTTGCAAAAACAACTGCAGAAATGAATTTACAGATGGAAACATCGGACAGAGTTCTGACAGAAGAGAAGGAGCGGATCGAAGCAGAGGCTGATGCAGTACCGAGAGAGGCAATGATTCGGGAGATTTTGGAAGAATTTTTAGCGCAGCGTACATAAATTCAGATGTCTGCCTTGCGAAACGAATAAGGGTTTGCTAAAATATATCACAGTAAGGGTTTTTACAACTTCTTACTGTGATATTGTATTTCTTCAGAGGATAGGATATCCGGATCAGAGATAAAAAGGAGTGTAGATCTATGGCAAAAGTAACATTTGATTATGCAAAAGCGAATACATTTATCGGCGAACATGAAGTAGATAGTATGAAAGCATTAGCAGAGGAGGCAAAGAAACTGCTTCTGTCAAGAGAGGGAGCGGGCAATGATTTTCTTGGATGGATTGACCTGCCGGTTGATTATGATAAAGAGGAATTTGCAAGAATTCAGGCAGCAGCTGAGAAGATCAAACAGGATTCAGAAGTGCTGGTTGTCATTGGAATTGGCGGTTCTTATCTTGGTGCACGAGCTGCTATTGAATTTTTGAGACACAATTTTTATAATATGGTTTCAAAAGAGATTCGCAAGACACCGGAGATTTATTTTGTAGGTAATAGTATTAGCAGTACATATATCAAACATTTAATCGATGTAATCGGAGATCGTGATTTCTCTGTGAATATTATTTCCAAATCAGGAACAACAACAGAGCCGGCGATTGCATTCCGTATTTTTAAAGAGATGTTAGAGAAGAAGTATGGAAAGGCAGAAGCTTCAAAAAGAATTTATGCGACAACGGATAAAGCGCGTGGAGCATTGAAAGGGCTTGCAACAGAGGAAGGATACGAAAGCTTTGTTGTACCGGATGATGTCGGAGGACGTTTTTCTGTGCTGACAGCAGTAGGGCTGCTTCCGATCGCGGTTAGTGGAGCTGATATTGAGAAATTAATGGAAGGAGCCGCATCAGGAAGAGAACTTGCGTTGGAAAAACCATTTGAAGAAAATGATGCGCTGAAATATGCAGCAATCCGCAATATTTTACACCGCAAAGGAAAGTCAGTAGAAGTTTTGGCGAATTATGAACCGAGTCTTCATTATGTAAGTGAATGGTGGAAACAGCTCTATGGAGAAAGCGAAGGAAAAGATCAGAAAGGTATTTTCCCGGCAGCAGTGGATCTGACAACAGACCTTCATTCTATGGGACAGTTTATTCAGGATGGTTCCCGTATTATGTTTGAGACCGTTGTGAATGTGGAGAAATCACAGGAAGAGTTGTATATTCAGGAAGAAAAAGAAGATTTAGACGGATTGAATTATCTGGCAGGAAAGAGCATTGATTTTGTCAATAAGAGTGCAATGAATGGTACAATTCTTGCGCATACAGACGGATCCGTTCCAAATCTTATGGTAAATGTTCCGGAACAAAATGAATTTTATCTTGGACAGCTTTTCTATTTCTTTGAATTTGCATGTGGTGTCAGCGGATATATTTCAGGTGTGAATCCATTTAATCAGCCGGGCGTAGAGAGCTATAAGAAAAATATGTTTGCGCTTCTTGGAAAACCTGGATTTGAAAAAGAACGCGAAGAGTTATTAAAGAGACTTTAATATACAATAGAAAATGGGAGACGGAGCGATAAGCTCCGTCTTTCGTGTACGGAGGAAGGAAATCATTGTTATCAAATCAAGTATTGCATAAAATTATTAAAGATATTGAAAGAATTTCAGGTGCACAGTGTTCTGTCTGGAATATGGAGGGAAAATGCATTGCGGGGGTTGAAAATACAACAGCTGTAATGAACCGGGAAGTACAGGAAGTTATTGAAGATGTTGCATGGCTGACAATGAAGTCAGTAAATAAAAACGTTTATTTCGTTGTATCGGACGAAGGGATTCCGGTACAGATTTTGGCTTTGAAAGAGTATACGGGAGATTGTCAGTTAGTAGGAGAGATGGCGGTAAGTCAGCTTGAAAATCTGCAGCAGGCATACAAGGAACATTTGGATAAGAACAGATTTATTCAAAATCTGCTTTTAGATAATCTTCTGCTTGCGGATATTTACAATCAGGCAAAGCGGCTTCATGTAGAGAGTGATACAAAAAGAGCGGTCTTTTTAATTGAACCAAAGACATCAGATGATGCAATGGTCATGGAAATGCTTCGGGGAATCTATGCCGGAGATACGAAAGATTTCGTGACAGCAGTCAGCGAAGGAAGTATGATTTTGATTAAGGCGCTTGAAGAATCAGAAGGATATGAGGCTCTTTTGAAAATTGCAAAGACGATTGTAGATATGATGGAAACAGAAGCGATGGTAAATGTGCGTGTTGCATATGGTACTATTGTGAATGAATTGAAAGATGTTTCTAAGTCATACAAAGAAGCAGGAATGGCGCTGGATGTTGGAAGGATTTTCTATGCAGAGAGAAGTGTTCTTGCCTATAATGAGCTTGGAATTGGACGCTTGATCTATCAGCTTCCGGTATCGCTTTGTGAAATGTATCTTCAGGAAGTATTTGAAGGTAAATGTGTAGATCAGTTTGATGAAGAAACGATCGCAGCAGTCAATAAGTTTTTTGAAAATAATCTAAATATTTCAGAGACAGCAAGACAGTTATATCTGCACCGAAATACTCTAGTATATCGATTGGAAAAAATACAGAAAATGACAGGGCTTGACGTAAGGACGTTTGATGATGCGCTGACATTTAAGATTGCGATGATGGTTTCTGAGCATTTGAAATTCTTAAAACAGAGAGAATAATAAGCTGTGTGCGACAACAAGAATGACTTGTCTTTGATAATTTGCTGTGCTAAAATGAAAAGAATCAGAAAATAGATAAGACAGGAGGTTGTTTGCATGGTCAATTCATATAAAAACGGTGTATATTTAGTAAATGGAACAGAGTTACTTGAAGACAGACCGGATATCGAAGCGGTATTAAAACAACGAACAGGAAAATCTGTATCACAGAGCGAGGCGGAAAAAGAAACAATTGCTTATCAGATTTTGGAAGCACACAATCTGTCCGGGAATATGGAACGTCTCCAGATTCGGTTTGATAAACTGACATCTCATGATATTACTTTTGTCGGAATTATCCAGACAGCGAGAGCATCCGGACTTGAGCGTTTTCCAATGCCGTATGTGTTGACAAATTGTCATAACAGTCTCTGTGCGGTAGGCGGTACCATTAACGAAGATGATCATATGTTTGGACTGACATGTGCGAAGAAATACGGTGGTGTCTACGTGCCGCCGCATCAGGCGGTTATTCATCAGTTTGCCAGAGAGATGCTCGCAGGAGGCGGGAAAATGATTCTCGGCTCGGACAGCCATACGAGATACGGAGCACTCGGTACGATGGCGATGGGAGAAGGCGGGCCGGAGCTTGTAAAACAGCTTTTAAATAAAACATATGATATCAAACGCCCGGAAGTGATTGCTGTATATCTGGATGGTGAGCCGATCAAAGGTGTTGGTCCACAGGATGTTGCGTTAGCAATTATTGGAGCGACATTTAAAAATGGTTATGTCAATAATAAAGTAATGGAGTTTGTCGGCCCTGGGGTGGAAAAGCTGAGCGCAGATTTCCGAATCGGAATAGATGTTATGACAACGGAGACAACTTGTCTGTCTTCTATTTGGAAAACAGATGATGTTATCCGGGAATTTTATGACATTCATGGAAGAACGGAAGACTATCGGCAGTTGGAACCTGGGAAAATTGCTTACTATAACGGAGCTGTCTATGTAGATCTTGGAAGTATCCGACCGATGATTGCAATGCCGTTCCATCCAAGCAATACATATACGATTGAAGAGCTGAATCGAAATCTGGACGATATTCTCCATGAAGTAGAGAAAAATGCGCTTGTGAGCCTTGAAGGGGCAGTAGAGTATTCGCTTCAGGATAAAATCCGCAATGGAAAACTATATGTGGAGCAGGGAATTATTGCGGGATGTGCCGGAGGCGGTTTTGAGAATATTTGTGCAGCGGCAGATATTGTCCGCGGCAGAAATATCGGCTGTGATGAATTTACATTTAGTGTGTATCCTGCAAGCATGCCAATTTATATGGAATTAGTTAAAAATGGTGCGGCGGCAGAATTGATGGCAGCAGGAGCTGTATTAAAAACAGCATTTTGCGGTCCTTGTTTCGGAGCGGGAGATACCCCTGCCAATGGTGCATTCAGTGTTCGTCATTCTACAAGAAATTTCCCGAATCGGGAGGGATCTAAACTTCAGAATGGTCAGATAGCTTCAGTTGCACTTATGGATGCAAGATCTATTGCAGCAACTGCCGCAAATCAGGGCTATTTGACACCGGCAACAGATTTTGATATAGAATACAGACAGCGCAAATACTATTTTGATAAAACAATTTATGCAAACAGAGTATTTGACAGTCATGGAAAAGCAGATCCATCTGTGGAGATTAAATTCGGACCTAATATTAAAGACTGGCCGGAAATGTCGGAGCTTCCGGAGAATCTTCTGTTAAAAGTAGTATCTGAGATACATGATCCGGTTACAACAACAGATGAGTTGATTCCATCCGGAGAGACGTCTTCTTATCGTTCAAATCCGCTTGGACTGGCAGAATTTGCTCTGTCCAGAAAAGATCCGGAATATGTTGGACGCGCAAAAACAGTGCAGGCAGCGCAAAAAGCGATTGAAGCAGGAAGCTGTCCGTTGGAAGTATTAGAAGAATTAAAGCCGGTAATGGCTAAGGTTAAGGAAAAATTTCCGGAGGCAGGAGAGGGAAATCTTGGAATTGGAAGTACAATTTTTGCGGTAAAACCGGGAGATGGATCAGCCCGTGAGCAGGCGGCTTCCTGCCAGAAGGTGCTTGGAGGATGGGCGAATATTGCAAATGAATACGCAACAAAGCGCTATCGGTCCAATCTGATCAACTGGGGAATGCTTCCATTCCTTACAGAAGAAAAAGATACTGCGCTATCATTCCGGAACGGAGATTATATTTATGTGCCGGAAATCCGCAGAGCTATTGAAGAAAAAGAAGTATCGGTAAAAGCTTATGTGGTTGGTACAGAACTGAAAGAAATTCAGCTGGCACTGGGAGATCTGACAGATAATGAACGAGAGATTATCCGAAAGGGATGCCTGATTAATTATTACCGCGGATAAATAAAATATAAAAATTTTAATATTTTGTGCAACATTGTCCCCTTTTTGTTACTCTATATGTATGACAGAGTAATGAAAGGGGGATTTTTATGTATGAAACTGATCAAGAGACGAATCTATTTCTTGTTAAGCGAGCAAAGAAAGGCAGTACAGAGGCTTTTGCAGAATTATATGAGCAGATTTATATAGATTTATACCGGTTTGCGCTGTATACAATGGGACATAAGCAGGATGCGGAAGATGCGGTGAGTGAAACGGTAATTGCGGCATATGAGAATCTTCCGCAATTAAGAAATGAGAAGGCATTTCATGCATGGATTTTTAAGATTCTTGTGAATATTTGTAATAAAAAATTGCGTCAGAAGGTAGAAAGACCGATTGAAGAGCGGCCGGAAGAGTCAGAGCATCCGGATTATGCACAGGCATATGATGTGAAGAATGCATTTCAGGAGTTATCAGAGGAAGAGAGAGAGATTGTGGGGTTAACTGTATTTGGAGGATATACGAGTTTGGAACTTGGACAAATGCTTGGAATTAATTCTAACACAGTACGCTCTAAGAGAAGTCGGGCGCTTGACAAGCTTTCCAAGAAGCTGAAGTTTTAAAGGAGGTTTGAAGTATGGATAATAACGAGAAGAAGATTGTAGAGAATTTGGATTATATGACACAGGATACAGAAGTACCGGAATCTCTTAAGCCTGAGAATGTTGAAAAGATGCTGCGGGATCATCAATTGGAACAAAAGAAATCAAAGAAAGCATTTCATTGGAAACAAGCATATACAAGGGCAGCGGCAGCGGCTGTATTTCTGGCAGTGATCGGAGCAGCGGCATCGGCGCTGAAAGTAGATCGGACAGCGGGGCTTGTGTCAGATTATGTTCCGGGGCTTGACAGTGGAAGAAGAGAATCCAAGACGTCTATTTTATGCGCGGAGAATTATGATAAAGTCTATAACTATATTCAGGCGAATGCAGAACAAATGGAAAAAGTAAATGAATCTTTTGCGTATGATACGAGCCTTTATTCTGGTGCGCGGAGAGAGGATGGGATAGCAATTGCCGAGAATACAGACGCAGCACCGAAAGGTCAGGGATATTCTGATACGAATGTAAGGACAGAAGGGATTGCTGAAGGCGACATTGTAAAGACGGACGGAGAATTTCTGTATATTCTGAAAGATACACTGGCACAGATCAATATTGTTGATATTCGTGAGGAAGAGATGAAATCAGTAGCAACGATTGATCTTGAGAAAGGGATGCAGGGAGCAGAACTTTATGTACAGGGAAAACAGCTGATCGTGCTTGGAGTCATACAGGAAGAAGCAGAGGATTCTGTTTATCAGGAAAAGACATGTGTTTTGACTTATGATATTCAGGATCGGGAAAATATAAAAGAGATCGGACGCGTCACACAGTCCGGAAGTTATGACAGCTCGCGAATTTCTGACGGATATTTATATGTGTTCAGTAATTTCTATGCATCAGCGGATTGCAAGAAAAATGAGCCGGAGTTATATGTTCCGGAAGTAGAGGAAAAACTTATTGAACCAAATAAAATCTTGCTGCCGTTGGAAGAGAGCGGGAATATGTATTATGTTGCATCCTCAATTAATCTGGAAGAACCGAATAATATTGTAGACAGCAAGGGGATTTTCCATAATGGAGGAATGACATATGTAAGTTCAGATCATATTTATCTTTGTGAGACGTCTCGGGACGAAGAAGGAGCAATTTCCACATGTATTAGAAAGATTTCTTATGAAGATGGAAAGCTTGACGGTAAGGCAGCTGCTAATGTGGACGGAAGATTAGAAGATTCGTTTTCAATTGACGAATATAACGGATATCTTCGCATGGTTGTAATGAAAGATGATCAGGTAAGTCGTGTAGAACCGCTTCTTCGTGAATTGGAAGAAGAGAAAGAGGTAGAAGCAGAAGAAAGTAATGCGCTTTATGTGTTGGATCAGAATTTGAAGATCGTTGGAAGTATTGAAGGAATTGCTCCGGGAGAGAGAATTTATTCAGCAAGATTTATGGAGGATACGGCGTATTTCGTAACGTTTAAGGAAGTAGATCCGTTATTTTCGGCAGATTTATCCGATCCAATGAATCCGAAACTGATTGGAAGTCTAAAGATTCCTGGATTTTCAGAGTATCTGCATCCGTATGGAGAAGGATTATTACTTGGTATCGGAATGGATGTGGATGAATCCGGTGTCACAACAAATGGAGTGAAGATTTCTATGTTCGATATTTCAGATCCGACAGATGTGAAAGAAGTCCATAAGACAGTTCTGGAAAATGTGCATGGAAGCGCTGCACTTTATGACTATAAAGCGGTACTCATTGATGAGGAGAAGAACATGATTGGATTCCCGGCATATGGTGAGAATGAAAAATACTATGTATTTAACTATCATCCGGAAGCCGGATTTGAAAAAGCTATGGAGGAAGAGATCAACAATACATCGTGGATGGATGCTAAGGGACTCTATTCGGGAGAACGTTTGTATATTGTTGGGGGAAATGTAATCGAATCTTACCAGATACCGACTTATAAAAAGGTTGACGATATACTTCTTCCATAGTGAATTAACAGAAAATAAAGATAAAATAAATAATATAACAAATAAAATTAAAAATATTTCAAAATAGTATTGACAAAATAGAAACCGGATGGTATTATAAAGTCAACCTAATCAAAGAAAACTAATTCAATAATTTCCGAAACGGAAACAATTCAATTTTCAAGTAAGAAGAATCGCTTCCGGGAACAAAATTCAAAGTTATTTCTGACGAGAAAGGAAGTAACAGGAAAGAATTTAAAAAAGAGGAAGAATGATAAATCTGAAAAGGAAATAGAATAGTTTTCAAGTAAGAAAAAGAAAAGTAGATTTGATTGGAATATAACGGAAGGAGGCTTTGACCATTGGATGTAGAGCAGACAATTCAATATGTGAGTGGTATGGTAAATACAAGTTCCTGTAGTGAAAGCCTTTACCATAGATTATAATCCAAATCAAAGTAGAATAATCAGCTAATTCGGAGAGAAATTATTGGATTAAAAAAGATTCTCAGATAAGTATTTACAAACATATTGAAAAGACAATACCACAATAAATCAAAGAATAACTTAGACGATGTGTAAAGAAACATTAACTAAGACTAGCATAAGTATATTCGCATCTTTAAAGAGGTTATAGAAATAATATCCAAGTAGGATGTCAATCAGAAACGATATAGATACAATAACGGAGAAAGATGCCTAATATATAAGTGATAGTGAAGAATATGAAAATCATAACTTTGACTTATTATTCGAATAAAATATAAAAGGTAGCAGGAACAGGAATCGATCGATTCCTCCGATAAATATTAAAAAAATATTAATTGAATATTACAATAACGGTTATAATTTTAAAAATTATAACCGTTATTTTTTGACATTGATATTCCCCTGTGGTAAACTTACTATAATTATATTCTCATATTGGATGAATTTTTATAAGAATAAAAACAGATGATTTGTAGAGGTGAAATCAGTGGATAAATACGAATATCGGGTAAAAACAGAACAGATGCTGTCTTATATGGATAAGAAAGCATACAAGAAAGCAATGGAAATAGCTGATACGATAGACTGGCGAAGAGTAAAGAATGCATCTATGCTTTGCTCTGTCAGCGAAATATATGAAAATAATGGAGAATATCAAAAGAGCAGAGATGTGCTGTTTGTTGCATATGACAGATCTCCGGGAAGCAGAAAGATTATATACCGTTTAGGAATTCTTGCATTAAAGATGAATGATATTAATGAAGCAACAGATTGCTACGAAGAGTTTGTTCAGCTTGCGCCAAAGGATCCGAATCAGTTTATCTTGAAATATAAAATTTTAAGAGCACAGAAAGCGCCGCTGTCGCAGCAGATAGAAGCTCTGGTAAATTTCAAAAAATCAGAATATGTTGAGAAATGGGCATTTGAACTTGCTAAATTATACCATGAAGCCGGAATGACAGCGGAGTGTCTGGAGGAATGTGATGATCTAATCCTGTGGTTTAGCGAAGGAAAGTATGTCTATCAGGCGATGGAACTTAAGATGCGCTATAAACCACTGACACCGGCACAGCAGGAAAAATATCGTCAGAGAAGTGAAGAAAAGAATTCTCGTTTTGGAAAGATTGCAACGATTCGCAGGGAACTTCCTCCGGAAGCAAAGCTGCAGTCAGAAAAGACAGAAAAAGATATTGACAGTGAGGTTGCAGAAACAGAGCCGGCAGAAGAACAACGGGAAGTGATTTCTGAAAAAGTTCACAAGTCAGGTAAGAAGTCAGTAAATGAAGGTAATGAAGAAGATGTGAAGGAAAATCATGTAAAACGTTCTTCTTCAGAGGTGAGACGTATGGGAACACAGGAAGCATTTATTAAAGCAGCAGGATCTAAATTTGCAGAGGAACCTGAAAAAAAAGGTGTTACGGGAGATACGATTGCGAATGCATTTGTATCAGGAGTTGAAGTTGCTAATAAAAAAGCAGGAATTGAAGAACCAAATAGAAGAAAATCAAATCTATCTCAAAAAACGGGAACAATGAAGATTGAAGAGATTTTGCAGAACTGGGAAGCACAACAGAGAGAAGCAGCAAGAACAATTGAAGCTGAGAAGGAAAGATATAAAGAAGAAAAGCAAAAGAAAGTAGGTCAGGACACAGTGCAGATTCTTTCCGCAGATATCCAAAAGCTTTTGGATGAGTTGGAAGGAAAAGAATCAGAAAAAGATGATTTGATGTTTGAGATGCCAGAGGAAGAGGCAACAGAGGAACTTACATCGGAAGAAATTGATGATTTATTAGAGGAACCGGAAGAAGAACCTGAGCTCGAAAATAAGGCAGATCTTGTTGAAACACTTTTTGTGTTAGATGAAGAGGAAGATCTCGATGAAATTGCTGATGAAGAAGAATTCGATGATGCAGATGAGCCTTATGAAATAGATGAAGATTTTCTTGAAAGTGATGAAGAACTTGACCTGATGGAAGAAGACGAAGAAGACTTTGAATTGTCAGAATGGGAAGAAGGCGAGGAAGACCTTGAATTGTCTGAATGGGAAGAAGGCGAGGAAGATCTTGAACTGTCTGAATTAGAAGAAAATGGGGAAGAGCTTGAGTTGTCAGAATTAGAAGAAGACGAAGAAGACTTTGAACTGTCTGAATTAGAAGAAGACGAGGAAGACCTTGAAGAAGATGAATTTGATGCGGATTATGAAGTAGAAGATGACTTTTTTGAGGACGAAGCAGAAACTGATTTCCCGGAAGATGAAGAGGATGATTTTATAGAGAATCCAACTCCAATGGAAGAGCCAGATGAAGATGATGAGGATGATTTCGAAGATTACGAAGAAGATTCTGAAGACGAAGATGATGAGTATGAAGAAGAGTTAGACTTTGATGAAGACGAGGAAGACCTGGACTTTGAAGAGGAGGAAGATTACGAAGAAGAATCGGACTTCGAAGAGGAGGAAGATTACGAAGAAGAATCGGACTTCGAAGAGGAGGAAGATTACGAAGAAGAAACTGACTTTGATGAGTATCCAGAAGAGGAATATGAGGAGTTAGAAGAAGAGATTGAAGAAGAGGAAGAGCCGATTGAGGAGATCGAAGAAATTGAAGATACGCAAAGTATGATCAAACGTTCTCCGGGTGGTGTTGTTCTTGATACAGGATTTGTTGTGCAGGGACGCTATGACCTTGAAGCGCAGAGTGAGATTGGGCTGAAAGCCGGTCTGACAGAAGAGCAGAAGAAGTTATTCTCTTATTTCGTTCCGGTGCGCGGCATGAGTGAGCAGATTGTAGATGTGCTTGAGGCTGATAAGAGATGTAAGAAGAGATTCGGAACATCACGCACAGGAAATATTGTTATTGTCGGCCGTAAGGGAACCGGTAAGACCGTTCTTGCAGTAGATGTTGTCAAAGCGATTCAGAAGGCAAGAAAAATTAAACATGGCAAAGTTGCTATTGTAACAGGAGAGGCATTGAATAAAAAAGATGTTTCCGATGTAGTTGATAAGTTGCATGGAGGCGCGCTGATTATTGAACGTGCGGGAAGAATGAATTCCAGAACGGTTCGTGAATTAAATGAACTGATGGAAGAACAGACGGGTGAACTTCTTTTTGTTCTTGAGGAACAGAGGAAACCACTTGATAAATTGATGAATGCAAATCCGGCATTTAAAAAGAAATTTACATCAAGATTGGAACTTCCGGTATTTATTAATGATGAGCTTGTAACATTTGGACAGACATACGCAAAAGAGAATGGATACCGAATTGATGAGATGGGTATTCTGGCGCTGTACAGTAAGATCGATATGATGCAGAAAGAAGACCATGCGGTAACAGTTGCGGAAGTAAAAGAGGTAATGGATGCTGCGATTGCTCATTCTCAAAAAGCAAATGTAAAACATCTTGTAAAGAGAGTGTTCAAAAAAGGAACGGATGAATCTGATAGAATTATTTTGAAGGAAGACGATTTTAAATTGTAAAATATCAAAAAATATCCGGCTGAAGCAAAGAAGAGAGGTTTGTAAAATGAGAAAATCATTTGTCAAACCTCTTTCTTTTTATGTTGGGGTAAAGTATAATATGTATATTAGAGAAATCCAGGGAGAGTGGAGAGTATGGCAAAACAGATAAAGAAAAAAGCATTTGAAATTGGGGAACTTGATCAATATTTGTTTGGTCAGGGAACACATTATGAGATTTATAAGAAAATGGGAGCCCATAAGGTAAAGAGCGGAAGAAAGACTGGTGTTTATTTTGCAGTATGGGCGCCGCATGCAAAACGCGTTTCTGTTGTGGGAGATTTTAATGACTGGGATACGACAGCAGACATTATGACAAGGGAGGAACCACTTGGAATTTATACGCTTTTTATTCCCGGAGTAGAAGAGGGAATGTTGTATAAATATTGCATTGAGACGCAGAATGGGGATTTGTTGTTTAAAGCAGATCCATTTGCCAATTATGCGGAGATGCGTCCGGGAACAGCATCTCGTGTAACGGATATTTCCAATTTAAAATGGACTGATAATACATGGATGGAGAATCGTAAGACATGGAACCAGGATGAGACTCCAGTTTCCATCTATGAAGTACATATCGGTTCCTGGCGGAGAAGACCGGGAGCGGAAGATGAGGGATTCTATAATTACAGACAGTTTGCCCGTGAGATTACAGAGTATGTGAAAGAGATGGGCTATACTCACATTGAGCTGATTGGGATTGCAGAGCATCCGTTTGACGGTTCCTGGGGATATCAGGTAACAGGCTATTATGCGCCGACTGCGCGCTACGGAACACCGGAAGATTTTGCATATATGATTAATTATCTTCATAAGAACAAAATCGGAGTGATTCTTGACTGGGTTCCGGCACATTTCCCAAGAGATGCACATGGACTTGCAAACTTTGACGGAACACCGACATTTGAATATGCAGATCCGAAGAAGGGAGAACATCCGGACTGGGGAACAAAGATATTCGATTACAGTAAGAATGAAGTAAAGAACTTTTTGATTGCCAATGCATTGTTTTGGCTTGAATATTTTCATGTAGATGGTTTGCGGGTAGATGCCGTTGCATCTATGCTTTATCTTGATTATGGAAAACAGAGCGGGCAATGGGTACCGAACAAGTATGGCGGTAATGAGAATTTAGAGGCGATTGAGTTCTTCAAACATCTAAATTCCTGCGTACTTGGACGTAATCCGGGAGCTATGATGATCGCGGAAGAATCAACAGCCTGGCCGAAGGTAACCGGGAAACCGGAAGATGACGGATTAGGATTTAGTATGAAGTGGAATATGGGATGGATGCATGATTTTACAGAATATATGAAGCTGGACCCGTATTTCAGGAAGGGCTGTCATTATCAGATGACGTTTGCCTCAAGCTATGCATACAGTGAGAAATATATTCTTGTGTTATCCCATGACGAAGTAGTGCATTTGAAATGCTCCATGCTGAATAAGATGCCGGGACTTGGATTTGATAAGTTTGCAAACCTAAAAGTAGGGTATGCATTTATGATTGGACATCCGGGCAAAAAGCTTTTGTTTATGGGACAGGATTTTGCTCAGCTTCGCGAATGGAGTGAGGAGCGGGAACTGGACTGGTATCTGCTGAGCGAGGAGAACCATCAATATCTGCAGAATTTCACGAAGGATCTGTTCCGTCTGTATCATAAGAACAAAGCACTATATGAACTTGATACAGTTCCGGAAGGATTTGAATGGGTAAATGCAGATGATAAGGACAGAAGTATTTTCAGTTTCATCAGACATTCTAAGGATAATAAGAAAAATCTTTTGTTCGTATGCAATTTTACTCCAATGGCACGCGAAGACTATCGCGTAGGTGTTCCGCGAGGAAAACAATACAAATTGATTCTTAACAGTGATGATAAGAAGTACGGCGGAAGCGGAGCAGAGAGACCGCTTGTGTATAAGGCAAAGAAGAAAGAATGTGATGGAAGACCATATTCTTTTGCGTATTCTCTGCCGCCGTATGGAGTTGCCGTATTTGAATTTTAGAAAGCGTATGGGCTAATAAGTTTGCTTTACTGTTATTTTTTGTTTCGACAGCAAAGGTGTGCCAGCGCATCGGCTGCCTCGTTGAAAGAGCGCTGAAGCTGGCAGAGACAACGATTCCATTTTGGTTTGTCATATAGGAATCTGCAAAAGCGGAAACGAAAATGATTATGATACATAAAAATCTGCCGTGGTCGTTCTTGATAATAAGATATGCGACTGCGGCAGATTTATTTCTTAAGGTTTTGCAATTAATTTGTGAATTGGATTGCCAAGGGCAGAGAATTTGGCCTCGTATTCTGTCATGACATTTCCTTCATTCATGGTAGGATCGTTATGAAGGTCAAAGGTGTGGCCGAGTAATGTCCATCCTGCTTCGGGAATCTGTTCAAGCGAGAAGTCAAAGAGTGGACGATTATCTGTTTTGAATTCCAGAATGCCATCTTTGTTTAGAACCGGGGCATATTTTGTAAGAAAATTAACGGAAGTCAGACGGCGTTTGGCATGGCGTGCTTTTGGCCATGGATCAGAAAAGTTCAGATAAATGCGTCCGATTTCTTCCGGGGAAAATACATCCTGAATATCCCCGGCATCCATACAAATGAAACGAATGTTGGTCAGATGACAGAATTCTTCAGAATCATATTTCTCGAGTGCGCGCAGCAACACACTGGAATAGCGCTCAATTCCGATGTAGTTGATTTCGGGATTCTGTTTTGCGAGTGTAAGAATAAATTGTCCTTTTCCCATGCCGATTTCGATGTGGATCGGATGATTGTTCTGGAAAACAGAAGACCATGTTCCACGGTTGGCAGTTTCATTTTTTATTGCGATTGGATGATTCAAAATTACTTCATCCGCACGCGGAATATTACGAAGTCTCATAATAACTATACTCCTTGTGGTTTTCTAATAAATGTTGTTTCAGAGTTTGTGTTTAACTCTTTTATAATAGAAGATTTTTGATTGTTCGACAAGTATTTTCTGTAGGAAGAAGAGGAATTTCGATAGGAAAGATAACGTGTGAAAGAAAAATGACAAAACTATGAAAAAGTGAGAAGAAATTTAAGAAAAAATAAAAAAGTTCTTGCTTTTCCAAATTCTATGGTATATAATATCACTTGTGTTAAGAACTGAATACAATTTGCACCATTAGCTCAGTTGGTAGAGCAGTAGACTCTTAATCTATTTGTCCAGGGTTCGAGTCCCTGATGGTGCACTTGAAGCACTGTTTTTGATGAATGTACATCGGGGACGGTGCTTTTGTTATATAGAAAATGCGGTGCGTTGCAAGTGATTTGATGATATGATACAATAAAGGCGCAATGCAAAGCGGTAAAGGATGGAAGGTAACGATGATCAGAACATGGCTGGCAGATGTATCTGTGCTGAAATCAGAGATAAAATATCAGGAATGTTATCAAGAACTGCCGCCGGAGCGAAAGAAAAAGGCGGACAGACTTGCCAGAGAACAGGGGCGCTGGCAGAGTGTTGGAGCAGGGGTTCTCTTGGAACGTATGCGCAGACGATATGATCCGACAGGAAAGGCGCTGTATAATCTGTCCCATTCGGGAGCGTATGCAATCTGTTCTATGGAAGATGATGAGAGACGAGCAACGAAATTGGGCTGTGACATTGAGGTTGTAAAGGAATATCGAAGAAAAGTAGCAGCACGTTTCTATACAGAAACAGAATTTCATCTGATTGAAAACTGTGCAGGGGAAGAAGAGAAGAGAGAGTTGTTTTATCGGTTCTGGGTGTTGAAAGAGAGTTTTATGAAAGCAACAAGACTTGGGACAGCGCTTTCTCCAAGTGAGTTTGAGATTGGCCTTGAGGAAACAGGGGCAAGGCTGCTTGGTCGTCCGGATGAATTTCCGGAACCATTTTTTTATCGGGAATATGAGGTAGAGGGAGTTGAAGCGAAGATTGCGGTGTGTGCAGATGCAGATGATTTTGCGCCGGAACTTCATATAGAGATATTGTAGACAAAAGAAAGCGGGAAAATATGGAAAAACAAAAAATAAAGTTAGGAGTACTTGGAAAACGTGTGCATCGTGCTTACAAACGTATGCGGCCTGCACAGAGACGGAAAATGATACTGAATACTGCAATTGTCATTGCAGGAATTGCGGCAGGAATACTGTCCGGCTATTTGTTAGGAGAAGGACTTGCAGAACGAAAGGCGGATGCTGATATCAAAGCAGCAGAGAAGAAGCTTTACCGAATTCAGGAACAGCTTCAGGAAGTGAATCAGCAGTTGGAAGAAAGCGGTGCGGTAGAAGATGCAGCGCTTGCAGAGCGCATGAAAGAGTTCGAGGATGGAATTCCGTGGAATATGACGCTTGTGAATGCGGAGAATCCGATGCAGGAAGGATATGTGCCGGAGCTTGCAGAGGTGGAGAATGGTTATAGCGTTGATGCGAGGATTGCAGAGGATCTGAATGCCATGCTTGCGGCGGCAAGAGCAGACGGATGTCAGCCTCAGATCTGTTCAGCCTATCGGTCTGTGGAAAAGCAGATTCAGGTTTTTAATGATACAGTCAATAGTTGGATAAGTCAGGGCAGCAGTTTCTGGGATGCTTACCAGAGGACGACACAGGAGGTAGCGCTTCCGGGTACGAGTGAACATGGGATTGGACTTGCAGTTGACATTGTTTCAAACCAGTATGCGGAGCTTGATGCAAAGCAGGCAGAGACTATGGAAGCACAGTGGCTTCAGGAACACTGTTATGAATATGGGTTCATTTTGCGATATCCACCGGAGAAACAATCTCTGACAGGCATTATCTATGAACCGTGGCATTATCGATATGTGGGGAGAGAGATGGCGCAGAAGATAAAAGAATCAGGTCTTACATTGGAGGAATATTTAGGAAAAACCTATTAGAGATTCTGCGGAAAATATTGTCAGATCCGGAAGAAATCGGTCAGGAATTTGACAGCGATTGCGTTGACGAATGATATTGTATTTGCTAAAATAATAGAAGAAAATAATCGGTTTATGTAGAAATAATTACGTTTCGGATAATGGATATATGATAGTACGGAGGAGGAAGAAACATGTTGGATTTGACATTTGGTGAACAGGTAAAGATTGTTTTGAGCCGTAAGGGAATGACGATTAAAGAATTGGCAGAGACGATAGAAGAACGTACCGGGAAGAAGATGTCGAGACAGAACCTGACACAGCGGCTTGGAAGAGATAACTTCCAGGAGCAGGATATGCGTATGATTGCTGAGATTTTGGAGTGTCCGTTTCATTTGAGTATTCTGGATGATGATGACGCAGAGAGGGCAGCGCAGGAGGCAGAGCATGCAGTTGAGGCAACACATCCGGAAGAGAAGAAGCATCCGGAAGGACCTGTGCAGAGATTCATTGTGGCAGGAGCAAATCACCATGAGGAACTAATCTACAGTCCGGTCAGGGATGTGACAATCGGCGAGCTTGCGGATTTTGGCGAGGCGGTGAAAGAACAGGAAGAACAGGATGAACTGGAAGAGGCAGAAGCTGAGAATCTGGAAGAAACAGAAGAAAACTTTGCAGAAGAATCTGCAGAGCAGATGGAAAGCGAAGATGTTCAGGAAGAAGTTTTGGAAGAATCTGTATCTGAAGAAGAGGAAGAAGCGTCTGTAGAAGATAGTGACACAGAAGAAGTAACATCTGAAGGGGAAGAAGCTTTAGAGGAAATCACACAAGAAGCAGATACAGCAGCGCAGGAAGACGTGACGGAAGATAAGGCGGAGGCAGATGAGACAGAGCATAAGGTAAGTGAGGAAGAATCTTATGCAAAGAAAAAGGCTGTAACGAATGTCTTTAAGGAATATATTAAGAAGCCGCTGCTGCGTGGATATAATAAAGCACATACAGAAGAGCGTGAAGAAGAACAGGTGTCAGATGTTCAGGAAGAAGCGCAGATTCCGGCACAAGAAGCAGTAGAAGAAAGAAAACCGGAACCAAAAGAAGAAGTAAAAGGCGAGATTAATCCTTATACAGGAAGAGAGTATGAGACGAACAGTGTTCGTATGCATCCAAAGAGAATCGGTTATGTACAAGTGTATGACCGTGCAGATCATAAATGGACAGATATGACAGAATGGGCATTTCTTGGCTATCAGGAACGCAAGAAAGCAATGCTTGGAAAGGATTATGAGCCGCCGATCTATTTGGATTAATCCGGAGTATTTACAAGAAGCGATAAAGGATGTCTCAAATGAAGGTTTGAGACATCCTTTCTTAACATAGAGGATTTGTATAAAAGTCAATGGGAGGAACTGTATGGAATGGAAAAGGTTACTGTCAGAAAAACGATGCCGGGAGACTGCCGGACAGAGAAATCATTCTGATCTTCGGAGCGAATTTGAGAAAGATTACCACAGGATTATCGGGAGTGCGTCCTTTAGACGGCTTCAGGATAAGACGCAGGTGTTTCCGCTGGATAAAAGCGATTTTATAAGGACGCGCCTGACACATTCGTTAGAAGTATCTTCTCTTGCCAAATCATTGGGGCAGAATATCGGTGAATATATATTAAGTCAAAAATGTGATGAAACATTTACGGCGCAGATGAAAGAAGACCTGTGTAATATTGTGCAGTGCGCCGGCCTGATCCATGATATAGGCAATCCTCCGTTTGGACATTTTGGAGAAATAACGATCCGAGAATGGTTTGAAGAGCATTTGCCGCAGATGACATTCTATGGGCGACCAATCACAGAGGTACTGACAGAGCAGATGCAGCAGGATTTTTATCACTTTGAAGGGAATGCACAGGCACTGAGGCTTGTGAGTAAGCTTCATTTTCTTGTCGATGAATATGGAATGAATCTGACATATGGGCTTTTGAATACGATTATTAAATATCCGGTATCATCATTAGAGGTTAATCCGCTTTCGGATCATCTGAAAGATAAGAAAATAGGATATTATTATGCAGAGAAAGAGCTGTTTGAGGAGATTACAAAGGAAACCGGAGCCGGGAAGTGCAGGCATCCACTTACCTATATTTTAGAAGCGGCAGATGATCTGGCATATAAGACAGCTGATATTGAAGATGCATTTGTAAAAGGTTTTGTTTCTTATGAAATATTGAAACAGGAGTTGGGGAACATGCAGATGCAGACCGGATTTGATGCGTTAGGGACATTAGAGCGGCTTTACCGCAGAGCAGAAGAAAAGAACTTGCAAGATCCGGCAGAGTATGCGGTCAAAAACTGGCTTGTACGGGCACAGTCTTATCTGATACAGTGTGCTACGGAAGGCTTTACACAAAATTATAATAAGATTATGGCCGGAGAGAAAAAGACAGATCTCTTTGAAGGAACAGCCGGAGAAGAACTTATGGAACTTCTTGGAAATCTGGCATATAAAAAAGTGTTCGACACGAATACAATCTATAGAATGGAAGTGACAGAATCGGTGATAGTACATTTTCTGATGGATAAGTTTGTGGGAGCGATTATTTATTATGATACTGACTGGAAATTAAACTCTATTGAGAAGCGGCTTGTATCTTTTATTTCTGAGAATTACAGAAATGCTTATCATTGTCATGCAAAGGGCAAGTCAGAGGAAGAGAGGCTGTATCTTAGACTGCTTCTTGTGACGGATTATATTTGTGGAATGACGGATAGTTATGCGAAACGTCTGTATCAGGAGATGAATGCAATGGTCTCTTAGTTCTTTTTCCTTATTTCCCGGAATAAACTAATAAAAAGAAATGATGGGAAGGTAAGGAGTATGGAAAGTTTTATTCGATATCTTTATGAATATAAGGACGAGCAAAGGGTTCGGAATGTTGGATTTGTAAAGGTGGATCAGGGAGAAGAAGGAGGAACGCTGCAAATACATGGGAGAGGAACATTTCTGAATAATGCAGATATCAGAGTGTATCTTGTTTATATGGAAGGAAAGAGATGCCGCGGGATTTTGATGGGACAGTTGGAACATGTGCAGTCAATCTTGAGCTGCCGTCTTGTCTATGACAGGGAAGAAATTGAGCCATATGCAGATTTGGAAGAGCTGAGAGGAATCATGCTTGAGACAAACGGACAGGGTACATATGCTGCGGTGTGGGATGAGGGTGTACTTCCGTTAGATCAGATGGAGCCTGCAGTTCCGAGAGAGGAGCGTCCCAGTATGGGAAAAGATATGGCTTCGGAGGAATCGGTGGAAGCAGAGGTGTCGGAAATATTAGAGGCCTGTGCCGAAGAAGGAGTTATAGAGAAAGAACCGGGAATGGATGCCGAAGAGGAAGAAAAAGAAGAGCCGGGAACTGGCGCCGAAGAGGAAGAAAAAGAAGAGCCGGGAACTGGTGTCGAAGAGGAAGAAAAAGAAGAGCCGGAAGCCGTTGCAGAAGAGCAGTCGGAAGAAAGCAATGAGAACAGACAGGAGCAGAGATATTGTAAAATTATGCGAGAGGATATGAAAAAACTGCCTCAAAAGAACTGGTATCTTGCGAATAATAGTTTTTTGCTTCATGGTTATTATAATTATCGACATCTTTTGCTGATTACAGATGAGGGAAAACGGTATCTTGGCGTGCCGGGCATCTACCATCGAAGAGAAGAGGCAGCGGCTCGTTCGTTCGGGTTTTCAAAGTTTTGCCGCATTCCGGAGGATAGTATTATACTGTCGCCGCAGGAATGTGACAGAGAAAATGATTTTGGATATTGGTGCAGGGAACTGGAAGGGGAATAGATGATGAAGAAACTTACAGATGATGAACGATTTATGAAAGAAGCAATACGTCAGGCAAGAAAAGCTTATGCCATTGGAGAAGTGCCGATTGGCTGCGTAATCGTATATGAAGGCAGAGTGATTGCGAGAGGATATAACCGCAGAACGATTGATAAGAATACACTGGCACACGCAGAACTGCTTGCAATACGCAAAGCAAGCCGAAAGCTGGATGATTGGAGACTGGAAGGCTGTACAATGTATGTGACGTTGGAGCCATGTCAGATGTGTTCCGGAGCGATTATTCAGGCGCGGATTCCGAAAGTAGTAGTTGGATGCATGAATCCGAAAGCGGGATGTGCAGGTTCTATTTTGAATCTTCTTGACGTACCTCAGTTTAATCATCAGGCAGAGCTTGTGACAGGGGTGTTGGAAGAGGAATGCAGTCAGATGATGAAAGATTTTTTTAAAGAGCTGCGGGAAAAGAAAAAAGCGGCGAAAAATGAAGAGAAAAAATGTGAGAAAATTGAGAAAAATGATTGATATATCTACAGAAATACGATATACTAATAGAACGTGCAGCCGGGGTGTTAGCGGTACCTTGTACCTACAATCCGCTATAGTGGGGGTGATGTTACACGGAGGGCTTTCTTTTGCGAAGCTGCCTCTGGTAAGTGGCGTTGATGTCTGGGTCTCACGCGGCGAGACTCTGTGAACCGTGTCAGGTCGGGAACGAAGCAGCACTAAGCAGATGCTTTCGGGTGTTGTGAGGGTGCCTGGGCTGAGTTTACTGCCAGAGTAACGTTCGGGGGAGACTGTTCGAAGTGTAACGCACGTAAAGAGAAAAGAGTTTTGAATCGGCATCCGGTATGGGTGCTTTTTTTCTATATAGAAAATACTTCGGGAGGAGATATGATATGAAGATAGTGTTAGCAGCAGTGAATGCCAAATATATACATTCCAATCTTGCTGTGTACAGTCTGAAAGCATATGCGAAGACATTTGCATCAGAAATAGAGATTGCGGAATATACGATCAACCAGCAGACAGACGATATCCTAATGGATCTTTATAAGCGACAGCCGGATATGCTGTGTTTTTCCTGTTATATATGGAATCTGCGGTATGTAGAAGAACTTATAAAAGAAATTCACAAAATTTTGCCGGAGACGATTCTGTGGGCAGGCGGTCCGGAAGTGTCTTATGACAGCCGGAACGTATTGGAACGACTGCCGGAGCTGACGGGCGTTATGAAAGGTGAGGGAGAAAAAACATTTCTTGAATTGCTGAACTGCTATCACTGCAAGGAAAAAACACAGGATGATCTGGGAGATATTACCGGAATCACATTTCGCCGGACAGACGGTGTGATCGTAGAGAATGAATGGCGGGAGATCATGGATCTGAGTGAAGTGCCTTTTGTATATGAAGATATGACATTATTTGAAAATAAGATTATCTATTATGAATCGAGCCGGGGCTGTCCGTTTCGGTGCAGCTACTGTCTGTCTTCTGTAGATAAATGTCTTCGTTTCCGGAATCTGGATCTTGTTAGGAAAGAGCTGCAATTCTTTCTGGATGCGAAAGTGCCGCAAGTAAAATTCGTAGATCGGACGTTTAACTGCCGCCATGAACATTCAATGGCAGTGTGGTCTTATATTAAGGAACATGATAATGGTGTGACGAATTTTCATTTTGAAATTTCAGCAGATCTTCTGAATGAAGAAGAAATTGCATTGATCAGATCAATGCGTCCGGGGTTGATTCAGCTTGAGATAGGAGTGCAGTCTACGAATCCGGAAACGATCCGGGAAATCCGCCGGACGATGAAGTTTGAAGAAGTTGCAAGAATTGTGCGGGAGTTAAATGAAAACAAAAATGTACACCAGCATCTTGACCTGATTGCAGGACTTCCGTTTGAGGATTATGAAAGTTTTGGAAAATCCTTTGATGATGTGTATGCACTCCAACCGGAGCAGCTGCAGCTTGGGTTTTTGAAGGTACTGAAAGGCTCTCATATGGAAGAAGCAAAAGACAAGTATGGACTTGTGTATAAAAATGAGCCGCCATATGAAGTGCTGTATACAAAGTGGTTGCCGTATGCAGACGTACTTAAACTAAAAGGGATAGAGGAGATGGTGGAAGTCTATTATAACAGCGGACAGTTCCAATATACATTGAAAGCTTTGGAGAAAGAATTTTCTTCTGCGTTTCAGATGTATGAATCACTGGCAGTATTTTATGAACAACATAGGCTTCATCAGATGAGTCATTCAAGAGTGACAAGATATGAGATCCTACTGGACTTTGTGAAACAGATCTGTCCTGACAAGGAAGACTTCTACAAAGAACTGCTGACATTTGATCTATATTTGAGAGAAAATGCAAAGACTCGTCCGGATTTTGCAGGAGAATCACTTGTGACGAAAGAATGGCTTCAAGAATTCTATGACAGAGAGGCAAAAGAACCGGTTTGTCTGAGAGGATATGCAGGGTATGATAAGCGTCAGATGAGAAAAATGACTCATGTGGAGAAATTTACCAGAGCTTCTGAAAATATTTGTGGAAAAGAAGAGCCGGTTTATGTACTTTTTGATTATCAGGATCGCAATCCGCTCGACCATCAGGCGGCATGTTATTTCTTGCAAAATGACGGCAAACAGTATAAAATGGCAAATAAGTAATCGGAGGTGAAAAATCCATGAACTTTTTTAATAAAAAAACGCGTAAGATGATTGCTGTTATTACATTAATTGTAATTGTGGCAATGGTATTGACAATGATTATTCCGTATTTGATGTAATTGACAGACCATATAAGGGGGACGAAGATGAAACTAGGAAAAGTGACACAGACAGTAAGAAAGAGATCTGTGTTAAAACAGTTGAAATCAAAACGTCGGGAAATTTTCCCGGAGATGACGGTGGAAGAGACATGCTGGGGGCTGAAACCGGAAGAAGGGGAATCAATACTTCTCGCGGAGGCAGCAAGATATGGAAACCAGAAAGATTTGGGAGTCTATGCGATAGCGGCGGTGGCAAATGATCTGGCAGCGCATGGGGCATCCGTGGTCGGAGTGAGTGCAAGGATCATGCTGACAGCCTATGCATATGAATCAAGGCTAAAAGCAATGGTAGCTGAGATGGAGCAGGCGGCAGAAGAGCAGGGATTCCAGATTGCGGATGTGAAAGTGGAAATCTGTCCGGTTATCTCTACAACGATTGTAAGCGTTACAGCGGCAGGGCTTGTGAAAGAGGAAGAAATGTGTCGGGTTTTTGACACGAAAGCAGGTCAGGAGCTGGTGCTGACAAAGTGGATCGGGATGGAAGGAACGCTGCGGGCGTTAGAAGAACGAAAAGAAGAACTGGAAGAGCGATTTGTTCCGGCATTTTTGAAACAGACAGAACTTTGGAAGAAGCATCTGTTTGTACAAAAAGAAGCTGAAATCGCAAGAAAGTACAAAGCATCAGCAATGCATACAATCACAGAAGAAGGGGTACTTGGTGCACTATGGGAGATGGCGGATTCTGCGGGACTTGGTATGTGCGTGGAGATGCGGGAACTTCCGATCCGGCAGGAGACTGTAGAAATATGCGAATTCTGCCATTTGAACCCTTATGAACTAACATCTGCGGGATGTCTGCTGATTGCGGCAGAAGATGGTGCGGGACTTGTGGAGGAACTTCGCAGGGCGCATATTCCGGCAGCAGTAATCGGAAGATTCACAGACGGCAATGACAGAATTTTAATGCGAGGCGAAGAAGTCAGCTATCTGGATCGTCCGGCAGCAGATGAGCTTATGAAGCTGTTTGCAGATGAGAAAGAAGCATAGACAGGAGGAATGCGAAATGGATATGAGAACACAGATTTTAAAATACATGGAGAAGAACAGTAAAGTTGATCCAAGTGAACTGGCAGTTCTGCTAGGAACAAACGAAGTAACAGTTGTAAATGAGATCGCTAAGATGGAGAAGGAAAATATTATTTGCGGTTATCATACACTGATCAATTGGGAAAAAGCCGGAACAGATTCTGTTACTGCGCTGATCGAGGTGCGGGTAACGCCGCAGCGCAACAGAGGATTTGAGCGGATTGCGGAGCGCATTTATAATTATCCGGAAGTAAATTCTGTGTATCTGATTTCCGGGGCATACGACCTTCTTGTTACGATTGAGGGAAGAACTTTAATGGAAATATCACAGTTTGTTTCTGATAAGCTCTCTCCGATTGATGAAGTGATTTCCACAGCGACACATTTTATCTTGAAAAAATACAAAGATCACGGAACAATTATGAATGTAAAAGAGAAAGAAGAAAGGATACCGGTGAGTCTGTAATGAGAAATCCATTATCAAAAGTTGTAACAGAAATAAAACCGTCCGGTATTCGTAAATTTTTCGATATTGTAAGTGAAATGGAAGATGCGATCTCCCTTGGCGTTGGAGAGCCGGATTTTGATACTCCGTGGCGAATTCGGGAAGAAGGAATTTACTCTCTGGAAAGAGGGCGCACATTTTACACATCCAACGCAGGACTTAAAGAACTGAAAGAAGAAATTGTGAAATATCTCAAACGCACAGTGAATGTAGAATATAATCCGGCTAATGAAGTTGTTGTAACGGTCGGAGGAAGCGAGGGAATTGATATTGCTCTCCGCGCAATGTTAGATCCGGGAGACGAAGTGCTGATTCCTCAGCCAAGTTATGTTTCTTATCTGCCATGTACTGAACTGGCAGGCGGTGTTCCGGTAACAATTCCGCTGAAAAATGAAAATCAGTTTAAATTAACTGCGAAAGAGCTGGAGGCATATATTACGCCAAAGACAAAGATCCTTGTACTTCCATTTCCGAATAATCCGACAGGTTCTGTCATGACGGAAGAAGATCTCCGCCCAATTGCAGCGCTCGTGGAAAAATATGATCTTTATGTCATTTCTGATGAAATCTATTCGGAACTTACTTATGGGAATAGACATGTATCTATTGCGTCGCTTCCGGGAATGAAGGAGAGAACCATTCTGATCAATGGATTTTCGAAAGGATTTGCCATGACAGGCTGGCGTCTTGGATATTCCTGCGGGCCAAAAGAGATTATTGAGCAGATGATCAAAATCCATCAATTTGCAATTATGTGCGCGCCTACGAATAGTCAATATGCGGCAATCGAAGGACTGCGTCACTGTCAGAAGGAAGTAGAAGAAATGCGTGAAGCCTATAATCAGAGAAGACGGTTTCTGATGTATGAATTTGAGCGTATGGAGCTGCCGTGTTTTGAACCGTTCGGAGCATTTTATGTATTTCCGTGTATCAAAGAATTTGGCATGACATCAGAAGAATTTGCGCTGAAATTTTTGGAAGAAGAGAAAGTCGCAGTTGTTCCGGGCACAGCATTTGGCGATTGCGGAGAAGGGTTCCTTAGAATTTCTTACGCATATTCTCTGGAAGACTTAAAGGAAGCAATTTCCAGACTGGAACGTTTTATTATAAAATTACGCAGGGAGAAAAATCATGATTAATATTGTTTTATTTGAGCCGGAAATTCCGGCTAATACGGGAAATATCGGAAGAACTTGTGTGGCTACCGGGACAAGACTTCACTTGATCGAACCGTTAGGATTCCGATTAAATGAAAAAGCGATTAAGCGTGCGGGAATGGACTATTGGGATGATCTTGATGTGACAACTTACATTGACTATGAAGATTTTCTGGAAAAGAACCCGGCAGCAAAGGAAAAAATGTATATGGCAACAACAAAAGCAGTTCATGTGTATACAGAAGTGAATTTTGAGCCAGACTGTTATATTATGTTCGGAAAAGAAAGTGCAGGTATACCGGAAGAGATTCTTGTACAGCATAAAGAAAACTGTATTAGGATTCCAATGCTTGGAGAGATACGTTCGCTGAATCTTGGCAACTCAGTTGCTGTCGTTCTTTATGAGGCGCTTCGTCAGAATGGTTTTGCAGGAATGAATCTGGAGGGACATTTGCATAGACTGGAGTGGTAGGAACATTCCAGTCTAAAGGATTTGTTAAATAAAAAAGTCAAATATTAAAATTGTGGAAAATTACTAAAATTGATTGATAAAATTAAAACGGTATGATACTATTAGTTAATACGAAGGGTGGTGATTGTGTGTTACAGGAAACAATCAAGGCAGTCAAAGATGCCGAGAATAAGGCCGAAACTATTCTTAAAGAGGCCGATGAAAAAGTGATTTCCTTAAGAGAGCAGGCAAATCAGGATGCAAAAACTCTAAAGGAAGAGGAAGCAAAAAAAGCTCGTGAACACGCAGCAGAAGCGCTTGAGGCAGCAAAAGCCAAAGCTGAGAGTGAGATGAAGATTTTTGATTCCGAAACAGAAAAAGAAATTGCAGCGTTAAAGCAGAGGGCAGCGGAAAAAGAGAATAAAGCCATTGAGATGGTGATTTCAAATCTTTATTAACCGCTGTATTTTTTTAGCTACAAATTTTGTACTAAAATAAATACAATCCTGAAAATGCAGTTTCAAACTAAAAAAATAGAGAAAGGAGGAGTTGGTAATGGCAGTATTGCAAATGCAGAGATTTAGTATCTGTGCATTGAAGAAAAAGCGAAAAGCAATATTGGAAGAACTTCAGGCTTTTGGGGCATTGGAAGTAAATGTATCTTTTCCGGAAGAAGAGGAACATTCTCTTCGGAAGATGGATACGGTAGAATCCCGTCAGACATTTGATAAGAATGCGATATTGGCAGACAATGCACTTGAAGTTCTGCAGGAATTTGCACCGGAGAAGACGTCAATGTTTTCTTCACTGGAAGGCAAAGCTCTCATTGATAAATCAGTTTATGATGAGACGGCAGAACGAAAAGACGAGATTATCCATACAGCCAATGAGATACTTGGTCTGAAGAAAAAGCTTGCAGAGAACAAGGCAGCAATCGTGAAGGTGGAGAACCAGATTGAAGCGCTGACTCCGTGGCTTGACCTGGATGTTCCGATGGATATTCAGGGAACAAAAGATGCTGCAGTATTGATTGGAAGTATTAACAGTCAGGTAACGCTTGATGATATCTACACAAAGATAGCTGAGGCTCAGCCGGGACTGGAAGCGATGGATATTCAGGTAATTTCATCCGACAGCGATCAGACATGTATTGCGGCAGTTTGCCTGAAGAAAGATGTGAAAGAGTTTGAAAAAGCTCTTCGAAGCATCGGTTTTTCAAGACCAGCTCAGAATATCCGAAAAATTCCGCGTGAATTTAAGCAGGAATTACAAGAAAGTGCAGCAAAAATCGCAGAAGAGAATGAACAGATTGAAAATCAGATCAGAGAAATGGCAGTTGCCAGAGATGATCTGAAATTAATCTCAGATTATTTCAGAGTCCGTGCTCAGAAATATGAAGTACTCGGACAGCTTCCGCAGTCAAGAGATACATTCTTTATCAGCGGTTATATTCCGCAAAAGAAAGTGGATACGCTTCGTAAGAAACTGGAATCGAAATATGATATTGTAATTGATGTCGAAGATATTCCGGATGAAGAGGAAGCGCCGGTTCTCCTGGAGAACAATAAGATTGCAGGATCTGTAGAAGGCGTTCTGGAATCTTACGGACTTCCGAAGAAGGGAGAGATAGATCCGTCAGCAATTATGTCGATCTTCTATATTTTCTTCTTTGGACTTATGCTTTCTGATGCAGCATATGGAATTATTGTTTTTATCGCATGTGCAGTTGTATTAAAGAAATTCCCGAGAATGAGTGAGGGAATGCAGAAAACCATTCGTATGTTTAAATATTGTGGACTCTCCACATTATTCTGGGGATTAATGTTCGGAGGTATATTCGGAGACGTAGTATCTGTTGTCTCTCGTGTATTCTTCGGTCATGAAGTAACCGTACCACCCCTATGGTTTGAACCATTAAAAGACCCAATGAAGCTTTTGATCTACTCTCTGGCATTTGGTGTGATCCACCTCTTTACAGGACTTGGAATCAAAGGTTATCTGTGTATCAAAGAGAAAAAATACATGGATTTTATCTGTGATGTTGTTCTTTGGTATATGCTGCTGATCGGTCTGATCTTAATGCTGCTTCCAAGCCAGATTTTCGTATCAATGACTCAGATGAATATCGTATTCCCGCCGGCAATCGCAATGCTCTCGAAAGTACTGGCTATTGTTGGTGCAGCCGGTATCGTACTGATGTCAGGAAGAAGCAATAAGAATTTTGGACTTCGTATCGCACTTGGCGCTTATGATCTGTACAATATTACAGGTTGGCTGAGTGATGTGCTTTCTTATTCTCGTTTACTTGCATTAGGACTTGCAACAGGAGTTATCGCTTCTGTAGTAAACCAGATGGGAAGTATGTTTGGAAGTGGAATCATCGGAATGATCGGATTCCTTGTTGTATTTGTTGTTGGTCATACACTGAATATGGCAATCAACTTATTAGGTGCATATGTGCACACGAACCGTTTACAGTTCGTAGAGTTCTTCGGTAAATTTTACGAAGGCGGCGGACGCCCGTTTAATCCATTTAAACAAGAAACAAAATATGTTGATATTAAGGAGGAATAATATCATGAGTGAATTAGGATTAGTTTATGCTTTATTAGGAGCAGCAGTAGCTGTATTTTTAGCAGGTGCAGGATCATCAATCGGTGTTGGTATCGCAGGTCAGGCTGCATCAGGAGTTGTAACAGAAGACCCAAGTAAGTTCGCAAAAGTACTTATCATGCAGCTGCTTCCTGGTACACAGGGTATCTACGGTCTGCTTGTTGGATTCATCACATTATCTAAGATTGGTCTGTTAGGCGGAACACCGGCATCAATCGATCCAAAAACAGGTCTTTTGATCCTTGCAGCATGTCTTCCGATCGGTATTGTAGGTCTTATCTCTGGAAAATATCAGGGAAAAACAGCAGCAGCATCTATCGGTATCGTAGCAAAGAAACCAGAACAGTTTGGTAAAGCTATGCTGTTCCCGGCAATGGTTGAGACATACGCAATCCTTGCTCTTCTGATCTCTATCTTAGCAGTAAGTGCTATTCCGGTTTAATTTGCAGCGGAATCAAGAATGTAAATATAGAAATCAAAGAAGGAGAGTTCAAGGATGGCTGGATTAGATAAAATTGTAAACCAGATTCTGGAAGAGGCGAACAACTCCGCAGGCGAAAAGATTCAGAATGCAAAGCAGGAAGCAGAAGAAATCCTGCAGAAAGCAAGAGAAGAATCAGCTAAGGAAACTGAGAAGATTGCAGCAAAGGCTGCAGCTGACGTAAAGAATTACGAAGACAGAGTAAAATCTTCCGCAGATCTTTCCAGAAGAACAAAAATTCTGGAGACGAAGCAGGAAATGATCGCTGCTGTCCTCGACAAGGCATATGTAACTTTCTGTCAGAAATCTGACGCAGAGTATTTTGAAACAATCAAAGCAATGCTGAATAAATTTGCGCTGGCAGAAAACGGAGAGGTTATTTTCTCAGCAAAAGACCTTGAAAGAATGCCGGATGGATTCGCAGAAGAGATCCAGAAAATTGCCGCCGCAAAAGGCGGAACACTTGCCCTTTCAAAAGAGAGCAGACAGATAGAAGGCGGTTTTGTACTTGTATATGGAGGCATCGAAGAAAACTGCACATTCAGAGCGCTGTTTGATTCTCAGAAAGATGAATTACAGGACAAAGTTCAGAAAATATTATTTTTATAAAGCGCATTCCGCGAAAGGAGGATTTGGCTTATGGCAAAACAGGAATACACCTATGCGGTTGCGCGAATCAGAGCGAAGGAAGTGTCATTATTTTCAAAGTCTGTGATTGAGCAGCTTCTCACATGTAAGACAGAACAGCAGTGTCTGCAGTTTTTGTCTGAGAAAGGCTGGGGAGATGCAGATACTCCAATGGAGGCAGAGGCGATACTGACACGCGAGCGTGAAAAAACATGGGAACTGATGAAAGAGTTGGCAGACGATATGTCAGTCTTTGACGTACTGTCATATCCGGATCTGTTCCAGAACCTGAAGGCAGCAGTAAAAGCAGCAGTCAGCGGTTTGGAACATCTGGATATCTTTGTACAGGATACAGCAATTTCCGGCGAAGAGATGCTGGATATTGTAAAGAGCAAAGAATTTCACAGACTTCCGGAATTCATGGCACAGGCAGCGAGAGAGGCTTATGACACACTTCTGCATACAAGAGACGGACAGTTATGCGATATCATGATTGATAAAGCTGCACTGGATGCTATTTATGCAGCCGGTATGAAGGCCGAAGATGATCTGATCAGAGAATATGCAGAGTCTACAGTGGCCGTTGCAGATATTAAGATTGCAGTTCGTTCGCAGAAGACCGCAAAATCTTTGGAATTTATGAAAAAGGCTATGGCAGAGTGCGGCACATTAAGTGTCGATCATCTTGCCCATGCGGCGCTGAATGGAATGGAAGCAATTCAGGAATATTTAGGCGGAACTGTGTATGCACAGGGAGCCGAAGCACTGAAGGAATCTCCGTCAGCATTTGAGTGCTGGTGTGATAACCGGATCATTGAGACGATTAAGCCTCAGATTCGGAATCCATTTTCAATCGGTCCTCTTGTTGCATATGTAATCGCAAGAGAAAATGAAATTAAAACGGTGAGAATTATTCTTTCCGGTAAGCTCAATGGGCTTCCGGAGAAGTCTATCCGGGAAAGGATAAGGGAAATGTATGTATAAGATTGCAGTAATTGGCGATTATGACAGTATTTACGGCTTTGCCACACTGGGTCTTGACACATATCCGGTTACGGACCCGGAGAAGGCAGCAGAACAGTTAACGCAGCTTGCTAAAGGAGGATACGCTGTAATCTATATTACAGAAGCTCTGGCAGCTGTGTTGGAACACGAAATAGATAAATATCGTCTTGAGAAACTTCCGGCAATTATTCAGATTCCGGGTGTATCAGGAAATACAGGTGCAGGTGTTGACGCAGTTAAGAAATTCGTCGAGCAGGCAGTTGGTTCAGATATTCTATTTGGTGATGAATAGGAAAGTGGGTGATTAGTCCAAATGAGTAAGGGAACGATTAAAAAAGTTGCAGGACCGCTGGTTATCGCCAAAGGAATGCGTGACGCTAATATGTATGACGTTGTGCGTGTAAGTAATCAGCGTCTGATCGGTGAGATCATTGAAATTCATGGAGATGAGGCCTCAGTACAGGTTTATGAGGAAACATCAGGATTAAAACCAGGAGAACCGGTAGAATCCATCGGCGAACCTATGTCAGTAGAATTAGGACCTGGTCTGATCACAAGTATTTATGACGGAATTCAGCGTCCGCTTGATGATATCATGAAGGTATCCGGTGGAAACAGCCTGAAGCGCGGTGTCGAAGTTCCTTCTCTGAAAAGAGATAAAAAATGGGAATTCGTTCCGGTTGCAAAAGTTGGCGATGAGGTAGAAGGCGGAGACGTTCTTGGTACTGTACAGGAGACAATCGTTGTACAGCAGAAGATCATGGTACCTCCTTCTATGAAAGGTAAAGTAAAAGAAATCAAAGCGGGTACATTTACTGTAGATGAAGTTATTGCAGTACTTGAGACAGCAGACGGAGACAAAGAACTTACAATGGTACAGAAATGGCCGGTTCGTAAAGGACGTCCGTACCAGAAGAAGCTTCCGCCGCGTCAGCCGCTTGTAACAGGACAGCGAGTTGTTGATACATTCTTCCCGATTGCTAAGGGTGGTGTTGCAGCTGTACCTGGACCATTCGGAAGTGGTAAAACAGTTATTCAGCATCAGCTTGCAAAATGGGCTGAAGCAGATATCGTTGTATACATTGGATGTGGAGAACGTGGAAACGAAATGACAGACGTTCTGAATGAGTTCCCGGAACTGAAAGACCCGAAAACAGGTCAGTCTCTGATGCAGAGAACAGTTCTGATCGCGAACACATCAGATATGCCTGTTGCTGCCCGTGAGGCATCTATCTATACAGGTATTACAATTGCAGAATATTTCCGTGACATGGGATATTCAGTAGCTCTTATGGCAGACTCTACATCACGTTGGGCAGAGGCGCTTCGTGAGATGTCAGGACGTCTGGAAGAGATGCCAGGTGAAGAAGGTTATCCGGCTTACCTCGGTTCTCGTCTGGCACAGTTCTACGAGAGAGCAGGTCATGTAGTATCTCTCGGTAAAGATGCAAGAGAAGGTGCACTTTCTGTAATCGGTGCAGTATCTCCTCCTGGTGGAGATATTTCTGAGCCGGTATCTCAGGCAACACTTCGTATTGTAAAAGTGTTCTGGGGACTGGATTCCGCACTTGCTTACAAACGTCACTTCCCGGCAATCAACTGGCTGACAAGTTACTCTCTGTATGTAGATGATATGGGTAAATGGTTCGATAAGGAAGTTGCAGATGACTGGATGGCAGACCGTCAGAGAATGATGAGTCTTCTTCAGGAAGAAGCAGAACTGGAAGAAATCGTTAAGATGGTAGGTATGGATGCACTTTCACCGACAGACCGTCTGAAGATGGAAGCATCACGCTCTATCCGTGAGGACTTCCTGCACCAGAACTCTTTCCATGAGATTGATACTTATACATCTCTGAGAAAACAGTACCTGATGATGAAACTTGTGCTTGCATACTATGACAATGCAGTAGAGGCATTGAAGAATGGTGCAGCATTAAATGATCTGATCAACCTGGCAGTTCGTGAACGTATCGGACGTTACAAATATACACATGAAGATCAGATTGAAGAAGAATATAAGAAAGTGAGCGAAGAGCTTCACAAAGAAATCGCCAACACACTTGGAAAGGAGGACTTCTAAATGCCGAAAGAATATAGAACCATACAGGAAGTTGCCGGTCCTCTGATGCTGGTACGCGGCGTAGAAGATGTAGCATTTGATGAATTAGGTGAGATTGAGCTGTCCAACGGCGAAACACGTCGTTGCCGTGTTCTTGAAATTAACGGAAGTGATGCACTTGTTCAGTTATTTGAGAACTCAACAGGTATCAACCTTTCCGACAGTAAAGTACGTTTCCTCGGACGAAGCATGGAGCTTGGTGTATCAGCAGATATGCTTGGCCGTGTATTCGATGGTCTGGGACGTCCGATCGATGATGGTCCGGAGATTCTTCCGGAAGCAAGAATGGACGTAAACGGTCTTCCGATGAATCCGGCTGCAAGAAGCTATCCGGAAGAGTTCATTCAGACAGGTGTATCAGCAATTGATGGTCTGAACACACTTGTTCGTGGACAGAAACTTCCAATCTTCTCAGCTTCCGGTCTTCCGCATGCTAACCTGGCAGCTCAGATTGCAAGACAGGCAAAAGTACGCGGAACAGACGAACCGTTCGCCGTTGTATTTGCTGCTATGGGTATTACATTCGAGGAATCTAACTTCTTCGTAGAAAGCTTTAAAGAAACAGGTGCGATTGACAGAACAGTTCTCTTTATGAACCTGGCAAATGACCCTGCGGTAGAGCGTATCGCTACACCGAAGATGGCATTAACAGCAGCAGAATACCTTGCATTTGAAAAAGATATGCATGTACTTGTTATCCTGACAGATATCACAAACTACGCAGATGCACTCCGTGAGGTATCAGCAGCTCGTAAAGAAGTTCCGGGACGTCGTGGATATCCGGGATATATGTATACAGACCTTGCTACAATGTATGAACGTGCAGGCCGTCAGGTTGGTAAGAAGGGAAGTATCACAATGATCCCGATTCTTACAATGCCTGAAGATGATAAAACACACCCAATCCCTGACTTAACAGGATATATTACAGAGGGACAGGTAATCCTGAGCCGTGATCTTTACCGCAAAGGTATTCAGCCGCCGATCGACGTTCTTCCGTCTCTGTCACGTCTGAAAGATAAAGGTATCGGAGAAGGAAAAACTCGTGCGGATCATGCCAATACAATGAACCAGCTGTTCGCAGCATATGCGCGTGGTAAAGAAGCGAAGGAATTAATGGTAATCCTCGGTGAAGCTGCTCTTACAGAAATCGACCTGATCTATGCTAAGTTTGCAGACGAATTCGAGAAAGAATATGTATCTCAGGGTTATTTCACAGATCGTCCGATTGAGGAAACACTAGAAATCGGATGGAAATTGCTTTCTATCCTGCCGAGAAGTGAGCTGAAACGTATCGATGATAAGTTCCTGGATATGTATTACGGAAAATAATCCGTAAGGAAACTTAGAAAGAAGGTGACGATCGTTGGCATCTACCCAGGTAACTCCAACTCGAATGGAGTTGACAAGATTAAAAAAGAAATTAGTCACAGCTACAAGAGGTCATAAGCTTCTGAAGGATAAACGTGACGAACTGATGCGGCAGTTCCTTGATCTCGTTCGTGAGAATATGGAGCTTCGCAAAAAAGTAGAAGCCGGGATTCTTTCTGCCAATAAGAACTTTGTAATCGCTAAGGCAGGTATGTCAGCGGCAACGCTGAATACTGCGCTCATGATACCGAAACAGGAAGTAAATCTGGAAGTAAGTGATAAAAACGTTATGAGTGTTGATATTCCGGTTATGGAATACCACACAAGAACTGCAGATGCAAATGATATCTATTCATATGGTTTTGCATTTACATCCAGCGATCTTGACGGAGCGGTGAAGTCACTTGCGGATATTCTGCCGGATATGTTAAGACTTGCAGAGGTAGAGAAAGCCTGCCAGCTCATGGCATCTGAGATTGAGAAAACAAGACGGCGTGTAAATGCGCTTGAGCATGTAATCATTCCGGAGGCACAGGAAAATATCAAATACATTACAATGAAACTGGATGAGAATGAGCGAAGCTCTCAGATCCGGTTGATGAAAGTAAAAGATATGATGCTGGAAGAGGCTCATCATTACAGTGAAAAGGCATAGAGACCTGGAATCTGAATAACAATTAAATAGAAGTAAAGAAAGCTGTTGCTTGCAATACAGATTGTGAGCGGCAGCTTTTTTCACATTTTAGAGAATTTTTCATATGGTAAACTATATTAAACTGAAATGGAGTGCAGAACATGGAATATCGTCTACCATATTATATGACTTATCCAATGCCCCTTGCATATGATGATGAAAAAATCGATCGAAGAGATTTTGAGTACATGAAAAGTATGTATCCGGATCTGGCAAAGAAGATCCTCCCTCATGTGGAGGCGGAATGTGAACGGATGGAATATGAAGGAAGTATGATCTATGATGAATATCCGGATCAGCTTCAGCTCCGCATGATGTGCAGCAGGATTTATAATCAGGTAATGCAAACCAGTGATAGAAAAGAAGAAGCAGAACTTCAGATGCAGTATTATGGGGGAGCAAGAGAGAGAGAACAGTTAGTGCGGGAGCTGGTTCAGGTACTTCTTTTTCAGGAATTATATAAAAGACGGTGCGATAAAAGACACTGCCGGAGAAAATTTTATTAGATATTGTTTGAATTTTTGAAATAAATTAAATAATTAATGGAAAATAAAGGAAAACATAGCGTTTTTGTAGAAAATATCAACTTTACGGAAGAAATACGCTGTGATAAAATAAAAGCAGAACATGTGCGAAACCGGGGAGAAGTACAGATGAAAAACAGAAACATCATCGTATACTTGAAAGCGTCTTTTGACACAATAAGTAAATAGAATCGAACGCTCAGCGGTCTGCGAAACGTTGGAAAATAAAAAATATTTTACAAATCCGTATTTTATGCTATAATAGTAAAGATTATAAGCTTTTAGAGGCTTTCTTTTTTATTTTTGGAAATAAGATTTTTAGAAAAATAAATTGGATCTGTAAATAGAAATCGATAATCGAGGTGCGATATGGAACAGTATATAATTAAAGGTGGTAATCCGCTCGTTGGCGAAGTTGAGATTGCCGGTGCAAAGAATGCAGCGCTTGCAATTCTCGCGGCAGCGATCATGACGGATGAGACAGTAACAATCGATAACCTTCCGGATGTGAATGATATTAATGTATTGCTTGAGGCAATCAGTGGAATTGGAGCAACTGTACAGAGAATTGACAGACATACTGTCAAGATTAATGGAAGCACGATCAGTGATCTTGCGATTGAATATGACTATATCAAGAAGATTCGTGCATCTTACTATCTGTTGGGTGCTTTGTTAGGAAAATACAAAAGAGCAGAAGTTGCATTGCCGGGCGGATGCAATATCGGAAGCCGTCCGATCGATCAGCATCTGAAAGGATTTCGCGCTCTTGGGGCAGAGGTTGAGATTGAGCATGGTTCAATTCTTGCAGAGGCAGAGAGACTGAAGGGAACCCATCTGTATTTTGATGTTGTCAGTGTTGGAGCGACGATTAATGTCATGATGGCAGCAGCGATGGCAGAGGGGAATACCATTCTGGAGAATGTTGCAAAAGAACCACATGTTGTAGATGTTGCCAATTTCCTGAACAGCATGGGCGCTAACATTAAGGGAGCAGGAACAGATGTAATTCGTATCAAAGGGGTTTCCAAGTTAAATAAAACATCTTACTCTATTATTCCGGATCAGATCGAAGCCGGCACATTTATGTTTGCAGCAGCAGCTACCCGCGGAGATGTAACGGTAATGAATGTGATTCCAAAGCATCTTGAGGCAACGACAGCGAAGCTTGTAGAGATTGGATGCGAAGTAGAAGAATTTGATGATGCAGTAAGAGTTGTGGCGAAGAAGCGTCTGGGACATACACAGGTAAAGACACTTCCATATCCGGGCTTCCCGACAGATATGCAGCCGCAGATGGGAGTACTGTTATCTCTGTCAGAAGGGACAAGTACGATTACAGAGAGTATTTTTGAAAATCGTTTCAAATATTTGGATGAGCTGGCTCGTATGGGCGGCGTTTCTAAAGTAGAGGGGAATTCTGCAACGATAGAAGGCGTGGAGAGATTCTCTGGTGCGAGAGTGAGCGCTCCGGACCTGAGAGCCGGTGCAGCGCTTTGTATTGCCGGACTTGTGGCAGATGGAATTACGATCGTGGACGATATCGTTTATATCCAGAGAGGATATGAGTGCTTTGAAGAGAAGCTCAGACGTCTTGGCGGTTTGATTGAGAAAGTAGAGACAGAGAAAGATATTAAGAAATTTAAGCTGAAAGTCAGCTAAGAGAAAAGTATTGGAATAACACCGGAGGAAAGCGAAAAAATTGCTTGACATTTCCGGAAAAACGGTATAATGTATATCGTGCAGCAAATGAAAAGAGAAGAAATAGCCTTTTATTCAGAGTGGTGGAGATACAAAGGATCTGTGAAGCCACGGCAACCCCTCAAATATTGAGGAAGGTGCCAGCCTGAGCGAGTGATCGAACAATAAGAGGATTGTTTAAGATAGAGAAACAGTCCGATTATTCGGGCTGTTTTTTCAATGTATGATAGTTAAGAAAGGACTTTAAGATGGAAAGAAGATTATTTACATCAGAATCAGTAACAGAAGGACATCCGGATAAAATGTGTGACGCAATCTCAGATGCGATCCTGGATGCGTTAATGGAACAGGATCCAATGAGCCGTGTTGCATGTGAGACAGCCACAACAACAGGTATGGTTATGGTCATGGGAGAGATTACAACAAATGCTTACGTAGATATCCAGAAAATCGTGCGTGAAACAGTGCGTGAAATCGGATATACACGAGGAAAATTCGGATTTGATGCAGATAACTGCGGTGTGATCACAATGATCGATGAGCAGTCAGAAGATATCGCGCTTGGCGTAGATAAAGCTCTGGAAGCAAAAGAGCATACAATGACAGATGAAGAGCTGGATGCAATCGGAGCCGGAGATCAGGGAATGATGTTTGGTTATGCATGTGACGAGACAGAGGAATATATGCCATACCCGATCTCTCTTGCACATAAGTTATCAAGAAGACTGACAGAAGTAAGAAAGAACGGTACACTTCCGTATTTGAGACCGGATGGAAAATCACAGGTCACAGTAGAATATGATGAAGAGGGTGTTCCGTGCCGTCTGGATGCTGTTGTACTTTCTACACAGCACGATCCGGACATTACACAGGAACAGATCCATGCCGATATTAAAAAACATGTATTTGAACCGATCCTTCCGGCAGAGATGATTGATGAGAAGACAAAATTCTTCATTAATCCGACAGGACGTTTCGTAATTGGCGGACCTCACGGAGACAGTGGACTGACAGGACGTAAGATTATTGTTGATACTTACGGTGGAACAGCTCGTCACGGCGGCGGCGCTTTCTCAGGAAAAGACTGTACAAAGGTAGACCGTTCAGCAGCTTACGCAGCACGTTATGTTGCGAAAAACATCGTAGCAGCAGGTATTGCAAAGAAATGTGAGATTCAGCTTTCTTATGCGATTGGTGTTGCACATCCGACATCAATTATGATCGATACCTTTGGTACAGGTAAGATTGCAGAATCTAAATTAGTTGAGATTGTCAGAGAGAACTTTGACCTTCGTCCGGCAGGAATTATCAAAATGTTAGATCTGCGCCGTCCGATCTACAAACAAACAGCAGCTTATGGACATTTCGGACGCAACGATCTGGATCTTCCGTGGGAGAAATTAGATAAAGTGGAAACACTGAAGAGTTATTTATAAAAAGAAAAATAGCAGAACAATTAAGCGGAGATATTGCAGCAGCAGTATTTCCGTTTTTTTACAAAAAATTTATAAATGTTTATGTGTGCTTTCGTGAATTGCCGGCAGACTTATGGTATGATAAGAAAGAAAAACAAAGTGAAAGGATGTAGATGTATGAAGCTGAAAATGAGGCTGATCATAGCATTTATTACAGTCATCACACTTCCGGTTTTTTTGACATCACTGGCAATTGTAGGATTTGGACAGTATCAGATTAAAGCAATTGAGAAAACATATGGAATTACAGGGACAACCTACGAGACATTTTCTAATCCAACTCAGATATTTAACAGGCTGACAGAAGCCTCTTATCATGAACTGACAGACGTAGCAAGGTGTAAACCGACACAACTTGAAGACGCCACATATCTGGAAACATTTAACAGACAGCTTTTAAAGAAAAATTCATATCTTCTTGTAAGAAAGGCAGATACAATTGTATTTCTTGGAGAAGAACTGGAAGGAACCACAAGAGTAATAGCAGAACTTCCGGCGTACAATTCAGATACATCAGGTTCTGAAAATGGGGTTTATCTTGGAGGGGAGCTTCCGGTATTATTAAAGCAGGTAGACTTTAAATACAGTGACGGATCTAAGGGCAGCGCCTTTATTGTGACGGATGTGGGAGAAGTTATGCCGGAAGTAAAGGAATTCCTGATTGATGTTCTGCTGGCAGTGATTCTTACACTTGTGCTGACGGCGTCACTGATGATTATATGGATCTACCGGGGAATTTCACAGCCGATTGCAAAGATGCAGGATGCTGCAAATAATATCAAAGAAGGTAATCTGGATTTTGAATTGGAACCGGAGACAGATGATGAGCTTGGAAGTTTGTGCCAGAACTTTGAAGAAATGAGAAAAAGGCTTCAGGATAATGCGGAAGAGAAGCTGAAATTTGATCAGGAGAATAAAGAACTGATCAGTAATATTTCTCATGATCTGAAAACTCCGATTACAGCAATCAAAGGTTATGCAGAAGGAATTATTGACGGAGTTGCTGATACGCCTGAAAAGATGAATAAATATGTTCGGACAATCTACAATAAAGCAACAGAAATGGAACGGCTGATTAATGAGCTGACATTGTATTCAAAGATTGATACGAATCGAATCCCATATAATTTTGCAACACTCCTTGTGGCAGATTATTTTGATGACTGTGCCGAGGATCTTCAATTAGAACTGAGTGCAAAGGGAGTTGGTTTTACTTATTTTAATTATGTGGACAGCAGTGTTAAGATTATTGCAGATGCAGAGCAGTTAAAGCGAGTAATCAATAACATTATTTCAAATTCATTGAAATATATGGATAAAGAACAGGCAATTATCAATCTGAGGATCAAAGACGTGGGAGATTTTATTCAGGTTGAGCTTGAAGATAATGGAAAAGGCATCGGAGCAAAGGAACTTCCGAATATTTTTGATCGTTTTTACCGAACGGATGCATCACGGAATTCGTCAAAAGGCGGCAGCGGAATCGGACTGTCGATTGTGAAGAAGATCGTGGAAGAGCACGGTGGAAAGATCTGGGCGACAAGTAAGGAAGGAACCGGAACGACAATGTACTTCGTAATAAGAAAATATCAGGAGGTACCTGCAAATGAGTAGGATATTAATAATTGAAGATGAAGAAGCAATTGCAGAGCTGGAGAAAGACTATCTGGAGTTGAGCGGTTTTGAAGTTGAAGTGATGAATGACGGAAGCGCAGGATTACATCAGGCGTTAAATAAAGACTATGATCTGTTCATTCTTGACTTGATGCTTCCGGGTGTGGATGGATTTGAAATCTGTAAAGAGATTCGAAATAAGAAGAATACTCCAATCATTATGGTATCAGCCAAGAAAGATGATATTGATAAGATTCGTGGACTTGGGCTTGGAGCAGATGACTATATGACAAAACCATTCAGTCCGAGTGAGCTTGTAGCGCGTGTGAAAGCACATTTAGCCCGTTATGAACGGTTGATTGGAAGTAATGCTCAGGAAAATAAAATCATTGAAATCCGTGGGCTTAAGATTGATACAACAGCAAGAAGAGTATGGGTGAATGGTGAAGAGAAGACATTTACCACAAAAGAATTCGATCTGCTGGCATTTCTTGCAAGTCACCCAAACCATGTGTACAAGAAAGACGAACTGTTCAGCGAAATCTGGGATATGGAATCTATCGGAGATATTGCGACAGTAACAGTTCATATCAAGAAGATTCGAGAGAAAATTGAATTTGACACCTCCAATCCGCAATATATTGAAACAATCTGGGGTGTAGGATATCGATTCAAGGTATAATAAAGCAATTTATCATTATGAAAAAATATAATAGAGAATTTTGAAATGAGATTAGGATAGGAAAAACCAACAGTAAAATAGGCTAAAATGCCTGTAAAACTGTTGGTTTTTTTATGTGCAAATTACTACTATCTTCACACATAGAAAAGTGCTATACTAATGAGTCAAAGGAAGAACAGGGAGAGAAATTATGGAAGAAAAATTACAAAAACCAATGACGGTATGCCTTTTGGCATTGTTATGTTGTGCGCTGTGGGGAAGTGCATTCCCATGCGTGAAAATCGGATATGAGTTGCTGCATATTCAGGATGTAGGAAGTCAGATTCTATTTGCAGGATATAGATTTTTTCTGGCGGGGATATTTACATTTGTAATAGGAAGTGTAATGGAGAGAAAATTATTGACGGTAAAACGTACTTCCGTAAAATATGTTGCGGCACAGGGGGTTCTTCAGACTGCGTTGCAATATTTTTTCTTTTACGTTGGATTGGCGAATACAACAGGAGCAAAGGGATCTGTTATCAATGCGTCAAATGCGTTTATTTCCATTATTGCGGCAGCAGTGTTGATTCGGACTGAAAAGATTACATGGAAAAAGGCTGTTGGCTGTGCGATCGGATTTGCAGGTGTGATTGTGATTAATCTGTCACCGGGAGCGTGGGGAGATGGTTTTCATCTTCTTGGAGAAGGAATGATTTTTATGAGTGCGTTATGTTATGGAATCAGTTCTGTCACGTTGAAAATGATTTCTGACAGAGAATCTCCGGTAACGATTACAGCATATCAGCTTTTGATCGGGGGAGCGATTCTTGTGATCTCCGGTATGGTATCCGGCGGAAGTGTAACCGGATTTACATGGAAATCGTCATTGTTGCTTGGATATATGGCGTTGTTATCTACAGTTGCATTCAGTATATGGAGTCTGCTTTTAAAATATAATTCTGTCGGCAAAGTAACGATTTATGGATTTTCGATACCGGTATTTGGAGTAGCGCTTTCAGCATTATTTCTTGGGGAAAATATTTTATCCTGGCAGACAGTAATTGCATTAATTATGGTAAGTGTTGGTATTATTATTGTAAATAAAAGTGCAGAATAGAGGACATGCAATGAAATTTCATTATAAAAAATTAAGACAATCTCATATTTCTACGATGCAGTTGCTTGTATCTGGATTTTTAGGAATTATCCTGGCAGGGGCAGTTTTGCTATGGCTTCCGGTCAGCAATCAGCAACCGATTGCATTTATTGATGCTTTTTTCACATCCGTATCAGCGGTATGTGTGACAGGGCTTGTAACGATTGTTCCGGCAGCTCAGTTTACATTATTTGGAAAAGTGATTCTGCTGATTTTAATTCAGGTAGGCGGTCTTGGAATTATTGTATGTATGACGGTGTTTTTTATGCTGCTTGGGAAACGGATTACATTGCGTCAGCGCATTTATATACAGCAAACTTATAATATGGATACACTTTCAGGAATGGTGCGTCTGATTCGTTGGGTATTGAAAGTTACTTTGGTAGTAGAGGCGATGGGAGCAATTGGCTATGCAATTCGCTTTGTTCCGCTATATGGAATTGGGAAAGGAATCTGGTATTCCATCTTTCATTCGATCTCGGCGTTTTGTAATGCGGGAATTGATATTCTTGGAGACAGCAGCCTGGCTGGATATGTGACGGATCCCGTTATCAATCTTGTTACAATGGCGCTGATTATCAGCGGAGGATTGGGATTTACTGTCTGGAGTGATATCCTTCATGTGCTGAAGATCCGGGAGACATATCAGAGAACGCCGGGAAGGATTTTCAGGCAAATGTCTCTGCAGACGAAAATGACACTCGTGATTACCGGAATTCTTATTGCAGCAGGAGGAATCGGAATTTTTTGTCTTGAGTATTCCAATGCGGATACCATTGGCGCAATGTCAAACGGAGATAAGCTGCTGGCATCTTTTTTTCATGCGGTGTCTACTAGAACAGCCGGATTTGCGACAGTTGCACAGGGTGGGCTTCGTGATGCAACGATTTTATTTTCCTGTATTTTGATGTTCATCGGAGGCTCTCCGGGAGGAACAGCGGGCGGTATTAAAACAACAACTGCCGGGATGCTTCTCTTTTCCTGTGTTGCCGTACTGCGGGGAGGAAAAGATACGGAGTGCTTCGGACGAAAGATTGCTGCCGAAAATGTCCGTACAGGAGCATCAATTGTGATGGTGGCGGTGCTTGCGCTTCTGGGCGGTACTATTCTTGTGGCAGCAGCAGAGCCGGCAATGGCTCTTGGAGATGTGATTTATGAAACAACGTCTGCGATTGGTACAGTCGGACTGAGTACAGGGATTACGCCGATGCTTTCTGATTTTAGCAAATGCGTTATTATGTTTTTGATGTATATTGGAAGACTTGGACCGGTAACAGTAGTGCTTGCCTTTGTATCACGTCAGGATATCGGAAAGAAAGCGAGAAAGCTTCCGGAACGGCGGATTATGGTAGGCTAGAGAAATGTTTTTGAAACGGTAAATGAGGACAGACAGCAGAGAGGAGTTATGCTATGAGAGAATATCTTGTATTAGGACTTGGAAGTTTTGGAGTCAGTGTCGCGCTGACACTGGAGGAAATGGGATGTAATGTAATTGTAGTAGATAAATCAGAAGAGAAAGTCGAGGCAATTGCAGATAAAGTCAGCTATGCGATGTGTGCTGATATTGAGGAGGAAGAAACGCTTCGCTCTCTCGGAGCAAGGAATCTGGATGGCGCTGTGATTGCGGCAGCGGAGCAGCTTGAGGCGAGCATTCTTGCAACAATCATTTTAAAGGAGATTGGTGTTCCTTATGTACTGGCAAAAGTCAATAGCCGTCTGCATGAAAATATTTTGAAAAAAGTTGGTGCGGATGCAGTAATATTTCCGGAGAAGGAAATGGGAATCCGAGTGGCGAGACGTCTTGTTTCTACGAAGGTTCGTGACTGGATTAATCTTTCGGATGAATACAGCATGGTAGAGCTGGCTATTCCTGATGGGTGGATTGGAAAGAGTCTTGTAGAATTAAAAATCCGGGAAAAATACGGCGTCAATGTAATTGGTTACCGGATTGGGCGTACAGTCAGTATTACGGTTGATCCTTGTAAGCCGCTGCCGAAAGATTGTGAATTAATTATGGTAGGTGCGGAGGAGGTATTAGAAAAATTCCGTGAGAGTTAGGGAGATTTGAAAATATGATAACAAGTACAGGAAATGCACAAGTGAAACAGTTGATTCAGCTGCAGAAGAAGGCAAAAGCCAGAGAAGAGAGAGGGATATTTCTGGCAGAGGGGATACGGATGCTCAAGGAAACACCAAAAGAGCGTTTGGAGAAGTTGTATCTGTCAGAAAGTTTTTATGAGAAGAGAAAGGATGAACTGGATCTTGCCGGAGTTCCGGTGGAAATCTTGTCCGACCAGGTATTTCGTCATGTCTCAGACACGCAGACGCCCCAGGGAGCTCTTTATCTTGTGAAGAGAAGCGAGACAACATTGGAAGATATTTTGAAACAGGAAAAGACTCCGCTTTTGATGGTGCTTGATAATCTTCAGGATCCGGGAAATCTTGGGACGATTATGCGAACTGCAGAGGGAGCCGGTGCGACAGGAATTATTCTCAGCAAAGATTGTGTGGATATGTATAACCCGAAAGTAATCCGCTCAACAATGGGAGCAATTTATCGGATGCCTTTCGTATATGTAGAAGATCTTCCGGCTGTATTGGCGGAATTAAAAAAATGCGGAATTGTAACTTATGCGGCTCATTTGGAAGGACAGCATTTTTATGATGAGGAAGATTTCTGTGAGGCGGCGGCATTTCTTATCGGAAATGAAGGAAATGGACTGCGTGAAGAGGTAGCACAGGCCGCAGAAAAGAAAATAAAAATACCAATGTATGGAAAGGTAGAGTCTCTTAATGCCGCTGTGGCGGCGTCTGTCCTAATGTATGAGGCTTGCCGGCAGCGAAGAAGAGATTTGACAAAGAAATAAAATAGTGTTAAGATATCCGGGCAATAAAATGTAACAAATTTGTAATAAATGTAATAAAATTAAAATAAGTGTGTATAATCTTATTAATAATTCGAAATTTGTTTCAGAACATATTGGAGGATATCAAAATGAAATTTGAAAAAGTAAAAATAATTTCCTGTGGAGCAGCGGTGGCATTTAGTCTTGTTCTGGCAGGATTCTCCGGAGCAGCGGCAGAAACTCAGGAGAAAAGAGTATTGCAGCAGGAGAGTCCGTTGGAAGCGCTTTCATTTGAGGTGTGGGCGACGGAAACGAGCGAACATTTGCAGGAAGAAAAGCGGGCAGAGGAAGCACGCCTGGAGGCAGAAAGAGTAGCGAAAGAAAAGGCGAGGCTTGAGGCAGAAAAAGCTGCTGCAGAAAAGGCACGTCTGGAAGCAGAGGAAGCAGCTAGAAAAGCGGCAGAAGAGGCAGCGGCTGCAAAGGCGGCAGCAGTGGCAGAAAGTGAGAAAGAACTTCTGGCAGCGCTGATCTATTGTGAGGCAGGCGGAGAACCGTATGAAGGCCAGATTGCTGTAGGTGCAGTCGTTTTAAACCGGGTAGCCAGCGGAACATTTCCAAACTCTATTACAGATGTTATTTATGATAGCGGACAGTTTGGACCGGCGATTACCGGGAAACTTGATCGGGTACTGGCAAGCGGAAAGACAACAGAGAGCTGCCGACAGGCGGCGGCAGATGCGCTTGCGGGGATAAACCCGGTTGGCGATGCATTGTATTTTGGATACGGTAACTACGGAATACAGATCGGGGGACACTGGTTCCATTAAACTTAAGAAAAAAATAATTTGTCAAAACGATACTCCTACTTTATAATTAGGGTTAATTTCTGGGGAAATGGGGAGACTATCTTCGGGAAATGAAATGTCTGCCGGAGAGCAGAGCTGATAAACAGAAAGGGAGTATCTGATTTGGATTTTATCACAGCAGGAGATTATAAAAATTATCTGGCGCGGATGTTTCAATTTGACTGGACGAAAGTATGTCTGATCATGATTGCATCCGCGATTTTCTTTTTATTGATATATACAATTACGCAATGGAAGTATTTGAGTTTTCAGGGAATCTGTGTCTGTATGCTTCTTGGTGTTTATATGGGATGTGTAGCAGGAGTAACGCTCTATAATCGGACACCAACCGGAGTGCATCGGGCGAATCTGGATCTTTTCTGGTCTTACCGTGCATATTTTGAGACTGGAAGTAAGATTAGGATTGTAGAGGATGTATGTAATATTGTGATGCTTGTTCCGTTTGGCATATTAGTTCCAATCTTGTTTAGGTGGGCAAGGAATTTCGCAGTGTTTTTTCTCTGCGATCTTGCATTTACAGTGTTTATTGAGGGGATGCAGTATTATACGACGAGAGGCTTATTTGAGCTTGATGACATTTTTAATAATGCGCTTGGCGGTATTGCAGGTTTTCTGATATTCTCGATGATATATATGGTTATTCGGGATTGCCGAAGACTTTTCTGTCGAAGACATATGTGCAGAGAATATTAAAAATTATTATAAAAAAGAAATGATTTTACAGAATTCTTAAATTTTTAAACACTGTTGTAAGTTTATTGAGAATATAGTAAGATGAAGAAAAGATTCAAGGGAGAGGAGGATGCATATGAATCCGATGATTTGGCTGGCGCTTATTATTGTATTGTTAATAATTGAGATTGTGACTCTCGGACTTACAACGATCTGGTTTGCCGGCGGAGCTCTTGTGGCGTGTCTTGCATCATTTTTTGGAGTGGGACTGGTCGGTCAGGTAATCCTCTTTTTTGCAGTATCGATCATACTTCTTGTACTGACGAGACCGATCGCGTTGAAGCACTTTAACGGCGATAGGACAAAGACGAATGTGGATAGCGTTGTTGGTCAGGAAGGGATAGTGACAGAAGCCATTAATTCACTCTATGCAAAGGGAAGAGTAGAATTGAACGGAATGGAATGGTCTGCAAAAACAGAGACAGATGATAAGATCATTTCAGAGGGAGCTGCTGTAGAAGTTCTAAGAGTAGAGGGTGTAAAATTGGTTGTCAAAGAGAAAGTGAGGTAGTATATGGGTATCTTTATGAAAATAATTGGAATTATGTTTTTAGTGTTAATTGTGCTGCTGCTTGTTTCCTGTGTGAAGATCGTTCAGCAGGCGCAGGCTCTGGTTATAGAGAGACTGGGTGCTTATCAGGCGACATGGAATGTGGGAGTTCATTTTAAAATTCCGATTCTGGAACGAGTGGCACGAAAAGTAGACCTGAAGGAACAGGTCGTTGATTTTCCACCGCAGCCGGTTATTACGAAAGATAATGTTACAATGCAGATCGATACGGTTGTATTTTATCAGATTACAGATCCGAAGCTGTTCTGCTATGGAGTTGCGAATCCGATTATGGCGATTGAGAATCTGACGGCAACGACACTTCGTAATATTATCGGTGATCTGGAACTGGATCAGACACTGACTTCGAGAGAGACGATCAACACGAAGATGCGGGCATCACTGGATGTTGCAACAGATCCGTGGGGCATTAAGGTAAACCGTGTTGAGCTGAAGAATATTATTCCGCCGTCTGCAATCCGTGACGCGATGGAGAAACAGATGAAAGCAGAGCGTGAACGAAGAGAAGCGATTCTCCGTGCGGAAGGTGAGAAGAAGTCTACCATCCTTGTGGCAGAGGGACATAAGGAATCTGCGATTCTGGACGCTGAGGCTGAGAAACAGGCTGCTATTTTAAGAGCTGAAGCTGAGAAAGAGAAGATGATTAAGGAAGCAGAAGGTGAGGCGGAAGCAATCTTGAAAGTGCAGCAGGCGAATGCAGACGGTATCCGTTTCCTGAAAGAAGCAGGAGCAGATGAAGCTGTATTGACGATGAAGAGCCTGGAGGCATTTGCAAAGGCGGCAGACGGAAAGGCAACGAAGATTATCATTCCGTCCGAGATTCAGGGCATTGCAGGACTTGTACAGTCCATCGCAGAGATTGCAAGAGAAGAAGACTAATTAGGAAGATGAGAGGGAAGAACATGCCGAAGGTGTGCTCTTCTTTCTGTAATTATATCGAAGCAGTTCGAGGAGGAGATTATATATGAAACCAGTGATTGATCTTACGAAAGAATATGGGCTTGTATTTGACGGCGGCGGTGCAAGAGGAGCGTATCAGATTGGTGCATGGAAAGCGCTGCGGGAAGCGGGAGTAAAGATTTGTGCTGTCGCAGGAACATCGGTAGGAGCGCTGAATGGAGCTATGGTCTGTATGGGAGACCTTGAACTGGCAGAAAATGTCTGGAAGGAAATCCGTTTCTCTCAGGTAATGGACGTGGATGACGAATGGATGCAGAGATTGTTTGACGGAGAGATCAATTTTGCGGAATTTATTTCGGAAATGAAAAAGACACTGAAAGAAGGCGGAGTAGATATTACTCCGCTGAAGCATCTGATTCATGATATTGTCGATGAAAAGAAAATTAGAGAATCCGGGATGGAATTTTGTCTGCTGACATTTTCACTGACAGATATGAAAGAGCTGGATCTGAGTATTCGCGATATTCCGGAGGGGCAGTTGGAAGATTTTCTTCTGGCAAGTGCGTATCTTCTTGGGTTTAAGAATGAAAAGCTTCACGGTAAGAAATACATTGACGGAGGGGTAATTAATAATGTGCCTCTTGGCTCATTGATCGACAGAGGATACCATAATATTATTGAAGTGCGTATTTACGGACCGGGAAGGGAACCGAAGATAAAACTTCCGGAGGATGCTCTTGTACATGAAGTCGCACCGAGAGTACGTCTTGGAAGCATCATTGAATTTGAGAAGCAAAGAAGCCGCCAGAATTTGAAAATCGGTTATTACGATACACTGAGGATGTTGTATGGACTTCAGGGAAAGATTTACTATATTGAACAATCAGAAAATGAATGTTATTATAAGGAAAAACTCCATCATATGACGGAAGCTAAGAAGCGGGAGATTGCTTTTATCTTAAAATTGCCGTTCGGATGGGGAGATCAGGAATTGTATATGGGAATGCTGGAAGCAAGTGCAAAGCTTCTGCGGATTCCGAAGTATGCAGTGTATACAGTAGAGGAGTTGTTAGAGTTGGTAAAAAAAGCATATATGCAGGAGAGAGAGAAGCAGGAGTTTCCGGAATTTGTAGAGCAGGTTGCAGGCAGACAGAATGATATCTGTCTGAAAGGAAGAAATTTCCTGACACTGAAAGATTTTACAAAAGAAGAGATTATTTATTTGCTGGATCTGGCAGCAGATTTGAAAGAGAAGAAACATAATGGTATTCCGGTAGATTATTTCCGGGGAAAGAATGTTGCATTAATCTTTGAAAAAACAAGTACAAGAACAAGATGTTCTTTTGAGATTGCAGCCAGTGATCTGGGAATGGGAAGTACTTATCTGGATCCGACGGTTTCTCAGATTGGTAAGAAAGAGAGCATTAAGGATACAGCCCGCGTTCTTGGAAGGATGTATGACGGAATTGAATATCGGGGATATGGACAGGAGATTGTGGAAGAGCTTGCAAAATATGCAGGAATCCCAGTGTGGAACGGTCTGACAAATGAATATCATCCGACACAGATGCTGGCAGATCTTCTGACAATCCGGGAACATTTTGGAACATTGGAAGGAATTAAGTTCGCATATCTTGGAGACGCCCGCTATAATATGGGGAATTCGCTTATGATTGCATGCAGTAAAATGGGAATGCACTTTGTAGCATGTGCGCCGAAGAAATATTTTCCAAATGAAGAGCTTGTAAAAGAATGTGAAGCGTACGCGGCTGAAAGTGGCGGAAGTATTACGTTGACAGACGATGTGTGGGAAGGCACAAAAGGAGCGAATGTCATTGCCACGGATGTATGGGTATCTATGGGAGAACCGGATCGCGTATGGAAAGAGCGAATCAATGATCTGACACCGTATAAAGTGACAGCAGATATTATGAAAAATGCGGGAGAGGGAGCTGTTTTCTTACATTGCCTTCCGGCATTCCACGATCTGGACACACAAATCGGACGTGAAATCGGGGCAAAGTTTGGCCTGACAGAGATGGAAGTGACAGATGAAGTGTTTGAAGCGGATTATTCACTTGTATTTGATGAGGCAGAGAACCGTATGCATACGATTAAAGCTGTTATGGCGGCAACATTGTAGAAAATAAAAATCTGTTGAAGATAAATTAAAAAAGCGGAAAGGGAATATGATCCATGTATGATGAGAAAGTGGTGCTTTGCGGAGCGAATGCTTATGAGCAGAAATATTATCTGAACCCGGATTTTGACAGACTTCCGGAGCAGATACAGAATGAATTGAAAATTATGTGTGTGCTTTACACAGAAGATGTGGGAGGAATTCTGACACTTGTATTTGAAGAGGATGGAGAACTGTGCTTTGAGGTGACAAGCGAAGAATTTGATCCAATGTTTGATGAGATCGGAAGTCGGTTGAAGATTAAAGAATTGCAGCGGACAAAACGTGAACTTCTGGAAGGACTGCAGATGTATTATCGGATTTTCTTTTTGGGAGAGGACATTCCGGAGCTGGATGAATAGAATGTAAAGGAATAGGAATTTGATGAGACAACTAACAATAGGAAATGTAACACTGGAAAATTCATATATACTGGCGCCAATGGCAGGGGTAACAGACCTGCCATTCCGCTTGCTCTGTAAAGAACAGGGAGCAGGACTGCTCTGTATGGAAATGGTCAGCGCCAAAGCGGTACAGTATGAGAACCGCAATACATATGCACTTTTGAAAATCCATCCGGATGAGATGCCGGTATCACTGCAGTTATTTGGTTCAGAGCCGGATACGATCAGTGAGGTGGCAAAACGTTTGGAGGAACTTCCATTTTCCATATTGGATATTAATATGGGATGTCCGGTGCCGAAGATTGTTAAGAATGGAGAAGGCTCTGCGCTTATGCTTCAGCCAAAGTTAGTGGAAGAAATTGTAACAAAGACAGTAAAAGCAATTCGGAAACCGGTTACGGTTAAAATTCGGAAGGGATTTGATGACGAGCATATTAATGCGGTAGAAATTGCTAAGATTGTTGAGGCATCCGGAGGAGCGGCTGTGGCAGTTCACGGAAGAACAAGAGAGCAGTATTATTCCGGTCAGGCTGATTGGGATATTATCCGCAAAGTAAAAGAAGCAGTGAGTATTCCGGTGATTGGGAACGGAGATGTTACATCGCCTCAGAAAGCAGAAGAAATGCGGCGTCAGACGGGGTGTGACGGCATCATGGTTGGCCGTGGAGTGCAGGGGAATCCGTGGATTTTCCGTGAACTTGTGCAGTATGAAGAAACGGGAGTGATTCCTAAACGCCCGACTGCAGGAGAGATACGGAATATGATGCTTCGGCATGCGCGTATGCAGATGGAAGAGAAGGGAGATCATCTCGGAATTCTGGAGATGAGAAAACATGTTGCGTGGTATACGACAGGTCTTCCAAATGCAGCGAAACTGCGAAATGAGATCAATCAGACAGAAAGCTATGAAGAATTAGAAAGACTGCTGACAGAGAGGATTCCTGACAGATATCCGGAGAGAAATCAGGAAAGTGGTGTGTAAAAAAATATATTTTGAACAGCCGCCGGAAAAGACTGTTTGAATCGCTTGACAACAGTAATGTGATGCGGTATAATACCAAGACTGCGGGAGTCCAACTTTTTTTATAAAATGTACTCCGGTATAAAAATGATCATAAACATGCTTATTTATAGAAGCAATCAAAGATAGACAGGTAGCATGGTAGGAGGAAGAATCAATTATGGAAGAAAAGAAAACACTGCTTACTTACACAGGATTAAAGAAATTGGAAGATGAACTGGAGAACTTAAAAGTTGTCAAGAGAAAAGAAGTAGCAGGAAAGATTAAAGAAGCAAGAGAGCAGGGAGATTTATCTGAGAATGCAGAGTATGATGCAGCGAAAGATGAACAGAGAGATATCGAAGCCCGTATCGAAGAACTTGAAAAAATCTTAAAGAATGCAGAAGTTGTTGTAGAAGATGAAGTTGATCTTGAAAAGATTAACATCGGATGCACAGTTCATGTATACGATTGTGAATTTGAAGAAGAATTGGAATTTAAAATCGTTGGATCTACAGAGGCGAACAGCCTTCAGGGAAAGATTTCCAATGAATCGCCGGTAGGAAAAGCGCTTCTTGGCCATGTTGTCGGAGATACTGTAACAGTGGAGACACAGGCAGGCGTAATGGAATACAAAGTGTTAAGAATTGAAAGAACAGCGTAAAGCAAGCGAAGGAGTGAAAAACGTGGGAGAACAGAAGAACGTACAGGAACCGGATTTAAACCAGTTAAGAAAGGTGCGCCGTGAGAAACTTACAGAATTACAGAACAGCGGCAAAGATCCATTTGTAATTACAAAATACGATGTGACACACCACAGCACAGAGATCAAAGATCATTTTGATGAGATGGAAGGTAAGGTTGTATCTATTGCAGGACGTATGATGTCTAAACGTGTTATGGGAAAAGCTTCTTTCTGTAATGTACAGGACTTACAGGGTAATATTCAGTCTTATGTTGCAAGAGATAATGTGGGAGAAGATGTTTATAAAGACTTCAAGAAGATGGATATCGGAGATATTATCGGTATCAAAGGCGAAGTGTTCCGCACAAAGATGGGAGAGATTTCCATTCATGCTACAGAGGTGACTTTATTATCTAAGAGCCTTCAGATTCTTCCTGAGAAATTCCACGGGCTGACTAATACAGATATTCGCTATCGTCAGAGATATGTGGATCTGATCATGAATCCGGATGTAAAAGAGACATTTATCAAACGTTCTAAGATTTTAAGCGCAATCAGAAAATATCTGGACGGACAGGGATTCATGGAAGTTGAGACACCGATGCTTGTGGCAAATGCAGGCGGCGCTGCGGCAAGACCGTTTGAGACACATTTCAATGCGCTGAATGAAGATCTGAAGCTTCGCATTTCTCTTGAACTTTATTTAAAGAGACTGATCGTTGGCGGAATGGAACGAGTTTACGAGATCGGACGTGTATTCCGTAATGAAGGCCTTGATACAAGACATAATCCGGAATTTACATTGATGGAATTATACCAGGCATATACAGATTATAACGGTATGATGGATCTGACAGAGAATCTGTACCGCTATGTAGCACAGGAAGTTCTTGGCACAACAAAGATCACATATAATGGTATTGAGATGGATCTTGGCAAACCATTTGAAAGAATCACAATGGTAGATGCGGTTAAGAAATATGCAGGTGTTGACTGGAATGAAGTTCACACATTGAAAGAGGCAAGAGCACTTGCAAAAGAACATCATGTTGAATATGAAGAGCGTCACAAAAAAGGTGATATTCTTGCTCTGTTCTTTGAAGAATTTGCAGAAGAACATCTGATTCAGCCGACATTTGTAACAGATCATCCGATTGAGATTTCTCCGCTTACAAAGAAAAAACCGGAGAATCCGGAATATACAGAGCGTTTCGAATTCTTTATGAATGGTTGGGAAATGGCAAATGCTTATTCAGAGTTAAATGACCCAATCGACCAGAGAGCACGTTTCAAAGCACAGGAAGAATTACTGGCTCAGGGAGACGATGAAGCGAATACAACAGATGAAGATTTCATGAATGCGCTTGAGATCGGTATGCCGCCAACAGGAGGTATCGGATTCGGTATTGATAGAATGTGTATGCTTCTGACAGACAGCGCAGCAATCAGAGATGTATTGCTCTTCCCAACAATGAAGTCACAGGGCGCTGCGAAAAACGAAGCAAACAACGCTGCACAGAAAGCTTCAGCAGAGACAGCTGTAAAGGCAGAAGAAACAAAAGCAGCAGCTGCAGAAGAGGCAGCTCCGGCGAAAGTAGAGATTGATTTCTCTAATGTAGAAGTAGAACCATTATTTGAAGATATGGTTGATTTCGATACATTCAGCAAATCAGATTTCCGTGCTGTAAAAGTAAAAGAATGTGAAGCAGTTCCGAAGAGTAAGAAACTTCTGAAGTTCCTTCTCGACGATGGTTCAGGCACAGACCGTGTGATTTTAAGCGGTATTCACGATTACTATGAGCCGGAAGAGTTAGTTGGAAAGACATTACTTGCAATCACAAACCTTCCACCACGTAAGATGATGGGAATTGATTCCTGCGGTATGATCATCTCCGCTACACACCTTGTAGAAGGAAGAGAAGGACTGAATGTTCTGATTCTGGATGACAAGATTCCGGCAGGAGCGAAACTGTATTAAGAAAGTAAAACTACTCCAACAATATGGATTGTTGAGGGCACTTACTCATGGAAGCTATGAATAAGATTAAAGAAGAACTTGTAGTTAGTTGATTTTTTATTACAAATTACTAGCTTAATGACAATATGAAAAAAAGCACTGATTCACTTAGAAGTGAGATTACAGTGCTTTTTTTCATATAATAATAAGCAATAATAGGATAAAAGGTCAAACCTTCGTGTTTAGATTTCTATTTTCCAATATGGAGATCAAAGTTCTTCTCCATTGCTGGCAATGACTTTTTTATACCAATAAAATGATTTTTTTCGTTTCCTTTCTAAAGTTCCATTTCCTTGATTATCTCGATCAACGTAAATCATACCATATCTTTTTTCCATCTCACCAGTTGTAAAAGAAACACAATCAATACATCCCCAAGGTGTATAACCCATAAGATCAACGCCATCTAAAACAACTGCTTTTTTCATTTCTTCGATATGGGCTTTTAGATAGGCAATTCTATAGTCATCGTTGATATTTCCATCAGAATCTATATGATCAATAGCTCCGAAACCGTTTTCTACGATAAAAAGAGGTTTTTGATATCTTTCATAGAGAAGATTCAGTGCATATCTCAGACCAATTGGATCAATCTGCCATCCCCAGTCGCTTTTCTGCACATAAGGGTTGCTAACGCTGCCCGGGAATCCGTCTAATCCGTTTCCTTCTACGACATTGTTTGCTTTTACTGCATTCGTCATATAATAGCTTAATCCAACAAAATCGACTTTTCCCTTACGTAATATTTCTGCGTCATCTTTTTCCTGTTTAATGGAAAAGCCTTTGCGTTCCCACTCTTTCAAAATATAAGAGGGATATTCGCCTCTTACATGTACATCACCAAACAGATAACGATCATGCATAGCTAATGCAGAATACATCATATCTTCGGGATGACAGGAATAAGGATAGAGAGGTACACAAGCAATCATACAGCCAATCTGGAAATCAGGATTTATTTTATGACCTTCTTTTACGATTATTGCACTGGCAATTAGTTCATGATGAACAACTTGATACATACATTCCTCTGGATTTTCATCTTCTGTAAAAATTACGCCGGAACAAGTATAACCAAATAAAGGATATTTATAATTTTTCTGGTTATTGATTTCATTAAATGTCATCCAGTATTTGACTTTATGTTTGTAACGCTCCATAACTGTAAGTGCATATTTTACAAAAAAATCAATGAGTTTTCGATTTCTCCAGCCGCCGTACTTTTTGACAAGATAATAAGGCATTTCAAAATGAGATAGTGTTACAACAGGTTGGATTCCATATTTTAATAACTCGTCAAATAAGTCATCGTAAAATTGAAGTCCCTCTTCATTCGGAGTCTCCTCATCTCCTTTTGGAAAGATCCGTGTCCAGGCAATGGAGGTACGAAAACATTTAAAGCCCATCTCTGCAAATAATTTGATGTCTTCTTTATATGTATGATAGAAATCAACAGCATCATGATTTGGATAATAGTATCCATCCTGAATTCCGTCTGTAATAATGCGGTCTACACCATGAGAACCTGCAGTCAATACATCTACGATACTGATTCCTTTTCCGCCTTCATTCCATCCGCCTTCTACTTGATGAGCTGCTACAGCTCCACCCCAAAGAAATGTATCTGGTAATTGATAATCCATAATTATTCCTCCTGACTGTTTTTAACAACCATAACCTGTTCCATCGCATTTTTCTCACAATGAGATTCAATATTCAAGTGAGCTTGTTCATCCATTTCTGTAACAATACAGATGACAGTTGAATCATAGCCTTTTTCTTCAAGTAATTTCTGATTGAAGGAAACAAGTAAATCTCCTTTTTTTACACAATCGTCTTGATTTACCATAAGATGAAAACCTTCTCCATTTAACTTGACTGTATCAATTCCGATATGGATTAGCAGAGAGACACCGTTTGAGGAAAGTCCTATGGCATGACCAGTAGGAAAGACAGCTTCAATAGTTCCGTCAAATGGGGCATAAATATTTCCATCCTGAGGGATGATTCCGATTCCATCACCCATTCCCCGGGATGCGAAAGCTTCATCCTTTACTTCTGTTACAGGAATAACAGTTCCTTTTACTGGACATGCAATTTCGAGATTAAGGTCAGGTGTACATACTTCTGTTACTTTCGGATTTTCAGTTGATTCATTTTTTACTTCTTTTGTATCCGCATTTTCAAATTTAGTCAAACATGTAAGAAGAATACCAAGTACAAAAGAAACAGCAATTGAAATAAGAAAACCAATAAACTGTGACATATGTCCTGTTTTAAAGTAAGCTGGTATTGTTGCGATTCCGGGCATATTATATCCCCAGGATACTGCATGGAAAGCACCGCCAACAGCACCACCGATAGCACCTGCAATACAACCGCAAATCATCGGTTTCTTTAAACGAAGGTTGACACCGTAAATGGCCGGTTCCGTGATGCCGAATAATCCAGTAATGGCGGCAGAAAGGGAAACACCTTTCATATCTTTGTCTTTTGTTTTTAAGAATACACCGAGAGCTGCACCAGCCTGTGAAAAGACAGCGGATGCCTGAAGCCCGGTAAAAGTATCATATCCGAGAGAAGCGTAATTTCCTACTGTTACCGGAGTGATTCCCCAATGAACACCGAAGATCACAAGTACTTCCCAAAGTCCTCCAACAATCAGACCAGCGATAATAGGGCTCAGATTATATAAATAATTGTATATGTCACCAATTGCACCGCCAATGGTATTTCCGACAGGACCAAATGCAAGAAGTGTCAGAGGCACCATGATTGTGATTGTGAGCATAGGAGAGAACAGATTTCTCACTACGATTGGAAGATATTTATCAAAAAATTTCTGTACGTAGGAAGCAATCCAAATTGCGAGAATAATTGGAATTACAGAAGAGGTATAACTTAACAATTGGATTCGCATTCCTAGAAAATAAACAGGATCTCCGGCAGATACCATATTCATGTAATCGGGACATACTAAGGCACATGCGATTACTACGGCAACAAATGTATTTACATTAAATTTTTTTGATGCTGTAATGGAAATCAGTACCGGTAAAAAGGTAAAGGCAGTCCATGAAATAAAGTTTAAAACCTGATAAGTACCACCAGTAGTATCGATCATATTAAGTGCCACAAAAATACCAAGAATACCTTGCAAAATACCACATGCAGCAAGAGTATATAAAAATGGTGCAAAAATGCTGGAAATAATATCAATGATGCGATTAAACAGCCCTGTTTTTGGCTGTGGAGTATCAGCTTTTGTTTCATCTACAGTAATCAGTTCCATAACAAAATTGAAGGCATCTTTCACATGATTTCCGATGACAACCTGATATTGTCCACCAGCCTGTACCGTAGTAATCACCCCTGGAATTTTAGTTACTTTGGAAGAGTCTACTATTGATTCATCTTTTAAAATAAAACGAAGTCTTGTTGCACAATGAGTAACTTTAGTAATGTTTGCGTCGCCGCCTAATTCTTTTACAAGTTCTTTTGCGGTAATTCGATAATCTATCGCCATAATAATTGCTCCTTTCGCTTTTTAGCACCGGTTGCTATCTGATTCTGATTATATCGTATATGTAAAAAAAAACCATAGATTTGGAGCTTTCTGGAATATGTACACACGATAGAAATTTGTTTCATGAGAGAAACAGGGTGTATCTTAGTAGATTCGTCTTCCAAGCGTTTCCAATAAATATATTACAGGTACCTGAGTCGTGATATTATATTCATTTTGTACAAGCCGTCTGCTGATATAGTATGTTAAATGAAAATCGGACATTTTAGCTAATGTACAAGATTCTTTATTCGTAATACTCAGTAGTTTGCAATTATGATGACGAAATCGCTCTGCTTGCTTAATAATCTGTTCAGTTTCACCGGATTCTGACAGGGCAATTACAAGTGCGGACTCCATGTCATGTCCAATTGGGTAATAAGGGTCTTCGATATATTGACTGAATTTTCCGAGATTAGAAAAATAGCGGGCACCATATTTGCCTAATATTCCGGAAGTACCGATTCCAATGAATATTAACTGCTTTGCGTTGGCAATTGCTTCAGCGGTTTTTTGAATGAGCTGTTCATACTCGGTGGAAGTCACCATATGGAAAAAACGCATGATTTCATCAATGCCATCATCGTTAAGTTTTACATTACTATGAACCTTTTCTTCTTTTAGAAAAATTTTAAGCTGTGCCTTAAATTCTGAATATCCATCACAGCCATTTTTTTTGCAAAAGCGAACAATGGTTGAAGTAGATACATGCACAGCATCCGCTAATTCGCGAATTGTCATGTATTTGATTTCATTTTTATGGCTTAATATGTATTTATAAACGATTAATTCTAAATCATTGAATGATTGAACTGTTTCATAATTAAACATTGTCAGAGTCCTCCTCTCTTGTTGTAAGTGTAAATATTTTCCCAGAAGCCATATTTTCAGTCATATTACCTATGACTTCAACAGGAATATTCATACCGTTTTTATACCAATGAATTAATATTTGTGATAGTGCACCTGCCATATAGCATACAGAGTAGTCAGGATATGCTTCAGTGTCATTGATTTTTTTAAATAATTCGATTTTGGGTAAATAGTGTTCAAATTCCTGTTCTAATAAATAAGCCATATTGTTATCTATCAGAATCGAAATAAAATTTTCATGTTCTTGAAAAAATTCAAAAAAGGAGCAACATAATTTCGAGAGAGTCATATCGAGAAAATAATTACATTGTTCCTCAAATTCTGAAAATAAATCGCTAAACAGATATTCTATTACTTCATCTTTCGACTCGAAAATCTGATAAAAAGTTTGCCTCGACAAATCTGCTTCCCGGCAGATATTTTTTATTGTTATATCTGTATATCTTTCCTTTTTGAGGAGTGTGAGCAACGCTTCTGTGATACAAGCCCTAGATCTCAGTGCAGATGGATTCGTTCCGTGATACATATAATAAGTCTCCATAAAAGACTGACAGAAATGGATATCTGTATGTCTTATTGAAATAGTATTGACGAGTAGTCTGTTTTTCTTTACTATACCTATAATACTGACACGTGTCAAGGAGGCGCTTATCATGGAATTATTTTTAACGTTATTGTCTGGTATAGGATGGATTATTGTATATGAAGAGTGTATTCGTCTGGGACTTAAAGAGAAAACTTATGCTATGCCATTTTGGGCTTTAGCATTGAACATAACCTGGGAAATAACTTATACTTATTCGGATATTTTTCTTGGTGCACACGGAGAAATGGGAGGAATGCTATTAGCACAGACGATTGTCAATATTTTTTGGGTTATTTTTGATTGTGTAATACTTTATACATATTTTAAATACGGTAGAAAAGAATGGGCAAAACAGGTTAAAAGTTGCTTTTTTGTTCCGTATAGTTTACTTGTCCTTGTATGTAGCATGGCATTGCAGTTCGTGTTTATTCAGGAATTTGGTTTTGTAATGGCAGCCCAATATTCTGCGTTTCTACAAAATCTTTTAATGTCTGTTTTGTTTATCGGTTTGTTTTTGAAGCGAAACAGTATGGAAGGAACATCATTGATCTTGGCATTTGCTAAGTGGATCGGGACACTTGCACCGACTATTTTGATGGGAATTATTACTTTTAATCCAGTTGTGCTTATTTGTGGATTATTTTGCTGTGTGTTTGATTTGATTTATATTACTTTGCTGATACATTACAGAAAAGAGAAAAAAGAGAATTAAAAACAATTTCGGATGAAGAGTTAATTATTGGTTTTTGAATGTTTAAATAAAAAAAGTGGACATTGGGGATACAAAAGTGGATATTGAGAATGGAAAAGTGGACATTCAAGATAAAAAAGTGGATATTGAAAGTGTACTTTCCGAAAAGGGCAGCGATTTCTCAGTAAAAACGACAGTTCATATTCATAGACTTTTAGAGAAGTTTGGTTTTGATGAAGTATTTGGAAGAAGTGCAGTTATGGAACTTCTTGAGCTGAAAGGTTTAGGTGCTTCCAATTTGGTGCAGACAGATATTATTGAATCGGTATCCGGTCACGGAAAAGGAAAATATAAATTCAAAATAACTCAAAAAATTGACTTTTAACATTGGTTAAGTTAAAATGAAATAAATTGAGTTAAAAGGAGAATGAGAAATATGCTTACAAGCGTATTCGGGATTTCTATAAAATGTGAAGCATGGAAACATCAGGATTCTTTACCTGTTTATATCGCTGGAAGTTATGATTTTCAAACAGCATATATTGGAAACAAACGTTGCATAATGCTTATTCCGACAGAAGAGCTTGCAACACTTCCGGCACTGAAAAAGCAAATTACAAAAATACAGCAGATTGATAATGTACCAGTTGTATTTGAACTTGCAACGGTATCAAATTATCGAAGAAAAAGCCTTATAGAAAATAATATACCGTTTATTACTGATAAGCAGGTCTTTCTTCCTTTCATCGGAACAATGCTTTCTGATGAGAAAGCCCCCCAAAAATTAAGGGGTAAGTTTGTTTATTCCACGCAGCAGTTGTTTTTGTTTTATCTGTATAGTAAGAAAAAACGATTGTATATTTCAGAAGCCGGAAAAGTGCTTCCATTTACAGCAATGACCTTGACCAGAGCAGTAAAGCAGTTGGAAACGACGGATTTGTTTTTGGTAGCAAAAGACGGTGTCAACAAGTTTATTGAGTCAAAATATAAGCGAGATGAATTATTTGAAAAAGCAAAAGTATATTTGACGACTCCTGTCCGCAAAGCAGGATATATAGATAAGACGCAAGTTACGGAAAATATGGTCTTTGCAGGGGAAACGGCACTTTCTGAAAAAACAATGTTAAATCCAAGCCGAGTTGCTACCTATGCAATTAGTGAGAAAGATTATGATAAAACCTTGCTAACCGATGAATTGATAGACCCGGATAAGCAGGTAAGACTTGAATTATGGGCATACAGCCCGAAACAATTTTCAGAGGATAACAGTGCTGATGATATTTCCATTGTTTTATCTTTTGGAGATACAAACGATGAAAGAATTGAAGAAGCAGTAGATGAATTGCAGGAAAGAAGGTTGCAGGAGTAATGGTCAGCGGATTTACAAAATTTAAGGAAATGCACAGTTTTATCGTTTCACATCTCCGAAAAGTAAAGAATATCCATATATGATAGAGATATTTTCCAGAAATCCGGATTTTATTATATTGGAAGATGATGCAGTTCTCATACCGCTTCCGATAGATGATGAAATCTCCAGTTTGTCGGCAATCCTTTTAAATGAAGCGTATTATGAATTGCTAAAAACCGGACAAATGATAGTTGATGGCATTCCGGTATTAAGTCCGACTTGTCTGATACCATTTAAGGCGAAAGCATGGTTGGATTTAAAGGAACGCAAGCTGAATGGAGAGCAGGTTGATAGAAAAAATATAAAGAAACATAAAAACGATGTGTTCCGATTAGCACAGTTAATCACAGCCAATACAAGGCAAGTTCTCAGTCCGGAAATAGCAGAGGATATGAAAAAGTTCTTATCTGAAATAGCTGATGAAACAGTGGATTTAAAGTCCTTGGGTATAAGAGGAACAGATAAGCAGAAAATGACAGATATGTTGTACCAGTGTTATGGGTTGAAGGATAATATATAGTACAAGTGTTCTTAAAGATTTTGGACTCAGTGAATCCAAAATCCATGCGGCTATTATTGAAGATTTATATATTGCTTAAAAAGTGAATAACGATTAAGTGGGCAAGGCAAGTGTGAATGATATCTTTGGAAATAAGCGGATTGCAAATATGAAGTATTCTAATGTATTGCAGCTCCACCGCGTAAGATGATGGGAATTGATTCCTGCGGTATGATCATCTCCGCTACACACCTTGTAGAAGGAAGAGAAGGACTGAATGTTCTGATTCTGGATGACAAGATTCCGGCAGGAGCGAAGTTGTACTAAGAGAGTAAAAGCGTTTTATAGTTGATAATAAAGCGAACTATTGAGGGCACTTTTTGAGAGAGAAAATCTTTCAAGGAGTGCCCTTTTTGTGAAGTCAAACCAATTATGTAGTTGCGGATATCAACAGACTGTACAGAAGCAGAAAAATGCGTTATCATTTTACTAAGATCTAAGAAAGGAATAGGGAGAATAGATATACAGGTGACGAGATGGGAAACGGAAGCGGAGAATTATTATACCGCCTGAGAAAAGAGGCGGATGCGACATTGGAACAGTTAGGGAAGGGACTTTGTTCGTTGGCAGAAATAGGGAAAATAGAATCGGATCAGTTAATGCCGGATCATTTTCTGTTTGACAGACTGTTTGGAAGATTAGGAAAATCAGTCGACCGTTTTGAATTTCTGCTTCCGCTGGAGGTATATGAAATCTACGAAGAACGTTTTTTGATCCAGCGGGAACTGTGCTATGGCAGATGGAAAGAAGCGTGGAAAAGGTTAAAGCAATTTGAGGAAAAACACTCATCAGAAAGTCCGCTGCACCGACAGTTTGTTCTAAAGGAGCGGGCACAGATTGTGTGGCTGAGTAAAGGAAAAGAAGAGAAGGTACTGGAACTTTTGGAGGCTGCTATTTGCGAGACAATGCCGCCGGAGGGAGCAGTTGAGAGCAGGATGCTGCTGAGCGCGGAAGAATTAAAACTGCTGCTGTTCCGATGGGAAGTATGTTTGGGTACATGTCAGAAGAGAAGTATCAACGAATTAAAGGCTATTTTGTCCTACAGAAATTTAGAACAGACAGATGATGCGGAAAAAGCAAAATGGTTTCCATATGCAGCATTACTATTTGGAATGGGATGTGACCGGGAAAAAGAACACAATTTTTTGGAATTGTTGACAAAAGAAGCATTATCACTTCTCCGTTCAGAAGGATATTTACTTTATATGCCGGAGATATTGGAACAGTATGCCGTGCTTCTAAAAGAAATAAACGGAGACGAAAAAATGATTCAGACGCTTCTAAGGGAACGGGAAAGTCTTTTAAAAGTGGAAGAAAAATATGGAATGGATTTTTCCGGCTTTCGTTTGTTTGAGCATACAACAAGAAGATTCCAGCTGGAATCAGAGCTGATACGAAAAGAGCGTAAGGCAATGGGAATATCGCAGGAAGAGTTAAGCGACGGAATCTGTGCGCCGGAAACGCTGGCGCGGATAGAGAGTGGGAAACGGCGCCCGAGAGAAAAGAAAGTGAAGGCACTTTTGGAGAAGATGAAGCGGGAAAGGAAGCAGGTAAATCCGCTGATCACGACAAATGATTATGAAGTGTTGAGGTTAATGAGAGAATTCTGTTCTGCACTGGATTATTCAGAATGTGAAACAGCAGGGAAAATATTAGATAAAATAGAAGCACGGTTGGATCGCAGTAAACTTCAAAATAATCAGTTCCTTTGTGTGGAGAGAGTGAAGATTCTATATGCACAAAAGAAATGGACACCAAAAGAATGTTTAGAGGAATTGGAAAAACAATTAAGGCTGACATTGGATATCGAAAAAGGGGATGTATTTAAACACGAATTGACGATTGAAGAACATAGTATTGTGAATGTGATAGCTGTAATTTATTATGAAAATGGAGAAAGAGAAAAAGCAAATAGGATATGGGAACTACAGAAAAAAGGGCTTGAAAATAGTAGATTACACGCTGTATTTCATATACTGGAATGGGAATTAGCTACAGAGAATCTTGCGATGGGAATGGAAGAACAAGGAGAAAAAAGAATTGCTATTGAATTTTGCAGAGAAAAAAAACAAGTATCAATAGAGGCGGGAAGAGGGAATCCGCTAGGACGTTCCCTCATTACAATGGCATCCGCAATGGAAGAAATAAATCAAAAGAAATGCTTGGAGCTATATTTATGTGGATTAGATTTGCTAAAATTATATAAAATGAAAAATAGATATGAAGAGGTGTTGAGTTATCTTTCTAAAAAAGAATTTTTCCAAGCCCTGCATTGCCGGGATCAGTTACGGGAGGCATTGCAGACAGAGAACTAGAAAGTGGCGTGATGCAAAACAGTAAACTCAGTGTTAATGTTAATAAAGTAATTATTGATTTCTTTTTCATGAGATTTATCCTCCTGACAGTGTATGCTTTTGCTTCTATTAATAAACAGTTACTAAAGTGATTATAACAAAATAGTACAACGGAAACCATGACGTTTTGATAGAAAAAATTTCTATTGAAACGTCATGGTATTTTTTTAATCTGTCTGTTAGGATAAAGACATAGCAAAGGACAACATAAAAAAGAACAAAGGAAGGGGACGAATAAAATGTACCTAAAGAAAAATAGACCACCCAACTATTTGCATTGGAAATAATTGTGGTTCATAGACTAAAAAGAAAAGGCTGAGGAATCTTTAAAATTCTCGGCTCTTTTCCGTTTTTTATTATCATACTACAGGGGGCAGACTGAATATGGAACAAGACAGAAAAGTAAAACAAATTGTATGGAAACATAAAGGGTGGCTTGCACTGGTAGTGATTGCCACATGCGCTTACACGGCAAGCGAACTGATGAAAGCCTATGTGATGCAGTTGGTGCTGGATTCAGCAACCCAGATGTCTATGCAGTTGTTTCAGAAAGCATTTATTACATTTGTATTGTATTTGCCAACATTTCTTCTGACTTATACATTTTTATATTTTTGCAAGGAAAAGTTTGTAGTAAAATGCAGTATCTCTATCAAAAATCAGTGGTTTGCAGATATCCAGAAGAAACAGCTCTGCGATTATGATATGCAGGAAGCGTCTACCTATATTTCTCATTTTACAGTAGATGTCAAAACAATTGAAGAAGATTATATCGGCTCGCTGTTGTCGGTAATTCAGGATGTAATCGTAGGAGCTGCTTCGTTAGGAGCGATTCTGACAGTCCACTATACGTTTGTCATAGCGATTGTTTTAAGTGTCTATCTGCCGATATTTGTCAGCAATCTTTGGAAAAAGCGGTTAGAAAAGACGAGGTTGGAGGCTTCGGAGATCAATGGTAAAATGGTGGCACTGATCAAGGAATTGATGAATGGATTTGAAGTGAGCACCTTATTTGGAATCCGCAAAAAAGAAGAGAAGAAATTCCAGAAGATGAACGAGGAGACTGGGGCAAAGACGTTTGATGCAGAGATCAGCGGTGACGCTGCAGTCATCAGCAGTGGTACAGCAAGTATTGCTATTTTCTTTGGAAATATGTTTCTTGGAGTGTTACTTGTTTTAAAAGATTTAATTACACTTGGACAGGTACAATACGTAACACAGCTTATGAACAATGTTGTAAATCCATTGCATCGTATTGGACCGTGTCTGGCAGAAATGAGAACGGCAGAGGCGCTCTATCAGCAGGTAAGTGAAAAATTGCAGGCACATACAGAAATTTCTGAGGCAAAGGAACTTTCACAATTTACAGCAGATATCTGTCTGGACGGGGTATCTTTGGCGAAGAATGAGCGGACGATTCTTGATCAGGTTCGTGTAAGTTTTCAAAAAAATCAAAAATATCTGCTTGTCGGGGAGAGCGGAAGCGGGAAGTCTTCTTTGTTGAAAATACTTTTGAATATGTATGCGGATTATGATGGAAAAGTGAGTGTGGACGGCAATGATTTCCGGCAGATAGATAAAGACAGTTGGTATCAGTGTCTGTCAGTTGTCAGCCAGGATAGTTTTGTTTATCACGATACGCTTTTAAATAACATTACTTTATACAAAGAATATACTGGAGCAGAAATTGATCGGGTAATAGAGCTCTGTGGTCTGGAAGAATTTGTAAAGAGCCATGAAGAAGCATTGGAGTTTATGATTGAAGAAAATGGAAAGAATATTTCCGGAGGAGAACGCCAGAGAATCTGTCTGGCCAGGGCGCTGATCCGCAGACCGTCCCTTCTTATTCTCGATGAGGCAACATCTGCGCTTAATTCGGAGATGGCACATCAGATTGAAGAAAATATTTTAGGACTGGAAGATATGACTGTGATTGCAATCTCACATCGAATCTTCCCAGAGCTGCAGGCTAGATATGATGGTGTGATACGATTTGCAGATCATAAGGCGGCTTTGGAAATGCAATAGAAAGAGAAGTGTTGCTGCATGTTTGACAGCAGGAAGCCTGCTCATATCAAGTCTGGTGTTAGCATCGGCAGTATCCGAAATGTTTGTGAATGAACACACATATATTTTATAGATTTATGCAGATAATATAGGAGAAGAAGCACCGGACGATTGTGCCAGAATGAGCTGATCAGATGGTGCTTTTTATTTTGGGGAGGTGGATTATGGCATTGCCATGTCTGTGCGAAGAATCTGTGAGGCAATCGTGCGTGATGAAAAAACGATTTTGCCGGTATCGAGCATACAACACAACAATCACGAGATTTCAGGTATTGCTCTCAGTATGCCTGCAATTGTCGGAAAAGATGGTATAGAAGGAACAGTTCCGATCAGTTTGAACAGCTGGGAGGAAGAAGCGCTGCAACATTCAGCGGAGACATTAGAAAATATAATCCAGGAAAATCTTCTATCTACGTAAATTAAAAAGTGAATAACGATTAAGCCAAGGGCGGAGCGCTTTAGCTTACAGTGAATTTGCACTATCAATCATTATAAATGTATTGAATTAGAAATGATCAGGCATTATAATAAAGAAAAATGGAGGTGTGAAATATGTCAAGTACAATACAAATTCGCGTCGATGATGAGCTAAAAACGAAATCTGATCAGCTTTTTAAAGATCTTGGAACAGATACAACTACGGCGATTAGAATGTTTTTAACACAAGCTGTGGCAAATAATGGTTTTCCATTTGAAATTAAAAGAATCGTACGAAGTCCATATAGTCCTATGACGGAAAAGGACATTTTAGAAAAACTGGAGAAATCCAGAGAGTCAGCGGCAAAGGGAAATTACAAATCAGCGGAAGCAGTTGTTTCAGAACTGAGGGGAAAATATGGATTATAAGGTTGTTGTTACATCAGATGCAGAAGAAGACTTAGATAGATTTATTCAATATCTTCTGTTTGAAAAGAAGAATGAACAAGCAGCCAGAAATGTTCTTGACGATTTTCAAGATACATTAAATTGTTTGAAAAATGTTGCAGGAAGTTTGTCTTTATGTGAGAACCAAAGACTTAGAGCCTTAGGTTATCATAGAATTAATTTTTTAAGACATCGATATTTTATGCTTTATAGAATCGAAGAAAATTTGGTGTTCATAGATAATATATTTCATGAACTTCAAGACTACGAAAACCAAATGATATAAAATCGAAATAACGAAATAAAGGAAAAGTATATTCACACAAAACAGACCACCGGCTAAGTGATATGATATCCTCAAGTAGGATACCAAAGTCGGTGGTCTTGCTTCATTAAAATACGAACCTCTCGGTCGAATTTAGTCATCAGTTGTTTCACGACGAATTAGGACAGGCGTAATTTGTCTGTGAATAGGTTCTTTTAATGGTGTCGGTTTTCTTTTTTTCATTTCATTCATTTGAAGAACTAAAAGTTCTAAAGCAGATTTTGCGATTTTATCAATTTGCTGACCGATGGTTGTAATTGGGATGATTGCTTCGTTGGCAATTGGAGAGTTATCGAATCCAACAATTTGATAATCTTCTGGCAGTTTTCCGTATTTTTGGAAAATTAGATTTAGAAAAATATTGGCATAAGTGTCATTCGCAAGGAATACGCCTTTTTTCTTATCGGGATAAGAGCTATCAATCTGTTCAAATACTTTTTGGATTGCATTATAAGTTGTTTCATAATTATAACCAAGATCTTGAAGCATTAAATGATACGGAATATTGTATTCTTTACAAGTATCTTCAAAGCCCCTGATACGATTATAAGAGGGGATCTGCTCAGGGACAGGAACATTTACATGGATGAGGATATCGCATTGATTTCGTATCAAAAGATTAGTTGCCTGCACAGCCCCCATATAATTGTCCGTATTTACACTGCAGATGTGTTCTGCTTCCCGCTCAATTGCAACTATTGGAATATGATAAGAAGCAAGTTCTTTTGAAGAGAAGGTATGGCTTAATATAATGAGCCCTTCGATTTTATATGCCATCAGTTCATCTAAATATTGCTGTTCTAATTCTTTTTTATCGCTGCTTACAAAAACAAGAAATTTATAATGATAATCTGAATAGCTGGATAAAATTTGATTTAACATTTCAGAATAATAGTGAAGATACAGATTAGGTATAATGATTCCAATAAATTCACTTTTTCCATTTGCTAATACTTTTGCAAGTTTATTTTCTTGATAACCCAGTTCTTCTAATGCTTTTGCAATTTTTTCCTGATTCTCCAGGGTTAGAGAGTCAGGCTGATTAAAATATCGTGATATTGTGGTTTTTGAAAAATTAGTATATTTTGCAATATCTGCAAATGTTACATTCTTTTTACCCATAATTTAAAACTCCTGTACTATAAACTCCTTTTAGTATATCAAGAAGAAAAGGAAAAAGCAATGTAAAAATAACTGGTTATGTAACCGGTTATTTTTTTAGTGGGAATATTGGAATTAATATTGACATTCTTAATATTATTGTGTACTATTAAGTCAGAAAGTAACCGGTTACTTTACCAGTTACTTAATCGGCTTAGAAATGAGAAAATGGAGGAAGAATTGAAATGAGAGCAGTTACAAAAAAGAAAGCTGTTTCTAAAAAGCAAACGTTTGCACAGAAATTAAGCTATGTAAAGAAAAATTGGCAGCTATATCTGTTTTTTTTGATGCCGGCACTTCTTTTGACAATTATTTTCAAATACATTCCTATGAGTGGGGTATTGATTGCATTTGAAGATTATAATGTCATAGATGGAGTTTTCGGCAGTAAGTGGGTAGGATTAGAGTACTTTAGAAGATTTTTATCATCTCCGGATTTTATGAATTATCTATTGAATACTTTGAAACTAAGTGTTTATGGATTGTTGTGGGGATTTCCGGTACCGATTATTCTTGCACTGCTATTAAATCGTATTCGCAGAGCCGGAATAAGAAAGAAAATTCAATTATTAATCTATGCTCCGAATTTTATCTCCGTAATTGTTTTATGTGGAATGGTCCGTATGTTTCTTTCCCCTGTCGGTCCGATCAATGGAATATTAGGAATTGAAGCTAACTGGATGACAATGCCGGAATCTTTTCGAACAATCTACATTGCGAGCAGCATCTGGCAGACGGCTGGCTGGTCATCTATTATGTATACCGCGGCATTATCGAATGCGAGCAAAGATTTAGAAGAAGCGGCAATTGTAGATGGTGCAAATATTTTTCAGCAGATTCGCTATGTCGAACTTCCGGCGATTAAAAATATTATTGTAATTCAATTTATTTTGCAGGCAGGAAATATTATGAGCATCGGATTTGAAAAGGCGTTTGCTTTACAGACAGATATGAACTTGCCTGCATCAGAAATTCTTTCTACATATGTATATCGAATCGGACTTTTAAATGGAGATTATGGATATTCAACAGCAGTTGGATTGTTTAATTCTATTATCAATGTAATTTTATTGATTGCGGTAAACTGGATTGTAAAAAAATTGAATGATGGAGAAGGATTATAGGAGGTCTCAGAATGGAAACGAAAAGAAAAATGAAGCTTGGAACATCTGATAAATTGCTTCTGGGATTTGGATATCTTATACTTGGAATCTTTGTCCTTGCAGTAATCGTTCCGCTTGTATATGTTGTTGTAGCTTCTTTTATGGATCCAAACGTATTGAATAGTCAGGGAATCAGTCTGAATTTTAAAAACTGGACATTGAATGCATATCAAAGAGTGTTGGAAAATGAAATGATATGGAGAGGATTTTTAAATTCTTTCTTTTACTCAGTAGCATTTACAGTGATTTCGGTTTTTGTGACAATGCTGGCAGCTTATCCAATGTCAAAAAAAGAATTTGTAGGAAGAAAATTTTTCAACGCACTTTTTTTGATTACAATGTTCTTTGGAGGCGGATTGATTCCAACATTTATTTTGGTAAATCAGCTGCATATGGTTAATACAATTTGGGCAATTTTGCTTCCGGGTGCATTTAATGTATGGAATATGATTTTAGCAAGAACGTACTATCAATCTATTCCAAAAGAATTACGGGAAGCTTCAGCAATTGACGGTTCAAATGAAATACAGCATTTCTTTAAAATTATGCTGCCGGTATGTAAGCCGATTCTTGCGGTATTAGCATTATGGTCTTTTGTCGGAATGTGGAATAGTTATTTTGACGCTATGATCTATTTGAATGATGCTGATTTGCAGCCGCTGCAGTTAGTATTGCGATCTATTTTAGTTCAGAATACACCGCAGCCTGGTATGATTGCTGATATTCAAAGTACAGCAGAAATGGCAAAAGTTGCAGAACTTCTGAAATATGCAACGATTGTAGTATCCAGCCTTCCACTATTGATTATGTACCCATTTTTCCAAAAATATTTTGATCAGGGAATTATGGTTGGTTCAGTGAAAGGGTAATAGGAGGAATTGAAAATGAAGAAAAGAATAAAGTCAATAGTTGCACTAGGTCTTTCTTTGATGTTGATGATTTCAGCAGCAGGATGTGGAAAAAGAGAAAGAATGGAAGCTGAAATTGATCCAGATACTCCAATTGAAGAAGTTTCATTTCCTTTGAAAGAAAAAGCAGAGTTGTCATTCATTACAAACGCACCGGCAACATCTACGCAGGAACCAAATGAAAGAGCTATTTTTAAAAGATTAGAAAAACAGACAAATGTACATATTGATTGGACATGTTTTGTTGCAGATCAGTTTGCAGATAAAAAGAATCTTGCGCTTGCACAATTTGGAAATCTTCCGGATGGGTTATTTAATGCGGGAATGAATGACTATGACTTATTACGTTATGCGAAACAGGGAATTATTATACCTGTTGAGAAATTAATTGATAAATACATGCCTAATTTGCAGAAGGTTTTTGAAAAATATCCAGAGTATCGAACCATGTGTACGGCTCCTGACGGGCATATCTATTCTTTCCCATGGATTGAACAGTTAGGGGAAGGAAAGGAAGCCATTCAGGCAATTGGCAATATTCCGTATATTAATAAAAAATGGTTGGATTATTTAGGATTGGAAATACCGAAATCAACAGAAGAGTTGGAAGAAGTGTTGATTTCATTCAGAGATCATGCAGAAGAGCTAGAGGAAGAATTTGCTATCGAGGGAAAGGTAATCCCAATGTCCTTTATCATTAATAATGGGGATCAGGATCCTGGAATTTTAATCAACGGATTTGGTGAAGGGTATGGAGATACGGGAGACCATTTTGCTGTGACTGATGAAGGAAAAGTAATATATACGACTGTACAGGAAGGATATAAAGAAGGGATTAAATGGCTGCATGGGCTTGTGGAGCAAAAATTGGTAGATCCAGAAGCTTTCACACAGGAGTGGTCTACTTATGTAGCGAAAGGAAAAAGTCATCGCTATGGACTTTGTTTTACATGGGATATTTCAAACATTGATAATTATGAAGATTATGTGATGCTTCCGGCATTGGCAGGACCGGATGGTCTAGTCAATGTAACACGGCAAAACAATAGTGAAACGAGTGGATTTGATCGAGGAAGATGTGTTTTGACAACAAGTTGTAAAAATACGGCATTAGCAGCCGCCTGGATTGACCAGATGTATGCTCCGCTCCAATCTCCACAGAATAACTGGGGAACCTATGGGGAAAAAGATTCTTTTAACATTTTTGAAATGACAACAACAGAAACCGGAGAAAAAATGTTGAAACATATGGATCTTGGAGGAGAATCACCGGTAGAAGTAAGAGAAGCTCAATCGGTAAATGGTCCGCTGGCAATATTAAATGAATATTATGATGTATATGTGACACAACCGGCAGATGCAAAATGGCGTTTAGATAATATGCATGAAACATATCTAAAAGATATGCATAGTAAATATGTGTATCCAAATGTATTTATGAGCATTGACGATACAAATAAAGTGTCACAGTATGATACAGATATAAAAAAATATGCGGAGCAGAAAAAAGCAGACTGGATTTTGAACGGAAACATTGAAGAAGAATGGGATAGCTATTTAAAGAAAATGGAACAGTATGGTCTGTCTGATTATCTGGCAATAAAACAAAAATATTTTGATCAGTATCAAGCGTCTTTAGCAAATGAAGATTTAACAGAAAAGGAGTAAACTATGAAAGATGAATTAAAGAAAGCCCGGGAATATGAAAGAGAAGCGCAAAAAAGAATTCCAGAGGGTGAAAAACCTTTATTTCATGTGACACCGCCGATTGGATGGATGAATGATCCGAATGGATTTTCTTTTTATCAGGGAAAGATACACCTGTTTTATCAGTATCACCCTTATACACGAGACTGGGGACCTATGCATTGGGGACACAGCGTTTCAGAAGATATGATATCTTGGGAAATGATGCCGGCAGCCATGGCGCCGGATCAAGAATATGACAGAATGGGCTGCTTTTCGGGAAGTGCAATTGAAAAAGACGGAAAGCATGTACTTGTTTATACCGGAGTAAGTAGACAGAACATGCCGGATGGTACAACGGAAGAACGACAGAATCAGTGTATTGCCTATGGAGATGGAATAACTTATAATAAATGTGAGCATAATCCGGTAATTACAGGTAATATGTTGCCAGATGGATGTAACCGCATTGATTTTCGCGATCCGAAAGTGTGGAAAAAGGGAGATACTTATTATTTAGTCGTAGGAAATAAAAATAAAGACGAAAAGGGACAAGTGGTTCTTTTTTCAAGTGATGATCTGGAAAACTGGAAATTTGAAACGGTATTAGCAGAAAACACCACCGGAAAAATAGGAACAATGTGGGAATGCCCTGATTTCTTCGAATTAGATGATTTCTATTTTTTGATTTGTTCGCCACAAAATATGAAAGCGGAAAAATATAAATTTCACAATGGTCATAATTCCGTATATTTTTCAGGTAAATATAATGAAAATACACATGAATTTCAAAAGGAAGAAGCAAAGTTATTAGATTATGGATTAGATTTTTATGCACCGCAGACAACAGAACTTCCGGATGGGAGACGTGTTTTAATCGCATGGATGAAATCCTGGGATGCAAATATGATACCAGATGATCAAATATGGCAGGGAATGATGACATTACCGAGAGAATTACGATATAGAAATGGTATATTATTGCAATCTCCGGTGGCTGAATTGAAAAATTATCGTAAGAATGAGTGCAATATTGAAAATCAAAAAATTTCCGGCAGAGTTCAACTTGAAGGGATAAAGGGAAGAATATTAGACCTTACCGTAGAGATTAAAGCAGGCGAATTTGATTGTTTTGGCATAGAATTGGCTCACAATAAAGAATATACGACAACCTATACATATAATAGGAAACAAGGAATTATGGAGGTGGATCGTACTTATTGTGGTGTGACAAAAGACGTAGTATGTCAGAGAACGTGGAAGCTGCCGGAAGAAGGAGAAAACCTAAAACTCCGGTTTATCATGGACAGACAGTCGATAGAGTTATTCATTAATGAGGGAGAACAGGTTGTAACAACTGCAATTTGTACGCCACAGGAAGCAGATGAGATTGAATTTTTCTGTGATGGTATTACCACGATTAATGTAGAAAAATATGATATTATACTTTAAAATGGAGGAAATCAAATGGATGTAGTAGCATTGGGAGAATTACTGATTGATTTTACAGAAAATGGGGTTAGCAGTCAGGGAAATCAGATTTTTGAAGCAAATCCAGGCGGAGCTCCATGCAATGTGCTTGCAATGTTAAACAAGTTGGGAAAGAAAACAGCATTTATAGGCAAAGTGGGAAACGATCAATTTGGTACACTGCTTCGTAAGACATTAAATGAAGTCGGGATTGATACATCAAATCTTTTTACAGACGATGAAGTAAATACAACACTTGCATTTGTTCATACACTGGAAGATGGAGATCGGGAATTTTCTTTTTACCGTAATCCGGGAGCGGATATGATGTTGACAGAAGACGAAATTGATGAGGAGTTCCTTTCACAGGCGAAAATCTTCCATTTTGGGACATTGTCTATGACACAGGATGAGGTTAGAGCAGCAACAAAGAAAGCTGTGAAGTCAGCAAAGCAGAGTGGGGCACTAATTTCATTTGATCCCAATTTACGAGAGCCGTTATGGAGTTCATTAGAACTGGCAAAAGAGCAGATGGAGTATGGATTTTCTCAATGCGATATTTTAAAAATATCAGATAATGAGATACAATTTGTATCCGGAAAAGAAGATTACGATGAAGGAATTAAATACCTTCAAGAAAAATATCAGATTCCATTGATTTTGCTGACAATGGGAAAAGAGGGAAGTCGTGCGTATTACAAAGGGATGCGAGTAGAGCGCAGTGGTTTTTCTGTGAAAACGATCGAAACAACAGGCGCAGGAGATACATTTGGCGGGAGTGCGCTGAATTATATATTAGAGCATGATTTTTATAATCTGACAGAAGAACAATTGGGAGAACTTTTAGTATTTGCAAACGCAGCGGCAGCGCTTGTCACAACAAAAAAAGGTGCGCTTCTGGCAATGCCGGAACGCAGGGAAATCGAAAGAATTACGTTATAATAAAATCGAAATAATCTGTTTGGCAAACCGAGGATATTTATTCAGATACAATGTTTCCAAATGATTTGAGACCGGAGGAAAATCACGGATATAGAACAAAATATCGGGGGTAGAGAATCGTTACACAAATTGTATGATAAATACTTATAAAGGCTGATGATTTCTGCGGTAAATGCTCATGCAGATATTGTCAGCTTTTCTATATTTAGAGGAGGTTTTATCCGAAATAAAAAAATGTTGAAATGGATTACGGGTTAAAATCCATTTCAACATTTTTGTATAAACTAGCTTAACTGTACTTCTTTTGCTTCTTCCGGTTTGAATTCGTTGTACAGATCATAGATGTTATGTCCTGTAGATTCTCCGAGGACACGTCCTTCTAAAGAGTAGCAACGGATGAAACGTTTCGGATCAATAGATGACCAGTGCTCAATATCCCAGCTCATATATCCGTCAGCGTCAGATTTCTTTTCATTTAAGATTAAGTCAACCTGGCGTCCGGCAACCATGATATCGATCAATCCTTTTTCATCCAGTTCTAATTCTGTTTTGTTTACTGTGTCATATACTTTCATATTCTATTCCTCCACTATCTTTTCCGCGCTTGCAGTAAAATTCCGTAGCGTGGTCTCTTTTCGAGATGATTCTATATTGAATTATAGTATGTTTTCTCCTATAATACAAGGTAGTTTTTGTAAAAAGCGAAAGCTTGCCAAAGTGTTTTATGACGCATTGGTGTCTTTCGCGGAAAGGCGGATTAGAAGAATGATATTTGACAGTCATGCACATTATGATGATGAGCAGTTTGATGAAGATAGAGAACAATTATTAAATACAATGAAAGAACATGGAGTGGGAACGATTGTTAATATTGGGGCGACACTTCGTTCCTGCGAGACAACACTTGCATTGGCGCAAAAATATCCATTTATGTATGCTGCGCTTGGAGTACATCCGGATGAGGTCGGTGATCTGAATGAAGAGACATTTGCCTGGCTGAAAGAGCAGTGCCGGAACGAGAAAGTTGTAGCAGTCGGAGAAATTGGACTTGATTATTATTGGAACAAAGAAGAGAAAGAGATACAGGAGAAATGGTTTATCCGACAGCTTGAACTTGCGAGAGAGCTTCAGCTTCCATTCTCTGTTCACAGTCGGGAGGCCGCGGAAGATACGATGCGGATTATGAAGGAACACGCAGCAGGTCTTAGGGGTGTCATTCATTGTTTTTCTTATTCTCCGGAACAGGCGGAGGAATATGTAAAGATGGGATATTATATTGGCGTTGGGGGCGTTGTCACGTTTAAGAATGGCAGGAAGCTCAAAGAGACAGTTCGGCGAATTCCGTTGGAGCGGATTCTTCTGGAAACCGACTGTCCGTATCTTGCACCGGAGCCGAATCGGGGCAGACGAAATTCTTCCATCAACCTTACATATGTGGCGGAAGAGATTGCAAGAATCAAAGAAATCAGTTATGATGAAGTAGTAGCCCAGACAGAAAAAAATGCCCGGGAATTATTTGGAATTTAAAGAGAAAAGGAGTTCAGTTTATATATGCCAGAACCAACATTGGGTAATCCACAAAATACAATTGCAGTGCTGCAGAAATATAATTTTTCATTTCAAAAGAAGTTTGGTCAGAATTTTCTGATCGATACGCATGTGCTGGATAAGATCATAAGGGCGGCAGAGATTACAAAAGATGATTATGTGTTGGAGATCGGACCGGGAATCGGTACGATGACGCAGTATCTCGCCAATGCAGCCAGAAAGGTAACGGCTGTTGAGATCGACAAGTCGCTGATTCCGATTCTTGCAGATACATTGCAGGAATATGATAATGTTTCTGTTATTAATGAAGATGTGCTGAAAGTGGATATTGCAAAGCTTGCACAGGAGGAGAATGACGGCAGACCGATTAAAGTTGTGGCGAATCTTCCATACTATATTACAACACCGATCATTATGGGCTTATTTGAGAGTCATGTGCCGGTAAAGAGTATTACGGTCATGGTGCAGAAAGAGGTGGCAGACCGTATGCAGGTGGGACCGGGAACAAAGGATTACGGAGCGCTTTCTCTGGCGGTACAGTATTATGCGAGACCATATATTGTGGCAAATGTTCCGCCGAATTGTTTCATGCCGCGGCCGAAGGTTGGATCTGCGGTTATCAGACTGGAGCGCTATGAGGAGCCGCCGGTACAGGTAGAAGATGAACACTTGATGTTCCGCATCATTCGCGCATCATTTAATCAGCGAAGAAAGACTCTCGTAAATGGACTTGTGAATTCCCCGGAGATTTCTTTTGGGAAAGAGGAGATCATCTCCGCAGTTGAGAAGCTGGGGAAAGGGCCATCTGTGCGCGGAGAGGCGCTGACGCTGGAAGAATTTGCGGCATTAAGTAATTTTATGAGTGAAATGAGAAAATAATATAATGCGATAGAATCGAAAGAAACATCGCATTACAAGAGAGAAAAAACAGCAGTTTTCCGGACAGAGTGTTCTGTCGATAGGAATACTGCTGTTTTTATTATATAATCTGTCTTATGCAGATATGTTTATTCATTTGCAGGAAGTTCTGTCATAGATTCATGATAATGAATACGCTGGTATTCACTAGGGGTAATTCCAACAGATTTCTTGAAGACAAGGGAGAAATACTGTGGACTGTCGAAACCGATCGCTGCGGCAATTGCCTGCATGGAATCGCTGCTTGTGGAGAGCAGATATTTGGCTTTTGCAATCCGTTCCTGGTAAATATATTCCGAAAGTTTTACGCCGGTACTCTGTTTAAACAATCTGGAAATATATGTTTCATTATAGTTTACAATAGCGGATAAAGATGAAAGTGAAATGGACTCGGAAAGATGTTCTTTAATATAGTCTTTAATCTTTCGAATGACAGTTTCGCTTTTATCGCTCGCATTTGCAGAAAGCAGATCAAACATATGTTTTGAAAATTCTTTGAGATAGCGAAAGGCTTCCTCCCATGTTGTAAATTCGGCAAGATGATAGAGCGGATATACGGCAATCCGGGCTGCCAGTTTTTCCTGCAGATGATATAGACTGATATGCGAGATCAGCGCTGTGGAAATGCATAGATAAATGTGTATTGCATCGAGAGAATGCATACTTTTCAGGGTGCAGCATTCTTTGGCAAGCTGGTCAAGTGCTTTATAGTATTCTGCAGGAGTGTTCTGGTATAAGGAGAAAGAAAGCGCCTGCAGCTGGCGTTCTGTTTGTCCTTTTGCATCCGGAGAAGTTTTTGGAAGAAGATTGGAGGCTTCTTTTTTTGTGTATACTGTGACCGAAGAAGAAGGCCAGTTGGTTTTCAGGTTTTGGATTTCCGGATGCTGGATCAGCTGATAATAGGTATTAGACACTTGATTCCATTTTACAGCATCCGGATAGAGAACAAGATTTAGGTTCCAGTGAAGTACAGTTACGCTGTAATTCATAAGGTCTTCTGCAAAGCCTTTTAAAAATGCCAGTTCACTTTGAACAGCATTGCGGAAATCGTCATTAGGCTGAAAGAAAAGAAGCATACGTCCATGTTTCAGATTCAGTACGGAAGAACAGAAAGAACCGTTTAACAGCTTTTCGATCGGGCCAAGATAAGCCAGGATCAGAGAAGACAGATTTGACTGATATTCGTCAATTGTTCGAAGATGAACAGACATATATCCCATATAGACCGGCTTAGAAAGGTCCAGTTGGAAATCTGATCCGGTCAGCTGGAGTTCGTTTTTCATGTGAGTCAGATCGTGGCCGGATACAAGCTCCATCAGGATGTTTTGCTGGAGCAGATGTGTCAGCAGCCGGTCTTTGTTCCTGGCGTCATTAATCAGGACGGCGGTCTGTGATTCCTGGTTGATGAGATCGATATGTTTTTGAATCTCAGTGAGGATCGTCTCGTCTGATTCTGTTTTTAGAAGGTAAGAGGTCGAGGCAAAATGGTTTGCCTGATATACATATTCAAAATTATCATAGGCTGTCAAAAAAATAATATGACAGCGCGGCCAGCTGGATTTCACTTTTTTTGCCAGTTCAAGACCGGTGCATCCCGGCATGTGAATATCCAGCAAAATGAGATCGATTTTTGTTGCAGAAAGTATATTCAGAGCCTCCGGTGCAGAGTAAGCTTTTTCGATATAAACTTCCTCTTTGATATTTTCTTCTACAAGAGATAATAAGTAATTTACAATATAGCGTTCGTCATCAACAATGAGTATATTCATGTCACTTCTCCTTTAAAGATGATGTAATTTATATGTTTGTCCGCAATGTGATTTCTACACAGAGTCCTCCAAGATCTGAACGGCGGACTTTGAGGGAATCTTTATAATTTGAGAAGATATTTAGTCTTCGCTGAATGTTTAAAATACCGGACATTTCGATTCCGGAAGAGGAAATGGCTGTAGCTGTCAGCTGTTGTGTCAGATATTTTAGTGTCTCATCAGTAAGTTCATCTCCATTATCTTCGATGCGGATTGTGAGATGCTCTGTATCTGTCAGAAAACTCATATGAATATATCCGTCCGCCAGTTTGTTCGTCAAACCATATTTGAAAGCATTTTCAAGAATTGGCTGAAGAACCAATTTTGGTACCGGAATCTTATGAAATTGTTCCGGAAGTGGTTCCAGCTCAATACGAATACGCCCTTCAAAACGAAGTCCCTGAATATAAGAATAATTAGTTACATTTTCATATTCTTCCCGGAGGGTTACATTATCCATGCTGTTTTTTGTGATATAGCGGAAACAGGAGGCCAGCGCGCTTGCGACTTCCTGGGCAACATCCGGATCAAATCGGATCATTCGTTGGAGCATGAAGAAGCTGTTATAAAGAAAATGAGGATTGATCTGAGCCTGAAGCTGTTTCATTTCTGCTTTTTGTAAAAGAAGTTTCTGATTATAATCTTTTTCAATTAACTGTTCCAGTTTTTCCGCCATATCATTAAACGCATTAAAAAGATAAGCGAAATCGTTGCTCTCGGCAGGTGAGATCCTTACATGAAAGTTCCCCTGCTCCACTTGATCAAAGGCTTCTGTCAGTTTAATGAGAGGGCGGTGAACCATGCGGTAAATTCCGGCAAAAAAGATCAGACATGCAGTAATAATCAATACAAAAAGCGCAAACATCAGGAAGTAGCTGTATTGGATTGTCGGCATAAGCGCTGCAGTTGGAATTAAACGAATGTAGGTTCCTCCTGAATAGCTGGTGGTACTTGCAAAAGCAACATAAGGTGTACCGTCCAAAGTGACTTCTTCGTATGCAGCTTTTTTGGTAAATTCATGTCGGAATACAAAATTGCGTGTTTCCAACGTATTCGTATTCGGAATATTTGAAAGGGAAAATCCATTTTCCAGCCGGAAGAAATACAGCTCTCCCGGAAAGGAGATATTATCATCCATATATTTTTTTAATTCCTGTTGGGAAATAACCATACTGACTGCATATGGGCGGGAAGAGGTCGGAGGCGCCAGAAATACAGACAGCTCATATTTCCCGGTTTCAGGGTTAATATAGTATTGGATTAGTCCCTGGTTAGAAGTCATATTGTGATAGAACGTGTTTTCTTTTTCGGAAAGGGTCTGATAGCTTCCGAATTTATAGCCGGCAGAATTTAATACAAGATTATGATCAAATAAATAGGCGTGCGTTGACTTCAATAGTGGATTTGTAGAAGCAATGTTGGAGAGCTGATCCCGGAGCAGATTGATCCACATAGATTTTTCATATGGAGAAAATAAATTATACATTACGGATAGATCGCGGAGAATATCCTGTTCCAAAATGTTCAGATTAGCAATGTAAATTTGTTTCAGATCTGTGTCAAGGTGCCCGATATAAGTGTCATTTGTTGTTTTAATTCCACTTAACTGATGCTCTTTCTGCTTTACATTCTGAGAATGAAGATACCATGCACTAAAAGAAGTGAGAGGAATCAAGACAATAATAAATAATATGATAACTTTTTTTAATAAAGAATTTGGATTTTTCATAGCTGTCTCCTGAGTTTTGTATAATCTACGGAAAAAGTATATCATGCCGGAAAATGTAACGCAAAGTTCTTTAGTTATAATATCTTGCAATACTTATAAAAAATTGACATGATTGTAAAAAGAAGATAAAAAATTGAAAAAATGTAAAAATATTTGCTATATATTTGCTAAATATTTTTTTAGAATAGGCATTAGAAAAAGAAAGGCGACTCGTGGGAAAGGAGTAAAGTGTATGAAAAAGAGAAAACAGGCGCTGGCATTTCTTCTGGCAGGCTGCATGGCATTCGGTATGACTGGCTGTATGACAAAAGGAGAAGATAAGAGCGCAAACAAAAAAGGAGAAACACAGAAAAAGGTAGAGGCTCCGGAAGGACCGCTTGAAAAATACAGTGAGACAGTGAAAATCTCTACTGTACTTCCGGAAAATGCCGGTATTCAGTGGCAGGAAGGCGACAGCTACGATGACAACCCGTGGTACCGTGCTTACAAAGAAAGACTGAACATTGAAGTAACAAATGACTGGGTATCTAATGATTATTCAACAAAATTGAACCTGACAATCGCGGACGGAAATCTTCCGGATGTATTTTGTGTAAATGATCAGCAGTTTCAGCAGTTGATCGAGGCAGACTTAATCTGGGATATGACAGAGAGCTTTGACAAATACGCTTCTGATGCATTAAAAGGATATATGGAATCTGAGAGTGATACTTTTGAGACAGGTAAAAGAGACGGAAAATTATATGGTATTCCACAGCTTTCCTATGGAATTATCGACCAGCCAAACCAGGTGTGGGTTCGTCAGGACTGGGGAAATCAGGCAGGACTGAAAGATATCAAAACAGTAAAAGATATGGAAGAACTCGGAAAGAAATTCATGGCACAGGGAAGCAAATATGCTTTCACAGAAGACCAGAATCTTGACTGTATGTTTGTAATGGCGCCGGCATGGGGAGCACATCCGGGTATCTGGGTAGAAGGCGAAGATGGAAACCTGGAATATGGTTCTGTTCAGCCGCAGATGAAGGATGTTCTGACAACATATGCACAGTGGTATAAAGATGGACTTCTGAATGCAGAATTCACAACAACAGATATGGACAAGATGTTCCAGGGAGTCATTAACGGTGAAGTAGGCATTATGCCTTACGCACAGTGGGTTGGATACAATCCGGGACCGGACGTGGTCTCTAATCAGGGACCGGAAGCCGTTATGGATGCATATGCAATCCCGACAGCAACGGGTGAAGAAGTAAAATCTAACATTACATATTCTAACTATGGTTATGTTGTAGTAAGCAAAGACTGTCAGAATCCGGAAGCAGCAGTAAAACTGTTAAACTTCTATGCATACATGATGGATGAATCTCAGGGAAAAGAAGATCCGGAATTTATTAACAGCTTCTTTGATAATGCATATTTAACTATTCCATATGCATTACGTGTAGTTAATCCGATGACAGACTACATTCAGTTTGAAAAAGTAACAGATTATCTGGAAAAATACCAGAATGGTGAAGAAGTAGATCCGGCAGAGCTTGGTAAAGATGCTGTTAAATATAACAACTGTGTAGACTGGATTGAAAACAAAAATCCGGCAGCACTAGGTGATTATATGCAGCAGGGAAGTCCGAAATCAGCATACCGTATTTCTAAAGAAGTGATCGATGAGGAGCGCTACATTAAAGATGCTTACTGGGGACAGCAGGTAGAAACGCTTCTGAATTCCGGAAGTACACTAGATGATATCTTAAAAGAAGGATTTACAAAGATTATTGTAGGTGAAGAACCGATTGAATACTTTGATACACTTGTAGAAAACTGGAAAACTGCAGGTGGAGAAAAAGCTACAGAAGAAGTAAACGAATTGTGTAAATAATATTTGAGAGAGGATGTCCCTACTAAGGAGCAGCTTAGCAAGGGACATCTTTTATTTGAGAAGGAGACGACAATATGCGTTCAAAGTTAAAAAAACAATGGCAATATCATCTCATGCTTCTTCCGGGAGTGATTTTGGTTTTTATTTTCAGCTATATTCCGCTGTATGGTTTGATCATTGCATTTCAAAAATATAACCCTGGTATGGGCTTTTCTTCCCCATGGGTAGGACTGGACAATTTTAAATATTTATTTAGTCAGCCGGCATTTCTGCGTACGATATGGAATACATTTTATATCGCGTTCTTCAAATTGATTGGTGGAATTATCGTACCGGTATTCGTTGCACTTCTGTTAAATGAAGTGATTTCCAATAAATTAAGAAGAACGTTCCAGACATTAGTTTATATCCCGAACTTCTTATCATGGGTTATTATGGCAGGTGTGCTCATGGATCTTCTGGCAAAGGACGGAGCGATCAATCAGCTTCTTGTATCGATTGGTCTGCCCGCTATTAATTTCCTTGGAAGTCCGAAGGTATTCCCGTGGACGATGATCATTACGGATATCTGGAAGGGCTTCGGTTTCGGAACAGTTGTTTATCTGGCAGCGCTTACAAGCATCGACCCGGGACTTTACGAGTCAGCGATCTTAGATGGCGCTACGAGATGGCAGAGAATCAAATATATTACGCTTCCGATGCTGATGCCGACAATCATCCTGATGACAGTGCTTGCTCTTGGAAGTGTATTAAATGCAGGCTTCGACCAGATCTTTAACCTGTATTCTCCGATCGTATATGAGACAGGAGATATTATTGATACATATGTTTACCGTCTTGGTATTCAGCAGGCACAGTATTCGGTAGGTGCGGCAATCGGTCTGTTCAAATCAGCAGTATCTTGTGTAATGGTTGTTACTTCTTATGTTCTTGCAGATAAAGTTGCAGGATATCGTATTTTCTAGGAAGGGGAAGGACATGAAAGAGTATAAGACAAAAGGAAGTATTATTTTTAATGTAGTTAATATTACATTTTTAGTTCTCGTTTCCCTGACATGTGTGCTTCCGTTCGTTCACCTGCTTGCAGTATCCTTCAGTGGAAGCGCGGCGGTAAATGCCGGAAAAGTAGGTCTGTGGCCGGTAGATTTCACACTGTCAGCCTATGAATATGCGCTGCAGGGAGGCAAATTTGTGAGATCATTACTGATCTCTGTAGAACGAGTTGTGCTTGGTGTCGGACTAAATCTTGTATTAATGGTCATTACAGCATATCCGCTGTCAAAAACAAGTAAAAAAGTATCCGGAAGAAATATTTATATGGCATTTTTTGTGTTGACAATGTTAATCAGCGGTGGTATGATTCCAACTTACTTAGTTGTTACAAAGCTTGGTTTAAAGGATACAATCTGGTCACTGATCTTACCGGGAGCGCTTCCGGTATATAACATGATTATTCTTATGAATTTCATGAGAGGCCTTCCGGAAGAGATGGAAGAAGCAGCAGCAATCGACGGTGCGACGCCGTTCCAGATATTAATCAAAGTAATCCTTCCGGTATTAAAACCGGCGCTGGCAACAGTTGGTTTGTTCTGCATCGTTTCCCATTGGAACGACTGGTTCAGTGGAATGATCTACATGAACAACCCGGATAACTATCCATTGCAGACATATTTGCAGACATTACTTCAGAATTTTGAGCAGATTCTTATGCAGGAAGGAGCAGGCGGAGATATTCAGCGTCTTCTTGTGCAGATGAATGCCAGAACAGGACGTGCAGCGCAGTTATTCCTCGGAGCGATTCCGGTTATGCTGATCTATCCGTTCCTGCAGAAATATTTTACAAAGGGACTTGTGCTTGGAAGTGTAAAAGGTTAGTGGAAGTTCCGGACAGGAGTATAATTTAAAATGAGACAGATTCAGGTAAAGGAATTTCAGATTCTCCCGGGAGATTTCCGGGAGAATACATTGAAGTTAAGAAAGCTTCTGGATGAATGCCGCGCCTGCGAAGAAGAGACAGAAATTCTCTTTGAAGAAGGCGTATATCACTTTTATCCGGATTATGCAGAAGAGAAACTATTATATATTTCAAATCACGATGAAGATACGATCAAGAAGATTGCCTTTGATTTGACAGGCTGCCGCAATTTGACATTGCGTGGAAATAAGACGGAATTTAGATTCCATACAGACATTCTTCCGTTCTATATTCATTCATGTGAAAATGTGACTGTTGAAGGAATTACGATTGATTTTCAGCGACCGGGATATTCGGAGGCAGTCATCCGGGAATTAGAACCAAAGCGCATGGTAATGGAAATCAATAAAGAAGAATATCCGTACGAGATTCTTCACGGAAGGTTATTTTTCCGGGGAGAGAATTTCTTCTGCGAGATGACTCATGGATGTCTGGAAATGGATGCAGAGCGCATGGCACCGGTGTACATGGGACATGACATTAGCTTTAATCGTCCATATTCATGGTCTTACGGCGCGGTATTTAAAGAACTTTCAGAAGGACTTGTGGAAGTTACGCTGATGGGCGACAGAGAATTTCTGAAAACTTCAAAAGTTGGAAATCATTTGATCCTGCGGCATCACGCCCGGACGCATCCGGCATTTTATGTGACATATAGTAAAAATACGGTGTTAAGAGATATTATGCTTTATCATTGTACCGGAATGGCTGTGATTGCACAATTTGATGAAAATCTTACGATGGAACGGTTTGATATCAGGATTCATCCGGTAAAAAAACGTGTTTTCACTATAACAGCAGATGGATTCCATTGTATTTACTGTAAAGGACAGATTTTGATCAAAGACTGTTTCCTTGAAAATCAGCTGGATGATCCTGTAAATATTCACGGTATTTACGGACGTATCCACAAGGTGCTTAGCGATAGCGAAGTTCTTGTAGAACTTGTGGAAGGAATGCAAAAAGGAGTGCCGCTTGGAAAATCCGGTGAGACGTTTGGTGTGATCAACAATGAAACAATGCTGGATGTATCAGCGGAAGTGCTTGCAGAACATAAAATGCTGAACCGAGATTATCAGTACATGAGATTTGCAAAACCGGTAAAAGGTTTGCAGGAAGGCTTTGTTGTGGAGAACAAAGATTATGCTCCGGATGTTCTTGTGGAAGGATGTACATTCCAGAATAACCGGGCAAGAGGATTGCTGCTCACAAGTGCAGGAGAAGTAATTGTGCGGGATAATACGTTCCGCTCGGCAGGGGCAGCAATTTTAATCGAGGGGGATTCAAATTACTGGTTTGAATCCGGTGCAACGAAATCAATTCTTCTTGAGAAAAACCGCTTTATTGATTGCGCCTATGTACCTGACTGGGGCGAGGCGCCGATCCAGGTGTCCCCAAGCGCCAAAAAATATGAGGATGGTGTGAGATATCATAAATATCTTGAGATCCGCGACAATGATTTCTATTGTTTTGATGATCGTCTTGTTTCCGCTCAGAACATTGAAGAAATCTGCATGTACGGAAACCGGATTCATAAAACAGACAGTTTTGAACCGATTCCGGGTGAAAAAATGAAATTGGAAGGCGTTCTCAGAGTCACAGACAAACCGCATAGATAGTGTAAAATAATAAAATTTTTAGATTTGTAACAAATATTTAATCCTGTGTTTTCTTGTATTATGAACTTCAATTTAGTATAATAAAGTAACTTAGCAGCAGAGAAGTCAGAATTTTCTGACTTTGATGGTTTACTTGATTAGAAGAAAGGGGAGAAGCATATGCCAGAAACACAGGATATTTTATTTGATATAACACCGGAGATCCGGAAATATGCAGAATTGTGCAATACGAGCAATGCAATTGAACGGGAGCTTTACACAAAGTACGACGTCAAGCGAGGACTGCGTGACCTGAATGGTAAAGGTGTTCTTGCAGGACTTACGAATGTATCAGATGTTCGGGCAAAGAAGATTGTGGATGGAGAAGAAGTTCCGTGTGAAGGAAATCTCTATTATCGTGGTTATAGTATTCGTGATCTCGTGGCAGGATTTCGAAAAGAGAATCACCCCGGCTTTGAAGAGATTGCATATTTACTGTTGTTTGGCGAACTGCCGAACAGAGAACAATTGAAAGAATTTCAGCAGACTCTCGTTGACAGAAGAACGCTTCCATCTAACTTTGTGCGGGACATTATTATGAAGGCTCCAAGCAAAGACATGATGGTAAGTATTTCCAGATCGATTTTGAACCTTTATTCCTATGATCCGAAGGCAGATGAAACCGATACAGAGAATGTACTGCGTCAATGTCTGAATCTGATCAGTCAGTTTCCGATGCTGATGGTTTACAGTTATCATGCATATAATTACCGGCAGGGCAACGATCTGTTTATTTACGCTCCATCGAAAAAGCTCTCTATGGCGGAGAACATTTTGATGATGCTTAGAGAGGATAAGAAATATACGACATTAGAAGCAGAGATTCTCGACATGGCGCTTGTGCTTCATATGGATCATGGCGGCGGTAATAACTCAACTTTTACTACGCATGTAGTAACTTCGTCAGGTACAGATACCTACTCGACTTTTGCGGCAGCGATGGCATCTCTAAAAGGACCGAAGCATGGAGGTGCGAATATTAAGGTTACGTCGATGTTTGAAGATATGAAGGAACATTTGACAGATTGGGAAGATGAAGAACAGATTTGTGCGTATCTGGAAGCGTTACTTGATAAAAAAGCTTTCGACCGGAAGGGATTGATTTATGGAATGGGGCACGCTGTCTATTCTATTTCCGATCCGAGAGCAGATATTTTCAAATCCTTTGTTGGACAGCTTGCAAAAGAAAAAGGATACGAAAAGGAATATGCTCTTTACCAGAAAGTAGAACGTCTTGCGCCGAAGATTATCGGAGAGAAACGAAAGATTTATAAAGGTGTAAATGCCAATATTGATTTTTACAGCGGGCTTGTGTATCGTATGCTGAACCTTCCGAAAGAATTGTATACACCGATTTTTGCAGCAGCCCGTATTGTTGGGTGGAGTGCTCACCGGTTAGAAGAACTGAAGAATGTAGATAAGATTATTCGTCCGGCTTACAAATCACTTGCACCACATCGAGAATATATAAGAATGGAAGACAGATAGTAATATGAAATCAGAATTTTTTTATCCATCCAGTGATGGAGTGACTTCAATCCATGCCATTGAGTGGATTCCTACACAGAAGCCAAAGGCGGTGCTTCAGATCAGTCATGGGATGGTAGAATATATTGGACGATATGATGAATTTGCAGAGTATTTGTGTGAGAAAGGATTTTATGTTGTCGGTCAGGATCATCTGGGACATGGAAGGTCTGTGTCAGGAGAAGGAGGACACGGATATTTTCATAAAGAAAAAGGAAATGAATATGTAGTTGGAGATATTCATAAACTGCGCCAGAGGACGAAAGAGATTTACCCGGATATTCCGTATTTTTTGCTTGGACATAGTATGGGATCGTTCCTGACAAGACAGTACATTCAAATGCACGGAAGCGGATTGTCCGGTGTGATTATTATGGGAACAGGGTATCACGGAGCTTTCGAACTTCAGATGGGGCGGCTGCTCTGCCGTGCGATTGCAGCGGTAAAAGGAGATCGCTACAGAAGCCGCCTTGTGAATAATCTTGCTTTTGGAGGATATAACAGAAAATTCCGTCCGGCAAGAACAGAAGTAGACTGGCTTACGAAAGATACAGAAATTGTAGACCGGTATCGGAAAGATCCGTGGTGTACCTTTTTATTTACTGTGAATGCCTATTACCATATGTTTACCGGAATGCTGCAGCTTACCAAAAAACAGAATGTAGAAAAGATACCGAAGAAGCTCCCAATTCTTTTTGTGGCAGGAGCAGATGATCCTGTTGGTAACTTTGGGAAAGGTGTGGATAAAGTATATCGACAGTACAAGCGTGTGGGGATAAAAGATGTTTCGCTCAAGCTATATCCCGGTGACCGGCATGAGATTTTGAATGAGACGGATCGGCAGCAGGTCTATGAAGATATCGGGGAATGGCTGTTAAAAATCTGTTCATAATCTTTTTACTTTGTGAACACAGTTATATCACATTTTTTCATTATAGTATTAATTGTAAAGAACAAAAGATAAAGAACTTTACAAAAGCCTGAACAGACAGGCACATTATTAAATAAACTTTCTTTTTCATAACTTTCCTCTAACGGGCCGAAAGAGATTGCCCGTGAGAAAATCGCCCAGAATATTTGTTGCTGAGCGATTTTTTTGTTTACAAATATTGTCTCCGGGTATGATGTGGAGTATCATACAATGCAGCTATATATTTTTCCCAAGATATATTCTTGCAGGTGTGACTGCAGGTGCTGTAAAAGAATAACTATTCAGGAGGATTATTATGCAGGCAGATATCAGATGGCTGGATCAACCGGAAGTATTTCGGGTAAATAGACTTGATGCACACAGCGATCATCGATTTTTTGAAAATGAACAAACATATCAGAAGAAAGAAGAAACACTTCGACAGTCTTTAAATGGAATCTGGAAATTTCATTATTCCGTAAATGCGAAAGAACGTCCAAGCGCATTTTATGAGCAAGGATATGACTTGTCAGAGTTTGGACAGATTCAGGTTCCGCAGCATATTGAAATGGCCGGATACGATAAGATTCACTATATTAACACAATGTACCCGTGGGAAGGACATGAATACCGCAGACCGGCAGGAACATGCGGCGAGACAGGGGAAGGAATGTTCAGCGAAGCGTCTTACAATCCTGTCGGATCTTATGTGCGTACGTTTGATCTGAATCAGTCTTTGCGCGGGAAAAGGATTATATTAAGCTTTGAAGGTGCAGAACAGGCAATCTATGTTTGGGTCAATGGACAATTTGTCGGATATGCGGAGGACAGTTTTACTGTATCAGAATTTGATATCACACCTTACATAAAAGATGAAGGAAACGTACTTGCAGCAGAAGTACATAAACGCAGTACAGCTGCCTTTCTGGAAGATCAGGATTTCTTTAGATTTTTTGGGATTTTTCGCGATGTGAATCTATATGGACTGCCCAAATTACATGTAGAAGATCTGTGGGTACATCCGCGCTGCCCGGAAAGCAGTGGAAAAGAGAACGAAGAAGCTTCATTGGACATTGACCTGAAACTTTCCTGTGCGGAGAACGAAGAGCAGGCTGCAGAGAAGATGATAGCGCAGGCGTATGTAAATATTCGGCTTCTGGATGGAAAACGAGTTATGTTATCTTATAATGTACCGGCAGCATTCTCAATGCATCAGCGCTTTTTGATACCGGAGGAAGTGAAACTCTGGAATCACCGGCATCCTGATTTATATACATTGGAACTCCGGTTATATATTGAAGACGGAGAACCAATCGAAGTAGTGCCATATCCAATTGGATTTTGTAAAATCGTTCTTGAAGATGGGATCATGAAACTAAATGGAGAACGTTTGATTTTAAATGGAGTAAATCGCCATGAGTGGAATGCGAAAAGTGGAAGATGCATTTCTGATGAAGACGAAATATTCGATATTGCGTGTATAAAAAATAATAATATCAATGCAGTGAGGACTTGTCACTATCCGGATCGGATGAGCTGGTATTATAGATGTGATGCGGCGGGAGTCTATGTAATGGCAGAAACAAATCTTGAAAGTCACGGTTCCTGGCAGAAAATGGATGCAATAGAGCCGTCCTGGAATGTGCCGGGAAGTGTTTCCTGTTGGAAAAATGCCGTTTTAGACCGCGCCAAGACACAGTTTGAAGTATTGAAAAACCATGTTTCTATTTTATTTTGGTCACTTGGAAATGAGTCATATGCAGGAGACGTACTGAAGGAAATGAATGCCTTTTACAAAAAAACAGATCCGGATCGTCTTGTACATTATGAAGGCGTAGTTCATAATCCTGTTTATCGCGACTGTATTTCAGATATGGAGAGCCGGATGTACGCCAAACCGGACGCAATCCGGGAATACCTGGAAGATAACCCGTCAAAACCGTTTATTCTGTGTGAATATATGCATGATATGGGAAATTCGCTCGGAGGAATGAAATCTTATATCGATTTGATTGATCAATACAAAGAATATCAGGGCGGGTTTATATGGGACTACATTGACCAGGCGATTTATGTAGAAGATGAAGTAACAGGAAAAGAAGTGCTGCGCTACGGCGGAGATTTTGACGACCGGCCATCTGACTATGAATTTTCCGGAAATGGACTGATATTTGCAAATCGCGTAGAGAAACCGGCAATGCAGGAGGTAAAATATTACTATGGATTACACAAATAAGATGAAAATTATATTTGGAGATGTGACACTCGGAATCCATGGAGAAGCATTTCATTATATTTTTTCGTATCAGAAGGGCGGTCTGGAGTCGCTGAGAAAATATGGAAAAGAGTGGCTGTATCGTATTCCGCAGCCTACATTTTGGAGAGCAACGACAGATAATGACCGCGGGAATGGATTTCCGTTAAAATCAGGGATGTGGATGAGTGCAGACATTTTTCAGAAATGTGTTGATATTAAGGTTCTGATAGACGGTCAGCAGATTGAAAAGCTGCTTGCGCCGGATAACAACTGCTATAACGTTCCAACTTTTGCTGACACTGCAGAAATTATCTTTACTTATAAGACGATTACAGTTCCAAGTACAGCAGTAGAAGTATCTTATACGGTAACAGCGGATGGAAGAATAGCTGTTCAGGTTCATTATCATGGAAAAAAAGGGTTACCGGAGCTTCCGGTGTTTGGTATCCGTTTTATTATGCCGACAAAAGCATCCGGTTATATGTATGAAGGACTTTCAGGAGAAACGTACCCGGATAGAATGGCAGGAGGAGTTCAGGGAAGTTACGAAGTCAAAGGGCTTCCGGTTACACCGTATCTGGTTCCGCAGGATTGCGGAATGCATATGCAAACAGAATCTGTCACAGTATACCGCACAAATGTTTTGGATAACTCTTCCACAAATGTGGAAAAAACCGGACTTACATTCCGGTCAAGTGGAAAACCATTTGCTTTTTCCTGTCTTCCGTATACGGCAGAAGAGTTGGAAAATGCAACGCATCAAGAAGAACTGCCTCCGGCAAGAAGAACGGTACTTTCTATCTGCGGCGCTGTTCGCGGTGTAGGAGGGATTGATAGTTGGGGAAGTGATGTAGAAGCAGAATATCATATAGATGCGGAAAAAGATATTTTGTATGGATTTGTAATTTCTTAAGTCTTTGTTAATAAATTTTCGTTTTCTTTTAGAATATTAACATACTTTGGACACATTTTTCACGTATACTAAGAGTCAGATAGATGAGGAACACTCATTTATCACCCCCCTCATAAAGTAATCACTTGGTGGAATAAACCATAACAAGTGACACTTTACTCTCATTCCTTTAGATAACTATAAAACCAACGAAACCCGTTAGCCGGAAGGTTAGCGGGTTTTCGCTGTTTCTACGTCTATCGGAATTGCTTTTCGGTCAAATTTTTCTAAAGGAATATTTGTTAAGTTTTGCAACTTTTCCTACGAATTTTGTACTCTCACTTTCATAATACTTTATGGCATTTTACAAGAACATACTTATCTAAAAACATATTGCCACAAGACAGTTCCTTTGATAAAATAAGACAAGGCACTACATGAGAATGGTAGGCGGTTAGTCCTTCAACAGGGGTTGCTGAGTGCCAGCGGCACTCGTTTAGCAACGACCGAAGCGGCAGCGTAGACCTGAACCCTCTGATTACATAGAAATCCTGCTTGCGGGAAATCTGGGAAAGGAGGGCTTGACTTATGAGTGATTTTGAAATGCTCTCCATCGTACTAATGATACTTAGTATTGTTGTAACGATTTTAATTGCGTATATAAATCAATCAAAAAAGTAACCGCCCCTCAGCCAAAAGGTTGCGGTTACTCTTTTGAGTAATTAATCTATTTGGACTAACCAACTATCAGTAGTGCCTTGTTTATATCTATAATATACCACCCATTAAGCACGTTGTAAATATACAGCTTTGTAAAATGCGTAAACATTCCAAGATGTTCTCGGTCAAATTCGGGTCAAATCCTCATAAGAACATATAAACTAACTATCAGTAGTGCCTTATTTACATCTTTATTCTGGCAAACTTAAAAAAATTAACTCATTAGTTTTTCAAATGCTTCTACAGGCATTGGCTTTCCAAAATAATATCCTTAAATCATATCACACTTCTGCTCTTTCAGAAAATCTACATATTCTCTTGTTTCTACACCTTCTGCCACAACTTCAATATTTAATTCCCGGGCAATTCGGATAATTCCTTTGCTGACGATTTTTCCCCGTTCTTTTTCCTGCTCTGCAAACGTTTTTCCGTCCAGCTTAATCGTCGAAATCGGAATACTTTTTAACATATTGAGGGAAGAATATCCGCTTCCAAAATCATCCATCGAACAGGAAAAGCCCATGTCTTTTAGTTTCTGTACAAAGCTTATCAACATCCCTCTTCCGTCCAACATCGTGTTTTCTGAAATTTCAAATGATAGTAAAATATCACAACTGCGCCCAACATTGCCATGCTGAACCACAAATATGGGATCAGAAATTCAATCCCACGCATTCTTGGTTGGTACTGAGTCTCGAATTTAATATAGAACCAAATAAGTCCAATGTTGATGATGATAAAACTAATAAAACATATCCGATAAATATTCTTTTTATTTTGAACATCTCTCATTTCCTGTGTCCTCTCAAATCTTATTCAATATACTGTCTATTATAACACAGAAAGACTTCTGAAAACGGTTGTAAATACAGAAACAGCGAAAACCCGCTAACCTTCCGGCTAACGGGTTTCGTTGGTTTTATAGTTATCTAAAGGAATGAGAGTAAAGTGTCACTTGTTATGGTTTATTCCACCAAGTGATTACTTTATGAGGGGGAGATAGTTGAGTCTTCCTCATCTATCTGACTCTTAGTATACGTTAAAAATATGTCTAAAGTATGTTGAGTTTCTAAAAGAAAACGAAAATTTATTAACAAAGACTTAAGAAATGCAAAGATAAAGACAACTGTCCTACAAAAATTAAGTAAAGAAACACATTCTATCGAATCTTAAATCAATCTTAAAATGGCGGTTTCTTTGAAAACATTGTAAAATGCGGAAAAACATTGATTTTATGCGATAAAACACGGTTTTTTGAGTGACGTATTGTAATTAATTTTAGTCGCATTTACGATATTTTTTGCACTTTATTTGCAACACGTTTTAGACAAATTTTTTCGATCTCTTTCCGGAGGTCTTCCAGAGATCGATGTCCATACACTCCGTTTGTAATGTCTTCAAATTTGTGTCCGAGCATCCGCTTTCGGTCATTCTCCCTTACACCGTATTTTTCGCACAGGGTAGAGAACGTGTGCCGGCAGTCGTGAGAAGTATGCTCTCCAACGTTTATAGAAGAGAGATAATCCGGTAGATATCTCTGGAATGTCGCATAAGAGTATGGCATTAGGCATTGGTATTTTTCTATGCGCTCCTCTACGATCGGAAGAATAAGAGAATGTATCGGAACAACACGCTCTTTGCTAGTCCTTGTCTTTAAACCGCCCTGGAAGCTTCGGCTTTTTAAATTGGTTGTAATTACCTTTAACTCTCCGATACGATATCCAGAAAAACATAGAATCAGTAATATTTGTGCAATATCGTCCTCTCGATGATCCCAAAGGCGTTCTAAATCTTTTTGAGAAAACGGGACACCATGTATATCGTCATCTGCGACATTAATGCGCAGCAGCTCTGTGGGATTCCTGTCGATGTATCCTTGTGCAAGGGCATAACGGAACATTTGCTTGCATAACGTAACAATCAGCTCCAAACTTGAGTGTTTTAATGTGCTTGCATCTACTATTCTCTGCAGATCCTCATATTTAATTTTGGAAAGCGCTTTGTTGTGCACGGCATTACAATTTTTGAAAGAGGCAGCGGAAGAATACTTAGATGAATCACTATATTCCTTCTTCCCCTCAAATTTCCATTTATAAAATTCCTCATACAATTCTGCGAATGTCTTTTCGTGCTCATCCGGCGCAGGCTTCATCCGGTTCAGATCAGCCAGAATCCGCTGCGTAAAGCTGTTCATATCCGTTCCGTCCATAGCTCGCATAACGGCAAGTTCTTTTTCCATTCCTGGTTTGTAAGTGCCTGCTTTATATGCGGTCAATACTGCGAATCCTACATACCAGTCATTCACATAGCAGAGCGCCTTTGGAGTAATTGGTTTTCCGAGGTCTGTATATTCCGTAACCGGAGGATGTACAGCGTAAGGGTTTGTACGGTTCCCGGATAGGCGCCGGATGCTGCCAAAACCATTTGGCAAGTTTGGATGCTTCTGTTTTTTAGCCATAATTCATCTTCCTTTCTATTTTTGGGTATAAAAATAACAGCCAAAACACAAACAACAGTTTGGTATTGTGCGGCTGTTCCGAAGATGATACAATATGCTTGTCAAGACAATGTGCATATCTTCGGATATGTGGTGCATTTGCACCGTGCAACCGTTCCTGTTGGCGCAGGGGCGGTTTTTATTTAATTAATTATTGTGGTGGATGGCAAATTCCGCATGGTCCATAAATACCCCGAACTTCCGATAAGCGTTTTTCAATTTTGGATTTTAATGTTCGGCAACCAGCATTATGATATTTTGACCCTGTATTTGTTATATATACAATAGGATCTTCGGCATTTTGCTGGGCTATTGCAGCTTGCTCTTGGGCAGCCTGTTCTTGAGCTGCTTGTTCCTGTGCTAAGCGTTCTTGCTCTGCAGCTTCTGCGGCAGCCCGTTCTTGCCTAATGCGTTCTTCTTCGGCGGCTTTTGCTTCTTCCTCTTGTCTGATTCGTTCTTCTTCCTCTGCCTTCAAACGGGCTTCTTCCTCTGGATCTACGACAGTTATGTCTGCTGCATCACTTTTGATTTCTTCATTTGCTGTAAAGTATAGCGATGCTTTTCCGGCATCCGTGAATGTGATAGTGGTTTTCCCGTCTTTGTATTCAAGCGTTGCAATGTCATTTTCAGACAATTCCAAATTTTCTATTTCTGCGTCCGACGGGTTAGCGTCTATTTCTACCTCCACGACATCGCCGATGTTAAATTTTTCTTTTTCCCATTCCGCAGATATGGACTCTAATTCCGGAGAATTTCCAAGCCAAGCAAACACTAATAGAGATGTTGCTAAAACTACGGAACATATCGAAACATTTCTAATCCTGTTTGTCCTATACTTCTTTGACATAAAAAAGTATACTAAAAGTGGTATCGCTGGTATCCACAAAAGGGAGTACACAACTAACGCAAGAGCGAGTAATACAATTGCGACAACGAATCCAAGACATCCACCACTGTTATCTTTCGATGCTTTTCTGCCCATTGGCTCATTACCTTTCTCTTTCCCTTTGGTATTTCCACCTTCTGTTTCTGTGTAATACAGACCAGTTCCGGGAATTCCAAAACTTTTTGTTCTTTTTCCTTTGGAATTCACTGTGTAGTGCATTCCTTTTCCGCCAAAAGTAAAACTATGGCTGTTTTTGTTTAGATTGAACTTCACGCCAGGAGCGATTTTGAAGCTCTTTCTAAAACGAAATCCCATTTTCTCTCATCCTCTCTTATAAATATTTTAAGAGGTTAGTGCTATTGCACGGCAATTTTCTGGACATCTTTTTTATTATCGAAAGAGAACATATCAGAGGCTTCGATTGTAATTTCCGAATCACTCTTTAACTTATAAGTCTGACACACTTCCACAGTTCCGCCAGGCTGCACCTCATTCAGAGCGTAATTATTCATAGCATCATTCATTTCTGCCATTACAGCCATTTCGCACTCGGAGCCATCCTGGAAGCACTGCACATTGGCGGTTACACTTGCTGTGGCGTTTTCTTCGCCCGTATTTGTGAAGTTGTAATAAAACAGAAGAGCTTTATTTCCTTCGAAATCCGTTCCGAATTCGTGACGAGTATAAGTTACATTAAAAGCATCTGTTGTAAAGTTAATAACTCCATCGTCAGCTTCTTCTGCCGGAGCTTCTTCGGAGTCTTCTTTTGCTTCTTCCTTTTTTACTTCTTCTTTCTGTTCTGTTTTCTGCTCTGCTTTTGGCTCGGTGTCAGAACCCCCACAAGCAACCGCTGATACAGCAAGAACTCCTGCTAATAATAAAGTTACAATTTTCTTTTTCATTTCTTTTTCTCCTTTTCTAAACAAAAACCATACTATATATAAACGCCGAAGCGGATATATTAATTTCATTTCCAGTTTTTCCCGGTAGATTTCCGGTACCGTGGCTATTTAAAATAAGTACATGCGTATTCTGTTAGGTAAAATCATGTACAATAAAAATCTATCTGTCCGGCAAGTGTCTATACTTACCGGACTATCCAAATCGACAATCAGCCGGATTACGAATGGAGATGTATCTCCGACCGCAGACACTCTTGAGCAGTTAGCTAAAGGTCTGAAAATCCGGATATCCGATCTGATAGAGTCCGATTTTTTATAAGTGTCCCATATCTGGGACGATTCCTCTGTTTTGTGTAAGTTTTCAAAAACTCATCTGTCTAATTAGTAGATAACCAGAAATGGTAAAATAAAACAGAACAAATGTTCGGGAAACGTATTGAAATTCTCACACGAATGTTGTAAGATTTAATCAAGGAATTTCGAACGTGCGTTCCAAAACAGAGGAGGGTACACAATGAACTGCGAAGAGTACAAACAAACCATTATTAAATTGCTTAATGAGACAGAAGATGAAGAAATACTTCTTCTCATCATTGAAATTATTAAAAGGCTTAAGGATTAGGGAAACCTAGTCCTTTTCCTTTATCAAATCATTCGCAATTCGTTCAAGAACTTTCCAGTCGCTCTCATCCAACTTGGATAATGCAAAGAGCAGCCTTTCTTTAAAAGAATCCTTTTCTCCCTTAAATAAGTCAGTCGTGAGTTTCGCAATCTGTTGTGTTCTATTCAATGCAACGAACTTTTCTCCTTTGCCGGTTCGAAGCCATTCTTCATTTACATTAAATTTTTCGCAAATATCCTCTATAAGTCTATCACTTGGGATCGCACCTTTATTTGTAATTTTAGAGACGTATGCTTGCGTAATGTTTAGTTTGCTGGCAAATTCAGTTTTTGTTATCTCTTTCTCTTCTAATAAAAAAAGAATACGTTCTCTAATGGTTTCCATGTAATCACCTCTTTCCTAATTTAACTATATCATAATGAAGCAAATAAATCAAGAAAAATATTTAACTAAGTTAAGTTAAAAGTGTTGACAAGTTAAATGAGTTAATATATAATTAAACCAAGTTAAGAATATAAAAGAAAAGCAAAGAGGTGTTATTTAATGTCAGAAAAAGAGAAAAAAATTATTGAATCTATCTCAGAAGCTCTTCCGAAGATGTCAGAATTCGACAAAGGTTATTTGTTAGGTTCTGCAGAAAGAATGGTTTCTGAAAAAGAGAAAGCAGAAAAGACAGGAGCTGATAATTGTGAAAACAACAGTTAGAGCACAAGAGGCCTCCCGCATTTTAAACATCCCTCCGCAGGAATTGCGGATAGGAATCCAAAGAGGAAGGTTTAAGTTTGGGGATGCAATTAAAAACAAAGGTTGTAGCAGATTGCATTACACAGTAAATCTCTACAAGGCAGCAGAAGAGCTGCATATACCATTGGAAGAGGTTAAGGAGAGGTGGGAAGAGCTTTATGAAAAAAGGAATAGCGAAAATCGGCGATGAGATTATTGCCGTTGTGGAAACAGATGAAGTGAAAGTAATAATGCGGGAGGTAAATGGGATGCGAGAAATTAAGGTCGAGGAAAAGCAAAAGAAAGAGATCCAGTTAATCGATATCCGGCCACGTGCCAGACCGGCAAAAAGAAAGAGCGCTTAAAATGGCCGGCAAGCCTAAGCGCCCTAGAAAAAAGTCAATTTTATTTTAAAAGAAAGTGGAGAGAAAGTCAAATGAGAAAATTTGAATTAACAAGTGAATTTATTACAGTGTTTGGAAAAAAACTATTTAGAATTAAAGCCCTGATCTCTTTTGGAGATGTAAAAGAGGGAGAGTTAGGCGGATATGTAGAAAAAGAGGGAAATTTAAACCAGTCCGACAATGCTTGGGTGTTCGGCAATGCTTGGGTGTCCGGCGATGCTCAGGTGTCCGGCGATGCTCAGGTGTTCGGCAATGCTTGGGTGTCCGGCAATGCTTGGGTGTCCGGCGATGCTCAGGTGTTCGGCAATGCTTGGGTGTCCGGCAATGCTTGGGTGTTCGGCAATGCTTGGGTGTCCGGCAATGCTTGGGTGTCCGGCGATGCTCAGGTGTTCGGCGATGCTTGGGTGTCCGGCTATGCTCAGGTGTTCGGCAATGCTCAGGTGTTCGGCGATGCTCAGGTGTTCGGCAATGCTCAGGTGTTCGGCGATGCTCAGGTGTCCGGCGATGCTCAGGTGTTCGGCAATGCTCGGGTGTCCGGCAATGCGGATTATGCTACTGTACATGGTTTTGGTTCGGAATATCGTACTACTACATTTTACAAAGCTGAAAATGGTGAGGTTGGTGTGAAATGTGGATGCTTTTGCGGAAACTTAAAGGAATTTAGAGAAAAAGTAAAAGAAACACACGGAGACAGTAAAAAGGCGAAAGAATATTTGCTGATTGCGGATTTAATGGAAATCAGATTTTCCGAGGAGGAAACAGATGGTAAATAGAGAAAAGCTACATAAGATTTTAACATTGGTTTTAGAGATAGCCGAACGAGGGCAAGGAGAAAATGGATATCCGTATGTTTCTCTCGGGATTTCCAATTATGGATATCCAATATGGGTTACTGCAAAGAATAACGGTTTCTCCCCGGAGGGTAAGTATGACATCGACATATTTGTAGAAAGTGATGCTGATGCCGATAAAGCAATTGAAGCTTTGGAAGAGCTGTTAAAGAAAGCGGTGGACAAGATCGGAGAGAACGATGGAAACAATACCATATTATGATGAATGGAAAACCACTCCACCGGATGAATCCGAAGTTCTTGGAATATGTTGGAAATGCGGGGAACCCATTTTTAACGAGAAGGAATGCATAGAGGACTTCATGGGACATGCTTGGTGCGAGAACTGTTTGAAAGATATGTACGAAGAGGGAGAATCGGAAGATGAGTAGTTTGATAGAAAAATTATCCTGCATTCAGCAGCAGATTAAGGCGCCGAAAAATTTGAAGAATTCTTTTGGCGGCTACATGTACAGAAATGCAGAGGGAATCTTGGAAGCAGTGAAGCCGTATGAAGAAAAGTACAAGGTTGCTTTCCTGCTTCAGGACGAAATGATGCTTGTGGGCGAACGATATTATGTCAAGGCAACAGCAACAATCTTAGACACAGAGACGGATCATACGATTGCTGCAACAGCTTATGCAAGAGAGGCGGAAACAAAAAAAGGCATGGATGAGAGTCAGATTACCGGTACGGCATCGTCATATGCGCGTAAATATGCTTTAAATGGACTTCTGCTTCTTGATGATACGAAAGATGCTGATACGGATGAATTTCAGAAAGAGCAAAAGCAAGAGGCAGCGACAGCGGCGCAGAAAAATACAATCAGGGAAATCTGCGAGAAGCACAAAATAGACATTCTTGCGCTGTATGCATCAAACAACCTTGATGATAAAACGCTAACAGCCATCCAGGCCGGGCAGATTTTGTCCAGCTTCAAAAAGAAATACGGTGATGATTAATGAAGTTAACAGGCAAATTGAGGGAACCGATTATTGACTATTCGACAGGTCGTCCGCTATTACTGTTTGAGTCAAATGATGACGTTAAAGAGACATATGAGGAGTTGAAAGACTCAGAGAAATTGAGCCTTGAAATAAAGAAATACCGGCGCCAGAGAAGCTTGGACGCAAATGCATACTACTGGGTACTCTGCACAAAGCTCGCAAAACTTCTGCATACGTCGAATCAGGAGATGCACAATCACATGCTGCGTTTATATGGACAGCCGGTGATCTTCGAGGGGAAATGCGCTTTTGCTACCATACCAGATACGGAACAGGCGGAAAAGCAAGTAAATAATGCAATGGATTATCATCTGCAGCCGACTTCTCAGGTGCGTGAGGGAGTAGACGGCGTTATGTATCGTACATATAAGCTTTTGAGAGGTTCCCACACTTACAACAGCGAAGAAATGGCGCGGTTGATTGACGGTCTTGTAGGAGAATGTAAAGACGCCGGCATGACTGATGCAGAGATTGCATCTCCGGACGAAAAGCGGATTCTGAGAGAAAAGTATGGTGTTGATATTGGCTAAACGTCTAAAAAGCATTTTTACCGATGATATGGATAGATGTATGTATACCGGAAGCTTTGCAGTAGAACGCCATCATATTTTCCATAATACGCACGGAGAGCGAATGTTATGTGAAAAGTATGGATTTATCGCACCGCTGCGGTGGGACTTACACCAGAACGGAAAAGATAGCGTACATCAGAACCCGAACGGGAAAATAGATCTGGAATTGAAAAAAATGTGCCAGCTCTATTACGAAGAACATATCGGAACTCGCGAAGATTTTATTTGCGAATTCCATAAAAACTATTTATAGCCTTATGATCTAAGGATTTTTAATATATCACACGTTACCGTGAGCCATTGTTTCAACCTCCCACTCCGGTGGGAGGAGAAAGGAGTATTGTGGTGTACAAGCTGGTAATACATGGCAGACTTGATAATTTAAACGATTACATAGCTGCGTGCAGAACGAACCAATACAAAGGCAGCACCGTGAAGCATCGTAATGAAGAAAAGGTGCTGTGCGCTATATATGAGCAATTGGGCAGATTAAGAATTCAAAAGCCGGTGTATATGAGGTATACGTGGTTCGAGAAAAACAGACGTAGAGATTTAGATAATATTAGTTCTTTCGGCCGGAAAGTCATTCAGGATGCGCTTGTGGAAGCCAAAGTCTTGAAAAATGACGGGTGGAAAGAAATTACAGGATTTTCTGACAGGTTCGCCGTGGATTCGGAAAATCCAAGAATCGAAGTGGAAATAGAGGTGGAACAATGAGAGACAGTATGGTGTTCTATCGGAGTTTTTGGGAAGCGATCGAGGAGTTGCCGGAAGAAGAGTTTAAAAAGACGGTATCGGCAATTATGAAATACGGATTGTATGAAGAAGAGCCGGAAGTAAGCGGAATAACGAAAGCAATTTTTACATTATGTAAACCTCAGATTGATGCGAATAACAAGAGGTATCGGAATGGGAATAAAGGTGGTAGACCTAAAACCAAACAAGAACCAAACGATAACCAAGACGTAACCGAAAGTGTTATATCCGATAACCAAACGATAACCAAACAGAAACCAAGTAATAACCAAGAGATAACCAAAGCCGAACCTAATGATAATGTAAATGTAAATGTAAATGATAATGTTAATGTTAAAAATAAAAGGCGGTTTACACCGCCGACAGAAGAAGAGGTGCGCGCTTACTGCGAAGAGCGTGGTAATTGCGTAGCCCCACAAACATTTATTAATTTTTACGACTCGAAAGGTTGGATGATTGGGAAAAATCGAATGAAGGACTGGAAAGCCGCTGTCCGTACATGGGAAAGATCTGGGAGAAGTGATCAGACAAGGCAGGAAGTGACCGCCAAACGTGATCGTTTTAATAATTTCCCAAGCCGGAGCTATGACATGGACAATTTAGAGCGGCAACTACTGGGGGAATGACGATGAAGAAGAAAAATAAGCCGATTTTTGTCGGTAGCAAGAAAAAGAAACGGAAGATACGGCGGTAATGCCGTTTGGGAGGTAAAAACATGGGATTTAGAGCAATTAAATGTCCAGATAAGAAAATTGCATCTGCTCCGCCCGGATTTGAAACGAAATGGACGGCTGCATGCGATGCAGTAAAGCGTAAATGCAGCAAGAGCCAACTGGAAAACATGAAAATCGTGAAAGAACCGGGGACAGAAGATGGCAAAAAGAGATAAAGAGTACGAAGCGAGAATACAAGGGATGCTATATGCTGCGAATATTGTGAAAGAGCATGATCTCGCTTACCTGGAGAAAGAAATAAAAAGGCGCGGTGTCTTGAAAGCGCCGTTAGCCTATACAGACAAGCAGATTGATGAATTCTGGAAGCAGTTGTCTGCGAATCTATACGCAACAATGACTTGCGTTACTGGAATGACTCTGGCGGATGAATTTGGTTTTGGAAAGCAGAGACTTCAAAAGTTCCGGAAAGAGTTTTTGAATAAAACGCAAAAAACACTCGATCTTGATTGGATTGGGGAACATTATGTAACGCTAGAAGATTATGCGGTGCACTTAAATGCTAAGTACGGACTGGGGCTTGACGTGGAAAGAATCGCGGTATGCCAAGAGTCGCATGACAAAGGAAATGAGAAATATAAGATGGCGAATTTTGACAGGATTCTTGATGAGTTGAAAGAAAATGGATTCGCAGACGCAGCGAAGTTTTTAGAAAAGAAAATGTAGGAGGAACTTATGAGATACACAGAATATCACTGCGGAGTAGCAGTTATAAAAGAGAAAACATTATTGAGAGACGCAATGAAAAAACTGGCAGAATATGAAAACCGGGAAGATAGGAAAACGCAGACAGAACAATCGAAACCGGATTTTCCGGTACTTACAAACAATGACAAGAGAAAAGAGTTCCTGAAAGGCTTCCATGAATGGCCAATCTGGTTTGAAGTACCGGAGAAGAATGAAACATACTATCGTTACAATCTTCCGGATGGCAGCAGCATTGTAATTTGCGAATATAATGTGTGGAAAGAATGGATGTGTCGATATAAAACGGGAAATCCGGAGTCGAGAGAAACAAGATTATACTTGCTAGAAGAGGGATATAGATATCTGAATGATTGCAGAGTAAGCGAAAGCGTTATTGTAGAGCATCTGAAGAACGTGCAGAAAGGGCTGAAATAGAAGATGGACGAAAAGAAAGTTAGAGAAGCGATTGAGCTTATTGATGGAATTATCGAAGTAGAAGTTATTTTACCGGAAGGTGTCGGAGACATAAATAAAGCGCTTGATCTGGCAATCGAAGCGCTGGAAAAACAGCTGCCCAAAAAAAGTGGAAGTTAAAGAGTGGAGTCCTGCCAGATGTCCAAATGTAGATTGCGGACAGAGACTTGTTTGGCCGGAAGAATAGGAGAGTGGAAGAATGAAATTGAATATAAAAAAAGGTCATGCAGTGGCATTTGATTTTGACGGAGTAATACACAAATATTCTGAAGGTTGGCAGGATGGGAGTATTTATGATGAGTACAACCCTGAAATCTTAGATTTGATATTACTTTTAAATACAATGAAGATACCCGTATTTATTTTATCAACAAGAGAACCAAAACAGATAAAAGAATGGTGGGACGAACAAGAATTCACATTAAAGGCAGAAGTTATTGAACCAAATACATTGTTTTTCGATGATTTAGATTATGTCGGAATCACTAGAACGAAGTTGCCAGCACAGATTTATGTAGATGATAGAGCATATAAGTACACAGGACAAACAGTAAAAGAATTTTTGTTTGACTTTGCGGAGGTAGAATGATGAAAGAACTAAAGAAATGCCCGTTTTGTGGCTCTGTTAGCGGATACTACATGATGGAAACAGTTCGTAGGGGATTATGTTTCGATTATGACGATACACCAATAGGCTCAACAGAGGATGTTACAGTTTATTCAGGGGAAAGACGTAGATGTATAGAGTGCGATAAAATTCTTCCCCGGAAAATGTTTGAAGAATAAGAGGACAGAAGAATGACGATTGTAATATACGCTATGTGCGTGAAAACTTATTGTGAGGTAGTTGGTAGCTATGCTGAGTGCGGGAAGCTTATGGTGCTCGGGACTGTGATGTGGTTAGGGCATATTGTGGTTAAATATTTATTCAAGGATTAGGCGGAGGTAAAAGATGAATAGAGAAATCATTTTTAAAGCAAAGAGAATAGATTGGAGAGACTTACCAAAAGAGCAATGGTGGGTGGAAGGAGATGTGCAACACACAACATCTAAAAATATTATATTAATCGTAGTTGATGATTATAAAGCCTATCCATGTGATTCAAGTACACTCTGCCAGTTCACAGGACTTACTGATAAGAACGGCGAGAAGATTTGGGAGAATGATATTGTAAGAAGAACCGATTTGCATGTTGTAAGCGAGCCATCTGTCGGATTTATTGAATATGATTTGAAAAATACATCATTCTTAATACATTGGACGGATAAGGTGGAATATTCGCCGACATACCACTGGAAAGATAGGCTGGAAGTAATCGGTAACATTTTCGATAATCCAGATTTGTTGGAGGCGGAGTGATGAGAGAAAAACGCTTGCATGAGCTTAAAATATATCCCAAGTATTTTGATGCGGTTTTGAATGGAAGTAAGCCATTTGAAATTCGCAAGAATGATAGGGATTTTAAAGTTGGTGATAATATCTTCCTGAGAGAGTGGGACAACATAAAATATTCTGGAAGAACGATATTTGCAGAAATTACATATATTTTGGATGATAAGTTTATTGGTTTAACAAAAGGGTATGTGGCTCTTGGAATCAAAGTGAATGACTATAGAAAGGTACCGTATAAAGAGTTGATGGAGGAAAGAAAAGATGAATGTGTTAGAAAAGATTTTGCAAGAGATTAAGGAACTAAAGCGAAAGCAAAATAATCAGAATCAAGATTATAGAACAGGCTATTTTAGTGCGTTATCCACGGTAGAGGGTGTTATTGCTGGATTAAATGACGGTTGGATTCCGGTAGAAGAGAGATTGCCGAAAGAAAATAACAAGCTGCGTTATGATATGCAATTAGTGACTCTCGAAGACGGAGAAGTGTGTTTAGGCGTGTATAATAATCAAGAAAATGCATGGTGGACGAGAAGACAAGAGGGAGAAGAGTGGTATACAAATAAGCGTAATGTTGTAGCATGGCAGCCGCTTCCGGAAGCATATCATCCAAAACAAGAACCGGTAGCAGAACATATTATGAGTAGATTTACAAGGGTAGAGTAAAGAGGACAGCGGAGCGTGGTCTTAAGTGCCATCGCTCCAACCTCAAAATAAGCTCCTCTATATATTAGACAACAGAAACCGAAAAACCTTACAGAAAAGGAGAAAAAATGATAGAAATTACAATGATTTTTATGGTGCTGGCAACAAGATATGCAATCCATGTCCTGATAGACGATTACCAGTACAAGCGCAAATGGAGGGAACGCCATGAGAGAGACACATAAGGAGAGAAAGCTAAGAGACCAGAGAAGAACAGGGGAACTGGAAAATTTGGAAACGACTGAGGCGGCAAGAGAGGCATTTAAGAGGGAGCCGTATGAGATTGTCGATGTATTAGGATATATCAAGGGGAAGTATGGAGGTGGTAATCTTGGACAAGGCGAAACTCGATAGATACAAAGCAAATGTAAAAGAGCTGGATTTAGTTGCGGAGCAGATAAATAACTTAAACGAGCGTTTAGAAAATGTTCCGGAAATATCGGGGAAAGTCACTGGATCCGGCAAAGACTTTCCGTACATAGAACAACATGTAACGGTAAGAATGAAAGAGCCTAAAGAATCCGATGCAATAAAGAACAAGATTCGGAAGAAAGAAAAGCGTCAGGCTCTCTTAACACAGGAAATTACAGAGGTAAGGGAATTTATAGAAGCCTTACCGGATGGAATAGAAAAACAGATTATGGAAATGGTGTATTTGGAAGGAATGAATCAAGCGGAAGTTGCAGAGAAGCTTGATTATTCAAAAGGACGGATATCACAAATAATTTCCAGAATCGCAAAAGATTAAACACATTAAACTTTTATATATGCTATAATTATTCTAGAGCAACTAGATAAGTAGCTCAGTACAAGTTATTTCCCATCCTTGTAAATATTTGCGAAGGAGCACCGGCAGTGAGACTGTTTGGTGCTCTTTTACGTTTAGATATTACGCAAAAAACAGAAAGGAGAAAGGCGGAATGAAATTAAGGCAGAAGCGGAAAAAGTTTAATATACTCAGAGCCAAAATGGAACTGAAAGAAGTAATGCCGGAACTACCGGAAGACTGCGTGTATAAATTTGTATCTGACGGTGGTTTCTCTACGATAAGCTTTATCATGCTGATTGCGGAGCTGACAAAAATTCATAATCTATACGCCTCTTCTTTCCGGATAGGCAAAAAGGAATTGCAGATCATAGACGCGTTACATAAAAAAGGAGCAATAGAGAATTGCTGTTTTGCAGTTGGAACACTTATGAAAAACGACAGTGATTCAGTGAAGAGATACGGATATTACGAGAATTTTGAAAAAGTATGCAATGACAACGGATTCCAATATTGTACGGTAAACAATCACTCGAAAATCATTCTGTTTGACACAGAAGCAGGGAAATATGTTCTGGAAACCTCTAGCAATCTTAATACCAACCCCAAAATAGAACAATTCAGTTTCGAAAAGGATTCAGAGCTGTTTGAATTTTACAAAAAATGCTTTGAGCAATGGAGCGATGCAAATGGCTAAGTATGAGAAATGGATCACTCAAGAAGGATTGATATTGATAGAAGGGTGGGCAAGAGATGGGCTAACGGATGAGCAGATAGCTGATAATATTGGAATCGCCGCATCGACTTTGTATGATTGGAAAAACAAGTATC